>CAVSUY010000028.1:0-236728 GCA_963731035.1 uncultured Gammaproteobacteria bacterium | reverse complement strand
ATGTCGAAGGGCTGTACGTGCGGCAGCCGCCGCCGATCGTCTCCGGGGAAGGCATCACCATTCCCGGCGAGCTGCTGACCGAGCTCGGCGAGGAGGCGCGGCGCGTGGCCGAGCGTACCGGGGAACACTTCAGGCGCTTCATGTCCGACAAGGGCCTGCCGCTGGGAGATGTCACGTCCCCGGCCGACCGTCCCTCCGCGGGCTGGCGCGACATGGAGGGCATCGAGGGCCGGATCGTCGGCGAGTACGCCCGCCTGTTCGACTTGATCGTCGTCGGCTGCGCGGCTGCCACGCCCCAGTCCACCGTCGACCGCGACACCGTCTGCGAGGCGGCCCTGTTCGACAGCGGCCGTCCGGTGCTGGTGGCCTCGACGGAGCTGCCGGCGACCCTCGGCGAGACCGTGGTGGTGGCCTGGAACGGCAGCACCGAGACCGCGCGCACCATCAGCTTCGGCATGCCGTTCCTGTCAGGGGCGAAGAAAGTGGTGGTGCTCACGGTCGAAGGCGGCACCGTCCCCGGTCCGGGCCCGGATCAGGTGGCCGAGCACCTGGTGCGCAACGGCATCAAGGCCGAGGCGAAGACCGTGCAGATGCAGGGCCGGTCCGTCGGCGAGGCGATCCTCGCCGAGTGCCACGAGGTCGGCGCCGACCTCCTGCTCAAGGGTGCGTTCACCCACAGCCGGCTGCGGCAGTTGATCTTCGGCGGTGCCACCTCGCATATCCTGGCGAATGCCCATCTGCCGGTGCTCATGGCGCATTAGGTTTTTACTTTCCCCTTCCCCTGGCCCTCTCCTCTTTCTGCGGGAGAGACAATCAAGCCTTGATTCCTGCGCCTCGCTGTATTACATAACGTATTACGTTATGTATTACGAGTTCTAGGCACAGGGCCCTCATGAGCAACATCAGTATCCGCCTCCCCGAGGAGTTGGAAGCGCGGCTCGATCGCGAAGCCCGGCTGGCCGGAAAGAAGCGCTCGGAACTGGCCCGGGAAGCGATCGCCAGCCACCTGAAGCGCCTGGAACGGGCGCGGTTCGTGGGAGACATGGCGCGCGAAGCCCGTGCCCTGTACTCGGACCGCGCTGGTCAGGACGAGGATCGCGATGCTGCAGGGGAAGGTCTCGAGGAATGGCTGGAATCGATCGAGGTGGAAGAGCGAGATGCCGGCATCGACCCCGACGAGCAGTGGTGGGAGTGATGCGGCGGGGAGAGGTTTGGGTGGCCAGCTTCCGTCCCTGGCGTGGCCGCGAGGTGGGCAAGGTGCGACCTTGCCTGCTCGTTCAGGCCGACTGGCTGACCCGGGCCGGAGGTGTAACGATCCTCGTGCTACCGCTTACCACCCAGTCGCACGGCGAAGGCAGCGAAAGGCTTCGTATCCCGCTGCCTGCCCGGGACAGGCTCAAGCGGCCTTGCTTCGTGATGGTGGACAAGATGCGAGCGATCGATCGCGGCCTCTTCGGCGAAGGACCACTGACGGTGCTGTCGCGAGAGGAGATGACTGGAGTAGAACGGTCGTTGCGGGCGGTGCTGGGGATTTATTAGGAAACTCGCGGGAACGCCTCCCTGGAGGGGGATTATTCCGGCGAACAACATGGGTTAACCGGATATGCTGGGGACGAAGTTCGACGAAGCATTGCAACTCGCGCGGCACCTGCATCGCGATCAGACCCGCAAGCAGGTGCCGGTGCCGTACATGGCGCACCTGATGGCGGTGGCGGGGATCGTGCTGGAGGCGAACGCTTACCATCAGTTCGACAACATAGAGGACCTGGCCATCGGCGCGCTTCTGCACGACGCTATCGAGGACCAGGGGCACCAGATCGACCTGGAGGAAATCCGGCGGCGCTTCGGGGACAAGGTGTGCGAGATCGTGCGCGACTGCTCGGACGCCATCATCGAGGAGGAGCACCAGAAGAAGGCGCCGTGGCGGGAACGGAAGAAGGCGTTCATCAGCAAGATCAAGAACAAGTCGCGCGAGTCGCTGCTGGTGTCCTGCGCGGACAAGCTTCACAACGCGCGGTCGATTCTGTTCGACTATGCGAAAGTCGGCGACAGGATCTGGGACCGGTTCACCCCGGAGAAGGAGGGAACGCTCTGGTACTACGAGAGCCTGATCGAATCGTTCGAGCAGGCCTGGCCGGAGAATCCGTTGCTGCCGGATTTTAAGGCAGTGGTGGGGAGTTTGAGAGAGATTGTCGAGGGCAGCAAGGCTTGAGACGGGTTGTCGGGCTGAAGCCCGGCCTACTTGCCTTGCAGGTAGTGCTGGTCGCGGAAGCTGCCGACCCAGTGGGGCCTGAAGACCACCAGCATGGTCATGATGGCGCCGTTGATGAAGGCCTCGGGGAACATGGTGATGATGAGCATGATGAAGTAGCCGTTGGCCTGCAGCTGGAACAGGGTGTAGTCCGGGCCGGCCAGCAGCATCGCCATGCCGGCCAGCGCGGCTGGCGAGCATGGCCAGGGCGCCGGCCAGAAAGCAGCAGATGAAGATGTAGACGAAGAAGTGCCGCGGGAGGAAGCGCCTGGCAAGTTGGTAGACGCCCAGCGTGACGCCGATGGGGATGGCGCCGTTGCAGATGACGATGGCGGTGTAGCTGCTCCACTCCGCAGTCCCCTGGACAGTGACGAGGATCTGAGCGACACACACGGCCAGAAAGGCGAAGGCCCAGCCAAACATGAGGGTTACGGTGGTGGCCATCAGCAGGTGGAACTCGAGGGCCCGGGTACCGGGGATGTTGCTGCGGAGCTGCCAGATCAGCCATAGCAGGATGGTGGCGGCGAACAGGATGTTGTTGTCTTCGCGGTTCTTGAGGTAGTCCCAGGGGGCGTGGCGCAGGCTCTGGACGAGCAGCAGCGCGAACGCGGCGTGGAAGACCCATTGGACAAGGGTCGGGATGGCGCCGGCGGGGAGGTTCACTGGTATCTGGCAGAAGGCGCTGTAGGTCGGAATCTATTCCGACAACCGTTTCGAGTCGGAATGAATTCCGACCTACGGGTCGTGGCGCGTATAGACGAGGAGCACCAGGGCGCCGGTGTCCGAGCTTGCCCAGTGCATCTCGCCCGGCGGGCGGCAGACGAAGTCGCCGGCCTGCATGGTGCCGTGGTCGTCCTTGATGTCGCCTTCCATGACGTAGAACTGCTCGAACTCCTCATGGCTGTGGCTCGGGGAGTAGGCACCGGGGTCGACGCGCATGAGCCAGGTCTTTTCTCCTGTTTTCTTGTCCTCATAGAGACGCTTGAGCCAGAACCCCTTGTCCTCGGTTTCTTCCCAGGGAATGTCGGTGGTCTTGAGGTACCGGGAGCGGGATACCGGAGGGAGGATATGTTGGGTCTGGTTCGGGGCAGGCATCGGGGACTCCGGAAATGACGGGTATGGGAAGCTTAGGGCGCCTGGGTGGGGGATTTCAATGTTGTTGATTGATTGTTGTCCCCCTCACCCTACCCTCTCCCCCCTTGGGGGAGAGGGGATCACCGGTCGGAAGAGTGTGGGCGTTTGCAAACAGCACCCCGTTGTCTGCAGCACCGCCCCCTCTCCTTCCGGGAGAGGGTGCACCTCGATCTCCCTCTCCCTCCGGGAGAGGGTTGGGGTGAGGGGCTTCGGCTCGGGTTGTGTCTACGCCCTTCCCTATTCCAAGGATGCGTGGGTACTAAATGTATCGTGCCGAGGCTACATTCCATTGCCCTCACCCTGCTCGTTAATCCGTCGAGCTGGGGTATTTCTTCTTTCTTGCCTTGGGATGGGCCTGGTCGTAGACCTTGGCGAGGTGCTGGAAATCGAGGTGGGTGTAGATCTGGGTGGTCTTGAGGTTGGCGTGGCCGAGCAGCTCCTGGATGGCGCGCAGCTCGCCGCTGGATTCGAGCAGGTGGCTGGCGAAGCTGTGGCGGAGCATGTGGGGGTGTACATGCTGCTCGACGCCTTGGCGTTTGGCCCACATCTTGATGCGCTGCTGCACCGAGCGGTGGCTGATGCGGGCGCCGTTTTTGCTGACGAACAGGGCGGGCGCGTCGGTGTTGGCGAGCTGGCCGCGGATCTTGAGCCAGTCGTTAATGGCCTGCACGGCGTAGCGGCCGACCGGGACATCGCGAGTCTTGCCGCCCTTGCCGGTGACCCTCAGGGAGTTGTCGCGCAGGTCGATCTCGCCGGCGTCCAGCGACACCAGTTCCGCGAGGCGCAGGCCGGAGGAGTAGAACAGCTCCATGATGGCGCGGTCGCGGACGGCGAGCGGGTCGTCGCCTTTCACCGAGACCAGCAGGGTGGCCTGCTCGGCGGTCAGGGTCTTCGGCAGACGCCGCTGCTGCTTGGGGGCCTGGATACCGAGGAAGGGGTTGGCCTCGGACTGGCGCTCGCGGATCAGGAAGCGATAGAGGGCGCGAGCGGCGGAGAGGATGCGCTGGATACTGGCGGCGGACAGCCCCTTCTGGTGCAGCTCGGCCGGGAAGGTGCGGGCGAGGCGCGCATCGACGGCGGTCCAGCGATCGATCTCGCGCCGTTCGCAGAAGGACTGCAGTCGCGCGAGGTCCTGGCGGTATGCTTTTTCGGTGTGCGGGGACAGGCGCCGCTCGAATTTCAGGTGCTCGAAGAACTTGTCGAGCTGGCCCTGGGCGGCGGCTTGCATGGCTGCGGTTCGTCGATCGCGGGCGGCGGCGCCCTTTTCTAATTCAGCAGCCGGCGCAGGACGGCGCCCATCAGTTCGCCGAGGCGATCCAGGTAAAAGGTGCCCTGGTCCGGCTCGAAGCGGTTCCTGCGGTTGCTGGCCAGGGTCAGCACGCCGGTGGGGCGCTTGCCGCCGACCGGGATCAGCATGGCCGATTGCATGCGCGCGGCGTCGCCGCCGAACAGGCTGGTCTTGATTGAGGGCGGCAGGCCGTTGTCCGCCACGCTGCGGCCGTGGGTGACGCGCGAACGCAATTCGATGAAGCTGGGATCGCTGGGGTGGACCAGCTCGGCGCGGGTGCCGGCCAGCTTGTCGTGCTCGACGCGGATCACCACGGCGTCGACCCGGAACAGCTCGCGCACCAACGGCGGGATGGAGACGAACACCGCGTCAAGGTCGTCGGCGATCATCAGCTCCAGGGCGATCTCGTGCAGGCGATTGGCGACGCGCTCGTTTTCGCGCGCGGTTTCCACCAGGGCCTGCAGCTGCTCGCGCTCGCTGCGGTGCTTGTCGCGCAGCACCTGCACCTGGCGCTCGATGAGCGAACTGGTGCCTTCCGCGCGCAGGTGCGGAATGTTCAACAGGCTGAGCAAGTCCGCGCGATGGACGAAAAAGTCCGGGTGGTCCAGCAGAAACCTCGCCACCCGCACCTGCTCTTCGACCTCTTCGGATTCTTGTCTGGGGTCTTCCATCTACTCTATGAGAGCGTTATGCGCCCTTCGAATACTGTGTCGGCCGGGCCGCCCATCCACACCGGATGGCCTTCTCCCTGCCAACATACCGATAATACCCCGCCTTGTACCTGCACCAGTACCCGATTGTCCAAATTTCCGCGTTGTATGCCCGCAACAGCGGCGGCACAGGCCCCCGAGCCGCAGGCCAGGGTCTCTCCGGCGCCGCGCTCGTAGACCCGCAGCCGGATCCGGCCGCGGTCGACGATCTGCATGAAGCCGGCGTTCACCCGGCGTGGAAAGCGGGGATGGGATTCGATCAACGGGCCCTGCTCGGCCACCGGGGCGCTGTCCACATCCTCGACGACCTGCACGGCGTGGGGGTTGCCGATGGCGAGCGCGCTGATCTCGATTTCCCGGCCGTCCACCGCCAGCAGGTACGTGGTCTGGCGGACGGGGGCGTCGAAGGGGATCTTGGTGGGTTCGAATACCGGGACGCCCATATCGACGTTGACCGATTGGTCGGGCTCGACGCTGAGATGCATGGGACCGCCGCTGGTGACGACGCTGATTTCGGTCTTCTCGGTAAGTCCCTTGTCGCGAACGAAGCGAGCGAAGCAGCGGGCGCCGTTGCCGCACTGCTCCACCTCGCCGCCGTCGGCGTTGTAGATACGGTAGCGGAAGTCGAACTCCGGGTCCCCGGACGGCTCCACCACCAGGATCTGATCGCAGCCGACGCCGTGGTGGCGGTCGGCCAGATGGCGCGCCTGGTCGGGCGTCAGGGCGATCGCTTGACGCACCGCGTCGATCACGACAAAGTCGTTGCCCAGGGACTGCATTTTGGTGAATTCCAGTGTCATGTTGTAGTGCCCGGTCGACGGGGATCTGACATATACTCGCGCGGCTTTGCGCCACTCGGCGCCTGTTACTGATATGAGATCATATTTCGAGTCTAAGCTCGATTCCGTCAAGAAGGGACCGAAAATCGTACGCATCACGATCGGCATGCTGCTGCTGATCTGCGGGCTGTTCGGTTTCCTGCCGGTGGTCGGCTTCTGGATGATCCCCCTCGGCCTGATCATCCTGGCCGTGGACTTCCGCTGGGCGCGCCACGCCCTGGTCAACCTCAGGTGGCGGCTGCGCGCCTGGCGCCGCCGCTATTTTCCCAGGAAAAACAACCGCATGCCTAGTCCCACCCAGCGCGGGGACTAGCCGGCCAGCGCCAGTTACGGCGGCAAGCCGTCCGTCATCGCGACGACTGCCGCGCTCCCTTCGGCTCCTCGCCATGACGATTGGACATGGCAGGCGCTTATCCCCGGATTGTAGGAGCGGCTTCAGCCGCGATCGTATCCTGGATATATCGCGGCTGCAGCCGCTCCTACAATCCGGAGTTCAGTTTCAGAGACATCAGGGAAAACTTCTCGCGCAGCTTAAAGCCGAGCTTGGCGTATAAGGCCCGGGCGATGGGGTTGTGGCGGTCGACTTCCAGATGCAGGGAGCCGATGCCGGCCTCCCGGGCGTGGTCCCTGAGTTGCGCCAGGACCTCAGTGCCGATGCCCCGCCGGCGGTGACTCTCGCGTATGAAAATCTCGTCGATGAACGCATCGCGGCCGCCGAACTCGATGCTGTAGCCGTAGGTGACCACGGCGTAGCCGATCCACGCCCCCTCCGCCACGATTGCCCACACCGAGCCCAGCCGCGGATCTCCCAGCAGCCCCCGTACGGCCTCCCGCCTGGCCCCGGGGGGCATATCTACCCCGTCGAACGCGTGATATTCTCCGATCATCGGCAGCAGATCCTCGAGATGCTGCTCGCCGAGTTGTTCCAGTTTCACGGTGGGACGGTCAGTCATTCCGGGGGACACAAAAATAAACAAGCATCTTGTCTTTGTCTACGGCACCTTGCGGCGGGGTGGCTCCAACCATTATATGCTGGAGAACTCCGACTTCGTGGCCCCCCACGAGACCGAGCCCCGCTACACCATGTTCCGCCTGGGCCAGTTTCCGGCGGTGGTGGCGCGGGGGGTGACCTCGATTATCGGTGAAATCTACCGGATCGAGGACGAGGTATTCAGCCTCCTGGACGAGCTGGAATGCTTCCCCCACGTGTTCTCCCGCCAGATTCTCGCCACACCCTCCGGGGACGCCTGGATGTACGTCTATAACCGCCTGGTGGGCACCGAGCTTTTCGTAGCCCACGGCGACTGGCTCAAGTTCCTGGAGAGCGGGGAATAGCCCCTGGGCACCGGTCGAGGGAGGAAGTTGCGCGAGACTCCCTTTCCTTCTAGTATTTCGCCCATACTCCAAAATCACGGATTGTAGGAACGACTTCAGTCGCGATAACCTTATTGCCGCAACCCCCAACCCGACACCGGAACGATGGCCACAGCCGAAACTATTGACACCACCGAAGCTGCCGATGAAGAACCGGTAAAGTTCACCGAATCCGAACAGTGCAAGAGCTTCCGCTTCTGCAAGACCTGCCGCGACACCGGCACGGTCGGCAAGCTGTGGCGCCGCGTAGTCGCCAAGCGCTTCATCGTACCCAGCAACGACTGGAAATGTCCCCACGGCTGGAAGTGGGGCGGTGAACCGGGCCTTATCCTGAAGTTGAAGCAGAAGTTCAATCCGGGCAGCAAGTTCGGCAGGACCACCAGCGCCGTCGGCATCAAGCCCTGCGGCGGCTGCGCCAAGCGCGCCGCCAAGATGGACGGGCGGCAGGCCTGAGGGATCCCGCCGGGGTTTCTTCCCCCTCACCCTGGCCCTCTCCCTCGAGGGAGAGGGAAAGCCGTCGTTTCAACCTTTCCCCGGGCGCTCAACGATAGGTCCTCATCTCCCCTCGAGGGACGACCCCAGGGAGAGGGCAGTCGGGAATCAGGCCGAAGGAATCGGAATCAGTCCTGTTCCTCTGCCAGGTCGCGGGTCAGTTCTCTCCCTCGAGGGAGAGGGAAAGCCGTCGTTTCAACCTTTCCCCGGGCGCTCAACGATAGGTCCTCATCTCCCCTCGAGGGACGACCCCAGGGAGGGGGCAGTCGGGAATCAGGCCGAAGGAATCGGAATCAGTCCTGTTCCTCCGCCAGGTCGCGGGTCAGTTCTATCCAGTCGAAGTCGCTCTCCCCTGCCGCCACGAACCAGGGGTTGAGGATGTTCTCCTTGTTATAGCGCAGCGGCTCGCCGCGGGCCGTGGTCATGCGGCCGCCGGCGGCCTGCAGCACGGCGTGGGCGGCGGCGATATCCCATTCGCTGGTGGGGCCCAGCCTCGGGTAGACGTCCGCCTCGCCCGCCGCCACCAGGCAGATCTTGAGGGCACTGCCCATGCTCTTGAGAGCGCAGTCGCCGAAGATCTTCTTCGCGCGTTCGACGAACGCCGCCGTCGGGGGACTCGAGTGGGACCGGCTGGCCACCACGGTGGGCGTGCCGGAGCGGAAATGCGAAACGTGAATCCGACCGGGTTCCGCGTCGCTCCCCTGGCTCCAGGCTTCACCGCCGTTGCCGGTTGCGCCGCCCCAGTACACAAGGTCCTGCGCCGGAATCCCCACCACTCCCAGCACCGGTACCCCGCCGCGCACCAAGGCGATGTTGACCGTGAACTCGTCGCGCCGGTTGATGAATTCCTTGGTGCCGTCCAGCGGGTCCACCAGCCAGAACTCGCGCCAGTGGCGGCGCTCGGAGTAAGGCGCCTGGGCGGACTCTTCGGATAGAATGGGTGTGTCGGGGGTGAGGTCCCGCAGGCGCTACGGCGATCACACGCTGGGCCCTGCGATCGGCTTCCGTGACCGGCGAGCCGTCGGACTTTGTCTTGACGGTGCCGATGTCCTTGTAGACCTCCATGATGGCCCGGCCCGCTTCGCGCGCGATGTCGCGCACCGGGTTGATCAGGTTCTGCAAGTCGAGATCGGACATGACGATTTACGAAGAGATGACGGAAGGATGGATTGAATACGGCAACGCGGACGGCGCAGCCATTATACCCGCCGGCTGACCATGGTGCTTGACTGGCAACGAATCGACCAAGTGCTGCTCGACATGGACGGCACCCTGCTGGACCTGCGTTTCGACACGGAGCTCTGGCTGGAGCACCTGCCCGGGCGCTACGCCGAGCTCAACGAGTTGTCGCGCGACGAAGCGCTCAAGCGCATCATGACGCGGATGAACGCGCTGTCCGGCCAGCTCGGCTGGTATTGCATCGAGCAGTGGTCCGAGGCCCTGGGATTGGACGTCGTTGCCCTGCACCGGGAACTCGCCGACGGCATCCGATACCGCGACACGGCGGTGGCGTTTCTCGAAGCCCTGGCGGCCAGCGACAAGCCGGCCCTGATCGTCACCAATGCGCATCCGCAACTCGTCGAGATCAAACTGCACACCACCGGGCTGGATCGCTACGTCGATGCCATCGTCAGCTCCCACGACCACGGCGCCGCCAAGGAGAACGACGCGTTCTGGGAGTCCCTGCGCGATATGCACATTTTCGAGCAGGACCGCACCTTGTTCATAGACGACAGCCTGCCGGTGCTGCGCGCCGCCAAACGCTTCGGCATTGGCCACTTGCTCGCCATCAGCCACCCCGACTCCGGGCGCGGCCCCAAGGACACTGGCGAGTTCGACGCCATCCAGTGGTTCACGGAGATCATGCCGATCGGCTGACACGGGAAGTCCAATGAACCCATGCAGTCCCTGTTGGAACGCTCATCAATTCCCGTGTTCGCCTCGCATTCCAAGGCACTGCTGGAGATAGGGTGTGACCGGGCGACCGTACTGGACCAGGGTCGAGGCAAGTTGTTCGAGCCGCTTGCAGAAGCCTATGACTCGATCTGATGCCATATTCGACGCGGCGTGCTTTGTCGGATAACGAGATTCATTATGTCGCCGGTCTGATTGTTGCGCTTGTCGCGACGCTGTTCACCCGGCCGCCGCTTGTGCAAGCGCGTCTACAACTCGCCATCGATGCCCCTAATCGTATCGGGAATATGTGACGGTATCGATTCCGCGCCAGGGAAATCCTTATCTATGTATCCAGGACCTGCGAGACCTGTATGCCCGGCATGTTTTTATTTCTGGCGATGATCCTGGTGACATCTCGAAGCATACTCTGGCTTAACATAATCACCGCGACTTCCGTGGCCGCTATGGCGCTGTAAATATGGGGCTTGAGTTGGCAAAGCGGGAAAAGAGCGCGTGACGTCCCACCCACGACGCGTATTTCTTTTCCGTCTGCCGCCTCCAGAATCAGGGTTCCTTCTATCAGGTAGATAGACAAGTCATCTTTCGAGCCTCGATCTATCAGAACGCTCCCAGGCGGCTTCCTTGAAACAACCAACCCGCGGGGAACACATTCTTTAAAGGATTCATTGAGTTCACTGAAAGGTGAAAATCGGAACAGCAGACTGGCGGTCACAGGATGACCATCGGCGATGTCATCGATGGCGGCTGGCGCCGAGTTGCTCGGTTCGCTGCCTCCCCAGGGACTTTCCGTCATCGGAAAATCCTCTACATCCGGCGACATTGTCGCGGCGCGTTTTTTATTGTCAGCACCATCCGTGTCCGTGGGATAGCGCATGCTGGCAGTATGTTTTACCCGGTCTCTTCCTGTCGGCGCCGATTTCCGCTTTCGGCTTTTCTTCGTCTTGCCGTTGCGCCAAATAATTACCAGTACACCAGCACTAATAAACAGCAGGCCCGACACAAGCCCGTATATGTTGGACAGATAGACAAGCGTCAAGACACCCGAAAGTATATATATATAGGGCTGTATCCGGTAGATCGAGTGCGGGATACGGGATTTACCTTTCAACATTTCTAAACTCGTGAGGTCCACCAACCGAGGCTACAGTGGTAAGTCACTGTTATTGATTCTTTGGGAAAATACCGTCGGTAACATCATCGGTTTCGAGCTTGTCGTTACTACCGACGACTTGCGTTGCATCCTGGCCACAATCCCCGACCTTCCTATATATACTGTAGTATCACGTGTGTCAGTGCTCTACCACACATTTCATCGAAACGGGGGACAGACCACGGTTTCTATCACTTACAAACGGTGCTCTGTCCCCAATTTCCGTTCCCAATTTCCCAATCGACACATCTATCATGACAGGTATCAAGACGGCAGATCTCTATGACCAGTACGGCGATGTCCTGCAGGTGGCGGCGCCCTTGTTCCGGAATTTCGGACGGCGTGGGTCGTTCCACGGACCTGTCGCCACGGTGAAGGTCTTCGAGGACAACACCCTGGTGCGCCACCTGCTGGAAAACCCCGGGAATGGGCGCGTACTGGTGGTGGACGGCGGCGGCTCGCTGCGCTGCGCGCTGGTGGGCGACAAACTGGCAAAGCTGGCGATCGGCAACGGCTGGGCGGGCATCATCGTCAATGGCTGCATCCGCGATTCCCGGGAGATCAACGGCATGGACGTCGGCGTCAAGGCCGTCGCCGTGCACCCGGCGCGAAGCGCGAAGCGCGGCGAAGGGCAGCAGGAAGTGGCGGTGCGTTTCGCGGGCGTGGACTTCGAGCCCGGGTTTCACGTGTATGCCGACGCCGATGGCATCGTGGTATCGGAGAAGGATCTCGCCGACGGCACCAGAGACAGGACGGTGTTGGTCTAGCGGCCTAGAACAGAGCCGCCAACCGGCCGGCGTGCGCCAGCGCGAACACGTCCATCATGAACGCCACGCTGGTGTGAACCAACACACCCGGCCAGATGGAGCGACTCTTGATGGCCAGCGTGCCGAGCACCAGGCCCGCCACGATGGCAGCCACTGCTTCCGGGAGCGGCTTGTGGATGTGAATCAGGGCGTAGGGAATCACCATCAGGGTCACGGCATGGAGTCCGAACCGGGATTCCAACCGGAACAGGGCGAAGCCGCGGAAGAAGAACTCCACGCACACGAACTGCAACAGGTACACCACCTCGTACGTAGCCCAGTGCGCGAGGTCCACCGGTTTGTACATCGGGTAGAAGTGGTAGAAGGACGGCGCCGACGAGGCCACCCACAGCACCGGTGCCATGACCAGCACCAGTAGCCAGTAGAAGCGCCAGTGCGGCCCGCAGTAGCGGAGGCTGAGGCCCAGCGAGTTGTGAAACGACACCGGGAACAGGAAGTGAAACACCAGCGGCAACAACACGAACAGCACCGCCGCCGACCCTGAGAACCACAGCTGCGCTGCGAAATGCAGCTGGTTGAGGCTCATGCCCTCGTTCAGCAGCTGCGCGCCGCGGCTTCGCAGGAAGTAGTCCTGCAGGCCGTAGCGGTCCAGCAGCAGCAGGATCAAGGCGATGAACGGGGGCAGCAGCACGATGCCCCACTGTTCCCGGGTCCGCGGCAGCGGCGGGACGTACTGTGCGAGGAAACGGATCACGGCGGGAAAGTCTAACAGCAGGAAGCCCCGGCCGCTCGCCGGCGTGTTGGTGCTGGCTAGGGAGATCATGGCCATAGAGTGGCAAGGTGCCGGAACACCACCCGTCATTGAGAGGAACCGAAGGCGACGCGGCAATCCAGAACTCCCTGCGACCCCGGCTACATTTTGTAGCCCGCAGCACAAATCGAGATAATGTACTGCATGCGAACAACAAGAATGCTCCTGCATTATCTCCTTGCGCCGTTTCTGATCCTGCTTATCTGCGTGACGAGCTCGGCGGCGCAATCATATGACTTCCCGAGGCCGCTGGCGGTGGCCAACGGCAGTCCGGTCGTGGCGGTGTTCGGCATTCCCAAGGCGCACGGAACCGACATGCTCGGCAGGGGGAACACGGACTTCGACCTGTCGGTGGACCTCGCCAGCGACTTCAACATCAGCCGCACCGCGAACGAATCCATCATCCTCGACGGCGAGACCGCGCGCGTCGCGCTGGCCGCGCGCTACGGCATCAATGATTCGTGGAACGTGGGAGTGGAGCTTCCCTGGGTCCGGCACGGCGGCGGCTCCCTGGACGGCTTTATCGTCAACTGGCATGACTTCTGGGGCTTCCCGCAGCACGGGCGGGACACGGCGCCGCGAGACCGTATCGATTTTCGCTACACACGCGACGGAAGCACCTTGATCAAGGTCGACTCCACCACCGAGGGGCCCGGCGACATCGTGCTCTCGGCGCAGCGACGTTTGATGAGTCGCGACGGTGCCGCGGCGGTGTTCGATACCCAGCTCAAACTGCCCACCGGGGACCCGTACAAGCTGACCGGCAGCGGCGCCGTGGACGCTGGCGCCGGGCTGGAGCTGAGCAGGCGCTGGCGCAAGCGCTGGTTCTCCAGCTTCCACGCCGGCGTGGCGTACCTGGGCGACGGCGACGTGCTGCCGGCGCTGCAGCGCAACTGGGCGGCTTACGGCGGGCTGGACGTGGTGTGGCGGCCGCTGAGGGCGCTCGCCCTGCGGGTGCAGTTCGATGGCCACACATCGCCCTATCAGCACAGCAGCCTGCACGAATTGTCCGACTGGTCCGGCATGCTCGCTGCCGGCGGCACCTGGTACATCACCCGCCGGACCGCGCTCGACCTCGCGGTGATCGAGAACGTCCCCAACCCGGACGCTGTCTCCGACGTCATCTTCCAGTTCCGATTGCGGACCACACTGGGCGGGCGCTCGTGACGCCGCTCGAGCGCTATCGACAGGACCTCGAGCGGCCGGATTTCTTCGACGATCCGGAGCAGCTGCGCGTGGTGGAGCACCTCCAGAAGTTGCACGACGATCTTGTGAAACAACCCACGGACAGACCGGGCCTGCTGTCGCGGCTCGGCCTGCGAAACGGCGCGACCGATCCGGTCGCCGGGCTGTACATCTGGGGACCGGTCGGCCGCGGTAAGACTTGGCTGGTGGACCTGTTTTTCGAGTCCCTGCCTTTCGAAGCGAAGCAGCGCACCCACTTTCACCGTTTCATGCGCCGGGTGCACAACGAGCTCAAGAGCCTGCGCGAGCGCCGCGACCCGCTGGCCATCGTCGCGGAGCGCTTCGCCGGACAGACGCGGGTGTTGTGCTTCGACGAGTTCGTGGTCAACGACATTACCGACGCCATGATCCTGGGCGGGCTGTTGGACCGGCTGTTCGATCTCGGCGTGACCCTGGTGGCGACTTCCAACGTGGCTCCGGACGACCTGTACAAGGACGGCCTGCAGCGGGACCGTTTCCTGCCGGCGATCGAGTCGATCAAGACACACACGCGAGTCGTTCACGTGCAGGGCACGATGGACTACCGCCTGCAGTTCCTGGAGAAGGCCCGCACCTACCTGACGCCGCCGGGGCCGGACGCCGATGAGGCGCTGCGGCACAACTTCGATCACGTCGCCCCGGAGTCCGGCCGCGAGGGCGAGCTGCTGGAGGTCGAGGGACGGGAACTCCAGACAGTGCGCGTGGCGGACGGCGTGGTGTGGTTCGAGTTCGAGGTCATCTGTGGCGGGCCGCGGTCCCAGAACGACTACATCGAGCTGGCCTCCTGCTTCCACACCGTGATGGTGTCCCATGTCCCGGTCTTCACCACCGACGACAACGACAGCGCCCGCCGTTTCATCAACCTCATCGACGTGATGTACGACCGGCGCGTCACCATGCTGTTCTCCGCCGAGGCGTCCCCCGACCGACTGTATCAGGGCCGGCGCCTGGCGGAGGAGTTCAAGCGAACCGCGAGCCGACTCGTGGAGATGCAATCGAAGCAGTACCTGGCGCAAACGCACCTGGCGTAGGTGTTAAACCCGGGATTGCAGGAGCGACTTCAGTCGCGATTCCGAGAACAATCGCGACTGAAGTCGCTCCTACGATCCGAGGATCGTCGCTGCATTGAATCCAGGATCGTCGTGGCTGAAGGGCCGCGCGTGGGCTCGAGACGGGCGATGAAGGCGGCGACGAGTTTTCGAATCAACACAGACAAGAATTGATCCCCGCAGGTGTCGGAGAACAGTACCTGCAATCCCGGCTTAGATGCATTCCGACGCAGCAACCTGCCCGATGGGACCGTTCCGGGGTCTGAGGCGGCACTGGATTGCCGCGGCGACCCGGCAGGGCTCATGCGTCGGCGTAGTCGAAGATCGCATCCCAGTGGCTGTCCAGAACCGCCTTCGCTTCGTCGAGGGGCAGAGCCGACCAGTGGCCGCCGTTCTCGGCGATCACCGCCCGTCCCTCGCACTGGAAGGAGGACAAACGCTCCAGCGCCTTGTGGACATCGAAGTCGACGTCGCGGCTGCAGTGTTCCTGCAGCCAGGCTTCCACCCGCTCATCCAGCTCCTGCTCGGTCAGGGGCCGGTCGGCCATGCGCAGGTGATGGTAGGCCAGCACCATCTCCTTGCCCAACTCCTCCTCGGCGCTGTCCACGACGGTGAACAGCACGCCACGATTGGTTACCAGATTCTTGAAGAACAATGTGTCGGTGACGCGCTTCTGGTACTTGAGCTTCTTGTTCTTGTAGTTCAGGTACTGCTTGACGGCGAAGCCGCCGAGCGCGAACGAAGCGGACAGCGCCGCCAGCAGAAGCGGATACAACGCCTGGCGCTCGCCGGGATCGATGTTCCACGACCGCACGAAGTCGGGTCCCGCGGTCAGCAGCAGGATCACACCGACGATCAGGCCGAGGCTGGGCAGCACCTTGATCAGCATCGGGCCGGCACCGGCCGCGGCGGGCAGCGCGAACAACAGCTTGTCGCGCCAGGTCATGGAGACCTCGACATTGGGGAACAACAGCTCCAGGTCGTTTTTCGGCACGTTCTTGTAGAGAAACAGGTAGATCTTGCCGGGACGGAAGTTGATGTCCAGCATCTTGCGTCTCTTTTTTCGGTCCTCGAAATACGGCATGTCCTTGAAGCGCAGCAGTACCACCACCCGCTCGAGATTGTCGAACTTCACTTCCCTGCCTTTGAAGTAGTCGCGGACGATGATGGTCTGCTGGGAGCTTTCCCGGTAGTAGAACGCGTAGTCCTGGTAGTCGTCGAGATCGACCTCCGTGTTGAGCGGAATCATGGAGGCTTCGTGCAGGGCCCTCTTCAACTCGTCGACGGTCAGGCGCCGGTAGTTGGCCTCCATCAAGAGCTCGTCGAACTTCTGCTTGAGGCCTGTGGCCAGGTTCTCCCGGTCCACCTCGCGGTCGATCCGGAGAGTGTCGCGGTCGGGGTTGAACTCGGCGTAGGCGTCCTTCAGCTCCTCAAGGATCTTCAGCGAGTCGTTGTGCAGCAGCGCCAGCAGCACCCGTCCGAAGTCCTGGAAGCCTTGGGAATCGTCGCTTTCCTGGGCGCAAAGCTCCACGACGTCGAAGCGCCTCAGCGGTATGAAAGACTCAACGTTACTCATTGTCTACAGTGGCCGGCGGTCCGGGGAATGCCCCGGTGACTCCAATTGCAGGGGTTGGCGGGCTTGCGTATAGTCTTTCAACGTTACCCGGCCTCTGCTCTCGCCCCTGGAAATAGCCCTTAAGAATAGCCCTCAATAGTATCGGACTAAAATAGCAAATTTTCGCGCCCCAGATGCAGCCTTCAGTCGATACCGACCCGGCGCCGGACCCGCTGTCCAAGGCCATTCCCTATCCCCCGCGGATCATCCTGTTCGATTGGCATGCGACCCTGGTGGACACCATGGATGCCATGTACCAGGCCACCAACGACATGCTGGGCATGCTGGACACCCTGGGCCTGGTCACTCGCCTGGTGCCGCCCGAGCGGAGCAAGACGGTTGCCGACCGCAAGCTGGTCGACTACGTGCGCGAGCACCGGCATTTGCATCCCAAGATAGTCGCCGAGAAGAAAGTGTCGCGTACCGACCTGCTGGAAGTCCTGTTCGGCCGCGACGAGGAAGCCAAGGAGATCGCCCACCGCGCCTTCAACCGCTGCTACCGCCAGCACTACGGCGACGTGTCACCGTTCGAGCCCGGCGTGCGCGAGGTGCTGTCGCAGATCCGCAAGCTCGGCATCCGCATTGGCATCCTCAGCAATCGCACGCGTGAGTTCCTGGAGCACGAGCTGGAGTGCGTGGAAGCGGGCACCTGGTTCCGCCTGTTCGACAGCGTGGTGGCGGGCGACGACACACCTCGCCTGAAACCGGCGCCCGACCCGGTCCACCAGGCGCTGGAGGACATCAAGTCCGCGGCGGGACCCGACGTATGGTACGTCGGCGACAGCACCACCGATGTCATCGCCGCCAAGACGGCGAGGGTGACCAGCATCTTCTTCAACGGTGCGGGATGGAAGCGAAGCTGGATACAGAACATCTTTCCCGGCACCGACGAGCACCCCGAGCAGCCGGACTACGTGGTGGACAACTTCGACGAGCTGTCGTCTCTCATTCGGCACAGCCTGGCGCGTGACGCGGCCGCGGCACGGCACCACTTCATTCCTTACGTGCGCACCCTGGAGCCCCTGCCGCATCCGGACGTGATCCTGTTCGACTGGCACGCGACTCTGGTGGATACCCTGGACGCCATGTACAAGGCCGTCGACGAGGTCCTGCCCAAGCTGCAGGAGCTGGGCCTGTCCAGGCGCCTGGTACGGCCCGAGGACAGCAAGAACGAGAACGACGCCCGGCTGGTGCGCTACGTGCACGACCACTACCGGCTGCATCCCAAAATCAAGGCCGCACGCAAGATTTCGCGCACCGACATTTTCGAGGTGCTGTTCGGCCAGGACGAGGAAGCCAAGCGCATCGCCCACGAATATTTCAACCAGTGCTATCGCAGCCACTACGGCCACGTTTCGCCCTTCGAGCCCGGGGTGCGAAGCATGCTGGAAGAACTGAGACGCCGTGGTATCCGCCTCGGGGTGCTGAGCAATCGCGACCGCGAGTTCCTGGACAACGAGATCGCGGCGGTCGAGGAAGGCCGCTGGACAGACCTGTTCGACACCGTGGTGGGCGGCGACGACACCGTGCGGCGCAAGCCCGCGCCCGATCCTATTTACCGAGCGCTCGACAACCTGCACGCGCCCGCCGACGGCCATGCCTGGTACGCAGGCGACAGCACCACCGACACCGTCGCCGCCCGGGAGGCGGGGATCACCAACGTCTTCTACAACGGAGCCCAGTGGAGCAACGCGTGGCTCAACCGGATCTTCCCCGGCACCCCGCGCCATCCCCATCGGCCCAACGCGGTGGTGGACGACTTCGACGAGTTTCTAGCGCTGGTTGACATGAGCATGGAAGGCTGACCGACCAGCCAGATCGCCACCCACCTTGCCCACCCTCGTCATTGCGACGACCGCCCGGCGATTCGCCGCACTTCCTCCGTCCATGGAACTCGAAGCCGCTCCTACAATCCAGGGCTCAGCACTGAACCAATACACGGACTGTGGGAGCGGCTTCAGCCGCGATCGAACGGCTCGCTCAGATGTCGCGCAGATACCCCACACCACCCAACGACTTCATATGCCTGCGCACAAAAGCGGCGCGCTCGAGCAGCCAGCTGTTGGGCACGTTGGCATGCAAATCCAGGGGATCCGGCAGCACCGAAGCCAGCAGCGACATCTGGTATCGCGACAGCCCGCCGGGCCGCTTGCCGAAGAACGCGCGGCTCGCGGCACCCACGCCATAGACGGTCTTGCCGAACTGCGCGACGTTCAGGTAGACCTCGAGTATCCGGTGCTTGGGCCACAAGGCTTCCAGCAACACGGTGAAGTAGGCCTCCAGGCCCTTGCGTATGAAGCTGCGCCCCGACCACAGAAATAGATTCTTGGCGGTCTGCTGGCTGATGGTACTGGCTCCGCGCATGCGGCCGCCCGCGAGCGCGGTTTCCACGGCGTCCTCGATCTCAACGAAGTCGAAGCCGAAGTGAGCCGGGAAGCGCTGATCCTCGGCTGCCACCACCGCCAGTGCGAGTTGCCGCGGCATATTGCGCCAGTCCACCCATTGGCTGACCACGTCGTCGCCGCGCAGCCTGGCGGCGATCATGAAGGCCGTGGTGGGCGGGTTGATCCACCGCAGCATCAGCACCGCGAGCACCGTTACGCCGAACCAGGCCAACGCGGCTCTCGCCAGCCAGCGGTAGATCACGGCCTTGAGACGGCGGCGCCCGGACGGTCGGGATGAAGGGCGGGGACGAAACAGTTTCGGGGTCAACTCAAGTCAAGAGGAGTATGGGTCGTTTGAATCGCGCCATTGTGAGTCAGGACGTGGAGGCGCGGATTGCAGGAGCTGCTTCAGCCGCAATCGTTTGTAGAAATCGCGGCTGAAGCCGCTCCTACAATCCCGGGTTACGGACCCTGCCCCGCACGACAATCAACCCTCGAACAGGAACAGGTGCTCCTGCACGCCGTTTTGCATGAGATAAAGCTTTTCGATGCGGAAACCGGGCATTCGCTGCTCGAGCTGCTTGGGTGCGTAGTGCGGACCCTCCCGCTCCGCCGGGCCGGTCTGGAAACGCAGGCGACCCTCGTCGAGAACGTCGATCAAGGCCGGCTCGACGGGAATGCGGAACTGCTGGGACACCATGGCATACAGCAGCCCGCCGGGACGCATCACCTCGCCGAAGCGGCGCATGAGGAGTTCGATGGACTCGATATTCAGGTAGTCGAGCATGTCCCAGAACAACAGGACGTCAACGGCGTCCGGGCAGTAGGCGAGGATATCGTCGATGTCCGACGAATCCACCTCGTTGCGCTTCATCACTTTGGATCGCAGGCTGTTGCCGCTGGTGTCGAGATAGACGCGGGCGCCGTTGCGCGAGAAGCGCATGCAGTTCTCCATGGAGGCGGTGCCCAGGTCGACGACGTTGCAGCCTTGTTCCTGGCGGATCAAGCCGCATACAATCGGCAGAAGCCCCGAAGTCAACTCCTCGGTGCTGTATTCTGCAACGTAGTCGGGTAAAGACATCTACGAAATCAGGCCTGAATTGGAAGCGACAAGGAACGTTTTCAAGACTCCTTCGTCTGGCAACTCCCCTATCCGGCTACCGCCTTTATACGAACGGCGTCCGGCTCTTCGACCACGCGTGGCCTGCCGGGAGGCTTGTGTTTGACGTCGGGCTGCCTCATCTGTACCGAGCCTTTGAACTTGCAGCCTTCCTCGAGTTGGATCTGCGGCGAGACGATGTCGCCTTCAACGGTGCTGGAGCTTCTGATCAGGACTCGCTCCGCTGCCATCAGGTCACCGGCGACGCTGCCTTCGACCTCGATGACCCGCGCGGTGATATTGGCGTTGACCTCCGCACCGGCGCGCACCAACACCTGGTTGTCGGGGAGAAACACGGATCCGGTGACGGCACCGGCGATGTACAGGTCGTGTGCGCCCACGATATCGCCGACGATGCAGATGCCTTTGGCGATGCCTTCCCGGTACGGCACTGAGTTGTTGTCGAGGTCCGGGTTCAACGAACCGGCGTCCCGGGGCGCAGGTGAAGCAGCTTTATTGGACCACATTGACACGTCCTGCCAGGAACTGGGCGCGTAGTAGACAGCTTGGTGATAGGGAAATCAACTTAAATCGTATAATAGACGACAAACGTGGATTTCCACAGGATGTACTAAGGGTTTTCCAAAACTTTAGCGGTCGTTTTCAGGTTCCACTTTAATTTTTCTCCGGCTCCACGACGATGCTGGCATACGATAACAACACCGCCATCAGGCACCTTCGATCTGCGGATGAAACGCTCGCCCGACTGATATCGCGGGTCGGTCCGTTCGAGCTGCACCGGCGCTCGTTCAATACGCCGTTTCACGCCCTGTACTCCGCCATCGTTTCGCAGCAACTCTCCGGCAAGGCCGCGCGCACCATCTACCGGCGCACTCGGGCGCTGTTCCCCGGCGGCCGGGTTACCGCTCCGGCGGTCCTTGCCTCGAAACCGGACGAGCTGCGGGCCGCGGGTCTGTCGCGGGCCAAGACCGCGGCGGTGCACGACCTGGCTTCCAAGTTCATCGGGGGCATCGTGCCCAATGCGCGGAGCATGAAGACGATGCCGGACGACGAAATCATCGAAAGACTGGTGCAGGTGCGCGGCGTCGGACGCTGGACGGTGGAGATGCTGTTGATCTTCCATCTCGGCCGCCCGGACGTGCTGCCGGTCGGCGATCTCGGCGTCAGGAAGGGATTCCAGATCGCCTACGCGCGGCGCGCGCTGCCGACGGAAAAACAGCTGCACAAGTACGGGGAACGCTGGCGGCCGTACCGTTCGGTGGCGAGCTGGTACCTATGGCGGGCGACGGATCTGTAGGTCGGGATTCCAGGCCGACATCGCGGCTGAAGCCGCTCCTACAATCCGAGGCTCAGCACGACGGCAAACTTCGGATTGGGCACCGTCATCCGGTCGGCGCGCGCCTGTTGCTCGGGTGTCAGTTGGGCGTACCAAATACGGGGAACGCTGGCGGCCCGTACCGTTCGGTGGCGAGCTGGTACCTGTGGCGGGCGACGGATCTGTAGGTCGGGATTCCAGGCCGACATCGCGGCTGAAGCCGCTCCTACAATCCGAGGCTCAGCACGACGGCAAACTTCGGATTGGGCACCGTCATCCGGTCGGCGCGCGCCTGTTGCTCGGGTGTCAGTTGGGCGTACCAAATACGGGGAACGCTGGCGGCCCGTACCGTTCGGTGGCGAGCTGGTACCTGTGGCGGGCGACGGATCTGTAGGTCGGGATTCCAGGCCGACATCGCGGCTGAAGCCGCTCCTACAATCCGAGGCTCAGCACGACGGCAAACTTCGGATTGTAGGAGCGGCTTCAGCCGCGATCGCAAAAAAGGACACGTCCGTGTGTCCAGAGGGGGAAGGAACTGTTTAGAAGCGAAATGGACGGTCGCGGTGGGGCGCCGTCATCTGGTCGGCGCGCGCCTGCTGCTCGGGTGTCAGTTGGGCGTACAGCGTCTTGGCCGCCTCCGCCATCTTCTTGAGGCTGTCGGTGCGCTGCTCCATACTCTGGAGTTGACGGTCGATCCGCTCGTTCACCGTGGGCACCTTGCCATCGTGTGACTGCTGCGAGGTTTCACGGCGGGATTGCCACTCCTGGGCGCGCGCCTTCATGTTGTCCCTGACCACGTCGGCGAACTTCTGCCACGCTTGCTCCTGGTCGGCGGTGATCTTGAGCTCGGCCTTCAGGTAGGCGAGCATGCCGTCGATGTGCTGGCCGGGCTCGAAGCGGTGTTCACCGGACATGAAACCGCGGCTTTCATGACGCTGCTCGCAGCGCCCGTTACCACCGTGGCCCCAATCCAGGGAGTGGGCCGCGGCCACGCCGATGCTGCCCGCCGACATCAGCACCACTGCCAGCAGTGCGGGTTTGATCCATCCTTTTTTGTTGCCGTTCATGAATGCTTACCTCGTTCAGTGACGTTGAAGTTGAGTTTCGATGCGGCATTAGAACCCGTGTCAGTCACTGGACTGTGTCCAAACCCACCGACTTTGAAACAAAGCGTGTCACAATGGCACCTTGTTACATTGTGTTACGCATTGGGACCTTGGCCGGCAAGGGACGATGGTTGAATACGCAACATGAGCGAGCGTGACTATGTCGTCATCGTCGACGACGATGCCGAAATCCGTTCCCTGCTCGAGGACTACCTGCGCCGCAACGGCTACGACGCGACCTCGGCCGCCGGGGGCCGGGAGCTGACCCGCGTGTTGGAAGCGCGGCGGGCGGACCTCATCGTGCTGGACGTCATGATGCCCGGCGAGGACGGCTTCGAGATATGCCGCCGTCTGCGGGCCGAGTCCAACGTTCCCATCATCATGCTGACGGCCCGCGGCGAGGACACCGACAAGATCGTGGGCCTCGAGCTCGGCGCCGACGACTACCTCGCCAAGCCCTTCAATCCGCGCGAACTGCTGGCGCGGATCAAGGGCGTGCTCCGGCGCGCGCGCAGCCTGCCCCAGGACACCGGCGCCCGCGAGCGCGGCTGCTACGAATTCTCGGGGTGGACCTTGAACACGCTCAGCCGAAACCTGGTGTCGCCGGACACGGTCACCGTCCCGTTGAGCGGCGCCGAGTACCAGCTCCTGGAAGTGTTCCTCGCCCATCCCAACAGGGTTCTGTCGCGGGACCAGCTCCTCAATCTGAGCCGCGGGCGCGAGGCCGTGGCTTTCGACCGCAGCATAGACATGCAGGTGAGTCGCCTGCGCAAGCGCCTGCGCGACAACGACGCGAAGCTGATTCAGACGGTGCGCAGCCAGGGCTACCTGCTGGCCTCCCAAGTGCGCCGGACGACGCCATGAGACTATGGCCGGGTTCGCTCTCCGGACGGCTGATCATCATCCTGTTGTCGGGGCTGGTGGTGGCCCAGGCGGTGAGCCTGGTACTGCATTTCCGCGACCGCGGCGACGCGATCTACCGGATGGGCGGCATCAACCTCGCCGAGCGCATCGTCACTCTGGTGCACCAGATGGACGGCCTGGATTCCGTGCAGCGCCGGCGGCTCGCCGCGGAAAGTTCCAGCCGCTGGTTTCACGTGGAAGTGCGCCCGCGTTTCGCGCCCCTCAAACTCGACCACCGCCGCTACGAGCGCTTCGCCGGGTTCGTCAGCCGCCGGCTGCACCGCGAGCTGGGGGACGAACGCTCGGTGGACGCCGTCGTATCGGACCTGCCGCCGGAGGGCGCCACCTACACCGAACCGAACTCGGACGACTGGCAATGGCTCACCCACCGGGATCCCCTGTATTTCATCGCCCGCGTCGAACTGCCCGGCGGGGCAGCGGACTTCCTGTTCCACCTGGCGGGAGATCCCGCCTCCGGCCCGCAGCGGCTGCTGTGGTCCGTGGGAATACTGCTGGTGTCGGTCGTGCTGCTGGTGCTGTTCGCGGTGCGGCAGACCACCCGGCCCCTGTCCATGCTGTCGGAGGCGGCTACCCGGCTGGGCAACGATATCAACGAGCCTCCGCTGCCCGAGAAGGGGCCGCGCGAGGTGGAAAACGCCGCCCGCGCTTTCAACCGGATGCAGCGCAAGATCCAGGACGAGATCCGCCAGCGCAGCCACCTGTTGGCCGCGGTGTCCCACGATCTCAAGACCCCCATCACGCGCCTGAGAATTCGCACGGAGATGCTGGAGGACGAGCAGGTCAAAGCCAAGTTCGAGTCCGACCTGAAGGACATGGAATCCATGGTCAACGAGGCCCTGGACTTCGTGCGCGGCATCGACCAGCAGGAGACCCGGTCGCCCATCGACCTGGGAGCGCTGATCGAGAGCCTGCAGGACGACTTCGACGACAGCGGCAAGCGGGTCCGGACCGAATTGGCCGACACGCCGCCCTATACCGGGCGCCCCGTCGCGCTGAAGCGCTGCCTGTCCAACCTCATGGAGAACGCCCTTAAATACGGAGGCCACGTGGTGGTCACCATGCGACAGGAGAAAGACCACCTGGTTATTGAGTTCGCCGACGACGGACCGGGCTTGCCGGACGATCTTTTGGAGCGTGTGTTCGAGCCGTTTTTCCGCGCCGAGCCCTCGCGCAGCCGCGAGACCGGGGGCAGCGGCCTGGGGCTGGCGATCGCCCGCGGGATCGCCCGGGCCCACGGCGGGGACGTCATTTTGAAAAACCGGTCGGAGGGCGGACTGGCGGCAATCCTGGATTTACCGACCGCGCAATCCTGGATTTATCGATCGACGTAACTAATTGATTATTAATACGTTTGAAAGGAGACGGGGAACAGCAAGTACCGTATGTGCACGCACAGACCATCCCTGGTGTTTCTGTTATGCTCAATTGGATAATCACTCTTTTACATGGGTACCCCCAACGCGAAACGTCGATGTGGAGAAGACATCGGACGAAGGCGGCGCCTTCACTTTATTTGACCATCTGAGCGATTCGGTAATCGTCGCAGATGCTCGGTTCGAGCCCCCCGGTCCAAGGGTCATCTACGTCAATGACGCCTTTGTGGAGGCCTGTGGCCTGTCCGTAGCCGAACTGGTGGGTCGGCCGCTGTCCACGATTCATCCCGGCCTGCAAAGGCAGGAGGCGCTCGGAGCGCTGGAGCAGTGCTGCCGGGATGGGCGTACGTACAAGAACGACGGGGCGTATTTCACCAAGTCCGGCACCGCTGCTCCAGTTGCGTGGCATATCGCTCCCGTTTTCGCAGATGACACCCTTAGGTATCTCACCTGCCTGCTCTCCGCGAATTCCGAGTCCCCGGCATTCGTCAAGGCGCTGAGAGCCAGCGAGCGACGCTACCGCAACCTGTTCGACCACGGTCTGGTCGGCAAGCTCGTTGTGGCGCGGGACGGGCGGATACTGAAGGTCAACCAGAGCTTCTGCGATCTGCTCGGGTACGACAAGGACGAACTGACCGGCTCCCATTCTTCGGTGGTCATCCTCGAGAGCGATCGCGAGGAGGTCTTCAAACGCCTGCAGGGCATTTTTGACGGGTCCGTACCCGGCTATCAGAGCGAGAGGCAGTATGTGCACAAGGACGGCCATATCGTCACCGCCCTGGTGGACGTGATGCCGGAGAAGGACGAGCAGGGAAACACTCCGACGGTGGTTGTCCAGGCTCAGGACATCTCGAACCTGAAGGCCACGGAAGCCGCGCTGCAGGAAAGCGAGAACCAGCTCAACGCCATATTCGACCATTCTCCGGCCGAGATTTATCTCAAGGATGCCGAAGGCCGCTACGTGAAAGTCAACCGGCAATTCGAAACGCTGTTCAACACGAACAACGAGAAGATCCGCGGTAAGTTCCCCTGGGATGCCACCTACAAGGACCTGGCGGACCGAAGCCGCGAGCACGACCTCGAGGTGCTGGAAACCGGGCAGAACGTGGCGCGCGAGGAAGTAGTCTATTTCGAGACGCCCGACGACGATGCGTCCCACATCCTGCATACCGTGAAGTTCCCGATCGTGCATGACGACGAAGTGGTGGGGCTGGGCGCTATCGCCACCGACATCACCGAGATCAAGCAGGCCGAGCTCGCGCTGCGCGAGAGCGAGGCGCGGCTGCGGGACTTCGCGGAGATCGCGGCGGACTGGTTCTGGGAGACGGACGAGAACCTGGTCATTACCTACGTCTCCGACGTGCACCGGCAGATCACCGGCATTCCCGACGAGAGGATCCTCGGCCGCACGCGGGAGGAGCTGTTCAAGGACAACATCTACAAGGCGATCAACCCGACCATCCACCTGCGCACACTGCGAAGCTACTGGGACAGCATGGTCGAGTACTCCGTGACCCGCGAGGACGGGCGCGAGATCATAGTGCACGACCGGGCTTCGCCATTCTTCGACCACGAGGGCAATTTCAAGGGCTACCGGGGCGTGGGGCGCGACATCACCGAGCAGCGCCGGCTCACGCAACGGATCGCCCAGCAGGCGAGCCGGGATTCGCTCACCGGAACGGTGAACCGGCGTGAGTTCGAACGGCAGCTGGACGACGCGGTCGAGACGGTTCGCTCCCGGGGCGGCGAGCACGTGCTCTGCTACGTGGATCTGAACAAATTCAAGCTCCTGAACGACACCCTGGGCCACGCCGCCGGCGACTACCTGCTGAAAATGGTGGTGCAGGAGATCCAGGCCAAGATCTCCCCGACCGACCTGCTCGGACGCATCGGCGGGGACGAGTTCGGGATCCTGCTGAGAGACACGGGCATGAAGCGCGCCCGGACCCTGGCCACGGAGATTACTCAATCGACCAAGGAGCACAGCTTCAAATGGGAGGACCGCAACTTCAGTATCGCCATGAGCGTGGGACTGGCGCCGCTGAACGAACAGACGAAATCCAGTTCGGAACTGCTGGCACGCGCCGATTCCGCCTGCTACCGCGCCAAGGAGGCCGGCGGCGAAGGGGTGTGGGTGAGCGACGAGAGCGAAGCCGCCCGCCTTCATATACACACCAGCATCCTGCGTTCGCTGGCCAGCGGTCCGGTCGATCTGTCGAAGAACTTCCAACTCGTCGGCCAGCCGATCTGCGCCTTGTCGGAGTCGGAGCAGCTTACATGGTACGAGGTTCTGCTGCGGGTCGTTGACAAGGATGGCCGGTTTTATCGGCCGTCGGAATTCATCCGGCTCGCCGAACAGCACGGCAAAATGCCGGTGATCGACCAGTGGGTGCTGGAAACAGCCATCGCTTCCCACGCCAATCTGGTGAGCCGGATCCCGGATGCCGTGATGTCCATCAACTTGTCCGGGACCTCGCTCAATACCGACGACGGCCTGCAGGTCGTGGACGAGCTGGTGAAAAGCCACAGTCTCCGGCCTGAGAATCTTTGCTTCGAGATCGCCGAGCGCTCGGCTATGACCGACTTGAAGCGCACCGCCGCGCTGGTGGAGTCCCTGTCGGCCCAGGGCTACCGGGTGGCGCTGGACGAGTTCGGCAGCGGCCCCTCCTCATTCGCCTGCCTGAAGACCCTGCCCGTTCACTATCTCAAGCTGTACGGCGAGCTGGTCAGGCACCTGCGGCAGAATGACCTGGAAATTGCCATCATCGAGTCCACTAACGAGCTCAGCCGGCGCCTGAACATGACCGCCATCGCCGTGCAGGTGGAGACCAAGCGCACGGCTGGGATCCTGAAAAAGATCGGCGTGGAATTCGGCCAAGGCGACGCCTTGGCCGATACGCGTTCCCTGGACGAGCTGCTCTCGAACCCGCCGTTTTCCTTCAGGGATTGAAGGCCCGCGTCTTCGGGTTGGGGGAGCGACCCGGAGCTCCATGGAAGCCATGCCCGCGTCGTCGGCAACGATCCTGGCGGCAGCCGCGATTCACGGTGAACGACCCAGCCGCCGCGCAGTGACCGGCACTATACTTTCTGCAGCCGATAGTAGACCCAGCCGATCTGCCCGCGATTGGCGCGTTCCACCCACAGCTCGTAGAGGCTCAGGGTCTCGTCCCACACCTTTTCCGGGACCTTCTCCTTGAGGTCCTTCTCGTGCGCCAACAGGATCGAGCGGGCCTCGTCGTATGTGCGCGCCACGTTGTGTGACCAGTCTGCGAACTCCGTAACTTCGAAGTCGAGCTGGTCGATGGCCCCGGCATACTGCTCGCGGGTCCAGATCAGGTCGGTGGGTATGCGCGAATAGAGGCGCGCCCGCACCTCGGGCTCGATGTCGTCGGTGACCACGAGATCGGAAAGAATCGCGATGGCACCCGGTTTCAATACCCGGCGGGCCTCACCGAGCACCCGTTCCTTGGTCGGAGAATGCACAAGCGCTTCCTGGCACCACCACAGGTCCAGGGTGCCATCGGCGTTGTCAAGGTGGTGGAAGTCGCCCCAGCCGAAGGTGACCAGCTTGTCGAGCCCGGCCTCCGCCGTCAGGCGGCGGCCCAGCTCGAGCTGCTTCTCGTCGATGTTCGTGGCATGGACCCGGCAGCCGTACTGGGTGGCGATATAGCGTGCAGCCTGGCCGGTTCCACAGGCCACTTCGAGAACCTCGCTGCCGGAATCAAGTGGGAGATCCTGTGCCATCCTTGCGGTCGCGCGCAACATGGCCTGCTGCCGGGTGTCGCGCTCTCCTTCGTACAGCCCCATGTGCAGGTGCTCGCCCCAGGCGATCTCCTGCCATTTCTTGTCGCTGCCCATGTCGTCGCCGGTGTGTTCGCGTCAATCGAAAACGGATTATCGCACGATCCCAACCCGCGTCACTGCGAGGCGGTGCAGCTGCAGCAATCCAGAGATATCGGCGCCCGGTGACAGCTGTGCCATTGCGAATTGTTATCGCGGCTTAAGCCGCTCCTGCAATCCGGGGATACGTATCAACAGAGCCTTACAGCTCCTGGTAGATCTTGGTGCCGGACTCCTTGAACTCGCGGCTCTTCTCTTCCATGCCCTGCTCGAGGGCGGCGTTGACGTCCTTGATGCCCTTGCGCCGGGCATACTCGCGCACGTCCTGGGTAATCTTCATGGAGCAGAAGTTGGGACCGCACATGGAGCAGAAGTGCGCCAGCTTGTGCGCTTCCTTGGGCAGAGTCTCGTCATGGAATTCCTGGGCCTTCTGCGGATCCAGACCCAGGTTGAACTGGTCCTGCCAGCGGAACTCGAAGCGCGCCTTTGACAAGGCGTTGTCCCGGAGCTGAGCGCCGGGGTGCCCCTTGGCGAGGTCGGCGGCGTGCGCTGCGATCTTGTAGGTAATGATCCCGTCTCGCACGTCCTGCTTGTTGGGCAGCCCAAGATGCTCCTTGGGCGTCACGTAGCACAACATCGCCGTGCCGTACCAGCCGATATTGGCGGCGCCGATGGCGCTGGTAATGTGGTCGTAGCCGGGAGCGATGTCCGTGACCAGCGGTCCCAGGGTGTAGAAAGGTGCCTCGAAGCAGTCGGCCAGTTCCTTGTCCACGTTCTCCTTCACCAGGTGCAGCGGAATGTGGCCCGGACCTTCAATCATCACCTGGCAGTCGCGCTCCCAGGCGATCTTCGTCAGCTCGCCCAGGGTGCGCAGCTCCGCGAACTGCGCCTCGTCGTTGGCATCGGCGATGGAGCCGGGGCGCAGGCCATCGCCCAGCGAAAATGACACGTCGTAGGCCGCCGCGATCTCGCAGATCTCGTCGAAGTGGCTGTACAGGAAGCTCTCCCGGTGGTGGGCGAGGCACCACTTGGCGATGATGGACCCGCCGCGCGACACGATCCCGGTCAGGCGCTTCGCCGTCAGCGGCACGTGGGCCAGCCGCACACCGGCGTGAATGGTGAAGTAGTCCACACCCTGCTCGGCTTGCTCGACGAGCGTGTCACGGAACAGCTCCCAGGTGAGCTCCTCGGCCTTGCCATCCACTTTCTCGAGGGCTTGGTAGATCGGCACGGTGCCGATTGGCACCGGCGAGTTGCGCAGGATCCATTCCCGCGTCTCGTGGATGTTCTTGCCGGTGGACAGGTCCATCAGGGTGTCGCCGCCCCAGCGGGTGGACCACACCATCTTCTCGACCTCTTCTTCGATAGAGGAGGTCACCGCCGAGTTGCCGATGTTGGTGTTGATCTTCACCCGAAAGTTGCGGCCGATGATCATCGGCTCCAATTCCGTGTGGTTGATGTTGGCCGGAATGATGGCCCTGCCCCGCGCCACCTCCTCGCGCACGAATTCCGGCGTTACCTCGTCCGGCAGCGCCGCACCCCAGGCCCTGCCGGGATGGTGCCGGAGCAATTCCTGGTAGCGCGGCTCCCCGCGCAGCTCGCGCAGCCGGTTGTTCTCCCGGATCGCCACGTATTCCATTTCCGGAGTCACGATGTGCTTGCGGGCGTAGTGCATCTGGGTTACGTACTGCCCCGCCTTGGCGCGGCGCGGCGCGTGCAGATGTTCGAATCGCAGGTGATCTAGCTTCGAATCGGCCTGGCGCCGGCGCCCGTATTCCGAGCTCGGCGCTTCCAACTGCTCGGTGTCGCCGCGGTCTTCGATCCAGGCATCGCGGATGCCCGGCAGGCCCCGCGTCAGGTCGATGCGGGCGTCGGGATCGGTATACGGGCCCGACGTGTCGTACACGGGGATTGGCGGATTCTCCTCCGCCTGGCCGCCCGACATGGTCGGGGTCTGCCGGATCTCGCGCACCGGCACCCGGATATCCGGGCGCGAACCCTGGATGTAGGTCTTGGAGGAAGCGGGCAACGGGCGGGTGACTTCGCCGGAAAGGCCCGACGACTTCAAACGTTCAGCGGGACTTGCGCTCATGATCAACCTGCAATCGATGCAATATTCGTGAAGACCCCGCCGGGGGCGGAGCGTCGTTCGATGATACTCTGTTTTCCACCGACATGTGGGCGGGGCGCCGCAAGCTCGGGCGCGTCAGCCTTCGACGCACCGCCGCGGGGCACGATTCTCCGGAACTTGCGCCCGGATCACAGAGCCCTTAATCTTAGCCATCCTGCCGGGTCCACCCGCGGGCCAGCCGGATAAGCGGCCGGGCGACGCGCGACATATACCTGCCGCGGCGAATCAAGCAAAATACGCCTTGGATTCCCGTACTCCGCCGGGACGCACCGCCGAACCAGGGATCCGGCATTCCGGCGAGGGACAGCCAGTCATTTCAACATCCTGCTGGAACACCGACAACACGAACACTGCACGCCCATGGACACCGAAACCGCAAGATTCAACATGATCGAGCAGCAGATCAGGCCCTGGGAGGTCCTCGACACCCGGGTACTGGCCCTGCTGCACGAGGTGCATCGCGAAGACTACGTGCCGCCCGCGTATCGCAACATGGCCTTCGCAGATATGAATATTCCCCTGGAGCACGGTCAGGTCATGATGCAGCCCAAACAGGAAGCCCGCCTGATCCAGGAGCTGGCCTTGAACCCCGAGGACCTGGTTCTCGAGATCGGCACCGGCAGCGGCCACGTCACGGCGCTGCTCGCGCATCTGGCCGGACACGTGGATACCGTGGACATCTTTCCTGACTTCATCGAGTCGGCGAAATCGAAGCTGTCCAGACACGGCATCCGCAACGTCACGTTCCACGAAGGGGACGCCGCCAGGGGCTGGGAAAGCAACCAGACCTACGACGCCATCTTCCTGACCGGTTCCGTGGCCGAGCTGCCGACCGCCTTCAAGGGCCTGCTCGCGAGCGGCGGGCGGCTCGCCGCCATCATCGGCCGGGATCCCGTCTTGGAAGCCGTGCTGGTGGAGCACCTCGGCGGCCAGCAGTACCGCACCACATCGCTTTTCGACACCAGCTTGCCGCCGCTGATCCATGGCGAGGCGGTGCCGTCCTTCGTCTTTTGACACGGCGTTTACACTTCTCGGACGCACCGGCGGACCATCGCCCTTATCCAGCTACCATGACGATTCAACAATGATCAGATCGATTCTACGCGCCGCGTTCCCTGCGGCATTGCTGTTATGCAGTACCCAGGTCTTCGCCGAGGACCTGGTCGATATCTACAATGCCGCCGTGCAGAACGACCCGCAATATCAGGCCCAGACCCTGAACCTCAAGGCCGAGCAGGAAGGCCCAGCTTCCGCGCGGGCGGGGCTGCTGCCGCAGGTGAACCTATTTGCCACCCGGGCGAGAAACCACGACAAGGTCTCCGGCAGCGCCGCCACCCGGGTGGAAGGCTCCGCCAGCTACGATTCCAACCAGTATGGCGCGAGCGTAACCCAGCCGATATACGACCGTGAGAAGCTGCTCAACTACGAGCAGTCCAAGCTATCGGCCCAGGTGGCGGAAACCGATTTCAAAAACTCGCAGCAGCAACTCATCCTGCGGGTCGTCGACCGCTACTTCGGCATCCTCGCCGCCCAGGACAATCTGGAGCTGGCAATCGCCGAGCGGCGGGCCATCAATCGTCAGCTGGAGCTGGCGCACAGCCGGCTCGACGTGGGGCTGGGCACGACCACCGACCTCTACGACGCGAGGGCGCGCTTCGCGCTGGCCCAGGCCCAGGAAATCAAGGCCCAACAAGCGGTGGAGGATGCCAACCAGGCGATGCAGGAGCTGATCGGCCACCGCGTCGAGAACCTGGCCGCGCTCAAGGACACCACGCCGCTCACACCGCCGAAACCGGACGACCCGGAGGTCTGGGCACAGCGCGCCCAGAAGAGTAATCCAGCCTTGATCGCGGCAGGCCTGAACGAGGAGATCAGCCGTCGGGAGGTATCCCGCCAGAAATCGCGGCGCTTCCCCACCCTGGACTTAATGCTCAGCCACAACGTGCAGGACGACTCGGGCAGTATCGGGGGCGGCGAAGTGAACCAGGATTCCACCAGCGCGATGCTGCAGCTTCAAATCCCGATCTTTCAGGGGGGAGGCATAACCGCCGACAGCCGGGCCGCGGCCTACCGCTACGAGGCGGCCCAGCAGCAGACGGAATCCGCCCGCCGTTCCGCGGCCCGCAGCGCCCGCTCCGCCTACCTGAACGTCACGACCTCGGTGCGCGAGGTCAATGCCCTGGACGAAGCGGTGCTGGCGGGCGAGAAGGCGCTGGAGAGCCGGCAGGAAGGCTTTCAGGCCGGTTTGAATACCAACCTGGACGTGCTGAACGCGCAACGGGACCTGTACCAGGCGAAGCGCAATTACCTGCAGTCCCGTTATCAATACATCAGCTACAAACTGCAGCTTTACAGCGTGGCTGGAGAGCTGAACATCGACGACCTGCAAGTCGTGAACGGCTGGCTCAAGTAATGAGCCGCCACCCCGCACCGGGCACCGCCGAGGAAGCCGAAACCGCCTTCTACGCCGCGTTCGAGAACGGCGACCTGGATGCCATGGCGGAGATCTGGGCCTACAGCGACAACGTGGTTTGCGTGCACCCGCACGCGCCGCAGCTCATGGGGTACGACCAGGTAATGCGAATCTGGCGGGATATCCTGGGCAATACCGAGGGTTTCCGCATATCGGTGCGGATGCTGCACCAGCATACGGACGGGCAAGTGGCGGTGCGGTTCGTCAACGAGACGCTGATCGATGACAACAGCCGCGCGCAGCCGGTCACCATCCTCGCCACCAATGCCTACCGCAAGACCGACTCGGGCTGGCGCATGGTGCTGCACCATGCCTCCCCGGCACCGTCGCATAGCGACGAGCAGGAAGAGGAAGAGGAAACCGACGAGCACGAAGAGAACGTTACGATACATTGAGTTGACGGCTGCGGTTGGGATTGGGTACTAGTTGAGAGGACCAGGAGAGCATGGGTTGGGGGCGAGCCACACGGACGTACCCGTGGCGTCCCGCGCAAACCCCTCCCCGGTTCATGCAGGACACTCCCGCTAGAACTCCACACTCCCCGCCCCACAGCAACGCGAACTCGAGTTTCTTCGCCTTCACCCCGGCGCAATCGGTTTGCCCACCCCCAGCTTGTGCAGCACCGTCAGTGTCTTCTCCAGGGCACCGCGATTCTCCTGGACCATGGCGCGGCCGTTCTCACCGGCGGTAAAGCGCAGGTTAGCATCCTTCAGGTAGCGGTCGACCGTGCGTACCAGTTCCGGCACCCCGGATACGCTCACGCCGGCGCCGCGCTCCACGGCCATTTCACTGATCTGCAGGAAGTTGTGTGTGTGGAGCCCGAACAGTACCGGCAGACCCAGGGCGCAGGGCTCGAGGATGTTGTGGCCGCCGGCTCGCACCAGACTGCCACCGACGAAAGCGATGTCCGAGGCCGCGTACATCAGGGTGAGCTCGCCCATGGTATCGCCGAGATAGACCTGCACATCGCCGGCCAGTGGGCCCGAATCGGCGCTGCGGCGCACGAGGTTGAGCTGCCGGCGCCGGCAAAGCCTGGCCACGGCCGCGAACCGCTCCGGGTGCCGCGGCACAATCACCAACAGCAGCGAGGGATGCGACTCGAGCAGATGCTGGAAGGCGTCCAACACCATGTCGTCCTCCCCCTCGTGGGTGCTGCCGGCGATCCACACGGGACGCTCCTGACCCCACTCGCGGCGAAGCACCTTGGCCACCTCGGTCAGGCTCGCGGGCAGCTCAACTTCGAACTTGATGCTGCCGGTAACATGGACGACTCCCGGCACCGCGCCCAGGTCGATCAAGCGTTCCGCGTCGGGCTGCCCCTGCACGGCAAACGAGTCCACCTGGCGCAGAATCGAGGCCATGAACGACCCGGCCCTGGCATAGCGTTTGTATGAGCGCTGAGACAACCTGAGGTTGGCGAACGCCACCTTGATGCCCCGGCGGTGGCACTGGCCGATGATGTTGGGCCAGATCTCGGTCTCCAGGATCACCAGGCTCCCGGGGCGCGCCCGGTTCAGGAATCTCCTGACGGCACCCGGGTAATCGTAGGGCGCGTAGCAGTGCTTGACGCCGCGCGGGAACAGGCGCCGTACCTGGCCGGAGCCGGTCGGCGTCATGGTGGTCACCAGTATCTCCGCGGGCAACAGCGACTCGATCAAGGGGGCGGCTGCCTGCACCTCCCCGACGGACACGGCATGAACCCAGATTCCCCCGGGCTGCACATTGACCCAGCCGAAGCGCTCGCCCCATCTCGACCAGTAGCCGCGGTTCCTGAACCCGCGCAACAGCAGCCGCAGGAGCACGAGGGGCAGGGCCAGGTACAACAGGCCGGTGTAGACATAGCGGAGCACCCCAGACGCCGCCCCGCTCAGCCGCTTTCCAGCCAGTCGCGGCCGGACAGGTAGTTCTCCAACAGGTCTGCCTCCGGCGAGCCCGGGTCCGGCGAGTAGTTGTAGCGCCAGGCAGCGAGCGGCGGCATGGACATCAGTATGGATTCCACCCGGCCGCCCGACTGCAGCCCGAACAACGTGCCGCGGTCGTACACCAGGTTGAATTCCACGTAGCGCCCGCGCCGGTAGAGCTGCCACTCCCTTTCCCGCTCGGTGTAGCTCCGGTCCCGGCGCCTCTCCACAATGGGCAGGTAGGCCGGAACGTAGTGGTCGCCCACCGAGCGCATGAAACCGAAGCAGCGCTCGAATTCCCACTCGTTCAGGTCGTCGAAGAACAGGCCGCCCACTCCCCGGGTCTCGTTGCGGTGGCGGATGAAGAAGTACTCGTCGCACCATCGCTTGTAGCGGTCATAGACACCGTCGCCGAACGCGTCGCAGGCGTCGCGGGCAGTGCGATGCCAATGAATGGCGTCCTCACGAAAGGGATAGTACGGGGTGAGGTCAAAGCCGCCGCCGAACCACCACACCGGCGAATCGGTATTCAGCCCCGTGACGATGAAACGTACGTTCATGTGCGAAGTCGGCACGTACGGGTTGCGCGGGTGCGCTACCAGCGACACGCCGGTGGCATGGTAGTCCCGCCCGGCCAGCGCCGGACGGCGTGCGGTCGCCGACTCGGGCAGCGCGGCGCCGCTGACGTGCGAGAAGTTCACGCCCACCTGCTCGAATACGCCGGATTCCCCTCCCATGACCCGCGACCGGCCGCCCCCGCCGTGGGCATATTCCCAGCGGTCCTCGCGGAACGCGTTGACCCCGTCGGCGGACTGCAGCGCGCGACAGACCTCGTCCTGCAGGGACTCGAGGTAGGCGATAACCGTGTTGAGTTGCTCAGTGTTCAAGATCGGAATGGGCGGCGGCCGGACGAAGAATCTTTCCGCTGCGCGCGTCGCGTATCTCCGTGGGGCCATTCAGTCCACCCAGCCGCCCGTCCACGACGGCGTCGACGGTACCATCGAACAAGTCCCGCACCTGCGCCGCGCTGGCGGCCGGCCGGCGGCCGTGCAGGTTGGCGCTGGTGGACACTATGGCGGAGTTGAAACGCCGGCACAACGCGCCGGCCAGGGGATGGCCGGTGATCCGCACCGCGATGGTATCGTGCTCGCCTCGGAGCCAACTGGACACCCGCGGTGCGGCCGGCAACAGCCAGGTGTTCGGCCCCGGCCAGGTCGCCCGCGCCCGGGCGACGGCGGACTCGTCGGAGGCGTCCACCCAGCGCTCGATGTGGCGCCAATGGGCGCCGATCAGGATCAGCCCCTGGCGCCGGCTTCGTTTCTTCAAACGCAGTATCTTCTGCACGGCGCGCACATTGCGGGGATCGCAGCCCAAGCCATAGCAGCCCTCGGTGGGATAGGCCACCACCCCGCCGCGTCGCAGCGCCCATACTGCTTCCCGCAGTCGGCTGCCGGAAAAGTTCGACAAGGGCTAATGCCTGGTCGGGTGCCGCAGCTTTTCCTTCAGAGCCTGGTCCTTGGCGAGAACAGCCTGGGCGTTCTCCCGGCGATCGTCGTGCAGACGGGCGGTCATCGCCGGGTCCGAGAGCGCCAGCATCTGGGCGGCGAGATAGGCGGCGTTTTTGGCGCCGGCGCGGCCGATGGCGACGCACGCCACCGGTATACCGCCCGGCATTTGAACCGTCGACAACAGGGAATCCTGTCCCCTCAAAGGCCCGGCATCGATAGGCACGCCGATGACCGGTTTGAGTGTCAGTCCCGCCACGGTACCGGCCAGATGGGCGGCAAGTCCGGCCGCGGCGATGAACACCGCGCAACCGCGCTCGTCGGCATCCCGCACGTAGGCGTGGGTGGCGTCCGGGGTGCGGTGGGCGGAGGTGATCTTCACCTCCCACGGCACCTCCAGGTTGTCCAGGGTGTCCAGCGTGGACTGCATGGTCTCGAGGTCCGAATCCGACCCCATCAACACGGCTACGAAATTCTCTGACATGGTTTAGCTTTAGCTTCTGAATGTTTTGGTGATTTCAACTGAGTTCCGGTGACGCCCGCTCGCGGCCGATGGCCCGCGAACCGATGTCGTGCCGGTAATACGCGTCCTTCCAGCGGATCGCTTTCACCCCCTGATAGGCGCGCGCCTGCGCGTCCTTGACGGTCCGGCCGAGTGCGGTGACGCACAACACCCGGCCACCGTCGGTCACCACCCGTCCGTCGCGCTCGAGGGTTCCCGCGTGGAACACCTTGAGGTCCGGCGCCTCCAGTCCCTCGAGCCCGTGGATCGGATGTCCCTTGTCGTAATCGAATGGATAGCCGCCCGCAGCCATTACCACGCCAAGGGCCGCTTCGGGCCGCCATTCGACCCGCGCGGAATCCAGCCGGTGGTCGACGGCCGCCTCGCACAGCGACAAGAGGTCGGAGTCGAGACGCATCAGTATGGGCTGGGTTTCCGGGTCGCCAAAGCGGCAATTGTACTCCAGGACCCGGGGCGTCCCGTCGGCCGCGATCATCAGCCCGGCGTACAGGAAACCCAGGTAGTCGATCCCTTCCGAGCTCAGACCGCGCACGGTGGGCGTAACCACTTCGTCCATGATGCGCCGGTGCATGCCGGCGTCCACCACCGGCGCCGGGGAGTAGGCGCCCATGCCGCCGGTATTGGGGCCTTTGTCCCCGTCGTCGCGGGCCTTGTGGTCCTGGGAACTGGCCAGCGGCAGCACCTGGTTGCCGGAAACCATGCAGATGAAGCTGGCCTCCTCTCCGGACAGGAACTCCTCGATCACCACCCGGCGGCCGGCTTCGCCGAAGCGCCCCTCTTCGAGACAGTCTCTGACCGCAGCCAGCGCTTCGTCGCGGGTGTGAGCCACCGTCACACCTTTTCCCGCCGCCAGACCGTCGGCCTTGATCACGATGGGCAGGCCGGATTCTTCCAGATGCGCCTCGGCCGATTCCCGGTCCTCGAAGCTGCGATATCCGCCGGTGGGGATGCCGTGCCGCTTCATGAACGACTTGGCAAAGTCCTTGGACCCTTCCAGGCGCGCCGCCGACGGCCCCGGTCCAAAGCAGCGCAGGCCGCGCTCGCGGAATCGGTCCACGATCCCCGCCACCAGCGGCGCTTCCGGACCGATCACCGTCAGGCCGATATCCTGGCCGGCGGCGAACTCGACCAGCGCCGGGATGTCGGTTGCGGCGATATCGATGTTCACGACCCCCGGCTCGCGCCCTGTGCCGGCGTTGCCCGGCGCCACGAACACTTTCTCCGCGTTCGGCGACCGGGTCAGCTTCCAGGCCAGCGCATGTTCCCGGCCGCCGCCGCCGACTACCAGGACTTTCATGAGGAGTTGCCTGTTGTGTTCATGTTCTTGTCAGGAGGCTCTCCCCGGTGGGCAGAGGAAACGTGCGCGCCGTCCCCCTTCTCAAGGGAGAGGGGACTTTGGGGCGGGCCCGGTCAATGCCGGAAATGCCGCATGCCGGTGAAGACCATGGCGATGCCGTTTTCGTTGCAGGCCTGGATAACCTCCTCGTCACGCATGGAGCCGCCGGGCTGTATCACCGCGCGGATGCCCTCGCCGGCCGCCGTGTCGATGGCGTCGCGGAATGGGAAGAAGGCATCCGAAGCCATTACCGAGCCGGCCACCACCAGGCCGGCATGCTGCGCCTTGATGGCGGCGATGCGCGCCGAGTTGACCCGGCTCATCTGTCCGGCGCCGACCCCCACGGTGGCCTCGTCTTTCGCGTAGACGATGGCGTTGGACTTCACGTACTTCGCGACCTTCCAGGCGAACACCAGGTCGCGCATGATGTCCTCGCCCGGCTGCGTCTCGGTGACGGTCTTCAGCTCCTTCCACAATGCGAGGTCGGCGTCCTGGACCAGCAGCCCTCCGCACACGCGCTTGTAGTCATACCACGCCGGCGGCTCTGGCTGCCAGGCGCCGCAAGTCAGCAGGCGCACATTCTTCTTGCGCGACACGATCTCCGGCACGTCCACATCCACCTCGGGGGCGATGATCACCTCCACGAACTGACGCTCGATGATCAGCTGCGCGGTCTGCGCATCCAGCGTCCGATTGAAGGCGACGATGCCGCCGAACGACGATTCGGGGTCTGTCCGGTAGGCGTGCTCGTAGGCTTCCGCCGGGTTTTCGGCGACGGCAACGCCGCAGGGATTGGCGTGCTTGACGATGACGCAGGCGCTGCGTTCCACGAACTGCTTGACGCACTGGAGAGCGGCGTCGGCGTCCGCGATGTTGTTGTAGGACAACTCCTTGCCGGACCATTGGCGCGCCGTCGCGATGCACGCGTCGTCCACGCTGAGATCACGGTAGAAAGCGGCGTTCTGGTGCGGGTTCTCTCCGTAGCGCAGGGATTGAACCTGCAGGTACTGGCGATTGAAGGTGAGCGGGAAATGCTCGTTCGGCTCCCGGCTGGTGCCGAAGTAGTTGGCAATGGCATCGTCGTAGCGGGCCGTGCACTCGAAGGCTTTTCGAGCCAGCCGCAGGCGGGTATCGAGGCTGATCTCCCCGGCCTGCTCGAGCTCGTCGAGCAGCGTCTGGTAATCCTCGTGGTCCACCACCACCGCCACGTGGGCGTGGTTCTTGGCGGCGGCGCGGATCATGGTGGGGCCGCCGATGTCGATGTTCTCGACCGCCTCGTCAAACGTACAGTCGGGACGGGCCACGGTCTGCTCGAAGGGATACAGGTTTACCACTACGAGATCGATGGGCTCGAAGCCGTGCCGCTCCATCTCCTCGTCGTCAATGCCCCGGCGTCCGAGAATACCGCCGTGGATCTTCGGGTGCAGCGTCTTGACGCGGCCGCCCATGGCTTCCGGCGATCCCGTGAAGTCCGCTACCTCGACCACGGGCACCTGCTGCTCGCGCAGCAGCGCCGCAGTGCCGCCGGTCGACAGGATCTCCGCCCCATCCTGATGCAGGCGGCGGGCGAGCTCGACGATTCCGGTCTTGTCGGAAACGCTGAGCAGCGCCCTTCGGACCACTACTTTATTCGTCATGCAGCACGGACCGGAGGGTCACTCCAGCTTGTAGAACTTGAGCTTTTTGCGCAGGGTGTTGCGGTTGATGCCCAACATCCTCGCGGCCCGCGTCTGGTTGCTCTCCGCCCGTTCCATGACGAGCTCGAGCAACGGCTTTTCCACCTCTGACATGACCATGTAGTGCAGATTGACCGGCTCCTCGCCGTTCAAATCCTTGAAGTATCGCTTCAACGAACCACGGACGCTCTGGCAAAGCGGTATGTGCGTCTTGGGGTTCATGCGGCCTGGGGCAGCGACATTTGATTCTGTAAGAATATGTTCAGCATGCGCTTTTGCTCTTTGGTGGTGTCTATATGGTTGATTTCTCTCCAGAAATTCTCCCCGCCCCTCATATTTTTTATGTACCAGGAAATGTGCTTGCGGGCGACACGCACACCCATGCTCGTACCGTAGAAAGCATGGAGTGCTTCCACATGCTCCAGCACCGCTTCCGCCCGCTCCTGAAAACCGGGCTCACGAACCACCCCCCCTGCGAGATGGTCGCGGATCTGCCCGAACAGCCATGGCCTTCCCTGGGCGGGCCGGCCGATCATCACCGCATCGGCGCCCGTGTATTCCAGAACGCTTCGTGCCTTTTCCGGCGAATCGATGTCGCCGTTGGCGATGACGGGAATGCCCACCGCCTGCTTGATTCTCCGTATCATGTCGTACTCCGCCTCGCCCCCGTACTTGCAAGCCCGGGTGCGGCCGTGGACCGCTATCGCCTGGATGCCCGCCTGCTCCGCGATGCATGCGACCCGCACGCCGTTGCGGTTCGAGGGCTCCGGCCCGGTGCGTATCTTCACGGTGACCGGCACCTCCACTGCCTTGACCACCGCCTCCAGGATGCGCGCAACCCTGTCCTCGTCGGCGAGCAGGGCCGATCCGGCCAGCTTGTTGCAGACCTTCTTGGCCGGGCAACCCATGTTGATATCGATAATGTGGGCCCCCCGGTCCACGTTGTACCGGGCCGCGTCCGCCAGCAAATCCGGCTCCGTTCCCAGCAGCTGGGCCACCACCGGCGCCCGCTCCCCCTCGTGGTTGCCGCGCAGCCGCGACTTGGAGCCGTGCCGCAGCGCCGGGTCTGAATGGACCATCTCGCAGACCGTGAGGGAAGCGCCGAACCGGCTGCACAGCTTTCGATAGGGCAGGTCTGTAATCCCCGCCATGGGCGCAGCCACTACATTGCCCGGCAATTGATAGGAACCAATATTCATTCAAGCGAAGAGAAACTTGCGGGATTCCTCCACCTTACCGAGGGATTCCGCGTTGTTCGCACTCACCGACATTGATGGAACATCCCGGTACAGGATCAATGAAAGAAAACGAACTCGTTTTGTTGTTCCCCCGCTCCGGGGAACTATGCATGACTTCGACGACCGTCCCGCCATCGAAGCGGTGACGCCTCGCTCCGATGGAAACCTATGATACTGGTTCCGCACGATTGAAAAAAGGCTCGACATGAATTGAACATAATTTTTCTCGACGGAGTGTCGCTTCGAGACAATGTGCGTTCGATCACACCCGACGCGTCTCCGCCAAATGGATCACAAAGATCTTTAAGAAGAAGAGTTATCCCTCTGTTTTGCGGGGCCACCACCCGCAACCGGGACCCTGGCTACTGCGAACTGCCGGACACCGGAGCGACCAGTTCCACTTCGTAGCCCACCGCGTTCTCCGCGGGCTGCGCCAGATTGATGGATACATCGCGCTTCGCCTTGATGGGCAAGAGTTGCGATACACCATCAGGGTGATACTCCGAAGGCAGATAGGTGCGCCGGCCCACGATGCGCCCGTCGCGGTCGGTCAAGGTGACGCGCAGCGGCGGATAAGGCTGGGGGAAATGCGCCCGGTTCATGAGGCTGGCGTTGATTTGCAGGGCGCCGGGAACCTCGGGATTGACATTGATGCTGGTGCCGACGAGGTCGATGTCCGCGAAATTCCGCCGCGGCGGCATGGCACATCCCAGGGGCCGGCAGACGATCTCCAGGTAAGGCCGGGCGATGGGAAACTGGGCCAGGGCATCGAGGTAAAACGTCTTGACCTGCCACACCAGCAGCAGGACCAGAAACACCGACAACAGGGAAAGCGACGCCGTTTTAAAGGGCCTGGGGTGGGGCAGCTCCACCATCCGCACGTCCCTGGCCCGATACGGCGATTTCAAACGCAGCTTGCGTTCGCCGGACGCGGCGGCGCCTCGGGTCGCGGCGGCAGCAGGCACGCGGCGGGGGGTCGTTGCCGCCCCGGCGCCTCCTGACCCGCCGGTCGCAGAAGCGCTGGTATCCGCGGCATTGTCGACGTCGTCTTCGACCTCTTCGTCGAATGCGTTCCATAACACCGGCGGCGCCTCGATCACGATCTCCTCCACCTCTCCGGTGAAGTGGTCGTCCTCGGCGGCGGCCTCTCCAGGACTTGGAACAACGAGTTCGACCCGGTCCGCTTCCCGCTCTTCATCGGTCTCCACATTCTCGTGTCGATCCGGCGCATCCCCCTCTTCCGGTTCTTGCTGCGCGACCTCGGCCGGCTCCTGTTCCCCTTCCGTCTCCTCGTCGGCGGCGTCATCGTAGGTCCCGGGGAACGTGTCCTCCTCGTACAGATTGACCCCGGGTCCGGTGGACTCCAGGGACGCACCGGTTTCGTCCGGCGCGGCGACGTCAGCGGCCGCTGACGGCTCCCGTTCGGTGTCCAAGGCGCGGTTCGCGGAAGAATCGGGGCCGGGCGCCGCCGGCTGATGACGCTCCGCTGCCGGTGACGGTTCCGGTTCTGAAGGTTTCCCCGTGGCGGCACGCCGCTCGTCGAGGACCTCCAGTCCGTCGACCTTGTTCGTGACCGCGTGAAATATCGCCTGGCACCGCCCGCAGCGCACCAGGCCCTGATGCGCGCCGATGTGCGATTCGGGCACGTTGAAGATCGCCTGGCATTGTGGACACTGGCTGTACATAGGACCTACGGGCGCGAGCCCGGTCGCCATTCTATTCGAGAATCGATCGATTTGCCGCGCGCTTTCCTGATCCGGGCCCAGGCGCGCGCCATGGTTCAGGCGCCCACCGAAGCAGCCGGGACGGCGACTGTATTCAACATTTCCGCCCGATCAACAAGCACCATCCGTCGCGCGATTGCCTTTCGAAGGTGAACGACGGCGCGTACGCCGACTCGACCTCAGGGCCATGCTCTTCGAGGATCCCACTGAGCAGCAGCAGTCCATTCGGACGGGCGCTGCGGGTCAGCACGCCGGAGAGTTCGACCAGAACGCTCGAAAGGATGTTCGCCACCACAAGATCCGCGCGCAGATCTTCCGCAACTTCGTCGGGCGCCAACGCCCTGTACCTGTCGCCGACGCCGTTGCGTTCGGCGTTGGCGACGCCGGCCGCCAGGGCTCGCGGATCGAGGTCGACCCCGATCGCTGCGGAGGCACCCTTGAGCAGGCAGGCGATGGCGAGTATGCCAGAGCCGCAACCGTAGTCCAGGATGGTGCTGCCGGTCCACTCGCACTCGGATATCCAGTCCAGGCACAGGGCGGTGGTGGCATGGTCGCCGGTGCCGAAGGCCAGGCCGGGATCCAGGACCAGGTTGGTGGCGAGCGGGTCCGGCGGCTCCGCCCAGCTCGGGCACACCCACAGGTCTCCCCGGTACTTGCGCGGCTGAAAGCGCTCGAGCCACACGCGTTCCCAGTCCTGGTCCTCCAGCGGCTCGATCCGGGGCACCAGTTCCTCGCGAATACGGCCGCTGAGCTCCTGTGCCAGCAATTCGGGATTGCAGGTCGATTCGAACAGGCCGGTGACGCATACGCGCAACCAGTCGGGCTCACTCGGATAAGCGACCTCGAAGTAGGCGTCGTCACCCGCGTTCTCCCAGGTCACCGACAAGGCGCCAAGATCCTGCAGGGCGCCGCTCAGCTCGTCGGCGCGGTCTCGCTGGACAAGGAAGCGGAGCTGCAGGTAGGACACGGATCAGCGCTTGAGGATGTTGTTTTCCAGGTGATGGATGTTGAAGTTCATACGCCGGAAATCGGGATCCGCGAGGATGATCTGGTGCAGCGGGATATTGGTGCTCACACCGTCGACCACCATCTCTTCCAGGGCTCGCACCATGCGCGCCAGGGCTTCGTTGCGATCGCTTCCGTAGGCGATGACTTTTCCTATCAGTGAATCGTAATAGGGCGGTACCACGTAGTTATTGTAGATATGGGAATCGACCCGAATGCCCGGACCGCCCGGCGCGTGGTACTGAACGATCCTGCCCGGCGAAGGGGTGAACGTCTCGGGATCCTCCGCGTTTATCCGGCACTCGAGGGCGTGGCCCGTGAACTCGATCTGATCCTGGGTCAGGGGCAGCCGCTCCCCGGCCGCCACCCTGATCTGCTGTTTCACCAGGTCCACGCCGGTGATCCGCTCCGTCACGGGGTGCTCCACCTGGATACGGGTGTTCATCTCGATAAAGAAGAACTCGTCATCCTGGAACAGGAACTCGAAGGTGCCCGCGCCGCGGTAGCCAATCCGCCTGCAGGCCTCGGCGCAACGCTCGCCCATCTCCTCCCGCAGGCTGGGGTTGATGCCGGGAGCCGGCGCCTCCTCGATGACCTTCTGGTGGCGGCGCTGCATGGAACAGTCGCGGTTGCCGTAGTGCACCGCGTTGCCGTGCTCGTCGGCCATCACCTGGTACTCGACATGTCTCGGCCGTTCCAGGAATTTCTCCATGTACACCGTGTCGTTGCCGAAGGCGGCGCGTGCCTCGGACATAGTGAGGGCGATGGCGCTCAGCAGCGAGGCCTCGTCCCGCACCACACGCATGCCCTTCCCGCCGCCGCCGCCGGCCGCCTTGATAATGACCGGATACCCGATTTCGATGGCGATACGCAGGGTCCGCTCGTCGTCGTCATTGAGAGGCCCGTTGGATCCGGGAACGCAGGGGACGCCGGACTTGCGCATGGCGTTGATGGCGGAAACCTTGTCGCCCATCAGGCGTATGGTTTCCGGGCGCGGGCCGACGAAAATGAAGCCACTCTCCTCCACGCGCTCGGCGAAATCGGCGTTCTCTGCAAGGAAGCCGTAGCCGGGGTGGATGGCGGAAGCCGCCGTCACCTCGGCGGCGGCGATCACCGCCGGAATGTTCAGGTAGCTGTCGCGGGCAGGCGGCGGACCGATGCACACCGATTCGTCGGACAGCTTGACGTGCTTGGCATCGCGGTCGGCCTCGGAGTGCACCGCCACGGTGCGGATGCCGAGCTCCCGGCAGGCCCGCTGGATGCGCAACGCGATTTCGCCGCGGTTGGCGATAACCAGCTTGTCGATCATGACCTTCGAATCACACGGTCACTGGATGACGAAAAGGAGTTCGCCGTATTCGACGGCTTCTCCGTTATCCTTCTGGATATAGACCACGGTGCCCGCGGCGTCCGATTCGATCTGGTTGAAAATCTTCATCGCCTCGATGACGCACAAGGTTTCGCCCTGGGACACCGTGCTGCCGACCGTGACGTAAGGCTCGGCGCTGGGTTCTGGCGAGGCATAGTAGGTGCCGACCATGGGAGAGGTGACCTGGTGGCCACTCGGTATGTCGGACCCCTGTGCCGGCTCGTCGTCTTCATGGCCCGCGCCGCGGCCGGCGCCATGTCCCGCCCCGCCAGGACGCGCGGCGCCCGGGTGATACCCTTCGGGCGCCGCCACCGGCATCATCGCCTGGGGGTGCTGGACACCGAAACCACGGCTCAATCGGATGGATTCCTCGCCTTCCCGGATCTCCATTTCATTCAGGTTCGATTCCTCCAGCAGCTCGATCAGTTTTTTGACTTTTCTAAGATCCATCACGATTTCTCGCTGAGTAGTTCAAACGCCGCCTGCAGGGCCAGCTCGTAACCCTTCGCGCCCAGCCCGGTAATCACGCCGACTGCCAGGTCGGACAGATAGGAGTGGCGCCTGAAGGGCTCTCGCGAGTGCACGTTCGACAGGTGTACTTCGATGAAGGGAATTCTAACAGCGGCCAGGGCGTCGCGGAGCGCAACGCTGGTGTGCGTGTAAGCGGCGGGATTGATGATGATGAAATCCTCCCTGCCCGCAGCCGCCTGTATCCGGTCGACGAGTTCATGCTCGGCGTTGCTCTGCACGCACACGAGCTTGTGGCCCGCCAAATCCGCGATTGTTTTCAGGCCGCGATTGATGTCTTCGAGCGATACGCTGCCGTAATGCTCGGGCTCCCGGGAGCCCAGCAGATTCAGATTGGGTCCGTGCATGACAAGGATTGTCGACATACGGGCAGGCCTTCATTGTGTATGTTTCAGTCTGCCGTAAAGGCAGGATCAAGTCCAGTTGACGCCATATTTGGCGAAGTTGGCCGACGTAACGCGTCTTTTTTGTTCTATCGTGACTGCACGGGAAAGTCGCTCCTACGATCCGGGGATCAGCACCGCGGTAAACCACGGATCGTAGGAGCGGCTTCAGCCGCGATCCGTCAGAAACAACCGCGTCATCTGCGTCTGAGGCTCCTTCGGCGCGTTCTTCAAATTCTTCTCCAACATATCCTGCAACCGTTGGTCATCGAAGGCGCCCAGCTGGGTGTCGAGCACATCACCGCCCGGAGACAGCAGCACGCTGTAGGGCACCGCACCGGTGGTGTTGCCGTACTCTCTCATCATGTCCAGGCCGCCCTGCGAACCCGCCACGAGCAGCGGATAGGTGAGTCCGAAACGCTGCTTGAAGCTGGACACCGCGTCCGCCGTGTCCAGCGCAACGCCGATTACGCTGAAGCCCCGGTTCCCGTAGCGGCGCTGGGTATCCTCCAGCAGAGGTAGCTCCTGCCGGCAGGGGCCGCACCACGTGGCCCAGAAGTTCACCAGGCGGGTCTGGCCGGCCCAGTGGTCCAGGTCGCGCGCGCGGCCTTCGAGATCTCTCATGGCCGCGCCTGCCGGACGGCTATGCAGCCCGGTCAGCGAGGCGGCGACCAGCAGGCTCTTGAGCAGCGCTCTTCTGTCCACTGTTTCTATCCCTCCCGGAGGGGCGCGATGTGCTGCATGAACTGGCGGCTGTCCATATAACCGTAGCGGCGTAAGGACCGGATCTCCTTCCCGTCCTTGTCGAAGAACAGCATCGCCGGCGGGCCGTATATGTCGTGGTTCCGCTTAATGGCACGGGTGCCGGGATCCTTGGGGTCGGTAACGTCGACCTGGATCAGAACGAACTCGTCGTTCAGTGCACGGGCGACCCTGGGGACCGCGAACGTGGATTTTTCCATGCGCAGGCAGTCCACGCACCAGTCGGCGTAGTAGTCGATCATGACCGGCTTGCCCTCTGCCTTCGCATCGCGCATCAGGCGCGCCAGGGACTCGGGGCTCGATACCCGCTGAAACTCGACGTGCGCGGCCGCTTCCTCGGCGGATGCCCCGAACAGATCCTGGTAACTCACCGGCTGCAGTATGTCCCGGCCGCCGCGGATTCCGCCGATCACCGCCAGCACGCCCCAGGCCACCAGCAGCACCGAGGCGGTCTGCCCCGCCCAGTTCCAGGCAGTGCTTCCGCGGCGCCTTGCCGACGCCACCAGGTAGACGGCGGTGCCCACCAGCAGCACGGCCCACAGGTACATGACCGGCACCCACGGCACGGCGCCGAGCAGGTATATGGCAACCGCGAGCAGCATCAGGCCGAAAACATGCTTGACCGTTTCCATCCAGGCCCCGGTCTTGGGGAGCACGTAACCGAACCCGAAGCCGAGCACGATCAGCACCAGGCCCATGCCAAGGGCCATGGCGAACATGATCGCCCCGCCCAGCACCGGGTCGCCGCCCTTGATCGCCAGGCCCAGGACCGAGATCAACACGGGCGACACGCAGGCCCCCACGATCAGCGCCGACAGGATGCCCATGAAGAACACGCCGCCGACGGCGCCGGCTTTCAAGCCTGCCGCGTGGTGCTGCATGCGGCTCTGGATGGCCGAGGGCATTTTCAACTCGTACAGGCCGAACATGGACAAGGCCATGAACACCAGCAGCGCGGCGATGAAGCCGATCGCCCACGCGTTCTGGAAATACGCCTGCAACTGGTCCCCGGTGAGCCCCGCGACGACACCGACGGCGGTGTAGGTGACTGCGGTGCCCAGCACGTAGACGGACGCCAACCCGCCGGCGCGCAGCCGGGTCATGTCGTTGCCCTGACCGACGATGATCCCGGCCAGGATCGGGATCATCGGAAGCACGCAGGGCGTGAAGGTAAGCAGCAGGCCCGAGACGAAAGCCAGCAGCACCGTCCACGCGCCGGTCTGCATCGGTGTTCCTCCGGACCCCGGCGGTGCCGAGCCGGTTGCCGCCTCGGCCTCGGAGACGCCGGGCAGGCTCACCGTCAGGGTCTTCTCTATGGGCGGGTAGCAGATGCCCCGCTCCGCGCAACCCTGGTACTTCAAAGTCAAGGAGACCTGCCGTGCCTGCCGGGCATCCCGCTGCAGTCCGATCCGCGCGTCGAAGCTGTTGTAGAAGGCCCGGATGTCGCCGAAATACTTGTCCCTCTTCTTCCTCCCGTCAGGCAGCTGCACATCGGTGATCCTGACCCCGGGATCGCCGCTGGTGACGGTGATCTTGTCCTTGTATAGGTAGTAGCCGGGATGGATGGAGAAGCGCGCCACCAGCGTCTCGGGGCCGAGAGGCGTGAGCCTCGACTGGAACGCCTGGTCGGCGCGGAGGAACGGCGAATCGTCGGAACCGGAGCCGACGCCGAGCATCGCCTTGAGGGAGTCCAGCGTGCTCTCGCCGCCCGAGCCGCCGCTCATGAGAGATTCACCGCCGCTCTGCTCCATCTCCGCCAGCTGCACGGTGGCGGTCTTGCTCACCGGCGGGAAGCACACACCCACCGGCTCGTTGCATCCCTGGCCCACGGCCCGCAGGGTGAACTCATGGGAGCCGTCCGGCACGGACTTCACCGGCACCGTGAAAACGACGTCCGACTTGTAGATCTCCACATCGCCGAAGTTCTGGTCGTGCTTGACCGTGCCCGGCGGGAAATCCGGCGCGCCGAGAACCACGTCGTCGCTGGTCGCCGCGACGGAAAAGCTCTTCCGGTACATGTAATAATCCGGGGCGATGTGCCAGGTGACCTGCAACAGATCGGGCGACACCATCTGCGCCTCGAACCGGAATGCCTGGTCGGGATCGAGCAGCGTCCCGGCCTGGTTCCCGGCCTCGTTCTGAAGGCCCGCGGCCTGGCTGTCCTGGGACTGGCTTCCCTGGTCGTTTCCCTGGTCGCCGCCTTGGTGGCTCCCCCACGCCGGAGCGCCGACCAGCATCGCCAGCGCCGACACCATGAGGACGAGCCGCAGCGCCCGGCAGTGGACACGGCCGGTACGACGACTATGAAACCCGATCAATTGCATGAAGCCCCTGGAATGACGTCTTGCCCGCGCGCACCCATTGTAGTCCACGCGGCACCGGCGCGAACGGCGCCCGGCGCAGCCTCCACGGCGGTTCTAATAGACTCTATGACGGACCCCGGGCCTCAAAGTTTCTCCCGTGCCTCGTCGGAATCCCGTGGCTGAGCCCGCAGGCCCCATGGCCGGCGAGCAGGACTGGCGGCTGGCGCGGGACGGCGAGGTTTTGCGGGGTCTTCGACGAACGGGAACCGGGTCCCGCACCGGCCTGTTCATACACGGCTTTCGCTCCCATTGCGACGGTGAGAAATCCAGGGCCCTGTCAGAGATGGCAGGGCGGCACGGCTTCGGCTGGCTCCGATTCGACCAGCGTGGATGCGGCGGCTCGGACGGACAGTTCCGGCGCTTCACCGTCAGCGGCGCCATCGACGACCTGCATCGCGTTATCGCCGCACTGGGCGAGCCGCCGTGCATCCTGGTCGGCTCCAGCCTGGGAGGCCTGATCGCGATCCATGCCGCGGCCTCGGGTCGCCACCGCATCGAGGGGCTGGTCCTGGTGGCACCCGCTTTGCGGTTCATGGACCATTTCATCGGCGAGCAGCTGCGGCCGGCGGAGGTGGCGCGCTGGCAGTCTCGCGGCTACCGGTGGTTTCCCGATTTATACTCCGGCGGCTGTTACCGTCTCGACTACGGGTTCTGCGCCGATGCCTTGCGCTACGGCCCACCACCCGGCAGGCTGCCGTGCCCGGTACGGGTGATTCACGGGACCCGGGACGAGCTGCTGCCCTGGCGGGAATCGCGGGACTGGCTCGATGCCCTGGAATGCCCGCCCGCTTTCGGGGGCAAGGGGCTTGAAATCATCGAAGGGGGAGACCATCGGTTAAGCGGATGGACCGAGTCGATCGCCCGCCAAACCGAAACCCTTTGGAACGAGGTCAGTAATACATGCGCCTAGGCCCCGCCCTGCTGTTCATTTTTCTGCTGGTCCCGCTGTTCGAGATCTACCTGCTTCTCACGGTGGGCGGCATCATCGGCGTGGGCTGGACGGTTTTTGCGGTAGTGTTCACCGCCGTCCTCGGGGCGTGGCTGGTGCGCCGCCAGGGGTTCTCCGCCCTGGGCCGCATCCGCGCCCAGCTTGATCGCGGCGAGCTGCCCGCCATGGAGGTGTTCGAAGGCGTGTTCCTGCTGCTGGCGGGGGCGTTGCTGCTCACGCCCGGCTTTTTCACGGACACCGTCGGCTTTCTGTGCCTCACGCCGCCGGTCCGGCGGGCGGTGATCAACTACATGATGCGCCACGGCACCATTATTCACATGGGGCCCGGAGGACGGGGGCCAGGACCGGGGCCAGGGCCGGGAACGCCGGGACCCGGGAAGCCGCTGGAGGGGCAGTACCACCGGGTGGACGATTGAAGAGGAGGGGATCGCGGCTGAAGCCGCTCCTGCAATTCGGGGGTTCGGCAGTGCGGTAATCCTTGGATTGTAGGAGCGGCTTGGACCTCCATGGATGGAGGAAATGCTGGAATCGTCAGGAACGATCCCAGTGCAGCCGCGATTACCCATCAAGGGCCCGGCGAATCCCCCGGATCACCCCCATAAAGAAATCTAAACCCCCACCCCTTGACATCGAACAGTTCGACCCTATTATTAGCACTCAACTTAGGTGAGTGCTAAGCAGCACAAAACTCTAGTAAATTCAATTAGTTAACACTTCCAATTGAGGAGGCATACGAACATGTCCATCCGTCCCTTACACGATCGCGTACTGGTGCGCCGGCTCGAAGAAGAGAAGACGACGCCCGGCGGCATCGTGATCCCCGACAGCGCTGCCGAGAAGCCCATGCAGGGCGAAGTAGTCGCCGTGGGTAACGGCAAGTTCCAGGACAACGGCGAAGTCCGCAGCCTGGACGTCAAACCCGGTGACAAGGTGCTGTTCGGCAAGTATTCCGGCACCGAAGTCAAGGTCGGCAACGAAGAACTGCTCGTGATGCGTGAAGACGACATCATGGGCGTCATCGAATAAACATCGGAGACCATAGCAATGGCAGCAAAAGAAGTATTGTTCGGCGAAGCCGCCCGCGCCAAAAAACTCAGGGGCGTGAACATCCTGGCTGACGCCGTGAAAGTCACGCTGGGCCCCAAGGGCCGTAACGTGGTTCTTGAAAAATCCTTCGGCGCGCCGACCGTCACCAAAGATGGCGTCTCCGTGGCGAAGGAAATCGAGCTGAAGGACAGGTTCGAGAACATGGGTGCGCAGATGGTGAAAGAGGTCGCGAGCAAGACCTCCGACGTCGCCGGCGACGGCACCACCACCGCCACCGTGCTGGCCCAGTCCATGATCAAGGAAGGCCTGAAGGCCGTGGCCGCCGGCATGAACCCGATGGACCTGAAGCGAGGCATCGACAAGGCCGTTCTGGCGGCCGTCGAGGAGCTCAAGGCCCTGTCCAAGCCCTGCTCGGACCATAAGGAAATCGCCCAGGTGGGCACCGTGTCCGCCAACGCCGACGAGTCGGTAGGCAGGATCATTGCCGAGGCGATGGAGAAGGTGGGCAAGGAAGGCGTCATCACCGTGGAAGAAGGCTCCGGGCTCGAGAATGAGCTGGAGATCGTCGAGGGCATGCAGTTCGACCGCGGCTACCTCTCTCCGTACTTCATCAACAAGCAGGAGAACATGACCTGCGAACTGGAAGATCCGTACATCCTGATCCACGACAAGAAGATCTCCAACATCAAGGATATGTTGCCGGTTCTGGAATCGGTGGCCAAGGCCAGCAAGCCGTTGATGATCATCGCCGAGGACATCGAGGGCGAAGCCCTTGCCACTCTGGTGGTGAACAACATCCGCGGCATCGTCAAGGTCTGCGCCGTCAAGGCGCCGGGCTTCGGTGACCGTCGCAAGGCCATGCTGCAGGACATCGCTGTTCTGACCGGCGGCCAGGTGATCTCCGAGGAAGTCGGCAAGAGCCTCGAGAGCGCCACGCTGGATGACCTCGGCCAGGCCAAGCGTCTCCAGGTCTCCAAGGAGAACAGCACCATCATCGACGGTGCTGGCACCAAAAAGGACATCGAGGCCCGGGTCAACCAGATCCGCGCCCAGATCGAGGAAGCGACTTCCGACTACGACAAGGAGAAGATGCAGGAGCGCGTGGCCAAGCTGGCCGGCGGCGTAGCCGTGATCAAGGTCGGTGCCGCTACCGAGATCGAAATGAAGGAAAAGAAAGCCCGCGTCGAGGACGCGCTGCACGCCACCCGCGCTGCGGTGGAAGAAGGCGTGCTGCCGGGCGGCGGCGTGGCCCTGGTTCGCTGCATAGCCAAGGTCGAGAAGGTCAAGGGTGAAAACAACGACCAGCAGACCGGCATCAAGATCGTTCGGCGCGCTCTCGAGGAGCCGCTGCGCCAGATCGTCGGCAATGCAGGTCAGGACGGATCCGTGGTGTTGAACAAGGTGCTGGAGAACTCCGGCAACTTTGGCTACAACGCCGGCTCCGAGGAATACGGCGACCTGATCCAGATGGGAATTCTGGATCCCACCAAGGTCACCCGTTCCGCGCTGCAGAACGCGGCGTCGATCGCCAGCCTCATGATCACCACCGAAGCCATGGTCGCTGAGATTCCGGAAGAGAAGGAATCCCCCGGCGGCATGGGCGGCGGAGACATGGGCGGCATGGGCGGCATGGGCGGCATGATGTAACCATCCTTCCCTGCCCTTCCCAAGGAGCAGTCAAGAAAGCCCCGCCTCGTGCGGGGCTTTTTTTATGACGCCATGGGGTCAGACTCAACCGACCCTAGATCTACGGCGACGGCGTCAACGTCGCGGCGCGGCTCGAAGGCATGTCCGATCCCGGCGGCGTTCTCATCTCGCAGTCGGTGTATGACAGCGTGGCGGATCATCTGGATACGACTTTTTTCGACAACGAAGAACGAAAGTTCAAGAACATATCCCGGCGGATCCGCGTCTGGTCCTGGCGAGGAGCCGGAATTTCGGATCAATGTGGCGCCTCCCCCGCCCTACAAGGACGAGAAGATCTCGACCGGGCTGGTCGAGGCGGCGCGCACCCCCGGAGCCCCCGAATGAAAACAACGACCGGCGAACGCTAGTCGGGCAGAGTCTCGCCCGAGCCGCCGAAATCGGCGGGCAGGTCCTTGAACTTCGGCAACCCGTCCTTGATGGACATCATCTTGCTTCCATAGTGCACGTGGAGCGCGGGTTCGTAGTTGAAGTCCTGCAACAAGGCGGCATAGACGTCTATCAGGCCCATGCCGGGGTGATCGGTCATGATATGACCGCCGCAGACTTTACAGAACTTGCGGTAAGAGCTGTCGGTCTTGTTGTAGGTTCCGACGCTGCCCTCGCCCTTGGTGATGCGAATGCTGTCCGGCTTCCAGAGGCTGAAGGCATTGATCGGCGCGGCCGACCAATCCTTGCAGTCGGCGCAATGGCAATACCCCATGGCCGCCGGCGCGCCGGCAGCTTCGAACTCGACTTCACCACAGAAACAAGAGCCCTTATAAGTGTCGCCCATCTGGAGATCTCCCGCTGTCGTTCGTTTCAACGTTCACTGGAACCACATCCAACCGTACGGAACTCGATGCTCGAGCCACAGTATAACGCGACTGTCCGTCAAACCATCAGCGCGCCGTCGCGGCGCAGGAGCCAGACCCTGGTTTCGAATGTACCGCCGAAGCCGGTCGGTGAGCCGTCGGCGCCGATGATACGGTGACGTGGAACGACCAGCGGTGGCCGTCCCGGGTCGTACCGGATCTTTCGGCAATAACGATCGGGGAAGGAGATAGCCGGGAGCACCGGGAGCGAAATTCGGCTGTGAATAAGTCGTCAGGACCAGGTGATCGACACGGAGCCATCGGCGTTCGCGTGCGTCGAGACACTCCCTCCCGGTCCTGCCAGGCTTGACCCGCCGCCGGCACCGCCACCGCCCTGGCCGAAGTCTGGTTACCATGCCGCGAGCTTCGCCGCGTCCTCCACCGTTGACGCCACCGCCACCGCCACCGCCAGCCCCATTGTTTATTGCGACGGAAGCATCCTGCCCGTTCGGCCCTGCTTGACTGCCGCCAAGGCCTCCCGCCGCTCCAGACGTACCGCCTCCGGCGGTTCCATCGCTGCCGTCTCCGCTCCCGCCGTCGCCGCCAACGTTGGCACCGTTTCCGTTGGACCCGCCGCCGCCACCCCCACCACCGGCGACCACCTGGTCCGCCCCGCTTAACTGAACCCGTGACGCTCCGCCGCCACCGCCGCCGGCTCGCTGGTTCCCCGAGCTGTTGCCGCCGTTTCCGCCATCGGGAGCACCCCCGGCGCCGCTGACGAAGCCGCTTGCGTTCAACCCACGGTGACCGACGATGATGGTGAGAATCTGTCCCGCGGTGACGGCGATCGTGCCGGTGGCCAGCCCGCCGAGACCGCCCGTGCCACCGGAGCCGCCAGCGGTACCGCTGCCACCGTTACCCCCGGGTCCGCCCTCGGCGCTGACAACCACCTGGGTGGTGCCTTCAGGAACGCAGAACGTGTCGTCGGACGTGAAAACCCGGCTGCCCGAGCTCGCTTCGGCGACACAGCCGGAAGGAGGGCCAACGGAAGACAACTGCGCGTGCGCTGGAAGAACGACGGTTTTTATGATCGGCGCCGCCCATGCCGCCGGAACCGTGGCGACCAAGCCGGCCAATGCTCTTCTTCGTGATGTTTTGTGCGCCATGCAGACTCTCTTATTATTGTGTTTTCAAAGCCCAAATTTATATCGAGCCTTGCCCCCCGGACCAGACTTTTCTGCTCCTTGAACCGAAATCGCGGACCAAAGGCGAGAAAGACCAAACCCGCACCGCTCGACTTCGAATGGTGTCCAACGCAGACCAGGATGGAACTCCTCCAGGAGTACGGCTTCACGCGTAACCAGGCCTACGTGATCTGCAGCGTCGCCGTGGACCTGTGCGTGAGCAACGTCGTCGACGTGCCCAACTACGTGGTCTCGGCCCTGCTGCCGGAGGCTACTTTCGGCTGACAGGAAGGAGCACTCGTCGCACCGCCTCGGTGCACTTCCCCATGGAGGCATGTGGTGATCACCCTCGACGCCATGTCGCCGAGAATCCGGAAGAATGGGAATCCGTCGGCGGCGACACGGGCGGAATGGGCGGCACGATATGGGCCGTCTTTCCCACGGAGCACTCACAAAGCCCCGCCTCGTACGGGATGCACGCACCGGTGTCCGGGTTTTTGTGTGGGTTTGTTGACCTGGGTTAACTCCGCACCTCAGCTTTCTTGCTACGGTGTCGCGCTACACCTCAAGACGCACGCGCCTTTGCGGCGGGGAGATACCAAATGTCACTAGCGAAAGTCATCGAGATCAGCGCCAACTCCACCAAGAGCTTCGAGGATGCCATCGCCCAGGGAATTCAGACCGCCGGCGAGAGCGTCCACCACATCAAGGGCGCCTGGGTCAAGGAGCAGCAGGTCGTCGTGGACGGGAACAAGATTACCGAGTATCGCGTCGACCTCAAGGTCACATTCGTCCTCGATTAGGTCCGATAGCCCGGTCTTGAGCCCCGTCTCAAAACGGGGACCAGGCCGCCACAACCGGTTCGCCGGGAAACGCGAGAACCGGGAAGGGTACGCTCGGGCAATAGCCGGTATCGACTCACTCCTTGTTTTGTTTTGTCTGGACAGATGAGGCGAAGAACGATGGCCGCATGTTTTTTCGCGACATTGAGCTCCCCTTTCCGCCATACAAGGGCCTTGAAATAAAGGGAGACGCTTGGGGAAGCTACGCAATTACCCGAGTACGTTGGGATGTTGTGAGGCCTACTTTTTGTGTGACACGCTAGAAGGGGTACCTGGCCAAAAGTGCGACACCTTCATCACTTTCGAAGATTTAGTGGAATGGGCAGAAGAGCAAGGATGGCGGCCGGTCTCGGAGAGGAAACGTCGGTGAACCTAACAATGCGATCAATTCGGATGCTTGACCACTCACTCCCTTCGACGTCGCTTCGGCCGGTCGCCATCAAGCGCCGGTTATCTCAGCGTTAGACGGCACTGTGTCAAAAGGGTCGCTTCAATTCAAGGTTGTCGAAGATGCGGCTACCACAAAGGCAGCGCGTGAACTTATTGGCGAGTATTTGCATTGGGTCGCTCAGGTGGCCGATAAGAACTATGGTCTTTCGTTCGACATTGAAGCAATGATCGCTTCTGATGTCGAGGACAGGTCGAAGTTCTATCCGCCGCATGGACGGCTCTATGTCATGCGTTACGACGGCACCTACGTAGGTGTCGGGTGCTTGAAGCGCCTGGCCCCTGGCGTCGCAGAACTCCAAAGGATGTACGTGCAGCCTCACGCACGGGGCATCGGTGCGGGACGTCGACTGCTGCAACTGCTTCTCGATGACGCGAGGGCGATCGGATATAGGACGGTGAGGCTTGAGAGCCTCAAGGCGCTGACTTCAGCGCACGCGCTCTACAGGTCTGCTGGTTTTGTTGAAGTTCCTTCTTACGCCGAGAACAGCATGGCGGATTTCCAGCCGGCTGACACGATGGACAAGTACCGTTCCAGCGCGGTGTTTATGGAATTGTCGCTTTGATGCTGTCGAAATACGTGCCGTCTAACCCCCAGGTGCAGCCGATACGCAAACTACCGCGCACGTCTGGCCAAGTACTTTAGACTGCTGTGCGAAACATTTTGAAGCCGTGCTGAATAGCGCAAACACTCGTTTTAACGAAGAGGCGACATGACAAATATTGCAAAGAACACGATCTGCCTTTGGTACGATGACGACGCCGAGGATGCTGCGCGGTTTTACGCCAAGACATTTCCAGAATCGTCGGTCGGCGCGGTGCACCGCGCACCTGGGGATTATCCATCGGGGAAAGAAGGGGACGTATTGACTGTCGAGTTCACCGTGCTGGGCATTGCGTGCCTCGGTCTTAACGGCGGACCCACGTTCAAGCACAACGAGGCGTTCTCGTTTCAGGTTTCGACCGAAAACCAAGTCGAAACGGATCGCTACTGGAATGCGATCGTTCGCAACGGCGGTCAGGAGAGCGAGTGTGGCTGGTGCAAAGACAAGTGGGGAATCTCTTGGCAAATTACGCCTATCGCCTTGACGAAAGCATATACTAGCCCCGATCGCCTAGCCGCCAAACGGGCGTTTGATGCGATGATGACGATGAGGAAAATCGACGTTGCTGCTATCGAGGCGGCGTTTCACGGTTGAGATGTGGGCGGTCTGACAAATCGCTGCACCGGAGGGTAAACGCGCTGCGCGAGTTTCACGCCGGCGAGTTCAAGTCGTTCGTATTCACGCCTCTGCCACAAGGGGCGGCTTCATACCGGTAATCCGGGTGGAGAAATTTCTTGTGGCTTCACCGTAAAAGGGGGATTAGAAATGAAGACGATCAATTTTGCTTTTGCTGGCGTTGTACTGCTTACCAGTTGGGCGCACGCGGGCCAAACATTGGATGCCGAGGCTGTCAAGACATTGACTGTGGGCAACACGGCCCATGGTATGGAAGCGCACTTCGGCAATCCCCAGAAAATCTACTTTGCCTCTGATGGCTGGGCATTTATAGAAGGGGGAGGAGCAGTAGTGAAAAGCGAATGGCTCATCAAGGATAATGGTGCGCAATGCATTTCAAGCATGGGCGCTTGTTACAACATCGTCCGCAACGACGACGGCACCTATGATCGGGTTCTTCCTGATGGGAAAGTGGTCCAGAAGTGGACGTCCGTTACTGAGGGTAAAGATTTCTAGCCTCGAGTTCTTGGCACAAAATTCCTGACATTGCGTTCGAGCGGGACGTGCAAAAACCGGCGCGCCGCTCAACTTTTCGTTAGGTGGCAGTAAGCCTCGTCTGCCACTGAAATCGCCGAGGCAAACAACACGAGGGGGAAGCATGAACTGGTTTCTTTCAGCTCTAAAAAAGTACGCAACGTTTTCGGGCCGTGCACAACGTGCAGAATATTGGTATTTCTTTCTTTTTTACTTTCTCATCTTTATAGGGCTGTCAATCATTGACAACATTACTGGCTCGTTCAACGCTGAAGCGGGCCTGGGATTGTTGGGCGGTCTTTCTATTTTGGCCCTTCTCATCCCATCATTGTCTGTTGGCGTGCGTCGGCTTCACGATACCGGTCGTAGCGGTTGGTGGTTGTTAATCGGATTGATTCCGCTAGTTAACATCGTCCTACTTATTTTCTTCGTGCAAGACAGTGCGCCCAGCGAAAACTCGTATGGTCCCAACCCCAAAGCCGCTGCCACCTAACCAGGCGCTGCACCCGACCCGCCAGCCTCCGCTTGTCTGCGGCTGGCGGGTCGGATGCGCTTGGCCCCATCACATCAACAACGCACCCTCGTGCCGCAGCAGCCACGCCTTGGTTTCGAGGCCGCCACCGAAGCCGGTCAATGAGCCGTCGGCGCCGATGACGCGGTGGCAGGGGACCACCAGTGGAATCGGGTTGATGCCGTTGGCACGGCCCACAGCGCGGGTGGCGGTGGGGCGGCCTATGGCCTTGGCGACGTCGCCGTAGCTGCGGGTCTCGCCGACCGGGATCCGGCGCAGCTCGCGCCACACGGATTGTTCGAAATTGGTGCCGCGCGGGGCAATGGGGAGTTTGTCCAGGGCGTGAAGGTCACCGGTGAAATAGGCGTCCAGCGCCGCCGCGGTGCCGGCATGGGGCCGACCGTCGGTTACGGTCTCGTCCTTGAGCGCTTTCTTCGTTTGCAGCGCCACCCGGCCATCGACGTCGGGAAAGTTGATCATCACGATGGTGTCGCCGTCGGTGACCACGGTGAGTGGACCGATGGGGCTGTCGTGAACGAAGCGGCTCAAAGTCATGGCTAGTCCTCCAGCATGGTCCACAGGCGGACGGTGGCATAGGCGCGCCAGGGTCGCCAGGCGTCGGAGCGTACGCTCAGCGCCTTGCGGCCCGCGGCCTTGAGATCGAGGCCGAGCGCTTTCAGAACGCCGAGGTCGGTGCCCGGAAAAGCGTCCGGATCGCCGAGCGCGCGCATGGCGATGGACTCGGCGGTCCAGGGTCCGAGACCCGGCAGGCCGACGATGGCGTCGCGCATGTCGTTCGGCGCCAGGCTGTGGGGATCGGCGAGCGGGCCGTCGCAGAAGGCGCGGGCCACGGCGCGCACGGACTCGGCGCGCTTGCCGGGCATGCCCAGTTTGCCGAGATCGCCATCCACTATATCCTCGGGTCGCGGGAACAGCCAGGTGAGCGCCTCCGGTTCTTCCCCTGCCGGCTGCGGACGCAGCTCGCAGGGCAACGGCGTGCCGAGCCGCCGGGCCAGCCGCAACGCCACCGTGCGCGCGCCCTTTACGCTGACCTGCTGGCCGATCACCGCCCGGCAGGCGTACTCGAAGGGATCCCAGGCGCCGGGCACACGGATGCCGGGCCGCTTCCTGATGTGGGCCTCGAGCGCCGGGTCACCGGCCAGGTCGGCATCGATGGCGGCGCTGTCGGCGTCGAGATCGAACACGGCGCGCAGGCGCCGGATGGCCGGCCGGAGCGCTCGTGGAGAAGGCAGGACCAGGCGCGCCGTGATCCTTCGGCTCGACTGGTCGACCGTGGCGTGAACGGTGCCCGGCCCCTCGGCGGTGTGAATGGTGCGGGTGTAGAAGTCCGGGCCGCAGGCTTCGATGCCCGGCAGTGCGCGTTGGCGAAGAAAGTCCAGCAGGCGCTGCCAGTCGAAGGGCGGACGCCAGATCAAGGACAGGACGAACGCGGCGTCGCCGACGGCTCCGTCTGCGGACGGTTGCTCGCGCCGCAACGCCGTGGGCGCTTGGCGGAAGCATTTGGCGAACGCGTCGTTGAACCGGCGCAGGCTCTGAAACCCCGCTGCCAGGGCGACGTCGGTCATGGGCAGATCGGTGGTCTCCACCAGCCGCTTGGCCAGGTGCAGGCGCTGGGTACGGGCGACCGCCGAGGGCGTCGCGCCGAGCCGGTCGACGAACAGCCGGCGCAGGTGCCGGTCGCCGACGCCGAGCCGCGCCGCGAGCTGGTCGACGCTGTCGGTGTCGAGCGCGCCTTCCTCGATCAGACGCAGCGCCCGCTGGACCGTAGTCTCCACCCCCGCCCATGCCGGCGAGCCCGGCGCCGCTTCCGGCCGGCAGCGGCGGCAGGCGCGGAATCCCGCCTGCTCGGCGGCCGCCGCGCTGGAATAGAAACGGCAATTGGCGCGCTTGGGCGTGGGCGCCGGGCACACCGGGCGGCAGTAGATGCCGGTTGTGCTGACCGCGGTGAAGAAGCGTCCATCGAACCGCGGGTCCCGGTGCTCCAGCGCCCGGTAGCAAATGTCGTCGTCGATCATCGGGGGAGAGTTCTACTCTCCCCCGTGTCCCGCGTCTCGCCATTTTCGGACATGGTCACCCCGCCGCGTCCGCGCTGCCGAGGCGGGGCGACGGCATCTCGCTATCGCTATGTGCCCGCCCCGCTGCACGTCGCACCGACCTGGTCACTCGATCCGCCTCCCAGGGGCGGGCCGGCCTGCAGGTTCCCTTGCAGCGCGCCGGTGTCGACGTCAAATGTCCCGTTGAAGCTCGCGGTGGTGTTGACGCCCGTGAGTTGTCCATGGCCCGAAGCGTTGAGTTGGCTGCCCTGCAGGGTCCCGGTCAGTACGAAGCCGCTGTTCATTACGATTCGCGCCGAAGCGCTGGCGCCGGCGTCGGGATTGATAATCAGGATCCACAGATGCAGGAGCTCGTTGAATACGAATGTAGCGCTGCCCTGCGGATTATTGATGGCCGTGCAATTCACGTTGACGTTGGTCTTGGTGGTCGTCGGCTGGGTGCCACCGCCAGTCTGCGGAGCCGAACCACCGCTTCCGCCGTTGCCGCCGTTGTTGTCACCGTTGCCGCTGTTCGCGAGGAGCACCACGCCGCCCACGGCAGCGGCCGCGATTCCGGCCTTCTCGGCACCGCTGCGTCGCTGCCACCAGCCGGCGGCGCCGCCGTTGCCGCCCCCCGCCGTCTCGCCGGCGGGAATCGCTTCCATGGCAAGTGTGAGGTCATGTGTCCCGCCGCCGGCCGGTACGACCAGAATACCTCTGTGCTCTTTGCCGTCCTGATCCACGGCGGTAACCTCATAGCTCTGGCCGCCCTCCAGCACCAGGCCCGCGACCTTGTTGTCGTCGTCATCGTTCTCCACGGTGACGGCCTCACCGCCGCCCTGTGGCGTCAGGGTCAAAGTCTGGATCTTGAGCGGTTTCTCGTTCGGGTCGGTGACGGTCACATTGACACTGGAGGTCACCGCCAGGCTGACGCCCATTAGACCCATGCCCATCGTTGCAATGAAAAACCAACCTGCTTGTCTGGCTACTCGGCTCATCAGGCACTCCCCTTGGTGTTTTTTCCCGGTGCTCTTAAGGCGTGTGGATAAGTTGGATCACCCCGGCTGTTTCAGGATGAACCCGTTGCCGTCGTCGAAATTGGAATGCGCGATGCGGTGACCGGAGTGCTTGAGGCGGGACGAAAGGCGAGGCAGTCCCCTCCGGTCGTGGGTATGGGCCGTCTGCTGGCACGACAACTACGCAACGGGCATACCCTGGATGATGCATAGCTGCTCCCTTAATTCCTCTTTGGCAAACTGTGATTCTACGGGTTTTCCGGCGCCAGGCCAGCGCCACCTGATTCGCCACCCTCGAGATAACAGGAACAGCGCGATACGGGGGTTTGCGCGGCCGGGACCGCCGGCGCCGAGCCTAGTGGCACAATAGACCGATCTGGTACCACTTCCGGCACTTGAACTCGTCCTCGCAGTGCTTGAGCTGGGCTCCGTAGTCGCGGGCCGTACGATCGACGCCGTTGGCGACCCGCAGCAGCTGCGGCTTGTGCTTGTAGGTGCCGCGCCGGTAGCCGCCCCGGCCCTCGTGGTAGGCGAGGTAGAGGCGCTTCGGGTCCCACTTGGATATGCCCAGCATGCGGCTGCTCTTGTCGTTGTACCAGCCGATGAAGTCCAGTACATCCTCCATGTCTGACCGGCCCCGGAACCAGCCGCCGCGTTCCTTCTTGTATTCCGCCCACGCCGGGTCCTGGATCTGGCCGTAACCCTTGGCCGACGACTCTCGGCCGAGAGGAATGAACAAAAACCATTTGTAAGGCGGCTTGGCGTGGGAACGATAGCTGGATTCAAGATGCACGAATGCCATCTGAATCTGGATGGGTGTTCCCCACTTTTCCTGCGATTCCTTGGCGTAGTCGTACCACTCGGGGTGCTGCCTGAATACGGCGCAGAGGTTCTGCTGGTGGCTCGGTGGATGGGAAGCGCAGCCGGCGGCCAACACGATGAACGACGTCACCAGAAGGCGCTTCAACTGCAGGGGCATCCACATCGCGGCTGCTTGGAGAATGGTCCGGCCGGTGTACCTCGATGGTGTGCTGGAAAACGGTGCAAGGCGCACGAGCGCTTTCAGCATGAACGGCATGGTTCCGGATTCTAGCAACAACGGTTACAGGTCGACGCCTGTCGCCGGCCGCAGGCGCGCGACGGGCTACACCCGAATGTGGCGAGTTTGTCGTACTACGCGTTACGTAGTACCCTTTGCGTATCACTCCAGAATATCCGAGGCATCACGCAATGAGCGGGAAATCCGATACCGAGGCGGCGACCACCGCCGTCGTTCATCCGGGCGCCATCCTGGCGCAGGCGATGAAGGCGCGCGGGCTTTCCGCGAACAGACTGGCCCTGGGACTGCGAGTGCCGAGCGGCCGAATCACCAGCATCCTGAACGGCAAGCGCGGCATCAGCGCCGAAACCGCGCTGCGCCTGGCGCGCTTTTTCTCCAACCGCGAGGAATACTGGATGGAGCTGCAAGCCCGCTACGAATTGGCGGAGACCCGCGCCCGGCACGGCCAGCGGATTGACGAGGAGGTGTCGGCGGGCGGCGCCCTGGACGCGGACGCGGTTGACGATTCGAGCATCGACGTGAACGCGCGGGAAGGGTTGGTCACCGGCCTGGCGCGGCTCGGCTTCATGTACGCGAACCGCGGCAGCTTCGCCGAGGCGGAATCCCACTACAAGATGCTGCTGGACATGAACAAGCATCTTCACGACGAGGCCGGCACGGCCACCGACCATGCGAACCTCGGCAGGCTCTACGCCCAGCATGGCAAGCTCCGGGAAGCGCGCGAACAGTGGCAGCAAGCGCTGGCGCTGTATGAAAAGACCGGCGAGACGGAGAACGCCGGGGTCGTCAAGGAGTGGCTGTCGAACCTGGACCGCGAGAAGAGCGCCTGAAGCGGGTCGGCCAGGCTCACCCGGGTGGCGCTGTGAGTGACAATGCCACCCGAGCGCGACGCCTTCAGGGAGGAGAGACTCCTTAGAAAATCCAAGCAGGATTTGTTGCGCGCGGATGATATGAGATGACTCTACGCGAGCGCAATGTCTTCAAGGAGATAGAGAGATCTCAGAAGACTGAAAAGGATTCATCGCGCGCGGATGGAATGCTTGTCTCGAAGAAATCGGAAGCGAAGCAAGACTAGTGTGACCAATCTTCAAGGCGTGTAGGTAGAGCCGCTTGCGGAGTAGTTAGGAAGATCCGATCGAACTTCAAGGTCCGATCGAGTACAGGGGCTGCTTGATCTCGAAAATCTCGACGTCCTGGTTCACGGGTTTGCATTCCTTGTTCTGACCGAACAGGTTGACCCCGTTGCAGATCGTGATTTCGTCGCTGGAGGTGTTGTTCTTCGCCACCGCGTTGCCCTTGACGGGTTCGAATGGCTCGCCCGTGATGTGTTGAAGGTACGGCAGCAGCGAGCAGGACTGCGGGTCACCCGCACAGGGCGTTAGGGCGCAGCCCTCGGGGCTCGACAAACATTGCGGAATGGTTACCGGAACGCAGGAGGACGGGTCCTGGATGCACTTGAGCGTAACGCTCACAATCTTGCACGCCGATGGATCCTTCGTGCACATGTCGATGATGATTCTCTCGCACAGGTCCGGATTGTCCTGGCAAGTCGGTAAATGTTCGACATTGCAGAACCCCCCGTTGTCCGAGCAGAAGTGTTTGATCTGCGTTTCGCAGGCCGCGGGATCGGACTGACAGGGCGGCACCTCGGTGGTGCTGGACGACGGCGGCGTGGTCGGCGGCGGAGGAGGTATCGTCGGCAGCCCGCGGAAGAAGACATCCTGGAACAACTGCCGGATATTGGGCAGCGGCTGGTGCACCGTAAGGGCACCGTAATGACCGGTGACGGCCGGCGTGCTCAGCGTCTGGAACAACGTGACGATGCCGCCGACGTCGACCGGGATCGGCGCCGAGGTGCTGCCGATCCTGCCGCGGGTCGCCATGAAGCTCGCGTCGGTGGGGGTGCGAACGGTGCCGCCGTTGGCGAAGATGTTGTCTCCGGCGAGCAGGCTGACCTTGCCGCCCGTCGAGATCACGTCCCCGCCGAGGTGCAGGTTGCTCGGGCCGTGCACGTAGCTCCGCTGACCGAAGTGCCCATCCGCCGCGGCCAGGTTCACGGCCCCGGACCCGATGACACCGCCATGACCGACGACCAGCTTGTTGTAGCCGTTGAGGGAGATGTCGCCGCCCACCGAGCGCACCGGCCCCAGGTCGCTGGTGCGAAGCTCGGACAAGGCGGCAATATCCAGGAAGCCCGTAACCGTCAGTGGGTGCAGCAACAGGTCGCTGCCGTCGATGAAGCGGATGTTGTGGATCCGGCCGCTGCCGCTCACCGTGTCGAAGGTCACGTCGCCGAAGTAGGCGCTGTTCTTGGTGTCGAGATAGATCGAGTTGCCGCGCGTTACGTGGAGATTCGAAATCCCGTCCACGGTAACTTCGCCGGTGTCCGTCATGTCCCCGAAGGTGTTCATGTCGAGCGAGGTGACGTGGCTGTTGCCGAAGAAGTTCGTGGCGCTGTGCTCGGTGATAGCCGTCGCCTTGCCGTTGACTTCGAGCCCGTACTGATCGCCGCCGAAGGCGTCGATCCCGAAGTGACCGAAGTTGACAGCATCCGCCATGTTGTCGCCGAGCGTGATGTCACCGGTGGCGTTGAAGTGCGCGCTGAACGGCACGTCGATCACGGAGCCCTCGCTGTCGGTAATGGCGCCGCCGGCGGTCACGAACACGTCCGAGCCGGAGATGACGCGATGCAGGTCGATGTTGTCCTGGTCGACGAGCTCTATGCGTGGGCCCACCACCTGTACCGCCGGCAGCGACGAGTTGACGGCATCCACGGTGCCGCGAAAATCATTGAGCGGGTTGTCCATGAGGATCTCGCCGGTCGCCAGCAGGCTGGTATCGCCGTCCACGGAAACCCCGTCGTCGGCCGGGGTCTGGGTGATGGATCCATCCCGTGCCGTCACGGACAAGTCTCCGTGCGCGATATTGGTGCCGAGCAGAATATTGTTAGCGTCAACCAGGGTCGTGTTCGCCCCGTCGCTGTACACGGCGTCCTGAAAATCATTCGTGGGGGTGTCGAGGACGATATCACCGGTCGCGCTCAGATGGGTGGTCCCGCCGATGGTCGCCGCGCCGCTGTCGGTGATGGAACCATTCAAGGCGCGCACGAACAGTCGGTAAGGGGTGAGCGTGGTGCCGAGCTCGATCCCGTTCTTGTCCACCAGCACGATGTCGCCGCCGGCCTGCGTGCTCACGGCGGCGCCGAAGTCATTGTCCGGGCTGTCCAGGAGTATGAGGCTAGCGGCCTCGAGACTTGCGGTACCGTCCACTACGAGCGAGCCGTCCGGTGCGGGATAGGAAGCCGGCGCGGTGCTCGAGCTTCCCGAGTGCCCTGTCGCCTCGAAAATGCCATACGTCTGTGAAGCCAAGTGGGCGCTCCCGGCATGGCTCGGGCCAAACAGATGCATGCCGCTGTCCTCGGTGATGGAGACAGCGCCGCCGTCGAAGGTCAGGCTGCCGAAGTTCACGACATCGGAGGCCCCGTCGCCGAGCGTGATCTCATTGCCGTTCGAGCTGAAGCTGGCATTCCCGTCGACGCTGAACAGCGAATCGGCGGCATCGGTGATCGCACCCTGGGCGTCGACGCTGAGGTGATCGTCGGCCTGTACCGAGGCGAACTCGATCGGCGCCGGGGAACGCAGGTCGATGTACCGGAAGGAGGCTCCCCCGGTTCCGGTGGCCGACGCGGTCACCACGCCCGTGGACGAGAGGTCGGTGTCGATGTGGCCGAGCGTGGCCGTCAGGGTCACGTCCTTTCCGAGGATGTTCAGCGCCCCGCCGTTGCTGTCCACGATGGAATCGTATGCCGACAGCGAAACATCCCCGAACCCGCCAATGCTTTGCGCGCGCAGCAGATTCAGGTCGCCGGATATCTCCTTCACATGGATGCCGCCACCGTACGCCAGCGCGTCCAGCGTGCCGCCCTGGAGGGCCGTTCGAATCGGCTGCGCCGCGGTGCCGATGATCCCCGTGCCCGGGCCCGTGTAGTCCCAGGCCCGGAGCTCGATCTGCCGGGACTGGATCACCTTGCCGCCGTCGGTCTGGTATATGCCGCCCTGCTCGTTGCGAATATGGGTCAGCCCGCTGCTGTTCAGGATGTCGCCGCCCAGCAGCGTGTCGTACCCGCCGATCCCGTACGGTTCGGTCGGGCTGGGAGAGCGAGCCTGGATGTCGACCAGCCCTTCGCTGCTGCCGAAGTCGCTGACCTGTAGACCCGGATACGCAGTCTCGATATCGCTCTTTGTCGTCAACGGAGTCGTCGACGTAGCAATGCTCCGATGATCCGCCGATAACACCGCTTGGTCGATGTCGATCAGCGCGGTCTGAAGGGATCGACCGGACAGGTTGTCGATGTAGACCTTGGAGTAGCCGTTGAGCTGGCTGAGAGTACCCGATCCGGTGATCTGGATATTTCCCGAGCCGCCTTCGGTGAAGCGGATCTCGCCCGGTATGTGCTTGATTGGACTGTCAAAGGTGACCTGGCCGGCGTTCTGCGACCACTTGAACCCGATCAGGTCGCCCTCGTTATACTGGCGAGCCGATGCGCCGGGCTGGTTCGTCTCGGCGAAACCCGGGATGTACAGATAAATCGCGCTCGTGTATCGATCCACGGCCACATCGTAGGTCACATCTGGGACTCATGGTGGGCGAGACCCGGGAGGGTGCCGCGATGTCGACATTCGACAAGTCGACGTTCACCCAGGCGCCGCCCGGCGCCAGGGTGTCGCTGTTGACGGTGAAATGGTAGTTCTCGACGCCCGATTCCAGGGAACCCGTGATATCGAGCGTCGTGACACTCGGATCGACGACATGTACTTCGAGGCTGTTCAAACCGAACAGATTCCCCACGATATTGTAGTTGTCCGGGGCTTCGTCGAACGTGAGATGGGCCTCGTTGCCGGCAGTGACATTACCGATGGTCGCCGTACCACCATCTATCAGACTGCCGGTGCTGTCGGTTACGACGGTCTTCAGATTGATCGAGCCCTGCGCGAATGCCGTCAGGGACGGGACCTGGTCGTTGAACGGCACCAACTGGACGGGCAACGGCGCCGAGGCGGTTCCGATGGAGCCGCCGTAGGCGTAGGCCTTGAACGCATGAGTCCTGAAAGCCGCGTCGGAGCCGCTGGCTGTAATATTGCCCGATTCATTGAAGATGCCGATGGAGCCGGACCGGCCTTCGCTGTCTACCAGCCCTTGAAAGTCGGTATTCGCGCCGGTAGTGCTGAATATACGGATAGTGGAATCGCCGTTGGTGCCGGTGATCTGCAGGTGGTCGGCCTTCGAAATGATCGAGGAATCCGGATTGACCAGGGCGTCGGGAACGTTGTCGACCGTAGTCGTATCCGGCGAGACAACATAGTAGCGAGAAGGAATGAGGCCGTCATAGGTGCCGTTGTAGCCGTTGGGAAATGTGGCCTGAAGGTTCGACGACAAGTCCTGCTGCGTCGTGACCCAACTCTGGTAGCTGGGATCACTGCTGTTGTCGGATTCCAGGGTGATCGTCGGCGTCGCTGTGCCCGGCGTCGACATGATGATATTGTTGACGACGAGATCTTTGGGCGAGTAGTTCTCGATCAGGACATACGGATACGCGTTGGCATAGTGCACCGTGCCGGTGGTGCCGCGGATGCGGCCGTTCTTCAGGCCTGAATACAGCAGCTTGTACGAGTTCCAACCGAGGTCGCTGCATCTCGTCGGGTCGTAAGGGCACTTCCCCTGCGAATACCCCCCCATGAGCAGGTTCTTGTCCTTGTCGTTCATGGGCGCCTCGGCCACGAGCCGGATCGTGCCGACGCGATCGTTGACCAGGGGGGCGACCACGATCGTGTCGCCGACGGCTTTAGCGGTGATCTCCCCGCTCACGGTCTCTATGGTGCCGTCCGGATGGATCACCAGGTGCTGCGGCTCCGTGTTGAGCATGTAGATGTCCCCATTCACGATCACGTCGGAGAGGGGGTCGTAACTGGTGTCCTCTTTGGCGGTGATGGTGCTGGAGTTGTCACGCTCCCTTGCGTACGCGTTCGAAATCCCGATGTTCGATTCGAAATCGACGTCGTAGGCATAAATGCTGGCGCCTGCCTGGAAATCGATCTTCGAATACATCTTGGGGTCGGAGACCGCGCTCACCGTGCCGCCGTCGATCGCATGCCCTTCTTTCAGGGCATCGGCGAGAAGATAGACCTGATCCTGTACCGCCCGGGCGGTGACACCGTCGGGGGCGATGATCGTCGAGCCCGACCGCAATTCCGTGGATACGCGGGAATCCATGTAAGAGTGGGCGTACACCTGCAGGCTGGTGAAGGCCGCGTCGAGGTCCGTGTGCGCGGTCGAATAGATATTCGGAGAATTCAGCAACGCCTTTACGCTCACTGACTGTCCGGACCGCACCAGCGCGTCTTCGCCTATGATCGCATCGATCTCGGGACTGAGCTCGGCGGTCGCGCTGGTGACGGAGCCGGCGCCGCCGCCGCTCGCCGTGGTGTAAGCATCGGCGATGAGCTCGCCGCTGGCTACGCCCAGCCGCTCGCAATGGCCGTCAGCGCACAGGGGAGCCATCTGTGCCAGCACAGCCACATCGCCGCCGGCGATCAACGACTCGGTTGGTCCGACCGTGGCCTTAAGGGTGCTCTTGACGGTGGAGGTCGACGTGCCATGGGCGGTCGCCACGAACCCTCCGCTTTGCGATCCCACCTGCGAGGTCAGCTCATTGACTTCCTCGGCGGTGATCGAAATATCTCCGCCGGCACTGATCGCCCCACAGTACGGCCCGCAGTCCGAGGCGATGCTGGCGATAGTCGAGCCGTCGCGCGTCGTGGTTGCGGTACCGCCCTGGTCGCCACTGAGTATGCCGACCGTGGACCCGACTGGATTGGCAAGCAATTTCGTCTGCGTGCTCGCGATTACATCGATATCGCCGGTGGTCGCGACGATTCCGCCAAGCAGCGCGTAGACCTCCATGGAGTCGAGCGCCTTGGCAACGGGGTTGCTGACGGTGACCGCCCCGCCCGAGCCCGTCCCGATCACCGCCTCGAGGTCCACGTACACGGGATGGCTGGGGATACTGGTGGCTCCCGGAGAAGCGCCTGCCCAGACCAAAAGATGCCCGGCGCTCAAAGAAGGCACGTCCCCGGCACTCGTCATGACCTTGGCGTACAGCTTCGATTCGTTCGATGCCGTGGCATGGATGTTCGTGACGTTGACGGCTGCACCTTCGTCGGTGGATGCCGTCGCCTTCGACACGATATCCCCGGAGGATGCGACGATGGAAAGCGTTCCGTCCGCGTGCACGAACGCGGGGCCGATGACATAGGCCTCGACGTCGGCGGACTGCTTGGCCGTGGCGGTGGTCGTCCCAACGGCCACGACTCCGTCGCCGCCGCCTCCCACGAAGCTTGCCTGTGCGTTCAGACCGCCACGGCGTGCGCCGGCCTGGATAGCGACGTTGTCGGCATGGATGTCAACCAGGCCCGCCAGCGCATCGATGTACGCTTTCAGCGTAGCGCCATCCTTGGCCTCGACCGTCGGCGAGCTCACGTGCACCACGCCGGCACCGCCTCGCTTGATCATCGTGCTCGTGACCTGAGTGCCGCCAATAACAGCCTTCACGCTCGCCGTGCCCCTCAGGTCCGCGGTCGTATTGGAACCGATGTAAGCGCTGAAAGAGGTCTTGTCCGTGGCGGTGGAACGGGTATCGCTCACCCCCACGATGCCGGCGCCATCCGCGCTGTCGAAGCTCGAGGATACGGTGACGTCGTTTCCTCCGGCATCCACGGTGAGGTCGAGGGCGTTGATGGTCACCGGCGCAGCCGACCCGCCCACGTGGGCGTCGAAAGCCGTTTCGGCGACGGCTTTGGACGTCGGTGTCCCGACGTTCACCAGCCCGGCGCCGGAACCGCCGTTGAATCCCGAGCTCGCCGACACGCCGCCTTGCGCGGCCGCGGACACCGTCTTCGCATCGACCTCGCACCCCGCCTCCGACATATGCTGTCAACGAAGACTTTTCGTTGGCGTTCACGGTGGTGGTATCGACGTTGACCAGGCCGGCCCCGCTTCCGCCATTGATCAAAGCAGAAACGGCCAAGCCGTCGACGAACTGCCCGTCGGCGTCTATGACCACCGAACCCGTCCGACCTGACCACGAGGCCTCCCGTCGGGACCGTGACCCGCGTGTCGGGACCGGCAACGTAAGCCGTGCGTTTCGATTTTCCGGTCGCTTTGACGGACATGGCAGTGACGTCGACCAGGCCGGCCCCCGAACCACCGTTGATCTCCGATTCCACGGCGCCGGTGGCGACAGCATTGACAAAGACCGCTTGATCCGCCGCGGCACTTACATCGCCCACGACGTATGCTTCGAAATCAGACTTGTCGGCCGCGTTCGCGGAAGCGGTGGCAACGTCGACCAGGCCGGCACCGCTGCCGCCGTTGATCTCCGCCCGCGTATGCACGCGGCTCTTGTTGTCGGGCGCCGTGAACACGCCGCCCGAGGCGATCGTGATGTATTGACCGGAAATGGATGCTTGATGATGAGATCCGTCGATGTAGGCCTGTTCGGTCGTGTTGGTGGTTGCCGTAGCGCTGGGGGCATCCACCGTGACGCCGCCTGAACCCAATCCGCCGAAGACTTTCGCGAAAACATTGACGTCGCTGGTACTCGAAATGAGCAGATCACCATCGGCATTGAGATCGGCGTTGTCGAGCACGGATGCGGTCAGGGTCGAGTCTTCGGTCGACGTTGCCGACCCGGCACCCACCGCCACGAGTCCCGAGCCGCTCCCGCCCGTAATGAGGGCCTCGTTCCAGATCCCTCTCTCGCCGCCGGTCGCCTCGACCTCCACGTCGGCGCCCGTCACGCGCGCCGCCTGGATCGGGTTGAGCCCGTCGACCGACGCCGTGAAAGTCGCGTTGCCATGGGCGGTCACGGACGGCCGGTCGATGGACACTCCCGCGGACCCTCCGCCGCCCCTGGCCTCGCCGTAGGTCTTGAGGTCTCCGCCGGCGGACACGCTTGCGGTGCCGCCGCCGGCATCGACCACGGCGCCGCCGGTCACCGAGGCAAGCATACTGGTGTTGGAGGTCGCATTGACCGTCGCGGCGTTGTCGTCAACTAGCAACGACACGCTCACCGAGGTGACTTTCGATTCAACATCAATGCCGTAATCCAACGGATGGCTGGCGTGTGATCCTATGACGACCCCATCGTCGGCCTCGACCCTGGTTGCTCCGCCGCTGAAAACGGAGCCGATGACAGCGGATTGGTAAACTGCATTGTCCGTTGCCGTCGACGTGAAATACGTTCCCGTAAACAGCAGTGAGCCGCCGCCGCCGCCGTCGATTTGCGACAGCACGGTGATCCCGCCGCCGCTGGTTATCCGGACCTGCCCATCGCCCTGGGGCGACCCGAGGGTCTGAACGAGGCTGTTGCCGGCGACGTAGGCATTCTTCATCGCATTGTCGGTCGCCGTCACGCCGAGGGTGCCGACCGAGCCGCCGAAACTGAAATCGGCTGTCACCGGCACGTGGGCCTTGACGTCTATGTCGCCGATGGTGGCCACCACGATGTCATTGGACACGGAATCCCGATCCTGAACGCGTGGTGTCCGCCGTGCCGCCCACACGTAAGCGTTGAAAACCGAGTTGTTCACCGCCGTAACCTCACCGTCGGTGTCGGACATCACCACACTGCCCGCGCCCCCGTGCCTTCGCGTCGACGACGACGTCGCTCCCGCTCACTATTGAAACGGCCGGCGTGCCGGGCCCGCCGTCTCCCTCGACCAGGGCATGGTCCACGACGTAGGCGTTCATCGTGGCGTCCCCGGTGGCGGTTGCCGAGAGGTGGTTTTCGGCGTCCAGCAAGCCGCCGACGCACCTGCTATGACGTCGGCCTTGGTCATCACGGTCCCATGGCCGCCGGCGGTGATGTCGACGGACTTCCCGGACACGCGTCGTGGCGGAATCGAGATTGCTGTCCACGTAGGATGAGAAGGCAGTATTGGTGGTAGCGATCGCCGATGCGGTGTTGCCCGCCAACCCCAAGGCCACCGATACCGATGTCAAAGTACTTTCAACGTCCACGGGTGCGCCGGAGCCGATACTGACCGCCCCGCCCGTGCCGGTCAGCGCAGCGTTGCCCGAGACGTACGCCGACATCGATGAGGCGTCTGTCGCGCTCGCGTTCGCCATGGCGGAGGAGAGCGTCAGGGAGGTCGCCACGGCGGGCTCAATCTTGGCCGTGACCAACAGCCCAGTGTGCGAGGCGTCGTCCTGGGCGAGCACGTCCCGCTCTGGCCCTGGACCCGTGTCCGGTCGGCGCCGCCCGTGACGTACGCGCGGAAATCGGCCTGTCCGATCGCAGTGCTCCGGATATCGGTGATGGACATGGCGATGCTGCCGCTCCCTCCCGCGGCTTCCGAGCGCGTGGTCAGAGAAGACCAGCGAGGCGATCTCGACGTTCTCCGCCCGCGAGCACGTCGGCGCCGTTCAGCACGTAGGCGTAGGCCAGGGGCGAGCTCATCGCTTTGGCGTACTCGTAATCGAGGCCCTCGCCGGTCACCGTCGCGCCGACGGGCGCGGCGACGACCGTCCCGTCGTATGGCTCGCGACCGTGACCGCACCATCGGCGTGGGCGCTCACACCCGCTTCGAAGCGGGCGCGGGACTCGGGCGATGCGTACACACGCGAATCGGCGGCGGTCCCGCTGACGCCGCCGATCGTGACGCCCACGGTATTGGACTGCTCCTTGAAGTCATACCAGGTTTGTGCGTCGATGGCGCCGCCGGCCAGGAGCGTTGCGTCGGCCCCCGCGAAGGCGTCCAGCAGCGGCGCCGCCTGGGCGGGGCTCAGCGAGGCCTGGCCGGCCAGACCGCCGGCACTGCCGCCATAGGCCTGGGCGGTGACGTTGTATGGGCTTGCGCTCGGGGCCGAAGTGCCACGGAAGTGCGCGTCGATCGCGATGTCGCCGCCCGCATTGGCGGATGCGCCGGCGCCGAGACTCGCCTGGACATCGTTGTTGGCGCTCGCCACGGCGACGCCGGCGCCCACGCCGACGAGGGCGGCGCTACCGTCGCCGGCGGTGCTCACGATGTCCGTTCGGTCTTCCCCGATGATGGATATGTTGCCGCCGGCGTGCACGGCTGCGCCGGTGTCCACTGCCGCGATGGTCCTGCTGTCCGCACCGGCGCCGGCGCCGGATTTGAGATTCCGCGAAAGGCCACTGAGGTTCGGCGTCCGAGCGGAGGCCGACAAAGCGGTCTGCGACAGCCCCAGCACGTCGCGCAGCGGATTGACGAGGTATGTTGTCGCCACGGCGTCGACGCCGCCATCGAGCCAATCGAGGAGTTGGCCGATGAATACGGCTGCATCGCCCTGCTGACCACCGCCTAGGACAACCGAGGAAACGGCGCCGCTCGCGGCAACATACTCGCTGGCCGCAGCGCCGACGGCGAGCGATTGGATCGCTTTTTGGCCGGTGGCACTGACCGTCACATCGCCCCCCGAGAAGACCTGGGCACCGGCGCCGACCGTCGAAAGCAGCTGCGCGTTTTCGACGACGATGCCGATACCGGCACCGGCACCGGCGCCTTCCGCGGCCAGGCCGATCCCGCCGGACGTACTGTCGATGACGAGGTCGTCGTTTGCCGCGATCCGCACGTCCTGGCCGGACGACGCAAACCCCGGGTCGTTGTCCACCTGCACGCCGGGTGCCAGTAGGCCTCCGTCACGGGCTCGACGTTGCTGATCGAGAAGCCCCCCGCCAGGCCGACCGTCCCCGACAGCCCGCCCGCCAGGGCGAGGTCCCGGATATCATTCGAGGAGCGGGCGCTGACGTCGAGCAGTCCACCCGCGTCGACCTGGCGGCCAGTGCCGTCGACGCCGTCTATATAGGCGCGGGTCTCATTTGCCAGCTCGTACAGTACGAGACCCGCCCCGACGCCCAACTCGCCGGACAGCGCGAAGCCGCCGGCGATGTCCCTGTACCCGGCATCGTCCTGGGCATGGACGCGCGAGTCACCGGGCGTGAGCACGGTGGCGTCGTTGATCCAGGCCGAGGTCAGGTTGTGCGCGGTAATGATCGAGGCGGAGCCCGCGAGCCCGATTCCCTCGTTCAAATCCCCGCCGACCAGCACCGAAAACTCGTTTTCGAAGGAGTACGCATCGGCCGCGACCTGGCTCTCGGCGAACACGGAACTGGCGTTCTCTATGCGCGCCCGGGTCTGCTTGGCGTAGGAAACGAGGCTGATGACGCCGCCCACGCCGACCTCGCTTCCGAGCGAGCCCGAGCCGCCGAAGGTGGCGATGTCAGTGCGATTGGCCGCGACCACCCGCACCTGGCGATCCGCGCCAATGCCGGCTCCCGGCATCGGACCGTTGACCAGCACGCCGCCCAGGCCGGTGCTGCCGATATAGGCGTTGACGGCATCGTCGACGAAATCCGCGGAGACCGCCGCGGCCGCACCAAGCGTGCCGCCCAGCGTGCCGCTCGCCACGATGGTGCTCAGATGGTTCGACGAGGACGCCACGACGGCAACGCCCTTCACCTGCTCCGTGACCGGCACCGGGGAAGCTCCGCTGTCGTCGGTGTGGCCGTTGTCGATGGTGATGGCGGGGCCGTTGGCGCCGGCCCAGGCGTCGACATGATCGTCGAGGTAGGCCGAGGTCTGATTTTCGCTGATCAGGGTGCTCACGGCACCTCCGACCGCCACGCCGCTCGGCAAATTGAAGTTGCCGTCCACGACGGAGATCTCGTTGTCCTCATTGGCCTGAAGGAGCAGGTTGTCATCGGCCCTCAAGGTGGAGCGCACCGCGAAAGCCTCGGTGACGTTCCCGAGATCGGCAATGATGACCCCACCCGCCGCCTGACCGCCCTCGATGGCGACACCCGCGGCAGTGGCATCGATCGCGCCCTGGTTGTCGGCCGTGACGTCGATGCTGCCGCCGAAGGCGTTGACCGGCGCACTCATGTCCTCGATATGGGCTCGAGTCGTATCGGCCTTGTCGATGTACACGACACCGCCGCCGAATCCATTGGATCCCACGCTGCCGGAAAAGGCCGCCACGCTGCTGTGTGCGTTGTCCAAGGGGGCCGTGGACCTGCTATTGACCGCCTGCTCCAGGGCGTTGACATAAACGCTTCCTCCCGCATCCACCTGCGGGGCGCCGCTGATCACGGCGTCGGTGGTGTCTCTTGAATACAGAAACGACACACCCGCCCCGATCGACGCATCGTTGACGAGCGAGATATCCCCAGCCACCAGGTCATTGTCGGAGCCGAGCGAGGCGCCCACCCGGATGTCCCGGCCGGCGTCGAGACGTGCGTGCACGCCCACGCGCGCCGACGTGCCAGACGGTGGCAATGGAGCGCCTGCCTGCAGCGCGGTGCCGACCGGCTGAATGCCGTTGACGGCGTTGCTCGTGCGGTTGTTGACGGTCGGCGTGCCGGGGACCGAGGGACCGGCAAGCGGGCTGCCGGAGCCGCTGCCCAGCGCGTTGAGCTCGGTGATGGCGTCCGCCATGTCCTGGTTCACCGTGCTCGAGATCGAGGTGATCGCCACCGCCCCGGCCACGCTGACCCCGCCGCCGGCGCTGCCCGCCACCGCGACCGAGCCGATGTCCTTGTGCGAATCCGCCGAGACGGTGATGTCGCGCCCGGCGCTGACCAGCACGTCGGCGGCGGCGTCCTCGATGTTGGCCGCGGCGTTGTCGTTGACGAGATTCACGTCCAGGGCGCCGCCAACTCCGATCTCACCCCCGATCTCGACGCCCGTGGCCAGCCCGTTCACGTACAGATCGCTGGCGGACTCGACTCCGACATCCTGCGACGCGCTGGTCAGGGTTGGGTCCTGATTGACATACGCGCCTTGACCGATGCCGGCCAGGGTCGATGCGTCCAGGACTTTCACCGCTACCGCGCCAACGATCGCGATATCCCCGCCGGCCTTGCCCGCGAGTGCCGTGGTTTTTACATTCTGGACCGTGCGGGCGTCGACGGCCGTCAAGCCGCCCGCATCGGTTTGCGCGCCGCCGCCAATGGTCGCGTCGGTGAGCCCCGCCGTGCGCACGTACACCAGGGAGCCGGCGACGCCGAGCAGGCCGTCGCCGACTTGCACTCCGCCCACGGTCAAGTCGGGCGACAAGCTGTCCGTCGCGTAAACGCCGAGGTCCCCGGGGGTCGTGACACGGCCGCCCGATATGCCCGAGGTAGTATTGCTGTCGAACTCGGCGACGGACAGCGACCCGGCGATACCTACCGGCGCGTCCGTCAGCGCCCCACCGATGGCAACGACCGTGAGGGCTTCGCTGGAGCGCGCATCGACGACGACCTGGTTTTGCGCGTCCACCCGCGCGTGGTCGACGAGGGCCGACGTCGTCTTGTTGAACAGGCTCACGTCGACGGCGGCGCCGACCGCCGCGCCGGTCTGGGCGCTGGCGAGGCCGCCGTCAGTGCTGTCAATCGAGGTATGATTGGCGGCTCGCACCACCACCGCCTGCCCGGCCGCGGGGGTGCCGGCAGACTGGTTCACCTCGGCGCCGGTTCCGATCTTCGCCGAGGAAGCGTCGTTGACCAGGTTCACCGATACCGCCGCGCCGAGCGCGAGATTGCGGCTGTTGGACAGGGTGGCGGCGAGGTTTTCGATCCGGGTGGAAGCGGACGACACCACGGCAAGACCGTTGACCGGCGCGGTCAAGCGGTTGCCGCTGCCATCGAGCTCACCGGTATACGTATACACCGGCGCGCCTCCGCCGAGGGCGTCTACCGTGGTCGCACCATCCGCTGCGCCCGTGCTGTCGATGATGCGCGCAAGGGTCGCGCTGTCGAGCAGATCGACGGTGGCGGCGCCGCCGAACCCGAATTCCTTCGACTGCAGGCTCACGGCGGGCGCGTGGCTGACGACGTCGAGCAAGCTGTCCGCCTTGACGGACAAGCTGCCGCCGGCGAGCACCACGGCGTTGTCGATCAGGGCCTCGGTCGTGCCGGCGAGGTTGTTGATGACACCGGAACCGGCGATGGACAGGTCGCCGCTCACCGCGCCGGATATCGCGTCGGCCTCGAAGGTGCCGTCGCGGTTCGCCCAGAGCGCAATGGACTCACCGGACGCGGGAGCCGGATCGGTCGACAGGACGGCGTCTGTGATCGCGGCGGTGGTGAGGTTGCCGTCGCCGACCTCGTTGTAGGCCACCGCCACACCAACCGCCGCCGTGAACGGCGCCCCGGAGCGCCCCTGGGCCTTGGCGATGGCGCCGGCACCGGCGAGCGAGAACGCGTTGACGTCATCCAATGCATTGACGCTGACGATGCCGTGCTCGGTGACGTGCCGGCCGTCGCTCCGGCCATTGCTTACGCCGGCCTGCGTCCGGTCGTTGAAGCGGTTGTAGGTCAGGCTGCCGGCGAGCCCGATCGGGGCCTTCTCGAGGGAAATTGCCCAGGCGTTGACCTCCCCGCCGGCGCTCGCGATCAATGTCAGCCCGCTGCCGGTCAGCGCCGTGTCGTCGACCAGCGCGCTCGTGGTGCGGGCGATATCGTTGATGGCGATGCCGGCGCCCACCCCGCCCTGCTGGCCGTCGAGCATCAGGCCGCCGGCGAGGGAGAACAGGTCCACGGCATCGTTGGCGGTGACGCGCGCGGCCCCGCCCGAGTGCACATTCGCGCTGTCGTAGAGGCCCGCGCGCGTGACGGTATGCACGTCGTTATAGGTTACCGCGCCCGCCAAACCCACTTTACTTCCGGACTTCCAACCCGCCGCGATCGCCTGGACGCTGCCGCCGCGGCTGGCCGCGATATCGAGCGCGCCGCCCGTGGAAACATCGGCGTTGTCGATGTAGGCCGCCGTCTCGCCCCCGAGCTCGTTCTTGCTGAGCACGCCGGCCACGCCGAACACGTCGCCCGAGGTGCCCGTGTTGCGCGTCGTGCGCTGAATCGCGCCGGTGGTGGTCTCGATGTCGGAGTTGGCATGGGCCGTCAGCGAGACGGGACCGGTGATGTCCACGACGCTGCCCCGGTCGACGTAAGCCAGGGTATCGTCGCTGATCGTGTTGAAGGCGATGTCGGCGGAGATGTCGATGCCGAACGCGGTATTGGAGCCGGGAATCAGGTACTGGCCGGGATTGCTGTTGACGCGGCTCGTGGTACCGCTGCTCGAGGAGTTGGAATTGCTCAGGCTGACGGACAGCAGGTCGATGGCGCTGTCCGTCTTGGCCGCGATGTCGAGCTGATTGACAGGTATCGAGGCGCCGTCCCGGATTTCAGCCCCGCCCGTGACATACGCCTTGGTCTGGTTGCCGATGTCGTTGACCGCGACGGCCACCGCGATCGTGTCTCCTCCGCTGCTGCTCAAGCCGACGACACGGGTGTTGATCGTATTCTGGTCGGCGGACGTGCCGGTATCCGCGTGCACAGTCACCACCGGCGCCGAGACCAGCGCGTTGTCGATCCCAGCGAGCGTTTCGTCGGCCATGCGGTTGACGCTGGCGGCCGCGCCGATGGCGCGGTTCTTGGAATTGCCGAGGGCGCCGGCGAAGGTGTCGATCCCGGCGAGGTCGGTCGCCTGAATCGAAATCGCATCCGCGGTAACCGACAGCCCGCTCGCTTTGCCGTCGACGATGTTCGCCAGGGTCGTGTTGGCGATATCGTTCCAACTCAGGGCGCCCGCGAAAGCGTCGTTCTCACCCTTGCCGAGCGCACCGGCGGTGGCATCGATGCCGGCGTCATTGGCGGCGTCCAGCGACAGGATGCCCAGCGGGTTGACCGCGCTGTTGTCGATGGTCGCCTCTGCGTCTCCGCCTACCGCGTTCAACGCGAACGCACCGCCGTAGCCGCCGGCATTCGACTTGGCGAGGGCGCCGGCGATGGCGTCGATCGTGGGGCTGTCCGTCGCCGTCAAGGTGACGTTGCCGGTCGATTGCACGGTGGTGTCGCGTACGTAAGCACGCGCGCCGTAGGGGCTGCTCGCGGGGCGCGTCCCGTTGATGTCGGGCGCGTTGTCGATGCTGTTGTTGACCACCGAGCCCACGATCGCATCCGTCTGGTTGGATTTGGCGCCGCCCGCCGCGATGCCGCTGATGGTCGGCGTCGAAGCGGCGTCGAGCAGGATCGACGATGCAGTGACGTACGGCACCTGCGCCAGGAATGCCTGGGTGGCCTCGCCGATGGTGTTCTCCGAATAGGCGCCGGCGATGCCGCGCTGCGAGTTCGTGCCCGAGGAGTCGCTCATCAGCGTCGCCGCACCGGCGAAGGCGGATATGCTGTCCGAGCTCCGGCTGGTGAGCGTCAGCGGGCCGCTCGCGGTGATGGTCGCCCCGCCGTCGATGTAGGCGCGGGTCGCGTCCTCGATGCGGTTGCGGGAGACGTCTATGGACGCGCGGATGCCGAAGTGCGTGCCCCGGCCGCCGCGGATGCCACGCCGCCCGTTGTAATTCATCTGCTGCGCCGTGCGGCTTCCAGAGCTGCCCGAGCCCGAGGTGCGGTCGACCGCCAGCGAATAGCCCTCGATGCTTCCGGTGTTGCCTGCGTTGAGCGTGATGATGCCGGCATTCACGTTTCCGGCGCCTGCCGGCTCGCCGGTCCGGTTGCCGATGAACGCCTGCACATTGCGCTGAAGATGATTGTCGACGACGGCCGCCGCCCACCGGTCGTCGGGACGCGTGCCGCCCGAGGTCTTGGTGGAGCGGTCGTTGATCTCGCCCACCGCCACGTTGAAGTTTCGCGGCGTGCCGCTGCTTGCATTCAGATCTACGCTGGACGCGTCGACGCTCGCGCCGTCATCGATCTTGGCCTGGGTGTCACCTTGCGCATCCGTGCCGGCGTACGACCCCTTCAGGCCGTAGCGCTCGCCGGTGCCGCTGGCCACCGACGCGGACACGTTGCTCATCTCGGTGGTGCCGTGCACGGACAGCGCATCGGCATGCAGCGCGACGGCGTCGCCGATCTCGGCGATGGCATTGTTGGCGAATCGCAGACCCAGGTAGCTGCTGCCGGCGCCCGTGGTATCGCGGCTGGACTTGTCGACACCCAGGAAATCGCCCTTGTGGGAGTCGGTGCCGCCGCTCGTTCCGGTGCCCGACGGCGGCGGTATCACCCCGATATTGCCGCTCAGGTTCACGGTATCGATGGAGGCATGCGCCGTGACGGTCACGTCCTGGCCGGCGCCGCGGTAGTTCGGATCCTGATTGATGGCCGCGCCGTCCTCGATGCGCGCCAGCGCGCTGTTATCGATACTGAGCAGGTTGGCCGAGCCCGCGATGCCGATCTGATAATCCGCCGGGAACTTGCGGGAGCTCGTCCCGGCACGCGCCTTTGCCGAGGTGGTGACCAGGCCCGCGAGGACGTCGCCTTCGTCGCGCAGATCGTCCTTGAAGTCGTCGAAAATGCCGCCGAGCTGGGAGCCGGTGCTCGACAAATCAGTCAACGACGTATTGATGGCACCCAGCTTGGCCACGGCATTGTCGACGGCCGAGGTGTCCGGCCAGTTGAAGCCGTCGTTGGGCACATCGGTGTTCGCGTCAATTGCGAGAGCGCCGCCCGCGTCGACGACCGCGCCGCTTTCGATCAAGGCATTGGCGCTGTTGTCGTGGATCGTGGCCATCACCGCGACGCTGGTCAGGGCGCTCTGCGACGGCCGGGTGGTGCCGCTGCGGTTGAGCTGCACATCGCTGTGCGAGAAGTTCTGCAGGTGCTCGTCGAGTATCGTGGCCTTGACGTTGATATCGTGATCGACCTTGACCACCGCCGGGCTGCCGATCACCGCGTTGGTGTCGTTGCCGTGGTCGGTGAAGACCTCCGAGCCCGGCAGCTCGAAGATCAGCGCCCGATACAGGCGATTCTGGATCTGGCCGGTGACCGGGTTGACGACCTGGCTGGTGAGGTTGGAACCGGAAGGAAGCGAGGCGCCGAACTGGTTCTGGAACGCACTGCTCAAATTGCCGTAGGCCGAGCTGAACAGTGAGCTCGCCGCCGGCAGCGTCGAGCTGAGCGACATACCGAGGGCATGCTGCAGGGTCTGGTCGACGAAAAAGGCGTTGAGCTGGCCCGAGACGTTTTGGTACTTCTGTTTGCTCGAGGCGGTCCCCTTGAAACCGGCCAGCGCCCCAGTGTGACTCGCGAGCGCATGGGTCGTCGCGGTGACGTCCAGGGAGTCGGCGTGAATCCTGCCGTCCACGCGCGCGTTGGTGTGGATGTCGGAGAACGACAAGGCCGTGGATTGCCCCAGGGTGCCGTTGCGGAAGGCGTTGGCTGCACTGAAGGTGGCGACGGCTTTGTCGGAGTCCGCCTGTATTGCGGCGGCGCCGCCGGCATCGATGCTGCTGGAGTTGTCGACCGTGGCACTCGAGCTCGCGTTGGTGTCGGATACCGCCAGGGTCACCAGGGCGCCGCCGGTGGAGCTGCTGGACGGACGCCGGACCTGGGTCTTGCGCGCGTTGGTGGCGACGGTGGTGGCATTCACGGTGGTGGCGTGCAGCGTGATTCCGTCGCCGGCCGACAAGCTCGAGCTTTTGTGCACGTTGATCGACGCATTGGCGGACGTCTCGCCGTAGGCAAGCGACAAGGCATTGCTCTTGGTCTGGACTGTCGCGCTGGCATTGGCGTCCGCCAGCACGGACAAGGCACCGTCTGCGGTGATATCGGCGTGCTTGATGTTGATGGTCGACGAGGCGTGCGCGACACTCACGCCGCCATAGACCTTCTTGGTGCCGAAGCTCTGCCCGAGGCGCGCACCGAGACGATTGGTGACGTCGGCATAGCGACCACCTGAACTGTAGGTGGTCGCGTCGTCGTAGTTGACCACCGTCTGGGCGGTCGAAGTGATGTCAACCTTCCCGCCATGAACCAGCGCGCTGTTTATTCGTATTCGGGAGCTCGACGCGGCGACGCCGTCGGCGGTGGTTGCAGACGGATCATTGGCGGCCTGGGTCTGCAGCAGGATGTCGCCCGAGGCGTAGCCACTGTCGGCGAACGTGAGCAGCTTCGCGCCCGAGCGGATGTCTATCTGCGTGCTCTGTACGGTCAGACTCCCCGAATCCCCGACCGAGACGTCATGGACCTGGTCGGTCCCACTGCCGATATCACGCGTGGACACCACGACGCCCGATGCAATCTCGACGAGATTGTCCGCCGCCAGCGTTATATTCGCGCCTGGAGAAATCTGGTCAACATTGATATGAAGCTCCGCCGGATCAATGAGCACGGAGCCGTTGCTTCCATGGGGCGCCGCGACGTCGAAACTGCCGCCCAGCGTCACCTGCCCCGATGAGCTGACCTCCACGGAGCCACCGTCGCCGGCGTCACTGCCGCCGCGAGCCGCGATGGCGCCACGATCGATGGTGGACTCGCGGGACCACACCGAGATCCTGCCCCCGTTGCCGGTAGCGCCGCCGTCGGCGCGTATGCTGGTTTGCTGGTCGATATCGACGCGGGTGCCGGTGCTCGACGAAGGCTGCCCCTGGGCATCGGTGCCGATCAGCACCTGCCCCCCGCCATCGGACCCGCTGGCATCCACCATCGCGCCTTCCAGGCTCACATCGCCGCCCAGCAGCCGTATCGTGCCGCCCTGGCCGGAATCATTGGAAGCGTCCAGCATGCCGCTTACACGCGTCGCTTCGTCCTTCGCATCCAGAAGAATATCCGCACCCTTGCCCGTCACCGAGCCGGTGATGCCAATACCCGTGGCATCCCCGCCGCTGTCAGTCGTCGAGGCGGTCGCGCCATCGACCACCTCCACAGTGGCATCGACCCCGTCCGTGGACATTGTGCCGTCCCGGGAAACATTGGACGAAGCGGTGTCGTTTGAAGTCGTATCGGCGGATCCGGAGCTCGAAGCATCGGTGACAGCTGCGTCCGAACTGCCGGAGTCGGCCTGACCTCCGGACAGCAGCTCGCCAGAGCCTTGCGTGGTTCCGTCCACGCTCGCATCGCTGGTCCCGCTGCCGTCGGCAACGGTCGTATTGGGAATGGTCGACGCGTCACCCGCCGAGGTATCGCTCGACGTCGCGGCGTCGGTTGAAGTCGCGCTTTCGGAAGATGTATCCGTCGACGATACGTCTTGAGAGCCATCGGCGGACGATGTCCCGCTGGTCGCGGTGTCAGTGGACGATACGTCGCCCGTTGAACCGCCGCCGGTCGATGTGTCACTGGAAGATGCATCGCTGGACAGGCCGGTTATCGTGGCGCTGAAGTTGCCGGAATTGGTGTCGATGGCGCTGTTGACGTTGATGTCGCTGCCGGCGAGCAGGGCGACGTCGAGCTTGCCCGACGTCGACGTGATCGGTGCATTCACGTCAATCCGGTTGTAAGCATCGAGGGTCAGGGAGGCGTCGCCGCCTGCCGTCTTGTCGATCGACGAGGCGACGGTGATGTTGCCGTCGCCCTCGCCATCGGAAGAAGTCTGGATCGACACGTTGCTGCCGTCGTTCAAGGCACTCTCGATCGAGCCCGCCTTGCCGCCGTCGATGACGATGTCCTCGGGATCGAGCAGCCAAGTGCCGGCCTCCCCGGCCGGCGCGCTGACGTCGACGGGCACGGTGAAGTCAAGGACCTTTCCGCTCGAGGTCTCGACCGACCCGCCGTTACCGCCGTGACTGCCGCCGCGGGCACTGATCCGGCCGTCGATGCGCGTCGAATCCTTCGACCAAATGACCACCTGTCCACCGTCCCCATGCTCCAAGGCATCGGCACGCACGACGCTGTCGGACTCGACGGTCGTGTCCTGCGCGTTTTTCAGAGGGCCTTGGCCGCGATAGCTGCCGCCGATGTGAATGGCGCCACCGCCATCGGCGCCGGAGGCGTCGGTTCGGCTGCCGGTTCGGATGAGAATATCGCGGCCGGTCACGTCGACCTCGCCACCGGTGGTGCCGGCGCTGCGGCCGCTGACATCCAGCACGCCGCCATTGACGACCTGGCCGTCGCCAACCAGCTCGATCCGGCCATCGTGCTTGACGACGCTGTTGGCGCGAATCATGCCGTCGTTGTTGACGACGCTGGTGACGAGGGCGTTGGCGGCCGCGGCCGTCATCAAGACCCGGCCGCCGTCGGCTTGGATACGCCCGCTGTTCGTCGCGCGCCTCAGCGCACTCGCGGGCCCGCCGTCGCCGACCTCGAAATGCACGAGATTGTCCCCATAGAAATCGATGGTCGCCGAGCCGCCGGAAGCGAGATTGACCCTGCCGAGCCTGGCGATGATCAGGCCCTCGTTGCTCACCGAGTCACCGATCAGTGAAATGCTTCCACCATCCACCGCGGTGAGCACGCCTTTGTTGTCAATGGCGCCCGGACCACCATAGTCGAAACGATAGTGCCCGGACATGAAGCTTCGATTGTCGATCGACAGCGTCGTGGCGACCAGGCTGGAGACGTTGACTGTCGCCGATTTGCCGAATACCAAACCATTAGGATTAGACAGAAAGATCCGACCATTCGCATTCAGGGAGCCGAGTATCCGGCTGGGATTCTGGTCGAGGATGCGATTCAGGGCAGCGGACTGCGCGTCCGGCTGGTCGAAGCGAACCTGCTCTCCCGGCGCGATGTTGAAGCTTTTCCAGTCGGCGACCAGCGACTCGGAGTTCTGGTGAACGATGAGGGTCCGATCGTTCGGTCTCTCGATGCCGCCTTTCCCGGCTACCACCCTGCCGCCTTGCGGCGCGGCACAGGCCGGCCCGAGCGAGCAGGCCAGCAGGAAGCCCAGCGCGAAGGCGAACCCGCGCGACCGTCGATGCGAGTCGGCCCGCCTGGTTACAGTCCCACCCTGGCGCGGAGAGTCCATCACAACTGCGCGCTTAGAGACATGTAGTATTGCGTCGAGTCATCATTCTCGTAACCCGGCGGCCGTTGCCCGATCGGCCTTGCCGCGGTGGCGACGAGCCGGAACCGATCCGACACGTTGACCGTCAAGCCCACACCCGCACCCGACATGGCGACCTTGTCGATATCCGAGGGCAGCGGGTCGTTCACCCTACCCTTGGCATAGTCGGCGAACACCGACAAGTCGAAGACATCCCGCCAGGCACCTTTGAGAAAGGGCGTGCCGAGCCGGACCTCCAAAGAGCCGAGATAGCCCGAATCGGTGAGAAACGAGGACAGCGGATAGGCCCGGACGCTCTCCGGCCCCCCCATGGGGAATTGCTCGAGGGAGACCAGCAAGTCATTGGACCACTGCCCGTCCAGGCGTACCAGCACGGAAACGTCCCGGCCCAGGCGCTGAAGGCGGTCAAAGCTGATCCGGACCTTATTGAAGTCCCCGCCACTTCGGTCGCCGCTGCCGCCGACCCGGCTGGATTGAGGATCACCACCGGCCGGCATGGCGCCGAGAAAGCCCGGCAGCCCGACGGACCAATCAAGGTTCGCCCGGGAGACGCCGGGCAGGCCAAAGATCGCCGCATCCTGGGCGCGCACGCTCAAGGAGCCGACAGCCACGCTCAAATCATCCTGCGACAACTTCTGCGACTTGCGCTTGACCTGGGCGCGCTTGCGATCGAACGACAGCTTGCCGGTGAGATCGAACAGCCGGCTGCGGATAAAATCCCGCGTCATCGACAGGCCTGCTCGTTCCGTTTCGCCGTGCAGGCCGAGGGCCGCAAGCCGGCGGCCCACGTCGAACTGATTGTAGGTGGCGCCGATCCCGAACAGGACGGGCGTCCGCCACTTCCGTGGAAACCAAGGGATGCCGTAGTGAAGGGCCCCGTATACGCTGTTTTCGGGGTCCAGCGTATACAATCCGGCGACGGTGAGCTGATCGGCCTTGCCGAGCGGATTGTTCCAGATCCAGTCCGCGCGGGCGCGATACTTGCCGAGATACTCGGACCCGTGATTGTCGACGGTGAGGTAAAGCTCGTGAGGATCCTCTCTTTTCACGACCACCTTGAGATCGGCGGCGCCGGGCTTCGACCCCCTGGAAAACACGCCGGTCGAATCAAGACCCGGATAGTCGCGAAGTACCAGCAGCGCGGTTTCGATGCGGTCCCGCACAACCGGCCTGTCGAGCAGCGGGAGGAACGGCTTGCGCAGAATGTTGGCGCCGTAACGCTTGTTTCCGACCGGCTTCACATCGCCGAGCAGGCCGGGGATGATGCTGATAGCGACGATTCCGTCGTCGACCGTCTGCCGCGGCACGTAGGCACGTGCCAGTACGTAGCCCTTGGAGCGGTAGTAGCGAGTCAATGCATCGGCGATGTCGCGAAGCTGTCCGATCGAGGTGGTTTGTGACGAACCGAGCATCGCGGCAACCACAGCCTCGAGCCCTTGGCGCGTGATCCCGCGGTGCTTGTCCTCGACAACGCCGCGCAGGCGGATGCCGGCTATGTGAAACCGCGGACCACTTTTCTCGGACTTGTGGGGCGTCGAGCCCCCCGGCAGGCGCAGCACATCTTCGTGATCGGACAAGTCCCGTCGACCGGGCATCGGGCGAGGTTCCGATGCGCCGGGCTTGGTGCTATCGGGGAGGCGGGGGGATGATGGAATTGCACTGGTTTGCGCGACCGCCGTACTCATTAAAAGCGCGCCGCAAAAACTCAACAACAACCTGCAAGGAAAGATAACCACCCCCCAACAAACAGCCCCACTTAGCTACTACTCCGGCGCGCTCTCGCGATGCGCTTCTTCGGCGCATACCAAGTTTGTATTTTAATCTAACTCGCGCTAAATGCAAATCGGAGAGTCCTTGCGTCTATAGTAGAATCCGCGGAGGTTTGATACAGATTACATGGCGTCGATCTTTCGAGCCAAACATCGCAGGCGCACCGGGCAGGTATCATCCACCCGAACCCACAATCCACCGGCACACTTTCGACCACGACGAGAGCTCATATGAATTTCAAAACGGTGATTACACTGATGATCCTCGCCACACTCGCGAGCTTCAACGCATCAGCGCAGCAGAAGCAAGACACATCGGTGCAACAGCAGAGTCAAAATGACGAGGGTCCCAATGTGGAGATCGACGAATATCACGACTGGGTGCTTCGTTGCGACAATTCCGATTCCGGCGGTACGTCCTCGTGTCTGTTGTTTGAGCGCCTGCTGAAAAAGGACACGAACCAGCTCGTACTACAGGCGAGCGTCGCCCTCCCCAAGGACGCCAAGAAGTCCCCGATGTTGATATTCATGCTCCCGCTCGGCATCTACCTCCCGGACGGCGCCTCGCTCCAGGTCGATGGATCCAAAAGTGTAAGCTTGCAAATAAACAGATGCCTGAAACAGGGGTGCATCGCGGTCCTGTCAATAAAGGACGCATTGCTCGGACGGCTCAAGAACGGGAAGACAGCGACTGTCTCGGTGAGTCAAAGCGCCGGCAAAACCATCAATTTCACGCTGTCACTGGACGGCTTCAAGGCCGGTTTCAAGGCCCTCGAGGAATCGACCTGAGCATCCCTCGCGTGCGCTGGATCTCAGGGTGCACAGTTTGTGCGTCTGCAACGAGGGCCGCTACTACGACTGGCACAAGGATGACTACAACGCACTAGTCAGCGGCACTGCCTAGTACACAATGACGGCTAGTGAGGCCTCCCGTAACAGCCAGTCACGGAGCGCCATCAACTCCGGGGACGGGGCGTTTCGTTGATGAAGAGCCCTGCAGTAACTGCACCCGAAGTCCCACTCCTCGTCAAGGAGCGTCAAAAGGATTTGTTGCGCGCGGATGATATGCTTTTCCCGAAGAGACCGGAAGCCAAGCAAGAGTAGTGAGCAATCTTCAATCGGTCCCGCGCCGCCTCGAGGGTATCAAACAGAAGCTGGAAGGCGATCGGCTGACGCTGTCCGTCGCCGGGAACGTGATCGAGTGCCCGCGGGCCGACGATATTGTCTGGGCGCTGTGCGACGGACGTTCCGCAGCCGTGACTCGTCGTGCAGACCTGAACCGCCGGTGTAATTCCGGCGCCCTGCGGGTGCGCGGTATGATGGAAGATTGATTTGACACGTCGTACCGCACCCAAGCGCCCGGAGATTGAGAAGTGAAGACTGTCTGGTTTAGGCCCCTGTTGGATTCCATTGCCGAGCGCGGGCGCGAGTTCCTCGCGCGCTCCGGCGAAGGCGACGACGCGCTGCACACTCTGGAGCGGTGCGATATCCTGATCGAGCGCCGCGGCGTCGCTTCGGGCCTGGCGCTGGCCAAGGACATCCTGACCGCCTACGCCGGCATGGACGACTCGCAGCGGCTGGTCTTCTTCGAGGGTCTGCGAACCGATTTCGGGGTGGACGTGGCCACCATCGAGGAGACGGCCCGGGCCTGCCTGCAGGACCAGACACCGGATCGAATGCAGCATCTCATGCAGCTCGCCGAGCCTCGCCGCCAGGAGCTGTTCCGGCGCCTCAATGCTTCGCCGCACGGAACGGCGGCGCTGGTGCGGATGCGTTCCGACCTGCTCCAGATGATGCGCGCGCACCCGGAGCTCACGACGGTGGACTTCGATCTGCGCCACCTGCTCGCGTCCTGGTTCAACCCCGGATTTCTGCAGCTTGAGCGCATCGACTGGGACAGCCCGGCGCGCACTCTCGAGAAGCTCATCGAGTACGAGACGGTGCACCAGATCCGTGGCTGGGACGACCTGCGCCGCCGGCTCGCCTCCGACCGGCGCTGCTTCGCCTTCTTCCACCCGGCGCTGGAGGGGGAGCCGCTGATCTTCGTGGAGGTGGCACTGGTGGAAGGCGTCGCCGAGCGGGTGCAACCGCTGCTGGACCCGGAGGCGCCCGTCGGCGACCCGCGGGCCGCGAACACCGCGATCTTCTATTCCATCAACAACACCCAGACGGGTCTGCGGGGCGTGTCTTTCGGCGACTTCCTGATCAAGCGCGTGGTGGAGGCCCTGCAGGAGGACCTCCCCCATATAGAAGTCTTTGCCACCCTGTCACCGCTGCCGAGATTCGCGCGCACGGTACGCGATGCCCTGGCCGGCAACAGTCCGGAGGCATTGCGGCAGCGATTTCATCGTGCGCTGGAAGGATTCGCAGGCCCGCTCGGCGAGATGTATCCGGACGCCGAAGATATCGACGACGCGGCGCTGCAGCTGCTCGAGCAGCAGACCGGCACCGGCCCGGCCCTGCTCGGCCCGGTGCTGCGGCGACTGGCCCTCGCCTACCTGACGGCGCGCACCGAAGACACCAGCGCCATCCTGGACCCGGTGGCGCGTTTTCATCTCACCAACGGCGCGCGCCTGGAGCGCATCAACACCTTCGCCGACGAATCGGATCATGGGCGCGAGATCGCCTTCGGCGTGATGGCAAACTACCTGTACGACACCGACGACCTCATCGCCAACCACGAGCGCTTCGCGCAGCGTGGGGAAATCCCCTTGTCGAAGTCGCTGGGACGGGACCTGAAGAGGATCAACGAAGCGGAAAATGCGGGTCGACGCCCTCAGTCGACGCGGTAACGCGCCACGGCCTCTTCATTCCAGGCCATGCCGTTACCGGGCCGATCCGGGATCGAGGCCTGACCGTCGCTGATCGCCAGCGGCTCCTTTAGGATGGCGTCGGCCCAGTCGACGTACTCGAGGTACTGACAGGTCGGGGTGGCGGCCAAGAGATGTACACTCGTCTCGGGAAACAAGTGCGACGACATCGGCACCTTGCGTTCGGCCGCAAGCTCGGCTGCCGCCCTCCAGCCGCTGACGCCGCCGATGCGTTCGAGATCGGGCATCACGTAGTCGGCGGCGCCGGCATCGAGCGCCGTCGCCATGGCGCCCGGCAGCGAGAAATTCTCACCGATCTGGATCGGCGTCTTGAGCTCCCGAGCCAGCCGTGCGGCGCCGGCGTAGTCGTCATGACGGATTGGCTCCTCCAGCCAGAACATATTTTCCTCGTCGATCGCCCGCCCGCGCGCCAGCGCGTCATCGAGCGTGAGCGCCTGGTTGTAGTCGACCATTAATGCCACGTCGTCGCCGATGCGCTTGCGCACGGCGTGCACGGCGGCGATGTCCTGCTCGAGTGTCGGATAGCCGAGACGAAGCTTGACCGCGCGAAAGGCGCCCATGGCGAGCAGCTTTTCTGCTTCGTCCGCGAGCGCACCGGTATCGTCCATCAGGCCGAGCCCGCAGCTGTTGTAGGCGGGAACCGGACGCGGTTCGACGCCGAGCAGCCGCACCAGCGGCAGCCCGGCGGCTACCGCGAGCGCATCCCAGCAGGCGCTGTCGAAGCCGGCGAGCGCCATGCGCACGATGCCCTGCACGCCGATCAGGGTGAAACGGCGCACGAGCTTCGCGGCAAGAGCTTCCGGAACAATCGCATCACCCCGGGTCAGTGCCTCCACCTCGCCGAGAATGCTGACGACCGCCGGCGCCGCAGCGCGCAGATAGCAGAACAGGTAGGTGCGGCCGGTGACACCCTGTTCGGTTTCTACATCCACCAGCAGCAGCGGCACCCGGCGCAGTGCGCCCTGGCTGGTGCCGAGCACGAAATTCAGTGGAACCTCGACGGTCGTGGCGCGCACCGCGCGCACCTCGAGGTCGGGCAGGGTCGGTTGCGCTGACATGGAATGTCTCCCGGCGTTTGGGATCACTATACGCTGCCCAGGGACGGTTCCGGATGACATCTCGAGTGTCGGGGGCGGGACGCGAGCTTCGGCGCGCGTTGGGAACAATGCACCGCAATTGTGTACCGCGCGCCACCGGTTTGCCGCGGCCGGCGCCTTGGCAGCGGTAGCATCGCTTGAACCTCCGACGGGATATCTTCAGTATCCACATTCCGATACACGCGCCGACTCGCGGGTCGGCGCGGTCCCGCGCATCCTTCATAAGGAACCCTCATGAGCACAGATTCCAACCCGCCGGGGCGGGCTGAATCCTCATCTACGCCACTGCGGCCCAATTCTCCCCTGGTTTTCATCATGGCAACGGCCTGCGGGCTCGCCGTGGCCAATCTTTACTACGCCCAGCCCCTGCTGGATACGCTGGCGCGAGCCTTCGGAGTTTCCAGCGGCGCCGCGGGGCTGATCGTCACCATGACCCAGATGGGCTACGCGATGGGGCTCGTTCTTCTGGTGCCGCTGGGTGACCTGCTCGACCGGCGGCGTCTCATCACGCGGGTGCTGATCGCCGCGGCCGGCGCCTTGGCGGCGGCGGCGCTGTCGCCCGGCCTGGGCGCCTTTGCGATGGCGTCGCTGGCGATAGGGGTGACGGCGGTGGTGGCCCAGGTGCTGGTGCCGTTCGCCGCCCACCTGGCCAGCGACGAGCACCGCGGTCGCGTGGTTGGGCGGGTGATGAGTGGCCTGCTCCTCGGCATCCTGCTCGCGCGCGTGGCATCCGGCGTGATTTCCGACCTGGCCGGATGGCGCACCGTGTTCTGGATCGCAGCCGTCACGATGCTGGTGCTGGCACTGGTGTTGTCCCGGACCCTGCCGCCCGGGCACGGCCAGTCGCGTCTTTCCTACGGCGCCCTGCTGCAATCGGTGCTGCACCTGATCCGCGACGAGGCACTGCTGCGCCGCCGAATCGTCTACGGGATGTCGGTATTTGCCGCCTTCAGCGTACTGTGGACCAGCCTGCCGTTTCTGCTGGCGCCGCCGCCATACGGATACAGCGATTCGCTGATCGGCATGTTCGGGCTGTTCGGGGTAGCGGGCGCCTTGTGCGCCTCCTTCGCCGGCCACCTCCACGACCGCGGGCATTCGCGCGTCGCGACCGGCAGCTTCCTCGCCCTGACCGTGTCGGGATTCGTGGTGATGGGGTTGTGGCCCTACCACGTCGCCGCCGTCGTGGCCGGGATCGTGATGCTGGACCTCGGGGTACAGGGCACGCAGATCCTCAACCAGAGCGCCATCTACCAACTTCACCCTGAAGCACGAAGCCGGCTGACGACCGCGTACATGACCTGCTTCTTCCTCGGCGGCGCCATCGGCTCCGCCACCGCGGCCGCGGCTTTCTCGTATTTCGGCTGGACCGGCGTGGCGGTGACCGGCACGGGGTTCGGCGCGATCGGACTGCTGTTCTGGTTCAGCGAGCCGTTGCGAGCGAGCAACCCGGCGCAGTGCCCGGCCTCCGGCGGCAAGGGATCCTGAACAGGAGCGTTCGGCCCCCGTCATGGCCGGTTTGATTATAGGCGCGGCGTCAGCGGCGATTATGGAGCTTTGGAGCTGCGGCTCGACTGGTTAATCGCGGCCGAAGCCGCTCCTGGAATCCGTGGCTTTACCTCAGGACTCGCCTTCGGGAATGGGTGCGACTTCCGCGGTCAGGGCGTCGTCCGGAATCGACTCGTCCAGGGGCGGCTGCGCGATCCGCCCCCGCCATGCCAGCCAAACGAGGGCGGCCAGCACCACGCTGATCGCGGGAATGGCGCCGAGATTCACCGCCTCCCAGCCGAATTGATTCTGTATGGCCCCGGAAGACAACGAGGCCATGGTCACCGTCGAAAACACCGTGAAATCGTTGAGGGCCTGGGTCTTGAACCTTTCCTCCGGCCTGTAGGTTTCGGTCAACAGGGTCGTGGCCCCGATGAACAGGAAATTCCAGCCCACGCCCAGCAGGGTCAAGGCCACCCAGAAATGCGTCACCGAGTGGCCGGACAGGTTGATGGACACGCAGGCCAGGATGGCCAGTGCGCCGGTGGTCATGATCTTCAACAAGCCGAAGCGGCTGATCAAATGACCGGTGAAGAAGGACGGCGCGAACATGCCCAACACGTGCCACTGAATGACAAACGACGAGTCCGAGAAGGCGTAGCCCTGGTGCTGCATGGCAAGGGGCGTGGACGTCATGATGAAGGTCATGAGCGCATAGCCGAGCGCACCGCACACCACGGCGACAAGGAATTTCGACTGCCCGGCGAGTACCCGCAGCGTGCGCCCGGACCCACCCTCGCCGATACCCGCGTCGCTGACCCGGGATGACGGAAGCCTGAGGAATAACAACAGAGTGAACGACAAAACGTACAGGGCTATCAGTGACGCGTAACTGCCGGCGAACGGGGCCCGGCCGATGACATCGCGGGTGATGTTGGCGAGGTTTGGACCTACGAAAGCGGCGACCACCCCTCCGGCCAGGACGTACCCGATGGCGCGGCTCCGGTGACCGGGGGCCACACTGTCCGCTGCCGCAAACCGATAATAGTTGCCGAAACCCGAGAAGATCCCGATGCAGACGCTCCCGATCAGAAACATGATGAAGGAGCCGTTGAGGATCGCAACGGTGCACAGGACGCCCGCCGACAGGCCGAACACTATCGCGAATTGGAACGCGGCCTTGCGGCCGATGCGCGCCATCAGTGCCCCCGCCGGGATGCTGGTCAGCATGGTGGCCAGGAGCTGGCTGGCAAAAGGCAAGGTGGAGTAGGACTTGTCCGGTGCCAGGGCAAAGCCCACCAGCGCCGACGTGGCCACCACCAGCGACAGACCGCTGTACATCAGCGCCTGGCACAGGCTCAGAAGAAGAACGTTTCGGGTCAACCCGGTCGGCGATTTCATATTAGAGTTGGTTTGGAAACCCCTTCACCCTGCCCCAACGGAGAGGGAAGATCTTCCGTCAAGCGCCGTGGCGCTGCAAGCTCACGCGCAATATCGGCCGCTCCCTCTCCCTTTTCGAAGGGAGAGGGCGGGTTTAAGGGTTTGCTTAGCGCTGGCTCCGTCCCCTCAGCCTGGTCCTCTCCCCCGGAGGGGAGAGGGGATCTTTCGGTTACGGGCGGGACTAATGTGAAAGATCGAGGTTTCGTTCCCCGGGGAAGTCGAGCCCGGTCTATGTCCGCGCCGACCTCCCGGCCGCGCGGGATACGCAGCCGGCGTGGATACGCGACAGGCCTGCGTACCTTCAGCCGCCGAGATTGCGGGCCGCGAAGTCCCAGTTGACGATATTGAAGAACGCCTCCACGTACTTCGGCCGGGCGTTCCGGTAATCGATGTAGTAGGCGTGCTCCCACACGTCGCAGGTGAGAATAGGCTTGAGATCCTGCTGCATCGGGTTGCCCGCGTCGTCGGTATTGACGATATCCAGCTTGCCGTCCTTGCCGGCCACCAGCCAGGTCCAGCCGGAGCCGAAGTTGCCGACCGCCTTCTCCTGGAACTTGCTCTTGAAATCGTCATAGGACCCGAAGGCCGAATTGATAGCCTGACCCAGGTCTCCGCCCGGCGCCTTGCCGCCGTCGGGGGTCATGCTTTTCCAGTAGAAGGTGTGATTCCAGACCTGCGCAGCCTGGTTGAACAGGCCTCCTGCCGGCGCCTTGCGAATGATGTCCTCCAGTGAGAGGTCCTCGTACTCCGTGCCGGGCAGCATGCTGTTGAGCTTGGTAACGTAAGCCTGATGATGCTTGCCGTAATGATATTCCATGGTCTCGGCCGAGATATGCGGCGACAAGGCATCTTTTGCGTAGGGTAAGTCAGGTAATTTGTGCTCCATGAAACAACCTCGTTAAGTCTTCGAAGGGGGGGTGGATGTGATGTAGCGAGGGGAATCCTCGTTCGGGACATCCGTTCACTATAAAGAAAGCGTCAAGCGGGAGTCTGCATGCGCCGTTGACTCGACGTAGGACGCCCCCCGCGCGTGCCGGGCGGCGCTTCCCGCCAGGCGAGAACTGCAGGAAGATGGCAAAGCCGCTCGGAACATGGAAACCGTCGCGCCACTCGCGCGATGGATGTTGATTTTACGCCAACTCTTTCGGATTTCCAATCCGTCGGCAAACCGTGGCCGACCGCCGATACGGACCGTCGTTCGAGCCACTTATGCACCATGGGTAGGCGATTGACCCGCACGGTGGACACGTGTCACAGAATTGACCATTTAATTTCCCTACTCAGCGGAGTATATTTTTCTGTATAAGTGTGTAAGAGAAGCTACCGCGCCGCGCTGTTCGGCGCCGGGCGGGTATACAGACGCCACCCGTTTCAATAATCACCACACCCCTGGCGACAGGAGGAGGCACTCATGTCACAACTCAAACGTCTCGAACATCTACTTTCCCAGGGGAAGATCAGCCGACGGGAATTCATGACGCGCGCCTCGGCCCTGGGGCTGGCGGCGGCGGTGCCGGGGATGATGAGCAACCCGGCACAAGCGGCGATGGCCAAGCAAGGGGGTGACTTCAAGCTGGGGATTGGCGCGGGGTCGACGACCGACTCGCTGGACCCGGCGACGTATCTGGACACGTATATGCAGACCGTGGGCCACGGACTGCACAGTTACCTGATGGAAGTGGACAACCAGGGCAGCGCGATCGGGGCGCTGGCGGAGAGTCTGGATCCGAGCCCGGATGCAAAGGTATGGACGGTCAAGCTGCGTTCCGGAGTGGAGTTCCACAACGGAAAGGCGCTGGAGGCGGACGACGTGATTGCCTCGTACAACCATCACCGGGGCAAGGACTCCAAGTCAGCAGCCAAGGGTGTGGTGGATCCGATCGAAGACATCAAGGCGGACGGCAAGGGCACGGTGGTATTCACGCTGAAAGGCGGCAATGCCGACTTTCCTTTCGTAATGACCGACTATCATCTACCCATCATGCCGTCGAAGGACGGCAAGGTGGATGCCACATCCGGGGTCGGCGCCGGGGCGATGAAGCTTAAGAGTTACGAGCCCGGGGTGACCACCCAACTGGAGCGCAACGGAAATTTCTGGAAGGAGGGACGGGGCCATTTTGACTCGGCCGAGGTGCTGGCAATCAAGGACGTGACGGCGCGGACCAACGCGTTGAACACCGGCCAGATCCATGCGATGGACCGATGCGACCTGAAGACGGTGCACCTGCTCAAGCGCAACAACAAGCTCGAAGTGACGCAGGTGACGGGAACGCAGCATTACACGATGCCGATGTTCGTGGACACGGCGCCGTTTGACGATGTCAACGTGCGGATGGCGCTGAAGCTGGCGGTGGACCGCAAGGAACTGGTGGAGAAGATATTGCGGGGATTCGGGGAAGTGGGGAACGACGACCCGATCAGCTCGAGTCAGCGGTTCTTCAACAAGGACATGCCGCAGCGGACCTATGATCCGGACGAGGCGAAGTCGTACTTGAAGAAGGCAGGGATGAGCTCGCTCAAGGTGAACCTGTCGGCGGCGGACGCGGCGTTTGCCGGGGCGGTGGACGCGGCGGTGCTGTACAAGGAGCAGGCGGCCAAGGCGGGGATAGACGTCACCGTGGTGCGCGAGCCGGACGACGGCTACTGGAGCAACGTGTGGCTGAAGAAGCCGTTTTGCATGTGCTACTGGGGCGGGCGGCCGACGGCGGACTGGATGTTCTCGATCGCGTATGCGGCGGACGCCAACTGGAACGACACGCACTGGAAGAATGCGCGCTTCAACGAGTTGCTGGTCAAGGCGCGGGCGGAGCTGGACGAGGCCAAGCGGCGGCAGATGTACTACGAGATGCAGACGCTGCTGCGGGACGACGGCGGCACCATCGTGCCGATGTTTGCGAGCTACGTAGGAGCCATGAGCACCGACGTGGGGCACGACAAGCTGGCGTCGAACTGGGATCTGGACGGCCTGCGTTGCCTGGAGCGCTGGTGGCTTAAGGCCTAGGACGAACTCCCCTCATGGGGGCCATCCTCAAGATCGTGGCCCAGCGCCTCGCGCTGGGCCTTTTCGTCCTCTTTGTCGTTTCGCTCATCATCTTCCTGGGTGTGGAGCTCCTGCCGGGTGATCTCGCCCAGCAGATGCTGGGGCAGACGGCAACCCCGGAAACCGTGGCCGCGATCCGCAGGGAGCTGGGCCTCGATCTCCCGGCCCATATCCGTTATATCCACTGGCTGGTGGGCATCCTGCACGGCGACTTCGGCACCTCGCTGGCCAATCACCGGGAAATCGCGGAGCTGATCGGCGTCAGGCTTCAGAACACGCTGTTCCTCGCCTCGCTGGCGGCGGTCATCGCGGTGCCGGTGGCGGTGACGCTGGGAGTGCTGGCGGCGCTTTACCGGAACAGCCTTTACGACAAGCTGGTGAACATCGTCACCCTGACGTCGATCTCGTTCCCGGAATTCTTCATCGCCTACATCCTGATCCTGTTCATGTCGGTCAAGGCGGGATGGTTCCCGAGCCTGAGCAACGTCAGCCCGGGGATGCCGTTCTGGGACCGGGTCTATTACTGTCTGCTGCCGGCCCTGACCCTGACGATGGTGGTGATTGCCCACATGATGCGCATGACGCGGGCCTCCATCATCAACCTGCTGGCCAGTCCTTACATCGAGATGGCCAACCTCAAGGGGCTCAAGCGGTCGCACATCATCATCAAGCATGCCCTGCCCAATGCCTGGGCGCCCATCGTCAACGTGATCGTCATCAACCTCGCCTACCTGATCGTGGGCGTGGTAGTGGTCGAGGTTGTGTTCGTGTACCCGGGGCTCGGGCAACTGATCGTCGATTCGGTGCAGAAGCGAGACATCCCGGTGGTCCAGGCCTGCAGCCTGATCTTTGCCGCCACCTATATCCTTTTGAATTTGACGGCGGACATCCTCTCCATCGTCACCAATCCGCGCCTGCTGCACCCGCGGTGACCTCCAGCACCGGCAACGTAAACGTATGAACGAGCCTGTCAGCAAGACTGCACAGACCGCCGACGCGGCGGCGCCGCCCACGCCCCGGGTGCGTGGCTGGCGACTGGCCTGGCGGGAGCTGCGAAAAGCGCCGTGGACCGCCAAGATCGGGCTGTTCCTCATTTTCTGCTATGTCTTCATCGCGATCTTCGCCCCGGTATTGACTCCCTACGGCGAGTCCCAGATCGTGGGGCAGGAATTCGAGCCATGGGGTTCGCAGTACCTGCTCGGCACCGACGCACTCGGCCGCGACATGTTGACGCGGCTGCTGTACGGCGCGCGCAACACTATCGGCATCGCCTTTGTCACGACGTGTTTCGCGTTCCTGATCGGCGGCACCTGCGGGATACTTGCCTCCGTGCTGGGCGGCTGGATCGACCAGATCCTGAGCAGGGTCATCGACATACTCATGGCCATCCCGCAGCTGATCTTCGCGCTGTTGCTGCTCACCATTTTCGGCACCTCCATACCGGTGCTCATCGTCATCATTGCGGTGCTGGACTCGACCCGCGTTTTCCGTCTTGCCCGCGCGGTGACTCTCAACGTGGCCGTGATGGATTTCGTCGAAGCAGCGCGGCTGCGGGGCGAACGGATAGGGTGGATCGCCATTCGAGAGGTGTTGCCTAATATCACCGCGCCGCTGGTGGCGGAGTTCGGCCTGCGCTTCTGTTTCGTGTTCCTGACAATCGCCGCCCTCAGCTTTCTGGGCCTCGGAATCCAGCCGCCCACCGCGGACTGGGGCTCCATGGTTCGCGACAACGCGACCTTGATTACCTACGAGGACATCACTCCCCTGCTGCCGGCGGCGGCCATCGCGCTGCTGACCGTGTCCGTCAACTTCGTCGTCGACTGGTTCCTGCACAAGACCAGCGGGCTGCGCGATGAGCACTGAGCAGAAAAGCAACGACAAGGACGATGTCCTGCTCGAGATGAAGGGCCTTCGTATCGAGGGTCAGGCCGAAGAACAGTGGCAGGAGATCGTCAAGGGCCTGGATCTCGTTCTCCATCGCGGCGAAGTGCTGGGCCTGATCGGTGAATCCGGAGCAGGCAAGTCCACCATCGGACTCGCCGCCATGGCCTTCGCTCGCCCAGGCTGCCGTATCTCCGGCGGCTCCATCGTGTTCGACGGCATAGACCTGTTGGCGGCCAGCGAGAGTACCCGGCGCCGGCTGCGGGGCGTACGCATCGCCTACGTCGCACAAAGCGCGGCCGCCGCATTCAATCCAGCCCACAGGCTGATCGATCAGTTTACGGAGACGCCGGTGCAGCACGGCATCAAGAACCGGTCCGAAGCGGAAGCCGATGCCAAGGAACTGTACCAGCGGCTGCTGTTGCCGGACCCCGACAACATCGGCTACCGCTATCCACACCAGGTGTCCGGCGGCCAGCTGCAGCGGGCCATGACGGCCATGGCCATGGCCTGCCGGCCGGACCTCATTGTCTTCGACGAGCCGACTACCGCACTGGACGTCACCACCCAGATCGAGGTCCTGGCCACGATCCGGGACATCGTCGACCAATTCAACACCGCGGCGATCTATATCACCCACGACCTGGCGGTGGTGGCCCAGATGGCTGATCGCATCATGGTGCTGCAATACGGGGAGCTGGTGGAGGAGGCGGATACCCGGACGATGATGTCGCATCCGACCGCGGACTACACCAAGACACTCTGGGCGGTACGGTCTTTTCGCAAGACCAGCCCGAATATCGATCCGGAGCCGCTGGTGCGGGTCGATCACGTCACGGCCGCCTACGGCAATGTCGAGGTGCTCCACGACATCAGTTTCGAGATACGCAGCGGCGGCACGGTCGCCGTGGTCGGCGAGAGCGGCAGCGGCAAGAGCACCGCAGCGCGCGTGATCACCGGCCTGCTGCCCCCGAAGGAAGGTCGTATCCTGTTTCGCGACCAGGAGTTGCCCGGCGATTATCGCAGCCGGACCAAGGACCAGCTTCGCCACGCGCAGATGATCTACCAGATGCCGGACACGGCCATCAATCCGCGCCAGCGGATCCGGGATATTATCGGAAGACCGCTGGGCTTCTACCTGGGCCTGCACGGCAAGGAACGGGATCGCCGCATCCGTGATCTGCTGGAGATGATCGAGCTGGATCCGGACCAATTCATCGAGCGCTACCCCGCCGAGCTTTCCGGCGGCCAGAAGCAGCGGATATGCATCGCTCGCGCCCTGGCGGCGGAGCCGGATTTCATCATCTGCGACGAAGTGACTTCGCGCTCGACCAGGTGGTGGCGGAGGAGATCCTGAAGCTGCTCGACCGCCTGCAGCGGGAGCTGCACCTGGGCTACATGTTCATCACCCATGACCTCGCGACCGTGCGCGCCATCGCCGACGAAGTGGTCGTGATGTTCCAGGGTGAGATCGTCGAGCACGGGCCGAAGGACGAGATCTTCACGCCTCCCCATCACGAGTACACGGAGCTTGCTGCTGTCCTCAGTGCCGGAGATGGACCCGGACTGGCTGGACAACGTGCTGAAGGAGCGCAAAGAGAAGGGCTTGATGGCTTCGGTTTCAGATTCCTGACAACGTGATTGATCACTGACGGGGGCGGCGATGAGTGACGTCATCGAACACATCCGCAGGCAGTTCCAGAGAAACGGCCATCGCTCCTATGGCGATGTCATCGAGGTGCACGAGCACATGCTGCAAACCGCGTACCAGGCAGAACGCAAGGGTGCGGACAGCGAGTTGATCACTGCCTCCCTGCTGCATGACTATGGCCACCTGCTTGTCGACCTGCCGGAGGACGCCGCCAGGCGTGGCGTGGACGGGCGCCACGAGCGGATCGGCGCCGACGCGCTGGCTGCCCATTTCCCGGCCCGGATCGTGGAAGCGGTACGCCTGCACGTCGACGCCAAGCGATACCTGTGCGGCAAGAGCCCGGAATACCTCCAGCGGCTCAGCGATGCTTCGAAAGACACCCTCGCCGTGCAGGGCGAGCCGATGAACAAGGAGGAAATGGCCGCGTTCGAATCCAGACCCTGGTACAAGGACGCCCTGCAGGTGCGGATCTACGACGACCTCGGTAAGGAGCCGCACCTCGAACACCCGGACCTTGACCATTACCTGGAGATCGCCCGCGGCTGCCTTCTGGCATAGCTCCGCATCCCCGGCCGGGTCGGGTTCGCCGCATCAATCGCTTGCCGCGCGCGGCGCGCGTGCAGCACACTGGGCGATTCCAACAAGTCGTCCGAAGGAGGCGCCATGCGGTCCGTAGCCGCTGCAGATCCCGCCATCGTCGACATGGAGGAATACACCCCCTACGCCGGAACATCGCGCCTGGTTTCCGCGAACCGGCAGGGACGGGGGGTTGCCCTGACCTGGGACGACGGTCTCGTCGGCTTCTTTCACGACATCTGGCTGCGCGACCACTGCGCCTGTCCGGTCTGCCGCCACCCTCGGACCCGCGAGCGTCTGTTCCGGATCATCGATCTGCCCGCGGAGCTACCCATGCCGGAAGCCCGCATCACTGCCGCGGGCGCCCTCGAGTTGCGCTGGCCCCCGATGCCCGGCTTCGAGTCCCATCACAGCCTGTTCGATCCCGGCTGGCTGCGCCAGCGCGCCGACGGCGCCGCGCGCGAGCCGTTGTCGGTGGATCGTAAGACGCCCTGGGACGCTTCGCTTGTCGACCGGCTTCCGGAAGTCGCTTACGGCGAATTCATGCGCATGGACGAAGGCCTGGCGGCCTGGCTGCAGGCTTTGGATCGATACGGGTTGGCGATCATTCGCAACGGCCCCGCGGCCGAGGGCGAGGTACTGAGGGTGGCCGAACGGGTGGGCTGGCCCCGGGAGAGCAATTTCGGCCGCCTGTTCGACGTTTTCTCCAAACCCGATCCCAACAACGCGGCCTACACCGACATCGCGTTGGAGCCCCATGCCGACCTGCCCAACTGGGAGCGGCCGCCGGACTTTCAGCTTCTATACTGCCTGAGCAACGACGCCCGCGGCGGCGACTCCACCCTGACCGACGGCTACGCGGTATCGGAAGCCCTCAAGGCGGAGGACCCCGAGGCTTTCCGGCTGCTCAACGAGCTGGCGATAGATTTCCGCTTCCAGGACGAGACTTCGGACATCGCCTGGCGCGCGCCGGTGATCGGCTGCGACGAGCACGGCAACCCGGTGGTCATCCGCTTCAACAACTGGATTCGGGAAGCGCTGCGCCTGCCCTCCGAGCAAGTCGAGCCCTTCTATCGTGCGTACCGGCGCCTGTGGGAGCTGCTGCGTGATCCCCGCTACACCCTGCGCGTCAAGCTGCGGCCCGGCGAGATGATCGCCTTCGACAACCTGCGGGTGCTCCACGGGCGCGATGCCTTCGACCCCAACTCCGGCCGCCGCCATCTCCAGGGCGCCTATCTCGACCGGGACCTCATCCGCTCGCGCCAGCGTGTGTTGTCGCGCTCATCAACGTAGACCGCCGCAGGTTACGGCACCCGCTATCGGGCATCGATCTGGTCCGGATGGTGCAGGATGATCTCGGCACGCTCTTCGTAGGAGGCGATCCGGCCGGAGACGGTGATGGTCCTGCCGTCATACTGCGAGAGGTCGACAAAGTTGTCCTTGTCGCGTGGGAAGATGACTGCGGAAAAAGGACAGTTGTCGTAGTCGCGGCAGTAGTCGAAGAACGTCGTGCCGCTGGCGCTGGTGTAGACGTCCACCACCGTGCCGCGCACAGCGGCGGTCTCGCCGATGTGGGCGCTCGCCTCGGTGTAGTCGTAGGTGCGGTCTACAAGTGTGTCCCGCGGGCGGGCCGAGCCCGCATTCGCGGCGATCACCTGCTTGAGTATCGTCTCGTACCGCGCGCGCAGCCCAGGATCGGTGCCGATCTCCAGCACCTCGTCGTTCTCGGTGGTGGCGGAGTGGGTCCAGTTGTAGCTGCCACTGGCGTAAGCGCGCTCGGTCACCAGGGCCTTGATGTGCATGATGCCATTCTCCTGCCGCTGGGTTGCCAGCGGTATGCCGGCGCGGGTCAGCTCGTCGATGATGGGCGATTCGTAGGACGAGGTGCTGTTCTCCCGGTCCACGATTCCGCGCACGTCGATACCGCGCTTCTTCGCCCGCACCAGGGCGTCGGCCACGTCGGTGAGGGTGAATTCGTAGATCGCGAAGTACACGTGGTCGCGCGCGTTGTCGATCAGGGAGATCAACGCCTGGTCGTTCTCCTTGTCGTCGAGGGAGTAGAGCACGCGCACACTGCCGGGATCGGGCTGGTCGCCGGACGCCGCCACCGGAGGCGGCTGCCCGGCCAGGTACGCGCCGGCGAAGCCACCGAGCACAGCGGCCAGAATCAAGACTGGAATGGTGATTGCGTGGACCCTTCGCATGGCCTGCTCCCGTTGAAGATGACGACCCGATGGTACCGGAAAAGCAGGCGGGTCGATTCCCCCGAATGGTGGAGCTTGCCCACCCTCCCCACTTGAGCCAGGTCAACGCCGCGCGGCCGGGGCCCGTCGTATCATCAGGGTCATCCAGACAGGACTGCACGCAATGAACATCGCCTACATCATGTCCGAGAGCCACGGCGACACCGACGGGGTGCTGGTCGAGGCGGCGCGGCGCCTGCGATCTCGAGGCCTGCGCGTCGCCGGCGTCGTGCAGGTGAACACCGACTGCGAGCAGGAAGGCCGATGTGACATGGATGTCCGGGTTCTGCCCGAGGGGCCGGTCATCCGCATTTCGCAGTCGCTGGGCCCGGGCGCGAAAGGCTGCCGCCTGGATCCCGGGGCGCTGGAACGGGCGGTGGCCGAGGTCGACCGCGGCATGACGGATCCGGTGGACCTGCTGATCCTCAACAAGTTCGGCCGGCACGAGGCCGAGGGCAACGGCCTGCGGGTGATCATTGCCGAGGCGTTCGCCCGCGGGATTCCGGTGGTGACCGGGGTCAACGGCCGCAACCGCGATGCCTTCATGGAATACGTCGCGGGCGAAGCCACCGCCGTCGCCCGGGACCCTGATGCGGTCGTCGCGTGGGTGACGGGCCAGCTCGGACGAGACGCCGAATCGGGATCGCGTTGGGACGAAGGGTCGAGACCGCCTTCACCGTGATCGCGGCTGAAGCCGCTCCTACAATCCGTAGCCCGGCATTGCGACGAATCGAAGGATTGTAGGAGCGGCTTCAGCCGCGATAGTCCGAGCCCGCACGCCGGATCAGCCCGTCTTCCGCGCCACCATCACGCCATCGCGCACGGTGAGCAGCACGTGCTCCATGGCGGGATCGTTGTGGACCTTGTCGTTGAAGACCACCAGGGCATGGTCCGACTCCTTCTGCGGGCTCAGGACATTTCCGGACCACAGAACGTTGTCGGCGACCATCAGCCCGCCCGCGCGCAGCTTCGGCAGCACCATGTCGTAGTAGTTCGGATAGTTCTCCTTGTCAGCGTCGATGAACGCCATGTCGAAAGGACCGTCGATGCTTTCCAGGGATTCGATGGCGGGACCCATGCGGATCTCGATGCGGTCGCCGACAGGACTGCGCCCGAAGAACGAGCGCGCGACGCTGGCATGCTTTTCCTCCAGCTCGCAGCTTATGATCCTGCCGCCCTCCTCCATGGCCTGGGCCATGGCCAGCGACGAGTAGCCGGTGAACAGGCCGATCTCCAGGATCCGGCGGGCGCCGGTAAGCCTCACCAGCATCCGCAGCAGGGCGGCCTCGAGACGGCCGACCATCATCTGCGGGTAGTCGAGATGCTCCCGGGTATAGCGCTCGAGCTCGTCGAGCAGGTCGCCCGGCGCGGCCGAGTGCTCGGCGGCGTATTGTTCCACCTCGGGGTTCACAAGGTCTTCCATCGAAGTTCCTCGCACGGGTCTCGTGTTGGCATTGGCGCAGCATTCTGCCACGGAAGCGCCTTCCAGCGCATCGAACCCGAAATCGCCGCGCATCCGCACGGCGCTTTCGCGTTAACATTCACGCATGATGCCGCCACGCAACCCCATCCCGCACACCGGGCGCGGGCGATGAGCGCCGCGGCTGCGGAACCGGATTTCTCAGTCCTCCCGAACGTCTTGCGCGGCTGGGTGGAAGCGCAGTGGGAAACGTACTGCACCAACGCACCGCACTCTCTCCCCGAAGGGGGTACCCTCGACACGCTGACCCGGGTCTGGGGGTGCAGCGAATTCGTCGCCCGCACCTGCGCATTGCACCCCGACGTCCTCCTGGAATTGCAGGAAAGCGGCGACCTTGATCGACCCTACAGCGAGCATGAGCTCGCACGGCGGGTCGCGGCGCTCGCAGCGGATGTCGAGAGCGAGGAAGACCTGTATGCGGCCTTGAGACGGCTGCGCCGGCGCGAGGCTGTGCGCATCGCCTGGCGCGACCTGGCCGGTTGGGCGGACCTCGACGAGGTCATGGCGGTGATGTCCGAGCTGGCCGACGCCAGCCTGCAGCTCGCCCTGGATATCCGTCTACGGGCTCGCCTGCGAGCAGTCGCGGAACGCCCCGCGACGAGAATGGCAAGGCGGTGGCGATGAGCGTCCTGGGCCTGGGCAAGCTCGGCGGCCGCGAGCTGAACTTCTCCTCGGATATCGATTTGATCTTCGCCTACCGCGCCGACGGCGATACCGATGCGAAGCGGTCTCTTTCGAATCACGAATTCTTCCGTAAGCTCGCCGTGCGCTTGATTCGTGCTTTGGAGCACCTCACCGAGGACGGCTATGTGTTCCGCGTGGACATGCGCCTGCGCCCCAACGGGGACAGCGGCCCCCTGGTCCTGTCCTTCGACGCCACGGTCCAGTACTACCAGGTGCACGGCCGCGACTGGGAGCGCTACGCCCTGGTCAAGGCCCGGCCGGTGGCGGGCGACGTCGACGGCGGTCGTCGACTGCTGGAGCAGCTCCGCCCGTTCGTCTACCGCAAGTACCTGGACTACGGCGCCATCCAGGCGATCCGGGACATGAAACAGATGATCGACCGCGAGGTGCAGCGCAAGCACGGCGAAGGAGACATCAAGCTCGGCCGCGGCGGCATCCGCGAGATCGAGTTCATCGTCCAGAGCCTGCAGCTCATTCGCGGCGGCCGTGACGTGCGCCTACAGACCAACCGGATCCATCCGGCGCTCCGGGAGCTGGGCCGGATTGACGCTCTGGACCCCGCCACCGTAACCGCGCTGGAGAAGAGCTACCGGTTCCTGCGCAACCTGGAGCACCGGCTGCAGATGCTGAGTGACGAGCAAATACACGTCCTGCCCAAGGGAGAAGTGGACCGGGCGCGGATAGCGCTGGCCATGGGAGAGCAGGACTGGACCGCCCTGCAGGCATCCCTGGCCGACGTCAAGAAACAGGTGCATGAAACCTTCCAGCGCATACTCAGCGAGAAACCCCCGCCGGGCGATACGCTGGAAACCCTCGCGGATGTGTGGTCGGCGCGCATCGATCCCGGGACCGCGGTGCCGCTGCTGGGACAGGCGGGCTACCAGGAACCGGAAGTCACGCTCGAGCTGATCCTGAGACTGCGCCAGGGCAAGTCCTACCACGCGCACTCCAATGTCGGGCGCGAGCGCCTCGACCGCCTCATGCCGGTCTTGATCCAGCTCGCCGGGCAAACCGGCAGTCCTCACCAGACCCTGTCGCGGCTGATTCATTTCGTCGAATCGGTGGGGCGGCGCTCCACCTACCTCATCCTTTTGCTGGAGAACCCACAGGCACTGGAGCAGCTCGTGCGGCTGTGCGCCGCCAGCGCCTGGGTCAGCAACTGGATCAGTCGCTATCCGCTGCTGCTGGAGGAGCTGCTCGGCCCGATCACCGACAGCGACGAGTCATTCGAGCACCAGCTCGTCGAAGAGATCGAGCACCGCCTCCAACCGCTCGACGACGCCGACATCGAAGGGCACATGGAAGCCTTCCGGGAGATCCACCACGCCCAGGCGCTGCGCATCGCCGCCGCCGACATATTCGGCGTCATCGACCGCCCCCGGGTGGCCGAGCGCTTGTGCCGGGTGGCGGAGAAGCTGCTCGACGCGGTCGCCGCGTACTGCCGCCGGGAGCTCGCGGCAAGCCTCGGCGCACCCACTGCATCCGACCCGGACGGGCAGGTGGCCTTCGGCATCGTCGGCTACGGCAAGCTCGGCAGCCGCGAGCTGGGCTACAACTCGGACGTGGACCTGGTGTTCATGCACCACGGCTGCGACCCGATGGCAGCCACTTCGGGAGGCAAACGCTCGGTGAGCAACGACCAGTACTTCGCCAGGCTGGGGCAGCGGATCACCCATGTCATCACCACCCGCACGCCTTCCGGGGTCCTTTATGAGATCGACTACCGGTTGCGACCCAGCGGCGGGTCGGGCCCCCTGGTGACTTCCCTGACCGCCTTCAAGAGCTACCAGGCGGAACGCGCCTGGACCTGGGAGCATCAGGCCCTGGTCCGCGCCCGTATGGTCAGCGGACCGCCCGACCTCGTGGACGCGTTCGAGGAAATCCGCCAGGAGGTGATCTGTACGGCGCGGGATCCCGGCAAGCTGCGGGAAGACGTCGTGCAGATGCGGGCCAGGATGCGCTCGGCCAACGACCGCAGCACCGGCGACGCCCTCGACCTCAAGCAAGGTCCCGGTGGAATCATTGACATCGAGTTCATAGTTCAATATTACGTACTTCGGTACGCGCACCAGCATCGCGCACTGGCCGGGCCGCGCAATACTCTCGAGCTCCTCGGCCTGGCTGCCGGGCTGAAGCTTATCGACGAGGACGATGCCTCGCTGCTGAGGGCGGCCTACCAGCAATACCTCGACGTCGACCACGGCCACAAGCTGGCGGAGCAGGAGCCGTTGATCGATAATGACCTGTTGAAAGAGGAACGGCGTCAGGTATCGGAAATCTGGAGCCGGCTATTCGATTAACCCGGGCATGTCCACTCCGGCATGTCCCACTCTTGAGTCCACAGGAGAAAGTACACCATGTCATTTGCGGATCGCGACGGCGTCATCTGGATGGACGGCGAGCTAGTGCCCTGGCGGGAGGCGAACGTGCACGTCCTCACCCACACCCTGCACTACGGCGTGGGCGTATTCGAGGGCGTACGGGCCTACCGAACGGACCAGGGCACCGCGATCTTCCGCTTGACCGACCACACCGACCGCTTCTTCCGCTCGGCGCGCATCATGGGCATGAAGCTTCCCTTCGACAAGGACACCTTGAACGAGGCCCAGAAAACCGTCGTACGCGAGAACGGGTTGAGCGAGGCCTACATCCGTCCGCTCGCGTACTGGGGCTCCGAGGGAATGGGCCTGCATGCGCGCAACCTGAAGTCTCACGTGGCAATCGCTTCCTGGGAATGGGGCGCGTACCTGGGGGACGAGGGGCTCACCAGGGGCATCCGCGTCAAGACCTCCTCCTTCAGCCGGCACCATGTCAACAGCACCATGTGCAAGGCCAAGGCAAACGGCCACTACTACAACTCCATTCTGGCCCTGGAGGAGGCGCTGTCCGCGGGCTGCGATGAGGCCCTGCTGCTGGACACCGAAGGCTACGTCGCCGAGGGCAGCGGCGAGAACATTTTCATCATCCGTGACGGCAAAGTACTGACCCCGGAGCTGACCAGCGCCCTGGAAGGCATCACCCGTGACACGGTGGTGGCGCTCCTCGCGGAGCTCGGCCTGGCGGTGCACGAGAAGCGCATCACCCGCGACGAGGTCTACGTCGCCGACGAGGCGTTCTTCTGCGGCACCGCCGCCGAGATCACGCCGATCCGGGAGCTGGACGGGCGCGCCATCGGCGAGGGACAGCGCGGTCCCATCACCGAAAAGGTACAGTCGCTGTACTTCGACCAGGTGAAGGGCCGGCGGGAAGAACACCCGGAGTGGCTGGTATACGTGTAGCGGCACGCGTCGAGGCTCGCCGGCGGGCAGGGACAACGGCGTGAGTCCGGCCCGCTCGAGGATCCTGGTGGTGGGACCGGCCTGGGTCGGCGACATGGTCGTCGCCCACAGCCTGATTCAACTCATCCACACCCGACTGGCCCTGCCGTTGGACGTTCTGGCGCCGGCCTGGACCCAGCCCCTGCTGGCACGCATGTCCGGCGTCGACGAAGCCATCGCCGCGCCATTCGAGCACGGGCAACTGCATCTCGGGCGCCGCCTCGACGTCGCCCGCGCGCTCAAGCCACGACGCTACGCGCGCGCCTTCGTTCTTCCCAACTCGTGGAAGTCGGCCCTGGTGCCATTCCTGGCCGGTATCCCGCGGCGCACCGGCTTCACCGGCGAGCTTCGCTACGGACTCATCAACGACCCCCGGCGCCTGGACCGGACCGTCATGCCCCTGATGGCCCAGCGCTACATCGCCCTGCTCCAGGAGTCGGGCGAAGCGCCCATGGCCCAGGCCGATATTCCGCCGCCGGCGCTCGAGGCCGGCGAGTCGTCCCTGCGGTCGGCCATGGAGAACCTGGGGCTCGACCGGGAGCGGCCGGTGCTTGCCCTGTGTCCGGGTGCCGAGTTCGGGCCCGCCAAGCAGTGGCCGGAATCGCATTTCGCGGACGTCGCCCGACATTACCTCGAGCTCGGCTATGCGGTGTGGCTGCTTGGGTCGGAAAGGGACCTGCAGGGTGCACGCGAGATCGACCGCTTGTGCGGCGCTCGCTGCCGGGTCCTCGCCGGCCGCACCACCCTGCCCGAGGTCATCGACCTGCTGTCCGCTGCGGCACTGGTGGTAACCAATGACTCGGGGCTGATGCACGTCGCTGCAGCCCTCGGCCGTCCCGTGGTGGCAGTATTCGGATCCACCGACCCGGAGCACACGCCGCCGCTCGGTCCGCGCGCCGAGATCGTACGCCGTGACGACCTCTCCTGTAGTCCCTGTTTTCGCAGGGAATGCCCCCTGGCCGGGGCGGACCACCTCGCGTGCCTGCGGGGCCTCGCTCCCTCCCGGGTGATCGACGCCTCGACACGGCTGCTGGCGGCGGCATGAAGCTTCTCCTGGTCAAGACCAGCTCCCTCGGTGACATCGTGCACGCCTTTCCGGCGCTGACCGATGCCATGCAACGGGTGGACGGCCTGGTCTGCGACTGGCTGGTGGAGGAATCCTATGCCGAACTGCCGGCATGGCATCCGGCGGTGCGGGACGTGATCACGGTATCGCTGCGGGGTTGGCGCCGTGCCCCCTGGCTGCAGCACATTCCGGCGGTCCGCCGATCTCTCCGGCGCCTGCGGCGCGAGCACTACGACCTGGTGCTGGACGCCCAGGGCCTCTTAAAGAGCGCGGTGCTCACGCGGCTTGCGCGCGGCTGGCGGGTCGGACCGAACGCGCGCAGCGGCCGGGAGCCCCTGGCGTCCCGGCTCTACGACGAGACGGTGCCGCTGGCGCCCCGACGGCACGCCATCGACCGCAACCGCGAGCTGTTCTCCACCGCGTTGAGCTATACGGTTCCCGACACCATGGAATACGGGCTGCGCGTCCCCGGCGCCGGACGCGCGGCGCCGGCCGGCGGCGCGCCGTACCTGGTCTTCATCCCCGGCACCACCTGGCCCAGCAAGCGCTGGCCCGCCCACCACTGGCGGGAGCTGGCGCGGACCGCGGCGGGCGACGGCTGGCGGATCGAGGTGCTGTCCGGTACGCCCGCGGAGTATGACGCGGCGCTGAAGATCTGTGACGGTGTGGACAACGTCTCGGTGGCAGCGTCGCCGTCAATCGGCGAGCTGGCGCGGCTGCTGCATGGCGCCCGCGCCGTGGCATCGGTGGATTCCGGTCCGGGGCACCTGGCTGCGGCGGTGGGCACACCCGGCGTTTCCATTTACGGCGCCACCAACCCTGACCTGACGGGGACGCGCGGTCCCGGGCAGGCGCAGCTGCGTGCGGACTTCGAGTGCGCGCCGTGCCTGAAGCGGCACTGCCGCTTCGCTGACCGTGGCCAGATCCATCCCGACTGCTACGCCACGGTGCCCCCGGAGCGGGTGTGGGGTACACTCCGGGAGCTCATCCACTCACGCGAACGATCACTATGACGGCCACTGTTCTGGTGACCGGCGGCGCGGGCTACATCGGCTCCCACACGACGAGGCAATTGGTCCAGGCCGGCTTCGACGTGCTGGTAGTGGACGACCTGTACTCGGGACATTCCTGGGCGGTGGATCCGCGGGCACGGTTCTTCGAGCTGGACGCCGGGGACGGCGATGCCATGTCCGGGCTGCTGCGCGCCCACGCGCCGGTGGAGGCCGTGGTCCATTTCGCCGGCTACACCGTGGTGCCGGAATCGGTCACCAAACCCATCAAGTACTACCGCAACAATCCCATCGCCTCCACCAACCTCATACAGGCGTGCCGGCAGAACGGGGTGCGATGCTTTCTGTTCTCCTCCAGCGCCGCGGTCTACGGCCAGCCGGGCAGCGTGCCCGTTACCGAGCAGACCCCGACCACCCCCATCAATCCATACGGGCGCAGCAAGCTGATCACTGAATGGACCCTGGCCGACGTGGCGCACGCCAGCGAGATCAACCGGGGCGAGGACGAGTTCCGCTATCTGGCGCTGCGCTATTTCAACGTCGCGGGGGCGTCGCTGGACGGGGCCCTCGGCCAGGCCACGCCCGAAGCGACCCACCTCATCAAGGTGGCCTGCGAAGCCGCCTGCGGCAAGCGGCCCGGCATTGAAATCTACGGCACCGACTATCCGACCGCGGACGGCACCTGCATCCGCGACTACATCCACGTGGAGGACCTGGCCGCGGCCCACGTGCTGGGACTGAAGTCTCTGCTGGAAGGCGGCGCGTCGGCCACCTTCAACTGCGGTTACGGACGCGGCTTCAGCGTGCGAGCGGTCGTGGACACGGTGCGCCAGGTGAGTGGCGTGTCGTTCCCGGTTACGGAAACAGACCGAAGGCCAGGCGATGCAGCCGAAGTGGTGGCCGACAGCAGTCTCATTCGCCGGCAGCTCAGCTGGTCGCCGCTGTACGACGACCTGGAGCTGATTTGCCGCACGGCCTATGAATGGGAGCGGAAGCTGTCGGACCGGACTTCGCACGCCGGATGATCTGGTGTACCCCGTCCCTGATATTGACCCATTCAGAGAGCATCTGAGCCGGCAATGCAAGGGGCGCTCCGCAGTGAATGGCCCAGCCCATCACAAGGAGAGCAACGCCGCAGTGGCGGCTCGGGCGCGCTCCCTTCGGGCGGCCCGGAAAGGGGCCGTTAACGGGGACGGGGGACACTAGCATGCGGCTGGCATTCTGCCTGTTCAAGTACTTTCCCTACAGCGGCCTGGCCCGGGACATGCTGCGCATCGCCGACGAGGCCGTGGGCCGGGGCCACGCAGTCGATATCTATGCCCGGGAGTGGCAAGGCGAGCCGCCGGCCGGCGCACCGGTCACAGTCCTCCCGAGCCGCGGACTCACCAATCACTCGCGCGGCACCGGTTTCGCTCGGCGGCTGGCGGAGCGTCTGGAAGGCCGGCGCTATGACGCCGTGGTGGGGTTCAACAAGCTGCCCGGACTCGACTTCTATTACGCCGCTGACGGCTGCTTCGCGGCCCGCGCCCGGCATCGCTACCCGCGTGCCTACGAGCTGACCCCCCGCTACCGCAGCCTGCGGCACCTGGAGGAATCGGTGTTCAGCACCGTATCCCGCACCAGGATCATGCTGCTGAGCGAGCAGGCGGGACTGGAATATCGCGCGTTCTACGATACCCCCGAGGAACGGCTGCGGTTGCTGCCGCCCGGCCTGGATGCCGCCCACCGGGCCGGTCCCCTGGACCCGGAGCGCCGCACAGCGGTGCGGGCCGCGCTGGGGGCGGGGGAGCAGGATGCCCTGGTGTTCGTGGTCGGCTCGGGGTTCCGCACCAAGGGCGTCGACAGAGTGCTCGTCGCCCTCTCGTCCCTGCCGGACCGGCTGCGGAGCAGCACGCGGCTGGCGGTGGTCGGCCACGGCAAGGACACGGATTACCGGCGGCTGGCGGGCGGACTCGGCATCGCACAGAACGTTGTGTTCACTGGGGGCCGGAGCGACGTCCCGGAGCTGCTGCGCGCCGGCGATCTGCTGGTTCACCCGGCGCGGCAGGAGAATACCGGCACGGTCATACTCGAAGCGCTGGCGGCGGCTCTACCCGTGCTCACCACCGCCAACTGCGGCTACGCCCGCCACGTCCGCGAGGCGCGGGCGGGGACGGTGCTGGACGTCCCGTTCGATCAGCAGGCCTTCAACCGCGCGCTCGAAGCGCTGCTGTCCCGTCCGGGCCGGAATGCTCTTCGCGAGAGCGCCAGCCGCTACGGGCAGAGCGACACTTTGTACAGGATGCCCGGGGCGGCCGTCGACCTGATCGAAGACTGGCGCGACGAGGCGCCGCGGCTCGGCTTCCGCGGCTATTTGCACCCCGAACTATATGGGCTGTCACGCCGGCTGCCGCGGCTCGAGGACTGGCTCGCGATCGAGGGCGATGTGTTCCGCCGGGCGCCGGACCGCACGACGCTGCGCTTTGAGCACGACGGCCGCGGCTATTTCCTCAAAGCCCACTTCGGCGTCGGTTGGCGCGAGATTCTCAAGAACCTCGTGCAGATGAAGCTGCCGGTGCTGGACGCCGGCAACGAGTGGCTCGCCATCCATCTCCTGCAGGCGCTGGGCGTCCCCACTTTGAGCGCAGCCGCCCACGGCCGCGGTACCGGTTTGTCCAGCCGCAAGTCCTTCATCATCACGCGCGAGCTGGCCGGGATGATCAGCCTCGAGCAATACGCCGCCCAAGGCGGCGGCCGCGACCGCTCGGAGGTCCTCAAGCGGCGCCGTTTCATTCGCGCGGTCGCCGCGACCGCCCGCACCCTGCACACCAACGGCGTCAATCACCGGGACCTCTATCTGTGTCATTTCCTGTTCGATCCCGACGAGGCCGCGGACCCGCATCTGCACCTGATCGACCTGCATCGGGCTCAAGTGCGCCACCGGACGCCGGAGCGGTGGTGCGTCAAGGATATCGGCGGTCTGTACTACTCGGCGGGCGCCGCCGCCCTGACCCGTACTGAAAGACTGCGTTTCATCAAGACCTACGCCGGCACCGGCTCCCTGCGCGCCGCGCTGCTCGACCGCCGTTTCTGGTCCCGGGTCCACCGCCGGGCGCGCGCCTTGAAGAAGGCGGAAGACAGGCGCGGCCACGCCGATCCGGCGGGCGCCGCCAAGCAGCTGAATTGAACGGGCCCACCCGCGTCGGCCGGTACGACTTGCCGCTCGCGCGCATCGCAACAGAAGACCACCTCCCTCGGGTGATTGAGCAGTTCGCCGACCGGCCCGCTTCGGTAATGGCGCGCGGGCGGGTCCTGAAACACGACGCCACCACCACCGTCACCCTGGTGCGCGGCGACGGGTGTGGCTGGGTCATCAAACGCTACAACACCAAGAATCTCTGGCACGCCCTGCGTCGCCAGCTCCGGACCAGTCGGGCGCTCAATTGCTGGCGGGCCGCCGCCTGGCTGCGGGACGCCGGCATCGACACGCCGCGGCCGGTTGCGGTATTGGAAGAACGGTACTGGCGGGTCCTGCGCGGTCGTTCTTATCTGATCTGCAAATTCATTGACGGCGAAACGCTGGACAAGGTGCTCGGCCGCCAAGCACTCGAGGGCCACGTCGGCGACAACGATGCGCTCATCGAGCAGGCGGCCGGAATTATCCGGCGCCTCCGCGAGCACGACATCGTGCACGGAGATCTGAAGGCCACCAACCTCGTGGTGCAAGGGGGACGCGTCTTCCTGTTGGACCTGGATGCCGCCCGGCGGGCCTCCGGTCGCCGGCTCGCGGCCGGCTTGCATAAGGACCTTCGGCGATTCCTGCGCAACTGGGACGACCAGCCGACGCTCGCTCAGGCGTTCCGTCAACGCCTTTCCACGTAGATCGCCGTTGCGACCCGAAGCGCGCGAGCCGGCACTAACGCCCCACCGCGATTCTTCGAGACGCTCGGTTCAATGCCTGTGTCTGAATATCAGGACCCGGTCGCCGACCTGATCGGAGAACACCCTGACCGGCCGGCGCTTGATGTCGCGCATCAGGATGCCTTCGCGGTAGGCCTTGTCGTGGGGGATCGCCAGGGCCAGGTAATCGTAGTCCCGCCACCGATCGCTCCAGACGGTCCTCATCGCTTCCTGCCAGGTATAACCCGACGCGGGTCGGTAGCCTTTCAATCCGGAGTAGTAATCGATGACGGGGTTGTTGCTATACAGCGCACTACCGGATGCAGCGGTCGCCCGGAGCCACAGGCCGGCGGCACGGAGCTCGCCGTGACGGGTGCGCAGTTCGAGTCCCTTGATTCCCGTGAGCACCACCAGGGCCAATACCAGGGGCAGCACCCATCGCAGCTCGCCGCGGGCACCCATTCGCAATCTCCGCAGCCGTTCCAGCCCCAGTGGAATGGCAGCGGATAACGTCAAGGCGGCGATCATCGCGTCGCCCCGGGTCACCTCGAACTCCGTGAACGCCGGTGCCAGCATTGCCACCACGGCCAGCAAAGCGAACACACCCCACCAGTATCGAACCACGGCAGGCAGCATCCGCTTCAAACCAAAGCAGCCGTACACGGCAAGGCCGGCATACAAGGGCCCCAACGCCTTCACCAGGGCAGTGATCACCAGCGCCGCGAAGGTCGTCAGCAATGCCAGAGCGTCGTAGCGACTGGAGAACTGATTGAGGAAGGCGCTGCGCAGACCCTCCAGCTTGAAGCGCAGACCCTGCGCGACGTCCTGCAATCCGGCTGCCAGGTAGTGGGCGGGGTGTCGCAGGAGCCCGGGGCCCGGCATCCCCGAATGCCATGTGTGATGCCACACTGCGTAGCACACGAGTAGCCCGATTCCGGCAATGACCGACTGCGAATCTGAGGACCCGCGCGCGCCCGATGGTGCGCGACCACCACCATGCCGGCACGATCAACAGGAACACGATCGCTTCCAAGCCAAACAACAGGGCTGCCGACCCGTACGCTGCCCACATCCAGAAGCTGCGGCGGTCCCGCGCCGACGTCCAGTGCAGGAACCAGGCCAGGCTCCAGATGTAAAAGGCCCAATACCCCACGTCGGCGGTAACGAAGGAGCGGACCCCATTTAACGCTGGATACAGCAGCACCACCGCGGCGGCCATCCACGGCGCAGGGCGCCCCCCGGGTACCGTTGCGCCCAGGGTATTCACCAAGGCGACGAAGCCCAGCACCAGCAGCGCGCATAGGCCGGCGTTCAATAGATAAGCGCCGTGTCCCACGCTCATGCCGGTGAGCCCGCTGACCGCAGCCACCAGCAAGGCATAGACCGGTTTGTCGGCGGTCTCCACGGCGGAGCGCCACGCGCCCGCGGCGAAATGTTGCGCCGCAATCAGGTCGCCGACGCCATCCGCGTTGACCACCGGATCCAGGTGGATGGCCCACAAGGACAACAACAGGCTGGCAAGCAGCAGTGCCGCACACCAGGCCGGACTGTCCTTGATGATACGGTGGGGCGCCGGTACCGGGTACGCGCTGGTCACGAGCCTATGACGGAATGGACCGCGGCGGACGGTGTGGCGAAAATTCGACGGTGGGAAGCTGTGCTACGCTTTGGCGACACTTCGCAAATACGTTTGCTGGAGGGAGCAACCATAACTGGACCCGCCGATTTATTGTGCCGAATTGTTGTTGAGCCTTCCCGAAACGAGGGATCGCGCGCGCCGGATGAAGCTGCCCGACGAACAGGCGCAGTGTACACGACGCCACGAGAGGATTTGAGCCGTCCTGGAAAACATACCGGCGCCGGAGCCATACCCTGCGAACGGCGTCCTGCTCGTGATTGACTTCATCAACGTGGAACCCGGCGAGTCCGGCTGCGCGGACGTGCCGGCCAGGCTGCGACGCCGCGATGCCGCCTTATGGAGCAGCGACCCCGATGTGCAGCGCGCCGTCGACAATCGCCTCGGCTGGCTGGACGCCGCGGGTTTCATGGACCGCAACACGCCCCGGATCCTCGCGTTCGCAGACCGCATCAAGGCGGCGGGCTATCGCCAGGCGGTGCTGCTCGGTATGGGCGGCTCCAGCCTGGCACCCGAAGTCTATGCCTCGGTGTCCGGGCCAGGCGCCGTCGGCCTCACCGTGGCGGACGGCACTGCCCCCGGGCACGTCCGGCACCTGAGGGCTGTTTGCGAGCGTGCGCCAACCCTGTTCATCGTCTCCAGCAAGTCCGGCACCACGGCGGAGACCAGCGCCCTGGAAGCGTACTTCTTCGAGTGGGCGCGTACGCGTCTCGACCATCCCGGTGAGCATTTCGTCGCCATCACCGACCCCGGATCACCGTTGCAGGCTCTGGCCGCCGAACGCGGATACCGCGAGACCTTCCTCAACCCCGTCGATATCGGAGGGCGCTATTCCGCATTGAGCTTCTTCGGCCTGGTTCCGGGTGCGCTGGCCGGCGTCGACGTCGCTGCGCTGCGCAGACACCTCCCCGCGATGGAAGACGAATCACCGCAATTCAGCGACGCCTGCCGCCTGGGCTGCTGCCTGGGGTCCCTCGCCGCAGGGGGGCGCAACAAGCTGACTCTGCACCTCGGTCCGGACTTCGCGCCGTTGGCGGATTGGATAGAGCAGCTCATCGACGAGAGCACCGGCAAGAACGGCACCGGCATCGTGGTGGTGGCCGGGGAACCACGGCTGGCGGCGGACCACTACGCGAAAGACCGGGTCTTCGCGATCATGGACGGCACCGGTGAGCCCGACGAGGCCTGGGTGAGGGACCTGGCGGCTCTGGGCCATCCCATTATGCGTTGGCGCGTCGCCGAGCCCGATCGCCTCGGCGCCGAGTTCTACCGGTGGGAGGTCGCGGCCGCGGCGGCCGGCCATGTGCTCGGGATCAACCCCTTCGACGAGCCCGACGTGAACGATAGTAAAGCGGCGACCCGTGCCGTTCTGGAGCATCCCGGCGGATCCCGCGCCGAGGTCCCGCAAGGACCGGCGGATCTGTCCCGTCTTCTGCAAGGTGCCCGCGCCGGCGACTACATCGCGATTCTGGCGTTTCTCCCGCCGACCGCGGCCAACCGGGAGCGGCTTTCGAGCTGGAGGACGCGTTTGATCCGGCACACGGGCCTGCCCTGCTGCGTCGCATTCGGCCCCCGCTACCTGCACTCCGCCGGCCAACTCCACAAGGGAGGACCCGACCAGGGTTTGTTCGTCGTGGTGACCGTGGATTCGGACGACGACGTTCCCATTCCCGGGCGGACTTACGGTTTCAAGGCACTGATTGCCGCCCAGGCCCGGGGGGACCTGCAAGTGCTCCGGGAGCGCGGCCGACGGGTGGTGCACCTGGAGGCGCAGGACGAGGGGGCGGGGTTGGATGCGCTGCTCGGAGACGTTCCGTAGCGACAAGTTGGAAGAATCGCGGCTGAAGCCGCTCCTACAATCCGGGGATCAGCACCGTGGCAAACCACGGATTGTAGGAGCGGCTTCAGCCGCGATCCCCACAGGTTGTTACAGGAAATCCCCGGCCTTGGCCGGCTGCCAGTCCACCGACAACACTTGCCACTCGTCCCCTTCCAGGGCGAAGTCGATCTCGAAACGCATCAGCCTCGCCCGCATCTTCAACAACGCTCCGGGGGATTCAATGGGCTGCCCCGCCATGGCGACCAGAACGCGGGCATGGGCCGAATCTCCCTTGATGGTCAGGCTTCGCACGAGGCTCAACAGATGGATCTCCTGGTTGCGCAGAAACACCCCTTGAACGATCCGTAGCACCTCCCGGCGGTGGAGCCCGCGCCGGTCCTGGTAGTGGTCCGCGGTGATGTTCTTGAATACGGAGATATCCCTGGATTCGGCGGCCTGCTCGGCCTGCGAGATCAGGGACTTGATCTGCATTTCCGGCGACTGATCCGGCCCGCCGCAGGCCAGCAGCGTCGACAGGATGAGAACGATGGCTCCCCACCGCCCCCGGTGTGCCGCAGCGGCCGTCGATCTCATGGCTGGAGAAACGCCCGGATCTCGTCCCGGCGGTCCATGGCGTCCGCGTATCCCAGGTCCACCAGCGCCCGGCAGTAGGGCCGCTCGAACAGCAGGTAGCTCATCAGCCGGCGTCCCCTGCCCCGGCGCGCCCCGAGCACCGCCAACAGATACCTGATGCTGACCGGGAACAACGGGTAGAGGGGCTCGGCCATGGTCGCGAGATCGCGGCTCGGCGAGATCAGCAGGGTATCGACGTGGCGCAACTGCGTACTGTTTTTGTCCACCACGTGCTCCAGGGTACGATTGATGCGCTGCAGCCGCTCGATATCGGCGTAAAGGCTGTTGAGGAACAGGGTATCCAGGATGTAGCCGGCGATCTGGCCGAAGGCGGGGTACCCCGGATCCTCGATCGCGGAGGGATCCAGCACCTCCTCCTGGCGCACGCCGATGACCAGCAGCCGGTCGGCGCCGAGGTGAAGCGCCGGACTGGTGGGCGCCGTCTGGCGCATGGAACCGTCGCCGTAGTACTGCCCGTCGATGCCCACCGCCGGGAACACGATAGGGATGGCCGCCGAGGCCATCAGGTGGTCGATGGTGAGGCGAGCCGCGATGCCGTCGCGCCGGGCCCGCGTCCAGTTCTGCAGTCCAGGCGCGCCGTGGAAAAAGGAGATGGATCGGCCGCTGGAATAGCTGCTGGCCGTCACGCAGACCGCCCGCAGCAGGCCGCGCTCGATGGCCTGGTCGATGCGGTCGAAGGCCACATGGTTTTCGAGCAGCGAGCGCAAAGGCGATACGTCCAGGACGGACCCGGGGCCGTCGAAAAGACCCCCGCTCAGGATCGCGAACAGCCAGCGGCTGCTGCGCGATACGGCGGCCAGGGCGTCGGAGCGAAAGACCTTGCCGACCTCGAAGTTCTCCCACACGCCCGTCAGTCGCCGAATGCCCTCGTGGAAGTCCGCAGCATGGGAGGCCACTACGGCGGCGTTGATGCCGCCCGCCGAGGCACCGCAGATGATCCGGAACGGATTGTCGATATCGCCGGGCAGAATCTCGGCGACGGCTTTCAACACCCCCACCTGGTAGGCGGCCCGGGCGCCGCCGCCGCCCAGCAGCAAGCCTATCTCGGGCCTGCCGCTCATCTTACGGACGCTTCCTCGTCTCAGCCGACAGCCGGCACTTCGTGATGGCGACCGTGCCGGTGCCGCTGGACCGCGCCGCTCGACTCTCGTCGGGCATCGTCGGACCCGGAACTGTCAGGGGCTCTCTTTTGTGAAAGTTCCTGTGCCAGTTCCTGGTGCGCAGGCCGCTGGGTTTCCGGCTGTCCCGTGGACTGCCGGGGAGCGCGCTCAGGCTCCCGGGGCCGGACCGGTTCCGGGACCGCTTCACTGGTCGCTTCCACCTCAGGCCGGGCCGGTTCCGGGACCGCTTCACTGGTCGCTTCCGCCTCGGACCGGGCCGGCTCCGCAACCGCTTCACTGGCCGCCTCCGCTTCGGGCCGGACCGGCTCCGCAACCACTTCACTGGCCGCTTCCGCCTCGGGCCGGACCGGCTCCGCAACCACTTCACTGGCCACTTCCGCCTCGGGCCGGACCGGCTCCGCAAGCACTTCACTGGCCGCTTCCGCTTCGGGCCGGACCGGCTCGGGTTCCGCAGCCGGGGCGCTCGAGTCCCGCCGAGCGACGGGCTCCGACCGCGAATGCCCGGCGCGCTCCCGAACCGATTCCCGACCACCACTTCTTGCCGGCTTGCGGCTGCCACCGCGAGACTCCCTGCGGTCGCCGCGGTTCCTGCCGCGCGCCTTGGGCGCGTCGTCGACCCCGGGGTCGACCAGCATGTCCTTGCCGTAGGAAACGGGTTCGATCTTGTGTCCAATGAAGCCTTCGATCTCAGGCAGCGAGAAGGCATAGGTTTCGCACGCGAAGCTGACGGCATCCCCGGCCGCACCGGCGCGCGCCGTGCGGCCGATGCGATGGACGTAGTCCTCCGAATCCTGGGGCAGGTCGTAATTCACCACCATCGACACGTCCGGAATATGCAGCCCGCGCGCCGCCACATCGGTCGCTACGAGGACGTCCACCCCACCCTGCTTGAAGCGCTCCAGCAGACTCTCGCGCTTTTTCTGCGGGACGTCACCGGATAACACCCCCGCGTTGAAACCGCTTTGCTTCAGCCGCCTGGCGACGTACTCGCTCTGGTGCTTGGTATTAAGGAACACCAGGGTCCGGGCGCCCCCAGCGTCCCTCAGGACGCCGAGCAACAGAGGCAGCTTGTCCTCGTTGGAAGGGAAATAGACCCGTTGGGTTACCTGGTCCACGGTGAGGCGGTCCGATTCGATCTTCAACACCCGGGGATTGTTCATATGCTCGTAGGCCAGCTCGTTGACCCGCAGGGACAGGGTGGCCGAGAACAGCATATTGAGTCGCTCGGTGGCGGGCGGCATCCTGCGGAACAGGTAGCGGATATCCTTGATGAAACCCAGATCGAACATCCGGTCCGCCTCGTCCAGGACCATGACCTGGAGGGCGTCCAGGGTGTAGATGCCCTGCTTGAAGTAATCGATGATCCGCCCCGGCGTGCCTATCAGCACATCCACGCCTTCACGCAGGTCCCGCCGTTGACTCTCGTAGCCCGTGCCCCCATATACCAGGCGCAAGCGGAAATCGAGGTGCTTGCCAAGCAGGCGTGCATCCTTATCGATCTGGATCGCCAGCTCACGAGTCGGGGCCAGTACCAGGGCGCGGGGTTGCGAGTCGGTGCGTCCGGCGGCCGCGGGATGGGTGATGAGGTGCTGGAACAGCGCCACCAGGAACGCCGCGGTCTTGCCGGTTCCGGTTTTGGCTTGGCCGGCAACGTCGTGCCCGTTCAACAGATGCGGCAGCGTTTCGGCTTGAATGGGCGTGCAGTATTCGAAACCCGTCTCTTCAATGCCCCGGAGCACCGAGGGGTCCAGATCGAAGTCCGTAAAACGTTGGTTAGTAAGGTGTTTTTCACTCATGGGTCGCGAGCATACCAGAAACACGGCCGTCGCGAACCGCCGAACGGTCATCATTGGAATGCCCGGCCCGGATGGTTACAATGTCAATTCACCCCTACGATAGACTGAGGAATTACTGAATTCATGTCACAGATCCGGCATGTTACCGACGACAGCTTCGAACAAGACGTATTGTCCTCCGACCAGCCGGTCCTGGTGGACTACTGGGCGGAGTGGTGCGGCCCGTGCAAGATGATTGCACCGGTCCTGGAGGAGGTCGCCGAGGAGTACGGCGATAAGCTGCAGGTTGTCAAACTGAACATCGACGAGAACCCGAGCACGCCGCCCAAATACGGCATCCGCGGCATCCCCACCCTGATGTTGTTCAAGAACGGGAACGTGGAAGCCACCAAGGTCGGCGCGGTCTCGAAATCACAGCTCACGGCCTTCATCGACGGCAACGTGTAACAACGCCAAAGGACGTGCTGGACGCTCGGTCCGGCACGTGCTATGTTTCCGGCAGCTTGGTTAATTCTCCTAGCAAGCTCCACCTACTTTAACCAAAGAACAATCCTTTATTTCTTCCCACTCAGCGCCCGTCGTGGCGCCTGTTTTCCGGTTTCATGGCAATGTCTCTATCCCTGGCAGACCTAAAGAGAAAACCCCCTACAGAGCTTGCGCAGATGGCGCGAACCCTGGAGCTCGAGGGCTTGGGGCGCATGCGCAAGCAGGATCAGATCTTCGCGATTCTGAAAGCCCAGGCCAAGAAAGGCGAGGATATCACCGGGGAGGGGGTGGTGGAGATTCTGCAGGACGGCTTCGGCTTCCTGCGCTCCGCCGACAGCTCCTATATGGCCGGTCCGGACGATATCTACGTCTCGCCGAGCCAGATCCGCCGCTTCAACCTGCGCACCGGTGACACGGTTACCGGCCTGATCCGCCCGCCCAAGGAGTCGGAGCGCTACTTCGCGCTGCTCAAGGTCGAGACCATCAACTTCCAGGCACCGGACGAGGCCAAGAACAAGATCCTGTTCGAGAACCTGACACCGCTGCATCCGGATGAGCGGCTGCGCCTGGAGCAGGAGAACGGCTCTTCCGAGGACCTCACTGCGCGGGTAATCGATCTGATCTCGCCGATCGGCAAGGGGCAGCGCGGCCTGATCGTGTCGCCGCCCAAAGCCGGCAAGACCGTGCTCCTGCAGCAGCTCGCCCACTCCATCACCGCCAATCATCCCGAATGCTTCCTTATCGTGCTCCTCATCGACGAGCGCCCCGAGGAAGTGACCGAGATGGATCGCTCGGTGAAAGGCGAGGTCGTGTCATCGACCTTCGATGAGCCCGCCGCCCGTCATGTGCAGGTCGCGGAAATGGTGATCGAGAAGGCCAAGCGGCTGGTGGAGCACAAGACCGACGTCATCATCCTGCTGGATTCCATCACCCGCCTGGCGCGCGCCTACAACACGGTGCAGCCGGCCTCCGGCAAAGTGCTGACGGGCGGCGTGGACGCCAACGCCCTGCAGAAGCCGAAGCGGTTCTTCGGCGCGGCGCGCAACATCGAGGAAGGTGGCAGCCTGACCATCCTGGCCACCGCTCTCGTCGACACCGGCTCCAAGATGGACGACGTGATCTACGAGGAGTTCAAGGGCACCGGCAACTGCGAGATCCACCTGGACCGCCGCATCGCCGAGAAGCGGGTATACCCGTCCATCATCATCAGCCGCTCGGGGACCCGGCGCGAGGAGCTGCTGACGGACCCCAGCGAGCTGCAGAAGATCTGGCTGCTGCGGAAGCTCTTGCACCCCATGGACGATATCGAGGCGATCGAGTTCCTGCTGGACAAGCTCAAAGCCACCAAGACCAATGCGGAATTCTTCCAGTCGATGAAGCGCTGACCGGCGGTCCACCGCCGCTCCGGTCACCTTGCCAGGCCGCGGGTTTTCACCTATTATCCGCGCCCCCGGCCGGTTCGAACGCAATGCGAGAAGCGATATGAAACCCGATATTCACCCCAAGTACAACGAGATCGACGTCGTCTGTGCCTGCGGCAACAAGTTCGCAGTGCGCTCCACCCTGGGGCACGAGCTGCATGTGGAAGTCTGCTCGGCCTGCCATCCCTTCTACACCGGCAAGCAGAAGATCGTCGACACAGCCGGCCGCGTGGGGCGATTCAAGGAGAAGTATTCCCGCAAGTAGGAATTCCGGGGACACAATACTTAATTCGATAGAGGTCTCCCGACCTTCGAATGCTCCGGGGAATTAAGTATTGTGTCCCCGGAATTCCGGAATTATACCTCGATCATCTCGAAGTCGTCCTTGCTGGCACCGCAGTCCGGGCAGGTCCAGGTTTCGGGGACATCCTCCCAGCGAGTGCCTGGTGGTATGTTCTCTTCCGGCAGGCCCTTCTCCTCCTCGTAGATGAACCCACAGATGACGCACATGTATGTCTTGTATTCCAAACCTGCCTCGGAGCGGGATTGCCTGATGGACGCGCTTCACAAGGATGAAGCGGCGGGCAATTATACGCATCCAGAACCGCGGCAAAACCCTTGATCGCGGCCGATGACGCCATGCGGGGCCTGTACGTTCTGACCGACCCCGATCTGATTCCCGACTCCGAGCTCGCCGATCGGGTGGAGCAGGCAGTCGCCGGCGGAGCAGCGGCGGTCCAGTACCGCGACAAGCGGCCCGGTTACCGGGGCCACCTGGACAGGGCCGGTGAGTTGCGGGTGCTGACCCGCCGTCTCGGGGCCTTGCTGATTATCAACGACGACCCGCAGCTGGCCGTCGAGGTCGAGGCCGACGGCGTCCATCTCGGCCGGGACGATGCCGACATCGAGTCGGCCCGCGGGATTATCGGTCGGCGCATCATAGGCGTATCCTGCTACGACGATTTCGACCTCGCCCTCGATGCCCAGGCGCGGGGCGCGGACTACGTAGCCTTCGGAAGCTTCCACCCGAGTCCCACGAAGCCCGGCGCTGTGGCAGCGAGCCCCGACCTGCTGCGCCGGGCAAAGCGCGAATTGCGGATACCAGTTGTTGCGATCGGCGGCATCACCCCCGAAAATGGCGCGGCGCTGATCGCAGCCGGTGCGGATGCCCTGGCGGTGGTTAGCGCGGTATTCGCGGCCGATGATCCGCGGCAGGCGGCGGAGCGGTTCAAAGCAATGATAGATACGAGCGCCAGATCATGAGTACAGCATTCGAGGCGGCCCGGGCCGTGATTCCGGGCGGTGTGAACTCGCCCGTCAGGGCATTCAAGGGCGTCGGTGGCGACCCGGTCTTCTTCGCCCGGGCCAAAGGTCCCTATATGTGGGATATCGACGACAAACGCTACGTCGACTACGTGGGCTCGTGGGGGCCCATGGTGCTGGGCCATGCCGACGAGGAAGTGATCGAGGCAGTGAAGGCGGCTGCCGGGAACGGCCTGAGCTTCGGCGCGCCCACCCTCATCGAAACCGAGCTGGCGGCCCGCATCTGCGAGTTGATTCCTTCGGTGGACAGGATTCGCATGGTGAATTCCGGCACCGAGGCCTCGATGGGCGCTCTGCGGCTGGCCCGCGGATACACTGGCCGCGACAAGATCATCAAGTTTGAGGGCTGTTACCACGGCGGCGTCGACAGCCTGCTGGTCAAGGCCGGATCAGGGGCTCTGACCTTCGGCACGCCGACCTCTCCCGGTATCACCGAGGCCGCGATCCGCGACACCCTGGTGCTGGATTACAACGACGCCGAACAGGTACGGCAGGCATTCGAGGCCCATGGCGAGGAGATCGCGGCCCTGATCGTGGAACCCGTGGCCGGCAACATGAACTGCATCCCGCCGGTCGACGGCTTCCTGGAAACACTGCGCGAATGCTGCACCCGCTACGGCGCAGTGTTGATATTCGACGAGGTGATGACCGGGTTCCGCGTCGCCCTGGGCGGGGCCCAGGCCCTGTACGACATCGAGCCCGACCTCACCGCCTTCGGCAAGATCATCGGCGGCGGCATGCCGGTAGGCGCGTTCGGCGGCAAGGCCGAGATCATGGCGCAGCTGTCGCCGGAGGGCCCGGTCTACCAGGCGGGAACGCTCAGTGGCAATCCGATCGCCATGACGGCCGGCCTCACCACCATCAAGTGCATCAGCACGCCGGGATTTCACGAAGATCTGGGACAGAAGACCCGCGCTTTGCTGGACGGCCTGGCCGAAGCGGCCCGCGCCCACGACGTCCCCTTGTGCACCCAGTCGGTGGGCGGCATGTTCGGCCTCTTCTTCACGGACGCACCCCGGGTCACTTCTTTCTCCCAGGTGCAACAATGCGATGCTGCCCGCTTCGGCCGCTTTTTCCACTACATGCTGGACAGCGGCGTCTACCTCGCCCCGTCTGCCTTCGAGGCCGGCTTCATGTCCCAGGCCCACCAGACCGCCGACCTGGAATTCACCATCGACGCCGCCGACCGCGCCTTCGCTTCGCTGCACGACTGACGCGCCACCGATTGGCGGGAGTGCCGTGCATGAACAGTGACTGCTGTGCATGAACCGGGGCGGGGTTTCAGCGGGACGCCGCAAGTACTTCCCTGTAGGCTCGCCTCCGGCAACCCATGCTGGCCGTGGTCCTGTCAACTACCGACCAGGCACCAGCACAGCACCATTCCGAACGCCGTTTGCCCTCACCCTAACCTTCTCCCGCAAGCGGGAGAGGGGATTGTTTCGCCTTGGCCCTCTCCTTGAGGAATAGGGGACTCTTCGTTTGAAGATGATTGTGCGCACCAACACACCAAAGACCTCTCGGTTCCCGGATTCGCGCTGCCGCCTCCATCCACGGCGTCGTCCAGCTCACGAGAGAGGCCGTGGGTCTAGATGAGCTTGATCGTCAAGGGATAGCGGACGTCCAGGCCGCGCTGGGCGCGCAGGGAGGCGTACAGGACGGTGGAGAACTGGAACACCACCACCAGGAACAGGACCAGGATGCCGATCAGGAAGAAGCTCAGGAACAATCCGGCCAGCGCGTATAGCGTTATGCTCAACTGGAAGTTCAGAACGTTGCGGCCCGCCTGCTCCACGGCCGGAAACGTTCGGCGCTTCGCCAGCCAGACGGCCAACGGTCCGACTACGTGCCCGAAAGGCAGCAGGTAACCGAGCAGAGCACTGAGATGGCAGCCCGTTGTCCAAAGACGCTCCTCGTCTGCGTGCGGAGGTACCGCATCCGCGGAAGCGATGGGCCGGGCCGCCTCGGCTCGTACCCACTGGAGGGCGCCGAGCGATGCCGTCAGCCAACCGAGGATCGCCAGCATCAGCGTCGTGAGGAGCGGCGCCAGAAGACCCGACGACACCGGGAGCAGGCGCAACTCCGCGCTGCGAACCAAGTTGCCGTTCGCACCGGTATCGAAACGGACCGCGTACTTGCCCGGCGCCAGCGCCAGCTCTTGCAGAGGTATGTCGACCGGCGCCGGCACGTCGCGGCCGGGCTCGATCGGCTGCCGGTACAGGAAACCACTGCCGTCGCGCTCGAACACGGTCCGACCGGTCTGGTCGGTGACGGACAAGCCGTATCGCAGCTTCGCGGGCGCCTTCTCCGAGACAGCCGGATAGACCTCGAGCCTCAGCATGGGTAACGCGCTGCGCGCTGCGGGCACGTCCAGCATGGCGCTCCCGCCCCCCGGGGGCAGTACCAGGGAGGCTGTATCTGCGCTGTCCGTACCGGACCATACAGTTTGTGCCAGCGGCACGCAGCTGCCCGCGATCAGCAGCATTCCGGCGGCGAGGAGTCCGATGCTGTAGGATTTCAGGCGGGGCATGTGGGATCCGGGGCGAGACGACGCCGATCAGCGCCGGGGTTGCCGGCCGGGGACGCCTTGACGGTCCGATGTTTCGCGGGAATCATGGGCTGACGCAAATCGGACGTATTGTCCATGACGATGTTTTTCGCATAATAGCGGTATGAGTAATCGAACGCGATTCATGAGTGCCTGTCGCTGGGTCGTCCTGGCGGTCATGTCGCTCACGCTGGTGGGCACGGCCGGCGCCCAGTATGTCAGGGAACCGGCGCCGGGCATCCTGCTGGTAGCAGGCGACGGCATGGCGGATCCACGATTCGAGCACGCCGTGGTGCTGCTGATTCAACACGATGCTTCGGGCTCCTGGGGTTTGATTATCAACAAGCCCACGAATGTGAACCTGGGAGAAGTCCTGCCGGCGGTGCAGCAGACCGGCACCACGCCCAACGTGTATTTCGGGGGTCCGGTACAGATCGATCACCTGTCATTTCTTTATCGCGACGGCGGCAATGATAACGACTCCGACTCCGGCGCCGGCCTGCCGGGAGTGTACTGGTCCGCCTCCGAGAAAAGCCTGGAGAAGCGCCTGAGCCAGGACCAGGCCGCGAAGCTGCGCGTCTACGCCGGCTACGCGGGCTGGGCACCGGGTCAGCTGCTGTTCGAGATCCACCACGGGGGCTGGAAGATGATCGAGGGACGGGGTGACAATGTGTTCAGCGACAATCCGAAGGCGTTGTGGCAGCACCTCACGGACGCCCTCGGCGGGATCGCTATCTAGCCCAGGGAATCGCCCAGGGAATCGCCCAGGGAATCGCCCAGGGAATCGCCCAGGGAATCCGCCCGTGGGCATCCAGCCAATCCGGCCAGCGAGGCTTCACCCGCCAGTGCCGCCGCGGTCCGCGGCTGGGACCGGCCACCGGCCGGAAATGCGGATCCCTACTTCAGTGCGTGAATGAAGCTGGCGACATCGTCCATCTGTTTCTGGGTCATCAAAAACGCGATGTCGTTCATGATCCCGCCGTCGCTTTCCCGGTCGCCTTTCTTGAAAGCCTGCAATTGGGTAACAACGTAGGCCTGCTTCTGGCCCGCCAAACGCGGGAAGCGCGTCGGGATGCCCGCTCCGGACGGGCCGTGGCACCCCATGCATGCCGCGATCCGCATCGACTTGTCGCCGCCGCGGAACAGCTCACCTCCGCGCTCCGCGGAGGCAGCCTTATCCTCGGGCACCGCACCTTCCTTGGGAGGAAGCGACGAGAAATAGGCGTCGACGTCTGCCATGTCCTGCTCGGAGAGACCAGCGGCCATGCCTTTCATGATAGGGTTCGCGCGGTCACCGGATTTGAACTTGGCGAGCTGGGACGAGATGTATCCCGGCACCTGTCCGGCCAGATTCGGAAATTGAGGTGCAGTGCTGATGCCGTTCGCGCCGTGGCAGGCGGCACACGGCTGCGCCTTGGTTTCCCCGGCTTTGGCGTCGCCCACGGTGGCGGCATGCACGAGTCCGGCCGCCAGTGCCAGCATCAATCCGAGTGGGATAGCCAATACTTGTTTCATTGATTTCTCCGGAGATTATTCACGCCGCGTAAGGCCGGAGCCGGCAAGGCGCTTCTTATACTAACGAGCCGTCAGAATTGTTGTGCGTTCTGGTTCGATCAGCACGTCCCTGGTCCACATCCCTGGTCCACGTCCTTGGGCGCTAAAAAACTGCATTTGCAGGCCGCGTTTTATATCATTTCGACAGTATCATCACAATACCAACCCCGGAACAGCCATTCGCCTTGACCGCCAGCACCCGCGAGAACCCCGAAAAACTGCTCAACCGGGCGCGATTTTCCATCGCCGCGGCCGAGCCGGGCCAATGGCCGCCCGACACGGGCTTTGAAGTGGCTTTCGCCGGACGCTCCAACGTCGGCAAATCCAGCGCCATCAACGTCATCACCCGGCGCCAGGGACTGGCCCGCACCAGCAAGACGCCGGGCCGCACGCGACAGATCGTGTTCTTCGACCTGGATCAGCAATCGAAGCTCGTGGACTTGCCGGGCTACGGCTATGCGCGGGTGCCGGAGCGGTTGCGGGCAGGCTGGGCTCAGCTGATCGAGCGCTATCTCACCGGCCGGCAGGCCCTGCGGGGGTTGATATTGGTCATGGATGCCCGACACCCCGTCACGGAGCTGGACCGGCATATGCTGCACTGGTGCGAGCCGGTGGGGCTCCCGGTCCACATCCTGCTGAGCAAGACGGACAAGCTGAGCCGCTCCCAGGCCTCACAGTCGGAGTCGCTGGTCAAGAGATTTGCCACGGACCTTGCCAACCCGGTGACGGTGCAGCAGTTCTCGGCGTTGAAGCGGGTGGGGGTTCAGGAAGCGCAGGAGAAGGTTCGAGGCTGGTTGGCGGAAGAGTAGCGGTTCTGGCGAAGGTAATCCTGGGCTTTCAGGTCGCATCGGAATGAATCATCTGCGGGTCCCAGTTGGCGCCATTGAGCACATCCACGCCATTGATGACGAAATCGTCGTCAGCACTGGGCCGCGTCGCGGCGATCAAGTGGGTCGAGTTTCGCTGCCCGTCGTCGGGTGCCGAGGTGAATCCGTGCTGGCCCAGTACCTTGGAAACCTGCATGGGAAACCGGTTCCACCAGATGCGCACTTCCCGGAACGTCCCCCAGCGCAGCGCCCGCTCCAATAGCAGCGACCGGACCCGGCCGTCGGTGCCCTGCAGGTCGAGAATACGCACCCGCCACGGCAGCCCGCGAACGTTCCCGAGCACCAGGTAGCCCTCCAAGCCCTGGCCCCGGGCGTACAGCCAGCGATACGCGGCCAAAGGAGACTGGAAGCGCCAGCTGAAATACGCTTCGTCGCGGACGTGGCCGACGTGACCCCTGCCGCCCCTGGCCGCCAGTTCGGCCAGCTCGGCCGCCGAAGCGGGCGCGGCCGATATCCGCAGGCCGCCGGATTCGTCTCCCTTGGCGGCGTTCGAGTCGAAGCGCTCGAAGCCCGTGGCCGCGTCCCGGCCGGTGTTGCACGCACGGGCGACCGTCCATTGCGCGACCTTGCGCCAGCCGGTCCTCAAAGAGAGCTTCTCCACCAGCGGCCCGGGGCTCTGATTCACCACCCAGCGTATGCCCCGCTCCGTCAGGGCAGCCAGCAGCCAGCGTGTGGCCCGCTGCACCAGCGCCCGACCCTCGTGCCGGCGCTCCACCACGGTATCCCCGAGGCACGGCATCAGAACCGGGGAACCACCGACGCGCCAACGCATCCCATGGGCTCCCCGTACAGCCACGATCTCGCCCTCGCTTTCACACACGGCAATCAGGGGGTCCAGATAGGGATTGTCCTCGTAGCGCCAGGACAGGTATCGCTCGTTGAGAGTCCGGTCCGGGGACCACAGCCGCGTCAATAAGGCGGCGACCCGGGGGCGGTCCCGCGGCTGGTAGGCCCGGATGCGGTAGCTCATGGCGGCGAGCGCGATATCGGCCAGGAGAAAAAAAGAGCCCCGGAGCTTAAGGGGAAGGGGATTGCTCCGGGGCAAGCTTCACGGTTATAAGGATAACCGGCCCGCTCGGGGAGGGGAGCGGGCGACGAGTGTGTCGTCGTGGAATAGTAAGACTCGTTCCGCGCCGGGAAGTTCCACGGCCCGAAAAAATTTCATCCATGAGCCTGGACCCAATTGCTCCCGGTCCCGGTATCGACCTCCAGCGGCACGTCCAACTGCACCACCCCGGACATCAGGCGGGCCACGCCCTCCTCGGCCCGGTCCGCGGAAGCGGCCGGGAGCTCGAACACCAGCTCGTCATGGACCTGCATGATCATCTTCACCGCGGGGTCGTTCTCCGCGACCCAGTCGTTGACCAACAGCATGGCCATCTTGATGATGTCCGCCGCCGTGCCCTGCATGGGAGCGTTGATGGCGGTGCGCTCGGCATACTGACGGCGATTGAAATTGCTGGCCTTGATGTCGGGCACGTACAGGCGGCGGCCGAACAGGGTTTCCACGTAGCCGTTGTCGCGGGCCTCGGCGCGGGTGCGGTCCATGAAGGCTTTCACTCCCGGATAACGAGCGAAATACAGGTCGATGTATTCCTGGGCCTCGTTGCGCGGCACCCGGAGCTGCTGGGACAGGCCATACGCCGACATGCCGTAGATCAGCCCGAAGTTCACGGCCTTGGAGCGGCGCCGCTGATCGTCGGTCACGTCGTCCAGCCCCACGTCGAAGATCTCCGAAGCCGTGGCGCGATGCACGTCCTCTCCCTCCCGGAAGGCTTTCAGCAGGCCTTCATCCCGGGATAGATGGGCCATGATCCGCAGCTCGATCTGAGAGTAGTCGGCGGCGAGCAGTACGTTGCCCTCCTCGGGCACGAAGGCCTCGCGGATGCGACGTCCCTCCGCGGTGCGCACCGGGATGTTCTGCAGGTTCGGATCGCTGGAGGACAGGCGCCCGGTGGCGGCCACGGCCTGGTGGTAGGAAGTATGGATGCGGCCGGTCCGGGGATTGACCAGCTCCGGGAGCTTGTCGGTGTAGGTGGACTTGAGCTTGCTCAGGGCGCGGTGGTCGAGAATGACCTGCGGCAGCTCGTATTCGATCGCCAGCTCCTGCAGCACGTTCTCGGCCGTCGACGGCTGGCCCTTGGGCGTCTTGCGAAGGACCGGCAGCTCGAGCCGGTCGTAGAGAATTTCCTGGATCTGCTTGGGCGATCCGATGTTGAAGACCGTGTCGGCGAGCTGGAAAGCCTTTTGCTCGATCTCCTCCATCTGTTTCGCCAGCTCCTTGCCCTGCTCGGCGAGCATGGCACCGTCCACCCGCACGCCGTTCTGTTCCATCGCGGCGAGCACCGGTATCAGGGGCATCTCGATCTTCTCGAACAGCTCCTTCAGGCGGGTCTCCTTCTCCAGCCGCGGCCACAGCACGCGGTGCAGCCTGAGAGCGATATCGGCGTCTTCCGATGCATAGTCGACGGCCTGTTCCACAGGCACCTCGTTGAAGGTGACCTGGCTCTTGCCCTTGCCGGCGACGTCTTCATAACTGATGGTCTTGTGGCCGAGATACTTCAGCGCCAAGGTGTCCAGGTCGTGGCGGTTGGCCACCGAGTCCAGCACGTAGGACTCGAGCATGGTGTCGTAGACGATGCCCTTCAGCTCCACGCCGTTGCGCGCGAAGATCGTGTAGTCGTACTTGAGGTTCTGGCCCACCTTCGGCCGATCCGGCGACTCGAGCACCGGCCGCAGCGCTTCCAGCACCTTGCCGGGCTCGAGTTGCCGCGGCGCTCCCTGGTAGTCATGGGCGAGCGGCACATAGGCGGCCTCGCCGCCATCGATGGCAAATGAGATACCCACCAGCTCGGCGTTCATCGCCTGCAGGGAGGTGGTTTCGGTATCCAGCGCGATCAGTTCGGCGCTTCGCAGCCTGGTTATCCACTCTTTCAACTGCTTCTCTTCATTGACGCAGTGGTAGTCGGTCTCGGCCTGGGTCGCGGGAACGGCACCGTTGTCCTCGAGCTCCGACAACCAGCTGCTGAACTCCAGCTTCTTGAAGAGGTCGCGCAAGGCTCCAGTATCCGGGCTCGCCGGCTCCAGGTCGCGCAAGTCGCGATCCAGCTCCACCGCCTCATCCACCGTTACCAGTGCACGGCTCAAGGGGAGCTGGTCCAGCGACTCGCGCAGCGACTCGCCGACCTTTCCTTTTATATCGCCGGCATGCTTGATGAGCTCGTCCACCGAGCCGTACTCTTGGATCCACTTGGCGGCGGTCTTGGGCCCCACCTTGGGGACGCCGGGGACGTTGTCCGACTTGTCGCCTATGAGGGCGAGGTAGTCCACGATTCTCTCCGGCGCGACGCCGAACTTTTCCTCCACGCCCGGAACATCCAGCCGCTTGTCGCTCATGGTGTCGATCAACTCGACCTCGCTGTTGACGATCTGTGCGAGATCCTTGTCGCCGGTGGACACCAGCACCTCCAGGCCCTGTTCCCGGGCCTGCCTCGCCAGGGTGGCGATCACGTCGTCGGCCTCGACGCCGGGCACCGACAGCAGGGGCAGACCCATGGCCTGTATGATCCGGTGCAGGTCGTCGACCTGCTCGCGCAGCTCCGGAGGCATGGGCGGGCGGTTCGCCTTGTACTGTGGGTACATATCGTGCCGGAACGTCTTGCCCCTGGCGTCGAAGACAACGGCCATATACGGGGAGTCGTGCTCGGCCCGCAGCTTGCGGATCATGCTTGCCACCCCGTAGATCGCCCCGGTGTGGCCTCCGGTCGAAGTGGTCAAGTTGGGCAGTGCATGGAACGCGCGGTACAGGTATGACGAACCGTCGACTAGGATCAGCAGCTTTCGTTTGGCCATGAACGGGCGAACCAGGATCGTTGAATCGACAACCGGTGCGCTTGCATTGAAAAGCGGGCAAAACGACCGGATATTTTAGGCTATACACATATGAAGGCTCGCGAAATGGCACCGGCCTTCGATAGCCGCAATATATGGGAATGCGCCCCTCGAGGCCAACGCTCCGGTGGACGCCGGTGTTGCCGGGGCGAGAATTCGCGGGCGTTCGAGTTTGAATATCCGGCCAATGACGGGATAATGCAGTTGTCCCGAGCGAGGTAACACGCAAATGAAGGCGAGATCGAACGAACCGCACGCGGCAATAGGTACCGTGGCATGCAGTCTGGCGTGCGCGCTGGTGTTGAGCCTTGCCGTTTCTACCGGAGCGCGGGCGGGACAGAACGGCGGCCAGGGGGACGATCAGGGTGCGGCAAAGGCGTCTCCACCTGCCCAGGAAACCCGGGTTCGCCACGAGTTCGGGCAGACCATCACCGAATACGTGCGCAACGGCGAGGTGTTCATGATGACCGTCAAGCCGCGAGGCGGCCCGACCCAGTATTGGGACGATCCCAACGGAGACGGGCAATTCCAGAACAGAACCAGCAACAGCATCGGCGACAACGTCAAGCTGCCCAAATGGCGCCTGGGGGGCTGGTAAGCCGAGCCGTGCGCCGACGCCGGTTGCGCCGGTGAACTGAAAGAGATCGCGCCGCACGGGCCAGTCGGTGCGGGCAAGCCAGCCGCGGCCGGAAGGCCGTATACGACGGTGGGGGTGCCGATGCAAGCCAAGAAGCTCGACGTCGGGAACGGAGTCGCCTGGTACCGGTGCGGCTGGAACCTGTTCAAGCGCTTCGCAGCGGTATGGATCCTGCTCGGCGTGGCTTTCCTCCTCATCGCCATTGCTTGTTACTCCATTCCCTTTCTCGGCCCGCTTCTTTTTGTGTTCATGCTCCCGGCGTTATCGGCAGGCTTCCTCCTGGGTGCCGACGAAGTGGAGCGCGGGGACTACCTGGATTGGCTCACGCTGTGGGCCGGATTCCGGAACCAGCTACTGCTCGGCCGCCTACTGGCGCTGGGGGGACTACTGTTGGGGTTGATGGTCGTGGCGTCGATCATTGCATTGGCCATCGTCGGCGGCAGCCTGCCCGGCGTCGGCTTGCCGGGGGGAACACCGGCGCCGCATTTCTCGACGTCCGGGTACCTGCTGGGTTTCGGCGCGGTGCTGCTGGTGGAGGTGGCGGCGGCGATGTGCGTGTTCTTCGCTGTTCCGCTGGTGACCTTCGGGGATATGGGCGCGGTCGACGCCGTGCGGACCAGCTTTGGCGCCGCGGTCCGCAATATTCGGCCGTTGTTGCTGTTCATCATTGTCTATGTCATTCTGTCATTCATTGCCGCGGTACCGTTCCTGCTGGGTTTTATCTTGCTGTTCCCGATCACGTTCTGCTCCATTTACTGCGCTTACCGCGAGGTGTTCAGGTGAAGTGCGGAATGGTCGCTTTCCTTGGCCTGGCCCTGCTCGCCGTCGGCGCCTGCGCGGGCGCAGCGAGCTTCCGGAGCTACCGGGTCAACGACGACATGCAACTCGACCGCGTGCCCGCCTTCAACGAAGACGAACCCGGCTGCCACAACATGCTGCTGCGATTGACAGTCTACCGCGTGGCCCAGATCGGCTACCAATACTGCACGGTCTACTCCGAGAAGGACTGCAAGGCCGGCAGCGAGATCCAGGTGTCGTGGAAGCAGAAAGAAGATCCCGTCACTCAGTTCACCCAGGGGGATCGGTGGTTCCTGGTAAGCGATGAGCGCCGTGGCCACAAGATGGGCTCCTGGTACTGCAAGGCCCGGGAGTAGCCGCGGGAACGCATAATGGTTGCGGTGTATTTCGGGGACGATCTCGCCCGCTACGGTTTCGGAGACCATCATCCGTTCGGTCCAGATCGAATCTACGCGTTCTGGAAACAGGCAATGGAGCTGGGGCTGGACAAAGATGTCGAGATCGCCACCCCGGTGCGCTGCGACGACGATGCGCCCACGAGGTTCCATAGCTCCGAATACGTGGAGCGTGTCCGCAGGCAGTCAGCGTCGGGACGGGGGTTTCTCGACTACGGTGACACACCCGCCTTCAAGGGGGTGTTCGAAGCGACCACCTACGTCCTCGGCTCGGACCTCGACGGCGTCCGGCGGATCATCAGCGGCGAGCAGCCGCGGGTGTTCGTCCCCATCGCGGGCCTGCACCACGCCCGCCGGGACCAGGCAGGCGGGTTCTGCGTATTCAACGACGCGGGCGTGGTGATCGAGACCTTGAGAAAGGAGTTCGGGATCAGGCGTGTCGCCTACGTGGACATAGACGCCCACCACGGCGACGGGGTGTTCTATTCATTCGAGCGCGACCCCGATCTGATTTTCGCCGACATCCACGAGGACGGCCGCTTCCTCTATCCCGGCACCGGGTTTGCGGAAGAATCGGGCAAAGGCGCGGCGGCGGGAACCAAGCTGAACATACCGGTGATGCCGGGCTCCGACGACGGCGTGTTCTTCCACCACTGGCCGCATATCGAGGAGTTCGTACGGGCGGGCCAACCCGAGTTCATCCTGCTGCAGGCAGGCGCGGACAGTATCGCCGGGGACCCCATCACTCACATGGCCTTCTCGCCCGAGGCGCACGCCCACGCCGCACGGCGCCTGTGCCGGGTTGCCGACGAGTTCTGCAACGGCCGCTTCATCGCCATGGGCGGCGGCGGCTACAACCGCCGCAATCTCGCCGCTGGCTGGACCGAAGTGGTGCGGGCGATGCTCGAGAGTTGAGGCGGGCGCCCCGGCCTCATCTGATCGCGGCGGAAGCCGCTCCTGCGAACGTTGGATTGAGTGCCTCGAAGACCGTTTACTCACTCGAACAGCGACGCCACCGGTTCCCAGCGGCCGGAGTGCCGGGGGTCGTAGCCTTTGAGCTTCTCGGCCCGCCGGCGGAAGTCCGAGCTAGCGATGACCGAAACCAGATCCTGGACCGCCGGGTTTGATTGTACCGTCGACTCGGCGACCGCGAAGTAGTAGGTCTCGGTGGCCAAAGGCACGAATGCCAAACCGAACTGGCTGGCCGCCGCTTCCACGCCGAAACCGGCGTCCGCCGCTCCGGAGCTCAGCAGCGCCGCGACCGCGGAGTGGGTGAACTCCTCGTGCTCGTAGCCGCGGATCCGCGTCGGATCGATCCCTTCGTTCTTCAGCAGGGCGTCGAACAGGATCCGTGTTCCCGAAGCCGTTTGCCGGTTCACGAATCGGACCTCGTCCCGAACGAGATCGGCCGCACCCCGGATAGTTTCCGCGACTTCGTGCCTGAGAATGAGTCCCTGGCAGCGCGATGCCACCCGTATCAGCCGGTGTCCCGTATCGTCCAGCCACTGCCGGTATTGCGGCGCCAGCTCGTAGCGGAACCGACCCTCGGCCAAATGAAATCCCGCCAGGTCGCAGTGCCCTTCCGCCAGGCTGCGCAGGCTGTCCAGGCTCCCCTGGTTGTGGAAGTCGAGCGTCAACGCCGCTTGCCGGGCCACCAGATCCCGCAGGATATCCTGTGCCAGGCTGTGACTGGCATGAACCGTAAGCCGGCCCCCGCCGATTCCGTGAGGCAGGGATTCGAGAGCCTCTCGCACTTCCTCGCTGAGATCCCTCAAGACCACGGCCACCTTGTCGCGGGCGTACTGGTTGGCCCACAGCAACTTGCGGCCGATCTCGCTTAACCCTGCGCCCTGGCCCCGACGCATTTCCACCGGCGCCCGTCCCAGGCGGTCGGTCCACAAGCGCAGCAGCCCCCAGGCCGCTCGGTACGACATGCCGGTTTCCTCGCTGGCGCGCCGCAGCGATCCGAACTTGTCGACGGCTTGAAGCAGCGCGAAGAAGCGGTCGTCCGCCTCCACGGGCTCCCCGCGGCCCAGGGAGAAACGCAGGTTCAGTTCCACGTCCACCGTCATGCTCCGGTGTCAGCGCTTGGCATTGGGGAAGAACGCCTGCTCGCCCTTGATCCGGTAGCCCGCAATGATCTTCTGCCCCTTGTCCGAAAGCAGCCAATCAATGAAGGTCTGGCCCATCTTCTTCTTGACGTGGGGAAAGCGCTCCGGATTCACCAGGATCACGCCGTACTGGTTGAACAGGTGCTCGTCACCTTGAACCAGGATCTGCAGTTCGCCCTTGTTGCCGAAATTGAGCCAGGTGGAACGGTCGCTCAGGGTGTACCCGTTCATGCTGCTGGCGACGTTGAGAGTCGCGCCCATACCGGAGCCGGTCTCCCGGTACCAGCTGCTGTCGAAGCTGTTGGCGTCGAATCCGGCCGCCTTCCATAGTTCCAGCTCTTTCTTGTTGGTGCCGCTGTCGTCGCCGCGCGAGACGAAAGGCAGCTTCTTGTCAGCGATCGCTTTGAGCGCCTCGATCGCATCCTTGCCGCCCTTGATGCCGGCCGGGTCGTCCTTAGGACCGAGGATGACGAAGTCGTTGTACATCAGGTCGAAACGCTTGACGCCGTATCCCTCCTTGACGAATTTCAACTCGGAGGGTTTATGGTGAACCAACAGAACGTCGGCGTCGCCCTTCTCCGCCAACTTGATGGCCTGTCCCGTGCCCACCGCGATGATGTGGACGTCGATCCCCGTATCCGCCTTGAACTTCGGCAGGAGATACTCGTACAAGCCGCTGTTCTGGGTGGACGTGGTGGACGCCACGGTAATGAACCGGTCTTCGGCCGATGCCGTGCCGACGGTCAGGGTGACGGCCGCCATCATCAGTGCGCAGAGTGTTCGCCGGATAATCGTCTTCATAACAGCCTCCTAGTTGAAGTAATTCATAAAATCACGAGTGGGATGCCCGGATCACCGGGGTCCCGCCCGGTACTCAGTTCTCCGCCGCCGTTTGGCCTTCCCCAATCCACAGGCGGCCCTCGAGAAAAGCCCGTGCCTGGGGGCTTTTTGGATCTGAGAAGAACTCCCCGGCCGCGGAGGATTCGAGCAACGCGCCTTGGTGCATGAACACGATGTCAGCCGCCAGTCGACGCGCCTGCGCCAGATCGTGGGTGGCCATGATGATTTTGGTGCCGGCCTCGTGGAACGCCGAGATGATCGTCTCCACCTCGTGGGTTGCGGCGGGATCGAGGTAGGTGCAGGGCTCGTCCAGTATCAGCACCTCCGGCCGCGCCGCCCAGGTCCGGGCCAGGGCCAGTCGCTGCTGCTCGCCGCCCGAGAGCTTGCGCGCCGGGCGGCCGGCGAGGTCGGTCAAACGACCCATCTCGAGGGCTTGCCGTACCCGGCGGCCGCGTTCCGCCTTGGTGAACCCGCATGCCTTCAGGACGTGCCGTATGTTCTGCTCCACGGAGCGGCGCAGAAGGACGGGCTTCTGAAACACCATCGCCTGCACTTGGGGCAGCGCCGCGCGCTCCGGATCGTTCCACTCCACGGTACCGGTCGTGGGGAGCACGAGCCCGTGGCAGATCTTGAGCAGCAACGTCTTGCCGCAGCCGTTGTGGCCCAGCAGCACGCTCACGGAGGAGCCCGTGAAAACATGGTTAATATCCCGCAGCAGGACACGACCGCCCAGGGTCAGACCGACTCCGGTCAAGGTGAGGGGCAGCACGCCCATCACATACCTTGCCAGCGCCGGGTCCAACGTTGCGCCAGAATCGCGAGCGTATTGACAAAGAACACGATGGACAAAAGCACCAATCCGAGTCCCATGGCGAGAGCAAGATTGCCCTTGCTGGTTTCCAACGCAATGGTAGTGGTCATCACGCGAGTAACATGGTTGATATTGCCGCCCACGATCATCACCGCTCCGACTTCCGCGATGGCACGGCCGAAGCCCGCCAGAGCCGAAGTGAACAGGCTGTAGCGCCCCTCCCAGAGCAAGGTACGGACGCTCTCCACGCGACCGACCCGCAGCGAGCGGAGATAGTCGGAGTACTCGATATCCAGGTCGTTGATGGTCTGGCGCGTCAACGCGGCAATGATCGGCAGCACCAGGACGGTCTGGGCGATGATCATGGCCGTAGGCGTGAACAGCAGCCCCCAGCTTCCCAGAGGCCCGGCCCGCGAGAGCATGAGATAAATGAACAGACCGGCCACAACCGGCGGCAATCCCATGAAGGAATTCATCACCACCACCAGTAAGCCGCGGCCGGGGAAACGGGTCATGGCCACCAGCGCCCCCAGCGGCATGCCGATCACCGATGCCAGGGTGACGGCACTGAGGGTGACGTACAGGGACAGGCGCACGATCTCCAGCAGGTCCGGGTCCAGCGTCAGTACCAGGTCGACCGCGGCGTATAGAGAATCCCCTAGATTCGTCATGTTTGTTATGTCGTTATCTGCATATTATGACTATCGCCATGACGTGGCGCGCCCGTCGCAAAGGCGGATTTCACGGTTAAGATTTTGTATTGTATATGTTTTAAGAGAGTCGATGCCAGTTGGAGAGCGGCTCTGCTCACAGGGGGTATCATGCACTGAAATATGCATAATAATGCAACATTGAATTTAGAGCGCAGCGCCCGGCGCCAGCCTGGTCAGTGCACGGGCAGGATGGAAACGGCAAAGAAGGACGCCGAACTCGGTGATACCGGGCGTATCAGCGCCTGGGCAACGACTCAGGTGTGGCCGCGGGGCCTAGGAGCCTGTCCGAGTAATCGTTCTACTACTGCGAAAGCAGGAGAGATGCGCGCCTCGTCGTCAGGCGGCCATGTCCGGCAGAACGCGGTTCCGGCCCTGGTTCTGGGCCTCGCGCAGGGCTTTGTGTGCGCGCTCCAGCATGCTTTGCAGATCGTCGCCGCGGCGGTAGCTGGTGACACCGACGCTGGCCGTTGTGTGTATGCGAACCCGATGGGATACGGCGACCTCGACGCCGGAGATTGCGCCGCGCAGCCGCTCGGCGATCCGGATGGCGCCGGGAAGCCTGGTCTCGGGCAATACGACCAGATACATCCCGTGATCGTACTCCCCCACCCGGTCGGGCATTCGAAGCGTATTGGTGACTGCGCTGGATACCTTCTTCAGCAGCTGAGCCGTCATTCCCGCATCGTACTGCTCGCTGATTCCCTCCAGATGGTCGATGCCGATCATGGCAACCGAGAACCTGTTCCCGTAGCGGTCTCCCAGTGCGATCAGTTCCAGCAGTTTGATGGTGATTCCCTGCTGCTCCAGGCTCTCCGCGATGTGGTGGGTCATTACCAACCGCACCGGATCCGCTCCCCCGGACTCTGCACCGCGAGCTTCGAACTCCGCTGATGCCGTCGCGGCGTCACCGGGATCCTCGCCCATACGGCGCATTACCGCCGCAACGAGGGCCGCGACCAGAGCCGACTGGAGCACAACCGGCACCGGTTCCAGTCCGCCGGCCTGGTATTCCGCAAAAGCCGTCACCGCCGCGGATGCAAGGAAGGTCAACGCAAATATGCGGGATGTCCGGTTGAGTTTGACGTATTGCCTGAAAAGCTGCACCAGCTGAGCCGAGACCGTTTGTTTTTGATTAAAGGGTCCGATTTCGCAATGCGCACGGGTTTCCACCTCCCTGTATCCTGGATGTGGGTCCTCGCCGTACGTATTCCCCGTAGAAGCGGTCTCCAAGACAATCACACCTGAAACATTCGCGATTGCCACGGCATTGGAACAAAAGCACCGCATCCCCTCGGCCTACGGGTTTCGCCCGAGCCAGCGCGGGCCGGGCCATGCGTTAAAGCTACAACATTCAAATATAGACCACCGGGGCGCAATTGCACGGGGAAATGTCAGCCCCGTTCCAGGTTCGCGTACGCCAATACCAGCCACTTGCTGCCCACATCGTCGAAATTCACCTGAACCCGGGCATGCTCGCCGGTGCCCTCGATATTGAGCACCGTGCCGCTACCGAACGAGGCGTGCTGAACCTGGTCTCCCAGCCGCAGGCCGTCCCGCGGCTCAGCCACCGACTTGCCGGGCGACCGATTTGCGCCCAGGGAGAAGCCTCCGCCCCGGACCTCCTCCAGGAGCTCGGCTGGAACCTCGCCGAGGAACCGGGACGGCGAGGAATAGCTCTCCCGGCCGTGCCAGCGCCGGATCTCGGCGTAGGACAGATACAGCTCTCGCATGGCCCGGGTCATGCCCACGTAGCAAAGGCGCCGTTCCTCCTCCAGCCGGCCCGGTTCCTGCAACGATCTCTGGTGCGGGAACAGGCCTTCCTCCATGCCGGTCATGAACACCAGCGAGAACTCGAGCCCCTTGGCGGAGTGCAGGCTCATGAGCTGTACGCAGTCCTCCCACGCCTCCGCTTGTCCTTCGCCGGCCTCCAGCGCCGCATGGGTCAGGAACGCCATCAGCGGTTCCATTTCATCATCGTCGTCATGGGAATTGAACTGGCGCGCGGCGGTAACCAATTCCTCCAGGTTCTCCAGCCGGGCCTCGGCTTTTTCACCCTTCTCTTTCTTATAGTGATCCAGCAGCCCACTCATGCGGACGGCGGTATCCACCTGCTCCGCCAGCGACTGCTTCTCGATGCGGGTCTCGAGTTCATTGATGAGTTCCAGGAAGGCGGATAGAGCCGAGACGGCGCGTGACGACAGCTCGAGGGACTCGACCAGCGCCAGCGTCGCGTCCCACATCGGGACCTGGTTGATACGCGCGTACTCGCGGACCTGGTCGAGAGTCTTGGTGCCGATGCCGCGGGCCGGGACGTTCACCACCCTCTCGAAGGACGGATCGTCACGGCGGCTGGCGGCGAGGCGCAGGTACGCCAGTGCATCTTTGATTTCCGCCCGCTCGAAGAACCGCAGTCCACCATAGACCCGATAGGGTATTCCGGCATCGATGAGGATTTCCTCAAACACGCGAGACTGGGCATTGGACCGGTACAGTATGGCGGCCTCACTGCGGGCGTTGCCTTGGTCCACCCAGTCCTGGATCCGGTCGATTACGAATCGAGCTTCGTCGAATTCGTTATAGGCTGCGTACAGCTTCACCGACTCACCCTCGACGTCCTGGGTCCACAAATTCTTGCCCAGACGTCCCTGGTTGAAGTCGATGACCGCGTTGGCGGCGTTGAGGATGTTCGCGGTGGAACGGTAGTTCTGCTCCAGGCGGAATACCTGGGTGCCGGGGAAGTCCCTCTCGAACTGCAGTATGTTCTCGACCCGGGCTCCCCGCCAACCGTAGATGGACTGGTCGTCGTCACCAACGATAAAGACCTGGCGGCGCTCTTGCCCCAAGAGCTTGATGATGTCGTACTGGATAGCGTTGGTGTCCTGGAACTCGTCCACCAGGACGTATTGGAGCTTTCGCTGGTAGTGCTCCCGCAGCGGCTCGTTGTGCTTCAACAGTTCGTAGGCACGCAGCAGCAGCTCGGCGAAATCCACCAGTGAGAACCGTTGGCAGAACTCTTCGTAGTTCTTGTAGATCCTGAGCTGCTCACGCTGCTGCATGTCAGAAGGCTCGCCCAGGTGCTGCGACCGGCGGCCTTCCTCCTTGTTGGCGTTGATGTACCACTGCACCTGCTTGGGCGGCCAGTAGCCCTCGTCCAGGCCCATGTCCCTGAGGACGCGGCGAACGACGCGGTGCTGGTCGGCGCTGTCCAGAATCTGGAAGCCTTCCTCCAGGCCGGCCTCGCGATGGTGGGCGCGCAGCAGGCGATGGGCGATGCCGTGGAACGTGCCCATCCACATGCCCCGCAGGGAGTAACCCAGCATCTCCTCGATGCGCCCGCGCATCTCCTGGGCGGCCTTGTTGGTGAAGGTCACCGCCAGAATGGACAACGGCGATATCCCGTGCGCCTCGACCAGCCACGACACCCGGTGGGTCAGCACCCGGGTCTTGCCGCTGCCGGCCCCGGCCAGCACCAGCACCGGCCCCGGCGGCGCCGCCACCGCTTCCCGCTGGGCCTCGTTGAGGGGGTCAAGAATGTGGGAGACATCCATTTCGTGATGATATCAAACCGCCCGGTGACCACCGATGGGACCCAACCGTGGGCGTCCTGGCTCGTCACCGCACCGCCATAACCCGGATCGTAGGAGCGGCTTTAGCCGCGATTGATAGGCGGGACCTTCGCGGCTGAAGCCGCTCCTATGATCCAGTGATAGGCGATGTGCCGGACCCCGTTGCGGCGTATCGGTGCCAGAAGGAACGGTATGAATCTTCCAGAGCGCGGGCGAGAGACAACGGGTCACACAGCGGACTGTCTGCCATGCGGCGGCGCAACGTGCGATGGTACTCCGTGCGCAGGTCCGCGTCCTCAGCGAGCTCCAGCGCTTTCTCGATGTACGACTCGACGCCCGTAGTAATCAGCTCGGTGGTGCCCACGGCGGTCAACTTGGTGGCGCTCAGGCGCTCCACATAGCGCTCACCCGCCAGGGTGACAACGGGGGTTCCCATCCACAGGGCGTCGCAGGTGGTGGTGCCGCCGGTGCGGGGGAACGGGTCCAGCGCGACGTCGATATCGTCGTAGCTCTGCATGTATTCGGGATGCGGCGAGTTCGGCAGCAGATCGACCCGGTGCGGCGCGATGCCGCGGCGCTCGAAGCGGCGCCGCCAGGTCCGGCGCACGGGCCCGAAGGCGAAGCGCCGGTCCTTGAGCACCAGACGGGAATCGCCGCTGCGGCGCAGGATCTCCGCCCAGGCGTCGACCACCTCCAGGCTGACCTTGGATACGTTGTTGAAGCACCCGAAGGTCACCGGGCGCGGATCATCGCCTCGATCGGCCCGCAGCCTGGAATGGGCAGGAACGCCGTAGCAGAAGCTGCAGCGCGGCAGGCGATGGATGGTCTCGGTGGCGGGCTCGGTGGTATCCGGAGGATGAAGCACGGGATCGGTGATCCAGTAGTCGATGCTGGTGAGCCCGGTGCTGCCGAAGTATCCGAGGTACGTCGCCTGTATCGGCGCCGGGCGGTGGCTCATGACGCCGAGACGGTGGTTGGCGGTGTGACCCGCGAGGTCCACCAGGATGTCTATTCGATCGCGGTCGATCTGGGCGGCGACTTCTTCATCTTTGACCCCGAACGTGGGATACCAGCGGTCGGCGAACGCGCGCACGGTCTCTGTCGCGAAATCGGGATTGGGCACTTCCGCGTAGCAGTAGAACTCGAACGCCTCGGTGTCATGAACCCGCATCACCGGCTCGAAGAACTGGCGTACAACGTGCAGCCGGAAATCCGGCGAGATGTAACCTATCCGCAGGGGCCGGTCGGGATCCGGGTCGCGTTTGTGGCGGGTGCGCCGCAGCGCCGGCGGCGCGCCGTGGTTGGGCTCCCATTTGCGCAACTCGCGCAGCATGGCCCGCGGCGGCTTGAGCGCCGAGGCGTGGAGGGTGAAGAAATAGCCACTGCGGATGACCGCGGATCCCGGGTCCAGCGCCAGCGCCTTGCGATAGCAGCCGACGGCTGCCCGGTAACGTCCGAGGTTGCTCAAAGCGGAAGCTTTACCGAACAGTATGGGGACGCCGCCGATACCCGCCCGCTCGAGTTCCCGGTACAGGCCGAGGGCCTCGTGGTCGCGCGCCGCCGTGGACAAGGCGCCGGCCAGAGCCAGCCTGACATTGACGTTGTTGCGGAGCCAGGCGGACGACCTTGCGGTACAGGCGCAGCGCCTGGGGGTGGCGGCCGGTGGCGGACAGCACATCCGCCAGACCCGTGAGGGCCGTGAGGCGCTTCGGTTCGCGAGCCAGCGCCTTACGGAATGCGCGCTCGGCGCCGGCATACTTCGCCCGAAACCGGTGGATCCGTCCCAGCCCACACCACGCACCGAGGAGCGACTCGTCCCGCTCAAGCGCCTCCCGGAACTCGGCTTCCGCGTCCTCCGTCTCGCCCGCCTGCTCGAGAGCCAACCCGTAGTTGGCATGGGCCCGCGCATAGTCCGGTGCCAGGTCCAGCGCCTGTCGGTGGTGGGAGAGGGCTTCGTCCCGGCGCTCGAGCATCCGCAGTACTACGCCGATATTGTCGTGGGCCACGTGGGAGGCGGGATCCAGCTCCAGTGCACGGGCCAGGACGGCTTCGGCTTCGGCCAAGTGGCCGATTCCATGTAGCACCGCGCCGAGACTGGTGTGCAGGGCGGCATCTTCCGGGGACGCCTCCAGTGCCCGGCGAAACGCCTCGACGGCCTCCGGGAACCTGCCCTCCCGGTAGAGTCTATTCGCGTCCGCCCTATCCGCGGTGAGATCTGAAACCGTGCTCGCCAACGCCTGCCCGGGATTCTCAGAGTCAATTCGCAAGAGAGTCTACAGCAACTGCCCGCCCCTTTAGCCACTGATATTGGATGCCGGCTTGCTCACTCGGAAAGTTCAGACAGTCGCCATTATGCGGAACCGAAATGAAGCGTGCCTGATATCACACATCCCGGGCAGCAACTTCACCGGAGCCCGCTCGCGTGCGCCTTCAGGGACCCTCAAGCACCAGGATGTCGCACCCACCTCTTCACCGGGGGAGGATCACCGCTCTCACAACCGGGGTTCGCCATCGCGTCTCCATATGCCCGGCTTGGTCGGCCGGGTCGTCCGGCTTATTCGACGGTGACCGACTTGGCGAGGTTGCGCGGCTTGTCCACGTCGGTGCCCTTGATCACCGCCACGTGGTAGGCAAGCAGCTGCAGTGGGATGGTGTAGATGATCGGGGCGATGGCATCGTCCACCGGCGCGACCTCGATGACCTGAATACCGTCACCGGGCTCGAAGCCGGCGTTGTGGTCCGCGAACACCAGCAGCCGCCCGCCGCGGGCGCGCACTTCCTGAATATTGGATTTCAGCTTTTCCAATAGCTGGTCGTTGGGCGCCACCGCCACCACCGGCATGTTGGCGTCCACCAGGGCCAGGGGCCCGTGCTTCAATTCACCTGCCGGATAGGCCTCGGCGTGGATATAGGAAATCTCCTTGAGCTTGAGGGCGCCTTCCAGGGCAATCGGATAGTGTGCGCCGCGTCCCAGGAACAACGCATGCTGCTTGTCGGCGAACTGCTCAGCGATGCCGGCGATCACCGAATCGAGCTTGAGCGCCTGCTCCACTTTCGCCGGCAGGAATCGGAGCTCCTTGACCAGCGCCGCCTCTTCTTCGGCTTTCAGGCCCCGGCGACGTCCGAGGGCCATGCCCAGCAACAGCAGCGCGGTGAGTTGGGTGGTGAAGGCCTTGGTGGACGCTACCCCGATCTCGGGGCCGGCATGGGTCATGAAGGCCAGGTCGGAGGCCCGCACCATGGAGCTTTCCGGCACGTTGCAGATGGTGAGCGAATGTGAATATCCCAGCCCCCGGGCGGCTTCCAGGGCCGCCATGGTGTCCGCCGTCTCGCCGGACTGGGAAATAGTGACCGCCAGGCTGTTCGCCGGCACGACATGCTTCCGGTAGCGAAACTCGCTGGCCACCTCCACGTCGCAGGAGATGCCCCGCGACTCGAACCAGTAGCGGGCCACGCACCCGGCATGGTAGCTGGTGCCGCAGGCGATGATCTGAACGTGATCGGTGTGGTCGAAAATTCGCGACGACCCGCGGCCGAAGGAGTCCTCCAGCAGCGCATCCGTGGACACCCGATCCTCCAGGGTGTCGGTAATGGCGGCCGGCTGCTCGAAGATTTCCTTGAGCATGAAGTGCCGGTACGGGCCAAGCTCCACGGCATCGGCGCTGAGGCGGCTGGTGAACAGGGTCCTCACCACCGGGTCGCCGCCGGAGTCGTAGATGGTCACCCGGTCCCTGCGGATATCCGCGACATCCCCGTTCTCCAATGCCATGTATTGCCGCGTCACCGGCAGCAGCGCGGAAGCATCCGACGCGATGAACGCCGCGTCGCCACCGATGCCCACCAGCAACGGCGGACCGTTACGCGCGGCAATCAGGCGCTCCGGCTCGTTCACGCTCATCACGCCCAGGGCGTAAGTGCCTTCCAGGTCGTTCGCGGTGCGCTGCACCGCCGTCAGCAGGTCATCACCTTGTTGAAGGTAGTGGTAGATCTGGTGAACGACGACCTCGGTGTCGGTCTCGGAGGTGAAACGGAATCCGAGGCCTTCCTGCTGGCGGTGCAGGGCGTCATGGTTCTCGATGATGCCGTTGCAGACCACCGCCACCGTTCCATTGCAGATATGCGGATGGGCATTGCTTTCCGTGACCGCGCCATGGGTGGCCCAGCGAGTGTGCGCCAAGCCGGTATGACCCTTCAGTGCGTCGCGGTCGAGCACCGCCTCCAGGGCGCTGACCTTGCCGACGGTTCGGCTGCGGGCGAAGCTGTGGTCGTCGCCGATGACCGCGACGCCGGCGGAATCGTAGCCCCGGTATTCGAGCCGCCGCAGCCCTTCCAGCAGCACATCCAGCACATCGTCACCGGCTATAGCGCCGACGATACCGCACATAGTTCAACTCCCGGATATCAAGACGTACGAAATCCCTGATTATAATCCAGCCCGTTTCATACGGGCGGCCTTGTTACAGAACTGCCGGCGGCGGAACGTCAGCCGGGGGAAACGACGATGTGGATATCGAGGGTCGATTCGCCTTTCAGGGAATTGGAAACGAGGCAGGTGCGCTCGGCCTTTTCCAGCAGCATACGCGCCCGCTCCTCGCTGCTGTCCGGCGGAACGGTAAGAGTAAGGCGTACGGTGAAGTGGGTGAACTGCGAGACCCGGTCGACGCGATCGAGCGTGCCTTCGACCTCGCAAGAAATATCGCTCCAGTTGAACTTCGACGCGCGCGCGATCGCCCGAAACGACAGCACCACACAATCGGCGACCGCGCCCACCAGCAGCATCTCGGGCGACCAGCGATCTCCGGGGCCATCGAACTGGGCGGGCGGAGCTGTCGCCAGCGCCGGAAGTTTCTCCGCCTCGACGACGATTTCCCCCTCCGCCTGTGCCGCCGCCGTGACCGTGTATTGATGAGGAAACTCGTGCATGCGTCAGCGCCCAAACTCGAGAACGATTTCGTCCGAGACCCGAGACCTCGCTACATTGAACACGGTCATCTGTCACCTCGTCGTTGACGTTGTCCGAATCTCCGAATCTCGCCCCCCGGCCTGGGAGCGACGTCCGGGTATTGAACTCCCGATGCAGTATACCCGGGGCAAGCAAACGTGCGACGGCACAGCCACCCGCAACGGTCTAGAACAGCAGCTTCCAGGCAAATGTCATCTGGCACAGGAAGCCCACGGCGAACGCCAGGGTGCGTACCCAGGGGATCTTGAAGGTGTAGGCGAAACAATGGACCACGCGCGCCCAGAAATAGACCACGCAGGCAAGCACGGTGCCCCCGCCGTGCACACCGGCGGCGTGGGCGGCCAGCACCAGCGCCGCGAACACCACCAGGTTTTCAACGGCGTTGTAGTGGGCGGCCTTCATGCGCTCGGCCCACGGCGCCATCGGTTCGGGATTCTCCGGATAGCCCACGGCGCCGAGCAGGCCGCGGACGGAGATTATGTTGAGGATGTAAGGAATCCACATCAAGGCGGTGAAGGCGGTCACGAGGACAAGGTATTTGAGTTCTACGGTCATGGGTTTTACCTCCGTTCAACTGCCGGTTTGATGTTGACTATGACCAAGGTCCGTCACAGCATGTCAGTCCGCCGCGCGTGAACGGTCCAGACTCCAGATCCCCGCTCCCTTGACGGCGATATACAGGAACACGAACGCGTAGAGTGCGGCGAGTTCGCCCTTGTTGACATAGGGAAGGAATGAATGCGTGCCGTGGGCGATCCAGTAGGCCGCCGCGCACAGGCCGCTCGCTATGAATGCCGCCGGCCGGGTGAACAGGCCGATCATGACCAGTGTGCCGCCGACCAGCTCAATGGGCCCCGCGACGTACTTGACATAGCCGGTCGCCCCCGAAGCCAACGGAATTGCGAACAGCTTCGCGCTTCCGTGCCAGAGCAGCAGAAAACCAGCGACGATTCGCATCAAGGCGTAGGCGTGTGATTCGTAAGGCGCGAGAAATTTCACGGTTGACCTCCTTGGCTGGCGCTCTTGACAGGCCGTGGTCGCGGTGCAGGATACAATAATCGATCCCAGTGGGGAACATCCCACGTGCGCCAGGCGGCGCTCATCAGTCCTTGGAGGGGCGCTTCCAACCCTTGATGTTCCGCTGCCGACCGCGGCTTACCCCCAGGGCGTTGTCCGGTACGTCCTCGGTGATGGTGGAGCCGGCGCCGACGGTGGCGCCGTCGCCGATGCGCACGGGGGCCACGAGTTGGCTGTTGGAACCGATGAACGCATCGTCACCGATCTCGGTACGGTGTTTGCGGGCGCCGTCGTAATTGCAGGTGATCACCCCGGCACCTACGTTGGAACGCGCGCCGACGCTGCTGTCCCCAACGTAGCTCAAGTGATTCACCTTGGCGCCCTGTTCCAACTCGGCGTTCTTGAGCTCCACGAAGTTGCCCACGTGCGCGTTATCGGCGATTCGGGTGCCCGGACGAATCCGCGCGAAAGGCCCGATCTCGACCCCGTTACCCACCACCGCTTCCTCGATGACTGAGCTCGGCTTGATTCTGACATCGTCTCCGATCCGCACGCCGCGCAGGCAGCAGTTGGCGCCAACGTGCACGTTGCTGCCGAGGCTGACCGGCCCTTCGAGCACCACGTTGACGTCGATAATGCAATCGCGGCCCACTGTCACCTCGCCGCGCATATCCAACCGGCACGGGTCAAGCACCGTGACACCCTGGTCCGCCAGGGTCAGCGCCCGCCGCTTCTGGTATTCACGTTCCAACAGTGCCAGCTCGGAGCGCCTGTTGACGCCGGCGACGTCCCAGGGGTTGTCAGCCGCCACGTCGCGGACGACGATACCGTCCCCGACCGCTATCTGAACAATATCAGTGAGATAGTATTCACCTTGACTGTTGTTCCTCTCTACGCGCGACAACCAGTCGTCGAGCAACACGGATGGCGCCGCTATGAAGCCGGTGTTGACTTCCTTAGTGGCCCGTTGAGCGCCGTCGGCATCTTTCTCCTCCACGATGCGCACGACCTTGCCGGCTTCGTTGCGCACGATGCGCCCGTAGCCCGCCGGATTCGAAAGCGTAACCGTAAGGACCGCCAGGGCGTCACCACCCGCCTGGCAAAGCGCTTGCAGCGACGCTGCGGAGATCAGGGGGACATCGCCGTACAACACCAGCACCTGCCTGTCGCCCTCGACGTGGGGCAGCACCTGGCGCACGGCGTGTCCCGTGCCGAGCTGATTCTCCTGCAGGACCCAATGCAGGGATTCGTCGTCGATGGCTTCGCGGACCTGCTCGCCCCCATGGCCGTAAACGATATGTACGCGGTCCGGCTGCAGAGCCTTGGCGGTGCGCAGCACGTGGCGCAGCAATGGCTCCCCCCCGAGCGGATGGAGCACTTTGGGCAGACGGGATTGCATGCGGGTGCCCTCGCCTGCCGCCAGGATGATGACTTCTAATGGCAAAGACATGGAAGCACTATATCACCATGCCTACCCGCGTCTGGCCAGGGGCCGGCGCGGGCAGCGGATGGAAGAAGGAGGCGCGAAAGACGCGGGCGCGGACGGACCGCCGGCTACCGCCGGTGCTTGCGGAGCTTCTGGATTGCGCGCAGCTGGGCCGCGGCCTGCACCATCTCCGCCTTGGCTTTGGCGAAATCCAACTCGGACTTGTTGTCCTGCATGGCCTGCTCGGCCTGCTTCTTCGCCTCCAGCGCAGAGGCCTCGTCGAGGTCGTGTGCGCGTATCGCGGTATCAGCCAGGATGGTGACGATGTGGGGCTGCACTTCCAGCAGGCCGCCGGACACGAAGAAGAACAGCTCCTCACCGCCCTGCTCGGGCTCCACCCGGACCTCGCCTGGCTTCAGCCGGGCGAGCATGGGCGCGTGGCGGGGGTAAATCCCCACTTCGCCCATTTCCGCCGGGGCGTACACGACGGTGGCAGGTCCGGAATGGATTTCCTCTTCAGCGCTTACGATGTCGACGTGTATGGTCATTGCCATGTTTCTTCGCTCTTAGCGCGGCTCACGCAACGCTCTTTGCCTTCTCCGGAACCTCGTCGATATCACCAACCATGTAGAAAGCCTGCTCCGGGTATTCGTCCATCTCCCCGTCGACAATCGACTTGAAGCCGCGAATGGTATCGCTCAAGGTGACGTACTTGCCGGGCGAGCCGGTGAACGTCTCCGCCACGTAGAAGGGCTGGGACAGGAACCGCTGAAGCTTTCTTGCCCTGGCCACCACCAGTTTGTCGTCCTCCGACAGCTCGTCCATACCCAGGATGGCTATGATGTCCCGCAGCTCATTGTAGCGCTGCAGGGTCTGCTGAACGGAGCGCGCGATATCGTAGTGCTCCTGCCCCACCACCAGCGGGTCCAGCAGGCGGCTGGTGGAGTCCAGCGGGTCCACCGCCGGGTAGATGCCGAGCTCCGCCACCTGCCGCGACAGTACCAGGGTGGCGTCCAGATGCGCGAAGGTGGTCGCGGGGGACGGGTCCGTGAGGTCGTCCGCCGGCACGTACACGGCCTGGAAGGAGGTGATGGACCCGGCACGGGTCGAGGTGATGCGCTCCTGCAGCACCCCCATCTCCTCGGCCAGAGTCGGCTGATAGCCCACCGCCGATGGCATCCGGCCCAGCAACGCCGAGACCTCGGTACCGGCCAGGGTGTAGCGGTAGATGTTGTCGATGAACATCAAGACGTCGCGACCCTCGTCGCGGAAGTACTCCGCCATGGTGAGGCCGGACAGGGCCACCCGAAGCCGGTTGCCCGGGGGCTCGTTCATTTGGCCGTAGACCATCGCCACCTTGTCCAGCACCCCGGCTTCCTTCATTTCGTAGTAGAAGTCGTTGCCCTCACGAGTGCGCTCGCCAACGCCGGCGAATACCGATAGGCCTTCCTGCTTCACGGCGATGTTGTTGATGAGCTCCATCAGGGTCACGGTCTTGCCCACGCCGGCGCCGCCGAACAGGCCGATCTTGCCGCCCTTGGAGATGGGCATGATCAGGTCGATCACTTTGATCCCGGTCTCGAGAATCTCCACCGCCGGCGCCTGGTCGGCGTAGGCGGGGGCTTCGCGGTGGATCGGCATTCTTTCCTCGGCTCCGACGTCCCCGCCGTCGTCGACGGGCTCACCCAGCACATTCATGATGCGCCCGAGGGTCTTGGGGCCGACCGGCACCGAGATCGGCGCACCGGTATCGGAAACAGCCATCCCGCGGCGCAGGCCGTCGCTGGAACCCATGGCGATGGTTCGCACCACGCCGTCGCCGAGCTGCTGCTGGACCTCCAGGGTCAGGCCGAAGTCCTTCACCTCCAGGGCGCTGTAGATCCTCGGAACGGCCTCCCGGTCAAACTCGACGTCCACCACCGCGCCGATGACTTCTACGATGTTTCCGGAACTCATGCTGTCTTCCTCTCTAATCTCACAAAACTTGGAATCTTGTCCGGCGTAATCCTGCGCCGTGTTTGTAGGAGCGGCTTCGACCTCCATGGATGGAGGAAGTGCAGCAAATTGCAGGGAGCAATTGCTGCCAGCCGCGATCCCTTACAAAACAAACTATACAAATAGTCGCCAAAACCTGTCGCGGCTGAAGCCGCTCCTACAATCGGTTCGCTGTCGCCGTGCTGTCGCATCACACCGCCGCCGCGCCGCCGACGATCTCGGAAATCTCCTGGGTGATGGCGGCCTGCCGGGCCTTGTTGTATGCAAGCTGCAGCTCGTCGATGATGCTGCCCGCGTTGTCGGAGGCCGATTTCATGGCAATCATGCGCGCCGCCATCTCGCAGGCCACGTTCTCCACCACGCCCTGGTAGACGAGGGATTCGATGTACCGGTCCAGCAGCACGTCGAGCACGGCCTTGGCGTCCGGCTCATAAATGTAGTCCCAGTGATGCTTGAGTTCTTCCTCATCGCTGGGCGGCATGGGAAGCAGCTGCAGCACGCGGGGCTTCTGGGTCATGGTGTTGACGAATTCATTGTGCAGCAGGAACAGCCGATCTAAGTCACCCCGGTCGTAGGAGTCCAGCATGATCTTCACCGCACCGATCAGGTCCATCACTTCCGGCCTATCCCCCAGGCTCGAGGCCTGGGACACGATATTGGCACCAATTCGCTTGAAGAACCCCAGGGCCTTGCCGCCGAGAATGGCGAAGTCCATCTCCACCTTGCTGTCGTTCCATTGCGACATGTCGTTGAGCGCGGTGCGGAACAGGTTGATATTCAGCCCTCCGCACAGCCCCCGGTCAGTGGACACGATGATGTAGCCGACCCGCCTGGCCTCCCGCTCCACGGTGAAGGGATGCCTGTACTCCGGGTGGGCATTGGCCAGGTGCGATACCACGTTGCGGATCTTCTGGGCATAGGGACGCGCTTCGTTCATGCGGTCCTGGGCCTTGCGCATCTTGCTGGCCGCCACCATCTCCATGGCCTTGGTGATCTTCTGAGTATTCTGAATACTCCGGATCTTGGTTCTGATTTCTTTGGCGCCTGCCATATCTCAAAAACCTCTGAAGTTGCAGCCCGCGGCTACCAAGTGCCTTTTTCCTTGAACTCGGACAGCGCCTTCTCGAGCTGCTCCTGGATCTCGTCGCTGTACTCGGACTTCTCGTCCATGTCCTTCACCAGGTCCGCGAAATTGGACTTCATGTAGGATTGCATGGCCTCCTCGAAGGCCACCACCTTGGTGACGTCCACGTCGTCCAGGAAACCCCGATCGACCGCGAATAAACTGAGCGCCATCTGGCCGACGGACATCGGCGCATACTGCTTCTGCTTCATCATCTCGGTCACGCGCTGGCCGCGCTCCAACTGCCTGCGGGTGGCTTCGTCCAGGTCGGAGGCGAACTGCGAGAAGGCCGCCAGCTCGCGGTACTGGGCCAGCGCCAGGCGGATGCCGCCGCCGAGCTTGCGGATCAGCTTGGTCTGTGCGGCGCCGCCTACGCGGGACACCGACAGGCCGGCGTTGATAGCCGGGCGGATACCGGCGTTGAACAGGTCGGTCTCGAGAAATATCTGGCCGTCGGTGATGGAGATCACGTTGGTCGGCACGAAGGCGGATACGTCGCCGGCCTGCGTTTCGATGATGGGCAGCGCCGTCAGCGAGCCGGTCCTGCCCTTGACCTTGCCCTCGGTAAATTTCTCGACATAGTCGGCGTTGACACGCGCCGCGCGCTCCAGCAGCCGCGAATGCAGATAGAACACGTCGCCCGGATACGCTTCGCGGCCCGGCGGCCGGCGCAGCAACAGGGATACCTGGCGATAGGCCCAGGCCTGCTTGGTCAGGTCGTCGTAGATGATCAACGCGTCCTCGCCACGGTCGCGGAAGTACTCGCCCATGGAGCAGCCCGCGTACGGCGCGATGAATTGCATGGCTGCCGATTTGGAGGCGGTCGCCGCCACCACGATGGTATGCTCCATGGCGCCGTGCTCCTCGAGCTTGCGCACCACGTTCGCCACGGAAGAGTTCTTCTGGCCCACCGCGACGTAGATGCACTTGATGCCGGTACCCTTCTGATTGATGATGGTATCGATGGCGACGGCGGTCTTGCCGGTCTGGCGGTCGCCGATGATCAATTCCCGCTGGCCGCGGCCGATGGGCACCATGGAGTCGAGGGACTTGAGGCCCGTCTGCACCGGTTGATCCACCGACTTGCGGGAAATCACGCCAGGGGCGACTTTCTCGATCGGGGCCGTTGTCTCGGACTCGATCGGTCCTTTGCCGTCGATGGCATTGCCCAATGAATCCACCACCCGCCCGAGCAGGCCCGGCCCCACCGGCACTTCCAGAATGCGGCCGGTGCACTTGACGGTGTCGCCCTCCACCAGGTGCTCGTAGTCACCGAGGATCACGGCGCCCACCGAGTCACGCTCCAGGTTCAGCGCCAGGCCGAATGTGTCGCCCGGGAACTCCAGCATCTCGCCCTGCATAGCATCCGCCAGGCCGTGAATCCGGGCGATGCCGTCAGTGAGGCTGACGATCGTACCCTCGGTACGCGCCTCAGCCGTAACTTCGAATTTCTCGATCCGCTCTTTAATCAGTTCGCTGATTTCAGATGGATTCAGTTGGGTCGTCATGGGTTGTTCCTCTCGTCTGTACGATGGTCAAGCCGCGCTTACCGCTGCAGCGCGCTTGCCAGTTTTTCCAGCCTGCCCTTCGCCGAGCCGTCGATGACCAGGTCGCCGGCTTGGACAACCGCCCCCCCGAAGAGGGAGTCGTCTTCATGCACCGTCAGAATGACCTTGCGTCCCAGGCGTTTCTCCAGGGCCTTCGACAGCTGCTTCTTCTGCTCGTCACTCAAGGGCTTTGCCGACCGAACCTGGGCTTCGATGGTGCCCTCGGCTTCGGCCCGCATCACTTCATACTGGGCCGCAACCTCCGGTAGCGCCAGCAGGCGGTTGTTGTCCGCCATCAGGCGCAGCAGGTTGCGGCCGCTCTCCGGCACGCGGTCGCCGCACAATTCCTCCAACAGCTCAAGCAGGCGCCCGTGCTCGACACGCGGATTGTTGATCAGGTTCTGCATCAATTGGTCGTTGACCAGCGCCGCCAGGAAGGCGAGCGCGTCCGACCAGGACTTGTAATCGTTCGATTCCTTTGCGAGCTCGAACACGGCCTGGGCGTAGGGTCTTGCAAGGCTGCTTGTTCCGGCCATGGGTGCCTACCGCTACAGCTGGGCGACGAGATCGTCGATCAACTTGCCGTGGGTCCTGGCATCGACTTCCTTGTGCAGGATGCGGCCGGCGCCGGACACCACCAGCGTGGCCACCTGGCCGCGCAGCTCTTCCCGGGCCCGGTTGATCTCCTGCTCGATCTCGGATTTGGCCGACGCGATCAAGCGCTCGCCCTCGGCCTTGGCATCGGCCTTGGCCTCTTCGATGATCTCGTTGCGGCGCTTCTCGGCGCTGCCGAGGATCTCCTGAGCCTGCGATTTCGCATCCTTGATGATCTCGGAGGCCTTCTCTTTCCCACGGTCCTCGGCCTTGTGCCCCTTCTCAGCGGCGGCCAGCCCGTCGGCGATTTCCTTCTTGCGCGCCTCCAGGGCATCCATGATCGGAGGCCATATATATTTCATGCAGAACCAGACGAACAACGCAAAAGCGATGGTCTGTCCGATCAGTGTGACGTTGATGTTCATGGCCGACTCCTGATTCGAGGTGTTGGCGGAAGCGTTGCCTGGCTGCCGGCGACGGCGCCGATCACATTACGGTGCGGCACCGATTCGAACTCGCCGGTGCTCAGCCTCCGACGACCGCGAACAGGATATACAGCGCTATGGCGACACCGATAATAGGGATGGCGTCCACCAGGCCCATCACGATGAAGAACTGGGTGCGCAGCATGGGCAGCAGCTCGGGTTGACGAGCGATGCCTTCGAGAAAGCGAGCGCCCAGTACGCCGACGCCGACGCCGACACCGACGCCCGCCAATCCGAGTAGTACGGAACCGGCAACGTAGAGCAATGATGTTTCCATTGTTCTCTCCTATCGAGGAATTGATATCCGTTTGGGATATTCGTTTGGGGTTTTAGTTGGAATTTGCGTTGGTTGATAGCTGGAAATCGTTCTAATGCTCCTGGTGAGCCATGTCGAGGTACACGATGGTCAGCACCATGAAGATAAAAGCCTGCAGCAGGACGATCAGGATGTGAAAAATTGCCCACCCTATCTGCAGAACGCCGCCGAGGACTCCCCAGGCCACGCCGCCGCTGTACAGCAGCGCGATGAGGATGAAAATCATCTCTCCGGCGAAGATGTTCCCGAACAATCGCAGGGACAGCGAAATCGGCTTCGAGACCAGGCTGATGAACTCCAGGAAGAAGTTGATCGGCATGAACAGGATCTTCAGCACGATGTTATTCGCCTGGAACGGCTGCATGGTCAATTCGGCGGCGTAGCCAATCGGGCCCTTCATCTTCAGGCTGTAGTACAGGGTCAGCAGGAACACGCCGATCGACATGCCGAATGTTGCGTTGGGGTCCGTGGTCGGAACCACTTTCATGTAGACGTGGTGGGGATCCTGACCGAAGACATACTCACCGATGAGCTGGGTCACGCGGGGTATCCAATCCACAGGTACCAGGTCCATGGTATTTTCGAGCAGAATCCACACGAACAACGTCAGGGCCAGCGGTGCGATGAGCTTGTTGCGTGCGGAAAACGCCCCGCGCACCTGATCGTCGATGAACTCGACGGTCCACTCGATGAAATTCAGGAAGCTGCTTGGTGTGTCGCCGCCGGCCTTATTGGCGGCCTTGCGGAATATCCACAGGAAGAGCACTCCCAGAACAATGGACCACAGCATGGTATCCAAGTTGATGGCCCAGAACCCCATCTCCCTGGCCTGCTCGGCGGAATGGGCGAATCCCCAGCCTCCGTCTGGTAGAGGACCAAACACCCAGTGTTCCAGGTGATGCTTGATATAACCGTTGGCTGTTAGAGGCTCACTCGCCATGGGTTCGATGCACTTTAGAGTTATGTGTGCCCGGTCTGTCCGGGTTGAATGTCGCGGCGATCAGTATGCCCGCCACGATAGCGGACAGGCATCCCCCGATAAACGCCAGGATGACCACCTTCGAAACCGAAAACCATACAGCGCTCAGCGCGCCGATCACAACCAGCTTCCCGAATTCCGCCCGGTACAGGTTGGCCAACTCGCCGTACTCCGATACCGGACCGTGCCTGGCTGCAAACACACGCCACGCCGCGTAGACGTTCGCGACGCCGCAGATCACGGCGCCCGCAAGCGCCGAACGCGCCGCGTCGGCACCGCCGAATCCGCCAAACGCCGCTGCCAGCGCAGCCACCGCCGATTGGGCCGCGAGCAAACGCCGAAACGGGAATTCGGACCAGGTCCCTTGCTTCGTCAACGTCGCGAACCCGAGTGATTCGATGCGGTTTTGCACTCCCCAACAACATGCCCACCGCCGACGTCGTAATCAGGTCGGGCCTGGTTGCAGCGCAACAAGGGCGGGCGAGTATAAAAGTAGCCCCGCTCGCGGGTCAATGGCTTTGAGGCCGAGCCTCTCTCAGGCTCTACGATACAGTGTTCGCGATTGAGAATCGACCCTGTGCCGCACATTGCACCGGAGCAGCCGACATCATTCATTAAGTGCCTGATTCAAGGCGTGAAGCGACGGATTGTCAGGCACCTGCGGCAGGATACACTTTCGCTCCCCGGCGCGGCCCACCCCGGCCGTGGTGCGATGCACGGGTGGGGAACGCGCCCGAACTCTCTCAGCGGATCCGGCTCAGCAGGCCGTCGAGCTCTTCCAGACTGTGATAGTCAATGATGAGTTGGCCCCGCCCCCGCTTGTGCTTGATGTTGACGTTGGTGCCGAGTCGTTCCGACAACTCCTCCTGCAACCGTTGAACGTCGGGGTCGGGGCCCGAGTTCCTCTTTTTCTTCCGGCCGCCGGACTTCGTCTGGAGCTGCTTGACCAAGTCCTCCGCCTGGCGTACCGACAGGCGCCTGGAGACGACCGCCTTGGCGGCGGTATCCTGGTCGTTGCCGTCCAGCGTCAGCAGAGCCCGGGCATGGCCCATCTCCAGCTTGCCTTCCTCCAGCAGGTTCCTGGCCACCGAGCCGAGGGACAGCAGGCGCAGAATGTTGGTCACCGCCGAGCGGGACCGGCCCACGCCCTGGGCCACTCGGTCGTGGGTCAGTCCGAACTCCTCCAGCAGGCGCTTGAGCCCCGTCGCTTCCTCGATGGGATTGAGATTCTCACGCTGGATGTTCTCGATCAGCGAGATCGCCAGGGCCGCCTCGTCGGGAATCTCGCGCAGCACCACCGGCACGGTTTCCAAACCGGCGATCTGGGCCGCCCGCCAGCGACGCTCTCCGGCGATGATCTCGTAGCCGCCGCCGGCGGCGGTTTCCCGCGCCACGATGGGCTGCACGATGCCTCGCGCTTTGATGGACTGTGCCAGCTCCTCGAGGGCCTCCTTGTTCATGCGGGTCCTTGGCTGGTACTGGCCGCGCGCGAGTGACTCGATGGGGACCTGGATCAGCTTGCCGTCGCGGCTGCCGGAGGTTGCCGCCGGATCACTGAGCAAAGCGTCCAGGCCGCGGCCGAGCCGTTTCTTCCTGGCGCTCACGCGGCGTGCTCCCGCTGCAGGAGCTCTCCGGCCAGCGCCAGATAGGCCTGCGCTCCCTTGGAGGTGGAGTCGTAGGAGAAGACCGGCATGCCGTGGCTGGGCGCCTCGGCGATCCGGACGTTGCGGGGAATGATGGTTTCGTACACCTTGTCGCCGAAATGGGCCTGGAGCTGTTCGGAAACCTCCATGGACAAGGTATTGCGCCCGTCGTACATAGTGCGCAGCAATCCTTCTATTCGCAGATTCGGGTTGAGCATCTCACGAATCTTCTTGATGGTGTTGATCAGGTCGGTCAAGCCTTCCAGCGCGAAGTACTCGCACTGCATGGGTATGATAACGGTATCGGCCGCCGTCAGGGCGTTGACCGTCAGGAGATTCAGGGACGGCGGGCAGTCGACCAGCACATAGTCGTATTGCTGCCGGATGGCTGCCAAAGCGGATTTCAAGCGCAGCTCGCGGCCCAGCTCATCCAGCAGCTCCACCTGGGCGCCCGAAAGGTCGCTGTTGGCGGGAATCAGGTCGAACTCGTTGGCGGTCGCCACCACCGCGGCCTCGGCGGTCTCGTTGCCCATCAGGACGTCGTAGATCGTCGCCAAGCCCTCTCGGTCCTTGTCCACGCCGCTGCCCACGGTGGCGTTGCCCTGCGGGTCTATGTCGATCAGCAGGACCTTGCGGGCACTGCGGGCAAGGGACGCCGCCAGGTTGATCCCGGTCGTGGTCTTGCCGACCCCGCCCTTCTGATTGGCGACTGCGATGACCTTACCCATGCGATTGCCGGTTCGTCGGGAGTTAGCAGGATGGCGAAAAAGGGCTTTCCTGCCCCTTTTAGCCGCCTCGCGCGGCACATGTCCGCACTTGGCTACGCCGAATCAAGCACTTACAGCGCATGATTCGCGGACGGGATTTCCGTGCCCCGCATTAGCGGGCTCTTTACCAACAGCCCGCCAGCCGTATTGTATAGCGTGCGCCGAAAAATTATTCGGACAGCCGCGCCCCGGAGCGCTCCACCACCGCGATGTGGCGGGCCTCCGCAATTCCCGGAACCTCCACGGCATGCACCCGGTGTCGAAGCGGCCTGCCGGCCAGCACCTCCTGCAGTTCGGCGGAGGGATCGTTGCGCTGCCACACGACGAGGCGGGTGCCCGCCGCGATGAACGGTGCGGCCGAACGCAGCAGGGTCGGCAGGGCGGCAAATGCCCTGGCGACGAGCGTATCAAATTCGAGCTGCGGTTGATATTTCTCGAACCGCGCCTGAACCACGTCGACGTTCTCCAGCTTCAGTACCTGTCTGGCGTGGAGCAGGAACTGAATCCTCTTGCCCCGGCTGTCAAGCAGCACCAGATGCCTCGATGGGTCGGCGATCGCCAGGGGAATGCCCGGCAGGCCGGCGCCGCTCCCGACATCCAGCACCTCCGTTCCCGTCACCCAGGGCGTCCCCGCGAGACTGTCGAGGACATGCCTGGCGACCATGGCATGGGGCTCGGTGATGGCGGTGAGATTCTGGCCGCGGTTCCACTTCTTCAGCAACTCCACGAAATGTGACAGTCGTTCGACGGAGCCCTGGGGCGGAGCGAGACCCAGCGCCGCCATCCCCTGCTCGATCAGGGCGGCAACGTTGTCACTCACGGCTCGCGGACACCGGGCTCGCGCGTCGAAGCCTCGTAGACCAGGTACCGGGTGCGGTTCATTCCCAGCGATCGATAGGTCTTCTGGGCCCGGCGGTTGTCCTGCTCGACGTAGAGCCGGAACCCGCAAACCTCTGGCCGTTTCCCGGCCAGATCGTGGACGAATCGATACAGAGCCCGGTACACGCCCCGGCGACGATGCTCGGGGCGAACGTAGACGCTCTGGATCCACCAGAACAAGCCGTCGCGCCAATCGCTCCACTCGGTGGTGACCATCAGCGACCCGGCCAGACGGGCACCGGCGTCGGCCACCACGTAGAACCCTCGCTCGGGGTACTCGAACAGGGCGCGCACGCCCGCGGTAACAGTGTCCGGATCGAGCTCGAGATCCTCGGTTTCCCGTGCCATGGCGCAGTTGAACGCGATCAGCTGCGGAGCGTCGTCAACGGAGGCCGTGCGTATTTCAGGTTCAGTCACGGGCGAAGTCCGCGTCAGTGCGCGCAGGCATGACCGTCGACACAACCACCGCGAGCCGCACCTGCGCGGATCGCCGCGGCGGCGAACACCGCCTCGCAAGGACTGAGCGTGGATCAGGCAGCATTGTCGGGTTCGCTGACGGCCACCGACGATAGGACCACTTCGCCCCGGGCCGGGGTGCTCAAAGTGGCGGCCAGGCCGGTCTCCAGCGACTGATTGACCTCCACGCTGCGAAGATTGATGTCCTGAAGGGCCTGCCGGACCCGCCGCGCCTGCGGGCTCTGGATAACGAAGCGCCGCAGCGCGCAGCCGGAGTCCGGCAACATCCGGGGCGCCGTTAACTCGCTTTGCCACTGGATCAGCAGCGGCAGCGCCCCTTCGTACAGAAGGGCGCCGTTCCCTTCAAAGGTCATACGCCAGCGGAGATCTCCTCGGGCGGCTTCCTTGATTTCCATTCCGTCGTAGGGCGGATGCCCAGCGGCTTGATCGATGTCCGGGGTTCTCGCAACCCACGTCACCAGGGTCGGAGCCTGCTTGATACGGGCCTGCATCAACGGATCGTCGAGCGAGAACCAGCGCGGCCTCGCCGGGGTAGCACCTCCGGGATCGATGGCGATGACTTCCAGGTACTGATCCTCTCCCAGACGCAGCAGCCGGTTGTGGGTACCCATCATCGCGTGCTTGCCTCCCGGGACGGTCTTCACGCCGAGCAGGTCCTCGATGTATTCGCTCCCGGTATTGAGATCGGCGGCCGCCACCGCCAGGTGATCAAGCTTGCTTTCGACCATGGTGCTACCTCTCCATTCTGTCCGGCATTCGTCTTCGGGGATCAATTATCCACATCGCGGGATGCCGCGCCACAGGCGGGGACAACGTGTGGAGTCCGGATCTGCGCTGTCGTGACCCCTCGGATGTAGGAGCGGCTTTAGCCGCGATTACGACGCTTGGGCGCCGTGCCTGGTTCAGGCAATCGCGGCTAAAGCCGCTCCTACGATGCGTAGCTGCTACGTATAGACCGACGGGGTAAAAAAAGCCCGGCCGAAAGGCCGGGCGTTTTCGGAGTCTTCCTGTTGGACGCAGGCGCTACATGCTGGCGGCTTCGCGGGCGTCGCTGAGCCACTTGTTCACCAACTCCTGGTTATCGGCGATCCACTGGCTGGCCTGCTTCTTGATGTCCTCGGTGCTGTCCGCACCGTTGTTCATCTTGGCGTTCTGGGCGAAGATGTCCCCGATGGGGATGCGGGCCTCCTCAAGCAGCTTCTTGGCGGCCGGATTGTTCCCGAGGAACTTCTTGTTGGCGACGGGGCGGATATCGTTGGCCGGCCAACCCATGTTACAGGGGTCCTCCGTGCAGCCGGTCACGCCGGAGATGGTAGTGTCGTCCTCCAGATCCTTCTGGTCGGGCGGCAGCTTGGCCTTGTCGACCGTCAGCCACACCACATCCTTGCCCGGCTTGAGCATGCCGACGGTCCAGTTGGGAGTCCAGGTATAGAAGAAGATGGACCCGCCGTTCTTGTAGCGGCCCAGTGCGTCCGCCATGGAGGCGGCGTAGCCGGCCTTGATGGGTTTGATGTAATCGTGAAGGTTGTAAGCGTCCATCTGGTAGGAGATCACCTTCTCGCAACCCCAACCCGGCGGGCATGCGACCAGGTCGGCCTTGCCGTCGCCGTTGGAGTCGAACGCCTTGACCACTTCGGGACGCTTGAAATCCTGCAGGCTGGTGATGTTCAACTTCTCGGCGGTCTTCTTGTCCACCAGATAGCCCTGAAGGGCGCCGCCCTTGGCGACGTAGCCGATCTTCTCGGCGCCCGACTTGAATGCGCCTTCATAACTGTTGTGTAGCGGAAACCAACCGTTCACCCACAGGTCCATGTCTCCCTGGCCGACCGATTGGTAGAACGGCGGGTTGTCCAGGGTGGTGACACGCGGGATGCTGTAGCCGAGCTTTTCCAGCATCTGCCGGTACACTTCGGCCTGAAACCAGCCCGTGTCCCAAGTGGCGCGGGCCATCTTCACGGTCACGCCTTCGCCGGGTTTGTCTTTGGCCATGGCTGCCTGGACGCCCAGCGAGGCGGCCATCAGCGTGGCCACAACAACACCGGTAGCTATGGCTTTGGCTCTATGGAAGAAGTTCATGATCGACACCTCCGTCTTGATCTTCCTCGTGGATTTCGCGGGCGTCGGCAGGGCGCGTGGCGCCGCGACCGTGTCCCGCTGTGAGTGGGGGCTTGCCCCCGGTGCCGGTTCCGGCAGGACCCCTACCTTGACGCCGTCCCGGAGCCGGCCGCTAAACCGTTCATGCTGAAAAATGACTTGATCGTGCGCCACAGGGACGTCCGCTCTCCCGGACGGGTTTCCCCCAGGGCCTGGGTAATGCGATCGAGAGTGATCGCCAGCAGGACGATGCCCACCCCGCCTTCGGTCGCGGCTCCCACATCGAGCCGGCCGAGCCCGGTGTACACGGTCAGGCCGAGCCCGCCGGCGCCGATCAGCGCCGCGATGACCACCATCGACAGTGCCAGCATCAGGGTCTGGTTCAACCCCGCCATGATGGTGCGCAGCGCCAGGGGGACCTGGATGTCCCACAGCACCTGCCTGGGCGACGACCCGAACGCGTAGGCGGCTTCGACCAGCTCTTCGCGCACCTGCCGGATTCCCAGGTTGGTCAGGCGGACGATGGGCGGCAGCGCGAATATGATGGTGGCGATTACGCCCGGCACCATCCCTACGCCGAACAACATCACGATCGGCACGAGATACACAAACGGCGGGATGGTCTGCATGATGTCGAGGATCGGTCTCAGCACCAGCGCGAAACGATCGCTTCGCGCGGCGGCGATGCCGAGCGGAATCCCCACCAGTGCGCAGAACAGGACCGCCGTCACGATCATGGCCAGCGTGGTCATGGTCTCCGGCCACACTTTGATGAGATCCAGGAACACCAGCGCCACCAGGCTGAAAACAGCAACACCGCGGCCGGCGGTGCGCCAGGCGATGAGCACCACGGCCGCAACGAATACCAGTACCGGGATGGACTGGAGGAAAGCATCCAGCCAGGTCAATGTCTTGTCCACGGGCCACTGGATAGCGTGAAAGAATGGGCGGAAGTTGGGCACCAGCCAGTCTTTGACAAAAACTTCGACCCATTGGTCCAACGGAATCGTAAACCAGTCGGAAGGTCTCATTGGCGCGCCTCCCGGAGTTGTTCGGACATCGAATCGGATACCCGTCGACCGGCGGAGCCGGGCTGCTCCTCTTCTTCGTCGGCGGTCAGCTTGGCGAACACGTGCAGTGGATCAACCACCCCCGCCAGGGCGCCGGTCTCGCCTATCACCGCGATCGGCAGACCGCTGCTGCACTCGTCGTACACTTCATACAGGAACTTGTCCGGGCTCACCGACGGGAAGTCGTCCCGAACGATAGCGGACAAGCCGCCGCCGTTGCCGGCGGCGTGCTCCACGGCGTCGGCGTAGGTAACGACGCCGGCGACGTCTCCACCGTGCACCACGTACAGGCCGTTGCGGTGGAGCTGCTTCATCTTCTTGAGCGCGGTCTTCGGCGTATCGTCGCCAAGGCTCAAGGCGCCCGGCTCCTGCATCACGTACCTGGCCGTAAACACCCGCCCGCGGTCGATATCCTGAGTGAAGGCGGCGACGTAGTCGTCCGCTGGATTGGAGACGATGTCCTGGGGATTGCCGATCTGCACGAATCGCCCCTCTTTCATGATGGCGATCCGGTCGCCGAGGATGAGCGCCTCGTTGAGGTCGTGGGTGATGAACACGATGGTCTTGTGCAGACTGCGCTGCAGCTCGAGCAGCTCCTGCTGCATATCCCGCCGGATGAGTGGATCGAGGGCGCTGAACGGCTCGTCCATCAGCAGAATCTCCGGATCCACAGCGAGGCCGCGCGCCAGTCCGACGCGCTGCTGCATGCCGCCGGACAACGCGTTCGGGGCGCTCCCCGACCATGCCTCCAGGCCCACCTGCTTGAGTGCACGCATCGCCTTCTCCTCGCGCTTCTCAAGGGCGACTCCCTGGATCTTCAAGCCGTACGCCGCGTTTTCCAGTACCGTCATGTGGGGAAACAAGGCGAAGTGCTGAAACACCATGGCCATCTTGCGCAGGCGGATGTCCCTGACCGTCTCCCTCGAGGCCTTCGTGATGCTCTCGCCGTCGATGGAGATCTCGCCACGGGTGGGTTCGATGAGCCGGTTGAGCATGCGAACCAATGTGGACTTGCCGGATCCCGACAAACCCATCACCACGAAGATCTCACCGGCTCCCACGGAGAAGCTGGTGTCCTGGACGCCCACCGTCAGACCAGTCTCTTTCAGTATTTCGTTCTTGGGCTTGCCCGCTTCGAGGAAGTCGAAAGCCCGATCCGGTTCGGGACCGAAGATCTTGTACAAGTTCTCGACGACAAGTTTGTTCTGCTCGTGTTCTGTCATAGTCACGTTCATGCCGCGTGTTGGGGGGTCTCCCGTTGCTATACCTTCCGAGGAATCCAGGCGCGCAGACGTTGTTCAGCCCGGTTGCGGGGCGGGCGCGCCATGTCGAACCCGCAAGCGTGCCGCAAGCAGCGGACGCCCGCTATAACATTTGATAAGTTGCCTGCGGGGCCGGCCGGCTCGCACGGTGCACCACCAGCTCCTGTTCTTTCGGGTCGGAAACCGTCGTCATCGCTTCCGTGAAGTTGTCGCGCTCGTATCGAAACGAAGCACGGAGGAGCGTGGCGGGCGCGGTTTCCAATCGCGAGATATTCGCAACAAAGCATGGCCCTCGGGCGCCGGGTCGGAATGAGTCGGAGTTGTTCTATACCCTGGGGCGCCGCCCCCCGGCATTCAAGTGCCGCACCAACCGGCCACGGGCCTCCTCCAGGGTGTCGCTGACCCGCACGGGATAGGAGTCCTGAGGCGGCAGTTCATCGAGGGTATGCAGGCGGGGCGGCAGGGCGTCGAGGTTGTGGGCGCAGCGCCGCCGGGCGTCGTCGAGCGTCCAGCGACCGGCGGACGTCCTGGCCCCGGCGCTCATCATCCTGGTCAACAGGGGCTCCCCCTTCTGGCGCTCGCCATGAAGCGCCAGTGTGTCGCCGACGCAGTGGCCGCTGTCCGTTTGCCGGAAGACCTGCTTGCGTCCCGGCAGCGATGCCTTGGCGGCGGACAGCTTCATCCGGGGGCTCAATTCGTACTCCACCAGCTTGTAGGACAGGTCCACGTGGGGCGCATCCCCCGGAACCACCAGCTCGGTACCGATCCCGAAGCCGTCGACCGGGACGCCGGCTTCGATGAGTTCGTGCATCTGGTACTCATCGAGACCCCCGGATGCCACGATCTTGACCTCTCTCAGCCCCGCGTTATCCAACAGGGCACGCGCGCGCGGGATCAGGTCTCGAAGGTCTCCGGAATCGAGGCGGATGGCCCGAACCCTGAACGATTCCCCCCGGCGCCGCGCCAGCTCCACGACCCGCTCCACGCCCCGCAGCGTATCGTAGGTGTCCACCAGCAGTGTGGTTTCGGGGAAGCTGCGGGCAAACGCGTCGAAGGCCGCCGCCTCATCGTCGTGTGCCTGGATATAGCTGTGGGCCATGGTGCCCAGGCACGGGATGCCATAGACGCGGGAGGCCAGAACATTCGAAGTGCCGGCAATGCCCGCCAGATAACCGGCGCGGGCGACCTTCAAGGCAGCATCGGTACCGTGCGCGCGCCGTGAGCCGAAGTCCGCCACCGGCCGTTCGCCAGCGATGCGGGCGATGCGCGCCGCCTTGCTGGCCGCCAGGGTCTGGATATGGATCTGGTTGAGCACGTAGGTCTCGATGAGCTGCGCTTCCGGCAGCGACGCCACCACCTGGAGCATGGGTTCGTTCGGAAAGACCACGGTTCCCTCCGGGACCGCGTACACATCGCCGGTGAACCGGAACGACGCCAGGAAGTCGAGGAACTCGCGATCGAAGCCGTCGAGACCTGCGAGCCATTGGAGATCGTCCTCTCCAAACCGAAGGTGCTCGAGGTAGTCCAGAACATCGTCGAGGCCGGAGGCGACGATGTAGTTGCGGCGGTCGGGGAGCTCGCGGAAGAACAGCTCGAACACCGCCGTGCCCGTCATGCCTTCGGCATAGTAGGCCGCCAACATGGTGAGCTCGTAGAGATCGGTGAACAGCGCCGAGCGATGAGGATTGATGTCGTCCGTCATCCGTCAATCGTACCAATCAGCCGGGTCATTGCAGAACCCGACTGCGGGTCGGCGGGCGAGACATCAACCCTCTCCCACTCATGGGAGAGGGAGAACCTGCCCAGAGATCGGAACTGCGAATTGCAGGAGCGGCTTCAGCCGCGATTGAGCGGATCGTCGGTATGAAATCCCGACTCCACATATGGAGGTCAGGCAATGCGGCAAATCGCCGGGCGCAAGTTTCGGCCGATCTGCATGTGCCTGGCCGATGGGGCCACTCAGTCGATCGGCCGGTGCAGCATATCCAGGTGCAATGCCTTTCCTTCGTACGGATGGTGCGCCGCGACCTCCTCGTTCAGCTCGACTCCGAGGCCGGGATCAGTGGGCGGAATGATGTAGCCGTCCTGCCACTGCATGGGTTTCTTCAGGATCTCGCTGTGGAAGCCGCCCCAGGTCTGGATGCTTTCCTGAATCAGGAAGTTCGGGGAGCAGGTGTCCAGCTGCACGTTCGCCGCGCCCTCGATGGGGCCGCAGTACAGGTGGGGCGCGATCTGCGCGTACCAAGCTTCGGCCATGCCGGCGATCTTCTTGGCTTCGAGTATCCCGCCGACGCGGCCCAGGGCCGGCTGCAGGATGGCCGCCGCGCCCTTATCCAGCACCTGCGCAAACTCGTACTTGGTGGTCAGCCTCTCGCCGGTGGCGATGGGGATCCGGGTGCCGGCAGCCACCTTGGCCATCTCGTCGACATTGGCCGGAGGCGTGGGCTCCTCGAACCACAGCGGGTCGGCGGCTTCCAGGCGCCGGGCCAGACGTATGGCGCCGGCGGCCGTCATCTGCCCATGGGTGCCGAACAGCAGGTCGCAGCGGCTGCCCACCGCCTCCCGGATCCGCTTGGCGAAAGTCTCGCTGCGCTCCAGATCCTCCAGGGAGAGCTGTCTGGGATCGAACGCCGTGTAGGGCCCGGCGGGGTCGAACTTGATCGCGGTGAATCCCATGTCCGCGTATTCCACGGCGCGCTGTGCGGCAAGGTCCGGGTCGGCATAGACGTCGCGACTGTCGCCGGGATGGGGATACAGGTAGGTGTAGGAGCGCAGCTTCTCGTGGACCCGGCCGCCGAGCAGGTCGTAGACCGGCCTGCCCAGCTCCTTGCCGACGATGTCCCAGCAGGCAATCTCCAGGCCGCTCAATATCCCCATCATGGATACATCGGGACGCTGGGTAAATCCACTGGAATACAGGATGCGCCACAGGGTCTCGATGCGAAATGGGTCGAAGCCGATTACGTGCCGGTCGGCGACGTCCCGGATCATCTGTTCCACTACGGCCGGGTGAAATGGTACCGAATACACCTCCCCGTAACCGGAGACCCCGCCATCCGTGGTCAGCTTGACGAAGATCCAGTAAAGCCCGCCGTAGTGGGGCGGCGGATTGGCGACAACGAACGTTTGGACGTCGATGATTTTCATGCTGGGCGGCTATATGGTTGGATGTTGCCTCGATCAGCCCGCGGCAGCCCGCGAAAGCTTTTCCTTGTTCTTATATATAGGCATCCGGCGTCCCAGGGCAACGACCGCTACCACCAGAACGACGAATACATAGGTCTCGCGGGTAACGACTTCCCGCAGCGCGGCCACGGAGGCCAGGAGGGTCACGAAAGGCTGCAGGAGCTGGATCTGGCTGACCCGCGCCACGCCGCCGATAGCCAGGCCCTTGTTCCACCAGAAAAATCCGAACAACTGGCTGACCAGCGCCAGATACAGGAAAGCCAGCCACACCGCCGCCGGCAGCGACGCGGGCGACGCGGGCGCACACCACAAGGCGGGGCCGACGATGATCGGGCACATCAGCACCAATACCCAGCAGATCACCTGCCAGCCTCCGAGATGGCGGGACAAGTCGCCGCCCACGGCATAACCCACCGCCGCCGACACCACCGCTCCCAGCAGAGCCAGATCCGCGACCTGTATCCTGCCGAAACCCTCGAGCAGCGCGTACACCACCACCAGCATGCTGCCGATAACGCCGAAGAGCCAGAAGCCGGCGGAGGGCCGATCGCTGGAGACGAACACGCTGGCGATCGCCGTCGCCAAGGGCAGGATTCCCAGCACGACACCGCCATGGGATGCGGGGGCGGACTGCATGGCCCAGGCCGACAGGACCGGGAAACCGATAACCACGCCCAACCCGACGATGAACAGCCTGCCGGCCTGCCGCAGCGTCGGCAGCGGTTGGCGGGTAGCCAGCAGCAGCGCACCGGCGACCAATGCCGCCACCACCGCCCGTCCCAAACCGATGAACACCGGGTCCAGGTAGGGAGCGACATAGCGCGTTACCGGCAGCGTCAGGCCGAAGGCGGTTACACCCGCCAGGCCGTACAACATGCCCCGCGTTTCGTCGCTCATTGCATACGGTTCCGCCGACCAGCGCCGCCTTCAGAGCAATTGGTCCGAACGGGCGGCCATGATGAAATCATTGGCGTGCAGGCCCTTGATCTTGTGGGTCCACCAGGTCAGGGTAACTTTTCCGTACTCCACCAGAATGGACGGATGATGGTCCTGCTCCTCGGCGATCGCGCCGACTTTGCCGGCGAACTCGAGCGCCTGGGCGAAGTTTTTGAACTTGTATACCCTCTGCAGGCGCTTGACGCCGTCGACTTCGATGATTTCCCAATCCGGTATCTGGGGCATGTATTCGGCGATCTCGTCCTGCGTCGCTTGCGGCGCGCCCGCCCGGCAGGCCTCGCAGCGTTGCCTGGTCAATTCGGTCATGGTGTGCCTCCGTAAGTTTCGGGGAGTGTGTACGACAGCAGTGTAACCAGGGATGTTATCGCGACTGAAGTCGCTCCTACATTCCGGGATTTACCGTCATGGGTGGTTATAGGTCGCAGGAGCGACTTCAGTCGCAATCTTCTGGCGTCCATACGGTCGCACTCAGCCGCCGCTACCGTGAATAAAGCGGAATCGGACCGCTGAGCTGTCGCCAATTCTCGTCACAACGCTCCAACTCCTGCTCGGTCAGAGGCTGGCTGTCTACCGCCGCGAGGGACTGCTCGAGCTGCTCGACCCGGGTGGCGCCCAGAATGACGGTGTCGATGTCCGGCTGATCCAGGCAGAACCGGACAGCCAGCTCCACCGGGCTGCGGTTGCCCTCGGCGGCGAGCGCCGCCAGTTCCACCGCCGCCTGGCGTTGCCGGTCATCCCAGTAGCGCTTGCGGTAGACCTCGTTCTTCGCCAGCCGGCCTTCTTCGGCCTCGCCCCGCGCGCCGTACTTTCCGGTCAGCAGGCCGCCGCCAAGCGGATTGTAGTTGCACACGCCGAGATCGAAGGCCCGGCACATGGGCAGCAGCTCGTGCTCCGGGTAGCGGGCGATGAGGTTGTACATGCACTGCACCACGGTGGGCTGAATCCAGCCGTTGCCCACCGCCAGGTGACAAGCTTCGACTATCTGCCAGGCGGCGAAGTTCGACAGGCCGACATAGCGGAACTTGCCCTCCCGGGCCAGGCGGTCCAGGCACTGCCAGGTAACTTCCAGCGGTGTGTCGTAGTCCGGTTGATGAAGAAAATAGATATCGAGGTAATCCGTCTTCAACCGCTCCAGGGACCGGTGCAGCTCGCGCTCGATGGTGCGCGGGCTCAAGCCTTCGCTGTCCGGATCGTCTCCCACCTTGTAACGCACCTTCGAGGACAGGATGATGCGGTCGCGGTTGCCGCGCGTGGTGAGCCACTTGCCGATGATGGTCTCGGTGGTCCCGGCGTTGTACATATTCGCGCTGTCGATGAAATTCAGGCCGCGGTCCACGGCCATGTCCAGAAGCTCAAGCGACGTCTTCTCATCGGCGTCGCCGCCCAGGGTCATGGTACCGAAGCACAAGGGATGGACCTTCAGCCCGGTTGAGCCGAATCGAACCATTTCCATAAGGACTCTCCTAGGATCGGGTGATTTGCAGGAAATAATGCGAGAGCGCGCAGGGTCGCCCCCGACCGGCGCCGGAGATTACCGCGGAGCGGCGGCGCCATCGGCGATTCTACTGCACAATGGTCATCCAGTGCCGGGAACGCGCGTTGTCGGGGGCTCTCTTGAACTCCACGGCCAGGGCGCTTGTCTCTATCCCCGAGTCCGCAAGGACGCACGACCACCGATTCGACCGCCGGCCGTTTTTATTCTTCCGGAAACAGGTTGTCGCCATCCCAGCCACGGCACCTTCGACATCAACCCTCACAGGAGTTCACAACGTGCCTTCGAACCGGCCTTGTTTCTTCTACGTAAACAGGGACCCGCAGCGGTGCGGCGTGAAGAGCAGTCTCGGCTTCGGTGTTATGATTCCGACGAATCCCGCGCGTCCGGATCCTTCAATGAACGCAACCCGACGATCGACAGGGTAAGCGGTCAACCGGCAAAGGCCCTTCACCGGTGACAACCTCGACGATGGCTATGTGGACAGTGCGTCTCACATGGAAGACGGCTCTCGCCGTGTGCCTGTGTGGGATACCGGCATGGTGCCTCGCCATGGAGGTCGAGGTTCAGGGAGTCCCCGGGAATTTCGCCGAGCGTGTGCGCGATTCCATCAATGTGAACGGAAACAACAAGGACGAAACGCTAAGCCGGGGAGAAGCCGAGAGGCGCATGGAGCGCGGGCGCCAGCAGCTCAAGAAGGCCATGACTTCATTTGGATACTATCGCGCTGGTGTTGCCGCACAGCTGTCCGGCAAACCTTCCAACTGGAAAGCGGTGTATCAGGTAACCCCGGGGCAAGCAGTGACCTACCGTCTGGTGAATCTGGAAGTCACCGGCCCGGCCCATTCGGAACCCACCCTGCAGAAGTACCTGTCGCGGAAACCGCTGGCCGCGGGTGACCGTGTCGATCACGCCGAGTACGAAGGCGTCAGGGACGAACTGCTAACCCGGACCCAGGCATTGGGCTATCTGAACGCCTCGTTGTCCACCCACAAGGTGGAGATCGATCTTGACACCTACACTGCCGACGCCGAGATCGTTGTGGACAGCGGACCCTTGTTCCGCTTCGGGAAGGTTCAGCTGATGCAGGACGTGCTGAACGATGATTTCCTGCGTGGCTATGTGGGGATCAAATACGGCGACCGCTTCTCCGACCGGAAGCTCCTCAAGGTCCAGCGGGATCTAAAGGACAGCGACTATTTCACCGACGTACGCGTCGAGCCCAAGTTCAACGAAGCCGGAGCGGATGGCCACGTGCCGGTCGATGTTCATCTCACGCCCACCAAGCCGTCGGAATACCAGGTTGGCGCCGGGTACGGCACCGACACCGGAGCCCGCGGCTCCCTGTCCTGGGAACAACGCCGGATCAACCGCCGGGGCCACCGGCTGGGCGGCTCCCTGGAAGTGTCCCAGATCGGTGGCACCGCGGAAGGGCACTACACTATTCCGTTCGGCGATCCCCGAAACGACCAGTACCAGTTGTTCACCAGCTATACCCGAAACAATCCCGACAGCAGCAACTCCACCCTGGGCCAGGTCGGTATCCGCAGATCCACAGCGGTCGGACATATTCGGCTCAGCCTTTCGTTCAGGTACCAGCGCGAAGATTTCACGGTGGCGGGACAGAGCGGCTTGACCGACCTGTTCATACCGGAAGTCGACCTTTCGCAGGTCACGGCGGACAACCGCCTGTTCACCCACAACGGCCAGCGTTGGAGATTCTCCCTGGAAGGATCGGACGGTCTGCTCTCGGACTTCGCCTTTATTCAGCCCCACGTTTCCGGGAAGCTGATCCGCAGCTTCGGGGATGCGAGACTGATCCTGCGCGGCGAAGGCGCGTGGAGCGCCGCCAAGCTCTCGGATCTGCCGGCGTCCCTGCGGTTCTTCGCGGGCGGCGACCAGAGCGTGCGGGGGTTTGGATATGAAACCCTGGGTCCGCGGAATGCCCAGGGACAGCTGACGGGAGGAAGAAAGCTGCTGGTCGGTAGTGTCGAAGCGGATTACCCGGTCTCGGACAAGTGGCGCGTCGCGGCTTTCTTCGACGCCGGCAATGCTTTCGACGATTTCAGCGAGCCGCTGCGCAAGAGCGTCGGTATCGGGATCCGCCGCATCACGCCGATCGGTCCGGTGCGGGTAGACCTGGCACACCCGGTACTCGGCAGCGACCGCGGCTTTCGGCTGCACATCACCCTTGGGCCGGATCTATAGTGAAAAAGATCCTCGTATTGCTACTGGTTGTAGTGGTCCTGCTGACAGGGGCCGCGTTCTTCGTCCTCGGCACCGGGGCGGGACTGCGCTGGACGATTGACGAGTTGCTGACCCGCAGCGGCGCCCCGGTGGAGATCGGCGACGCCGACGGCCGGCTCCTGGGACCGGTGCTGCTCACCGACGTACGCTACCGGGAGCCCGGCGACGGCGCCTCGATCCGGATCAAGCACATCCGTCTAGACTGGCAGCCGACAGCCCTGCTGCACGGCCTCCTGCACGTCACCGTGCTGCGGGCCGCCGGGCTCGAATTCACGCCGGGGAAATCCGCGGGACCTTCCGGGCCGCGCAAGCTCGACGTGCCGCAGATCATTCTCCCATTTCAGGTGCGGGTCGATCGCGCGGAGCTCGACGGCGCCGACATCGGCACCGGTTCCGGGACGCCACTACGAATCGACAGCGCCTCTCTGAGCGGGGCCCTCGACGGAAGCTCGCTCCATCTCGAGGACGTTACAGTCGCGTTGCCCGACTACCGGGTGGACCACGGCGACTTGCGCATCGACCTGCGAACCGGCCTGCCGATCGAGAGTACCCTGGACTGGCGTGTGGAGGCGATGGACGGGCGGCCCGCCTTCAGCGGTGGCTTGAGCGTGTCGGGGACCGTTGGGGACACCCTGAAGCCGGTGCTGGACATACGCGAACCCTTCGCCGCCCACGGCGAAGGCACCGTCAGCGACCTTCTCAACCAGCTCCATTGGAGCGTGAACGCCGCCATCCCCGTCCCGGTCTCACTGTCGGCCATAGAGCATGACTGGCCTCAGCTGTCGCTTCGCGGATCGGTGCGCGGCGAAGGCGACACCGGCGAGGCGCGGCTGCAACCCGATCTGTCGCTGGAATATCAGGGGCGGAAGGCCAACGTCCAGGGCACCACGACGGTCAGCGCGGATGCATTGGTGGTGGAGCAGGCGCGGGTCAGCCTGCCGGCTCCCGCGACCGACGCGCTCCAGTTCTCGGGCCGGCTCGGGTTCGGCGCGGCGCTCCCCTTCAAGGTCCAGGGACAGTGGAGCGGACTGCAGGGACCGGAAGACGCCGCCTGGTTGAGCCGCAGCGGAAAATTCGAAGCGAGCGGAGACAAGACCAACGTGTCGGCGATGCTGTCCGGCGTCATCCTGCCGCCGGACGCCACCCATGAATCGGACATCAAAGTGGACGTGAACGCACGTCATCTTGATACGCAGCCGGTGATAACGGGCACCGCGCGCCTCCCTTACTTCGCCTGGGGAGGTATCGACGCCGGCAGCCTGAAAGCAGACGTCGACTACCGGACCGCCGGGGACGCGTCCTCGCAGATCACCGTCACGGCAGCGACGCTCCACTTCGGCGACCACCAGGCACACGACGTGAAGCTGCGAGCCACGGGGTCCACGCAGCAGCACGACCTGTCGCTGGAGGGCAGGCTGGACGATTGGACCATCGGCGCCGACGTCGCCGGCTCGTACTCCGACCAGCGCTGGCAGGGCAGTGTCCAACGACTCAACATAGCTTCGCAGAACGGCACGCTGCCGGGCGAGTGGAACATTCAGCAACCTGCCGATATCGCGTGGAGTCCGGACCGGACCGAGATAGGCGAGCTGTGCCTGACCCACGCCGGGGCGAAGCTGTGCGGCAAAGGCCACTTCGCAGGGGCCGGGGACTGGAGCGCCGCCGCGCAGCTTGACGGGTTTCCTCTGAAATGGCTCGCGCGGGCGGCGCCGGAATCCCTCGAGGTCCAGGGCGCCATCGCCGCCGATGCAAAAGTCGGCGACCGGGGCAACGGCATCGAAGGACAGGCCCACGCCACCATCGGCGACGCCGCCGTCGCCTGGACCGGCGAGCAGCCGGTGCAGACGCGTTATCGCGGCGTCGAGTTCATAGCCGACTTGAAGCCCGCGCGGTTGCACATGCAGCTGCATGGAACGGTGGACGAATCCGGCACCATACAGGGCGAGTTGAGTACGGACGATCCTCTCGGGGACGACGGCAAGATTGAAGGCAGCATCGCCGCCAATCTGCCGTCGTTGCGCGTGGTCCAGGCGGCCTTCCCCGACCTCGGCTTGACGGGCGGATCCGCGCGGCTGCAGTTCAAACTGGACGGGACCCGCAGCGCGCCGCGCTTCACCGGCGAAGGGCGGATCCAGCAGGCGACGCTCGAGGTCGAGCCACTCGGCATCGAGCTGCAGTCCCTGAACCTCGACCTGCGCAGCCGCGACGATCGCAGCCTGCACGTCGAGGCACAGGCGCAGTCGGGTGACGGCACCCTGAACGGGCAGGGCGATCTGGCATTTCCCCAGGAGGGCGGCTGGCGCGGCAAGTTCAGCCTGAGCGGGAGCGAGGCGCAGCTCGCGCGCCTGCCCCGGGCGGCGATCACCGGCAATCCGGATCTGCACGTCGTCATGGATGACACCGGTGGCCAGGTCGACGGCAGCATTCAGATCACGCGGGCGGACCTGACGCCGGAAGCCGGGCGCCCGCAGGTGACGCTCTCGGACGACATCACCGTCGTTAACCGCAACAAGCCGCAGTCGGCAGCCACGAACCCCATGGGCTGGCACGCCAGGGTGACCATCGACCTCGGGGATCACACTCACTTCCAGGGCTACGGGGTGGACGGTCGACTCTCCGGCTCCTTATCCCTGAACGCTCCCCCTCATCAACCGACCCGGGCGACCGGCGGCATCGAGATTCACGACGGTCAGTACAGCCTGTACGGACGCACCTTCAATATCAATAAGGGACAACTGGTCTATGCCGGCGGGCCCATAGACAACCCGGGGATCGATGTGCAGGTGGGGCGCAAGGTCCGGGACATCAGCGTGACGCTGGCCGTCACGGGAGACCTGGTGCACCCGCAGCTCGACCTGTCCTCGACGCCGGCGATGTCCGACACCGACAAGATGAGCTACCTGCTGCTGGGTCGGCCCGCTTCCCAGGCCTCCGGAGCCGAAGCCGGGGTGCTGCTGAGCGCCGCAGCCTCGCTCATTCCGGGCGGCAACAGCAAGGGCGTGTCGCGCAAGATCGAGTCCACGCTCGGCCTGGACACCGTGGAGGTGGAGTCGGATTCCGCGGACAGCGCCGGCGCCTCGCTGGTGCTCGGCAAGTACCTGTCGCCAAGGTTGTACGTCTCCTACGTGGCCGGGATCCAGCAGGCGGTGGAGGTGTTCCGGGTTCGCTACGAGTTGGCCAAACATTGGCTGCTGCGGGCGGAGTCGTCCACCCGGGAAAGCAGCGGCGACCTCCTGTTCAAGTGGTAGTCCCGGGGCCGGAGGGGTTCTGGTTGATCGGCGACAGGAACTTCCGCCCTCGTTGGCTGTAAGATTCAGTTTTGAATAAACAACGGGGGCATTCCCAGGTGTCCAGTATCGGCGGCTCCAAGGTCCCGGCCTCGCTGCGCGGCCTGCCGCGCCAGATCGAGGCCATTCTTCAGGCGATGAGCGACGGCTTGTGGATATGCGATGCCGAGCCGTGCCTGCTGTGGATCAACGAGGCGTGCGAGCAGCTGAACAATATCCGCGCCGCGGATGTCTGCGGGCGCAGGGTCTCGGAGCTGCTGGCTATCGGCAACTTCGATCACGACGCCACCAGCCAGGTGCTGCGCCAGCGCCGTCCGGTGGCCATCAACCAGCGCGTCAAGTCCGGCCGCACGCTACTGGTCAACGCCGTGCCGGTATTCGACGCGGACGGCGAAATCGCCTACGTGGTGGGAACCGAGCGCGATCTCACCGACCTCAACAGCCTGCGCGACGAGCTCGACCAGACCCGCGAGATCACCCGGAAAATCAGCTCCGAGTTGCTGGCCCTGAAGCTGCGCGACTCCAGGCTGTCGGATATCGTCGCCGAGAGCGACGAACTGCGGCGGGTGCTCGACACGGCGCTCAAGCTGTCCCAGTTCGACAGCACCGTCCTGCTCACCGGCCCATCGGGCACCGGTAAGACGATGGTCGCCAAGCTGCTTCACGAGCAATCCGCACGCAAGCCGCATCCGCTGCTGTCGCTGAATTGCGGGGCGCTGCCGGAAAGCCTGCTGGAGGCGGAGCTGTTCGGCTATGCCGACGGCGCGTTCACCGGAGCCCAGGCGGGCGGCAAGCCTGGGCTGGTGGAAGCCGCGGATTCCGGCACCCTGTTCCTGGACGAGATCGATGCGCTGTCCCTCGATGTCCAGGTCAAGCTGCTGACATTCCTCGATACCCAGAGCTTCATCCGCGTTGGCGACACACGGCTGCGTCAGGTGGATGTGCGAGTCATCGCCGCCACCAACAAGGACCTGGCGCGGCGCGTCGAGCAGAGCGCGTTCCGCCAGGACCTGTTCTTCAGGCTCAACGTGGTGCCCGTGGAGCTGCCCCCGCTCGCCGCCCGGCGTGCCGACATACAGCCGTTGGTATGGCGGGCGTTGGAACGATTGAATCAGCGTTACGGCACTGAGAAAACCGTCAACCGGGACGCCTTGGAGCTGCTGTGCCGCTACGACTACCCCGGCAATGTGCGGGAGCTCCAGAATATCCTCGAGCGCAGTTTCGTGTTATCCGATTCGGAATCCATCGGTCCGCACGACCTGCCGGTGGAGCTCCGGCAATCGGCGGGTTCTTCCTTGCCGATGGGCAACGGCACGCTGGCGGACGCGGTTTGCGCGGTGGAATACGATGTACTCAGTCGCGCCTGCCAGCGGCTCGGCCGGCAGGTCGATATCGCCCGGGAGCTCGGGGTTTCCCAGGCCACGATTGCCCGCCTGTTGCGAAAACACGGTTTGCGGGCCGGTGGCCGCCACGGCTGAGCAGGGTTCAACCTCCTGTCACTCGATTGTGAATATTTGGCGCTCGATATTCATGAATGAATAGAGAAGGGCGTCTTCGGTGCCGCTGCGGCTCCGGCACCGGCTACCTAAGTGGCTGATTTTCTTTTACTTCTTCGCGAGCCGGGATATTGGCACGAGGCTTGCAGCGTAGCTTGGCGTGGAGCCGACCACTGTACGGCTCCGTCAGAACCACGAACCGGAGGATTGAACATGACAATGCTTTCCCGCCTGACCAGAACTTTCGCGATGGCGCTGGCCTTGCTGCTCGCTGGCACCGCCGGGACGGCGCTCGCGGCGGCCAACACCGTGACCTACGCCAACTACGGCGACATCAAGGACTGGGACCCGGCAATCGCCTTCTCCCTGGAAGTCCCAATGCTGGTAAACGTTTACGAGCCGCTGCTGTGGTACAACCCGCCGGGCGATGCCGAGCGGTTCACGCCGGCGCTGGCCACCAGCTGGTCGAAGTCCGACGACGGCAAAACCTGGACCTTCAAGCTGCGACAGGGCGTCAAGTTCCACGACGGAACCGACTTCAACGCCGCCGCCGCCAAGGCCTCCATCGAGCGCACCATGAAGATGAAGCAGGGGGCTTATTACATCTGGGGCGCGGTGGAGAGCATCGACACCCCGGACGATTACACACTGGTGATCAAGACCAAGGACCCGGCGCCCATCGACCTGATCGCCTCATCCCAGTACGGCGCCTACATGTATTCGCCGGCGGCGGCCGCCAAGGGGACCGACTGGTTCAACCAGGGCCACGACGGCGGCACGGGCCCCTACCAGGTGCGCCAGTGGGTTCAGGGTCAGCAAGTGGTGCTCGAGAAGTTCAATGATTACTGGGGCGGCTGGACGGACAAGAATTTCGACCGCGTCATTCTCAAGACCGTCACCGAGAACGCGACCCAGGTGCAGATGCTGAAGTCGGGAGACGCGGACTTCATCTCACTGGTCCCCGCCGACTCCATGGACTCGCTGAACAAGGATCCCAAGTTGAAGGCGGAATTGATTCCGTCGTGGAAGAACTCCCAGTTCCTGATCAACGTCAAGAAGGCTCCCACCGACAACCTCAAGTTCCGTCAGGCCCTGACCTACGCCTGGGACTACGAAAGCGTGGTGAAGAACGTCTACGCCGGCAGCGCCGAAGTGGCCCAGGGCATCATCCCCGCCACCATGTGGGGCCACGACAACGACCTGAAGACGCCGAAGTTCGACCTGGATAAAGCCAAGCAACTGCTGGAGGAGTCCGGCGTACCCGCGGATCAGCGCAAGGTCACCATGGCCTACATTGGGACGTCCGAGGAGTACAAGAACGCGGCCCTGCTGTTCCAGGAGAACTGCCGCAAGATCGGCATCGACGTGGAGCTGAAGCCCGGCCCCTGGGGCACTATCTGGGATGCCGCCAAGAACCTGGACACCGCGCCCAACCTGCAGTCCATGACCTGGTGGCCGACCTATCCGACCCCGTCCGACTGGCTGATCGGCCTGTTCCGGACCGAGAACAAGACCTTGTTCAACCTGTCCCACTACTCCAATCCGGACTTCGACAAGCTGGTGGACAAGGCCGTGACGCTGGAAGCCAGCAACCGCGATGAGGCGATTCGCCTGTACGGCCAGGCCCAGCAGATGCTGATCGACGACGCCACGGCGATCTTCTATGCAGATATCAAGACTCGCGTTGCCCAGCGCGCGGACATCGGCGGGCTCAAGGTGAATCCGGCCTACAACGCCGTATTCTTCTACCAGCTCTACCGGAAGTAGCACGCCGATGGCCCGGTACGTGGCTCATCGCCTGGTGATGATGGTGGGCATCCTGTTCGGGGTGCTCCTCATCACCTTCGCGTTGAGCCGCGTGCTGCCGGGCTCACCGGTGGAGATGATGCTCGGCGCCAAACCCACGGCCGAGCAGATTGTGAAGGCCCGGGAGCGCCTGGGCCTGGACAAGCCGCTTCCCGTACAGTTCCTGCTCTATTTGAGAAACGCCGTGCATGGAGACTTCGGCACCAGCCTGAGGACCAGTCAGCCGGTGGCCCACGACATCGCCAACCGGTCCTCGGCCACCGTCGAGCTGGTGTCCCTGTCCCTGGCCCTGTCGTTGCTGCTCGGGCTGCCCCTCGGGGTGATCTCGGCGGTGCGCCAGGATTCCTGGATCGATCACGCAGCCCGCGCGCTGTCCATCGCCGGGGTCGCCTTGCCGGCATTCTTTATCGGCATGCTGCTGCAGATGCTGTTCTACGGCGGACTGCATTGGCTGCCGCTGGAGGCGCGCATCGATCCCGAAATATTGCTGGATCATCCGTTTCCAACGGTCACCGGCCTGTACCTCGTCGATACGCTGCTGGACGGCAACTGGCTCGCCTTCAAGAGCGCCCTCTCCCACCTGGCGCTGCCGGTGATGACCATGACGCTTGCCACCATCGCCATCGTCACCCGCAATGCGAGGGCCATGATGGCCGAGGTGCTGGGAGAGGATTACATCCTCACCAGCCGCGCTTACGGCGTGCCTGCCCGCATCATTCACTATCGCTACGCCCTCAAGGCCACCCTGATCCCGGTGCTGACAGTGGTGGGCCTGACATTCGGCTACATGCTCGGGGGCTCGGTGGTGGTGGAGTACGTCTTTGATTGGCCGGGGCTGGGCGGCTATGTGGTGGGGGCGCTGATCAACAACGACTTCCCGGCGGTCATGGGCATCACGCTGTTTCTCGCCACCGCCTACCTGCTGATCAATCTGGCGGTGGACCTGGCCTACCACCTCGTGGACCCGCGCCTGAGGCGCTCATGAGCTCGATCGCCGTCCTGCCGCAGCCCGGGCGCTGGCGTATCGCCTGGCACCTGGTATCGCGCAATCCCCTTTTCCTAGCGGGGCTGGTGGTGGTCCTGCTGGTGATCTTTTGCGCGCTGTTCGCGCCATGGGTGGCGCCCTTCGATCCCCGTGCCATCAATTTCGCCGACAAGCTGGTGCCACCCGGTCTCGCTCATCCCTTCGGCGCCGACGACCTCGGGCGGGATATCCTGTCGCGGGTGATCTTCGGGGCCCGCACCTCGCTCATCATCGGCATTACGGTGCTGGCCATCGCGCTGGCGGTCGGCATTCCCATCGGCCTGATGGCGGGATACTACGGCGGGCGACTGGACACCATCCTGATGCGGGTCACGGACGTGTTCCTCGCATTCCCGCCGCTGTTGCTGCCCATCGCAATCACCGCGGCCTTGGGGTCCGGGCTGTTCAACGCCATGCTCGCCCTGGCGGTATCCTGGTTTCCCTGGTACGCGCGCATCCTGCGCGGCGCCGTGTTGCGCGTTTGCGGGGAGCGCTACATCGATGCGGCCCGGGCCATGGGGGTGCGCGACCTGTGGATCATGATCCGCCACGCCCTTCCCAACGCCACCACACCGGTGCTGGTCCAGGCTTCCATGGACTTCGGCTACACCATCCTGGCGGCGGCCTCGCTGTCGTTCATCGGCATCGGCGCGCGGCCCCCGACCATCGAATGGGGATTGATGGTGGCCTTGTCGCGCAGCAAGTTTCTCGATTTCTGGTGGATCGCCGCCTTTCCCGGCGCGGCCATCTTCATGACGGTTCTGGCGGTGAATCTCATCGGTGACGGCTTGCGGGACGTCCTGGACCCACGCTACCGGGGCAGAACATGAGCAGGACCGGTGAACAGCCGCTGCTCTGCATCCGTGATCTGTACGTGGAGTTCCCCCTGTTCAGGCGTACGGTGCACGCCGTCAATGGCTGCAGCATCGCCGTGGAGCCCGGGCAGATCGTCGGACTGGTGGGAGAATCGGGGAGCGGCAAGTCGGTCACCGCGCTGGCCAGCCTGGGGCTGATCGCACCACCGGGCCGGGTTCGGGGCAGTATCGAGATCGACGGCCGCGAAGTGGTCGGCCGCCCCGAGTCTGCCTTGTCATCCCTGCGCGGCGGTGTGGCGGCGATGATATTCCAGAACCCGACCACGGCCCTGAATCCCTATTTCACCGTCGGCCGCCAGATGACAGACGTCATCCGGCTCCACCGGAAGCCAGGCACGGTCGATGCCCGCACCGCGGCGATGCGGGCACTGGACCAAGTCGGCCTGCCCGACACCGAGACCCAGCTCCACAAGTACCCACACCAGTTTTCCGGCGGCCAGCTACAGCGGGTGATGATCGCCCTGGCGCTGGCCTGCGAGCCACGGCTGCTGATCGCGGATGAGCCGACCACGGCGCTGGACGTGACGGTGCAGGCCCAGATCATCGTGCTGCTGCGGGAGCTGGCCGCCGACAGCGGGCTCTCCGTTCTGTTCATTACCCACGACCTGGGGGTGGTGGCGTCGCTGTGCGACCGGGTTTGCGTGATGTACGCCGGCTCGGTGATGGAGGAAGGCGCGGTCGGTGACATGTTCGCGCGCCCCGCGCATCCCTACACTCGCAAGCTCCTGGATACGGTGCCGAGACTCGGCACCGGGCGCCATGAATTCGTCTCCATACCGGGGCAGGTGCCGGACCTGTCCCAGCCTCTGTCGGGGTGTCCGTTTCACGCGCGCTGCGACATCGCGAACGAAACCTGCCGCCGCGAGCAGCCGGCCCCGCAGCGGATCGGGAGCGGTCATCTCGCGGCCTGCCATTACCCGGAACGCGCCTTGAAGCTGGTCTCCAACGGGACCCGGGGTGAGAAACCATGAGCGCTCTGCTCGAGGTGCGGAATCTGGGCAAGACCTATCCGACACGGCGGGGCGCGGTGCAGGCGGTCAGCGATGTCAGCTTCGACGTCGGGGTGGGGGAAACGCTGGCCCTGGTCGGGGAATCGGGGTGCGGCAAAACCACCGTCGCTCTCACCCTGCTTCGGCTGCTGCAGCACGACGCCGGTGAGGTGTACTTCGACGGCCGGAATCTGGATTCCTTGTCCACTGCCGATCGGCAGGCCGTTCGCCGCAACCTCAGTATCGTGTTCCAGAATCCTTATTCATCGTTGGATCCCCGGATGCGGATCCGCGACATCGTCGGCGAGCCGCTTCGAACCGTCTACGGGCTGCGGGGCCGTGACCTGACCGAGCGAGTCGCCCGTCACCTGGAGAGCGTCGGACTGGCCCGCGAGCACCTGTCGCGCTATCCCCACGAGTTCTCGGGGGGCCAGCGCCAGCGCATCGCCATCGCCAGAGCCCTGGCTTTGGAGCCCCAGCTGCTGGTGCTGGACGAGCCGACTTCGGCACTGGACGTGTCGGTGCAGGCCCAGGTCCTCAACCTGCTGCGCTCGCTGCAGCAGCGCCTGAACCTGAGCTACCTGTTCATTTCCCACAACCTGGCCGTGGTCGAGCAGATGGCCGACCGGGTGCTGGTGATGTACCTGGGCCGCATTGTCGAGACCGGCCCAGTGGCGGACATTTTCGCGCGGCCGGCCCATCCGTATACGCGGGCGCTGCTCGACTCCATCCCTTCCGTGGACCCGTCGCGCCGCGACCGGCTGAAGCCCATCAGTGGCGAGATCCCGAGCGCCCTGATGCGCCACCCCGGCTGTCCGTTCGCACCGCGGTGTCCGCGGGCCGACGATCTTTGCCGCACCGCGATGCCGCCGCTGGACGGGCACCCCGGCCGGCGGCGGGCCGCGTGCTTTCACCCCTTGACCCAGGAGACCACACAATGAGCCGTTTCACCATCGCCGCCGTCCAGATGGACCTGCCCGTGGCGGATAACGTGTCGGCGATGGCGCGCCAGGTCGGCAACGTCAAGAAGCGATTCCCCTGGGTGGACATGATCCTGTTCGGGGAGCTTTCCGCATTCGGGCCGCGCCCCCAGACCGCGCAGCCCTTGCCGGGGCCCGCCGAGGATCACTTCCGGGCGGTTGCCAGACAGCACCACACCTGGCTGGTGCCCGGCTCCCTGTACGAGATCGATGCCGGGCTGATCTACAACACCACGCCGGTGATCAACCCGGAAGGCGAGATCGTCACCCGCTACCGCAAGATGTTCCCGTTCCTGCCCTACGAAACCGGCGTCGCGGCCGGCTCGGACTGCGTGGTATTCGACATCCCGGGGGCGGGCCGCTTCGGCGTGTCGATCTGCTACGACATGTGGTTCCCGGAAACCACCCGTACCCTGTCCTGGCTGGGCGCGGAAGTCATACTCCATCCCAGCCTCACCAACACCATCGACCGCGACGCGGAATTGATCATCGCCAGGGCGGCCGCCATCACCAACCAGTGCTACTTCATTGACGTCAACAACTGCGGCGACATGGCCTACGGACGGTCGATCATCGCCGGTCCGGAGGGAGAGATTCTTCATCAGGCAGGGGAAACGGAGCAGGTCATCCCCGTTACCGTGGACTTCGAACGCGTCCGCCAGGTGCGCCGGGAGGGCATCAAGGGCCTCGGGCAGCCTCTCAAGTCTTTCCGGGACAGCAGCATCGACTTCCCACCCTACCGGCGGGACGCGGCTTCCGCTGCCCTGGACGGGCTCGGGCCCTTGGGCATGACCAGCTCACGCTTGGTGTCCGGAACATCCGGTTTGGCCGCGCGCGACGACGACTGACTATACCGGCCGCCGGGAACGTCCGCGATCTGACCACCGGACACGACGCACAGAGCTATCGATCCAGGATGCCCTCTCCACTGCTTGATCCGGAGTACTTTGCCCCGCTTCTCGAACCGTTCGCCGAGCGAACGGTCGGCTATGTCCGGATGCACGGCAATGCCGGGGACCGCATGATCGATCTCGCCACGCAGCAACTCTTCGAGCACTTCGGCGTACGCTGGTTCGATGTCGACCGCGAGGGCCTCGCCGACGGCAACTTCTCGCCCGGCATAGAAGAGTTGGTGATTGCGGGGGGCGGCAACATGGGGACCACTTACGAACGTCCCCTGACGATCCGCCGACAGGCGCTCGCCCACGGTCTCGATGTGACCGTTTTCCCCCAGAGCTTTACCGACGGCAACGAGGATTTGTCGGGATACAAACGAGTTTATGTCCGCGAGCGGGCAAGCCTGGACCTGTCGCCGCGTTTTTCTCTGGCGCCGGATATGGCACTCGGGCTTCGTCTCGACCGCGCGGCCGCGAGTCCGGACCTGGAAACGGGCGTGTTCCTGCGCCAGGACCGGGAGGCATGTTTCCCCTATCACCCGCTGTCCCTAGGCGACCCGGCCGAGTTGTGCCTGACCGTGAACGACTACTTCGAGCTCGCTGAACGATTCGAGACCGTGTTTACCGATCGACTCCACTTTGCCATCGCGAGTCTTCTGCTGGGCCGGCGCACCGTCCTGCTGCCGAATAACTACGCCAAGAACCGGTCGATGTACGACACGTGGCTGGGCTCCTTGGGCTGCCTCTGGAACGACGCGCCGCAAGGCATCGACTACGACCAGGCAAGCGTCGAGGCCACCCTGGGAATGAGGCTCGCGGGATCACCCGATTGCATCGTACCCTGGCACTACCGGCTACAGCGTTCCGAGCGGCTATCTTTTCGAAGACGATGACGGCTTTGCCGTCCTGCGTAACGGGGACGGGCACACTGTGGCGCGCTGCAATACGGCGGTCAGGGAGATCTTCGACCGCTGCGACGGCAATACGGTGGAGCAGGTCCTGGACGCGCTCGAGTCCGCCGGGTTCGCGTCCCGCGCCGTCCTCGGCCGGGACGTTCAGTTTTCCGTGCGCCAGCTGTTCGAGCTCGGCGCTATCGGTTTTGAGGTTCCCCCAGAAAACAACCCGGCGTCGCCGTCCATTATGCGGCTTCGTGGAGACAAGGATCCGATTGAAGTCCACGTTCGCGAGCCCCGTGTGGAGGGCGGGCGCGAGCGAAGCGAAGCAATACTGTTTACGCCCGACGACGTGGCGGCGGAGCTCTACTTCGAGCACGATGCGCGCCCCCGCGGCGCTTCGGTGTATCGCGGCGATGCATTCGTTCTGGCGGTTCTTCATCACGCGATGCGTCACCAACGTCCGTTGTGGGTGCGCGGCGCGCCGGTCAGTCGTTCCTTGCTCGTCAATCTCGATCGGTTCCAGGACGTCTTTCAGAGTTGGCGCCGGGACCTCAAGAAGGTGGACATCCTGTGCGAGGAAATCGACCGGCGGGACGAAGCCGGGCCGGACGCCATCGCCGGCTTCTCGGGAGGCATCGATTCCTGCTACACGGTTTACAAACACCTGGTCGCGCCCGAGCAGCGCCGGCTGCCACGGCTGCGCGCCGCGCTGATGGTTCACGGATTCGATATTCCAGTCGAGGACGACGAAGCTTTCGAACGCGCCTTTTCACGGTCGCGCCTCATTCTGGAAGACGTCGACATCGAGCTCGGATCGCTGAAGACCAACATTCGCAAGGTCAACACGGACTGGAGCAGCTGCTCACACGGCCTCGCGCTTGCCGCCGCGCTGACCGTGTTTCGGGGGAGCTTCGGCGGCGGCATCATCGCAAGCAGTGTCCCCTACAATTGCCTGGTTCCGTGGGGCACCAATCCGGTCAGCGACTGGATGATGGGCGCCGACGATTTCTCGATCATTCACGATGGTGCGGAATACTCGCGTCTGGAAAAAGTACGGCGCATCGTGGACTGGCCGGCAGCCGGAGATAACACCCGGTTCTGCTGGCAGCACCCGTCATATCATGAGAACTGCGGGACGTGTCGCAAGTGCCTCATAACGGCTTTGATGTTCTATTCCCTGGGACGCACGCCGACCTGCTTCGACAGCCCGCCGGACCCGCTGCAATGTGTGGAACAGCTGAACAGTGAAGCTCTTCTGAAGCTGGAATGGTATGATCTCGACCAGATTCTGACGGAAGCGAGGCAGGGCCGCGTCGACCAGGCCTGGGTGGAACGCCTCGAAGAGATGGTCTCCACAAAGACCGGCCGTACACGTTAACCTGACTTGCCCTGGGGGGACCGCAGAACATGACGAAGCGGAAACGCACGGTCGTTGCACGCCGTGACGACAAGAACGATGCCGCGGCTCGCCGCAGGCTGATCAAGGGTGCCGCCATTGGGGGCCTCGCGGCTGGCGCCAGTCTGCCGGCGCGGTGGTCGCGCCCGGTAGTCGACCGGGTTTTCCTGCCGGCCCATGCGCAAACCTCGACCACGGACACCGTGGACAACAGCGTGAACCCGACCCGGGGCACTGTAGCCACTTTCAATGGAACGTTCGCCGCCAACGAATCGATCCTCGATTACTTCGTCACCCCGGCGTTGGCTCGCGACAGCGAACAAATATGTGGCCTGCCGGAAGCCGACAAGTGCTGCTTTTCGCTCTTCGGCGGAACAGACGGCACCTACGAATTCCGCTGGTATGGTACCTACGGCCTGATCGGCGAGCATGATCTCGACGTGACCGTAACAGGAAACGTCGCTGGCGGCGTGCTCCAGGAAAAGCAGTTCACGTTCCAGAATCCCAATGGCTCGCTGCTTACGCTGATGCTGTCCGGAACCACCGACGGCGCCGGCCATGCGTCCGGTGATATCACCGTCGTGAATCCGGCCGAAGGAGAGGCGTGCTCCACATCCAGCTGGGTTTCGGATACCCCCGGCGATTGTGCTGCCTGATGGGCGACTGGGCCCGGTCAGTCGTCCGGGCGATACCAGCCGGGCAGACCATCGCGGGATCCGCACGCCAGCGGCTCGAAACCTTGAGCCGTGGCAGCTTGTGGACCTTCCCCGAACAGTCTGGCCTCCAGCAGGGATAGCAGATCGTCCACCAGTCCGATCTTGATGTCGGGGATGAAATCAGTGGTCAGCGACGGCGAGCGGTTGCACTCGATCAGCCACGGGCGACGGCCCTCGTCGACCAGGATATCGACGCCGAGCAACTCGAAGCAGTTTCGGGGATGAGGCAGAGACCGCCGGGCGATGGGCACGAGGACATGCAACCCGGATAACAGGGCCATCAGCACCAGTGTCCTGATCCCATCCCACATCAGTCCCGGGTCATCACCGCTCGTTGCGAGCTCCGCCAGCCACCGGCTGAGCGGTATCGATAGATCCCCATCCGGCCCGGTGCGCTGGGAGGCCTGGAACTCCGAGTTGGTATTGTGAATGGTCATGTCCGCCCGGTCGGCGGGGTTCCAGGCGCGCGCGGCGCGGTCGAGATATCCTTCCCTGTAAATGAACAGTTCCAGCGGTTCCACGCTCGTGATCAGAGCGAACACGCGCAGGTTGAATTTGCATTCCCGGTACAGCATCGGCCGGTCCAGGTATCGCTGCAGCATCCATTTGTCCGATACACGCACCTCATCCGGCGTCGACACCAGGCTGAGCTCCCGTCCCTGGGCGCCAAAACGCGGCTTATGCACCCAGGTTGCATCGGGCTCCTGCGCCGCCGCGTTCTTGAATGCCGCGAGCTCGACAGGCAGCTCGAAGCTTTCCGGCATCACGTCACCCTCCAGGGAGAAGCCCCCGGTGCCACACCTGCGCCGCAAGCGGCGCAGGTTTCGATACAGACCGATCTTGTCGAAGGCATCCACGGTGCCGGGCAGATGATTCACGGCTTGGCATGCTTCGAGGCCGCCATAAACGGAACGGGGTGGATCGAGCCCACCGTAGAAGAGCAGGTTCCAGCCCGGTCCCCTCACCCGGCGCCAGCCCCGGCGCTCGAGGCGGGTTTCGATCAGCCGCGCCGAGACTTCGTCAAGACCCGGCGCAAGGCCGAACCGCCTGGGCGCTGCTTCAGTCAAGGCGATACCGGCGCGCCGGGCGCGCATCCTTCGACGGCCGATCGATCTTGTCCGACCTGATATTCGTCCAGTTTCTGCTCGAGTCCGAGCGGGACGCCATAGAGCGACTGCACGATGCAGCACGGGGCAGCACGATCGCCACGGGATCGAGCGCCGCACGGTCCACACTGCTGCAACGGCGCATACCCCATCATTTCGAACCGTTCGATGCGCCGAGCTGGCAGTCCGTCAACACGCGGCTTCATCGATGCCTGATGTCGAACCCGACGACCCTGGGCATGAAGGCGCCCGGTCATCTCGACACCTGGTCTCATTTTCTGGTGTCCCAGGTCAACCATCTTTATCCGCTGGCAGTATCGATCGTAAAAAGCTGCCGTCGCTTCCCGCCGATGCGACTTTTCATCCGGCATGCTCTCTCCGTGGAAGACTACGCAACCCTCGTGACCGCGCTGTCCGGACTCGATTTCGAGCACGTCGAAGACTGGGATCGACACCGTGGCACGTGAAACTCGTACATGTCATGTTGTTCGAAAAAGCGAATGTCCCCGCTGTCGAGCCGTTGATGAGACGGCTTCTGGATCATCACGACCTGCGCCCTGTGTTCGTCAAGGGTTTTGACTACAAGGAAAAGACCGGGGAGATCATACCGCTCGAGCCGATACCGGGCATACCGTGGGACGAGCTTTCCAACTATCACTGCGCCAACGCCGGATCGTGCAATCCAACCCCTCGGTTCGGTGGGCCCGGGCCCCGGGCCGATTCAACCGGAGACGGGATTGCGGCTGCGCTGTTCAACGCCGTGCTCACTCGCTCCGGCATGGAATCCTTGTTCGAAGATTACCTCTCGGAGCGTGTGGCACTCGAAGCCTACTGCCGCAAACGACGACCGAAGGTTGCCGTGCTGCCGGAAGATACCGATTACATCCGTGGCAGAATGGCCTGCGGGATTCTGCGAAGCCACCGCTGCCGGATCATGGTGCTTGCGCCGAACTACTACAATGTATCGGTCAAGTACCCGCTGGCCGGCGAGCGATTGGGGGACGTCTATATCCCGGCCACCGGGCTGATGGCCGGCCGCCTCGTCGAGTCCGGTATCGCCGTTGAGTGTGTCCATGCGCGCGGCTTTCCCGGCGCCCCGAGAGAAGAAAAGGAGCTTTGGTCAGCGACGCCGCGAGATGCCGTGTTGTATGCCCTGCAGAATCTTCCCGCTGAAGAGCGGGTTCTTCTCGAGATCGGCGAGATCGTCGCGAGCCGGTTTCCCGGGCTGGAATTGCGAGTGAAAGCCCATCCCCAGTCGAACCCGGAACCGGCCGTCGTCGCGGCGGTGGAGGGCCGGTCGGCGCTGCGGCTGCTGCCGGCTGCCACCGACCTGAGCGCCGCGCTGCGCGAGGTGCGCGCAGTCATCGCTCAGACCTCCACCGTGCTTTACCACGCCATGGCGGCGGGCCTCCCGGTGTTGATTCCCAAGTTCGATGGGCTGCCGTTAGCCGTGGACCTGCCTGCGCAGGTGGCGGCGCAGTCGGTTGTCGAAACGCGCGCGCAGGCCTCGGAGCTCCTCGAGAGGATTCTTGACGGCCGCTACGAATTCTTCCCGACCGAATGGCTGAACCCGGAGCCGGGAGGAAGCGACATCGTGATACAAGTGCTGGAATCGCTGGCGGCGTGAGCGCCATGTCAGACATTCCGGAAGTCAGTATCGTCGTTCCGGCTTTCAACGAATCGTATGGGATTCGCCGCTGCCTCGAAGCCATATGCCGTGGCACCTATCGTGACTTCGAGCTGATCGTCGTCGACGACGCCAGCAGCGACGACACCCGCGAACGGGTGGCGCGGTGCATGGATCCCCGCGTGTGCCTGCTTGCCAATTCCACGAACGTCGGCGCGGCGCACAGCCGGAACCGGGGCGTCGAGGTGAGCCGGGGTCGATATATCCTGTTCGTCGACGCCGACTGCCTGCCGGTGTCCGACTGGGTGGAACAGGCCGTCGCCGCCCTTCAGCAAGCGGGGGTCTGTGCCGTGGAAGGCGCTGTACGCTATGAAATCAGCGCACGGCACCTGTGGCAAAAGGTGCCGCTGAACCCGTTCTACAACCTCGACTCGGGCGATGCGCTGACGGTCGCCAACCGCGACTACGCCAACGGCAATCTCGGTGTTGCAAGGGAATGCTTCGATAGAGCGGGCGGCTTCAACGCAGATCGCTATCCGAACGGCCGTGAAGACACCGACCTCGGCCTGCGTCTCTCGCGCCTCGGCAAGGTTCACTATAATCCGCGCATGATCGTCACTCACCGGTCCGAGAGCTGGACAGTCCGGGCGTTGTTGCGCAACGCGCGCCGCTACGCCGGCGACGTCAGGATATTCAAGGACCACGGGCGGTTCCCGTTCATTCGTGGACGGGTGATTCACCCGAGGTTTTTGCTACTGCTGCTTTGCCCGCCGCTGATTTTCAAGTACTACCGCATCCGTTTGCTCCGCGACCTGTGTTTCGTACCGAAATTTCTCCTCTACCTGCTCGCGGTGCGGCTGGTCATCTGGCGTACGGCGATCGACGAGCGCATCGTGCTGTTATGAGCGCGGCATAAGGCACATGACTACCAGTCGAGTCCTCGTCACGTGCGATGACATGGGATATCACCCATGCATCAACGACGCGATCATCGAAGTGCTCGGGCGTAGTCTGGTGAAGTCCGTCTCGCTCATGGCGACGGGCCCGCACTTCGACGACGCGGTCGCCAAGCTTCACCGCGACGGCATCGAGTGGGTAGGAGTCCATTTAGCTCTCGCGGCAGAGTATCCGAATCTCCCCATGCGGCCCGTCAGCGACCCGCGGCGGGTTCCCTCCCTGGTGGACGAGCGGGGATGCTTTTTTGCCGATATGTCGAGCATCAGGCGCGAGGCGCGGATATCCGAGGTACGGGAAGAAGTCCTTGCCCAGATCGCCCGAATCCGGGGTGCCGGTTTCGGCGTCTCCCACGTCGACGGCCACATGTTCTGGTACGAACGGGATGAGGGCGGCGTGGCCATGCACGACGCCGTGGCGGAGATCTGTGACCAGGAAGATCTTCCGTTGCGCTCTCGATCCGCCCACCGATCCAGGCGAATCGATTCCGTGCGCATGTACTGGGACGGAACCGCCGACATTGACGGCCGGGTTGCGGATTACCGCGCATTTTTTACCGAAGTCCGTCCAGGGCTTTCCGAACTGATCGTTCACCCCGGGGACGATCCCGCGGCGCTGGCGACGTTCACCCGCACCGGACACAGGCGTATTGCGGATTACCGGTTCTTCACCGACCCGGGGCTGCCCCGCTGGCTGTCTGCTCTCGGCATCGAGATTGTCGGCTGGAGCGACATTGCCCGTTGACCAGGGTCGCGGTCGACCTGCGAGAGATACTGTTCCAGGGAAGGGGCTGGCACCGGTACGGCATCAACCTGTTGCGCTGCCTGGTGCAGCATCCCGGGCTCGAATTCCTTTTCGTGGTCGAGGACAAGACCGAGGCCGCGCGGCACTTCCCTTTCCTGGAGACGGCGACCTCGGATTTTCTGGTCTTGCCCCTGGACCGCCGACTGGACTCCCCGCGTACCCGTCATCCGGATGTCGACGACTGCGATATCTATCACAGCCCAACCGAATTCCCCGAGTTCATCACCCGACATGCGAAGACGGTCGTGACCATCCACGACACCAGCTTCCGTGTCTGTCCCTCGCACATGGACCCCGGCTTCGTCGCGGCTGCGAGCGGTGCCCTTGACCGGGCGGTTGCCGAGGCGGACGCCATTGCCGCCACCACCAACTGGGTCGCCCGCAATATCGCGGAGCACGCGAAAGAGCAGAACACGGACATACGGGGAAGACTCCACGAGCTGGGTTTCGGACTCGATCACCTGCCGGCATGCGCCCAGGGCCGGCACACGCCAGCCGGCATTGGACGGGATTACCTGCTCTACGTCGGAGGCATCGAACGGGACAAGAACGTGGACCAGGTGCTCGATGCCCTTGTCGCACACGCCGGTGCCGCGAGAGAGACAACCTTCATAGTCGCGAGCCGGGATGCCCTTCAACTCGGCACCCGACTCGACGCTCGCTTACGTGACCGGGTGATCTTGTTACCCGATGTCGATGACGATGCGCTGGTCGGTCTTTACGCCCACGCGGCGTACCTCGTTGCGCCGTCGCTGGACGAGGGGCTGGGCCTTTGCCCTCTCGAGGCATTGCGCCTGGGGACACCGTCGATCTGCAGCGACATTCCACCTTTCAGGGAGCACCTCGGTGGAGCGGCGTTGTATTTCAACCCGTATTCAACGGCGGATTTGCGGACAGCCATCGAGCGGGGGTTGGCCGACAAGACACGCGAAGGGCTCCTGCGCGCCGCGGATCACCTGTCGCTGGATGACAGCACCTGGGGTCGGTGCGCGGAGCGGATCGCTACAATCTACGAATCCGTTCTTCGATGACGGTCGCGCCACCTACGATTGCCATATTTCATTCACCGTGCGGAAGCTGCGGTCTTCCCGACGGTTCTGCTGGTAGCAGTGCTGGGCCCGGGCGCCCGCTTCGTTCTGCACCGTGGAGAAGTCCGACCGTGCCTCGACGACCCACGGGTAGATTTCCTTGAGCCACGGAAACCGGCGGATCGAGAGGAACAGGTCGGCAGGCTGCACGCCATCGCGATGCGCCGCCCGGATCAGCCGATCGGCGCCGGTCGGCGTAACGTAGTAGCCGTGACTCCCTGGAAAGTACCCGCCCTCCTTTGAGAATAGCGGATAGACACCGGGTTCGTCCTTCTCGCGGTACTCCCCGTAGCTCGGCCGACCGAGATTGACCACCTCGCCGGGATTGTCCAGATCCGGTCGGGCAGTGAACACGGCATCATGCTCCAGGATGATGGCGGAGGCGTTCCGTTCCCGGATTCTCCGCCACAGCAGGTACATGGAAAGAAAGCAGCCAGTTGCCGCATCCCGGTCGCAGTATTCCTCGGCCAGAGGACCTGCCTCGAGGCCGAGCTGCCGCCTCGTTCTATCGGCGACAGGGCGCTCCACCGCATCGAAAAGCTCCGCCCTGACGCCGACGGACCCCGCCGACTGAATGGCTCGCTCGGCAAGCCTCATGGATTCGGCAATAGACCTCAACGCGATGACGTATGCCTTGAAGAAGGCGGGAGGACGGTTCGTTGACTGATACACGACCCGCTTACGCCCCGAAAGCCGCGCCACTCACTACTTCTTCGAAGCTCTGCCCGGCCGACCGACCGAAGACCGCGCTATCTACCACAGCCTGACCGAATACCCCGTCGATGCAACAACAGGAACGGGCTCGGCAATCGCGAGCCTGGACGCCCTTTGGCTGACTGCCCCCCACGGGGCTCACATGCGTGACGGGATAATTCTCTGCAAAGTCATCCCGGTTGCCGCTTCAACTCGACTTCGACGAAGGTGTAGGGAGCGTTGTCGACGTTGACCACATCGTGCTCGACGCCGGCCTTTCGGAAATAGGCTTTGCCGGCGGTCAATTCCATGACGGACTCGCCCGCCGGTCCGGTGGCCTTGATCGTTCCCGCGGTCAGGGGGATCACGGCGTAGTCGTATTCGTGGCGGTGATAACCAGTTGCGGCGCCGGGTTCGAGCCGCCATTCCGTGATGCGAACGTCGTCGTTCTCTTCGTGGATCACAGGGTTCTGCCTTGCTCATGGTGGTCTCCGGTTCAGAAACAAAAGCTCGGGGCGGCCTCCCCCGGTACTGCCAGGGACGCCGCGGTAAACGCTCGATGCACGGGCGACTTCCTTGGCGCGGGTCGAGTTCCCGCGCACTGATGCTTGGCTCCCTGAGGGTACGCCCAATCGATCCCGGCCCACAACTCAACTGTTTGTCGAAGCCGATCATGCCTGCGCCCCTCTTCCCGGGATCCAGGACCTGACAGCACGGATTCCCGTTTGGTCCGTGGGCCACCGACCAGGGGCCGGTTCTCCGGCCGGGGTATGCGTATAATCCAGCGGACGCGCTTCATTCCCGCTGCCGGCAAGGCGAGGGGCACCGGATGACTCTGAACGACCTTTCCAGACAATCGGCCGCGGCGCTCCAGCAGGCCGCCGCCGACCTGCTGGCTTCCCTGCCGACGCTGGTCGGTGCGCTTGCCCTGCTGCTCGCGGGCTGGCTGCTGGCATTCCTCTTGAAGCTCCTGACCCGGCGCGTCGCGGAACGTGGTCTGCGTCTGCTGACGCGGCGCAAGACGCTTCGCGCCCGGCTGCAGCAGTCGGTAACCTTCCAGGTTCTTCCAAGAACACTTTCCCAGGTCGTATTCTGGGTGGTTTTCCTGTTTTTCATCGCGGCCGCGATCCAGGCACTGGGACTGTCGGCGGTTTCCGACATCGTGGAGCGGGCCGCGGCTTACCTGCCGCGCGTGCTGGGGGCGCTGCTGATATTCGGCGCCGCGCTGTGGCTCAGCGAGCTCGGGCGGGCGATGGTAATCCGCGGGATGACCCACACGCGGGTGGCGCGCGCCGAGCTGGTGGGTCGCCTGGCACAGGTGGCCACCATCACTGTCGGCCTGATACTGTCGGTGGACCAGCTCGGCGTGAACAGCACTTTGCTGGTGGTGGTGCTTGTCGCCCTGTTCGCCTGCACCTTTGGTGCCGGCGCACTGGCCTTCGGCCTGGGGGCCCGGGAAACCGTCGGCAATATCCTCGGCATGCACTACTTCAGCAACGCCTACCGTACCGATGACCGGATTCGCATCGACGGGGTAGAAGGCCGGGTGGTCGCCAAGACCAGCACCAACGCCACCCTGGAGACGGACGAGGGACTGGTCACCATTCCCGGCCACCTGTTCAGCACTCGCAGCAGCGTGTTGTTGTCGGCGGACCGGCAGCCTTGACCCTCGAGCAACGCCTCGTTTCCGCCTACGTGGAGTCCCATCCACTGGAAGCCGCGCGGGCGATGGAGACGATGCCGACGCGGGAGCTGGCCGAAGTGCTGGCGGATGCCGGCGACGACGCGGCGCCAGCCTTGCGCTTCATGGCGCCCGGACCGCTGGCCGCGGTCTTGAGCTACATCGGCGGCGGCGAAGCGGGACACCTGCTGTCGCTGATGCCGCTGGACGACCAGATGTCGGTGCTGCCCCTGATCAAGCCGGAACCCAGGGATGCGATGCTGCGCACCCTGGACGAAAAGGACGCGAACCTGCTGAGCCGGCTGCTGAGCTATCCGAAGCAGTCCGCGGCCTCGCTGGCGGAGTTCGACACGTTCCGGATCACGTCGGACGTTGACGCAGGCGACGCTCTGGAGCGCAGCCGCCGGGCGGAGATCCCGGTGCGCTACTACGTTTACGTGATCGACCGCGACAACCACCTTGTGGGGGTGGTGTCGCTCAAGCAGTTGATGCGCGCCGCCCCGGACACAGCGGTATCCGAATTCATGCACCGTCACCCCGCCCATGTGGCGGCGACGGATGCTCCCGCCGAGGTTGCGGCCAACCACCACTGGCTTCACTTCCCGATGCTTCCGGTGGTGGACGCCGACGGCCGTCTGGTGGGGGTCATTCTGTACGAAACCATTCAGAGGCTGCGCGAGGAACGCGCTTATGACCCAGGCTGGAACGACACGCGCGAAACCCTGATCGGGCTGAGCGAGGTCTACTGGCTGGGCCTCAGCACCATTCTCGGATCGCCGCCGGACAGGCGCGATGAGCGCTGAGCCCTCGCCGCTCGTCGTCCGCTTCATCGCGGACCATCCCCAGGAAGTCGCCGGCATTGTTGCGGCTTCGGACCCGGTCGAAGCCGCGGCCTTCGTTGGCGACTCCAGCCACGCCACCGAGCTGCTCGATCACATGAACGCGCCCGACGCAGCCGCCATACTAGGGCACATACCTGACGCCGAGGCCCCGGCCCTGATCGCGGCCATGGACCCCGGACGCGCAGCCGGCGCCCTCGCCCAACTCGAGGCCGAGGACCGTGACGAGCTGCTGTCGAGGCTGCAGCCGGGCCCGGCGTCGGAACTGCGCGAGCTGCTGAGCTATCCGCCGGAGAGTGCGGGCCGGCTCATGCAATCCCGTTTTCCGCGTTTCAACACTCGCGACACCGTCGACGAAGTCCTGGCCCGGCTTCGCCGGTCCGGCGAAGAGGTTCAGCGACTGGTGGTGATATCGGCCGACGATCGCCTGGAAGGGATCGTGCCGGTGTCGCGCCTCACCCTGGCGCAACCCCAGGCGAGGCTCGCCGACCTGGTGCAGGGGCCGCCCGTGAACGTGCTCAACATGGCCTCGCGCGAGGAAGTCCTGGAAGTGCTGGAGACGCACAAGGTCGCGATCCTGCCGGTCGTCGACACCGGGTTCCGCGTGGTCGGAATCATCGACCAGGCGTCGTTGATGCGCGTGGCACGGGAAGAAGCGGCCAGCGACCTGGGCGCCCTGGTGGGTGTCAGCCGCGACGAGCGGGCGCTTTCACCGCCGCTGTTCGCAGTGCGCCAGCGCTTGCCCTGGCTGAATATCAATCTGTTGACGGCGTTCCTGGCCGCGTCGGTGGTGGGGCTCTTCGAGAGCACCATTGCCCAGTTCACGGCGCTCGCGGTGCTGTTGCCAGTGGTCGCCGGACAGTCGGGCAACACCGGTGCGCAGGCGCTGGCGGTCGTGATGCGCGGCCTCGCCTTGCGGGAGATCCGCACGCGACACGCCTACAAGGTCTTGTTGAAGGAAGGCGTCGCCGGTCTGTTGAACGGCGTTGCCATCGCCGTGGTGACCTGCATCGCCGTCTATCTATGGAGCGGCTCGCCCGGGTTGTGCCTGGTGATTGGAACGGCGATGGTGATCTCGATGTTCCTGGCAGGCCTGGCTGGTGCCGGCATACCTCTGTTACTGAGCGCCCTGCGCCAGGACCCGGCGCAGTCGGGCTCGATCATTCTGACCACCGTAACGGACGTCACCGGCTTCTTCAGCTTTCTCGGGCTGGCGACTCTCTTATCTCGTCTGCTGTGACGCGACTCCGTGGTCGGCGAGCGGCGAATCGCCGGCCGGACCTCGGGAGTGAATCGACCACTGGGCCGGTCCTCGAAACGACCGGAGACTCCCCGCATGAAAATGCTTTACAAGAACCGTGTTCGGGTCCACATTGTTCCGCGGCGGTGGCTTAGTGTCGCTGTCATTTCAACCTGTCGTTAGATTACCGGCTCGACCGGTAGGAGCTGAAAGATGCCCAAGAAGGAGAAGCCATCAAAAGGGAAAGCGGGCAAGATGTCCGCGTCTTCGTCTAAACCCGCCAAGGGCGCTGCTGTCAAGTCCGCGGCGGAGCCGAAGAAAGCGTCCGGCAAACGGTAGGACAAGCGCAGCCGCGGGTAGCCATGCTCTCCGCGGCTGCGGTTTTAATTGCAGGCCGCACCCACCGTTTTCGTCCCGCCCGTCCGTTCGTATCCACCACACACCATTGGCCCTCTTCAAGGGCCCTTACTATCTCTTTCGCCGGCCCCTGGCCGTGAGCGATTTGTCACGGAACGGCGAATGCCTCATGATGTCGGTACTGCCGACTGCCGGGCCACCATTTCAAGGAACGGGGACCGGCATCAACTGTTGCGCTTCCATATGAGCTCCAATCACGAATCCGGACGCCGCGTGCGCCCGGACGGCATGACTCTGTTCTTCATCGTGCTGGCGGCGATTTCGGCGATGGGCGTCTGGTTGCAGGACGGCGCACCCGAAATGCTCGCGGCCTTGCGCGGCGCGGGCATGCTGCTGCTCGGCATCATGCCGGTGATCGTGGCGGCGATGTTCATCGGCGGCTACGTGCAGGTGCTCCTGCCGCGCGACTTCGTCGCTCGCCGCCTGGGAGACAACAGCGGCGCGTTCGGCTACCTGATTGCCATGGTGGCCGGCGCGATAACGCCGGCGGGGCCGTTCGGCGCCTTCCCGATTGTGCTGGCGCTGCGCCGGGCCGGGGCACCCTTCGACCTCTGTGTCGTGTACCTGAGCGCCTGGGCGATGCTCGGAATCAATCGTATCGTCATCTGGGAGCTGCCTTTTCTCGGCCATGACTTCGTCGCCCTGCGGGTGCTCTCGTCCCTGCCGCTTCCGATCGTCGCCGGATTGATGGCCCGCGCCTTGCCGTTCGAGCGAACATGAACCATTTCGTGCTGCCGCTGTTGTTCGTGCTGGTCATGCTGGCCGCACTGGCTTCGTATGCTCACTTCCGGTCGCCCGCCGCCCATGCCTCCGCGGCGGCGCAGGCCTGGCAGCAGCTGAAGAGCCTGGCGGTGCGCATCCCCTTCGCCCTGGTCGCCGCCGAGTGTCTCGGGCGTCTGCTGCCGCGTGACGAGGTGGCGGCGCTGCTGGGGGCGCACGCCGGGATCCCGGGGACGCTGTTCGCGTCGGTCGTCGGCGGATTCCTGCCCGGCGGGCCCACGGTCGCGTTCCCTCTTGCCATTGCCCTGTTCCGGGCGGGCGCCACGCAGGCGCCACTGGTGGCATTGCTGACCGCCTGGTCCCTGATGGCGGTCAACCGGACGATGCTATTCGAGGTTCCGATGCTGGGGACCCGCTTCGCACTGAGCCGCATTGCGGTCAGCGCGCCGCTGCCGATCATCGCCGGATTTCTCGCGGCGGCGATCGCGGGCACCATCTAACAGGGCCACCGGCCGGATTTGCGAACTCCGTGAAGCCGCAGACCCGGCTTGCGCCGGTTCAAGCATCCTCGGGTGGCGACGCAATGCCGACCCAGCGCTCGCTGAGGCGCCAGAGCTTTTCCCGCGCCGGCGCATCGTAAGCCTGCGCATTGGCGCGGGCCCGGCTCGTGCGATCGAAGTACTCCCCCGTGACTCCATCGAGATCAGGCGAGGCTGCCAGATAGACTTCGGCTTCGATGCCGGTTTCGATCGGACCCATGGGCGTGCCGAACCCTTCTCGCACCATCTTGGTGTCGAGCAATGTCCCCGGATGCAGCGCGTTGACCGTCACTTCATCGGGGTCCAGGCGCCCCGCCAGCTCAAAGCTCGCCATCACCAGCGCGAGCTTGCTTTGCCGGTAGGCCCGCAGGCTCTCGTAATCGCGCTCCAGCATGACATCGTCGAAATCGATCGGCTCCTGCCCGATTGAGGCCACGTTGACGATGCGCGCCGGTGCCGCGCGGCGCAGCAGCGGCAGCAGCAGATGCTGGAGCAGGAATGGCGCCAGGTAGTTCACCTGGAAATGGAGCTCATAGCCGTCTGCGTTCTGTTCGCGGGTTTGCCGGCCCCGCGGTCCCCGTCCGACACCGGCATTGTTGAGCAATACGTCCAGGCGCTGGTGCCGCGCCCCGACTTCTTCAGCGAGCCGGCGGACGTCCGCAAGCGACGCGAAGTCCGCAACATACGTTTCAAGGCGCTCGCTGCCGGTCTCGTCGGCGATGGCACCCTGGGCCGCCGCCAGGCGCGATGGATCGCGGCCATGCAACAGCACTGTCGCGCCCCGGCGGGCCAACTCCAACGCGGCGCCACGCCCGATCCCGTCGGTGGCGCCGGTAACCAGAATGCTCAGCTGCTCCATAGTTTTGGTCACGAATACCTCCGACGGTTCGCCAATTCATTGCGTGCATGGAACGAGAGTCGCAGTGTCTCGCTTCGCGGGACGACATCCTGCCATAACTCTGCGCGAGCGCGCATCAGCAAGCACGGCGCCCGGGACAATTGACCGGGAATTCCGCGACACGATGCTGCCGCCCGGCGTTCACCCGCCGGCGATCGCGCCCACTATCAGGAACGGCTCGCGTCCCGAGGCCACCGCCTCCGGCAGCGGCGCGTCGGCGGGCAGGTGCGAAACGTCCTCCTGGCAGGCGAAGAAGCGCACCAGGGGACGGCGCCGCTGGGTGGTGCGGTCGCGCACGGTACCACGCAGCATCGGGTAGCGCGCTTCGAGAGCGTCGATGTATCGATCGCTGGGTGACGGGCGCGTCGACGGCCAGAGTCACCTGGCCGTCGACGCCGGCCAGTTCGCGCAGGTGCTGGGGCAGAATCACGCGGATCATGGCAGCGTCTGCACCTCGACCGAGAGCACGGCCGGCAGGTCGCGCACGATGGGCTTCCAACTGTCACCGCCGTCGGGCGAGCCGTACACCTGGCCACCGGTGGTACCGAAGTAGACGCCGCACGGGTCGAGCGTGTCCACCGCCAGCGCGTCGCGCAGCACGTTGACGTAGCAGTCCTGCTGCGGCAGCCCTTCCGCAAGCGGCTCCCACTCGCCGCCGCCGGTGCGGCTGCGGTAGACGCGCAGCTTTCCCTCGGGCGGGTAGCGTTCCGCGTCGCTCTTGAGCGGCACCACGTAGACGGTTTCCGGCTCATGCGCGTGGACTTCGATCGGAAAACCGAAATCGCTCGGCAGGTTGCCGCTCACCTCGTGCCAGGTGTTCCCCGCGTCGTCGCTGCGCATCACGTCCCAGTGCTTCTGCATGAACAGCACCTCCGGGTGCGACGGGTGCAGCGCGATACGGTGCACGCAGTGGCCGACCTCGGCCTCCGGCTCGGGGATGTACTGCGACTTCAAGCCGCGGTTGATGGGGCGCCAGGTGCTGCCGGCGTCGTCCGTGCGGAAGGCGCCGGCCGCCGAGATCGCGGCGTACATGCGCTCGCGGTTCCGTGGATCGAGCAGGACCGTGTGCAGGCACATGCCGCCCGCGCCGGGTTGCCAGCGCGACCCTGAGTTGTGGCCGCGCAACCCCGGCAACTCGTGCCACGTAGCGCCGCCGTCCGTGGTGCGGAACAGCGCGGCGTCCTCCACGCCCGCATATGCCGTGTCCGGATCGTCGGGCGAAGGCTCGAGGTGCCAGACCCGCTTGAACTCCCACGGATGCGGGGTGCCGTCGTACCACTGGTGCGTGGTCAGCGGCCGGCCGTGCTCGCTCGAGGTGTCGTAGGCGAATTTGTTGCTCTCGCCGTGCGGCGGGCCGGTGGTCTCGCCCGCTGCGGCCGCATCGCTGCCTTCAGGAGAGCCCGGTTGCTCCCAGGTCTCGCCGCCGTCGCTCGAGCGCTGGATGACCTGGCCGAACCAGCCGCTGCTTTGCGAGGCGTACAGGCGGGCAGGGTCCGCGGGTGATCCCTTGATGTGGTAGACCTCCCAGCCCGCAAAGAGCGGGCCGGAGACGTTCCAGCTCGCGCGTTTGCCGTCCGCGGTCAGAATGAACGCGCCCTTTCTGGTGCCAACCAGGATTCGGACTGCTGTCACTATCGTTCTCCTCGATGGTTGCTCATACCTGTAGTCGTTCGAACGGCGGCCAAATCGACATCCCTGGACCACACCACTGGCAGCCTGAACGAAGCAAGGACGGTCTTCCAGACCGCGACTGCGTGGCACCATCCGCCGGAGACCCGCGGGCCTCGAGCCGGTGGCGTCCGTCGTCCCGTCAGCGCGGTGGCGGCACCACCGAAGGCAGGATGCTCGCCGCCAGGCGCTGCCGGCTGCCGTTGACCGCCATGATGGTGACCGACTTCGCCGGGATCTGACTTCCCGGGGCGAAACTGATCGTTCCGGTGACGCCGTGGAAGTCCGTGGTGCCGGCAACCGCGTCACGCACCGCCTGCGGGTCGGTGCTGCCCGCCGACTCGATGGCCGCCATCAGCAGTCGCGCGGCGTCGTAGCCCAGCGCGGTGAAGGCGTCCGGTTCCTTGCCCGGATAGGCCGAGGCAAAGGCCGCCTCGAATTGCTTCACCGCCGGGTCCGGGTTATCCGCACCCAGGTAGGTGTGGGTCGTGAAATAAACGTCGTGGACGTCGTCGACCTTTGCCCAGGCTGCCCCGATATCCAGGCCATCGCCCCCGAGTATCGGCGCATCGATGCCGGCCGCGCGCAGCGCCGGAACGGCCATCGCCACTTCCTCGGGCTGGGCCGCGAGATAAACCAGATCAGCCTGGGGCAGCGCCCGGGCTTTCGCCTTGAAGTCGGAGAGCGTGTACGCCTCCACGGCCCGGACCTCGCCTCCCAGCTCCTTGAAGCGCGTCTCGAAATACTGGTGCAAAAGGCGCGTGTACGAGTTGCCGTCCTTATAGAGGACGACTACCGTGCGCGCCTTCAGCGAATCGTAGGCCCACTCCGCACCGGCGGCGGCTTGCACGTTGTCACCGAAGCAGGCCAGGAACAGGAACCCGGGCACCTGGCGCGGCAGCAGCGGCGAGGTTGCTCCCGAGGTGACGAACACCCGCCCGTGCTCGGCTGCCACGGGTGCCGCCGCGAGCACCATATCGGTGTCGGAGAAGCCGATCAAACCGGCGATTTCCGGGTTGTTGCTGAACAACCCGCGCGTCTCCTGAGTTATGACGTCAGGCTGGGTGCGACCGTCGACCAGAACCATGGTCACCTTGCGCCCGAGCACGCCCTTGCCGGTATTGGCTACGTCCACGGCGAGGCGCGCGCCCCGAGAGGACGGCAGATCCAGGTCCTGCTGGCCGCCGGACAGGTTGTACAGAGCGCCGATCACCACCGGTCCATTGGCAGCGGCGGGAACGCTGACGGCCACGACCATAAACGAGAGGACGACAAAAGCAGATCTGAATTTCACGGGGCACTCTCCAGAACAGGTTGCACGGCATACGCGCGCCCAGCCTCTTCCGAGGGAGACGAACGGCGTGTCGAATACTTTACGACCGTCGCCGCGGCAAGTCGATGAAACGGTGCGACACAACGCGCGCTACCTGATCTTTGCGCAGCAGGCGCAGCTCGCGGCGGTAGTAAAGCTCGGCGTGGAGCGGCGTGCCCAGCGTCGACCAGGGCGCCTCGACCAAGGCCAGCGCAATGCTTTTCTTGAGCAGCGGCGACCAGATGGCGGCCGTGGTCTGCCCCACGGCCCGCTTGCCGGCATACAGCACCGAGTCGAGCGCCGGCCGCCGGCCGGGCAGCTCCACCCCCACCAGGCGCAGCTTGGGTCCGCCGGCGGCCTTCTGGGCGAGCAAGGCCCGCCGCCCGTTGAAATGCGGCTTGCGAAAATCCACCGCCCAGTCGAGGGCCAGCTCGAAGGGCGAGCGTTTCTCCCGGATGTGGACGCTGGTACGGGCGTCCTGGTACTCGCTGTGTATCTGGATATGCCCGGCCTCGATGCGCGCGATGTTGAGCGCCAGCGAGCCGATGGGAGTGATGCCGCGAACCGAGCCGGCCTCATCAACGCGTGCCACAAATCCAGGGCGCGGTCCGGCTCGACCCACAGCTCGTAGCCGAGGTCGCCGGTGAACCCCGTTCGCGAAACGGTGACCGGCGCGCCGCCGATCCGGGCCTGCGCCAGCCCGAAGTACCCGAGGGACGCGGCCTCCTGCACGCCGGCCTCGAGCAGCACGTCCCGCGCCAGCGGGCCCTGAAGGGACAGCGCGGCGAGTTCCTCCGAGATGTCCTCTATCTGCACGTCGAGACCGTCTGCCGTGGCGAGAAACCAGGTGAGGTTGTGCCCGGCGCAGTTGATCTGGAACAGATCATCCTCGAACCGGAAGATGGTGCCGTCCTCGATGATCTGGCCCTCGCCGTTGCACCACGACGTATACAGGCAACGACCCGGGCGGCAGCGATCGATGTCCCGGGTAATCAGGCGATTGATGAAGCGGGCCGCGTCGTGGCCGCTGACCCGGTACTTGAGCATCGGAGAGATGTCATACAACGAGGCGGTGTTGCGAATGGCGGCATATTCCTGGGCCTCGTCGTAGAAACGGGTCACGGTGACGTAGCCCTGCCAGCGCTCCCAGTCCTCCAGCTTGTTGAGCGGCGCCAGGACTTCGTGGAAGGGTGTATGCAGCAGGGCCGCTTCGGTCATTCGACCCCCCTTGCGCGGTCGCGCAGGATCGCCCGCGCCGCGTTGAAGCCGTTGGTGCCGGTGATGCCGCCACCCGGGTGGGTCCCCGCGCCGCACAGGTAAAGACCGGCGACCGGAGTGCCGTACTGGGCGAAGCCCGGGACCGGCCGGGTCATGAAAAACTGGTCCAGCGCGATGTCGCCGTGGTGCCAATGGCCGCCGCGCATGCCGAAGCGCTGCTCGATCTCGCGCGGTCCCCAGGCCTCGCGCGCCAGCACCGTGCCCGCGAAACCGGGGGCAAAGCGCTCGATCCGGGCGGTAACGGTGTCTCCCATGGCGGCACTGTCGAAGTGGTCGCCGTACGGAGCGTAAGCCACGTTCACCGACATGACGTGTTGGCCCTGGGGGGCGCAGCCGGGGTCGGCGAGCGAGGGGATGGTGATTTCCAGAGCCGGCTCGGGGACCGCCTCGCCATACTTGACGTGGTCGAAGGCCTGCTCCACGTAGTCAATGGACGGCGAGAGCAGCCATCGGACGGGACCGTCGTATCCCGGCGCGGGCAGCGTCGGCAAACGGTCCACGGCGAAGTGCACCTTGCCGGTAGTGCCGCGCATGCGGATGTCCTTGACCGTTTCCAGGAAGTCGGCGTCGAGATGGTCGGGGCCCACCAGCTCGAGAAAAGTGCTCGCCGGATCGGCGTTCGAGACGACAATGCCGGTCTCGATCGTGCTGCCGTCGGCGAGCTCCACGCCGGCCGCCGCGCCCGTGTCGACGTGGACCCGTGACACGCGGGCGCCGGTGCGGATCTCGACGCCGGCGGCGCCCGCCGCCGCGACCAGTGCATCGACGACGTGTCCGGAATGCCCCGCGAGCCCGGCAGCCTCCGGTCGCCCGGCAAGGCGGTGCAGCATCGTGAAGACAGTGTTGGGAGACCGGGGTCCGTGATCGGTGCCGAGCACCGCGTCGAGTGCGAACGCACCCTTGACGATATCGCTCTCGAAACTGTCCTCCAGCAGGTCGGCAACGTTCATGGTGATGATGCGCAGCAGATCGCGCATCGGTTCGCGGCCGCGCCGGCGAATGGACCACGCTAGCGTCCCCAAGGGCAGCAGCCCGCGGGGATTGTCCGGATCCAGCCGCGGCGGCGTCATCTCGAGCAACCGGCGCAGGGTGGCCGCGTGGCCGCGCATGCGCTTTCGGAAATCGACGAGCGTGGAAGCGTCAGGCGGCGAGTGGCGGCGCACGGCTTCCGCCGCCCCGGGATCCAAAGCCAGGGCGCCGCCCTCCGGGAGCAGCGCCATGTCGGTCATCGCTTCCCGGGGCTTCAAACCGTGGCGTCGCAGTCCCAGAAGCCGTACCGCGCGCCGGTCGAGCTCGGGCAGCACTTGCGCCAGGCCCGGCACCCGAAACCCCGGGTGGATCTCGCAGGTGGCGGCGCCGCCGCCCGGCGCGTCCGCCGCTTCCAGCACCACGACCCGCAGGCCGCAGCGCGCGAGCTGCGCCGCCGCCACCAGTCCGTTGTGGCCGCCGCCGACGACCACGGCATCGAACCTTGCCGCACTCATGCCGCCGCCCTCTTCAGGTCCATGAGAATTTCTCGCGCCGCATTGTAGCCGGGCGCGCCCATGACGCCGCCGCCCGGGTGGGTAGAGGACCCGCACATGTAGAAGCGCTTCACCGGTCCGCGGTATTGGGCATAGCCCGGCAGGGGGCGGTTGAACAGGAGCTGATCCAGGGTCAGCTCGCCGTGGAAGATGTTCCCTTCCGTGAGCCCTACCTCGTTCTCGAGCTCGTGAGGGGTGCGGGTCTCGAGGTCGACGATCGAATCCCTGAATCCCGGCGCGTGCTCCTCGATGGTCGACAGCACGGTATCGGCGAAGGCGTCGCGCTTTTCCGGGGTCCATCCCCCGTCCACCGGTACCGGCGGCACGTACTGCACGAACACCGTCATCATGTGCTTGCCGGCGGGGGCGATGGTGGGATCGATAGTTGACGGCACGGAAATGTCCAGGAACGGCCTGCGGGACCATGTCCCGCGCTTCCAGTCGTCGTAACCGCGCTCCAGGTACTCCATGTTCGGAGAGATGGTGATAGTGCCCTGGGCCAACTCCGGCGCCGTATCGGGGATCGCCGTGAACCGCGGCTGCCGGTCCAGGGCGATGTTGAGCTTGCCGGACGAACCGCGGATCTTGAACCGCTCGATGTTTCGCCGGAAGTCGTCGGGCAGTACCTCGGACGGCATCAGCTTCAGGTAGTTGCGGCGCGGGTCGAGGTTGGAGACCACAGAACCCGCTCGGATCTCCTCGCCGTCCGCCAGCACTACCCCGGTCACCTGCCCTCCGCCGGTGAGAAACCGCACGACTTCGGCATCGGTGCGGATCTCGCCGCCCGCCTCGCGCACTGCGCCGGCCAGGGCGCGACTGATCCCGCCCATGCCGCCGCGGGAGTATCCCCAGGCGCCGATGTTGCCGTCCACGTCGCCCATGAGATGATGAAGCTGTACGTAGGCGCTGCCCGGCGAGTACGGCCCGAGGGCGGTGCCGATAATGCCGCTGCCGGCCAATGCGCCTTTCAGGATGTCGGTCTCGAAGTACCGATCCAGGAAATTGGCAGTGCTCGAAGTCCACAAGCGCAGGGTGTCATACATCGCCTTCTCGCCCATGGAGAAGAAGCGTCTTCCCAGCTGCGCGAGGTCGCGCAGGTCCTGCAGGCGGCCGATGGTCGGGTCGGGCGGTGTCTGCAGCAGCATGGGGCGGATGAAACGGCACTGGCGCAGGATATCGGCGGAGTAGATCTCGTAAGCCTCGGCGTCGCGCAGCGAGTAGCGGGCGATGTCCCGCCGGGTGCGGTCGTGGTCCGAGTACATGCCGATATACTTGCCGTCATGTCCGAGGTTGACCGCGCCCTCGTAGGGGATGATCTGCAGTCCGTGCTTGGCCAGCGCGAGGTCGCGAACGATTTCCGGCCGGAACAGGCTGCAAACGTAGGAGCACGAGGTGAATGTAAAGCCGCCGGGGCGTGCCTCGCTGTATGCGGCACCGCCGACCTGCTCGCGGCGCTCGAGCACGGTCACCTTCAGGCCCGCCCGCGCCAGGTAGGCGGCGGTGGTCAGGCCGTTGTGCCCGGCGCCGACAACGATGACGTCAACCGGCGTCACGGGACATCGATGCGGTGCGCGGTCGGCGCCCGCTGGGGGCTGGTGTTTCGGAGCGGTTCAAGACCGCGGGCGCTTGCTGCACGAACGTCTCCTGCTCGACTAACTGGTATGGTTCATTCCCGGTATGGCCGCAAGGCTGGATTGTGGCCGAGAGAGCGCATGCTGTCCAGTACGTATTGATTGACTTGTCGATCAATTTTTTGCCCCGGAACGAGTCGCAGAATGTTGTATTGATGCCGGATTCCATCTATCCTTCAGCCGCCTGATATTTTTGGAGAATCAGCTTGGCGAGTGCCGGTAAACCGTTGTCCGGGGACCGCAAGGACATTCGCAGACAACAGATCATCGAAGCGACGATCACCGTGATCGGACGCAAGGGCTACGCCGGTACCCGGCTCGCCGATGTCGCCAAGCAGGCCAAGGTGAGCTACGGCGTCGTTGGATTCTACTTCAACACCAAGGATGAGCTGCTGCTCGCCACCCTCCAATACCTGGCTGACGAGTACACCCGGGTCTGGAAGGACGCAGTGGCCAAGGCGGGCAACTCGCCGACGGAGCGGCTGCGGGCCATCATAGAGGCGGATTTCTCCCGCAAGATTGCCAGCGAGAAGAAGATCGCGGTCTGGTACGCGTTCTGGTCCGAGGCACGGCCGCGCCCCGGCTATCGCAAGCTGTGCGCCCAGCTCTACAATGACTACTACTGGCAGGTACGCACCATCGTCCAGGAACTGATCGAGCAGGGCGGCTATTCGGACCTCGACGCCCACCAGGTGACCGTGGCGTTGAACGCCATGACCGACGGCATGTGGCTCGACCTGCAGATTCAGCCCCGCGACTTCGACCGCGGAGAGGCCAAGGATGCCATCGCGATGTTCCTCCGCAAGTTGTTCCCCAACGAATTCGCGCAAGCCGAACAGTCACCAACCGCCCGCGAAGCCGGCGCCTGAGCCCCCAACTACCCGGATGCCAATCCCCGGATCGTAGGAGCGGCTTTAGCCGCGATCGGAATCAATGGCGAATCGCGAATGAATTCGTTCCTACAAGCCGTGGCCACGCACCATGGTCCATTTTGAAAGGCGCCAATGCCCTTCAGGCGCGCGCTTGGCGAACGCGTGTGCTGCCCTTTCCCCGCTTCTGCTGCCCCGGCATCGCCGGCGCGGACGACTCCCGGGCGGTACCTGCCTCCGTGCGTGATTCGGACCAGGACTCGCCCCCGTCGCGTAAGACACGCAGGGCCTCGGGCGGGAGCAGGGCGGAAACCTCACTGCCCGCCTCGAAGTCCGTCTGGTAACCGTTGTTCTGAACCTCCACTTCCACGGTGCAGCCGATGTGCAGGCGCACGATCAGCTGGAAGGCGCTGCCGATATAGATGGAGCGCTCCACGCGGCCCCGGACACGGTTCTCACCGTCGCTCGCCGGCCCCGGCCGCTCCAGACGGATGCGCTCGGGGCGGATAATGACCTTGCACTCGCCCTTCAAGGCACAGTCACCGAGCGCGGCCGCCAGCGTAGTGCCGCCAACCTTCACCCGGCAACGGCCGCCGCCGTCGTCCCCGAATGCGGTAGCATCCATCAGGTTCGCGGCGCCGAGGAAATCGGCGACGAACACGGTCTCGGGCGCCTCGTAGATCTCCTGGGGCGATCCCGCCTGCTCGACGTGGCCGACATTCATGACCGCGATGCGGTCGCTCATGGTCAGAGCCTCGTCCTGGTCGTGGGTGACGTAAATGAAGGTGATACCGACCTGTTCCTGCAACGCCTTGAGCTCGATCTGCAGCTGTCGGCGCAGCTTTGCATCCAATGCCCCCAGCGGCTCGTCCAGCAGTAGGCCCGCGGGCTTGAGCACCAGCGCCCGCGCCAGGGCGACGCGCTGCTGCTGGCCTCCGGACAGCTCATAGGGCCGGCGCTTCTCTAACCCGGTCAACATCACCAGTTCCAGGGCTTCGGCGGCGCGCCGGTTGACTTCTTCCTTGTCCAGGCGCGCCCGCCGCAGGCCGAACGCGACATTGTCGAATACGTTCAGGTGCGGAAACAGGGCATAGTTCTGGAACACCGTGTTCACGGGACGCTTGTTCGGCGGAAACTGCTCGACGTTCTCGCCGTTGAGCAGGATGCGCCCGGCACTGGGACGCTCGAAGCCGGCAATCATGCGTAAAGTGGTGGTCTTGCCGCAGCCGGAGGGGCCCAGGATGGAAAAGAACTCCCCGCCCGGGATATCCAGGTTGATATTGTCGACCGCCAGGTAGGGACCGAATCGCTTGCTGAGACCGACCAGTTGAATCGTGCCGTCGCTGCTGTGCTTCATCCGCTGGCTACCTCGAGGCGGCGTGGGCCGTCAGTTGAAATCAATGGAGCCCATCCTGGCGATGTCGGCCTGGGCGGACCCCTTGCCGTGCTCGCCCCGTGTCAGCAGTCGGTAGAGCAGGTACGCGGCCCCAACCGCGGTCAGTGTCAGGTAGACCATGATTGCCGCCAACGCGTTGATGGACGGCAGCGGCGCGGCGCGGCTGGCATTATAGACCTTGATCGGAATCGTATCGCAGCTCGCCCCGCAGGACAGCCATTGGGTGATGACGAAGTTGTCGATAGATATGGCGAATACGATCATCATGCTGGCCAGGATCGACGGCAGGAGCAGCGGCATCAGCACCAACCGCAGGGACTCCCAGGTCGTCGCCCCCAGATCCGCCGCCGCCTCCTCGTACTGCCGCCCGATGGACAGCAGCCGACCGCGCACCACGACAACCACGTACGAGATCGAGAATGTCACCTGTCCCAGCACCTGAGCGGTGGTGCTGGGATGCACGAATACGAACACGTACTGGAACACCAGGTACAGAGAAACCCCCATGACGATCTCGGGGGTGACCAGCGGGAACAGCATGAGAAAATTTGCCGGACGGGCGCCATGGCCGCGCCAGCGCGCCAGGCCGAGGGCGAGCAGCACTCCGATGGGGGTGGCGATCAGCATGTCCAATCCCGCCAGCTTCAGGCTCTGGATCAGGGCATGCTGGAGGGTCGGGTCGTGCCAGACCGAGTTCACGTGGTCCCCCCAGTACCAGCGGGTGGCGCTGAAGCCCTGCCACACGGCGATGGAGCGCCCGTCGTTGAAGGAGAACTGAATGGCGATCAGCACCGGCACGATGGACCACACCATGTAGGCCCAGGTGATCACCACCAGCCAGCGAGGGCGGCTCCAGGGGTTGGCCAGCAGGCCCCGCAATCGCGCCAAGCTCATCCGGCTGGCCGCCGCTTCATGTCCCCGCTCCCCCGCCCGCATTTCTCAACAGACTCTGGAATCTCGGAGCAGGCCAGCAAACGTGGGGGCCTTGGCAGCACCTCATCACGGCTGAAGCCGCTCCTACGGTTCGCTGTTTGACGCCGCGACGAGCCCGGGAACCGCTCATTGCAGTTCCCTTTGCGCCTTGGCGACCGTGTAGAGGTAGTAGCCCATCAGGATCGCCAGGAACAGCGACAATACGATGGTCATCATGGCACCGACGTCGGGCTGCGGCCCGCCATGGAAATACAGGTAGATCTGGTTACCCAGCATACTGGTGCGCGGCGAGCCGGAGATGATCTGCGAAGTGTAGTAGTCGCCGTACATGGGCAGCACATTGATCACGCAACCGCCGAGAATGCCCATCTTGGACAACGGCAGGGTTACCTTGAAGAACGTCTGGGTGGAGGTCATGCCGAGGTCGCGCGAGGCTTCGATCAGACTCTTGTCGATGCGGTCCAGCGCCGCCACCAGGGGCAGAATCATGTAAGGGATATAGCCATAGACCAAGGCGAAGATCACCGAGGCCGGGTTGCCGCTCAACCAGTTAGGCGGGTCGGGATCGATATGGCTCCAGATCAGGAACTCGTTCACCAGTCCGTCCGGGGCCAGCAGGCCGACCCAGGCCAGCATCCGCATCAGGTAGCTGACCCAGAACGGCAGCACCAGCAGCACCAGCAGCAGGGTCTTGGTGCGCCGCGCGTGCCGGGAGATGTAGTACGCCACCGGGTAGCCGATCAGCAGGCACAGCCCCACCGCCTGCACGATATACGCCGTGGTGCGAACGAACACCTCCCAATAAGGCTTCCCTGGCGCGAAACGCGAGAGGGTGTCCAGTGCGTTGGCGAAATTCCAGTGCAGCGGATTCCAGATCGGAATCGGGTTCTGGAAAATCGGGTCCAGGTTGCCGAAAGCCACGCCGATTACGGCGTAGAACGGCACCAGGAACAGCAACGCCAACCACACGACGCCCGGCAGGGCGCACGCCTGCCACAGCCAGCGCGGATACATCTACTGTGCGACCGCCCGGATCGCCGGCGTCAGACGCCGGCGATGAACTGCGCGTAGGCGTCCTGCCACATCTTCTGACCCTTGGCGGTGAGCGTCATGTACTGGATGGAGCCTGGGCCAAGGTCATCCGGCTTCACCACCGCCGAGGCGAGATGCTTCGGGATCGTACCTTCCGAGATCAGTCGGTCGGGATTGAAGGAGTTGATCGGCGGCTGATAGCCGGTGAAGTTGATGAAGTTGTCGTAAGCGTTCTGGTTGTCGAGGATGAAGTTCATCCACAGGTGCGCCAGCACCGGCCGCTTGCTGACGGCCGGCACCGCCCAGCAGTCGTTCTGCACCGGTGCCTTGCCCTTTCCCCCTTGCCAGTACTGCAGGTTGTCTGGCGATTGGCCTTCAGGCATGTACCACATGGCGCCGGTCAGGAGGTCGCCCGACCACGCCTGGTGCAGCACGCTGGTGCCCTGGGGCAGGGTCTGGTACTGGGTCTGGTCCACCTTGGGATTGCAGATACCCACCAGTGCCTTGAGGTCCTCCAGAGCCTGGTCGATGACCTTGGGATCCTCGGTATTGAGGTCGGTATTGCCCCGGTAGAGCATGGCCATACCGATGGCTTCGCGCGGAGACTGGATGATGCCGGTCAGGCCCTGGTAGGCCTGGGCATTCCAGAAGATGGACCAGGGGTTGTCCATGTGGGCGATGTCTTCCTTCACCTTGTCGCTGCGCCAGCCGATACCCGTGGTGTAACAGGTATAGGGCACGGTGTAGCGGGATTCCTGGTCGTAGAAGGGGCTCTGCAACTGCGGCCAGACGTTCTTCTCCAGGTTCGGTATATAGCCGTGGTTGATGGGTTGCAGGAGCTTGCCCGCCACCGCCTGGGACAGCCGGTCGGGAGTGATTTCGGTCACGTCCACGTCAACCGAGTTGTTGGCCAGCTTGGTGATGCACTGGTCCATGTTCTCGAACGTCGTTATCTGTACGTCCACGCCGTACTTCTTGCCGAACTGGTCCAGCAGGTCCTTGTAGAGGTAGTCCGCGTAGTTGAACACCGTGAAGGTGCCACTCTCGGGCTTCATGCCGTCGCCGATCGGATTGCCGTTCATGGGCATCGTGACGGGCTTGTCCGGACGCGCCATGGGCAGGCCGCCGGGACCCTCAGCGCCCCATGCGAGCTGCGAAACCAGCGGGGAGACCGTCGCCCCCATACCGCTGATCACGATAGCCTTCAATGCTTCGCGGCGCGACATGCCGTGCCTGGTGAGCCGCGCGACCGCGCGTTCGAGTCGTGTCTTGTCGTCACTCATAGCCGTTACCTCCTCGGATGGTTTCGTGCGGTGAGACATGTTTTGGGCCCTTGACGGGGTTGCTCCCCATTTCGGGCAACTCTATGATTTTCGCCGCGATTCGTCACCAGAGACGGACGAACGGCGGCGAAAATCCAGCCAATCGGATGGCCGGCCGACGACCAAAACGTGATTGATTAATCAAACAATAGCGCAGTCGGCCGCCGGGGTCAATCGGGCTTGCACCGCCAGGCCGGACGCCGAATATTGTTTGATTGATCGATCAATTTGTTCGTGGCATACTGGCAGTGGGCGGCCCGCGGATGCACGGCGGGACGGCCGCCTCCGGATCCCTCGAGCAGCGAGGGCCGCTTCAGCAGTTCCGCAGAGAATGAGACAGCGCAGGGATCCGCGCAACCAATTGACCCCGTTTTTTTAAGGAGCACACCATCATGAACGGCACCACTGGCACGGCACACCCCAAGGCGGACACTCGCTTCTACCCGCTGCGGCCGGGACCGGCCAAGTCTCTGCCGGCATGGACCTACTCGGACCCCGACTTCCTGCAGCTCGAGCTGCAGCGGGTGCTGATGCCGTCGTGGCAGATCGTGTGCCACCAGAACGACCTGCCGCGGGTCGGCGACTACCGGGTGCTGGATATTCTCAGCGAAAGCATTGTCGTCATCCGGGACCGGGATGAGTCACTCCACGCGTTCCACAATTTCTGCCGTCACCGGGGCTCGCGGCTGCTGTACGGCAAGGGCACGCTTCACAAGCCCGCCATCACCTGCCCCTACCATGGCTGGACCTATGGTCTGAACGGCGACTTGCGCGGCGTACCCCAGGAACAAGCTTTCCCGGGCCTCGACAAGAACTGCTTTGGACTCAAGCCGGTGGAACTGCAGGTCTTCTTCGGCTTCGTATTCGTACGCCTGACCGACGACGGTGGACCGACGCTGGAACAGATCTGGGCGCCCTATCTTGAGGATCTGGAGCTGTATCGGATGCCGGAGATGGAGCCGCTGTCCCCCATCGGCGAGACCGAGTGGCCCTGCGACTGGAAGATCGGGGTGGACAATAACCTGGAGTGCTACCACATCATGATGGGGCACCCCGGACTCAATCGCATGTTCGGCCTGCAGCCCATGAACAGCGAAATCCACGAGACCGGAGTCTCCAGCACGGTGAGCCATTTCAAGGATCAGCCGTCGCCGGTATGGACGGAGCGCGCCTACCAGGAACGGATCACCGAGGTCGCCACCCACCTGCCCGAGGACCGGCGCGATGCCTGGGCCTTCTACACCATGCTGCCCAATCTCGGTCTGGACCTGTATCCGGACTCGATCGACTTTTTCCAGATCCTGCCGCTCGGGCCGGAGCGCTGTGTGGCCCGCTACGCGGTGTACGCCCTGCCTGACGAGCGCCCGGAAATGCGCACCCTGCAGCGGCTGAACATGCGCATCAGCGGCAAAGTGATGGAGGAGGACCACGTGCTCTGCCGGCGCGTTGCCGACGGCGTGAGTTCCTCCGCTTACGAGCCGGGGCCTTTGTCGACGTTCGAGGACACCCTCAAGCAGTTCCACGACTCCATCCGCGCCGAGCTGCCGGTGGCTAATCTGCCGGAGAAGCCCCCGGGCCGCCCGCTGAAAGAGGTCAACGACGAAATGCTCAAACAGCGGGGAACGGCTGCCCGACCCGCATAGTGCCAATCCGGCTTTCTAAAGCCAACGAAGAGAGACAAGCCCCATGCGCACCAAGACCAGTTCCGCGCGCCGCGCGGTCCAGTCCCACGACGCCGCAGGCGACAACGATACCGCCATGCTCCGCGCCGCGGACAACCAGGTGGTCCATCCCTGGGAAGCACTGGCCGATTACGGCCACAACCGGCGCACCGTCATCGCCCGCGGCGAGGGCATCTACCTTTACGACACCGACGGCAATGCGCTCATCGACGGTCCCGGCGGCATGTGGTGCGTCAACGTCGGGCACGGACGCCGCGAGATTGCCGACGCCGTAGCCGCGCAGATCACGGAGATGGCTTACTGCAGCCCGTGGTCGCTGACCAGCGGGCCCGCCGCGCTGCTGGGGGAACGCCTGGCCGCACTGGCTCCGGGCGACCTCAACAACGTGTTCTTCACCACCGGCGGCTCCACCGCCGTGGATTCGGCGCTGCGCTTCGTCATGTTCTACAACAACGTGCGCGGGCGCCCCGAGAAGAAACACATCATCACCCGCGGCGACGCCTACCATGGCAGCACCTACCTGGCGGCGTCGGTGTCCGGCAAGGGCCGGGACAAGAGCTGGTTCGATTTCGAGACGGATACCATCCACTTCCTGCCTTCGCCCAATCCTTATCGGCGACCGGAAGGAATGAGTGAAGAGGAGTTCTGCGACGCCAAGGTGGCGGACCTCGAGCGCATGATCGAGGAGTTGGGCGCGGACAAGGTGGCGGCGTTCATTGCCGAGCCGATCCTCGCCTCCGGCGGCGTGATCGTTCCGCCGCAAGGCTATCACCGCAAATGCCAGGAGGTGTGCCGCCGCCATGACGTGATCTATATCTCGGACGAGGTGGTCACGGCCTTCGGCCGGCTCGGCCACATGTTCGCCAGCGAGGCGGTGTTCGACATTCAGCCCGACATCATCACCGCCGCCAAGGGCATCACCTCGGGCTACGTGCCGCTGGGCGCGGTGTTCATCTCCGACCGGCTGCTGGCCGACGTCAGCGGCGAGCAATCGCACCACGCCATCTTCACCAACGGTTTTACCTACTCCGGCCACCCGGTCTCCTGCGCCGCGGCGATGGCAAACCTCGACATCATCGAGCGCGAGGGACTGCTGGAGCACGTGCGCGAGATCGGGCCTTACTTCCAGGAACGCCTCGCCGGCCTCCGCGACATGCCCATCGTCGGCGACGTGCGCGGCGTTGGCTTAGTGGGCTGCGTCGAATGCCGTATCGACGACGACACCCGCGATGCACTGAAGCTGGACTACGCCATCGGCAATCGCATCGACCGGCACTGCCAGCACCTCGGCCTGCTGGTGCGACCACTGGTGAACATGTGCGTGATGTCCCCGCCGCTGATTATCAACCGGAAGCAGGTCGACGAGCTTGTCGACAAGCTGCGCGAGGGCATAGAGCTGGCCACGGCCGAGCTTCGCAAAGAGGGATTGTTTTCGGACTGAGCTGGACCGCTGCGGGCATGAGATGCCGATCCTCATTGCTATTGTGACTGGCGCGGCACATTGCAGGTCGGGACTCATCCCGGCAAGGTCCACCGCCGCACCCCACACGGTTGCCGGCACGGAATGCCGCCCTGCAGCTTTGTCGGGACAACCCAGGCAACAATGGCAATGACAGACACTCACGAACCCGAATACACCGACAAACTCATCACTTTCCTGGAAACCCTTTGGGGTGAAGGCTATCTGTCACCGGGCGGCGCTGACGAAGTCCGCGCCGTTGTCGATGGCTTCGACCTCACCGGCCGCAATGTACTGGACATCGGCTGCGGCTCGGGCGGCATCACACTGAGCCTCGCCGCCGACCACGGCGCGGCAAAGGTGGTGGGCCTGGATGTCGAAGCCCCGGTCCTTGCCAAGGCCCGGGAGCGCGCCACGGCGCGCGGTCTCGCCGACCAGGTGGAGTTCGTGCAGGTCGAGCCCGGCCCCTTTCCGTTCCCGGACGCGAGCTTCGATATCGTGTTCAGCAAGGACGCCATGATCCACATCGCCGACAAGGAGGCCCTGTTCGCGGACATCATGCGCATCCTGAAACCCGGCGGGTGGCTGCTGGCCAGCGACTGGCTGATCGCCCACGACAACGAGCCCTCGCCCGAAATGAAGCACTACATCGACCTGGAGGGACTCAGCTTCGGCATGGCTTCACCCGATCGCTACCGGCGCGCACTCGAGGCCGCGGGCTTTACCGACGTCGATCTGCGCAACCGCAACCCCTGGTACGTGGACGTGGCACGTTCCGAGCTCGCTACGCTGGAAGGTGACTTGTACGAAAGAGCCGTCGCAGCGGCGGGCACGGACACTGTGGACCACAATATCCGGACCTGGCGCGCGATGCTCACCGTCCTCGAAACCGGTGAGCACTGCCCACACCACTTACGCGGCCGAAAGCCGGCCTGAGTCCTGCCGCTGCCGGACATCGCACACTCGATAAACAACGAGAACCTGAGAAGCCCGGCCGTCTTCCACGCCGGGAACCCAATCAGGCAACGCGCTTCTTCAGGTGCACCAACAGCAATGAGATCGCCGCCGGGGTAACGCCGGAGATGCGCGAGGCCTGGCCGATGGTGGCGGGCTTGAACTCGTTCAGCTTCTGTTGGATCTCGGCCGACAGGCCGCGCACGTTGCGGTAGTCGATGTCGCCGGGCAGCGTAGTCTCCTCGCTGCGCCGCTGGCGCTCGATTTCCTGCTGCTGGCGCTCGATGTAGCCGGAGTAGCGCGCCTCGATCTCGAGCTGCTCGATCACCTTGGGATCCGATTCGCCGGGACCGAGACCGTCCATGCTGACGAGATCCTCGTATCGCACTTCGGGACGGCGCAGCAGATCCAGAAGCGTCGTCTCCCGCGACAGCGCCTGTCCGAGCACCCGCTGCTGCTCAGCGGCCGGCACGCCATCCGGGCGCAGCCAGGTCGACGACAGCCGCGCTCTCTCCCTTTCCAACGCTTCACGCTTGACCGAGAATGCGCGCCAGCGCCGGTCGTCCACCAAGCCGAGCCGGCGGCCGGTTTCCGTCAGGCGCAGGTCGGCGTTGTCCTCGCGCAGCATCAGCCGATATTCCGCCCGGGAGGTGAACATGCGGTAAGGCTCCTTGGTGCCGCGGGTGACCAGGTCGTCGATGAGTACGCCGATATAGGACTGATCGCGGCGCGGCCACCACGTTTCTTCCTCCCGTACGCACAGCGCGGCGTTGATGCCGGCCACCAACCCCTGGCCGGCCGCTTCCTCGTAGCCGGTGGTGCCATTGATTTGTCCGGCGAAGAACAGACCCTGGATGAACTTCGTTTCCAGCGTGGCCTTGAGATCCCGCGGATCGAAGTAGTCGTACTCGATGGCATAGCCGGGGCGCGTGATGTGGGCGTTCTCGAAGCCTTTGATCGAGCGAACCAGCGCTTGCTGGATATCGAAGGGCAGGCTGGTGGAAATGCCATTGGGATAGACCTCGCTGGTCTTGAGGCCTTCGGGTTCCACGAATATCTGGTGGCCGGTTCGGTCCGCGAAGCGCACCACCTTGTCCTCGATGGACGGGCAGTAGCGGGGGCCGACCCCCTCGATCTCGCCGCTGAACATCGGCGAGCGGTCCAGGCCCGCCCGGATGATGTCGTGGGTGCGCTCGTTGGTGTAAGTAATGCGGCAGGAGACCTGCTCGGGATGCTCGTCGGCGCGGCCCAGGTAGGAGAACACCGGCACCGGCTGGTCACCGGGCTGCTCTTCCATGACTGCGTAGTCGAGCGTGTTTCCGTCGACGCGCGGCGGCGTGCCGGTCTTCAGTCGTCCGACGCGGAACGGCAGCTCCCGCAGACGCGCCGCCAGGGCGTTGGCGGGCGGGTCGCCGGCGCGCCCGCCCTGGTAGTTCGACTCGCCGATGTGGATGCTGCCGCCGAGGAAGGTGCCGGTGGTGAGCACCACCGCCGGCGCTCTGAAGCGCAAGCCCATCTGGGTTACCACACCAACCACTCGGTCCTGCTCGATGATCAGGTCGTCCACTCCCTGCTGGAACACCAGCAGGTTATCCTGTCCTTCGACGATGCTCCGGATCGCCTGCTTGTACAGCACCCGGTCCGCCTGGGCACGGGTCGCCCGCACCGCCGGGCCCTTGCGTGAATTCAAGGTCCGGAACTGGATTCCGCCCCGGTCCGCGGCTCGCGCCATGGCCCCGCCCAGGGCGTCGATCTCCTTGACGATGTGGCCCTTGCCGATGCCGCCGATGGCAGGGTTGCAGGACATCTGGCCCACGGTCTCGATATTGTGCGTCAGCAGCAGCGTCCGGCAGCCCATGCGGGCGGCCGCGAGCGCCGCCTCGGTGCCGGCGTGCCCGCCGCCCACCACGATGACGTCATATCGCTGTTCCTGGTTCATGTCCCGGCTCGTTTGCCGCTGAGGCTGTGCAAGGGGGCGGAATGATAACCCGGTGAACGGACGCCAGAAAGTGCCCGTTCGGCGAACGGCTTACTGCCTTCTGTCGTGATATTGCTTCCGCAGGCGCCGGAACTCCACTTCGCCCAGGGGATGATCGTTGTTGTCCATGACCAGGCTCTGGCGCAGCTCGCGGGGGAATTCCCGGTCGTAGATCAGATGGACCGATGCGACGACAGCCATGGCCACCGCCGCCCCGATCCCCGCGACCAGCATATCCTTCTGTGAATCCCAGATGTCGCCCTGGGCGCCGAGAAACGCCAGGCCCGCTGACGGATCAACGCTCTGCGCCACCAGCCACTCGACGATTTCATAAATCGCCGAGAAGGCCAGAATCAGTACCAACGGCAGCCAGTATCCCCAGACACCGCGAGTCCTGGCAACACGCAAAAATACTTCACGCATCGGGTAGGCCATCAACAGGCCGAAGGAGAAGTGCACCAGCCGGTCATACATGTTTCTCGCCGCGCCGAACCAATGCTGCAGCGTTTGCCCAAACGGCACCTCAGCGTAGGTCTAGTGCGAGCCGATCACGTGCATGCACAAGAACAAGGTGATCAGCGAGTAGGAAAGGTTCGAAAACCGGAAATAACGCCCGGCGAGAAAGATCAACGGGACGAAAATGAAGACAAGATAGTTCTCCAACAGCCAATCGTGGCGATACTTGGGGGCGATCCCGGCCCACACCCAGATCACGATGAAGATTGTCAGCAGGAGCTTTTGATACCGGGACATGCGCTGTCTTCAGAATTCCCGGGCTAGATTTTCTTCCCACGGCCGGCCCAGTACGGCTCGCGCATCTCGCGCTTGAGGGTCTTGCCGGCGGCGTTGCGCGGGAAGTCCTCCATGATGACCACGTCGTCTACCCGCTGGTAGCGGGCCGCCACCCGCTCGTTGATCCAGTCGCGCAGCTCCTCGGCAGTTGCCGCCGAACCCTCGCTAAGGATCACCGCGGCGAGCGGCGTCTCGCCCCACTTTTCGTGCGGCACACCGAACACCGCGACTTCACGGACAGCCGGGTGGCAGGCGGCGATCTCTTCGACGTCTTTCGGATACACCTTCATGCCGCCCGAGTCGATCATGTCCTTCTTGCGGTCCACGAGATACACGTAACCCTCTTCGTCCAGGTGGCCCATGTCGCCGGAGAAAATCCAGCCGTCTCGGATCGTCTGGGCGGTGAGGTCGGGGCGCTTGTAGTAACCTTGCATCATGATCGGGCCGCGGCCAACGATCTCGCCTATTTCACCGCACGGCAGATCATTGCCGGCGTCATCGACGATCCGTATCTGGAAGTATTGCGTGGGGCGGCCCACGGAGCCCGACTTGCGCATCGCCTCGTCACGATCGAGGATGGTCACGAAGCCCTCGGTCAAGCCGTAAAGCTCGTAGAACCGGTTCGGCAGGTCGGCGTTCAGGCTGTCCTTGTATTGCTGCAGAAGCGGCGCGCCGAGCGACAGGATGCACTCGAGAGAGGCAAGCCGCTCCGGACGGTACGCATTCGACGCCAGGATGGCGATGATCTGGGTGGGGACGAGCATGATATGGGTGATGCGCTCACGTTCGATCGCGTCGATGGTTGCGTTGGCGTCGAACCGCGGCAGCAGCACGTACGTTCCCCCGAGATAGAACGTCGGCATCATGGTCACGTAGGCACCGTTGAACACGATCGCTCCGGCGTGCAGCGTGCGCGACTCCGGCGTCATCCGGTACGAGGAGGCCATGAGCAGGCAGTACATCGAGCGCACGTAGTGGCTGTGCATGATCCCCTTCGGCAGGCCGGTGGTTCCGCTGGTGTACATGATGTTGAACAGATCATCGGGACCGCAGGGCTCCGGCACGAAAGTCTCTTCCTGAGCATCGGTGAGCATGCCGTAGTCTCCGAAGTCCTTCGATGCGCCGTCTGTAAGGAGCACGCGTCCGGGCAGGCACTGCGCGAGGTCGGGGCGGATCTCCTCGAGTATCGCCAGCATCGAGCGCTGGCTCACCAGGCAGGTCGCGTCGGAATCGCGCAGCAGGCCCGCCAGCCCCGCGGGCATCAGGAGCGGCGACAGCGGCACCAGCGCCGCCCCGACGGCCGGCACCGCCCAGATGAGTTCGAGCGCCTCGCGCGAGTTGCCGAGCACCGTGGCGACCTTGTCGCCCCTGCCTATGCCGAGCGAACGGAGCAGGTTCGCGGAGCGCGCCACCCGTGCTCCGAACTGTGCATAGGTGAGTCTTTCGCCGCCGAATACCACCGCGGTGGCATCCGGGCGATAACGCGCGTGCTGCGAGATCAAAGTTGCCAGCTCGAGCATCGTGTTATTCCTCAGCTACCCGCGGAACCGTTCACCACGTGGTGTAACTGGCGAGGCGATCTCGTCGATCCTCGTCGACCCCGGCGATGCGTCCGATCGGATGTTCCGCGGGCGAGCGCCGCCTCCGATGGCAGGCTCACTGCGGCAGGTGGCCGGCGGCCGACTCGATCGCCGGCGCCGTGCATACGTCATCGGGCTTGCTCTGCGTGAGGGTACACAGCGCCGCCGTCAACAGATTCGCCTCGCTCATAATGTCCTGCCAGGAGGCATTGTCGCCCGATTCCAGCCGGGCTGCGATCTGTTCCCAATCCAATCCTTGCAGCGCATCGGGCGAGAACGGCGATCCGATCTCGAGGTATTGCCCGCCGAGGTACAGAAACGGAATCGAGCCCGGATACTGCGTGTAGGGCTTCTTGTCGAAGGCCTCGAATATCGTATGCGCCGACGAGTCCAAGGTCTGGAGGGCTTTACGGTCACGGTCCTCGAGCTCGGTCTCCTGGAAATCGATGACATCGCTTTTCAGATGGGCGCTGGAGAATGTGAATGTCGCGGTATTGGGATAGACGTCGCGGCCGTTCGATCGCGTGTAGCGCAGGCCCGATAGATCACCGAAGCGCATGAGCGTCAGGGTAAGGGGCCAGCGCAGCGCGGCGCAGTAGGGGCAGAAGTCCGCACCCACGTAGAGGACCAGCGGGGTGCCGCCCGACGTTTCCGACCCGGCGTGGATGCGCTTCATCGCCGCTTGATTGAGATTCGGGGTTTCCTGCAAGCCCTGCGTACTGATCTTATTCAACCGCGCCATCAGGTTCGCCGAGACAGGCTGATCCAGGGGGCCGAGGTTCTCGCTGGCGGCGGACGGCTCCGTGGTCGTTATCCACGCCGCGGTGATTCCAATCGCGGCTACCAGAACGACCGCGATCACACTGAGAATAAAACGTCTATGCATTGAACCAGTCCGAGTTGCGAATAGTTGAGTACTGGAATCGATGATACCGGGGAAACACCGGTTATTGTTGCGGAACGTACTGAGACATGTCGCCGTCGATATCAACTTTCACGGCATGATACTTGACCGTCACTTCATGCTGTTCCTGCAGCAACTTGTACTGTATTGCCTTTGGCTGCGGATACTCGAAATGCTCCAGGTTCACGACCGTCCAGTTCGCCATGACGTCCATCGGTTTGTTGATCTCCACGAGGATACTGCCGTTACGATGTAGCTGGTACCGGAATTGGGATCTTTGGCGATCTCGTTGACCCGCATCACCTTTGCGGGGATCAGGTAGTAGGTGACCACCCCTCGAAACTCATGCGTCACGGGCGAAGTTTCGCATAACGGTGAACGTCGAGATATCCGTCATCCGCGTATACCTCCTTCTCCATTATCCCTTCCAGAACATAGGAATTCTTCTCCAGCACCCTGATCGACGCCTTGTTGGGACCGAGCACCGGCGCAAACAGTTTCCTGTAGCCGTAGTGAGTAAACGCCAATTGAGTCATCTCTTTGAGGGCCGCGGAGGCAATCCCGCGGCCCCAGAACTCTTCTCCTATCCAGTAACCGACTTCCGCCGTATGTGCCTTCCATCCGGTCTGGGGCTTAATGCCTATGCTACCCGCGAACCTGCCTTCGTGTTCGATAGCCATGGTTGTCGCGCCGCCCTCCCTGGAACCGGACTCAATCCACTGCTCTGCGTCTGGGCGCGTGTAGGGATAGGGGAACGTGTAGACCAGATATCTCGAGACGTTCCTGTTGTTGGCCAGCGCAACCAATTCTTCGAGGTCCGATAGGGAGTACTCCCTCAGCACGATCATCGTTGGCAACGCAAAGCCGGGCGCTCAGGCCTGCCGCGGCCCTTCCGGATTCTTCGCACGACCGCATAGCTGAGCGTTGCCAACGCTAGGGCGACCCACAAATGCATCGACGCCACGAGAATCTCCTGCTGATGTGCGTTCGACCGGAGAGTCTAGATCGGGCCTGAACTCGGGACAACTCTTCCCTCAGGCCTTCGGGCTGGACCCAGGCTTCAGAAGGACAACTTCCCGGTGACGATTTCCCACCAAAGGCGCCAGTCGCCCATGAAACTGAATACAGGGTGCTTGAAGGTTGCAGGCTTGTTGTGTTCGAAAAAGAAATGGCCGGCCCACGCAAGACCATAGCCTTGGACGAGGGCCACCAGCAGCAGCCACCAATTCTGGGTCGCCAATACGACAACCACCAGGGCCAGCGCCACGCTGGTGCCCGCGACGTGCAGGCGCCGGCAAGCGCGGTTTGCATGCTCGCTCAGATAGAACGGGTAAAATTCCGCAAACGTATTGAAACGCTCTTGGCTGCTCATGCGGCCTCCGGTTAGCGCCCTTCGTGCCGGTCATCCAGCGCTGTTCACGAGCAACGCTGCACTCCCGGCAATCGACTTCCCACAGAAACGGACCCGGGCTACTTGCACTCCGGCAATGCGTCGAACTCTCTGCGTCTGTCTCCCATCCATTTCTCCATCGCCCCTTCCTCACTCATGAGCGTCTTCATTTGATTCATGGCTTCGATGTGGTCCTGGTCGGCCTTTTGGAACATCTCCATGCCATGCTTCCTGCTCATTTGCGCGATTTCATCAAATGTGTCTGCCTTGAATACCTGGTCACATGGTCCTCCGAGCTGTTTGCACGTCATCATTTTCATAACTCTCTTCCCTCCCTATGCATAGTGGATTTCTTGTATCGCTCAACGACAAAGCTCGGCACCCTAACCATTAATCTCCATGCGTGCCCCCTTCGATTAGATTCGTAGCTATTCTACTCAATTGCATAATGTCCCGCCTCAGCGGCCAACAAACGCGTGATAGTCTGTGGTGGGATGGGGACGCATCCGAACACTTCCTGGTAGAAGGATGATAGCCGCTTCCAATCCTTCGCGACCAGGTTGGTGTGTGCGTATTTCGTTGGCATCTTTACGTCCTTCGATAGTGGCCCGGCAAGCGCAGCAGGCGGTGCCGACCCGGGAGGCACCCTGAATTGGTCCAGCGTGTCCTCGCAACGGAAGTTGCCGCACCGCGGCCGCTCGACGTACAGTCAACGGCAGCATGACTGAATCAAACGGTATTTTCCAGATGAGCATACGACCGCGGGAGATCGACCACGTGGTGCTTCGGGTGAAGGACGTCGCGCGGACACTGCATTTCTATTGTGACGTGCTGGGCTGCACGGAGGAGCGACGTGCCGAGCGGCTCGGGCTGATTCAGCTCCGCGCGGGCAGCAGCTTGATCGACCTCGTGGACGTCGACGGCGAGATCGGCAGGCAAGGGGGCGCGGCGCCCGGCGACGGCGGTCGCAACATGGACCATTTCTGCATCCGCGTCGACCCGTTCGACGAACCCGCGATCCGCCGGCATCTGGCAGCGCACGGCGTCGAGGCGGGGCCGACGGAGACTCGATACGGCGCTGAGGGGAGTGGGCCTTCCATCTATCTCAAGGATCCGGAGGGGAATGTCGTAGAGCTCAAGGGGCCGCCAGGCGAAACCCCGCTCTTAGTGGCGCGGGAATGGGGGTAGCCGCCGAGGCAAGACCGCGTTGGGCGTCGGCATTTGGCGCCTGGCCCTCCTGCTCGGACCGGCGGCCGCGCCGCCGGGGATGCTCCAGGGACCTGCGAGGCCGGCCGCCAGCAACTTCAGAAACATGTTGTTGGGCGTCAACTCGCACGGCCCGGCAGGGGACGGGTATGAACAATCTCACCTGATTTCAGATACGCCTCTTCATCTGCCGTGGAAATTCTGCCGAGCGCCGCGTTTCGGTGGGGGTGGCGACCAAAGCGCGCAATGACATCTCTGTGGCCTTTCGCCTGTTCTGCAGAAAACCGCAAGATCGGTTCCAAACCCGCCGGAGCGTTCTCTGCGATTTCCTCCGCCAGCGCTGCAGCAAGATTGGCGTCCGCCAGGTTTTCGGAATGTCCGAATGGCAGGGTGAAGAATGTTCGCTCCCAACAGGAAATCAGGCAGGCATAGTGCCCATTCCCAATGCCTTCCCGTGCAGCGTCGCGCGCTGCGGCATCATTGCGGTAGGCTCGTGAATCGTTTCCGTAGATTGCCCGCGAAAATTGATCAAGCACAAGGATCAACGCAAGCCTTGAGCGGGGTGACGTCTTCCAATGCTCGAGCTTGCCGTCCTCCGCCATTTCAAGCGCACTGCTAAACCGAGCGCGCACATCCTTGTTGCTGCCGCCACGAAACCACCACTGAACCTGACTCAAAACCCTGTCCGCATCATCGCCAAGATCCTCGGGAAACCAGAATTCCAGTACTGCTTCTGCGTTCATATCAGTGTGTGGGTTTGGATTGACGCCCAACGCCGTTTTAACCGGCCGGGGCCACTGGATTCCAGGAAACAAACCGCCGCCTCACCGCGTCCGGCTGAAATCATAGTTGGGCCGCCGCGCAGGCCCTCTATTTCTGGGCTCTCGCTACTACCATGCGTACCTGAAGCATCAAGGCGTTATCCTTCACGAACTCCCGCCACTTTGCCACGATGTCGTGTTCCAGCGAGCCGCGGCGTTCGTCATTCACCTGCGCCACGGCGCCTGCCAGGGGGGTGCTGTACACATACTGCCAGAGAAACTCCTCCGGTGGGGGAAGGCGTAGCGACTTGGTGTCGGCCTTGACCGAGACATCGCGGAAACCGGCGCCGTTAATGAGGTTGTGAATCTCGTCCGTGTCGTGGAACGAGAATACCTGGTTCACGAATCCCTCAGCCTCTGGGCTGATGTGCCTCGCGAGCACTTCTCCCATGATAACGAACAGTTGTGGCGTGGGCCCGGGCACATTGAGGATCAGGCGGCCGCCGGGCGCCAGGACACGATGCATTTCTCGCAGCGCTGCGGGCTTGTCGGGCATGAATTGGAGCCCCATCTGGCACAGCACCACGTCAAACGTTGCATCCGGTAGCGGCATTTTTTCCGCACTGGCCTCGTGCCACTGGATTTTCTCGCCGGTCGGCTTTACCGAGCGCGCAACTTCCAGCATAGCCGGATTGATGTCCAACCCGGCGACAATCCCCGCGGCGCCGACCGCCTGTGAAGCGAGCCGTGCCACGACACCGGTCCCACACGCAATATCCAAGACCCGTTCCCCCGGACGAAGCGCGGCGATTTCGATAAGCCCATTAGCCGCGGGCGCGCCAATAGCCGGAACAAAGTATCGTTCATAATTCTCCGGCGCACTTCTGCCGTAGGCTTTACCATGGTGTTGCTGGGTCATTGCACTTGCCTCCTTAAATTGTACGATTCGATCTCTGGGCGGCCTAATGCGACCGCTTCATTTCGTCGACCCTCCTTCCAAGGCCCTACGAAATTCTTCCCTCGATCGCTGTTTCGGAACACTGGATGGTCGGCTTGTGAATCGCGGGCAAGAAGTAGTGGACGACATTCGGAGCCAAGGTGGACATCAGAACGTCGATATCTCCAGAGGTACAGCCGTCGAAATACCGCAAGACAACTTGAATATCAGTCGTATCGCTCATGGCATAGTCCTCTTTGCCGGATCAAATTGACGGAATGACCTGGCCTCACTGCTCGCAAATGTAGCCCCTATCACGATTTCTTGGCAAGACGCGAAGTCCGTTCAGGGTCACGATCGGCCGTTCGTTGCTAAGCTCCACAACTGCGGCTCATGCCATACGTACCTGGCACACAACGTTGTGCTGCCGGCACGGAGCGCAGCGTAGCCCCGGTTTCTCTGGTTTTTCGCGTCGACTACGGGTTTTTAGCTTCTTCCGTGACGGGCTTTAGTGGCTCGCCATCCGCACCCTGGAGCTGGTGATCGAACGCCGCCTGGAGGCCGGTTTCGCCCTCAACCTTCTCCTCGGGCCCTTGGTCAATGTAGCGCGGGTACAGTGGCGACAAGATTGCCACCAGGATGCCGATCGCGGAGAACATGGCAAACGCATCGGCGTAGCCGAACTCATCCACCAGCATGCCGACGACGGGCGAGCCGGCCGCCTGCCCGAGCGCGACGGCCATGAATGGCAGTACCGGCCCCATCGACAGTCGGCCCGGCAACAGGCGGATGCCGGTCATCAGATAGAGCCCCGTCAGACTCATATAGGCCAGACCGAAGACCAGCGCGGAAAATGCCGCGAGCACCAGCTGACCGGGGCTGGCAGCGAGCAATGCCAGGCTCGCGGACAACATCATCAGCATCAGTGCGTGCGTGATGGGTGGGTTGTTGCGATCGGCCAGGTCGGCCACCACGGCACCTCCGAGGCCGGTGATGCCAACCGCTAGCCACAGCCACCCGGTTGCGCCGGGCGGCAGGCCGCCGAGGGTGACCACCAGATCGGGCGCGAAGATCCAGTACGCGGAGGAGACGAATCCCATCACGAAGGCAAACAGCGAGAGCCTGAAAAGACGCGACCACTGCAGGGCGCTGATCGGAGGCGGCGGCACGGCGTGCGCCGGCGTGATCCGCGACACCGAGGGGATGAAGTACCACGCGGCAACCACCCCTAGGCCCGCCAGAACGGCAAAGGACACGTACGCGAAACGCCAGGCGCCAGCCAGGAGCAGAACCGCCGGTACGGCAACGGCCACGCCAAGGCTGGTACCCGCGTTCATGACCGCACTTACCCGTCCGTGTAGCGAGCGTTTTACCAGCGCCTGCATGGCGGCCGTAAGTGCCGGCATCATCAGGCCGGTGCAAATGCCGCAAGCGAACACCCCCACGCCGAGCGATAGAGCGCCAAGGGCCTGACTGATCAGCGCCAGGCCGCCGACGCCGAAGGCACCGGACAGCACCGCCGTGTTGCGGGCACCTAAACGATCGGCAGCGAACGGCGCGGCCAGCGTGGCCAGCAGGAAACTAATGAGCGGCAGCGCGCCGATGATACCGATCACGTACGGCGTTAGTTCCAGTTCGGCGCGTATAGGAGGCACGAACAGCCCGAAGGCGAAGCGCGCGAGCCCGTAACTGATCGCGACCAGCGCTGCACCGAACAGCGCAAATCCTGTGCTCGAAAAGGACTTCATACCGCCTCAGCATCGGGGAGTCCGGCCCGTTCCGGTTCCAGGCACCGCCCCTGCCGCGCGATGACCGCCCGTTGATGCTCGAAATCCGTATTTGCTTTGATCATCATGCAGTCTTCACATAAAAAAGACGGGGCCGGGAGTTTTGACGAAGGCATGCCTGATAATTCTTGGAACGGCATACCGATCTGGAGGGGAAACAGGGTCAGGTGCCACACCCCGTGGTGAAAGTTGATTTCGGCCTACGGCGACCCTCTCACGTTCTCCTGGCCGGATTCAAGCAGCTCACGTAACTCGTTTCAATTGCCCAACGATAACGGTGAGCCGCGCTTGAGGGCGACCGACCGGAGCGGCAGCGAAGGGAGCGAGCGGTCAAGCGTCGGGCTCGATCGCCCTGGTTAAGCATTCTTCACATATCCTGGTAATGTAACGACCAATCTTCTAAGCTTGCCTGCGATCCTTAGAAACACACTGTTTTGTTGCTTTCTTGGGACTACCTCGTTGCGTTGTATTTAATGTCGTATTCGGCGAGCGAGGCACTTATATCACCTTGTGCATTAATAAGTTTCCAGAATTCCGCAAAATCTTGATCGATATTTTCAAGCGTGATTGAAATCGTTCTTGATTTGTCCTTTAGAAAAAGGTTGATGTTACAGTTTACAGTATCGCAATAGTCCAGACATACAGCCATAGCATCAGTTGTCTCGGACAGCCCCATCAATATCCCGTTTCTGTACGCTTTGAGAATTCCACTTGAATATCGCTTGGTGAAGCTACGAGCAGTATCATTCTCATTTCTCTTCAGGTGAACATAAAAGGCCGAATCACCGTATTGTTTGTCGAGCCTTCCTAAGACCCAGGAAAGGCGGTTGTCTGCTTCAATATGGTTATCGGGATACTTAAAGCGTTCTTGACCTAGCATCCCACTTCTCGACTCATGTGCGCACGAGTAATTTGTAATATGCTTACAAGCCTTGATGAAAGTTGTTGAGCCGCACCTACCTGTATTCAATACGAATATATTCATTCGAGTTGTGTCTCTTGTAATTCCTTATGCCTAATGTTGGCGCTCAGCCGCGCTTGAGGCTGTCGCGGACTTGCGGCAGCAAGGCCGCGACAGGGTCAAGCGTCGGTCTGCAGTGCCCTTAGTTATGCATTTCCCACACCTAGGGTTAGCAATCTATCGAGGTGACCCGCGAAAGCTTTCCTGTCGCTTTGACTAAGAGATGGCGGACCACCCGTATCCATGCCGCTTGCACGCATAGTATCCAGAAAGTCCCTCATATTGAGACGTGCTCCAATGTTGTCCTTAGTGTGGAGCTCGCCACGAGGACTTAGTGCACACCCCCCCTTTTCTATCACTTCCGCCGCCAAAGGGATGTCGCTCGTAACCACCAGATCGCCAGCGCTAATTCTTTTGACAATTTCGTTATCCGCTACGTCAAAACCAGGAGCTACTTGAATCATCTTAATGAGAGGAGACGAGGGTACGCGCACAGGTCGATTCGCGACAAAAGTCAACCCAACCCCTGTACGCTCGGCCGCTCTGAATAGTATCTCTCTTATAACCAGCGGACATGCATCCGCGTCTACCCAAATTTCCACTTCTCGTCTCTTGTGTCAAATGCATAACATCGGCGTGCAGCGCCCTCGTTAGACTCCGTTATTTCTATTGAACGTGGCCTCATCTCGTATTCCAATTCTGTTTCCGTCGGGATCATAAATGTCAATTGTCGATCCCCACTCGGTTTCGTTAATATCAGTATCGATCCCATACGCTCGCACTGCTTCTAACGCTTCTTCAATATCTGATACGTTAAATCTTAATTTCATTGAGTTTTCCTCGATGGCCTTGCCTTCTGGATTCGCGACCCCTCCTGTCTCCACCATAAGGTAAGACCCGCCATATTCGAAGCAGGTTAGCCGATAATCCTTTTTCTGGTCCTGAAACAGGATACCCAAACCGAACAAGTTCTCATAAAAGGAGACGCACTCATCGTAGTTCTGTGTATTCACAATCACTCCGGTTCGAACAATGTTCATATTACCTCTAGAAGACTAACGTCCACGCTCACCGGCACGCGCCGATGAAGGTTGATCAGGCGCGGGATTGGCGCGCGCGTCCGCTTGCGGCGCGCTGTTAGACGCCGACGACCCAACAACAACCGACGACCGCCATGACTGCTCAGTGTGGACAACCCGAACTGAGCGAGCAGAGCTGCTCGGCGGCCTGCTAAAAGAGACACAGAAAACCCGGCCGCGAACGGCAGCCAATACCGCATGCAATGGCTCTTGCTCTCCTTCGAGGCTGAGTTTGGCCCGAATCAAAGAACTCTCCTCCGTCTTCATTTGGAGTTGCGGCAGATCTTCGGTAGAGGAAGGGGAGCCATTCTTGAAGCGATAGAAATTCAGTGCTCGGCCATCACTTTCGCGCTGGACTAGGTTGTATGAGTTGAATTGAGCGCTGACAATGGTTCGTAGCTCGGGCGGTAGCGCGTCTACAAGCAAACACATCACTGCGTACTCCGTGTTGGAAAGAGTGGCGCCGCCGCGCAAGAGCCTGCTTAGAAGACCGCCAAATTGGCGCTTTACGGTCATGCTGCGTCCAACGTTGGCGATGAGCCGCGCTTGATGCTGGCGCAGGCTTGCGGCAGCAAGACCACGACAGGGTCAATCGTCGGACTGCAGCGCCCCTGTATGATCGTTTTTCCATGCCTTGTTGAGTGCCTGATCTCCCCTCGCCGCGTGTTCACAGCGCTTTCTCCATTAGAATCCAATCGATGCCAGGGTGCTGCCATTGCTCTTTGACCATGGGGCGACGGCAAACCTCTTCGTATCCTATGCGCGAATACAAACTGCGGGCTCGCTCATTGGTGTCGGCCACAATCAAGCTCAGACCTCGCTTATCAGACGCAGCAGCGATGTCCTCAGCAAGTGAGAGCAACGTACTTCCATGATTCTTTCCCTGACAGCGAGGAAGGGTCGCAACGACATTTACATACCAGGTGCCTGCCACCATGTCCTCCAATTCTTGAAGGGGCACGAACATTGGCGGAAGTTTGGTTAGATCAACATCAGAGGGTTCATCATCGAGTGGATAGCCAATCAAGCACGAAACAGGCTCGTTACCGTCCATTCGAATTATGGCATTTCGATAGGAAAATCCACCTTCTTCACGCTTCGCACGGTCATGCCCAATGTCCCACGGTGATTGGCCGGCCGTAGCCATCTGTTCCCAAAGATATAGCGGCAACCCTTCTCCAGCGAGATTGATGAACTCCGCCAATTGGCGGGCGTCCGCCGGAGTTGCCTGACGAAACGGCCAAGTGATCTCAATCATGATCGTTGCGTCCTTGATTAAGCTTCAACAGGCGCCCAACGCTGGCGATGAGCCGCGCTTGACGGCGACCGACTGGAGCGGAAGCGAAAGGGGCGAGCGGTCAAGCGGCGGCCTCGATCGCTTGGTTATGTGCTATCTCGGATCTTCGATGCCGAGGTCTCGGCAGATCTTCCGAGCAAGGTGATCGTTGATCTCCCGGTGTCTGGGTACTGCCGATCGTTTGTTTTGCGAAGGATTGTGCCACCACGAGTGTCTTCCTCCCTCTCGGAGTAGCTCGCAACCATTTGATTCGAGATGCCGAACCAGGTCGCGACGTTTCATACCGCTATTTCGAGTTCCTCAAAGTCTCCGCCGGCGGCATCGATTGCATCCGTGCGGTTCAACTCCAGGGCCTCTTGAAGAGTCAGTTTTAACGACTCTAGCAATTCCTCTCGCGTCGCTTCCTGACAATTGACACCGGGTATCTCCTCGATCCACCCGATCCACCAATCGCCATCCCGCTTCACGACCGCTTTGTAGCTAGCAGATTTCATGTTTCCATTGTAACCCATCTATTTTGGGGAGCACATAACGTCGGCGATGAGCCGCGCTTGACGGCGACCAACCGGAGCGGTAGCGAAGGGAGCGAGCGGTCAAACGTCGGGCTCGATCGCCCTTGTTATGCGGCATTTAATCGCTTTACTTTGATACTCCTGTTTACCTTCTTCGCTACCCACAGATCGTATTGCATCTGCTGATTCAACCAACTCTCCGGCGTAGTGTCGAAAGCCTTCGACAACCGTAGCGCCATCTCCGGACTGATGCCGGCACGTCCATTCAATATCGCCGATAAGGTCTTCCTGCTGACACCAAGCGCCTCCGCTGCTTCAGTTACACTCAGCTCTAAAGGCTGTAGACAAAGCTCTCGAATAATCTCACCCGGGTGGGGAGGATTGTGCATCTGTGTCGTCATATCTAATGGTAATCCTCGTAGTCCACATCTACGGTATCTGGTCCATCAAACTTGAAAGTAACCCGCCAGTTTCCGCTAACCCTTACCGACCATCGTCCGCGTTGTTTCCCTCGCAATTGATGTAGATAAAGCCCGGGAAGGTCCATATCCTTAGGCGAAGTCGCTGCGTGTAATCGGCCCAGTACCAATCTTAATCGTGGTCCGTGTTCGGCCTGGATACCAGATCTTGAGCCTCTCGCAAAGAAGCGCTCCAGCCCCTTGTGTCGGAAGCTGCGGATCATCTGCTGAATTGTAACCTATCCAGTTACATGTTACAAGCTGTTGCTGCATAACGTTGGCGATGAGCCGCGCTTGACGGCGACCGACCGGAGCGGCAGCGAAGGGAGGGAGCAATCAAGCGTCGGACTCCATCGCCCTTGTTATGCGGCTACTTCGACAAACTCCACACTCGATGACGGTGGAGGAACCGACTCCCCCTCCTCTTTCAGACCTTCAATATGGAATTCTATGGCCTCTTGAATAAGGCGAATCGCTTCTTCCTTTGTGTCTCCCGCAGCAACGCACCCAGGAAGGTCGGGCACATACGCCCCATAGCTAGATTCGCCCTTCTCAATTACAACTGCATAGCGCATATCGACACCTCACTCTTTCAAGCCGGCTTGCTTTAGAACTGCGTTCAGTGTCCCGGGTGGGACTTCCACGCTGGGCTTTCCTGCTACCGTTACTTTCCCGCGTTTCATCGTATGCTTGAACTGCCGGTGACTCCCTCTAATTTTGACAAGATACCAGCCATCGTTCTCCAGCGTTTTGATCAATTCCCTGACTTTCATTGCCTCTATCTGAATTTGGTTCTGAATCTCTTTGGCCGCTTGGCCGCATAACGCCGACGTTCAGGTGCGTTTGAGGCGATGTGCAACCTTGCGGAAGCAAGGGGGCGCAGCGGGTCAAACGTCACCTGCAACGTGTTGTTAGCCGGCATTTTCGCCTTCCACTAGGAACACTTCAGCGATTTTTGCTGTGAGCCCTTCAACAGCACCATCCACGATAGGGGAAATGTAATCGGACGCATTTTCTAGCAACGCTTCACCAGTATCCGATGCCACCTTCCCTGCAACTTTCTTCAATACAGCCTTCAACACGCCTCTGAATGACGTGTCCGGGGCTCCAGCCGCGATGAGGGCACCCTTTACTGAAGCACGTTCATTTTCCGGGATGTAAAGCTCAATTAGTGCGACGACCGCGTCTAGGGGTAGCTTAACGATACTTGGTGAAAACGACCCGTCAGACACGTGGCCCAGCGTCTGCACCTTGGATCGAAGGTGATCTGAAATGAGCGGGTTCTCCACCTCAAGGACGAATTGATCTCCCGATTTTTGAATAATTGGGCGCTTGAGCAGATTCTTTACTCTCGAATCCAACTCTGACGGAGACAACTTTCTGAGTTCTCGCTCGTAAATCAGATTGCGGGCTTTGGTTCGTGTTACACGAAGCTTTGATACGAGTTCATACACGCCGGGCTCCTTTGAAACCGCCCCCATTCCTTCTAATGCTCCGAGTACGAGAAGTTCAATTTCCGACTTCGGCAATGCCCCAAACGCTGGATAGAGGAATTCCTTAAGAAATTCCTTCAACGCACCCGCGGCTCGTTCGTGCCCAGCCTGATCAAATACTTCCTCTAAGTCCAAGTCTTACTCCTACATATGTATGCCGGCTAACGATAGCGATAAGCGGCGCGAGGTACGAGCGTCCGCTTGACCGCCTTGTTAAGCCGAACTCTAGAATGACTCGTGTTCTGCGTCTTTAGAGTCAAAGTATTCCAGCGTATAAGATACTGCGAGGTCAGTATCGAACTGCTTGCAGGTAAACAGGACTGTCGCGAAAAATCGAGCCCCCGTCCACACATACAGTGAGATCCCTGAATCGATGAGGGGAACGAAGGCATCGAATCCTTCATTCTCGTCTTTCCCCTGCCCTCCCGGAGCATAAACGATCGGTGTCCCATATGTCCGCAAACCCAGGTGCGCTGCCACGCCCAGCAGGTAGCCCTCGACCTCGTTCTGTCCGATTTCTATCGAGTAATGCCCCTCGATAAGGAGCCTCTGGCGCGTGATCTCGGGTGCCAAATTCCTCATGTGTCCTCCATACGTTCCACAAAGGCTTCACGCCTCGCATCAACGGCGCAGCTTAGCTTCGTCCGACTGCATGCGCTTGTTATGCAAATATGTTTCTTAAACCCAATCATGCCAGCGAAATATCATTATTCAATATTTGAAGAAAGCATTGTCTTTAGGGACCCTTGGTCACGATAGAGTCCCTAAAGACAATGTTCTGCCACGCTCTGGTTCGAACAACCAACTCACATTCCATATCTGAATTCTGATAATCCCACTGCC
>CAVSUY010000027.1:0-375707 GCA_963731035.1 uncultured Gammaproteobacteria bacterium | reverse complement strand
CCGTGAACGTGAATGCGGCGGTGGAGACGAACGGGGGCGGGTTCACGAGTCGTGTGACGGGAGTCACCCCGGATACAAGCAGCGATACCACGGGCAGCACGACGAATACCACGACTGAGACCACTACGGATACCGCTACCGACAACAGTACCGAGACCGGCAGCACGGACACGACGAACGGAGATACGACTACCGACACCACTCAGGAATCGGGGAGTGGCGGCGACGGCGGCAACACTGACACTGGCACTACCGACTCAAGCACCGACGACAACGCCGATACGATCACTACGACAGCGGGTGCCGATGTCGATACCAGTACGACCAGTACCGACGGTACGAACGATGCCAATACAGACACCGGCACCGACAGCGGGACGAGCGACTCCACGGTGACGCAGGGCGTGGACTCGACGACACAGGTGGCGGCGGACGGGGTGGACACGTCGTACATCATGGTGACGGACAGGGTGGCGACGCACGGCGGGGACATCTCGGTGGACGCGGGGGACACGGGTGCGGCGCTGGTGACGGGGACGCTGGACTCGTCGAACACCGACGCGGGCCGGACGGGGGGAGACATCGAGGTGCTGGGCCGGGACGTGGTGCTGGCGGGTGATGCGGTGGTGGATTCCTCGGGCGACGCCGGCGGCGGTGACATCAACATCGGCGGGGATTACCAGGGCAAGGGCGAGCGTCGGCAGTCGCGGACGACGACGGTGGGCAAGAGCGTGACGATCCGTTCGGACGCGATGGGCGAGGGCGATGGTGGGGATGTGGTGGTGTGGTCGAAGGGGACGACGCGGTTCAGCGGCAGCATCAGTGCGCGGGGCGGTCCCAAAGGTGGTGATGGGGGCCGGGTAGAGGTCTCGGGCAAGCAGAACCTGGGGTTCTGGGGGACGGTGGATGCCGGTGCCCCGAATGGATCTGGCGGCAGTCTGCTGCTGGATCCCGATCACCTGGACGTCATCGACGCTCCGGCCGGCGGTGGGGACCAGGATCTCAACATACTGTGCACGTCGTATCCCGAGGACTGTTACCTGCCGCCGGAATTTGTCCTCACGGATCCCAACGGAAGTGGCGACTGGACGAGCGCCGTTCTCGCGTCCTTCGGGATCGACCCCGATCCGGACACGCCTCTCAATACCGTCTCATGGGGCCGGCTGATTCAGCTCGCCGAGACGTTGCCCAAGAGCATCATAATCGGAGCGGAGCATGACGTCACCTTCAAGGCGCTGAACGGCTCGGTGAGCACGCGTGGCTCCCCCACGGGCAACAGGCATGGCTTCACGGTCACCCTGCCGCTGGCGGATCCTACGGGCGAATTGCTGCGGTTCTATGTCAGGTCCAACAACGGTGACATCGTATTCGAGAATCCGCATGACAACCTGGCGGTGATTAATCAGAACGGGGGGATGTTCTTCGAAGCGCCCAACGGCAATCTGCGGCTCGGCAACCTGTACAGCATGGGCAAGGTCGTCCACGCCGGGGGATCCATCGGCCCATATACCGATACGAAATACTCGACTGTGGCCTGGACCTATGGCGATGTAACCCTGGAGGCCGGCGGTAACATCGAAGTCGGCAGCGTCAATACGCGCGTCCAGCCGGGTCAGCTGACCAATCACCATACGGGCGCTGCGGTTCCGCAATCTTTTTTCATCGACGACACCGGCGCTTTCGACCCGGGCATATTCGATCAGACGAGAGGACTCTATGACACGCTCGAGGAAGCTATAGCCATGGGCACCGAGCTCTTCGATCCGTCTTTCTTCACCGACCCCAGCCGGGGCGGTTCCGTGAACATCGTGAGCACCGGCGGTGATATCAAGATCAACGGGCAGGTCTACACGGGATCCGGCGATTTCTCTGCGGTAGCGGACGGCGAGTTCAAGGCGAAGCACATAGACACGGGAGCCAACCGCCTCATTGTCCACTCCTCGGAGACGGGGCCTGACGGCTCCCTCAATACCCTCGCTACCGGTACAGTGGACATCACCGCGGACAAGATTACTTTCGACCGGATCAATGCGGGTGAGGTCTCCCTGCAGGCCCGGACATATACGGCCGACGCCATCAACGGTACGGTGGAGTTCGACACCTACCGCAACTCGGATTTCATCGGCAGCCGGCCGGAATCCGAAGGCATCACTGGACGGCCCGCATCGGATCCGGGCTTGACACTGGTTGTCGGCGATACGCCGGGAAGCGGTTGTGGCGGAGACTGCATCGACAATCTCGTGTTCCAGCTGGGCGACGTGGGCGAGGCGTCGAGCATACATCTCAACACGGGGAACCTACTCGGCAATGCGGACAGCCTGCTGGGCCTCGACGGGATGGCGGCAATGAATCTGACCGACGCGTTCAAGTTCTCGGGCGGTGACATCGCCTCGGACACGCAACACATCCCGCTGGCGTTGTTCCCGACCTATTACCTGAGAGTGTTGTCTCCCGGCGCGTTTCCCATTGAGGTGCCTCTGAATCAGCCCCCTCAATCCGGCGACGGGTCGGTGGATGCCGGTGTCACCCTGGTGTCTTCGTTCAAACCGGTACCGTCCGGGTCACCGGCTTCGGCGCCGCTTCCCGGAGGCGGGAACGTTCCGATGGTTGATGCGACGGGGACGGGAATTGCGTTCGCGAGCTCCGTGGATACTGAACGGATCAAGGCCGAAGGCGAGGAGAAGCAGCCCGAAGCTGAGGCTGGCGGTTGCTCCCCGGACGATGCATTGGGGTGGCTCGAGCACGGCGCCCGGAGCGCCGCCCAAATTCCGGACTGGGGTCAGCGTTCCAGCGTCGGTACGGATCCGGAAGATACAAAGAACCTGTTCAAGGCCGGGAGCTGCTACCTTTGAGCGGCGCGCAAGCTTCGAGTGGCTCAGACACGGTGCACGGAGCGCGGCGCGCGAGGTGGACTGGGGCCAACAACCCGGCATCGGTACAGGTCCGGAAGACACAAAGAACGCGTTCAAGTCCGGGACCTGCTAGCTGAGCGCCCGGTAGAGGGCGCCGGCTCCTCGTGCGCGCAGCCGGGTTTCTGGTTTGCGGCGGATATGGGTAGAATGTGGGGCGGCAGCTCTGAAAAGCGGACCTTGCACACCGAGATGGGGGGGCCATACGGGTGCAGTACATAAGTAACAAAAGTAGTTTAGTTGGTCTGGCGCTTTTGCCGTCGCGCCCTCGCGTGACGGAGTTCTTAGTCTTTTCCCTAACATTTTTCCTCACTTCCGGCATGTCTCTGGCGAACCCCACCGGCGGCGAAGTGGTCGCGGGCAGTGGCACGATCGTGCACACCTCGTCTACCCGCATGGACATCGAGCAGGGCAGCGAGCGCTTAGGGCTCGAGTGGCAGGACTTCAGCATCGGGAACGGCGAGCAGGTGAACTTCGACCAGCCCTCGCGGAATGCCATTGCCCTGAACCGGGTGACGGGCTCGAAGGCCTCGGACATCCGGGGCTTGTTGACCGCGAACGGGAACGTATTCGTGGTGAACCGCAACGGAGTGATCTTTCACCGGAGTGCCCAGGTGGACGTGGGGGGCCTGCTGGCGACGACCTCGGATATTTCGAATGCGGACTTCATGGCGGGGCGGTATCGATTCGACCGGAACGTGAACCCGAACGGACGGGTGGTGAACGAGGGGAAGATCACGGCGGCCGAAGGAGGCCTGGTGGCGCTGGTGGCGCCGAGCGTACGCAACGCGGGAGTGATCGGGGCGCGTTTGGGGAAGGTAGCCTTGGGCTCAGGGAGCCGGTTCACGCTGGACCTGTACGGAGACGACCTGGTGGGTTTTGCGGTGGATGACCAGGTGGCGGCGCACCTGAAGGGACTGGACGGCGAGGCGGTGACATCGCGGGTGGATGAGAGCGGGACGATTGGTGCGCCGGGAGGCCGGGTGTGGCTGACGGCGAGCGCGGCGAAGGCGGTGGTGGACAGCGCGATCAACCTGAGTGGGGTGGTGCGGGCGCAGACGGTGTCGCAGGAGGCGGGACGCATCGTGCTGTCGGGCGCGGGTCCCGGTGTGGTGCGGGTGAGCGGCCAAGTCGACGCGACGGGGACCGGATCACAGCAGGGAGGCCAGGTTGAGGTGCTGGGTAAGCAGGTCAACATCGAGGGAACAGCCCGCATCGACGCCTCGGGCGGAACTGGAGGTGGAAGGGTCTTGGTGGGCGGCGACTACCAGGGCCAGGGCAGCCTGCGTAGGGCGAATGAGACGACGGTGGCGGCGGGCTCGGCGATCCGTGCGGATGCGACCGACTCCGGAGACGGTGGCACGGTGGTGGTGTGGTCGGACCGTCATACGCAGGTGGCTGGGACCGTGAGTGCACGGGGCGGCCCGGGAGGCGGAGACGGGGGCCTGGTGGAGACCTCGAGCGCGGGCCGGCTGGACTTTACGACCTCGGCTAAGGTGGATGCGCCGCGGGGAGAGGCGGGGACGTGGCTGCTGGACCCGGAGGACATCACGATCGGCCGCGGGGAGGCGGACTCGATCGAGGCGACGCTGAACGAGGGGGGCAATGTCTCGATCCAGACGTCGGCGAGTGGAGATGGAGAAGGGAACATTGCGGTGGAGGCGTCGATCACGAAGAGTGACGGCGGGGACGCGAGCCTGTCCATGACCGCGCACAACCGGATTGACGTGGACGCGCCGATCACCTCGCAGGCCGGGAAGCTGGATGTGGCGTTGACGGCGGGTAGTGCCGTGAACGTGAATGCGGCGGTGGAGACGAACGGGGGCGGGTTCACGAGTCGTGTGACGGGAGTCACCCCGGATACAAGCAGCGATACCACGGGCAGCACGACGAATACCACGACTGAGACCACTACGGATACCGCTACCGACAACAGTACCGAGACCGGCAGCACGGACACGACGAACGGAGATACGACTACCGACACCACTCAGGAATCGGGGAGTGGCGGCGACGGCGGCAACACTGACACTGGCACTACCGACTCAAGCACCGACGACAACGCCGATACGATCACTACGACAGCGGGTGCCGATGTCGATACCAGTACGACCAGTACCGACGGTACGAACGATGCCAATACAGACACCGGCACCGACAGCGGGACGAGCGACTCCACGGTGACGCAGGGCGTGGACTCGACGACACAGGTGGCGGCGGACGGGGTGGACACGTCGTACATCATGGTGACGGACAGGGTGGCGACGCACGGCGGGGACATCTCGGTGGACGCGGGGGACACGGGTGCGGCGCTGGTGACGGGGACGCTGGACTCGTCGAACACCGACGCGGGCCGGACGGGGGGAGACATCGAGGTGCTGGGCCGGGACGTGGTGCTGGCGGGTGATGCGGTGGTGGATTCCTCGGGCGACGCCGGGGGCGGTGACATCAACATCGGCGGGGATTACCAGGGCAAGGGCGAGCGTCGGCAGTCGCGGACGACGACGGTGGGCAAGAGCGTGACGATCCGTTCGGACGCGATGGGCGAGGGCGATGGTGGGGATGTGGTGGTGTGGTCGAAGGGGACGACGCGGTTCAGCGGCAGCATCAGTGCGCGGGGCGGTCCCAAAGGTGGTGATGGGGGCCGGGTAGAGGTCTCGGGCAAGCAGAACCTGGGGTTCTGGGGGACGGTGGATGCCGCGGCGCCGAAGGGGGCCGGCGGCAGCCTGTTGCTGGATCCGGATTTTCTAAACGTCGTTGACGCCAAGCGGGGGGAAGGTGATCTGGACACGGACATACTGTGCGATGACTCCAACGACCAATGCCTGCTCCCGGCATTGTCATTACTTTATCCCGGACTTCCCTTCGACCCGGCCATGTTCGTCACCGAGGAGGAATTCATGGCCCTGGGAATCGATCCCAATCCCAACACGCCCTTGAACACAGTCAGTTGGGCCCGGTTGAGGCAGCTCGCCCACGTCACCGGGTTTGCCATCTATCTGAATGCCGAGCATGACATCACGTTCAAGGCGCTGAACGGAACAGTGAGCAAACCAGGGACGCCGACCGGTGCCCCCGGCGGCTTCACCATAACCCTAAAGCTGTCTAATCCGGATTCTCTGCGGAACACCACGCGGGCGTTGGTCGTGACTTCCAATAACGGCGACATCGTATTCGAGAATCCGGACGACAATCTGGCGGTGCTGGGCGGCTCTGTGGAGTTCATGGCCCCGAACGGAGCTCTCCACCTAGGCAACCTCTATGGCCTGGGTCCCACTGAACCAATCCCCGACACGGAGGTGGTGAGCTGGCGTGCTACGTCCATCAATCTGACCGCGAAGTACGACATCGACGTTGGAACCATCAACACCCGCAACGAACCGGGCCGATTCGCGGATCCGTCCACCGGCGCGCCGCAACCTCAAACGCTGCTGATCAATGGCCTGGGTTCTGTCGACTACAATGACCTCGACAAGCAGGCTCTGTTTTCTGATCTATCGCTTGGCGGGTCGGTATACGTTTCCAGCGAGCAGGGCAACATCAACGTTACAGGCGCTGTCTACACTGGTTCGAGCCCTTTCGCGGCCTCCACCGGGGGCACCGGCACTTTCACAGCGACGGATATCGACACCGACGCGAACCGCCTTTGGGTGCAGCACTTCGCAAGCGACACACCGAGGCTCAATACGCTCAACACGGGCGACGTGGAGATCGCCGCGGACAAGATCACTTTCGAGACCATCCACGCCGGCCAGGTCAGTCTGACCGCACGTACCTATACGTCCGACGCCGTCACCGGAGAAGTGACCATCGACAACTTCTGGGAGACCGATGTTCTTGGTTCGACCCGAACGTTACCCGACGGTGGGATTAAGCTCCTGGTAGGCAACGATCCCGTTTCAACCTGTTTCGGAAGCTGCATCGCCGACAGCCCCGGTCTTGGATCGGGTCCTTTGACCATGGACTGGCAGCAGGTAGGGAGTGCGGTGATGCTTGGGGACGCCTCGGGTGACAAGCTCATGGATGCCAATATGGATGTCCCGCTTGGAGGCTTCGTTGGCCGGAACCTCACCTCGGAGTTCGCTTTCAAGGGTGGAGCCCTCAGCACGGACGTTCGGGCGGTTGCTCCCACGTTGCCTCCCTACATGTTGGCGGTCCTGACGCCCGAGGGCGGCCCCGTTCCCATAGCGGTGCCGCTGAGCAATACCGTGCCCGCGTCGCCATCCAACTCAGGCCAACCGGGTCCAACGCCCATTGCATTAGGCTTGGGCAGCGCTGGGGGTGGATTCCAGGGCGTGACGGTACCGGGCGTGCAGGAAACCATCTCGCCGGTCCTGGCACCGGGCACTGCGAGCAACGCGCCAATCACTGTCGGGCTGTCAGTGTTAGGTGACCAGCAGTCGGGCGGTGGGCAGTCGAGCGGCGAAAACGGAAGCGACGAGAAGCAGTCCGATAAGGAAACCGAAAAGGATACGGAGCAAGCCAAGGATGAAAAGGAGAAGGAGGTAGCCGCGAAGAAGAACGAAGATGAATGCAGCGGCAGGAACCGGCTGGCATGGCTGAAACGGGGACCCCACGACACGGCGCATGGCGTCGATTGGGGACAGCGGCAAAGCGTGGGCACGAACCCGGCGACCACGGACGACGCGTTGAGAAGGGACGAGTGTTACTTCCAGGAACAGGCGAGCTCCGGGAATGCGGCTGACGCGGGTTAACCCGACGCCGACGCCCGGATTGCTGTGCCTCGTGCTGCTGGCGGGGGTCCTGCTCGCGCCTGGTCCGGCACACGCGGCGGCGCAGCCACCCACTCATCCCATCGCTGATGTGGACATCGGCGCCCATATCGACCGCACCACCGGCATCGACTTCGACGCCAGGAAGAACCGGCTGGTGACGGCCTCTGACGACCGGAGCATCAGGATCTGGGATGCCACCAACGGCCGTTTGCTGCGGACGATCTGGGTGCCGCGCGACGAGCGCAAGGACGGCGAGCTGTACGCGCTGGCCGTCGATCCGAAGACCTCGACCGCGGTGGTGGGCGGCTGGACGGGCTACGACTGGGACGGGTCGATGTCGATTTACGTGGTGGACCTCAATACCGGCAAGTTTCGCGGACGCATCCAGGGTTTCGAGGAACGGATTGCGAGCCTCGCCTACTCGACGAGACGGGAAGAAGCTCGCCGTGGTGCTGCTCAACGGCCACTTGCTGGTCCTGTCAGTCCCCGACTACAAGGTCCAGGCGCAAAGCCGCCTGTGCAAGAGCACGGCGTATCGCGTCGACTTCGGTCCGCGGGATCGGCTGGTTACCAATTGTTTCGACGGCTATGTCCGCCTGTACGACGAGAAGCTCCACTTGAAAGCCAAGCGCGAGATCCTTTCTGGAAAACGGCCCGGCGCGGTCCGGTTCTCGCCGGACGGCAAATTGATCGCGGTGGGTTTCTTCGACAGCAACAAGGTGCAAGTCGTCAAGAGCGGCAATCTCGAAACGGCCTATTCGCCGGACACCAGTGCGGCGGCGGACATGGCGCTGTTCGCCGTGGAATGGTCGGATCGACGGCAAGACGCTGTACGCCGCGGGGGATCTCAAGCGCAACGGCCGGTACCGCATCGTGAAGTGGGACAAGAGCGGCCGCGGCCGGCCCGTGGAGTTCGATGCGAGCAGCAAGCGAATGCTGCGCCTGCGGGCGCTGCCGGGCGGAGCGCTCGCCTATACCTCCATGGAGCACGGGGTCGTGGTGGTGGAGGCCGACGACTCGAAGCGCTTCGACGACAAGCCTTCGTTGTTCGACTATCAATGGCAGCAGAATGGATTGTTGGTATCCGACAACGGGAAGACCGTCGCCTTCAACATGGATCATGAAGACAAACGGTTCGGCGTATTCTCCCTGGAACGCCGCAGCCTGGTCAGCGTGTCCCTTCCGGATCCCGGCCTGAGGCCGCCTCTGGTCAAGTACCCGGGCATCGACGTAACCGACTGGCACAAGTCCTACGCCCCCAAGTTCAACGGCCATCCCATCAAGCTCGCCGGCGAGCAGGAAAGCCACTCCCTCGCGATCGACCGAAAGGGCCGCTTCTTCGTGCTGGGCCTGGATTCGGAGCTGCGGGCCTACAACGCCGACGGCAGCCTGCGGTGGAGCGTTTATCCGTCCTCGGGTCCTTACAACGTCAATCTGAGCGGGGACGGCAGCCTGGTGGTGGCCGGTCACCAGGACGGGACCATTCGCTGGTACCGGGCTAAAGACGGGAAACAGATACTGTCCTTGTTTCCGCACGGGAACGGCAAGGACTGGGTGGCCTGGGTGCCCACCGGTCACTTCATGTCCTCGGCGAACGGCGACCGCTACATAGGCTGGCAGCTCAACAACGGTCCCGACAAGGCGGCGGACTTCTACAGCGCGTGGCAATTCGAGCGTGTCCTGTACCGCCCCGACCTGGTGCGCCAGTACTTCGCCCTGCGGGGAGACCTGCCCAAGGGCGCGCCCTGGGAAGGGGAATTCAACGTCGCGGAGCTGCGTGATTCGGCGCCGCCGGAGGTGGAAGTCTCGGTGATGGGCGAGGATGGCAAGGGCGAAGCGAAGATCAAGGTGTCGGCCGTGAAGCACAAGCAATCGATCAAGGAGTACACGGTGTTCGTCAACAGCATACCGGTGACGCCTTACGGGAAACGGATGCTGAGCGGTCAGGAGCGCGACAAGTTCCAGCGCGATGATACGATCCCGCTGTTCGGGAAGGAGAACGAGATTCGCGTCGAGGTGTTCACCGACCGTTCACTCGAGGTGGCGCAGACCTACGTGGACGTGCCGAAGGCTCCGTCCCGGGACACGCACCGCGGGGACCTGTACGTTCTGGCCGTGGGGGTGAATCACCTGACGGACCTGCCGGCCAGCGACCTGTCGTATGCGGCCCAGGACGCGAGCGGCGTGGCGGCGCAGCTCGAACGGGATGCGGGAAAGCTCTTCAACCATGTGTATACCAGGGTGCTGACCGACGACTCGGGTGATCTGCCCACCAAGGAGAATATCGTGAAAGCCTTGACGTTTATGAGACAAGCCGGGGCGGATGACACTGCCTTGCTGTTCCTGGCTTCCCACGGCCTGAGCAACGATGCGGGCGACTACTTCATGGTTCCCCGTGACGCCAAGGGCAGCGACGTGGCGCTGCTCCTGGAGGGCAGGGGGGCGGATACGGTGCGTCATGTCGATTCACTGATTCGCTGGGACACGTTCTTCGACGCGCTGCGGGCGGCGAGCGGCCGGCGGCTGCTGATGGTGGACACCTGTCAGGCGAAGAAGATCGAGGGGAATTTCGACGCCGGATCGCTGGCAAAGCATTCCGCCGCGGCATCGTTCGCCCTGCTTGCGGCATCCAAGGGGGACGAGAGCTCCCAGGAGTATCCTCCCGGTAAGCACGGCCTGTTCACGTATGCCTTGCTGAATGCCCTGAGCGGCTCGGCGGACGACGACGGTGACGGCTACGTGGAGCTCGACGAGTTGTTTGCCCACGCCCAGGCGTTTGTCGAGAAGAACCGAATGGAGAAGCGGATCACGCAGACCCCGCAATTGGTGGCGCCTTCGTCGCTGGAACATGTTCGATTGGCGGTGGACCAATGAGGACCTACGCGCGGTCAGGGGCCTGGTCCATCTGCCTGCTTCTTTCGCTGTTGATGCCGCTGGCCGCCGCGCAGGCGCAGCAGCAGCCTGCCTCCACGGCTCCGGGCCAGGCCGAGAAGCAGTTCCAGAAGGTCCCCGTGCCCGGGTTCCCGGAGAAGAGCTTCGTCCCGGGACAGCATGAGCTGAAGGCGCCGGCGGGTGCCGATGCCGTCCATTTCCGTCTCGAAGGCGTCCAATTCGACGGCGCGACGGTGTTCAGCTCGTCGCAGCTCGAGGCCACGTCCAAAGAGTATCTCGACCATGAGATTTCGCTCGCCGACCTGTATGCCCTGGCGAACCGGATCACCGCGATGTATCGGAATGCGGGGTACGTTCTGTCCCAGGCGCTGGTGCCGGCCCAGGAGATCGGCGAGGACCGGGTGGCAACTATACGCGTTGTGGAAGGATTCATTTCCGAGGTCACTATCGACGGGGTTGACCAGGCCACTCGGCGAAAGATAAAGGGCTACGTCGATCGGATTGTTGAAGACAGGCCTTTGACGGCGGCGGTCCTGGAGCGCTACATGTTGCTGGTGAACGACCTCACCGGAGTTACGGCGCGGGCGGTGCTGGCGCCTTCGCCCACCGTTCAGGGCGCGGCCGCTCTGCGGGTGGTGGCGGTGCGGGATGGGGTCAGCGGCTTCGCCGGCATCACCAACCGGGGCAGTAAGTTCCAGGGCCCGTGGCAGGGGGTGGGCCAGGTGCAGACCAGCGACACCCTGGGAGGCTTTGGAGGGTTCCGGCTCTTCGGAGTCACCACCGGGACCAACGACGAGCTGCAGCACATCACGCTGGAGCGTAAGCAGTTTCTAGGCTCCGAGGGAGCCATGGTGTCGGGCGTATTCAGCCATACCGTTACCAGGCCCGGCGGCTTTCTGGATCCATTCGATATCAAGACGAAGAGCGACAACCTGGATCTGATGGCGAGCTATCCGTTCATCCGCAGCCGTGGCCAGAACCTGACGGCTCACGCGCAGCTGTCGATGTACACGGGAAGCTCCCAGCGCCTGGACGTTCCGCAGTCCGGCTCAGGGGCGCTCCAGACCCGCAAGACGGAGGACCGGGTCCGCTCGCTTCGCCTGGGCTTTTCCTACGACCGGGTGGACCGTTTTCGGGGCGTGAATCTTCTCAACGCGGAGATCAGCAGGGGCCTGGATATCCTGGACGCCACCCGGACGCCTTCGGTCAATCGATCGCGGCCCGTTGGAGAGGAGCAATACACCAAGCTCACGGTGTATGCCGCCCGCGTGCAGGGCATCACCGGTCCATGGTCGGTGCTGGGGTCCGCGTCCGGCCAGTACGCCGCCAATCCGCTCTTGAGCCCCGAGCAGTGCGGGGTCGGCGGGCCCAACTACGTGCGCGGCTACGATCAGTCGGAGATCGTCGGCGACTCTTGCCTCATGGGCCTGCTGGAGCTGCGCTACACGAGCGAGTCGGATCTTTCCTGGCTCGACAGCTACGTGGGGTACCTGTTCGTCGACGGCGGCAAGGTGTATCGCCGTGCAACGGCGGCGGGCGAATCCGTAAGTGATAAGCGCACATCCCTGGGCGGCGGGGTGCGCTTTCGCATAGAGCACCGGCTGTCGGGTTTTCTGGAACTGGCGGTGCCGCTCGACGAGCCGGTGGCGGCCACCATGAGCGACAGTCCTCGCCTGTTCATGGCGCTGACGACGGAGTTTTAGCGCCGCTATTCGCCCATGTTGATGATCTGGACCCGCCGGTTCTCACCGCTGTCGGGACTGTCGGGATCCAGCAGGTCCGTTTCGCCCTTGCCGACCTCTTCCAGCCGGGAACCGTCGATGCCGAAGACGTTCACCAGGTAGTTCTTGACCGTCATGGCGCGTTCTTCGGACAGCTTCTGGTTGTACTGCTCGCCTCCGGTCGCGTCGGTATGCCCTTCGATCATGAACTTGTGCTTGCTGAGCTGCGGGGAGGCCAGGGCGCCGCCCAGCCTGTTCAACACCTCCTGGGCGCTTTGCGTGAGCTCGTAGGAGTTGCGCTTGAACTCGATCCCAAGAGACACTGATCGCTTCTTCGCCGGGTCGGAAAGACTCCGCGTGCCGACGCTCAAGTTCGAGTCGAGGGCGTTGATGAATTCCTGGGTCGTTGGTACCTTCTTTCCGTAGTTGGTAACGTCCAGGTCCGACGCGCCGGCCTGGGACGCCGCGAACAGCATCGTAGACGAAAAGACGAGGATCCTAAGGCTAGAGAGTGTCGGTTTCATACGCTTACCCCCTTTTGTTGCGGTGCATGGTCTGACGGATCCGATTGCGGATCCAGTCGGCGGACGATGGTCGAATGTGCTCATTGAGCCTGTATTCTGGCCTGAAGTTGCAGCAGGCCGGCATGGTTCGGAACCGCGGCCAGCCCGCGCTCGACGACTCGCCGGGCCAGCTCCGGTTTTCCCTGGTCCAGCATGATCGCCGCGGCTCTCTCGTATACGTCCCCAATCCGGTTCATTCCCATCCGGGCTTCCTTGTTGCCGGCGTCCATGGCCAGGACCTGCTGATAGATCATTCGGGCGTTCCTGCCCGTGGGTTCCACGAGGTTGGAGGCGGCCATGTATGTCGCGGCCTGTGTCAGCAACTGGTCGACTTCACTTGATGCCGGCTTCGCTCCACCGCTGTCCGGCGCGGCGGATGCCACGGTCGTGCCGCCTTTCGAGCCTTTGGAGTTGGACGTCAAGCTGGCCAGGAATTCGTCGACATTCTCGGTGACCTTGTCGGCGTCGCTGCCTGGCTTTTTCGCCGTCTGTGCCGGCGCGACTTGCGACGCCCCGCTATTCTGAGCCGGCTCGGCCGCGGGTGCCTGCGCGGTGGCCTGGGACCCTTTTGTCGCAGGCGAAGTCTCGGTGGCCAGTGTCGCACCGTCGGCGTTCTTGTCCCCGGTGGTCTGGGTCTTTGGTGCCGTAGCGGGCGCCTCGGCAGCTTGGGTCGGTTGTGCTGATGCCACGGTCACGGTCTTGGGAGGCTGGGACGCTTCCGGGGTCTGCGAGTTTTCCGCGGCCGGCGCTTGTTCGCCACCTGAAATTTCGGGGGTCGCCGGTTGTGTCCCCGCTGCAGGTTGCCGGCCCGTTTGCTTGCCCGGCTCGGGTGCTGCCTGCTCGGGCTCGTCGACCCGGACTCGTTCCGCGGGCTGCGCACCCGCCTTGGCGTCGGCCTGCTCAGCCGCGGAGGAAACCTCGGCGGCGGCTGCGGGTTTCGCGGTCGTGGACTCGCCGCTTGGCTGTTGGCCGGACTCCGGCGCCTCGTTGTTCTTGGAAGCGCGTTCCGCGGTCTGCGTCGGGGTAGGATTTTCCGCCGCCGCGGTGGCCTTTGCCTCAGCCGTGGATTGGTTTGCGGCGGCCTTGGTTTCGACGGCCACTTCGGGTTTCTGCTCCTTTGCCGCCGGCTGCTTCGCGGGCGTCTGTGCCTGGCCTGGTTGTTTCTGGGCTGGTTGTTGCTGGTCGGTCCGAACAGCGGCGGTCTGAACGGCCGGCGCGTTTCTGTTTCGGTCGTGGACGTACCACCATCCGGCGCCCGCGCTCACGAGCACCACGGCAATGATCCCCGCTATCAGGCCGACCGGAGGGCTGCGCTGTTCGCGGGGTGCAGCAGCGACCGTTTCGGTCGCCGGGGTGATCGGAATGGTCGCGCCCGCTCCGGGGGCCGCGACGGTCGTCGAGGTTCCTACCTTGACCGTAGGTGCGACGACAGTCGGAGCCGATTCGGCCGCGTCGAAGCTCGGCGGCTCGGCACGACCCTGAATGCAGGGCAGGACATCGTCCACCGATTGGGGCCTCTCGTTGGCTGCCGGCCTCAGCATCCAGTCAATCGACCGCAAGAGCACCTCGCTATACCGGTCGCCGCCCACCTCCACGGCCGGAGGCAGGGGGTCCGCCTTCACCCCCGGATGCCTGGTTATCGCGTCGACGGGAGGGCTGCCCGTGATGCAGGCATACATGGTCGCCCCGACCGCGTACAGATCGCTCCACGCACCCAGCTCGGCGTTGGGCTGGTACTGCTCAAAGGGGGCGTAGCCGGGTGTTACGATGGCGGTAAGGCCGCGCGTCTGGCTGGCTGCATATTGCCGGGCGGCGCCAAAGTCCAGCAGCACCGGGGGGCCGTGCTTGCGCAGGTAGATGTTGTCGGGTTTTATGTCGCGGTGGAGCAGTCCGGCATCGTGCACTGCCTTCAGTCCGTCCAGAATGGGAATGAAGATGTCCTTGATCTCCACCTCCGAAAGTGGGCCGCCGCGCTGTTTCAACAGCTCCGCGAGCGACTGGCCTTCCTCGTAGTCCATGACCAGATACGCCGTCCCATTCACCTCCATGAAATCACTGACCCGCACTATGTGCCGGTTCTTGAACTTGGCAAGTACTCTGGCTTCATCCAGGAAGCGCGTCAGGCCATGGCGGTACTCCTCGGTGACGTCCTGGCTCCGCGGCAGGACGGTGGACTGGTCCGAGCCCCGGGCAGCGAGCTCCACCGGAAGGTACTCCTTCATGGCGACCTCGCACAGGAGCCGGGTATCGTAGGCTTTGTAGGTGATGCCGAATCCGCCCGCCCCGATGACAGCGACGACCTCGTAGCGCGAAATCCGGGTTCCGCGATCGAGGTAGTGTCCGGCGACTTCGGCCATGCGCTGCTCTTGTGTCGATTTGGGGACATCACAAGTATAAGCATCCGATGCCGCCTGTCCAACCATCGGTTGGCACCGCGGAACCATGCGAGAATTTCTCCTACCCGCGATGGTTCATCGACTGCCGCGAGGACCTCTCCGGAGAGTTTCGGATGATCGACGTATTGAGGACTTTGCGGCGATCGGAGGACCGTTCGGTCATTGAGTGGCGAGCGTCGCACGACGCCGCGTAGAATAGCCGCGTCGTTCCGCGAAAACGCCAATGTCTAATCGAGTCAGCGCCCTCTTTCAATATCCGGTGAAGTCGTGCGCCCCGGTGCCCCTATCCGAAGCGATGGTGGAGCCGGCGGGCCTGGTCGGAGATCGCCGTTTCATCATCGTCGACGAGGCGGATAGGTTCATCACCGGTCGTGAATTCCCGGTGCTCACCCAGGTGCGGTGCAGCCTCGGCGCCGACGATCTCAGCCTTCAGGCGCCCGGGCGCGAAATGCTGAATGTCCGGGTGGCGGCGCTGCCCGGCGAATACGTGCCCATCACGGTATGGCATGACACGGTCGATGCACAACGCTGCGGCGCCGAGGCGGATGCGTGGCTGAGCGATCTGCTCGGGGGGAGGTTCCGTCTGGTGCATATGGGGACGCGGAGCTGGAGGGGGACGAAGCTGCGTCCGCGGCACCCGGTGAGTTTCGCCGACGCATATCCATTGCTGGCTTTCTCCGAGGCCTCCGTGGCCATGCTCAATGGCCGACTGCCGATTCCCGTGAGCGTGCGCAACTTCCGGCCGAACCTGGTCATCAGCGGAAGCCAGCCCTTCGAAGAGGACTCGTGGGCGCGGATCCGCGTCGGAGAGGTGGAGTTCGACCTGGTCAAGGGCTGCGATCGCTGTGTGTTCACCACCATCGACCCGGCGAGCGGGCGCAAGGATCCGGAGGGGGAGCCGTTGCGGACGCTGTCCCGGTTCCGCCGCGACGACGATGGCCAAGTCTACCTGGGACAGAACCTGGTGCCGCTCAACGAAGGCACGATCCGGGTCGGCGACCCCGTAGAAGTCATAGAGCAACGCCGCACGGTGGTCTTTCCCGACAGGATGCCGTTTCTCGGCGATGTCGCTCCCGGGGTCCACGAGCGCCGATCGGCGCTGACCGCCGGGCCCGCCCACAGCCGGGCGCGGACGCTGCACTGCACGGCTGTGGTGAACGAGACACCGGACGTGCGTACCTTCCGGTTCGAGCTCGACTCACCCGACCGCTTCGACTTCCTGCCGGGCCAGTTCATCACCGTGGCCGTGGACATCGACGGTGAGTCCTTGCGGCGCTGCTATTCCCTGGCCTCGAGCCCGGAACAATCCGGCATGGTGGAGATCACCGTAAAACGGCACCCGGGCGGCAGGGTCTCCAATTGGCTGCACGACAATCTGAGCCTCGGGGACAGCATCGAAGCAGCCGGACCCGCGGGCCGCTTCCATTACATGGCCGCGCCGGGGAGCAGGCTGTTGCTGCTGTCCGCCGGTAGCGGCATCACGCCCATGTTGTCCATTACGCGTTGGCTGGCAGATGCCGGGGTCGACGCCGATGTCGTGTTCCACCACAGCGCGCGCCGGCAAGTGGACCTTGTTGGCTGGGACGGGCTGAAAGCCTTATCGCATCGCATGCCGAAGCTACGGCTCAGCTGCAACCTGACGGCGGAGGCGGGGCCGGGGTCGCTGTGGACGGGGCGCCTCACGGAGGGGATGTTGAGCGCGGCCGCCGCGGATGTTGCCGAACGGACGGTGTTTCTCTGCGGTCCGGAGGGTTTCATGAAGCGGGCGCGCACGCTGCTGCGTGAGCTGGGCGTTCCGCGCCACCGGATGCTGGAGGAGCGCTACGTAGTCGGTGGCGAGCAGGCGGACGCGGCGGCCGGCGAGGGCAGGCGGGTGAGATTCACCCGTTCGGGCAAGGAGGCCGTGGTGCACGCCAACCAGTCGGTCCTGGAGATCGCCGAGTCCGTCGGCATCGAGGTGCCGAATTCCTGCCGCGGGGGTGTGTGCGGAAGCTGCCGCAGCCTGCTTGAGACTGGCAGGGTGTCCGCGCCCGATACGGAAGGCTTGGACGAAGCGGACCGGCGGGACGGCTGGTTTCTGCCTTGCTGCAGCTTCCCGGCGACGGACGTGGATGTCGCGATTTGAGTGTCCGCCAACAGCGGACGATTAGCATTGTGTTTGCAAACTGACGGTAGTTGCCGATGAACAAAGGCATGAGAATATCGCTGAGCGAGGTTATTTCCGGGCTGGATTACCTGCCCGACAGGACCCCGGAAATGGCTTTTTCCGGAGGCGCCGGCAAGGCCTTCGCGGAGCTTTCCGAATACCGCGACGGAGGCGTGTATGTCGGCTACTACTCGGGCGACAGCGAATGGGAGAGACATCCGAAGGGCGACGAGATCGTGATGGCACTGGAGGGGTCGACAACGCTCATACTGAGGCGAGACGGCGTTGACCAGCGCTTATCACTGGCGGCGCAGGACCTGGCGGTGGTGCCCTCGAATACCTGGCATCGTTTCGAGGGGTCCAGAAAGTTAAAGGTCTTTGCGGTCACGCCGCAGCCGAGTGATCACCAACTGGAAGACCCGGACGACTGACGCCGGGATGGAAGCTCATGGCAGTGGTGAATCGCGAACGCTGCAGCGAATGCCCTCGGCCGAGGGCCTCAACGGACCAGGGTCGGGGTTTGCGTCGAGAAGGTCTCGGTGTGTGCGATCCATGTCTTCTTGAACTGCTGGGCGTCGGGTTCGCTAAGCACGTGATGTTCGAACTGCACATCGGCCGCCCATACGCCGCGCCCGTAGGTGCCGGCGAGTAGGTGATTCGTGGCACTGTCCATGACCACGTCGTTCACGATGGTGTTGGGCAGTCCCCCTCCGGTCTTCGCCCAGTGGCTTCCGTTATCGTAGGAAACGAAGATACCGACATCCGTTGCCAGGAAGAGGCTGGCCGGTGAGCGACGCGCGTCGAGCGTAATCGCGTTGGCGGGAGTATTGGGCAGAAAGCCGGAGATGTCCGTCCACGTCTGTGCGTAGTCGTCGCTGAAGTAGACGTGGCCGTGGTCGAAGCCGCTGACGGTGGCCCACACCTCGTTGGCATGCTGGGGATGCACGGCGATGTCCGTGACGACGCCGGGATTCTGCCAGCCCGCGGGATTCCAATCCGTTCCCCCGTTCTGAGTGACCTGCATGCCGCGGGTGCCTCGTTCGCTCCAGGTGTAGATAACCTTGGGATCGGACGGAGCCGGAGCGATCACCGCCGGCCACATGTCGGAGGGACTGACGACGCCCCACAACTGGCCGCTGTTCGGCGAGCGCCACAGGTAATCATGACCGAAGTAGAGGACATCGGGCCGGGCGGTATCCAGCACGAACGGGGCGATGAAGGCGGCGACCCCTTTCTTGTACCACGCTTGTAGCCCGATGTACGCCGGGAAAGCCTGTGCAGGAGTCTGCTTTTCCAGGTGCGTCTCGTTGTAGGAGAAATACAGTATCCGAGTGTCGCGAGGGTCGACACCAACACCTCCGCCGTCGCCACCTTCCACCTCGTTCCATTTCGAGCTTCCCGTGTAGTGCGCCGCACCGTTGTCCTGCATGCCGGCCATTACCGAGCCTCCTCCGTCGAGAGTGCCGGCGACACGGTAGACGAGCATCGTCGAGAGATCCGTATTGAGGTCCTCCAGCTTGGGGTACGAAGCGGAATCGGTCCGGTAGACGCCGCCATCGGTGCCGGCCAGCAGCCGGCCGGCAGCGTCAAAGGTGAGCGACGACACGTCATCGTGGATGTTTACCTCGGGCTCGCTAGCGTTGGGGCTGAAACTCTGGCCCGCGTTCCGGGTCCGCCACAGGCTGCCGGCCCCCAGGTACATCTCCGACGAGTCGCTTGGCGACACCGCCAGCGCCAGGAAGCTGTCGGGTGTCGTCGGCACGTTCATGGCAGTCCATGAGGAGCCGCCGTCCTTGGAGGTCCAGCCGCCCTGGAGGTAGACGAGTGAGGAGTCCTTCGGGTGCCCCATGACGACGTACAGACGCTTCGGGTCGGACGGGGCCACTGCAATCGAGACTCGGCCCGTGTTGGAAGTCGGCAAGCCGCCGCCCACTTGCGTCCAGTTCGGCAGCGGCACGGGGTCGCCGTTGGCCCTGCGGAGGATCGACGAGCGGTAAATGCCCTCCTGGTCGACCCCCGCGAACAGGATCGGCCCAGCGAATGCCACGTCCCAGACCCGGGAGCGGTCGAGCCAGCGCTTCCAGGTCGTCCCGCCGTCAACGGAAACGTATACGCCCCCATTACATTTCGATGCCTTTGATCCCACTTGGGCGGCGAGCACGAAAACGTCGCGAATATAGGGGTCGGCGACGATGCGGTCGATGCTGCAGCCGTCGAACATCTTTCCGCCGACCCGTGACCATGATTTGCCCGCGTCGCCAGAGCGGTAGACGCCCAAGCCGAGATACGCGCTCTCTTCGATTTCCGCCCCCGTCCCGGCGAGGATACGGTCCGGGTCGAACGGATCGATGGCCAACGATCCGATCTGCAGCGTCGGCATGTGGTCGAAGAGCGGTATCCAGTGCTGGCCACCATTGACCGTCTTCCACACCCCGCCGCCGGAGGTGCCGATGTAGTACATGTCGGCCTTACCCGGAACCACGGCGATCGCGGTGGTGCGGCCCGAATGAGCACCGCTGCCCCGGCAGGCATAGGTCACGTTGTCCGAGTACGGCAGGCCGCACGAAGGCGCCGGCCCCAGGTTCGCCCATGCACTGAGCGCGGTCGCGTCGACCGGAACAGTCGGCCCCTTGACCGTCGGTTCGGCGATGGCCACGAGGTCGTGGGCCTTCCATTCGGATGGTTCCTGATCGGCCCGCTGGCGGGCATGCAGCAGTAGCTGGCGTGAGAAATCGCTCTTCCTGGTGAGTCTAGGTCTGACGAACCAGTCGATTCGCTTCGGCTCGAGCAAAGTCTCGCCGAAGGGTTTCCCGCCTTCGGTTACCAGAAAGGTCGCCGACGACGAACGGTCGCCCTGGTGGGCGGTAATCACGTGTTCGCCCGTGGTGGCGTCAGCCGGGATGTTGACAGCGGCTTCGATGCACCCATCGCTGTACTGGTCCGGCACGCTCGATCCGATCGCGGAATCGTTGTCCCACAGCAAGACAACCGCCTCTCCTATGATCCATCCGCAGCCGGTGGCGACGGTCGTCGAGCCCGCCGCGCCTTGCGTCGGATCGAGCCACAGCTCATCGGCGCTGGCAGAGGAAGCAAACAGTGAGGCGTGAAGAAGGATTACCCCGGAGGCCAGGGCCAACGTGCGGCGCATCATCGGAAGCGCTCCACCCGAAGGTGGGAATCAAATCGGCAGGACATCATTCAACATCAACTCGTGGCAACCGGAAATGGTAAGCCACGTCTGCATGATTGCAACCGCTGTAGGCGAAAGTCAAGGCGGATAAACCGCAGCAGCCGACCAACGGCTTACCTTAAGACTCATTCGTTTCATTTATGATGCGTGCGCGACGTCGGGGCGGTGTCGCACGGCGTCGAGTTTCGGCATTAAAGCCAGCAGGTGCTTGCTGTATTCGTGGTGCGGGTTCTCGAACAGGCGCTCGGTCGGCGCTTCCTCCACGATCCTGCCGTCACGCATGACCGCGACGCGGTCGCACATCTGGCGGATCACGGGCAGATCGTGGCTGATGAACAGCATGGTCAGGCCCAGTTCCTCTTGAAGGTCCTTCAGCAGGTTCAGGATCTGAGCCTGGATGGAGACGTCGAGAGCGCTGGTGGGCTCGTCGCAGATCAGGAAGCGCGGGCGCGTGGCCAGGGCGCGGGCGATGGAGATCCGCTGGCGCTGGCCGCCGGAGAACTCGTGGGGGTATTTGCGACCCGCGGACGCGCCGAGGCCGACGTGCTCCAGCAGGTCGTCCACGATGACGAGAGCTTCCGCCCGCGTTTCGGTGAGATGGTGAAACCGGATCGGCTCCGCGACAATGTCCCTCACTTTCATGCGCGGATTGAGGCTGGAAAACGGGTCCTGGAAGATCATCTGCATCTGCCGGCGGTAGCGGTTGATCTCGCGCCGCGACCCGAGCGCCGTCAGGTCCGCCCCGGCGAACACCACGCTGCCCGCCTGGGGGTGGTACAGGCCGGTGATGATGCGCGCCACCGTGGACTTGCCCGATCCCGATTCCCCCACCAGACCAAATACCTCCCCCGGGGCGACGTGGAAGCTGACGCCGTCGACGGCTTGAACGAAGCGCCGCCTGGATGGCAGCAATGACCAGTGCGTGCTGAACCGCAGCTTCAAGTCGCGGGTCTCCAGCAATGTATCGCCTGCCCCGGCTTTCTCCTGGCCGAAGTCACGCACGCCTCCCAGCCAGTGGTTACGGATGTCGATCTTGCGCGTCGCGGTGCCGGCCTCCTCGATGTACTCGACCAGGGGGAAGCGGTCCAGGCGCCGGTCCGGCGGCGGCACCGCCGAGATCAGCGAACGCGTGTACTCGTGGTCCGGGGCGCCGAGGATTTTGGCCGTGGTGCCTTCTTCCACCACGCGCCCGTTGTACATGACGGTGACGCGGTCGGTGACTTCGGCGATCACGCCCATGTCGTGGGTGATCAGGATCATCCCGACGCCGTGCTCGCGCACCAGGCGGCCCAGCAGCTCCAGAATCTGGGCCTGGATGGAAACGTCCAGCGCGGTGGTGGGTTCATCGGCGATGATCACTTCCGGGTCGGCGCACAGAGCCAGGGCGATCACCACGCGCTGGCGCATGCCGCCGGAGAACTGATGCGGGTACTGGCCGATACGCGCCCCCGGCTCGGGGATGCCGACCTGGCCGAGGAGTTCGGCAGCGCGGGCCCGAGCCCTGGATTCCGACATGTCGAGGTGGGTCCGAATGGTCTCGACGAGCTGGTCGCCCACCGTCTGAAGCGGATCGAGACTGGTCAGGGGATCCTGAAAGATCATGGCCACGCGCTTGCCGCGGATGCGGCGCATCGCCTGCTGGCCCAGGGTGTCGATACGGCTGCCGTCCAGCATCACTTCGCCCGCGGCGATGCGGCCGGGCGGTTCCAACAGACCCATGACCGCATTGCCGATGGTCGACTTGCCGGCGCCCGACTCGCCCACCACGCCGAGGATCTCGCCCTTCGCCACCGCGAGGTCAACGTCGCGCGCTGCCGTCACCACGCCGCGGCGCGAGGGAAACTCCACGGTGAGGCCGCGGACCGCGAGTACCGGTGTCGCCTGGCCTGTTTCAGACATCGTCGTCACTTCAGCCTGGGATTGAGCATGTCGCGCAGCCAGTCGCCGAGGAGGTTGACCGACAGTACGAGGAGCACCAGCGCGACTCCGGGGAAGATGGTGATCCACCACTGCCCGGAAAACAGGAAGTCATTGCCGACGCGTATCAAGGTACCGAGCGACGGCGAGGTGGGCGGCACCCCTACGCCCAGGAACGACAGGGTGGCCTCGGTGATGACGGCGAGCGCAAGCTGGATAGTGGCGATCACCAGGACCGGGCTCATGACGTTGCGCAGAATGTGGCGGTACACGATCAGCGACGGCGGCAGGCCGATAACTTGAGCGGCCTGCACATATTCCTTGTGCTTCTCGACGAACACGGAACTGCGCACGGTACGCGCGTACTGAACCCAGAAGGACAGCCCGATGGAAAGGATGAGCACGCCGAAAGCGGTTCGGTCCTCGCCGATCTGCTCGCCGAAGGCGGCGCGCGCGACGCCGTCGATCAACAGTGCGATGAGGATCGCCGGGAAAGAGAGCTGGACGTCCGCGATACGGGTGAGCAGCGCGTCGAGCCAGCCGCCCCAGTAGCCCGCGACCAAGCCGATGAATATTCCCAGAACCATGGCGAAGGCGACGCTGGCGAAGCCCACCAGGATCGAGATGCGCGAGCCGTAGAGAATCGTCGACAGGATGTCGCGGCCCTGGTCGTCCGTGCCGAGCAGGAATGTCGAGGTGCCGTCTTTCATCCAGGCCGGCGGCAGCAGCGAGTCCATGATGCTGATGCTTGCCATGTCGAACGGATCGTGCGGCGCCACGAGGGGCGCGGCCAGCGAGCATAGGACCATTATCAAAGTGAGAGCAGCCGCCAGGATCACCAGCGGCGAGTGCCGGAAGTTCCAGAACAGATCGTTGTCGTCGAGGCGGGCGAGGAGGGTGGATGTGCCGGACTTCATGGCTGGTTCACGAATGCACTCTCAGGCGCGGATCGACGGCATAATAAAGAAGATCCACGATAAGATTGATCACGACGAAGAAGGTGGCGATCAGCATCAGGTAGGCGGCCATGATGGGGATATCTACGGAGGCGACGGCCTGGATGAAAAGCAGCCCCATGCCCGGCCACTGGAACACCGTCTCGGTGATTATGGCGAAAGCGATCACGGTGCCGAGCTGCAGGCCGACGATGGTGATCACCGGCACCAGGGTGTTCTTGAGAGCGTGGCGGAAATGCACGGCGCGGGTCTTGAGGCCGCGCGCCCGGCAGAATTTGATGTAGTCCGTGCGCAGTACTTCCAGCATCTCGGCCCTGATCAGCCGCACGATCAATGTCATCTGGAAGATCGCCAGGGTAATTGCCGGCAGAATCAGCGCCCTGAGCCCGCTGGCGGTGAGCAGGCCCGTGCTCCAGCCGCCGATATGCACCACGTCGCCGCGACCGAAGGTCGGGAGCCATTGGAGGATCACGCCGAACAACAGAATCAGGAGAATACCGATCAGGAACGTCGGCAGCGATACTCCGATCAGCGACGCGGTCATGAAGATCCTGGCCAGAAACCCATCGCGCCTGAGGGCGGTGTAGACCCCCATGGGAATACCCACCGCCAGGGCCAGAATCGCAGACACCAGAGACAGCTCGAGCGTCGCCGGAAGGCGTTCCGCGATCAACGCGCTCACCGCCTTGCGGTGTTGATAGGAGATGCCGAAATTGAGCCTCGATGCCCGCTCGACGAAACGCCCGAACTGCACGAACACCGAATCGTTGAGACCGAGGTCCTCGCGCAGTTGCGCCCGCTGTTCCAGGGTGGTGTCGAGGCCCACCATCATGTTCACCGGGTCGCCGAGGTAGCGGAACATGACGAAGGCGACGAGGGCGACCACGAGCAGGACCACCACGGCCTGGGCAAGCCGGTTCAGCACGAAGGAAATCATTCGAACACGGTCAGGGTGGGAAAGACCCGGTCCCGGAGTCGACCCGGGACCGGGAGTCGCACCGGCGCGAAACGCCCGGTGTCAGTGCTTTTGCACCCACTGAAACTCGAAGACGTTGTCGGCGCGTTGTTTCAGGGAAACGTTGTCGCGCACGCCCCATGCGAGCCCCTGCTGGTGCAGCGGAATATAGGCTACATCGTCATGGATGATCTTGAAAGCCTGGGCGATGAGATCGTTGCGCTTGTCCTGATCGTTCTCCGACCCTATCTCCTGGGTCAGCTCGTCGACCTTGGGATTGCAGTAGCCGCCCAGATTGAACGGGCTGCCCTTGCCGCTGTCGTCCCGGCAGTTGATCAAGTTGACCAGCACGTTGTAGCTGTCGAACGAGCTCGGCGTCCACCCGAGCAGATAGAAGCTGGTCTTGTACCCTCCCGACGCCAGCACCTTGGCGAAATACTGTGCCTTGGGCTGGGCGTTGAGGTCCACCTTGACTCCGATCTTGGCGAGCATCGACACCACCGCCTGGCAGATGCGCTCGTCGTTGACGTAGCGGTTGTTCGGGCAATCCATGCCGACCTCGAAGCCGTCGGGATAGCCGGCGTCGGTGAGAAGCTTCTTGGCCGCCTCGGGGTCATAGGGCCAGCGCTTGAACTCATCCGAGCGCGCGAACAGGAAAGGCGAGATCATCAACGCCGACGGCGCGGAAAGCCCGCGCATGATACGGCTCTTGATCGCCTCGATATCGATCGCCTGGTAGAACGCCTTGCGCACCCGTACGTCCTTGAACGGATTCTTGCCCTTGACGTTGGAATTGAGAAGCTCGTCGCGCTTCTGGTCCATCCCTAAGAAAATCGTGCGCAGCTCCGGTCCCTTCATCACCGAGGTGCCAGAGTTGCTGTTCACTCGATCGATATCCTGTACCGGGACCGGATACATCATGTCGATCTCGCCGGACAGCAGCGCGGCGACACGGGTCGCGTCGGAGCCGATGGGTGTGAATATCACCTTGTCGAGATTGTGCTGCGGCTTGTCCCACCAGCCCTTGTTGACCTCGAACACCGATTTCACACCGGGTTCGTGCTCGGCGATCTTGAACGGGCCCGTGCCGTTGGCGTGGAAGGTGGCGTAGCTCTCGTTCTGGCCGGAGGCGGAGGTCGGCTTGACCGCGTCATGCTTCTCGCACCATTCCTTGTCCATGATGTACCAGGTGTCCCACTCGGCGTTCAGGATCGGGTCGGGCTTGGACAGCACGAAATCAACGGTGTAGTCGTCGACCTTCACCGCCTTCATGTCCGCGGGAACCCTCGTCGTGAGGTCGGATCCCTTGGCGCGTACGCGGTCCAGGGAGAAAATGACATCGTCGGCGTTGAAGTCGTCGCCGTTCTGGAACTTGACGCCCTTGCGCAGGTGGAAGCGCCAGCGCGTCGGCTCCATGACCTCCCAGCTCGTGGCCAGCGCCGGCTCGACCTGCAGGTCGGGCCCGCGCCGCGTCAGTCCTTCGTAGACATTGCCGAGAAAGCCAAGGGTGAAGGTCTCGTTCAATGAGTAGGGATCCAGCGACTTGGCGTCGCCCTGGAAAGCGAACTTCAGGGTTGTTTCCGCAGAGGCGGTGGTGGGCGGCGCCAGCATGATGGCTGCCAGCAGGACCCACGTGGTTCTAAGCAGAACTCTTGTAATCATGATCATCCTCCGGTGTGCGCGATCCGTCGCCTGATGTTTTGCCCCCGGCTGTTCCGGACCGGGGATTCATTCGGCAAGTCGGTCGATCAGGCGGCGTACGAACGCAACGCCCGCCTCGACTTGCGAAAGCTCGATGTACTCGTTTGGCTGATGTGCCTGGTCGATCGAACCCGGACCGCACAATACCACCGAATAGCCTGCATTCTGAAACTGTCCCGCTTCGGCGCCGTAGGAAACGGCATGGGTGGAGCGTTCGCCCGTGAGCGATTTTACGAGGGTTGCCGCTTCGCCGTCGTCTTCCGGCTTGAGGCCGGGTACCTGCAGGTGAAGCTCTACGGTGACCCCGGTATCCGGAGCCATCCGCTGCATTGCCGGTACCACGTCCTTTGCGATATGGGCCCTGTAACGTTCAATGAATGCCGTGGGGTCGTCGTCGGGGATGGAACGGATGTCGGTCACGAACTGGCAGCGGCGCGCCACGATGTTATGGGCCGTGCCACCCTGGATCATGCCGGTGTGAATGGTGGTGAACGGCGGTTCGAAAGGCGAGTCCGGCTCGGCGCGGGCCATGTTCTCGCGCATCATGTCTTCCAGGAAGGTCACCAGGCGGGCGGCCACCATGACCGCGGACACGCCGCGGTGCATCTGGCTGGCATGCGCCTCGTGGCCATAAACGACGGTGTCAAACTTCAAGAAGCCTTTGTGCGCGGTGACCAACTTGGTGCCGGTAGGCTCTCCCACCACCACGGCCCGGGGGTGGGGCACGCTGCGTACCATTTCGTCGATCATGCTCGGGGCGCCGGTGCACCCCGCTTCTTCGTCATACGACAGTGCGAAGTGGATAGGTTTCTTGATCCCGCGCTCCAGCATTTCCGGGACCAGGGCCAGGCCGATCGCAATGAAGCTTTTCATGTCGGCCGTGCCGCGGCCGTACAGCCGGCCGCCGCGTTCCGTCGGTACGAACGGGTCCGTGTCCCAGGACTGGCCGTCCACGGGTACGACGTCCGTATGGCCGGAGAGCACCACGCCGCCTTCCTGGTGCGGGCCCACCGTAGCGTAGAGGTTGGCCTTGGTGCCGTCCTCGTTGGGAATCAGGTTCGCCTCGACACCGAGGTCCGCCAGGTAATCACGAACGAAATGGATCAGCGGGAGGTTGGAGTCACGGGACACCGTAGGGATCTCGACCAGCCTGTCGATCATCTCCCGGGGCCTGATTCTTATGATGTCGTCTCTCGGCACGGGTCAGTCCTCGGCTGCAAGTCCGCCGATGGCCTTCTGCGTTATGGCCTGGGCGCGCGTCAGCACCATGGTGCGCCAATCGTCGAAGTCGCAATAGAAGACGTCGCGCATGCGGCGCTTGATCGTCTTGCCGAGTCCGGAGTCGCGGTGGCCGTGCCAGCGCAGCCAGTTGTCCGCACGCAGCGCCGCCAGGGTATCCGGCACCGGCACCGTACCGTATTCGATGGCGATCGAGGCCACGGCGGCGCTCGGCACCACATCGGAAAACGCTTCGGAGAGCATGCCGCGTATCGGCGCCGAAGTGGACGAGCCGGCGTCCGGATCGGTCACCTCGGCGCCATACCAGCGACGGGCGCGTTCCTTTTCCGCAGGCGTGCCGGTGGTGATCAGCTCGCCGTGGCCGTATGGGCCGAGACCGGTGTGGAAATCGATCAAGGCCGCGTGGGATGCGTCTCCCGCATGCTCGGCGATCAGTTCCTTGAAACAGCGGTGTGACCAGCTCGGCGCAGCGCCGCCGTAAAACAGCCCGTCGGGGTGCGAGTACTGGCCGCCCGACACCGCGCACTGGAAGGTCCACATGCCGTGGTCGGCGATATAGCGGGCGATAGCCTCCTCCGACGCCCAGCGCGCCCTGCCGTCCCAGTCGGCGGGCAGCAGAAATGGATGAATCTCTTCGTAGGCCGCGTTCGCCGGCAGGGGACTGGAAAAGTCGATGAAGTTGCGATTGATATCGACGTTGTCCTCGGTCGTGCGCGACAAGTGAGCGAAGCCGTAGGGATTGATAGCATGAATCAGCACTACGGCAAGGTCCTGCGGCAGGGCCTCGAACAGGCCGGAGCGCATCAGCGCCACCTGCGACCCGGAGCCGCAGAAACCTTCCGCGCCGTGGGTTGCCGAGGTCATGAACAGCACGCGGTGTGCCCCGGGATCACCGAAGCGGACGACATCCGTGGTCAACGTCTCGCCCTGCGGCCCTTCGGCGTTGGGATTGGCGCGCATGTCCACGGGTGCACCGAACTCTTCCGCCGTGTCCCGGAACCTTTCCCGGGCTGTGTCGTAGGTGGCGGCGAAGCAGGCGTTAACTTTGAACTGGTCCATGCTCGACCATGATCTCTTTAGGAAGCCGCGGGAATTGTACCGAGAAACATCCCCGTGCGCGCGATCAATCCGAGAGAGGCCCGCTTCCAGGCGCCACCGGAAAACGTGGGTTTAGCCGGAGCGGCCGCCGTTGCGACAATGAGGCGTCGCATCTCTACTTCGTACGGCAAGTGATGTAGTGGATCAGGACCTGGTCGGCGAATTCCTCGTTCTCCGGCAGGTATGGCTGGGGCTCGGAGACATGAACTTCGTGCAGGAGTCCCTGCTGTTCCAGTTCGTTCAGAACGGCCGTAAAGTTGCGTTCCTCCAGGATATCGCTGCGCTGGCTGAGCACCATGGCGCCATCGGATCTCACCACCCGGCAGAACTCCCCGAGGATCCCGGCGCTGTCCGGCAGGTAGGTGAAGACCCCGACGCACACGAGACCGTCGTAGCTGTCGTTGTCGAAGGGCAGAGGCGGCTTTTGCATGTCAACGTACTCGAGCGAGCGGTAGGCGCCTGATTCTGCCGCCCGTTCGAGGGACCGGCGGGATACGTCGATGCCGTCCACTGTGGCGAATCCCGCTCTTGCCAGAGCCTTGCCGGTCAAGCCCGTGCCGCAACCGGCGTCCAGAATGACGGACCCCGGATCGAGAGCAGAGCGCAGCAGGGCCGCGGCCCGCTCGGGAGCTTCGTATTGCCATCGGGCCAGAGTCCGGTCGTAGTCTTCCGCCCAGTCGTCGTAGTACTCCGCGACGTCATCGCTCTTCGTGGAAATATTGCCCAGACCTTTGTGGTCTGCACTTTTGTTTGCGCTCACGAGGATGCCTCCAGCATAGATCCAACAATATTCGGGAAGGGGTTGCCGCCGGACGACGGTCTACGACTCGGTCCCGCCGTCCCCCAGAAGCTCCACGAGAACCGTCAACGCTTCGTCCCCGAGGCCCGAGTCCACGCCTTTGTGCGCGAGGTCGATAGATCGTACGTGATGCGGGTCAAGATTGCCTGTCCGTTGTTCCATGGAATGCCGGTTCATCTTGAGATTCGGAAACTCTTGACGGATCATGGCGTCCATGTGGCATACACAAAGGTCATCACCGGCATGACGAATATTCTGGTCGGAGTTGATTTGAAGACTGCTTACGACTGGCTGGTGGTCCGGGCCGGCGGCCTGGCCCGGAGCATCGGTGGCCGGGTGCACCTGCTGTACGTTGCCGACAGGGAATCGGACAGCCAGCGAGCGAAGCGCAGGCAGACACTCGAGGAATTGCTCGGGCATCTGGGTGATGGGCGCCAGGGGGACGCCATGGTGATCCAGGGAGAGCCGCGAACCGTGCTGCGAGAACAATCCGGGCAGTACGACCTTCTGGTGGTCGGGCCGCGCGAGCCGGCCGGATGGCGGAAGCTGCTGGAGGACGCAATGGCGGTTCAGGTCATCGCCGGGTCGCGCTGCCCGGTGTTCGTTCCGCGGACCGATGAGCCAGGAACGTCGTTTGGAAGGATACTCATGGGTCTGAACCTGCGCCGCGACGACGCGGGGGACAGGCTGAAGGAGGCCGGCGAGTGGGCTTCGGTCATGCAGGCCCGGCTGGATGTGGTGTTTTGCGAGCTGAACCCCGCACGTTACGCATATGACGTTTCGCCGAACTATGACGTCGAAGAGAGGTGGCTTGCTGCTCGCGAGGATGACCAGAGGGAACTGGACCGGCTACTGGCGGAGAAGCTGCCGTCGGCGGTGCAGGGCAAGGTTTTTCTGCTCGAAGAGGAGCCGGGAAGGGGCTTGATCGGCCTGTCCGCGAACTACGATCTCGTCATCGTGGGAAGCGCCGACGTGGCGCATCCGAGCATTCTTTTGGGTTCAGTGACGGTTGATGTGGTTCGTCACGCCCAGTGCGACGTGTTGACCCTGCCGGTCTAGTTGCGGCCGGCGCTCGAATACTCCTGGTCATGTCGTTTCCCGGGTATCTGAGCGCACTGATCAGTATTCGGTTTCCGCAGTCTCGAAGTGTTGCTTCAGGTCAAAGACCGGGAGTCGGTCCGTCGCAAACGGGTATTATTGCCGCCATCGTCGTCCTGACTTTCTCGCCGGAAATGGAGGGGGCGTAGTGAGAGCAAATAATCTGCAAAGGTCTCGTGAAGCATGGGGGTTACAGATCTACTTTCGGTTGGTTCCGGCAGCCTGGTGGGTTTTTCACTGGGTCTGCTGGGCGGCGGCGGGTCCATTCTCGCGGTGCCGCTGCTCGTCTACCTGGTCGGGGTGGGGTCCACCCACCTGGCGATCGGCACCTCGGCTCTGGCGGTGGCCGTCAATGCCTTCGCAAATCTGATCCCCCACTCGCGCGCCGGCAACGTGAAGTGGCCCTGCGCCCTCGTGTTCGCGATCTGCGGCATCGCCGGCGCGGCAGGCGGCGCCGCGCTGGGCAAGGCGGTTGACGGAACGCACCTCCTGTTTCTTTTCGGCCTCGTCATGGTCGCGGTGGCGCTGGCAATGCTGACGCGGAGGGCGGCCGCCGCCGGCGACCCCGACGTGAGAATTACCCCGACCATTGCCGTCCAGTTGGCCGGCACCGGTCTACTCGTGGGCGCCCTGTCGGGTTTCTTCGGCATCGGCGGCGGCTTTTTGATCGTTCCGGCCATAATGCTCGGCGCCGGCATGGCGACCATCAACGCGGTAGCTTCCTCGCTGGTCTCGGTGGGTGCGTTCGGCCTGACTACGGCCGCTTCCTATGCCCTGGCCGGGATGGTGGACTGGCGCGTAGCCTGCTTCTTTATCCTGGGCGGTGTTCTGGGCGGGTTGGCCGGCACGAAGCTCGCTGGACGTCTGTCCGGCCGGCGGGGCGCGCTCACCCGGATCTTCGCAGTCGTGGTGCTCGTGGTCGCCGGGTTCATTCTGTGGCGTTCAGCGCGGACCATGTTGGATTGACGCCGCGTACCTCGCGACAGGGTGCTTCTCCGTCTAGCCAGTCAGAGGGTCAGTGCTCGTTGTTGTCCGTATGCGCCCGGGAGCCGCTCGGTTCGAGCCCGGAATGTGGTGTTCAGGACCTATAATCACCGCAACCGTCTAGGAGCGAGCAAGCATGCAGCATCTCGAGGCACGGCTGCGGCGAGAGGTGGAGGGGGCCGTTCTCTTCGACGCCTTCTCCCGCGGCCGGTACGCCACCGACGCGTCGATCTATCAGATCGATCCCATCGGCGTTTTCATTCCCAGGGACGGGCAGGACGCGCTGCGTGGACTGGAGATCGCGGCGGACAGTCGGGTTCCGATCCTGCCCCGCGGTGCGGGCACCTCGCAGTGCGGGCAAACGGTGGGCCATGCGCTGGTCATCGACAACAGCAGGCACCTGACCAGGGTCCTGGACTTCGATCCGGAGGCCGCTACGGTATGGGTCGAGCCCGGCATCGTCCTCGATCAGCTCAACGCCTGGCTCAAACCGTACGGCCTGTGGTATCCGGTGGACGTGTCGACCTCGGCGCAGGCGACCATCGGCGGCATGACGGCCAACAACAGCTGCGGCGCGCGGTCCATTCGCTATGGCAACATGGTGCACAACGTGCTGGGAGCCCAGGTCTGGCTGAGCAGCGGGGAGACCGTGGCCTTGGGCGACACGGAGGAGGAAGCGGGCACGGGACGGGCGGCGGAATTGGCGGGTGTCGTGCGCGCCCTACACGCCCGCGAGCGCGACGAGATAGCGCGGCGGGTCCCCGGAGTGCAGCGCCGCGTGGCCGGCTACAACCTTGACCTGGCGGCCGCCGGGCCGTTCAACATGGCTCACCTGGTGGTCGGTTCCGAAGGCACGCTCGGATATTTCCGGCAGATCAAGCTCAAGTTGTCGCCGCTGCCGGAGCATAAAGTGCTCGGCGTGGTGCATTTCGCGACATTCCACGCGGCGATGAGCATGACGCAGCACATCGTGAAGCTCCATCCCGATGCCGTGGAGCTGGTTGATCGAACCATGATCGATCTTTCACGCGGCATTGCGGCGTTCCGCGACACCGTGGACACCGTCGTGCGGGGAGAGCCGGCGGCGATACTGCTGGTGGAGTTCGCGGGCGACAACCGCGACGATCTCCTGCACCGGCTGGCGGCGCTCAATGAGCTCATGGCGGACCTGGGGCTGCCGGGCAGCGTGGTGGACATCGTCGATGCGGGGATGCAGAGGAACGTCTGGGGAGTGCGGAAGGCGGGACTCAACATCATGATGTCCATGAAGGGAGACGGTAAACCGGTATCGTTTATCGAGGACTGCGCGGTACCCCTTGAGCATCTTGCAGACTATACGGCGCGTCTGACCGAGGTCTTCGAGAAGCACGGCACGCAGGGCACGTGGTACGCCCACGCGTCGGTGGGCTGCCTGCATGTGCGGCCCGTGCTGGACATGCGATCGGGACGGGGCCTGGAGCAGATGCGGGAGATTGCCGAGGAGGCCTGCGCGCTGGTGCGCCGGTACAAGGGCTCGTACTCGGGTGAGCACGGCGATGGCCTGGTGCGCTCGGAGTGGATCGAGCGCGTCTACGGGCCCAGGCTGGCACGGGCGTTCGCCGAACTGAAGAATGCGTTCGATCCATTGGGACTCATGAACCCCGGCAAGATCGTGTCGCCGGTGAAGATGGATGATCCTTCGCTTCTGCGCTACAAACCGGGTTACGTTACCGCGCCGATTCGAACCGCGCTCGACTGGTCGACCCACGAAGTGGGCCCGCACAATGAGGGCCGTGGCTTCGCGGCCGCGATTGAGATGTGCAACAACAATGGGCATTGCCGCAAGTTCGACGCCGGTACGATGTGCCCCTCTTTCCGGGTGACGGGAAACGAACGGGATCTGACGCGGGGTAGAGCGAACTCTCTGCGGCTGGCGATCTCGGGTCAGCTCGGGCCGGATGGTCTGACTTCCAGAGAGATGTATCGGACCCTGGAGTTGTGCGTGTCGTGCAAAGGTTGCCGGCGCGAATGTCCGACGGGAGTGGATATGGCGCGCATGAAGATTGAGTTCCTGCACCAGTACCATCTTCGCCACCCGCGGCCGCTGCGCGACAGACTCGTCGCCTCCGTCCCACGCTATGCCCGATACGCGAGCATGCTGGCTCCGCTGCTCAATCTGCGCGATCGAGTGCCGGGCGCGGCCTTGTTGACGGAAAAGCTCGCGGGATTTTCCGCACGCCGACGGCTGCCCAGGTGGCGCAGGGACTTTTTCCGTGGGGCATCGGAGGTTCCCCGGGTCCCGGGCGGGGCCGAGGTGGTTCTGCTCAGCGATACGTTCAATACCTGGTTCGAGCCCGAGAACCTGCGGGCTGCCGTGAAGGTGTTGAGCGCCGCCGGCCGCCAGGTGCGCATCGCGGAACCGGGCGACCGCGGGCGGCCGCTGTGCTGCGGGCGGACCTATCTCGCCACCGGTATGGTGGAGGCCGCGCGCGCAGAGGCACGGCGCCTGCTCGAGGCGCTGGGGCCGTTCGTGGATCGGGGGCTGCCGGTAGTGGGCCTCGAGCCTTCGTGCCTGTTCGGCTTGAAGGACGAATTCGGCTCACTGCTGCCGGGCCCCGAAACCGAGGCCCTCGGGGAGGTGGCGATGACATTCGAGGACTTCGTGCTGCGCGAGCACGACGCGGGACGCTGGGGGCTGGACTTCAATGCCGTAGGCGCTCGCCAGGCTTACGTCCACGGCCATTGCCATCAGAAGGCCTTCGGCGCCATGCCGGCGCTGGTGAAGACACTGCGGCTCATACCGGAACTCGACGTGCAGACGATCGAATCCAGCTGCTGCGGTATGGCCGGCGCCTTCGGCTACCATCCGGAGCACATCGACGTTTCCCTGGCCATGGCCGAAGCATCGCTGCTGCCGGCGGTCAGGGCCGCCGCCGAGTCGGCGCTGATCGTCGCCGACGGCACGAGCTGCCGGCATCAGATCGAGGAGGGCGCCGGCCGCAAAGCCGTGCACTCGGCGCAGGTGCTGGCGATGGCGGCGGGGGCTTCTGGGTAGTCTGCCGCCGGCGGAAGACGGGTGGGGTGTCCCCGAAGCTCGCCTCGCGTATCATTCGCGCGCGACATTAGTTCACCGACTTTCCTGGAGCACGCCCCATGTTTTACCGCACCGATGAATCGCACGGCCTGGCAGCCAACCCGTTCAATGCCATCGTGGTGCCGAGACCGATCGGGTGGATATCCACCGTGGATGCAGAGGGCGCGGTGAACCTGGCGCCGTACTCGTTCTTCAACGCCGTCGCCTACCGGCCGCCTCAGGTCATGTACGCGTCGACCGCCAATCACGTGCAGGGCAGCGGTCTCAAGGACTCGGTGTCGAACATCAAGGCCACCGGGGAGTTTGTCGTGAACCTGGCGACCTGGCGGCTCAGGGAGCAAGTCAACCTGACTTCGACCCCGGCGCCCCACGATATCGACGAATTCGAAGTGGCGGCACTGACTGAGGCGCCTTCCGAGCTGGTCAAGCCGCCGCGGATGTCGGAGAGCCCGGTCAACATGGAGTGCCGCCTGGTGAAGGTCGTCGAGCTGCTGACCGACGACCCGGAGAGCCCCAATCTGGTGGTGTTCGGTCAGGTCGTCGGGATACATATCTCGGACGAGGTGATCGTCGAAGGAAGAGTCGATATCACGCGCCTGCAGCCGATCTCCCGGCTCGGCTACAACGAGTACGGCCGGGTGACCGAGGTCTTTACCATGGACCGCCCGGGCTGGCCGGTGGAGTAGACAACACGGAGGCGCCGGGCGTACTGGCTGTTTACCTTTAGCAGGGTGGCGACGGGACGATCTTCGCGCAGATCGGCACCTCGATCGACAACAGGCAACGGTCGCCGGTGAAACGATTGATGCGTTCCACGCAGGAGGCGTCCTTGATGGTTTTGGTTTCGTACTGATAACGGAAGAACCACCCGAGAATGGCAGCGCACACGATAATCACCGTTACGTTCTTGAGCGACCATATCATCTGTTTCTTTGTCCTCCGTACCAGGAACTCACAAGTCTTCCCACGGCGGCATGCCATCAGGAGATATCCGGTACACAATTCTAGTCTGAATTGCCGAGAGTGGGCCGGCGGTCGCCATGGCTTCCCTACGTACTGATCTCTGGCGCCGATGGGTGGTCGCGTGTGCGGTCGGCGAGTTGGTGGGATTCGGCGGCATCCCGGTCCTGATCCGACTGTCTCCGCTTGCCCAGCCGTCCATGGAGGGTGCGGATTGACCGGGAAATCTTGTTATCATCGCCGTTCCCGACACGAAGGACTTCCATGTACAACCCCCTTGGCCTGAAACAGCGTTTGAGTTCGGGTGAGCGCCTGCACGGCTGCTGGATCGAGGCCTTTTCTCCGCTGATGACGGAAATCATGGCGCAGTCGGGCTACGACGTCGCCATGGTCGATCTCGAGCATGGCCCCGGCTCCATCATGGATGCCGTTCAACAGCTGCAAGTCATAGCCGCCCATGAATGTGCTCCTCTCATACGTGTCACCTCGGCGGACATCAATGCCATCAAGAAGGCGATGGATATCGGGCCGGCCGGCCTGATGGTTCCCAATCTGCGAACCGCCGATGAAGCCCGGGGTGTCGTCGCGGCCTGCCGCTACGGACCGAAAGGGGTGCGCGGAGCGGCGCCGAATCTGGTCAGGGCGAGCGCATACGGTCAGAGTCTTGGCGACTACATGGATAGCGTGGACGAGGGATTCCTGCTGATCGGCCAGATCGAATCCCGGCAGGGCGTCGAGAACATCGAGGAAATTGTCGCAGTGGACGGCCTGGACATGCTGTTCATCGGCCCCGCGGACTTGTCGGCGTCTCTGGGCGCCCTGGGGGACTTCGACAGCGCTGAATTCGTACGGACCTTCACTTCGCTGGAGCGGGCGATCCTGGATGGCGGGAAATGGCTCGGGTGCATAACATTCAGCAGCTGGGATGCCCGGCGTCTGTATGAGAACGGCCATCAGCTGGTTCTGTCCGGTGCCGATACCCTGCTGCTGCGACAAGCGGCCGAGCAAGACGTGGCTGACTTGAGCAGAATGAAGGCAGGGCAAGACATATGAGGGAATCTACGTGCAACTCATAGTCGTTCTCGTGAACACGGTCATCGGCTGGCTGCTGGCATTCGTGCACGGCACCGTCGACCTGCTCGGCTACGCGGGCGTGGTCCTGATGATGGCTATCGAGTCGTGCAACATACCCCTGCCCAGCGAGCTGATAATGCCCTACGCGGGATACTACGTTCAGCAAGGATTGATGAACTTCCACCTGGCCGCGTGGGCAGGCGCACTGGGCTGCGTGCTGGGCTCGGTGCCGTCGTACTGGCTGGGTTGGTACGGCGGCAGGCCATTCCTGGAGAAGCACGGGCACTGGCTTCTGCTCACGCAGCGGGATCTCGATACCGCCGAGCGCTGGGTGCGGCGCTACGGAGACTGGGCCTTCTTTATCTGTCGCATGCTGCCGGTGGTTCGCACCTTCATTTCCCTGCCGGCGGGGATACTCAAGGCACGCTTCTGGCCGTTCGTGATGTTCACCTTCATCGGCTCGCTGGTGTGGTGCTACGCGCTGGTGTGGGTGGGTATCAAGTTCGGCGACAATCTGGGTGCATTCCAGCACTACTGGCACAAGTTCGAGGTCGTGATCGCGCTCGCCATCGTGGCGCTGGCAGCGTGGTACGTCTGGCGCCACGTCAACCATTTCCGGAACCGCCGGAGCATGTCCAAGTGATTGCTGGTCCGGTAAGTCGGCCGCCCGGATTGGGTCAAGGCATGGCCGGCCATTAGTCAGCGCAATTGACTGTCCTTGCTTCCCCGCCGATTGTAGCCGGTGGAAGCGGTCTGCGTTCGCTCCAACTCGGACTGGCAGCCGATGCACAGTCGTACGCCGGGGATGGCCGTGCGGCGGGGCTCCGGAATATCGGCGCCGCATTCCTCGCAGTGCTCGAGGCTCTCGCCTTTCGGCAGGCGACTGCGGGCGAGCTCGACGGCGTCCTGGACGCTGGCGTCGATCTGGTCTTGAATGGCCCCGTCGCGGGTCCAGCCACCGGCCATAGGTGCCTCCGGAGTTCAGCGGGAAGTGGAAAATCGCAATTAAATTATACTACCGAGGGCCGTCTGGCTGGGCGACAGCGAGGCAAAAACGATGAATGGAGATTCCCGGGGTCGGACAGTACGTGTCGTTCGTAGACACCGAAGGCAACCGTGCGAGCATGCTGCAGCCTGTCCCCCGCAACTGGCACGCTGCGGAGTAGGGAAGAACATGCACGTGGAGCAGCCGGGGCTCGTCGTTACTCGACCCTATCCGGTCTCGCCCTTGAGCAGCTCGATCGCCTTGTCCAGGATCTCGACACATTCGGCATCTTTTCCCTGCTTGTACATTTCTTCTCCCTTGGCGCGCATTTCCTTGACTGAAATCTGGAGGTCCTCGTCGACGATCGTTTCTTCGTCCACGCTGGGCGTGGCCTTCACGGTGTTGTCGAATTCCTCCATGAGGCTCGGGCAATCGTCGGCCCAGGCGACGGGAGCCAAAGCAAGCAGGCCCGCAAGCAGATAAACTCGAATGATCATGATCGTCCTCTCTAGTGCGATGGGCACAAGTGATCTCCCAAAATAGCAGGTTCCGTCAAGAGGCACATTGACGCGCGTCATCAAAAACGAAGGTTCTGTTGCTGACTCTCGAATGACAGGGGTTTCAGGATACCGCCCAGTCTGTTTGCCGGAATCGACACCACCCGGGCGGCGCCGCTGGTCACGCGCTCCGGCACGAACTTCGTGACTCCGGGACTTGATAGAATGCCCGCGGTGGCGTAAGTTTAATTGAAAAGGGCCGCGCAACGACGGCTTGCATACGGGGTATGAAACCGACCGATACTTACCATCCGGACTACTTCCACAAGGTTGTGGACTGCCAATGGGCCTGCCCCGCCCATACCGACGTTCCCGGCTACATCCGGCTGATCGCCCAGGGCCGGTATACCGATGCCTACATGCTGAACCGGGACTCCAATGTGTTCCCGGGTATCCTTGGACGGGTCTGCGACCGGCCCTGTGAGCCGGCCTGCCGGCGGGGCCGGGTGGGCGGCCAGAAACCGGTTGCCATCTGCCGCCTCAAGCGTGTGGCCTACGACTACAAGGAGGACATCAGCGAGCGGCTGCCCGAGATCCCGCAAACCAAGAACGGCAAGCGGATCGCCTGCGTGGGCGCCGGCTGCGCCTCCCTGACGGTGGCCAACGACCTGCTGCCGCTGGGCTACGAGGTGACGATCTTCGAGAAGCTGAACGTCACCGGGGGCCTGATGCGGTCCAACATCCCCCACTTCCGGCTGCCGCCCAGGGTTCTGGACGAGGAGATCGACGTGATCGTTGATATGGGCGCCGACCTCAGGCTGGGCACGCCGGTGGAGTCCATGAAATGGCTGCTGCAGGAGGGCTTCGACGCCGTGTTCGTGGGCTCGGGCGCGCCGCGCGGAAAAGACCTCCAATGCCCCGGCCGCGAGGAGGCAGGGAGGACGGGTCACCTGCATATCGGCATCGACTGGTTGGAGTCGGTGGCCTTCGACCACACCGACCGGATCGGGGAGCGGGTCCTGATCATCGGTGCCGGAAACACGGCGATGGACTGCTGTCGCTCGTCCCTGCGGCTGGGCGCCACCGACGTCAAGGTGATGGCGCGCAAGCCGAAGACCCAGCTCAAGGCCTCTGACTGGGAACTGGAGGATGCGCTGGAAGAGAACGTGGACCTCGTGACCCACCATTCCCCCAAAGCCTTCGTGCTGGAAAGCGGTTCCATCAAGGGCATGACTTTCGAGGTCCTGGAATACTACAACGAGGACGGCCGCCAGAAGAGCCGGGTGGTGAAGGAGGTCTTTCTGCCGGCGGACGACGTCATCTTCGCCATCGGGCAGGAGAACGCCTTCCCGTGGGTGGAACGGGACGTCGGCATCGAGTTTGATCAGTGGGATGTCCCCGTCGTCGACCGCACGACCTATCAGTCGACGCTGCCGGGCGTGTTCTTCGGCGGCGACGCCGCTTTTGGACCAGAGAACATCATCTGGGCGGTGCGCCATGGGCACGAGGCGGCGATATCGATACACAAGTACGTGCACGGCGGGAACATCACCGACCGGCTACCCGATGCGGTGGACGTTCACACCTGCAAGATGGGGCTGCATGAATGGGCCTACTCGAACGAGTACGACCCCGAGACCCGTCGAGCAGTACCCCACGTGGACCTGAAACAGCGATTCAAGAATATCGACATAGAGGTGGAACTGGGCTTCGACGCCGGGGACTGGCGGGTGGAGGTCGAGCGCTGCCTCAACTGCGACATTCAGACCATCTTCTTCAACGACAAGTGCATCGAATGCGATGCCTGTCTCGATATCTGTCCCACCCAGTGCCTGACCATACTGGCAATCGACGAGGATGAGCCGGAGGAATCGGTGCGAGGGCGCCTGAAAGCGCCGGCGATGAACCCGGACCAGCCGATTTTCGTCTCCGCGAGGCTGCCCCAGACCAGGCGCTACATGGTCAAGGACGAAGACCAGTGTATCCATTGCGGCCTGTGCGCGGAACGCTGCCCGACGGCGGCATGGGACATGAAACTCTCGCACATCTTCGTGCCGAAGGTTGACGACGAGGAGATTCCGCAGCTTGTCCAGAGGAAGCACGCCGGATGAATTCGAATCGGCCAGCCCGAAGTCTCGTACTATGGTGACGAGGTAGCGGCATGATGGGGGCACGGGTCAACGATTTTACGCTGAAGGTGGCCACCGTGAATGGCACCGGCTCGGCCAGCGCCAACGCCCTGCTGATGAAATCAATCTTTCGCATGGGTGCGCCGGTGATGGGTAAGAACTATTTTCCATCCAATATCCAGGGTCTGCCCACCTGGTACGAGATCCGCGTCACGGAGTCGGGTGATCTCACCCGCTCGGGCGAGGTGCACTTCATGGTGGCCATGAATGCCCAGACCTTCGCCCAGGACCACGCCGAGGTGGCGCCGGGCGGCTATTTGCTCTACGACAGTTCCTGGCCCCGCGTCCGCGAGCTTTCCCGGGCGGATATCCACATCATCGGCGTGCCCCTGGCGGAGATGGTGAACAATGAATTCGCGGACGTGCGCGGCCGTATTCTGATGAAGAATATCGCCTACGTGGGTGCTCTGGCGGCGCTGCTGGATCTGGACATGGACGTGATCGAAGCGTCACTGAAGGAGAGCTATGGCGAAAAGAAGACGGAGCTCGTGCGGGCCAACATGCGGGCTGCACGGCTCGGCTACGAATACACGAAGGAGCATTACGACTGCCCGCTCCCGCTACGCGTGCGCCGCACCAACCTCACCCAGGGACATATCGTCATAGACGGCAATACGACGGCGGCGCTGGGTGCCATGTTTGCCGGTGCCACGGTGGGCGCCTGGTACCCGATCACTCCGTCTACCAGCCTGATGGATGCCTTCAAACGCTTCTGCGAAACATACCGTCGCAACGACGAGGAGGAACGGGAGTTCATGATTCTCCAGGCCGAGGACGAGCTGGCGGCGATCGGCATGGTGATGGGAGCGGGCTGGATGGGTGCCCGGGCTTTCACTCCGACATCCGGCCCTGGTATCAGCCTGATGAACGAATTCATCAGTTTTGGCTACTACACCGAGATACCGGCGGTCCTGTTCGATATACAAAGAGTCGGGCCGTCCACCGGCATGCCCACCCGCACCCAGCAGGCCGACCTGATGGAGTGCGCCTATGCCGGGCACGGCGATACCCGGCACATCTGCGTGTACCCCGGGAATCCGGCCGAGGCGTTCTATCTGACGGTTCGCGCCTTCGACCTTGCCGAGCATTTCCAGACCCCCGTGTTCGTGGTCTCTGATCTCGATATCGGTATGAACGAGTGGATGGTCCCCGAGCTGAAATGGGAAGAGAACTACCGTCCCGACCGGGGCAAGCTGCTCAGCGCCGACGAGCTGGTACGCCTGCCCGGCAGATTCGAGCGGTACCTGGACCCCGACAACGACGGCATCCCGTTCCGCACCCTGCCCGGGGTTCACGCTCAGGGCGCGTTTTTCACCCGCGGCTCCGGGCATTCGAAACACGGCAGCTACACGGAGGATGCGGCGGAATACCAGGAGGTCATGGACCGACTGAAACGCAAGTTCGAGACCGTACGCCGCCACATGCCCGGTCCGGTCATCGAGTATGTGCACGGGCCGGCCGCGGTCGACGCGGGTGCCGGCAGGCCGAAGAGCAGCTCGAAGATCAGGCCGACCAAGTGCGGGATCCTGACGCTGGGATCGTGCGACGTGGCGGTGCGTGAAGCCCGCAAGAAGCTTCTCGCCGACGGCACCGAGCTCGACTACTGCCGGGTGCGGGGCTTTCCGTTTACCGACGAGGTGGAGGCGTTCCTGCGCGACCACGAAACGGTCTTCGTCGTCGAGCAGAACCGTGACGCCCAGTTCCGGAACATGTTGCTGATGGAGACCGACGTGGATCGCAAGCGCCTGGTCTCGATCCTGCATTACAACGGCCTTCCGATAGCCTCGTCGCACGTCGAGGAAGCTGTGCTGACCCACCTCGACCAGGGGAAAGTGGCATGAGCTACGTGAAGAAGCCCGCGGTCCATCATTCAGGGCTGCCCGTCAACGGCCTGGGCTTCACGGTTCGGGATTACGAGGGTGGCATGTCGACGCTGTGCGCCGGCTGCGGCCATGACTCCATCACCGCGGCGCTGATCCAGGCCTGTTGGGAGCTCGGTATCGAGCCCCACAAAGTCGCCAAGATGAGCGGTATCGGTTGCTCTTCCAAGACTCCAGCCTACTTCCTGAGGCAGGCACATGGCATCAACGCCGTGCACGGGCGTATGCCTTCCATCGCCACCGGCGCCAACGCCGCCAACCGGGACCTCCACTTCATCGGCGTCTCCGGCGACGGCGATTCGCTGTCCATAGGCTTTGGCCAATTCGCCCATGCCATACGCCGCAACGTGGACATGCTTTACCTGATCGAGAACAACGGCGTGTACGGTCTGACCAAGGGCCAGTTCTCCGCCAGCGCGGATGTCGGTACCCGGGCCAAGAAGGGCGAGGTGAACGAGCTGCCGCCCATCGACCCGGTGCTCACCGCACTGTCGCTGGGCTGCACTTTCGTCGCCCGCGGCTTCTCCGGTGACAAGGAGCAGCTCGTCACTCTCATCAAGGCGGGCCTCAAGCACAGCGGCTTCTCGATGATCGATGTCATCAGCCCCTGTGTGGCGTTCAACGACCACGAAGGCAGCACCAAGAGCTACGCTCATACGCGCGAGTTCTACCATCCCGCCATCCACACCGACCTGATCGAGCCCCGGGAGGAGATTCGCGTGGAGTACGCCAAGGGGGCGGCGATACCCGTTCGCCTGCACGACGGTTCCATTATCATGCTTCGCAAGGTGGACGTGGACCACGATCCCAGCGATCGCGCCCGGGCCTTCGGTTACCTGGAGCGGCACCGCGAAGCGGGGGAGGTTGTCACCGGGCTGCTTCACCTGGAGGAGGAAGGCAGGGACATGCATTTGCTGAACCACACCGCGCCTGGATCGCTGGTGAACGCACGGCGGCGCGCCGATCAGGCCGCGATTCTGGACGAGGTACAGGCCAGATACCGCTGAACAGGGTCATGCGGACCGGTGCTCGAAACTCAGCAGAAGAGACCGTACGAAAACTGGGTGCGTGCCGTCGATAAGAGTCGGGTACCGCACGCTCGAGCCATCGCCTTGCGGGCGCCCTGGCCGGTCGGCGGCCCGGAGACGCCGCCACGGGCCTGCCATCGGCCCGAGCTCGTTCAAGAAGGCCGCGATGCCTCGGCGGAAAGCCGGATCGGGCTCGGCTTTCGGCGTTAATTCCGGCATGTCCGAGCAGATCCCCGAAACCATGGCGGCAGTGCTTCTTACCGGCCACGGCGGCATGGATAAACTGGAATACAGGGAGGATGTGCCGGTGCCGAGGGCGGAAGCGGGGGAGGTATTGATCCGGGTCGCGGCCGCGGGTGTCAACAATACCGACATTAATACCAGAGTGGGCTGGTACTCGAAGCGGGCGGCCGGAGACACGGACGCCGCCGGTGATGCAGGTAATGCTGGAGTGAAAATAGAGGACGGGAGCTGGTCGGGAGTCCCGATGTCGTTTCCGCGCATCCAGGGCGCGGACTGCTGCGGCCATATCGTCGATGTGGGGGAGGAAGTAGACCGGGTGCGCATCGGTGATCGAGTCCTGATACGAAGCTGCATGCTCGGCTACACCGATTTCCGACCCTTCGAGTCGTGCTGGCTCGGCTCCGAGAGGCACGGCGCGTTCGCGCAGTACACACTGGCGCCCGCCGCCGACGTCTTCCCCGTGGATTGTGACTGGTCGGACGTCGAGCTGGCTTCCATCCCCTGCGCGTACTCGACCGCCGAGGGCCTCCTGCATCGCAGTGGCGTCGGGGAGGGCGACCGCGTGCTGGTGACCGGCGCCAGCGGTGGGGTCGGCTCCGCGGTGGTTCAACTGGCGCGCTGCCGCGGCGCTGAAGTGATCGCGGTATCCAGTTCCGCCAAAGCCGATTGGGTGAAGCAGGTCGGGGCGGAACGCGTGCTCGACCGCGATCAGGACCCGGCGGCCGAGCTGGGCCGCGATTCCGTATGCGTCGTGGTTGACCTGATCGCCGGGCCCGGCTGGACGCGGCTGTTGGATGTCCTGCGGCGGGGCGGGCGCTACGCCACCGCAGGGGCCATCGCCGGGCCCATGGTGGAGCTCGACATCCGCACCCTCTACCTCAAGGACCTGACATTCTACGGATGCACCTGGCAAGAAGCGGCCGTGTTCGAGAATCTCGTCGGTTACATCGAGCAGGGCCGGATCCGTCCTCTCGTCTCGCGGACCTATCCCCTCAGGAACATCGCGCAGGCCCAGGAGGACTTCATTGCCAAGAAGTATCCGGGCAAGCTGGTGCTGCTCCCGCCGGAGCAGAGATGAACGCCGGCCTCCGACTCAGGTGAGATCGATGACCTGGGCGGCGGACGCGTTCCTGTTGACAGACCGTATGCCGTTGTCGCAGGCCCGTTCAGTGTCGTAGCGCTCACTGGTTCCGACCACCTGCCCGTTGGTCGCAATGAGATTGAACATGAACTTTCCCTTGCTGTCCTTCTTCGGGAAGCGGGATTCCTTCTGCGAGTTCTTCTGAACGGAAGCAATACCCTTCTTCGCTGAGACTTTGGATTTGTACCCTTCGCTGCTGAGAATGACCTGTCCGTTGGTCGCCTTCAACCGGAAGCGGAACTCGCCCTTCTTGTCTTTGTACAACTCGAACTTTGCCGCCATGTGTCGGCCTCTCCTCAGTGTTGTAGAATTTCAGGTGAAAGGATTATAGCCGCGTTTGCCGGCAATGCTCCGTAACTGAAACGATTTTGGAATGGAAGAGCGGAGGCCGTTAAACCGATCTATTCCTGGCCGGGGTCAAGCTCCCAGGTACACTTCCACCACCCGCGGGTCCTCGGCAACTTCGGCCGGCTCGCCGTCGAGCACGATGCGGCCGTTCTCGAGCAGGTAGACGTGATCAACAGCGGCCATGGCTTTGCGCGCGTTCTGCTCGGTAAGGAGCACCGAAACGCCCTGGGCGATGAGGTGTGCAATGGCTTCGAACACATGATTCACCGCCTGAGGCATGAGTCCGATGGACATTTCGTCGATCAGAAGCAGGCGGGGGCCGGCCATGATGGCGCGGGCGATCGCCAACATCTGGCGTTCCCCGCCCGAGAGGGTGCCGGCGAGTTGTTCCATGCGTTCTACCAATACCGGGAACGGCGCGCACGCTTCGTCGATGCGGGCGATCGGCTGCTCCTGGAGATAACCGCCCATGAGCAGGTTTTCGCGCACGGTCAGGCGCTGGAAGATGTGGCCGCCCTCGGGAATGCAGGCTATCCCGAGGCGGGCGCGCTGCTCGGGCGATGCGTCGGTAATGTCCTTGCCGTCGAACAGGACTCGTCCCGCGGCGGGCGGGTGCCAGCCGGCCAACACTTTCATGATGGAGGACTTGCCGGCGCCGTTGGCGCCGATGATGGCGCCGCTGGATCCTTTCACCACCTCGAGGTCGATGCCGTGCACCGCCTCGATGTAGCGGTTGTAGACGACTTTCAGCCCGCGGATTTCAAGAAATGCCATCACTCGGTACCGAGGTAGGCCTCGATCACCTGCGGGTCGTTGCGCACCTCGGCAGGGGGACCTCCGGCGATGAGCCTGCCTTCCACCAGCACCAATACCCGGTCCACCAGGTTCATGGCGAAAGGCATATTGTGCTCGATGAGCATGACGGTGACCTGGTCGTCTCGGATGTCCCGCACCATCTGAGCGTATTCTCCGGCTTCCTTGTGGGTCAGGCCGGCCGCGGGCTCGTCGAGCAGCAGCAGCTTTGGGCCGGTGGCGATGGCGCGCGCGGTCTCCACTCGCCGCTGTACTCCCATCGGCAACTCTTCGATGGCGTGGCCGCGGTAGTCGGCGAGGCCGAAGCGATCGAGCAGCCGTTCGGCGTGCCGGATCACCTTTTCGCGGCGGAAGGAACCCGCCAGCGAGCGCCACAACGATCCATAGGCGCCGATGCCGAGCCCCATGATCACGTTTTCGATCACGCTGAGCTCCGTGAACAGCTTGCCGAGCTGGAAGGTGCGTCCTATCCCCAGGCGGGCACGGCTGGCGGCCGGCCGCCGGGACAGCTCACGACCCTCGAACACGATCCGTCCGCCGGTGACGGGCAGAGCCCCGGCGATACAGTTGAACAAGGTGCTCTTACCGGCACCGTTGGGACCAATCAGCCCCAGGATCTCGCCGCGGCCGATCTCGAAATCCACACCTGACAAGGCTTCCAGGCCCCCGAAATGCTTGGAAATCGCGTGTGCTGCGAGCAGGGTGTCCGCCATCACGCCGCGTCTCTCTTCATGCGTACCCCGACGAGCGTTGAGAGCCAGACCCGCAGATGGCTGCCACGACCGAACAGGCCCTGAGGTTCGAAGATCATGAGCAGTACCAGGATGATGCCGTAGATTACATAGCGCCATTCCCTGATTGGCCGCAGATACTCCGGCATCCCGGCAATGATCACGGCCCCGATCACCGGTCCGATGAGGGTGCCCGGCCCCCCCAGAACCACCATGGTCAGCACGCTCACCGACTCGATGAAGCCGAAATTGTCGGGAAACACGCTGCCGAGCTGGCGCGCATAGAAAGCGCCCGCCAGCCCCGCCGCCGCAGCGGCGATGACAAAGGCCCAGATCTTGGTGGATGCGGTATTGATGCCCATGGCGGCGGCGGCATCCTCGTCCTCACGAATGGCCATGAGTCGCAGGCCGAACCAGCTCCTGAGCAGCAGCCATTGGCCGATGAACAGCAGCACCGCGAGACCCAGCGTGAGCAGCAGCATGTTGAGACCCAGGAACTCGACCCCGCCCACCTCGAAAGGCGGAATACCGACGATACCGAGCGCGCCGCCCAGAGCCGGCGTGTATCGGAAGATAGCCACCACGATGAAGTTGATGCCGATGGTGGCCAGCACCAGGAAATCGTGGCGCACCCGCAAGGCCGGCAGACCCAGCAGTCCGCCAATGGCGGCGCTTACCAGCACCGACATCACCAGGTCCATCGGGAAAGGCATCGGAACGTTCACTGTGCACACTGCTTCGGTGTAGGCGCCTATACCGAAAAAGGCGGCATGCCCGAGGGACACCTGTCCGGCGTAGCCCACCAGCAGGTTCAACGACATCGCCATCATCGTCCAGATGACAATGAAGGTGAGCACCGAAACGAGATAGGCGTCCACGGGAGGCGGCCGGGGCGGCGGTCAGTCGAGGCTCTTGCCGAGCAGACCGCGCGGCATGAACAGCAGGATGAGGATCAGCACCGCGAAGCCGATGGCGTCGCGCGGAAACAGGCTCCCCAGGTAGGTCGAGATCAGGATCTCCACGGCGGCCAGAATGAAGGCCGCGGCGGCGGCTCCACCGACGCTCCCCAGGCCCCCCAGCACCACCACTACGAAGGCTTTGTAGGCCACGACTTCACCCATATGGGCGTTGACACCGTTCTGGTATACCGCAATCAGCACGCCGGCCAGCCCGGCCATGGCCGAGCCCAGGAACATATTGAGGGACACTGCGCGCCCCGTGGATACTCCCAGGGAGCGCGCCATGTTCTGATCCTCGGACAGGGCGCGCCAGGAGAGACCAAGCACGGTGCGATTGAGTACGTACCAAACCGCCAGACCGCAGGCGGACGTGGCCAGTACGATGGCGAGCTGCGCCGGGGTGAGCTGAAACGCGCCGCCGGCGTCGAATGTGGGCAGGCCGACGTCGGCATCGAAGCTTTGGGTGGTGGGACCCAGCAGAAACGGACGCTCCATCAGCGCCTGCAGGGCGATGAAGATCCCGATGCTGACGATGAGCGGGGTACCGCGCGGGGCGCTCAACACCCAGCGGTAAGCCAGATGATAGATGAGCACCCCGAGCAGACCCGAGGCGACCACTGCCGCCAGGGCGGCGGGCCAGAAACCGACGGGGAGGGCGTTGAACACGAACAACCCGACCATCGCCCCGACGGCGTACACCCCCGCGTGGGCGATGTGCAGGATGCGCAGCATCCCGTACACCATGGTGAGGCCGATGGCGATGAGCGTGTAGACGCTGCCGGTCACCAGGATGTTGGCAATGGTCGGACCCAGCCCGGACACGGTCACGTCCCGGCTCGTGAGGAGGTCAAGACGTCCTCAGTGCATCATGCGGATGGCCGGATCGTCGATAACGGCGTAGTGGTGAAACGCTCCGTTCTTCACGATCTGCACCACCGAAGGCTTGATAACCTGGCCGTCGTCGGTGAAGCCATAGAAAGGTCCGGTCACCACGCCGTCAAAGTTGTCGATTCCATGCAGTGCCTTAACCACGGCGTCGGCATCGGTTGAGTTGGCGCGTTTGATCGCTTCCGCGAGTATGGTCACGGCGTCGAAGGATGACGCGCCCACCATGTCCGGCGCGATGTTGTACTGCTTCTGGAACCGGGTAATGAACTTCTGCACCAGAGGGTTCTTGCTGTCGCGGTCAAGTGCCGTGGTGAGCATCGTGCCCTCGGCCGCGCCCGGCTTGGACAACTCGATGAATTTGGGTGAATCGAAGCCTTCCATTCCCAGCACCGGAATGTCGATGCCCAGCTCCTGGCGCTGGTTCACCAAGAGCGCGGCGTTGTCGTAATAGCCGTTGGCGTAGATCACGTCTGGGTTCATGCCCTTGATGCGGTTCAGGATTGGGCGCAGGTCCTTGTCGTCCAGTGAGTATTTTTCCTCGGTCAGGATATCGAGGCCGAGGGTTCCGGCTTCCTTCCTGAAGGCAGCGGCCAGGGAGGTACCGGCGTCGTTGTCCATGGTCACCAGGGCGACCCTCTTCTTCTTCATTACCTTGGCTACGGTCCAAGCCGCTGCCGCGCCTTCCTCGGCCGCCGGCAGGCTGGTGGCAAAGATGTAGTTGCCGGTGGCGGTGATCTGCGGGTGCACCGCGTAGGCCGTCATCAGCGGCGTTTTGGCACGCTGAAAGATGGCGGCGGCGGGCCGGGTCAGGAATGAGTACGAGCCGCTGACCGCCACCGGTACCCGGTCGCTCTGGGTGAGCTTCTGCGCCACGTTGGCCGCCTGGTCCGGTTTGCTGGCATCGTCGTAGCTGACGAGCTCGACCTTCTTGCCCATCAGACCACCGGCGTCGTTGATGAAGTCCACCGCAATCTGGGCGCCGTGCAGCGCCGACACGCCGTCGGCGCCGGCGAAGCCGGTTTGCGGGGAGAAGAAGCCGATCTTGAGCGTATCCTGGGCGGAAGCCGTGCCGCCGAACGCGGCGACGGCGACCAACGCCGTGGAGAGTAGAAACCGGCGCATGACTCGTCGTGCTTTCATATCGTCCTCCTGATGGAGCTAAGGTTGTTGGAAAAGGACCGGCCACGGCCCGCGCGCCTGCGAACCCGCGCGGCGCGCCGGGGACGGCTCATATGATCTCTCCTCGATGCACCAGCTGCTTCACTGCCGCGATGTCGCCGGCGATCACTCGGTCGTCGATCATTACCGGGACCCGGTTACGGACGGCTTCGTGCAGAGCGTGCACGCGCGGACCGGGTTTCCTCTCGCGCAGGTCCAGGCCCTGGCAGGCCAGCAGCAGCTCGATGGCGACGATGGTCTCCACCGTATCCACCGCCCACGCCAGGTGGCGTGCGGCGACGGGTGCCATGGGCACATGGTCTTCGGTATCGAGACCGACGGGAACCGACTGGATACTCGCGGGCGCGGCGTTCTTGCGCAGCTCCGCGATCAGGCTCGCGGCCGTGTATTGCGGGATCATGAAACCGTTGTTCACGCCGGCCTTGGCCCGGGGATGGACCAGGAACTTCGGCAGCCCGTTGTTGTGGTGGTCGTCCAGCAGCTTGGCCGAGCGCCGCTCGCTGATCACCGCCACCGAGGTGAGCGAGATAGCCAGAAAATCGCAGATCTCGCCGACCCGCTGGCCGTGGAAGTTGCCCGAGTTGCTCGTCACCCAGCCGCCGCTCACATCGAAGATCGGGTTGTCGTTGGCGGCGTTGATTTCCACCTCCAGGGTCCGTGTCGCCATCTCCAAGGTGTCGCGCGCGGCGCCGATGACCTGCGGGATGCAACGCAGGGAGAGCGCGTCCCGAAGGTGGCCGGGACCCGGCGGCAGCACCAACTCGCTGCCGTGGGTGAGCTCGCCCAGGCGCCGGGAGGTCTCCATCTGTCCGGGATGGGGTTTCGCCAGCGCCACCCGCTCGTCGAAAGAGTCGGATACGGCTCCCAGCGCTTCCAGGGTCATGGCGGCCGTCGCCTCGGCCGCGGCCAGTGTCCGCGCGGCGTCGGCGACGGCCAGGGCCGCCACCGCGGTGGTCTGCTCGGTGCCGTTGTTGAGGGCCAGACCGTCGCGATCCGCCACGCCGGGTGGCTCGATTCCGGCGCGGCGCAGGGCCACGGCGCCGGGCAGGAGCTCGTCCTCGTACCAGGCGCGGCCGTCGGGAATAAGGGGCAGCGCCATATGGGACAACGGCGCGAGGTCCCCGCACGCCCCCACCGAGCCCCGTTCGGGCACGTAGGGGACGACGCCGGCGTTGAGCATGGCGATGAGTGCGTCCAGCGTCACCGGGCGCACGCCCACCATGCCGGTGGCCAGCACGTTGGCGCGCAGCGCCATCATGGCCCGCACCGCCTCGGCGGACATCGGTTCGCCGACGCCGGACGAATGGCTGCGCAGAATATTTTCCTGGGCCGCGACGTTGTCGCGGGCGTTGACGCCCGTGGTGCTGAGCGCCCCAAATCCGGTGGTCACGCCGTAGATCGGGTGTCCGCTGTCCATCAACGCGCGCAGGAATTCGTGACAGGATTCCACCGCCCGGCGCGCTTCGGTGGAGAGCACCACGTTTTCACCGGCGCGGGCGATGCTCACCACGGCCTGGACGGTCAGGTCCTTTCCGGTGATCTCGATGCTCATGTTGTTATCAGCGAGGCCGCGCGGGGTTGCGGTGCCGTGGTCATCCGCGCCGCACGGCAAGGGCGCGCGAGGATTCAGGTCCCTGGCATTCCACGATGGGAACCGAAATTGTAAACCACTTTCCCAAGCGCGCGAAAGCGCGCCTGGGGAAGTACCCCGGACCTCGCTACCGGCCGCGCTTGCCGCGGAGAGGCACGATCATCGGAACGGCGCGTTTGTAGCTGCGGTAGAGGTATGTAGCAAGCGCGTAGACAACAGCGGCGGCGCGCGCGGGGACCGACGGGCTGCTGGTTGTGGCATGTTGCCCGGCAGTGCTCATGATGATTCTCCGTGGATGGATTCGGTGACACAGGCGGTGTACTCAGAGGCCGCCAGCGTGGAAGCTTCGTGCGCCCTTGACCGACCAGACCTCTCCGTTCCGGCGGTCCGGTATCGCTCGCGCAGGGGATCCTGGCGCCGCCTGACCTGACTATTCGGGACCCGGGCCATGGTGGCACCTCGTCGACGCGAGTTGCGATGGGCAGATATTGCGGGAATGACCAAGCCACCGCAAGAGGCCGGCGTCCCGATTGTTGGGAGTTTTCTTGGATATCTTCCGGCCTTTTCGCTCTCCATCAGGATATGGTTGCGGCCTTCGAGCGGTACGACACGCGCACCGGCCGGCCTACAATAGCCGCACGAGGGTATAGCCTGCCATGACGATCACCGACAGCGAGCCCCATGTCCAACAGAAGGCGCGGATGTCGTGGAGCTGGGCTGTCATATAGGCGACGAAATGTGCGGCGCGCGAGCCGACGTAGAGCCAGATCAGGATCTGGGCAAGGAGCAGGGGCGGATTGACCAGGACGAACAGCAGTCCGGCTGCAAGGAAGCCGGGAATACTTTCGAGGTCGTTGAGGTTTATCCGGCGTGACCGGTCCACGTACTCGTTGACCTCCAGCTGCGTCTCCGCAGGATGCGGATTGACCGGGCTTTTCTTGAGGTCTTCGGGGCTGCGGAATCCGCTGCTGACCTTCAGCATTCGCACTACCGTCATCCAGGGTTGCAGCATGAGCTTGAGAATCATGATGCTGGCGGCAAGCGCGTAGGTACAAAAGACCGGGTTGTCGATGCTGAGGATTGCATGGGTGGTGGGCATGGCATGGCTCTCCAGGTGTGTGATCGTTGAATCTCTTGATACATCTTGAGAAAAGAATCTAACATAGTTAAAATATTTGAACAATATTAAAATATATCTCCATGCCCACGAAGAAATCAGGAAAACGACAGCCTTCGCAGCGCGTCAGCCGGAAGCGGGAACGCAGCCGGCAGGAAATCCTCGAAGCCTCACGGGAGATTCTGCGCGAGGGCGGTGTCGAAGCGGTGACCCTGGGCTCGGTTGCCGGGAAGCTCGGCTTGACCAAGCAGGCTCTTTATCACTACTTCCCATCGAAGGAAGCCCTGGTACGGAGTCTGGTGGTTACCCTGCTGGACGAGGAAGTGGGAGTCCTCGTGGCCGCGGTTGAGCGCGAGGAATCGGATGCCCGGGTTCTCGGGGCTCTGATTCGCGCTTTTTACCGCCACTACATCGGTCGTCTCGACGCATTCAGAGCCGTGTACTGTCAGTCACAGCTGTATCCGGTATCGGCGGCGATTCTGGACGCGGATGTGCTGCGTGACGAGATCAATCCGCGAACGCGAGGCCTGTTCGATATACTGGAAACCCGACTTGCGAAGTCTTCGGCAAGCAAGGTCGAACGCGCTCGAAAGCGCCGCCTCGCGTATACCGCCTGGCTTGCGGCGTTGGGGCTGCTGACGATGCTCGGGGTGGCGGATGCGACGCGGGACGCGCTCGTGCACGCCGACGAGGATCTACTTGATACCTTGGTCGGAGTATTCGATTCCGCCGCTGGAACCTAGGGCGTGCACGCGGCCAGGTCGGTGATCGCCTTGGCCAGCGCTCACGACGATTATTGTTACGGTATGTTTTTCAATACTTTATAAGGACTTTGTGCACTGAATTATAGTATTTGTATCGTGGGTCCAAAATATGACAAAGTGCGGCGGGGAGGTTGGAGAACAAGGAACACCGGCGACGCTGGGCGCAGCGTATGCAACTAGGGGAAGGGGCATATGAATGGCAAAGGATGATCGAAAACAATCAAGCCACTACAAGAAGGTCATTGACGGTTACGGGTTCGGGAAGCTTCTAGTCCTTCTTCGGGGGCTCAAGAAATCTCCGTCCGGGTCGGTTCTGTACCAACAGATAGAGCGACTGATCCTCGAGACCGAGCAGACCCATAGCAGGATCACCAGAGCTTACGCCTCTCTGGTGCTGACCCTCATCGAGACCTATCGGAGACAGCTCCCTCGCGATTCACGCCTGTATCTGGAGCTGCAGATCGTGCAGCAGCGCCTGGTCCCGCCGATCTCGCTGAACGAGCTGACTTCCCTGCACGCTTACCTGGCCAACGTTGCGGCGATCCTGGCCAAGATCGGCTCCGTGGACGAGGACGTGATTCGCGAGGCGTTGGCGCCATTGCTCGACGAGGAAGGCGGCACGGGAGAAGCCGGATCCGCGCCTTCCTGGAAGGCCGCCGAGGCCAAGCAGCCGACCAGCCAAGCCGCCGCCGAGCAACAGGTGACGTCGGTATACAGGCATCGCCTCGACAAGCAGCGCCTGGAGATGGAGAGGATACAGGAAGCGCTCGCGGAAAAAGTGGACGAGGCCGCTCGCCAGCAACAGAAGGTCGCGGGTTCCCTGGCGTCCCTGCTGAACAAGCTGAGGCAGGTCGGGCAGGCCGAAGGTGCGGACGACATCAGGCGCCGTATCGTGGGCGAGGTGGACGACCTGGTCTCCGCGCAGCGGCTCTTGACCATGGTGTTGAACGAAGCGCGTTCACTGTTGAGCAAGGTCGACGACAACAACGAGCAGCTGCGCAACGAGTTGAACCAGGTGCACGTGTTGAGCCTCACCGATGAATTGACGCAGCTTCCCAATCGCCGCGCTTTTTTGAGAAGACTCGAAGCGGAGATCGAACGTTCCCAGCGCGATAAGTCCATGCTGACGCTGGGAATGGTTGATTTGGACCATTTCAAGAAGATGAACGACCGATACGGCCACAACGTCGGAGACGAGATACTGCGCACCTATACCGTGGACATATTGTCGATATTTCGGCGCTACGACATGGTGGCCCGATACGGGGGCGAAGAGTTTGCGGTACTGCTGCCCAGCACCGATCAGGACGGTGCTTTGCGCGCTTTCAGGAAGGTGCGGAGCAAGGCTGCGGCCACCCACTGCGTGTATGGAACCGCCCGTCTTCCGGTGCCGAGCTTCTCCGCCGGCCTGGCGGTATACGGCGGGGCCGAATCGGTACAGACTTTCATCGATCGGGCGGACAAGGCTCTGTACCGGGCCAAGCAGGCGGGGCGGGACAGGATTATCGTGGACGAGAAGTATCTGCCCGATTCGGAATCCGACACTTCCGATCACGACTCCCGCGAGAACAACTGAAGTCCCGCAGGGCGCCCGGGCGGGGCTGCGGAACTCTGTTATGCTCGGGGTTCATGAAGGTCGAGCCCATTACTCGCAACTGCGGTGCCCGGATAGAGGGCGTGGACCTCGCCGGCCCATTGGACGAGGAACTGGCGGAGGCGCTGCGCCACGTGCTGTACCGGCACCAGGTACTCTTCCTGCCGGAGCAGCGACTGAGCCTCGCCGAGCAGAAAGCGGTAACGACATTGTTCGGCGAGCCGATGCAACTGCCCTACGTAGTGCCCATCGATGAAGATCCACAGGTTATTGCGGTTAAGAAGTCCGCGGCCGAGGTGAAGGTGGGCGTTTTCGGAGGAGACTGGCATTCCGATTTCTCGTTCCTGCCGGTGCCACCCGCCGGCTCGGTATTGAATGCCGTCACCATTCCGCCGGTAGGAGGCGATACGCTGTGGTCAAACCAGGTGGCCGCCTTCGAAGCCCTTGACGACGACACCAAGGAAGAACTCGAGGGCAGGGGCGTGATCCACGTCGGCAAACCGTACGGTGTGAAGTACGCGCCGCCGTCAGCGACCCGCGCAGCGGCCTCGGTCAGGATGACCCGCGGCGACCCCGCCGCCGACGAGGAGCGCGTGCACCCGGCGGTGCGGCGCCATCCGGCTTCAGGGGCCCGGGCGTTGTTTCTGAATCCAATCTATGCCACGCGCCTTGAGGGCATGAGCGAAGCGGACAGCGCGCCGTTGCTGGCCCGCCTCTACCACCATGCCACGCGACCCGAGTTCTGTTGCCGTCATCGATGGCGGGCCGGCGATCTGGTCGTCTGGGACAACCGTACCACCTTGCACTACGCCGTGAACGACTACGACGGCTACGAGCGGCTGCTCTACCGCACTACATTCAGCGACGGCTTGGAGCCGGCCGCCTGAGGCGTTGATTTACGATGCGCCGCAATCAAGTTGCCGTACATGAACGGGAGCCCGCCTTGATAATCAGGTCCTTGCTGTCGATGACGATTCTCGCCGCCTCGTTGAGCGCCTGCACCTGGGTGAAGTTGACCGATGCCGGGAAATCGGTACGGGTTGCGAACATCGGTGAAGCCGCGGACTGCGAACGGGTGGGGGAGGCGAGCGCGCACGTTCTGGACAAGGTGGCGTTCGTGAAGCGCAGCCGGGAGAAGCAGGCCAGGGAGTTGGCTACCCTGGCACGCAACGAGGCGGGCCAGATGGGTGGCAACACCGTCGTTGCTATGTCCGCCATAGAGAATGGCAGTCGGAGATTCGCGGTTTACCGGTGCAGGTAGCGGGCGGCCGGCGGTTTCCTGCTCGCGGCGCGGCACGTCCTGCTGCCTGCTGTAACCTTCGACCCTCGAGGTCGCGGCTTATGTTGGTCCTTCTGTTGCGATAGTACGCGTCTGGTATGCCGGGCTGGAAGGCACCGGACCTGCCCCGGGCCGGATCCGGGTCAGAAGACCGAGGTACCGGCGGCGAACTCGAAGTAGAGATCCCGGGCTTGCCGGTACACGGACCCCGGCTTCAATTCCCGGCCCTCGAACCGAGTAACCGGTATGACCTTGCCGTAGTTGCCTGTTGAAAAGATTTCGTCCGCCTCTTTCAGGTCCTTCACGGTCAAGGCCGTCTCGATCACTTCGACGCCGGCGTCGCTCAGCAGTTGCACGACGCGCCGGCGCGTGACGCCGTCCAGGAAGGTGCCATTGCACGCCGGGGTCAGCGCCGTACCGCCCCTGGCGATCCAGAGGTTGGCAGTGGCGAATTCGGCCACATTACCGTTCGCGTCGAGGATCACTGCGTTGTCCACGCCGCGCCGCGCCGCCTCGGCGAGCGCCCGCTGGGTGTTCGGGTACAGGCACGATGCCTTGGAGTCGGTCGGTGCCATGTCCCGGGCGGGGCGCCGGTAGGATGAGACTGCGGCCGAGAATCCGTCCTCCGACGGCATCGGACTCTCATAGACCGCCAGCACGAAGTCGGTGGTGTCCGGGTCGGGGACCACGAAGCCGCCGCGGGCGAAGTACATCGGCCGTATATAGTAGTCGGCCTCTCTGGGCAGGCGGCGTACCGCCTCCCGGCACAGATCGGCGAGCTCGTCTGATTCCAGCGTCGGTTCCAGCATCATGGAGCGGGCGGAGTTCCCCAGTCGCCGACAATGGGCGTCGAGATCCGGAACCAGGCCCTTGATGCCGCGTGCGCCGTCGAAAACCATGGTGGACATCCAGAAAGCATGGTCCATCGGTCCGGTAAGCCTGGGATTCTCGTTCAGCCATTGGCCGTCGTAGTAAAAGATCGCGTTCATGGGGCCGCCTTGATGGTCGAGACCCAAAGGATAGCAGCAGCGGACCCACGTCTACAAAAATGGGTGATGGTCGACGTGTCGGCCTGAAGGAACGTTCAGGGAATCGAGCGGGTGTAAGTGCCGGGCAGCAGGACACCGCGTCGGACAAAACGGCGTTTCCCGCGGGGTCCGGCGTCCGGGGCCGCTTTCCCAGCGGCTGTTCCAGGCGTTATGATGTGTTCAATGAATCAGATCGCGACCGGGATACGTCACAGGATGCCCGGCCAGAGGGTATGTCATGGCAAGAGAGATATTGGACGTGCTCGCGGAGTTGCGGGCGCAGAAAGTGCCGTATGCCGTAGCGACGGTGGTGGAGACGACCGGTTCGGCTTCCGCCAAGACCGGCTCCAAGGCGGTCGTCGACGGCGACGGACGCATCGTCGCCGGTTGGGTTGGCGGGGGCTGCGCCGAGTCGACCACCTGCCAGGCGGGACTGGACCCTGGCGCCCGCACCCCGGAGGAGATCGCACTGTGCATCATCAGTGAGATCGTGATGCTGCGTCGCGGGGGCAGTGGCCTGCGTCTGCGTGACATGGTGGAACCCCGGGAGGCACGGGCACGGGCTGCCGGCTAAGGCAAATGAGCCGGCCCCTGCGGGAAAGTCGAGTCGAAGCCGGATTTGATGCCGGCCGGCTGCGGGCTGCGTTTCCCCTGCTGCAGGGGAGCGGGTCGTCCCTGCACTATCTCGACAACGCGGCTGCCACCCAGAAACCCGATGCGTTCATCGACGCCGTGGTCGAGTGTTACCGGCGGCGGTACGGGCCGGTTCACCGGGGGCGCAATCCACGTTGCGGCGACGATCTCGAAATCGGGGTCGATTTCGACGGCGATACCCTGCGACGGGTGCGCTTCCGGGGCCGAGGCTGTGCCATCTGTATCGTCTCCGCATCGATGATGACGGAAGCCGCCATCGGCCAAAGCCGCGAAGAAGTCCGTGGCCTGACGGATTTCATGCACCGCTGGTTCGCAGATGGCGACGTCCAGGACGACGACGCGCCCGAGCTGCTCCGTCCCCTGTCTCTGGTGCGCAAGTTTCCGGCACGCCGCCGCTGCGTTCTGCTGGCATGGGAAGCCTTGAACGAGACCCTGGCGGATGCCGGCCCTGGATCCTGAAATGGTCACGCGTCCCGACGCCCGCCAAACGGATGCCGCCGCCGTCTCGACACCGGTCGGCCTGGACGATGCACGTGCCGCCATACTTGCCGGAGTCGTTCCGCTGGCCGAAACTGAAGTGGTGGATCTGGACTTGTCGCTAGGACGGGTGCTGGCTGATCCCCTCGTGTCCGGGATCGACGTTCCCGGTTTCGGTAACAGCGCCATGGACGGCTACGCCGTTCGTTGCGCGGACCTGGCGGACGGCGCGCCGGGGCTCCTCGAAGTCAGCCAGAAGATCCGTGCGGGCGATCACTCGCAGCCGCTCCATGGCGGCACCGCCGCGCGCATCTTCACCGGCGCGCCGCTTCCGGAAGGCGCCGACGCGGTGATCATGCAGGAGGAATGCGAGCGCATCGGTGATCAGGTGCGGCTGGGTCGCGTGCCCCGGGTCGGGGAGCATGTCCGGCCCCGCGGCCACGATATCTCGCGCGGCGCCACCGTGCTGCCGGCCGGCCAGCGCATGCGGCCCCAGGACGTGGCCATCGCGGCCGCCACCGGCGCGACTGGGCTGCGGGTGCGGCGACGGCCACGGGTGGCGGTGTTTTCCACGGGCGACGAGTTGGCGCTACCCGGCCAGGCTCTGGCGCCGGGTCATCGCTACACCGCGAACAACCATCTGCTTGCGGCGTTGGCGCGGGTCGCCGGCGCCGAGGTCAGCGACGCCGGCATTGTTCCCGACAAGCTCGACATCACCTGCGAAACCATGGAGCGCTTGGCCCAAGACCATGACCTGCTGCTTTCCAGCGGAGGTGCCTCGGTCGGGGACGAGGATCATGTCCGCACGGCCCTGGAACAAGTCGGGGAGGTCGCCCTGTGGCGAATTGCCGTGCGCCCCGGCAAACCGTTGCTGTTCGGTCGCCTGAAAGACGTTCCGTTCCTCGGTTTGCCCGGCAACCCCGTGTCGAGCTTCGTCACCTTCCTGCTGCTTGTCCGCCCGTTGGTGTTGGCACTGCAGGGGGCCGGAGCTCCGCCGGGTCCCGCGCCGGTCCGGGTGCGTGCCGGGTTCGACTGGCCGGAGCCGGGTACCCGGCGTGAGTTCGTCCGCGCACGGGTGTATTCGGATGCGCAGGGCGCCACGGTGGCCCGGATCTACCCGGATCAGAGTTCCGACGTGTTATCGTCTGCGGTATGGGCGGACGGCCTGGTCGAGATCCCACCGGGCACCACACTGCTTCAGGGTGACTGGGTGAGTTATCTTAGCTTCTCAGGGCTGCTGGATTGACCCGGCGGCGCTTAGCGGTTTTCTATCGGCTTCGGCCACCGATTGGTCGAGATTGAGCTCAAAGCGGACTTAGATCAATCGGGGTTCAACCGCCGCCGCGCCGAAAACGCAAATCAAAGCGTTCCATGAATTCTCTTTGTTCCGGCTCGCTGAAACCGTCCAGGGAAACCTCGATTTGTGTAATGGGAAGGCTGATGGAGGCGATCTTTCTTTGCATTTCGGGGCCGAGCGTGAACGTGACGCGTTTGCCGTTGTATTCGTGCACCACGGTGTTCCCCCTGACCTGGTAACCGTCCTGACCCAGTAAACGCGGCAGAACGGAGAAGAACTCGGCGTGGGAAACCCCCATTTCCTTCGTGGTCTTCAAGTCGCTGCCGCGAATTTCAGGGCAGTTCCGGGTTGCGGGAGCCGCTCAGCCCCCGGCGACGGGAGGCCAGATTGCCAATGCGTCCCGGGGTTTGAGCGCCTGCTTCCCGCGGGCCTCGGGAGTCAGGTAGACACCGTTGACCAGTACCAGGTGCACCATGTCCTCGGGCACCTGAAACTGGTCAATAACCTGCATGGCGGTTGCGCCGTCGGGCACGTCGACTTCCACCGTGTTGGCGACGGAATTCGCCGGCAGCCTATCGCTCAAGGTCGCAAAAAGCTTGAGCGTTATTTTCATAACACGTGGGCGTTATGTCCTACCGCTTGGGTGTTTGCGAGATAGGCTTCCATGAGGCGCGACGGATCGTCCATCAGCTTGTCCTTCCAATTCTTCAACCGGGTCTTGGACTGTATCAGTCCGCGCAGGACGCCGATGTGCTCCGTGAGCCCGAGACTGGAGGCACCCACCAGCACGTCGTCCTTGAACTGCAGGTTGAGATACATGAACCTGTCCCGGTCCAGCAGCTCGGCGTCATCACCACCGTCCATGCCCATCCACAGGCCGAAGGAACTGGATATCAGTCCCATCGTGGCCAGGACATTCATGTTGACGGTGCCCGTGTGATAGTGCTCGTTTCCCCTCGCCATGTTGTTTGCGGCGATTCGGCCATGTTCCACCGCGGTGGGCTGGATGGCCTGAACGCTGAACTCGCCGGTGGAGAAGTCACGGCCCTGGGCGCAGTCACCCGCGGCGTAGATGTCTTTGTCGCTGGTCTGCAGATATTCGTTGACCAGGATTCCCACCTCCGCATTGATTCCGCTGTCCCGAGCGAAGTCGATGTTGGGTGCAACACCGGTGGCCGTAATCACCAGGTCGGTATCGATATCCCGGCCTTCGCCCAGAGACACGCTCAGTGCTCCACCCTTCTTTTCAATCCCTTTGACCTGGGTCGAGGTGCGCACCTGGACGCCCTTGTTTTCACACCACTGCTTGATCATCCCCCCGGCCATGTCGTTCATCATCCGCGGCACCATGCGGTTTTCCATTTCCACCACGTGGACCTCGGCGCCGCTTTCCGCGAGCGCCTCGAGGATAATGCAACCGATGAACCCGGCGCCGATCAAAGTGATGCGTTTACCGGGCTCGCAGTACTTGATGATTTCCCGGGCATCCGCCAGGTCCCAACAGTTGTGCACGCCGTCGAGGTCCGTGCCGGGAATCGGCGGCGTCATCGGGCTGGCGCCGGTGGCAATCAGCAACTTGTCGTAGTTAACGGACCTGCCGTCCACGCTGACCGAGTTGGATTTGCTGTCGATCGCGGTAACGCGGCCTTGCTCGACGCCGATGCCGAGCTGGTCATAGTGGCCGGACGTCTTCCTCAGATGCGTACCGTCTTCCTTGATCATCTTGACCAGATAATATGGAATGGCCATGCGCGAATACGGTGGTTCGCTCTCCCCGCCGATGATGGTCACCTTCGAAGCGGGATCATATTTTCGCAGGTGCTCCGCCGCCACAACGCCGGCCGGACCCGCGCCAATCACTACGTAGTGCATAGCTCCTCCCTACAAACCAAGCCGTTGCTTGGTTTCCTCGGTGACCGTGCCATCCTTGGTCCAGCCGCGCAGTTCATAGTATTCCGGCAGCATATGGTCGAGCTCGTTGACCTTGCCCTTGGCCGGGCCGGTTTTTGCGGCATCCTTGAGCAATCGTTGCGGTAGATTGTCGTCCTTCCCGGTGAGGCCCGCCAAGCGGTTGAACTCGCGCTCGAGGTTCCAGATGCGCTCGCCGACCTCCACGAGCTTTTCGGCCGTCCAGCCGCCCTCGCAGGCTGTGTCGAGCTGCGGTGCGACATTGTCCAGGGTCCAGGCAAAAGAAGTGAACAGGCACAGACCGCTCGAGTCGAACGCGGCAGTGGCGTCCTGGAAGGCTTTCACCAGGCCGGCCTTACCTTCCGACACGAGAGGATCCGTCTTCTCCGGGATTCCCAGAATCTCGGACGCAACGGTATATCCGCGCAGGTGGCAGGCGCCCCGGTTCGACGTGGCATAAGCCAATCCCATACCCTGGATGCCGCGTGGATCATAGGCGGGGAACTCCTGTCCTTTCACCGTCATGGACAGTTCGGGGCGTCCGTATTTCTCGCACAGGCGCTTGGAGCCGAGGCCCAGGTCCTTGCCGAAACCTTCACCCTTCGCCACGGCCTCCGCGGCGTGTTGCAGGGCCTTGGCGGAACCGAACTTGTACTCGACGCCGCCGGTTTCCTTGTCGGTAATCACGCCGTCTTCGTACATCTCCATGGCCGCCGCGACGGTTGCACCGAACGTGATCGGATCGAATCCGTCTTCATTGCACAGGAAGTTGACATAGGTCACCGCATCGAGATCATCGACGCCGGTGTCCGTTCCCATCGCCCAGGCAGCCTCGTATTCGAGTCCGCCGGAGTTGTGCCAGTACTCCGGTTTGTTTTCGATGGTGAAATGGCTGTGGTCTATGGTGGAGATGCGCCCGCAGGCGATGGTGCACCCGAAACAGGCCGCATTCGTGGTCAGGTTGGCCTGGCCATCCGTCTTGCGCGGCTCATGCATCGCCTCACCGCTGATGTTGTGCGCTTTATCGAACTGCACCTCTCGCATATTGAACGTGGGCAGGGCTCCGGACTCATTGATGACGTTCATCAATACCTGTGTCCCGTAGGTCGGCAGCCCCTGGCCCGTAACAGCGTTTTCCCGCAACACTTGTTTGCCTTCTTCCGTGGCCTTCAGGAAACCCATCGGGTCCTTGATGCCGCCGAGTCCCTTGGTGCCGCGAACGACCAGTGCCTTGAGATTCTTCGACGCCATCACCGTCCCCACGCCGGAGCGTCCGGCCGCACGGTGCAGGTCATTGATGATCCCGGCATAAAGACACCCGGCCTCGGCGGAACGCCCCACGCAGGCGATGCGAAGCTCCGGGTCCTGGTATTTCTTGTGCAGGATCTTGTCCGCCTGCCAAACGGACTTGCCCCAGATCTCCGAAGCGTCCACCAGCTCGGCGTGATCGTTCTGAACAAGCAGAAACACCGGTTTGGGTGATTTGCCTTCAAAAATGATCATGTCCCAGCCGGCGAACTTCAGCTCCGGGCCAAGGAAACCGCCGGAGTTTGAACACGCGATGGCACCGGTGAGCGGGCTTTTCGTGACGACCGAGTAACGGCCGCCGGTCGATGCCATGGTGCCAGTCAAGGGACCGGTAGTGAAAATCAGTTTGTTGTCCGGACCGAGCGCATCGCATTTGGGATCGATTTCTTCGAACAGGTACTTGCTGGCCAAGCCACGTTGCCCCAGGTATTGCTGCGCCCATTCCATATTCAAGGGTTCTTCGCTGACTTTTCCCTCAGTCAGGTTCACGCGCATAACTTTCTTCGTCCAAGCCATGGTTCAACCCCCTGGCGCTAAGCCGATCTGTAGGATTGGATGTCTTTTTCCGCCGGCCCGTTCACGCTGGCGCTGGCCGGGGAGGTTCCCCGCTGCGCCCAGGCCCGCATGCGTTCCAGGCCGCCGCTGTCCGCGTCGACGTAGGTGATCGCCCCGGTGGGGCAGGCTTTGGCACACCACGGATCACCGCCGCACAAATCGCACTTGATTACCTTGCCCGAGGAGGAATTGTAGTTGACCGTGCCGAATGGACAGGCGATGGTGCAGACCTTGCATCCCACGCAAACATCATCGAACACCTCTTTGGCGCCTGTCTCCTGATTGACCGCGATGGCTTCCACCGGGCACGCGTGCATACACCAGGCTTCGTCGCACTGCGTGCAGGTATACGGCGAGAAGCGGCCCTCGTCATGGAAACTGAAAACTTTGATGCGGGATTTGGCGGGATTGAATACACCTTCGTTCTCGTAGGAGCACGCCATTTCACACTGTAGGCAACCGGTGCACTTCTCCGGTTCGATTTGAAGAGCTTTCACATCTGTCCTCCGCTTGGTTTTGCCGTGTTTGCGAGTGCCCACGGCACTTCTGCCACACATGCCTTGCTATATATGGCTTCTTCTACATATAGGATACATAGTATCCAAATCGGCACGTTTTGTGGAAGGGGTTAATCCAACAAATGGTTGCGGATTCCAAAGATGGCATATCCTTGAATACGTTTTCCCCGCAAAATCATGAGCTTACACCATAGTCATCGCTCGGCCGGCGCCGGGTCGTGTTGCCCGAGGTGTTGAGCCCGACGTTGTCGGCGAACGGATAGGCAGGATAAACGGCATGCTCCGCGGATGAAAGGGGCTGGCAGAAGGGACTGTGGCTTAGCGACGCGGGCTGGGGAAAGACGGTGGGGCTGGACGGGCGGTTGAAACACATACGCTTGATCTCACGGTCATTCCAATCCGGAGCCAAGCCATGAAACTGGAGAACTCACGCCTTATCCAGGCCGATGCAAAGACCGTATGGGACAGCCTGGTAAGCGTCGACGTCCTGAAGCAATGTATACCCGGCTGCCAGAGCATGGAGCGGCCTGCGCGTGACCTGTGCCCTTCACCCGGAGCTCACTGGGGTCGCCGATCGGCTGGCGAAGGCCGGCCACGGAGTGGTGCCGGCGACTGATGGCTGACGCACAAAATGGGGAACGCCAATCTGTTGGCGCGTCTCGATGCAGACCATTTTGCCATCGTGCTGCCGAATGTAAAATCGGACGGCACCCTGGCGTAGTTGGTCGAGAGTTTGATTACTGCTTTTCTGGAGCATCGGTTCCACATGAATAGGGCCGAGCTCCGCATCAGCATCAAGGTCGGCATCGCATTATTCCCGGATGACGGTGACGGGGATGATCGTTTAAATAACCATTTGATGTAATGACCTGATTGGCTTATGCCATCAGGTCATTGCTTATCTGACTCTGTATTATTCAAAGCTACCCAAACCAGTGTCGGCCACCCGGCCATTTCTGCCTGTCTACTGCGACTCGTGAACGGTCGCTATTCAGCTAGAAGCGGAAACAAGAAACGACTACCGTTACTTCCGAGTCGTGCCTAACGAGGCAATTCCGTACTGTTTTATGAAATTGCGGCTATTGCCCAAATTGCATATTCAATTTTGCATATCTCCCGTATGGCAATATATATTACTATACTCAAGCTTATGTGTTCGCCGTAACGCATCCTGAATTGGGTTGATCTTGAATCTCCAAGCGATCAGCCAATTTTGGCATGGCAAAGAGGTTGAACCGATGAGGGACGCGCTGGAAAGGGTGCAGCACGAACTGGCGGCTGCGCAACGCGCGCTGGCCGAAGCTGAAGCGCGTCACCTTCGCCAGGAGACCGAACACCAGTCCGCCGTCCAGGAAGCCGAGAATACCCGCAAGCAAATCGAACAGGCGCACCAGAACTGGATTTCTGTGCTGGATGCGGCGGACGACCCGATCTTCGTGCACGACAAGGATTTTCGTGTTTTGCGTTGCAATCAGGCTTATCAGCGAAGCGCCGGCATTCCCTTCAAGAAGATCATCGGCCGGCCATACTACGAAGTTTTCCCCAAAATCCATGCACCGCTGCACAATTGCCTGCAAGAGCTGGAAAAAACGGAAGAAGAGGAAGATGAAGTATTGGCCGGCGACACAAGCTACCGCTCGCGCGCTTACTCGGTCAAGGATGGGCGGGGCAACTATCTCTACTCGGTACACACCCTCGAAAATATCAACGAAAGCAATCAGCTAAGCGAGACACTGCGAGAAACCGAACAGCGCTACCGGCAGCTGTTCGAGGCGGCCACGGACGGCATCCTGATCCTGGACGCAGAAACCGGGAAGATCGTGGACGCCAACCCCTTCATTCTCGACCTGTTGTCCTATGGTCTCGGCGAATGCACCGGCAAGATGCTGTGGGAAATCGGCCTGTTCAAGGATGTCAAAGCCAGCAAGGCGGCGTTTCGGAAATTGCAGTCCAAGGGGCATGTCCGATACGAAGATATGCCGCTGCAGACAAAAGACGGCCGGCAGATTGACGTGGAGTTTGTCAGCAACCTCTATGCGGTTGGCGCGCGGCAAGTGATTCAGTGCAACATCCGTGACATTACCGAACGCATGCAGGTGAAGCGGCTGCTGCAAGCATCCGAAATCCGATACCGGCGGCTGTTCGAGACGGCCAAGGACGGCATCCTGATCCTGGATGCAGAAACCGGGAAAATCCTGAATGCCAATCCCTTCATCCTCAAACTGCTGTCCTACCGTCTCGACGAGTGCATGGGCAAGATGCTGTGGGAAATCGGCCTGTTCAAGGACATTGAAGCCAGCAAGGAAGCGTTCGACGAATTGCAGTCCATCGGATACATCCGTTACGAAGACTTGCCGCTGGAAACGAAGGACGGTCGGCGGATCGACGTGGAATTCGTCAGCAACCTCTATGCGGTTGGCGAACGGAAAGTCATCCAGTGCAACATCCGCGACATCACCGAGCGCGTGACGACTGAACTTGCACTACAAAAATATGAACAGCGACTTTCTGAAGCGCTGACAATCGCCAAAATAGGTTACTGGGAGTATGAATTTGCTACGGATGAATTCATATTCAATGACCAATATTATTCGCTGCACGGGATTACTGCCGAGGATGCGGGCGGCTACCGTATGTCCGCGGCGGATTTTATCGGTCGCTACGTCCATCCTGAAGACGGCCCCATGGTTGGCCAACAGGTTCGATTGGCCTTCGAAACCCGTGATCCGGATTATTTAGCTGTGACCGAGACTCGCATATTAAGCGGGCAAGGAGAAATTATCTGGGTAGAAGTGCGTCTCAGCGTCGAGAAGGATTTGCAGGGCAACACAGTTCGACTGATTGGCGTCAACCAGGATGTTACTGATCGCAAGCTGGCGGAACAAACGCTGCAAGCCAGCGAGGAACGTATCAGAACCATGTTTGAGCAGGCGCCGTTGGGCATTGCCGTGATCGATTCGCTCAGTGGACATTTCTGCGAAGTCAACATGCGCTTTGCCGAGATTGCCGGCAGGTCTATGGAAGAGTTACTAGACACCGAGTGGTCGCAAATCACTCACCCCGATGATGTGCAGGCCGACCAGGATAATATGGCACTGTTGAACGCCGGCAAGATAAACGGGTTCCAGATGGAAAAACGGTATCTTCGTCCCGATGGAGAAGTCATCTGGATCGACATGACGATTAGACCTTTGCAATTCGGTTATGAAACCCTCCCACGCCACCTGAGTATGATCCAGGACATCACTGAACGAAAAAAATCCGAAGTCCGTATCAAATACCTCAACCGGGTGCTCTCCGTGCTGAGCGGCATCAACATGCTGATTGTGCGCGTAACGGACCGCGATGAATTGTTCAGGGAAACATGCCAAATCGCGGTCGACGCAGGCGGGTTCCGCATGGCCATGCTGGTTACGGTTGATCCAGTTACGATGCTGTCTACCTCGATCGCGTCGGCAGGAAAGAACGAAGAGCTTCTGGCAGAAATCAAAAACGTATTGTCATCCAGTGCAGGTATGCAAAAGACCATGATTGTGCAGGCACTCAGGGAGAAAGAGATCGTCGTAACATACGATACGCAAAACGATCCCAGGCTTTTATTCGGCAAGCACTACGCCGAAGCAGGGGTAAACTCGATGGCAATATTGCCGCTGATTATCTCGGGAGAAGCAGTAGGGGTACTTGCGCTTTACGCCAGCGAGATTAATTTCTTTCAGGGACCTGAGATAAAATTGTTGACCGAGTTGGCCGGCGACATCGCATACGCGATCGACCACATCAACAAGCAGGAAAGGCTCAATTACCTCGCCTACTACGACGTGCTTACCGGACTCGCCAACCGCATGCTGTTTCTTGAGCGGGTAGTGCAGTATATACGCAGCGCGACCAGCGGCGGGCACAAACTCGCCATAGTCCTGATCGACCTCGATCGGTTCAAGAGCATCAACGACAGCCTCGGCCGTCAAAGCGGTGATGCGCTGTTGAAACAGGTAGCGGAGTGGCTGACCCACAAAATGGGGGACGCCAATCTGTTGGCGCGTCTCGATGCAGATCAATTTGCCATCGTCCTACCGAATATAAAGTCGGACGGCAACCTGGCAAAGCTGGTCGCGAATTTGATTACTGCTTTTCTGGAGCATCGGTTCCACATGGATAAGGCCGAGCTCCGTATCAGCATCAAGGCCGGCATCGCATTATTCCCGGATGACGGTGACGACGCCGGCATCTTGTTCAGGAACGCCGAGGCCGCACTCAAAAAGGCAAAGGCGACCGGAGAAAAATACCTGTTCCACACACGGAAAATGACCGAATTGGTGGCCAGCAAGCTCACTCTGGAAAATCAGTTGCGCAAGGCGATCGACAACGAGGAATTCGTGCTGCATTACCAGCCCAAGGTGAACCTGGTGAGCGGCAAGGTCGTCGGCGCCGAGGCTCTGATCCGCTGGAATGATCCACGCACCGGCCTGGTGCCGCCTGGTATATTCATACCGATCCTGGAAGAAATCGGCTTGATCTATGAAGTCGGGCGTTGGGCGTTGGGCAAAGCGATCGAAGACAATCTGCGCTGGCGAAACGCAGGCCTGCCTGCTGTAAAGATCGCGGTAAACGTGTCGCCGTTGCAACTGCGCAATGTCAACTTCATAGCCGAAATCAAGCAGGCAATCGCTCTTGACGCGCATGCGGCGGTGGGGCTGGAGCTGGAAATCACCGAAAGTGTAATCATGGATGACGTCGAGCGTAACATCGCCACCCTGAAGGCGATCCGCGCCTTGGGTGTCACCATCGCCATAGACGATTTCGGCACCGGCTTTTCCTCACTCAGCTACCTGACAAAACTGCCGGTGGACACATTGAAGATCGATCGCGCCTTCGTGATGGGAACGACCGCGGGGCCGGAAGGTCTGGCAGTGGTCTCCACTATTATCAGCCTGGCGCATGCGCTGAACCTCAAGGTGGTGGCGGAAGGTGTCGAAACCGAGAAGCAATCGCAACTGCTTCGGTTGCTCAACTGCAACGAAATGCAGGGTTTCCTGTTCAGCAAGGCGGTCCCGTTGGAAGTTTTTGAAGCAAAGTTCATGGTCGAGAAAGCCATCACATTGACCGCTATGGCTGAGAAGCGGCATAAATGAATGGGGGCAGCTTGAGTACCCCCTTTAGTGTTTCATTCGGCGGCAGCGTGCTCCAACAGAAGTAGTTATCCAGTCGCCCCGGCCGGGTACTGGGTGCGTAGCACGTGGGGCCGGAGTATTCTGCACGATAGTGCAGGCACCCGCGCCACCACGTAGCCACCCTTGGCAAACGCAGCTCGGGATGTCTTCAGTGCCCTGGTTATGGGCTTTCTGACTGGTGTTAGCTAATTGTTCCCTGCCGCTTGGCGGCGTAAAGCGGCGCTCGTGCCGGGCGTGTCATCGTTCGACCGGACTCGGACCGTTGCTCGAGGTGGTCCAGGATCCGTTTCACGAGCGCGGGTTCCTCGATACAGGTGATTACCTTGACCGCGCCGCCGCACCGGTCACAGGTCTGGATGTCGAACTTGAGCACCCGCTTGAGGCGCTGGGCCGAGGTTATTGCCATGGATGGCATGTATGGCGGCTTTGCAGGAGCAAAAGCCGACCATCGCGGCGCGGCGCTGGGCCGGGGTCTTGGTCTCGATGGACTTTCGCTTGCCCCGGCCTGCGGGAGTGATGTGGTGCCGCAGTGCACTGTTGCACCCAAACGGAGGGCATGAAGGTTCGAACACGCCGTGGAAACGGGTCAGATTCATGCGCGGTTTTGGCACCAGGGCAGCCAGCACGAATTTTCGACGACGAAGAATATTTTGCGGGATGGTGAGCCAAGCGATTCGGTGCAAGGCAGCATCTACCACATCGAGGATGCCGCTCCCGTGACCAGCAGCCTGCTGTCCCGAGTTTCACCCTTCAACGAGCTCAATGAAACGCTCAAAAAGTCAGGCTAATAGCTCACGGTGACGGTGATGGTGTCGCTGTAGATGCCGGCATGGGCAGCGCGCTGAATACTGAGTGGAATACGGCCATAGACGGTGTGGACGTTGTTGTGGCCATTGCTTGGATTTGTGAGAGTCACCGTGAAGCTGCTGTCAGAGATGCCGTCGCCCCAGACCTGCTGGCAGGCGGCATCGCGATACAGGTTATAGGAGAGATAATTATCTCCGGATACCATGCGGCGCTGACTGTAGGTGCCATTGCCGGTCGAGAGCGCGACCGAATACAAGCTGACATCAGTACAATTGACAGTGATGCTACCGGTACTGTCAACAGAAGCGAGGGTCAGTGGGCTAAAACTACCGAATTTGACACCAGAGGAGCTGACGGTGCAGCTGGCCGCCGTCGCACTGGAGACAATCGACAGGTAAGCTAACAGCAGCAGCGCTGCGGCAATACATACAGATGTTCTCATCATGGTTGTCCTCCACAGGTCACTGGTCCGATGCGCGGTTCGCTCGGTCCTTTAGGGTCAAGGGGCAGGATCAGGTGGCAGGTGGCCCCCTTCCACTTCACCGAAAGGCGGTTGCTATCGACAAGATCCATCAGATAGACCTCACCCCGTTTACCAACGAGAAATTCGTTCTCACCCGGCGACACCGTCACGCGGGCGCCGGCAGGCATCGGCGAACCGTCGGCCCGGCGCAGCAGCACCAGAGCGTTGCGCGAACGGCGCACCGGAAAGTCGACGAAGAGGCCGCTTCGCGCATAGGGCAGGACCGTTTCCTTGACGCCGCCGATCTCAATGTCGAAGGGCAGCTCAACCGGATCAATGGTGAGCTGGTTCTCCTGGTAGGGAAGAAGGTCAGGTACCAGGGCCAAGCCGCTGGCGTTGGTAGTAGCGACCAGCTGGTTGCTGCGGTAGACAGGTATACCCTCCAGGTCGCCGACCTTGACCACGGCAAAGCTGCCGGTACCGATATTGCGAGTGGCGAAGGGATGCCCCCCCAATAAGCCGACCGAGCCGCTGGTGCCCAGGCGCAGGGCCGGATTGTTAGCGGTGTCGCTGACCTCGGTGCTGACACTGCCGACATTGGTGTTCCAGGTGAGACCGCCTTGCCATCGCTGGGTGGGATCGTCACCGGCACGCACCAGCCAGCCAAGTCCCGGGCCGGGCGGTATCGACTGGCTCACTGCTGCCGTGTTGCTCGTGCGGCCGCCGCTGCCGCGATTGGTGCTGACGGTTGCCGTGCGCTGCTTACCCAGCGGCATGCTCAGGCTGACGCCACCGCTCCAGTCGTGACCGCCTTCCAGGCGTTGGCTGGCAAAGGCGTTCAGATTCATGTCCCCTGGCAGTGATACGCCCAGACTAGCCGTGGCCAGGCTGAAACGCTCACCCTCCCAGGTATCTTGCCAAGTGTAGTTTATCCCCGCCGACACTTTCTCGAATAGCGACACGCCGAGGTTTGCACTGTACCGCTCCCGTGGTCTGGTTTCGCCGGACAATGAGCCAAACTGAATGAAATAGCGATCAAAGTATTCCCATCTGAGCGAGCCGGCACCAGTGGGTGTTCTGCGTTCCAGGCCGAGTAAATAATGGTTACCCACGACACCATCGGTGTCGGCGACAGCCGCTGAGACCTCCGCCGCGCCCAGTGTGCCCAGTAGACCAACCAGATCGAACCCCGCAGCCTGGCGCATCTGTTGCAGCTCGATGTGCGTTTCACCGGTCAGGGCCGAGGTTAGTCCATGGCGCCAGGTGCCGGCGGCAAAGCCATCACCATAATCGTTGCTTTCACTGCCGAAATTCTTGCGCAAGGCCCCAATCTCCAGAGAAAAATCAGTCAGGCCCTTCGCCAGCAGACGTGGCGTGACATAATAGCTTTCGGAAATGACGGTTTCGCGGCCGAGCAGATCCCGCACTATCAGGTTTATCTCACCGGCGCCGCTCGTTACCGGTACATTGGTCAGGTCGAATGGGCCGGGGTTAACCCGTTCACTTAGTTGCCGCTGATTATTGACCAGTATATCGATGGTAGACGGCAAAGCCGCCGAACCAGAGATGTTGGGCATCGGCATGGTAATAAACCCGGGCCGCAGGGAAAAATCGCGGGCCCAGCGGATACCGGCATAGCGTGCCGGCCGGCTCCAGGCACCACCACTGCCGATGGTGTCACCCAGTACCAGCGTTTCCATTGGACCGGGGAGATCCTTGCGCAAGAAGGTCTCTCCACGTACGGCCTCATCGCCATCCCGGTCGCCGCGCAGTATTACGCCGGCGACGGCGGACCCCCAGCTGTTAAAGGCCACCCCTTCGACCAAGGCACCGTAGCTGTCGTAGCCAAAGTCGCCGCTGGTAACGCTGGTAATGCTGGCATCATAATTGAGATAGAAACCGAGAGGCGATAGATTAGGGGGCGCCGTGCCTTCGCGACTCTGGTCGATGGTGCTGCCTTGAAAAGCCGCCGCTGCGGCCGTAATCGCCAGTGTCAACCGGCTGCGGTCGAGCTTGTAGGTCAAGCCGGGTACCGAATCCAGCGCGTAGCCGCGCTGATCGTCGGGCAGCGACAAGGGCTCGCCCTCCGGCAGCCGCAGGCGGGCAGCATGCCAGGCATCCAACGGCAGGGCCAGGCGGCCATCGGCGAGCTTTTCCACGCGTACAATCTCGGGCAGGAGCTGGGTATTAACAGTCACGTCGAGCAGCAGGGTTTCGGCGGATCCGTTATCATCGCCTTTGCCATTTACGGCTGCCGGCGCCGGACAAGCGAGCAACAGGGAGGCCAGCAGGAGACATGTCAGTATCGGAACTGATCGCCTTCTACAATCTAATCGCCTTCTACAATCTATAGGTGAATAGGGTTGATAGCAGAATGTATGGCTGCAATCCCCGCTGCTAGACATCTGTCAAGGCATGAGAATTAATCGTTATTGGCTTGGGGCCGGTAGTTCAAGGGACACCGGCCCGGCCGAAGTCTCGGCATTCACTGTCAGCAGCTCGTTATGGTTGGCCGGCCAGGCGAAGGTCCATTGCTTCCAGGCGCCAGCCAGGACGCGGGTGCCGGCATTCAGCTCCTTATGCCAATCGTTCCCCTTCACGTTCAGACGCTTGACCTGGTAAAAACGGTCCCCTTCGTTATCCAGGCGCACGCAGCCGGACGAGGCAGGGGCCGGGCACGCTCCAAGATGCGGTTTCGGACCAATTTTACCGGTGCCGGCGACAAAAACAGGCAGACGGTGCGAAAAGCTGAAGGTGACGCCGATTCCCTTGGTCACTTTTTTGATTGCGCTCACATCATCGAGTACCAGACGATAGGCACGTTCTGCAACTGCGGAGGCAGGCCTTCGCAGCGTAACACGAAAAATCTGGCTGCCTCCTGGTTTGATTTCAGCGATCGGCGGCGCGACCAATAGATCGTCGTTTTTTTCGTGGCGGTCCTCACCGTTGAGCTGTGTCCATGCAAGAGTTTCGGTTTGCAAGATCACGGGGAGATCGGATTCGTTGCTGACGGTGACCGCCACCACTCGATGGGCTGGCGTCAATTCCACCATCACCGGTGATATGGTTACGGCCCGTGCACTGTTTGCAGAAAAAGTGCCGAAAATGACAACCAACATCAGCCAGCGCAACTGTCCATTCATCATCCTGCCATCAGTTGATACAGACATTGGACACCTCGGAACGATTAGTAACTAACAGTCACGGTGATGTTTGCAGCGTACAACTTACCAGGTAAGCCACCAAAATTTGATGCCATGATCTTGCCATACAGGTGCACGACTTTCTCCGAACCATCCGCAATATAACCAGGAATACCTTGACCTGGAGCCGTCGTTGGTAGGTCATTACTAGCTGCTCCACTCACCTGGCTCAGGTTGAAGGGAAAGGAATCGGGGCCGTTTACCAGGATGCGGGGAGTGTCTGACCAGATCGTCGGCGAGGTCCCGGTGGTACAGGCGACTTTCAGCGTAGTGCCCGTATCCGCGGTTTGATCAGCGGTACTCAAGAGCGCGGCAGAATTGGGAAAGGTCATGGTGGCGTCATCACTCACAGTACACGAATTTTCCAAGGTTGCCGAAGCAGTCACTGTACCCGTCGCGGTTCCCGCAGCTGCCGCCATCCCGCTCGTGCCAAGAACCAGCCCGATTGCCGCCAAAACTGACAGCGCCTTATTCATTTTCCCATCTCTTTGATCGTTCTTTGTAAATACCCGATATAAGGTCATCCTGAATCAATAACTAGCTATATATCCCGACGGAATCTTTTGTAAGGACATTTCGATGCGTACTCAGAGGGAAGAGGTGCGGCATGGCAGGTAGTTCAGAAAGAAAATGGGACTGTTGTAGAGCAGGGGGGAGGCGAGTCCGACCTGTTTTGTACAGGTGAGACGGTGCGTTGAGTGCGGCATGATAAGCGTCTGCCGTGCCCACATGATGTGGCGATGTGCGGACAGCACCAGTTCATTCAGAGATCGTCGGGTACCCGGAGAGGGACATACACCCCCCCGCAGCACGCCGCGGGATATTAGCGTCTTAACTATATCTTTTATCAAAGCCGAGCTTCGGGGTAAGTGCCCCGGAGCGATCAGTAACTGACATTCACGATGATAGCTGCGCTGTAGACACCGGGAGCTTTGCCAACATAGTCTGCTGCCTTTATCAATCCATGCAGGGGCACTGCTTGTGTCACACCAGTTGCGGCAAAAGGAGCGGCAATCGCTTCGCCTGTGGATATTAAAGGAAGGGCATTAGTTAATGCAGTAGCAACAGTCTGACCCAGGGAAAAGGCAATGGTGGCCGCGGCGGGGCCAACCAGGAGCCGGGGCGTATCTGACCAAATCAACGGCGCGGTCGTCCCGGCAGTGCAGTTAATCATCAGCGTTCCGGCCGTATCCGCAACCACATCACCACTTAAAAATGGGGAGAACGGAGGAAAGATCATCGTAGCGTTGCTCACCGAACAAGCTTCACTCAAGGTCGCCGTGACGGTCATAGTGCCGGATGCGGTGCCGGCTGCCATCGCCATGCCGCTCATGCCAAGGACAAACCCAAATGCTGCTAAAACTGATAATGTCTTTTTCATCTTTCTATCTCCTTGAGGGCCAATTGGTGCTGGCATTTTTCCCGAAACAACCATTTGCTTCGTTTGAAGATTCCATGACTCATCGCTCATTATGAGAGTATCAGAACTGGCAGAAAAAGGTATCGGGGAAACTACGGTATGTTAGCTTCGCGTTCCATGTAAGCACCGACACGTTGGCTGATCGTGTGAATGAGCTATTCCAACGCCCGGGGGCCGGGTCGGCCAGTGCGGGGCAGGGTCATCAGGGGGACTACGGTTTGATGGGCAGAGGTTTCACAGCTTCAAATGCTCCAGAATCCGGCGGATCACACCCCGGTCATGAATTACCGTAATCACCCGCATCTCGCCCTGGCAGAGGGGACAGATCATCGGATCGGCCTCGTACGGATAGGCAGGATAAACGGCATGCTCCGCGGATGAAAGGGGCTGGCAGAAGGGACTGTGGCTTAGCGACGCGGGCTGGGGAAAGACGGTGGGGCTGGACGGGCGGTTGAAACACATACGCTTGATCTCACGGTCATTCCAATCCGGAGCCAAGCCATGAAACTGGAGAACTCACGCCTTATCCAGGCCGATGCAAAGACCGTATGGGACAGCCTGGTAAGCGTCGACGTCCTGAAGCAATGTATACCCGGCTGCCAGAGCATGGAGCGCACGGGCGACAACGAATACACACTCACTCTGAAGTCCAAAGTGGGCCCGGTCTCGGCGACCTTCAAAGGGGAACTCGGCCTGCGCGACATCGTTCCCGGCGAGTCCTATATCCTCGAATTCAACGGCAGCGGCGGCGCCGCGGGCTTCAGCAAGGGTTCGGCGGCGGTGCGGCTCGAGCCGGGCTCTGAGGGCACCCACCTGCACTACACGGTGGATGCAAAGATCGGCGGCAAGATTACGCAGATCGGACAGCGTCTGGTGGCCGGTGCCGCGCGCAAGATGGCGGACGATTTTTTTTCCCGCTTCGAGCGGATCGTGGCGCCTGCCCAGACCCCGGCGGGGGACGGGGGAACGGAATCGGGCGGCGCCGAAGCCGGTGACGCTGGCATTATTGCCCGCGGCCGAAACTGGTTGTACAGGACTGCCGGCGTGATCATCGTGCTCGTCCTGGCGTGGCGCTGGATAGGCGGCTGACCGACGCCGCCCCCATCGCCATCGTTCTCGCGGCCGGGCGCCTCCGCCCGCAAGGGTGACTGAGCGGACTTCATTCCTCGAGGAGATCGATTGCGCGCCGGCCGACCAGGCGGTAACCGACCTCAATGAGGACCGCCAGCCCGAGCATCGCCCCCAGCACCCACAGGCGCGCAGGGTGGTTGAGGGCGGTACGCCAGATCAGGGCCGCCAATGCGCCGAGGCAGGCGGCGGCAGCCACGGCCGAGATCCACGCGGCGGCGCCGGTGGTTGCCCGCAGGCGAACGTTCGCCGCGTTGACTGCGGCGAAGATGATCAGGAAGCCGGCGCTGCCGATGGTGGAGATGCTGGACAAGTCGAGGCTGTTGGCGATCAACAGGGTCAGCAGTGCGGTGATGATCAGGCCTTCGAGCGGCTTGTTCCAGACCTTCTTTTCCAACAACTTCGGCAATTCGCCATCCCGTGCGATCACGAAGGACAGGCGCGCCGCGCCGTACAGAGTTGCGTTGATGGCCGAAGCCGTAGACAGCAGTGCAGCGACGGCGATCAATGCAAAACCCGCTTGGCCCAGGACTGGTCTGGCGGCGGCGGCCAGCGCGTAGTCCTTGGCTGCAACGATCTTCGCCAATGGCAGGTTGCCGACCGTGACCGCCGCGATCAGCAGGTAGAGCAGGATCACGCCGGTGACCGACGCGTAGAACGCCTTCGGCAGCGTTCGGGTCGGATCCCGGATGTCCCCGGCCGCATTGGCGATCAGCTCGAAGCCCTCGTAGGCCACAAAGATGATCATACCGCCCGCCACCAGATCGACGGTGGGGGACCAGGTGCTCGGCGCCAGGCGCGCCGGCTCTATTCCAGTGGACCCCAGTGCCACGAATACCAGCAGTATCAAAAGCTTCAAACCGACGATCCAGTCTTCCGCCTTGCCGATCACATCGGCGCTGAGCATGTTGAGCAGGGCGATACAGAGAATGACGCTGCTGATCAGTACGTGCCGGGCCACGATCTGCGCCGCATCCGGAAAGAAGGTGGCCCCGTAGCTTCCAAAAGCGTAGGCGTACAGCGACAGCATGATGATGTAGCTCAACCACAGCAGGACATTGAGCGCACCGGTCACCAGACCCTTGCCGAACGCGCGATTGAGGTAAGACACTGTGCCGCCTTGCCCGGGAAACGTTACCGAGAGCTTCACATAGGCGTAGGTGGTCAGCAGGGCGACGGCTCCGGCGATGGCGAAGGCAACCACGGTGCCGCCGTGCGCCATGGACACCGCCAATCCCAGGACCGCGAATACCCCGCCGCCCACCATCCCACCGATGCCAATGGAGGCGGCTTCGACAAAGCCGATGCCGCGCGATCGGCTCATGAGTGGTCCCCGGCCTGCAAGTTCCGACTTCGTCAGAGGCTGATGGAGCGCCCGGCGCGGCCCGGACGCGGGAGATCGGTATGCGCCTGCGCGATCTTGTCGAGCCGTTTCCGGACCTCCGGCGCGAAGGCGACGGCGCCGGGGGTCGTGGTATCGACGTGCAGCAGCATGAGCTCACTGGTGGCGAGCAGATCTCCGGGCTCGCCGTGATGCATGGCGTGGAACAGGTGTATGCGCTTGTGATCGGCGCCCAGCACCTGGGTGCGCACCACGAGCTCTTCGCCTTCTCCGATCTCCATGAGATAACTGATGTGCGACTCCAGCGTGTACACTGAGCGCGACGTGGCGCGGCGGTAGTCGTCGTCCATGCCGATGAGATCATAGAATGCATCGGTGGCATGACCGAACACCAGAACGTAGTAGGCTTCGCTCATGTGGCCGTTGTAGTCGACCCACTCCGCGCGCACGCGGTCGCGGTACGAGACCGGCGGTGTGTTCAGGGAGTCCACTGGGTCATTGCTCATGCCGGGCACTCGCTTGGATGGCGGTTGCCCGCGTCACGCCGGCAACGGGTGCTGGATGGAGGGCTTCGCGGTCCCGGCTCGGACTGACATCGAAGCGCGCGCGGTAGGTCCGCGAAAAATGCGAAGCCGATTCGAAGCCGCAGGCGATGCTGACCTCCATGATGTTCATATCGGTCTGCTGCAGCAGCTGGCGGGCCCGGTCGAGGCGCAGCCGCAGGTAGAAGTTGGACGGTGAATCGTGCAGGTGCTCCCGAAACAAGCGCTCGAGCTGGCGGCGGGTGACTCCCACCCTGACGGCGAGTGCATCGGTGGACAACAGCTCGGACAGGTGGCTTTCCATGATGCCGAGGACCTGCACCAGCTTCTTGTTGTGCACCCCGTAGCGTGCGGCGATCTCCATGCGCTGGTGGTCGGACCGGTCCCGGATCTGGCCCTGAACAAACTGCTCGGATACCTGCACCGCGAGGCCGCTGCCGTGCCTGCGGCCGATGAGGTGAAGCATCATGTCCAGGGACGCGGTGCCGCCGGCGCAGGTGATCCGGCGGTCGCCGATCTCGAACAACTCCTGGGTCACCGTCAGACCCGGATACGATTCCACGAAGGCGGGCATGGCTTCCCAATGCAAGGTGACCGGTTCCCGGTGCAGCAGCCCGCTCTCCGCCAGCACGAAGGATCCGGTGTCCACCGCGCCGATGGTAGCGCCGAATAGGTCGAGCTTCCGCAGCCAGGCGGCGATGGCGGGGGCGTGGTGTTCCAGCGGGTTGTAGCCGGCGACGACGAATACGCATTCCGCCTTTGGTACGTCGGCGATCGAACGGTCGGCCATGATCGTGATCCCGCCGCTTGCCGGCACCGGCCGTCCATCGCTGCTGACGATATGCCACTCGTAGAGACCACCGCCGAAACGATTCGCCGCACGCAGGGGCTCCAGAGCACAGCTGAAGCCCAGCATGGAGAAGCCGGGCATGAGCAGAAAGTGGATCCTCTCCGGTTTCATGGGCGGGTTTTGGCTGGCGTCGGACACGCCGCCAGTATATGCCAGCGGACCGGGCTTTTTGCAGCCACTGGCGATGTCGTGGCCAGTCAACAGTGTGTCGCTGTGGCGCGTTGTCGACGGCACAAGTCCCTGTATTTTCGGAACATTCTGTTCCTGCCTGGAGGAGGCATAGACATGAACTACGACGTGATCGTAACCTGCGCCGTCACCGGCGCTGGAGACACGGTGGGCAAGCATCCCGGCATTCCCGTAACCCCCGCGCAGATCGCTGAAGCGGCGGTCGAAGCTGCCAAAGCCGGTGCCACCGTGGTGCATTGCCACGTCAGGGATCCGGACACCGGCAAGGGCAGCCGCGACGTCCATCTCTACCGCGAGGTCGTGGACCGCATCCGCTCGTCCGGGGTCGATGTGATCGTGAACCTCACTGCCGGCATGGGCGGCGACCTCGAGATCGGTGCGGGAGAGGATCCCCTGGAATTCGGAGCGGCCACTGATCTGGTCGGTGCTCTGACCCGCCTGGCCCACGTCGAGGAGCTGCTGCCCGAGATCTGCACCCTGGACTGCGGCACCCTCAACTTCGGCGACGGCGACTATATCTACGTGTCGACCCCCAATCAGTTGCGGAGCGGCGCCAAGCGTGTCCAGGAGCTCGGGGTGAAGCCTGAGTTGGAGATTTTCGACACCGGGCACCTGTGGTTTGCGAGGCAGCTTCAACGTGAAGGCCTGTTGGACACTCCACCGTTGTTCCAGCTCTGTCTGGGCATTCCCTGGGGGGCGCCGGCGGATACCGGCACCATGAAGGCGATGGTGGACAACATGCCAGACGGCGCAGTGTGGGCCGGCTTCGGGATCGGCCGCATGCAGATGCCCATGTTGGCGCAGGCGATATTGCTCGGCGGAAATGTGCGTGTCGGTCTGGAAGACAACCTGTACCTGGAGAAGGGGGTGCACGCGAGCAATGGCTCGCTGACCGAACGCGCCTGCGAGATCATCACCCGCCTGGGCGCGAGACCGCTGACCCCCGAGGAGGGACGCGGAAAGCTCGGCCTGAAAAAGCGTGGCGCATGAGGCGCGGCGCGACATGAAATTCACCACTGACATCAGGACCTTCGCCGCCATAGGCGCCGGCGTCATCGGCAGTGGCTGGGCGGCGAGGGCGCTCGCCAGGGGCCTGGACGTGGTGGCCTGGGACCCGGCGCCGGGCGCCGAGCGACAGCTGCGGGCCAACGTCGCCAACGCCTGGCGGGCTTTGGAGCGCACGGGGCTCGAGCCCGGCGCCTCCATCTCGCGGCTGAGGTTCGCGTCCAGCGTCGAGGACTGTGTCGCGGAGGCAGACTTCGTTCAGGAGAGCGCGCCGGAACGCGAGGACCTCAAGCGCGAGCTGCACGCCCGGATCTCCCGGGCCGCGCGGCGTGATACCGTGATCGGCTCGTCCACCTCGGGCCTGTTGCCATCGGATTTCTACGCCGACGCCGTGGCTCCCGAGCGCTGTCTGGTTGGGCACCCGTTCAACCCCGTTTATCTCCTGCCTTTGGTGGAGGTCGTGGGCGGCGGCCGTACGGCGCCGGAGGCGCTGGATGCGGCCGAGGCTATTTATACTTCGCTGGGGATGCGGCCGCTCAAGGTGCGCAAGGAGGTACCGGGCTTTATCGCCGACCGGTTGATGGAAGCCTTGTGGCGGGAGGCCCTGCACCTGGTCAACGACGGGGTGGCCACCACCGGGGAGATCGACGACGCGGTGCGCTTCGGCTGTGGCATACGCTGGTCGTTCATGGGTACGTTCCTGACCTATACCCTGGCTGGTGGGGAGGCCGGTATGCGTCACTTTATGGAGCAGTTCGGTCCGGCTCTGGAGCTGCCGTGGACCAGGCTGGCCGCGCCGCCGCTGACGGACAGGTTGATCGAGGACGTCGTGCAAGGCACCGCCGAGCAACAGGGCGCCCACTCGATCAAGGAACTGGAGGCCTACCGCGACGATGCGATCATCAGCGTGCTGGAAGCGATCCAGGGTGCCAAGGCGCGCCACGGCATAGTATAGGTCGGGATTCTAACCCGCCATTCGTGTGACAACGGCAGGGCTTCATCAACGAGGTATCAAACAGAGACGGCCATATGAACTTCGAACTGACCACTGAGCAGCAGATGATCGTCGATGCCGTGCGCCATTTCGTGGACACGGAGCTGTATCCGCACGAGGACGAGGTGGAGCGGCTGGACGAAGTGCCTCTCGAGCTGGCGCGATCGATCCAGGCCAAGGCGATCGAAGCCGGTCTTTACGCTGCGAACATGCCGGAGGAACTGGGAGGCGGCGGCCTGGACAATTTCTCCGCCACGCTCCTGGAGCGTGAGCTGGGTCGCGCCTCCTATGGATTGCAGATGCTGGTGGCGCGGCCCAGCAATATCCTGAAGGCATGCCAGGGTGACCAGGTCGAGCGCTATCTGCTGCCCGCCATCCGTGGCGAGCGCCACGATTGCCTGGCGATGACCGAGCCCAACGCCGGCTCGGACGTTCGCTCGATGCGCACCCGCGCCGTGCGCGATGGCGACGACTACGTCATCAACGGCAACAAGCACTTCATCAGCCACGCCGACATGGCGGACTTCATCATTCTGTTCGCCGCTACCGGAGTGGAGGAAACCAAGCACGGTGAGAAGAAACTGATCACCGCCCTGCTGGTCGACAAGGACACCCCGGGTCTCGAGGTGCGGCGCGGCTCGCCCTGTGTGTCGCATCGCGGGTACCACCAGTGCGAGCTGTATTTCACGGATTGCCGGGTGCCGGTTGCCAACCGTCTGGGCGAGGCGGGCAAGGGCTTCGAGCTCATGAACGAGTGGCTGGGCGCCTCCCGGCTCACGGTGGCCGCCACCAGCGTCGGGCGCGCCCACCGGGTATTCGACATGGCGGTGGACTGGGCCGCCACTCGTCAGCAGTTCGGCCGGCCCATCGGACGGTTCCAGGGCACCGGCTTCAAGCTTGCCGACATGGCCATGGACATCGAGGCGGCGGAGCTGCTAACCCTACGGGCGGCGTGGAAGCTGGACGAGAACCGGATGACCGATATCGACGCGGCCATGGCGAAGCTGGCCGCCTCGGAGATGCTGGCGCGGGTGACCGACCAGGCGCTGCAGATCTTCGGCGGCATGGGGCTGATGTCCCAGCTGCCTATTGAGCGCTTCTGGCGCGACGCGCGGGTCGAGCGCATCTGGGACGGCACCAGCGAGATCCAGCGCCACATCATCTCCCGGGGCCTGCTGCGCCCCCACGGCGCCTGACTGCCGCGGGAGTGTAGTGGGCAACTCCTCATCTACGGCGCAGAGCCGGGCGCTGAACCTGCGGCGCCTGCTCGCCCCGCGTCATATCGCCGTGTTCGGTGGCAAGTGGGCGGCCGAGGTGGTACGACAGTCCCGGCGCATCGGTTTTCAGGGCGCGATCTGGCCGGTGCATCCGCGCCATGACACCGTGGAAGGGCTGCCGTGCTACCGTGATGTTGCCGGCCTGCCGGACGCGCCCGACGCCAGTTTCATCGCGATCCCGCGCGAGACGGTGCCGGAAACCGTGGCCGCGCTCGCACGGCGCGGCGCGGGCGGCGTGGTGTGCTTCAGCTCGGGTTTCGCCGAGGTGGGCGGCGAGGGCATCGAGCTGCAACGGCGGCTGATGGAAGCGGCCGGTGACATGGCAATCATCGGACCCAACTGCTACGGCGTATTGAATTACCTCGACGGCGCGGCGCTGTGGCCGGACCAGCATGGCGGCAAACACGTGGCGAGCGGTGTCGCCGTCATCACCCAGAGCGGCAACATGGGTTTGAACCTCACCATGCAGCGCCGCTCGCTTCCGTTCGCCTACCTGCTCACGGTTGGCAACAAGGCAGGCATCAACGTTCACGATCTTGTGGACGCATTGCTGGACGACCCCCGGGTCAGTGCCATCGGCCTGCACCTTGAAGGTCTGGATGACGTCGCCGCGTTCTCGAGGAGCGCGATCAAGGCCCTGCGGCGGCGCGTTCCGCTGGTGGTGCTCAAGGCCGGCAGCTCCGAGCTGGGGGCCGAGACCACGGTCAGCCACACCAGCTCGCTGGCCGGGTCGGACGTCCTGTATGACGCGCTGTTTCGACGTTTCGGGGTTGCCCGCGTGCACGATCCTGCCAGCCTGCTGGAAACCCTCAAGTTCGTGGCCGTGCACGGAGGGCTCCCCGGCAGGCGGCTGATATCCGCGAGCTGTTCCGGCGGCGAAGCGACGCTGGTCGCGGACCTCGCGCAGCCGCGGGGCCTGGAGTTGCCGAAGATCCCGGAACCGGCTCGGGCCCGACTACACCGGGTGCTGGGTGATCGGGTCAGTATCGCCAATCCACTCGACTACCACACCTACATCTGGGGCGACCTGGCCGCCCAGACCGAGTGCTTCACCGGAGTCATGGAGTGCCGCTTCGATGCCCACCTGCTGGTGCTCGACTTCCCACGCGAAGACCGGTGCACGACGCCGGACTGGAACACGACGCTCGATGCGTTCGTCGCCGCGCGGCAGGCCAGCGGTGATCAGGCCCGCGCCTCGGTGGTTGCGTCGATGCCCGAAGGATTGTCAGAGGCAGTCGGCGAGAGGTTGCTCGCGCAAGGCATCGCACCCATGCAGGGGATCCCGGATTGCCTTGACGCCATCGAGTCCGCCGCGCGGGTTGGTGCGGCCCAGGCGCGTGTGGAGCAAGCCGTGCCGCTGTCGGCGCCCGGTGCGCCGCGGCACGGAGCCGCGCGGACGCTGGACGAATGGGAGAGCAAGCGTGCGCTGGCCGAATTCGGCTTGACGGTGCCGCAGGGCGTGGTGACCCATGCCGATGGAGCGCCGGAAGCCGCGGTGGGTGTCGGCTGGCCGGTGGCGGTCAAGGCCCTCTCGCACACGCTGGCCCACAAGACCGAGGCGGGAGGTGTAGCCTTGAACCTGCGCAATGCCGGTGAAGTCCGGGCGGCTGTCGAGTCGATGCGCGGCTTGTCGGACCACTTCCTGGTGGAGCGCATGGCGCCGGCTCCGGTGGCGGAGTTCATCGTCGGCGTGCACCGCGACCCCCAGTTCGGTCTTGCGTTGACGCTCGGTGCGGGCGGCGTCCTGGTTGAGCTGGTTCAGGACGCAGCCACAGTCCTGCTACCAGCTACCCGCGAACAGGTGAGCACGGCGCTGGAATCCCTCAAAGTGTTCCCGCTGCTCGGGGGTTACCGCAAGCGGCCGGCGGGCGACATCCACGCGATGCTCGAGGCCGTGGACGCGGTGGTTCGCTATGCGCGGGCCAACGAGGATCTCCTGCATGAGCTGGACGTGAACCCGCTGCTGGTGCTTCCCGAAGGGCAGGGCGTAGTGGCTGTCGACGCGTTGATCCGGCTCCATGTCGACTAATCGACCGGGGACGCGCCCCCTCGGTGGATCGGTATTCATACTGACAGCGGCGGGGGGAAGGCTACAAGCACTCGTCGCGATAGAATCCCGATATCCGGGGAGGCGGAGCCGCCGACCTGCAGCGATGTGCACTGGGATTGCTCCAGGCAATCCCGGCATTTCCTCCTTCCGTGGAGGTCAGGACGTGGGGCGGATCGGCTTCAGGAACCGATTCTGTAGAAACCAAACACTGGGTACATGCTTATGACCGAATCACCACTGCGCGTCACGCGCCACGGGACCGTTCTCGAAGTCGTGCTGGACCGGCCCAAAGCCAACGCCATCAGCGGCGAGACCAGTCGACTGATGGGAGACACGTTTGCCCGCTTCAGGGACGATCCGGATCTACGGGTCGCCATCGTAACCGGCGGCGGTGACAAGTTCTTCAGCGCCGGCTGGGACCTGAAAGGCGCTGCCGCCGGCGAGGCGCCGGACACCGATTACGGGGTCGGCGGATTCGGAGGCTTGCAGCAGCTGCCCGACCTCGACAAGCCGGTGATCGCGGCGGTCAACGGTCTTGCGGTCGGCGGCGGCTTCGAGCTGGCGTTGTCCTGCGACCTGATCCTCGCATCCGAGAACGCGCGCTTCTCGCTGCCTGAGATAAGGGCCGGCACCCTGGCGGACGCCGCTACCGTCAAGCTGCCGCGCCGGATCCCGTATCACGTGGCCATGGACATGCTCTACACCGGCCGCTGGATGGAAGTGGACGAGGCCCTGAGGTGGGGGCTGGTCAACGAGGTTCTGCCGCGCGAGCGGCTCATGACGCGTGCGCACGAGATGGCCGCTGTGCTGGGCGAAGGCCCGCCATTGGTGTTCGCCGCGATCAAGGAAGTCGCCAGAGAGACCGAAAACATGCCGTTCCAGGAGGCCATTGCGCAAATCATGCGGCGCGGGTTTCCAACGGTGGAGAAGCTGTATTCCAGCGAGGATCAGCTGGAGGGGGCCCGCGCTTTCGCGGAGAAGCGCCCACCGGTTTGGAAGGGCCGCTGATCCCGGACGGCCGTTGCCGGATGACAGGCTCGCGGTGTTCCCGCGCGCCCGAAGCTGCTACGAAGAAGAAAATGGGGTTGCTCGACAGATCGCGAAAGCTTCGCCTGGTCCGGTAGGATCCCGCTGTGCGCCCCGGTTTCCGGACTACTTCTTCAAAAGATCCGAAAGATCCGCGAAAGGACGGTGAGTCGCTGCGGCGGATTGCGCCTCGCCGGCGCCGCCGCCTTGGCTATCGACGTAGCGCGCGTGCTCGTTGTCGTGGCAGTAGATGCAAAGCAGCTCCCAGTTACTGCCATCCTCGGGGTTATTGTCGTGGTCGTGGTCGCGATGATGAACGGTGAGCTCGTGTAGGTTGCGGCGGGTGAACTCCCGCGCACAGCGGCCGCACACCCAGGGGTACATCTTGAGGGCTCGTTCGCGGTAACCCTGTTCCCGGCGCTCCCGCTCATGCCGGGCAGCAGCCACCACCTGGTTCAGCGTGTCATTGTGGGCGGGCATGGCTCGTCGCCTCGATGTGTGTCGCTTTCTATTCTAGTGTACCCCGGTGGAGATCAATGCACGTCCTTCGCATGCATCTATCGAGGAGTATTTTGGATCAAGAATTGACAATGCGAATCATTCGCGTTTAATATCCAACAAATCGAGCCGGGACCTTCGGGCGCACTGACCACCCGGCGCATTCGTGACAGATCATCTTCGGGGGAAGAATGAGCAGCATACCGAGATTGCCCATTCCGGTGACGGTGGAACCGGTGTCGCCCGTGTCCGCGCGGGGACGGGCCGCCTGGGTCGAGCGTGCGGGGGTACGGCTTCGGCCATGGTTGCCGTGGCTCCACGCGGGGATGTTCGTGTTGTTTCTGGTGCTGCTGGTCGGGCCGGTCTTGCTGCCGGAGGACACGCTCACGTCCGAACTGGGGGATCTGGGCAACTGGTTGATCTGGGGTATCTGGTTCCCTCTCGTGTTCGTCTCGGTACTGTTCAGCGGACGCAGCTGGTGCGGTGTACTTTGCCCGATGGGGGCGGCCTCCGAGTGGGTGAATCGCATGGGTCTGAAGCGGCCCGTACCCGGGTGGCTGCGCTGGGAAGGTACGCCGGTAGTCAGCTTCGTGTTGATCACCATTCTCGGGCAGACCGTCGGTGTGCGGGACTATCCGGACGCGTTGCTGGAAGTGTTCGGAGGCACCCTGGTGGCAGCGCTGGTGATCGGGTTCCTCTATGGCCGCAGCAAGCGCGCGTGGTGCCGCCATGCCTGTCCCATCGGTTTACTGCTGGGAGTCTTTTCGCGCCTCGGGATAGTGCAGTTTACACCCAAGCACAAGAAGCCGGGGGGCGACGCCTATACCACCAAGGGTATGTGCCCGACCATGATCGATATCCCGCGCAAAGAGGAATCGCGCCATTGCATCGAGTGTTTCCGCTGCGTGCACCCGGACCGCAAAGGGGGTCTCATGGTGCGCCTGCGGCACCCCGGCGAGGAGATAGAAGCCATTCGCGAGCACCATCCCAACGCTGCCGAAGTGGCATTTCTGTTCCTGGGAACCGGGGTGTCTCTGGGGGGGTTCCTGTGGCTGGTGCTGCCTTCGTACCAGGCGTGGCGGCAGGCGGTCGGCGAGTGGGCGATAGACCAGGGCGCCTATTGGATCGGCCAGCCCGGACCCTGGTGGCTGATGAGCGTGCACCCCGCGCAGCGCGAGGTATTCAACTGGCTCGATTTCTCCATGATCATCGGTTACATGAGCGGCTGGATGCTGGTGATGGCAGCCGTGCTGTCTCTGACCACGGTCCTGGCCGCCGCGGCCGCCGGCCGGCTGGGGGCTTCGGGCGAGTTTCGCCAAAGATTCGTCGAGCTCGGTTATCAATACGCGCCGGTGGCCATGGTGTCACTAATCCTGGGTCTGGCCTCCGAGCTGTTTGCCGGTCTGGCACGGCTTCAACCCGAGTTGTCCGCCGTTATCAAGATATCGCTGCTTGCCGGCAGTCTGTTGTGGAGTCTGCACCTGGGCAATCGTATTCTGGCTCGCCAGGGTCTGAGCGGTACTCGTCGATGGCCGGCCCTCGTGCCGGGTGCCGCCGGTACCCTGGCCGTGGCGGCGGCCTGGTGGCCGGTGATGTTCGGCGTCTGAGGGCAGACAAGACAGCCGCGACGCGGAACGGGTTGGGGGTCTCTTTTTTTAGTCATAAACCGCGAATGCGTCTCATTCATTCTTACCTCAAAGCAGGAGAGCCAACCATGAGTCACAAGAGCAGGATCCTTTCATCGTGCATCGGCGCCGCCGTGCTGCTCTCGGTGGGCGCGGTGAACGCGGCCGAGTATCCCCTGGGCGCCGCGTTCGAGAAGAATTACATGGAGGTGGGCGCCGTGTACCTGCAGCCGGTAGTCATGAAGCCGGCGCTGGCGGGGATGGACGGCAGTGCGGCGGACATCCATCTCGAAGCCGACATCCATGCTCTGGCAAAGAACCCTAACGGTTTCCCACCGGGATCGTGGGTGCCTTACCTCGGCATCACCTATCGCATCGAGAAGCTGGGCGCCGACTGGCAGACCTTCGGTGCTTTCATGCCCATGGTGGCGAGTGACGGCCCGCACTACGGTGCGAATATCAAGCTTGACGGACCGGGCAAATACCACGTCGCGTATCACGTCACGCCTCCCCCCTACCAGGGCTTCTATCGGCATACGGACGAGGAAACCGGGGTCGCGGCGTGGTGGCCGCCCTTCGATGTGAGCTGGGAGTTCACCTACGTAGGCGTTGGTAAGAAGGGGACCTACTGAGCTGGATTACGGCTTCACTCTGTCCGGCCGCGAAGCCGGTCTCGCCCTGGCACGACAGGGCACCGCCGATGGGCTCGATCCGGACCTTCCGCAAACGAAGACCCTCGCGGCAGTTGCCTACGTAGGGAAGGGACCGTTCTCTCCAGAGGGGGCGAGGCCGTCGTTCCGCGCAGGTGTGCCGCTTGTGCGCAGCCCCAGTGCCGCGGCGCTGAGCACCAGGACGACTGCTGCGGCAACGGACAACCCGGTCAAGCCGTCTCTCCCGGCGAGGCTGACGAGCGCGGGACCGAGGATCTGGCCCAAAGCGAACGAGGCGGTCATGGCGGCCATCAAGCGCTGCGGGTTTCGGGGTGCGCCTTCACGGGCGAGTTGCAGGCCGGTCATAGCCACCACCATGAACGTTCCGCCGACACACAGCGCTGCAACGACGATGCCGGTCATGCCGGGCCACGCTATTGGAACCGCCACTCCCGCCGCCATGATCAGGTGCCCGGCGATCCATAGCGTCCTACTGGAGAAGCGCCGGGCCAGACGCCCCGCCGCCAGAGTGGATGCCAGGGCCGCGGCACCGAAGATGGGCCACGCCCAGCCGAACACCGCGGGGTCCGCTACCAGATGGCGGGCCATGGCCGGGAGGAAGGTGGCAGGAATGATATAGCCGAAGCCGAAAGCCCCATAGCAGATCACCAGCAGCCAGGCCCGCGAGGAAGTGGTCGATGGATTCGTTTGCTCCCCCGTGGCCTGGGCGACGGTGGCTTCCAGGCGATGGAACAGGTGGTGGTAGACATACCACGCGGGTACCGACGCCAGGCAGGCGAGACCGCCCAGCGCCAGCCAGGCCCGGTCGCTGGACCAGTGCAGCGGCGTCAGGAACACCAGGCAAGCGATACCCGTCACCGCGATGCCGAGGCCGACGCCCCCGAACAGTACGCCGTTGAGGCCCCGGCGGTCGCGCACCGCGAGCAGTCGCAGGGTCCACGCCGATGCGAACACCAGTGCCCAGGCGCTTGCGATGCCGGCTGCCGCGCGCAGCGCCAACCAGGCAAGCGGAGCGTGAACCACTCCCATGGCGGCGGTGGACACGGACACCGCCGCAAGTGCGAGACCGATCATGGCCGGCGGCGAAAAGCGCAGCCAGAGGGCGCTGACGGCGCCGATGAAGTAGCCCACGTAGTTGGCCGCCGCCAGGCCCCCTCCGGCGGAGATCGACAGGCCGACATCATCCTGCATCATTGGCAGCAGGGGCGTGAAGGCAAAGCGTCCGATGCCCATAGCCACGGCCAGGGTCACCATGCCGGTGAGAGCCGCCGACAGTTCGTCTTTATGAAGCATCAGGGGATTGGAGTGGGGATCGTGGGGATGATACTACGTGCCCATCGTGGGCGCGATGCCGGCTGCTATGATCCGCATGACGGCCGCCGGAAAAGCGACGAGTTGGCAGTATCACCGGATTGCTTCGTCGCTTCGTTCCCTGCCATGACCAGCCGACTGTCCGGCGCATCCGCCCCTGTTGGTCATTGCGAGGCGGCGCAGCCGGCGCGGCTATCCAGCGAAAGAAGCCGCACGGCGGCACGCGCGCTGACCCGGTCTCGCGATCTTCGGTTCCTCCATCCCGGCCATGTCGCGCCTGCATTAGAATAGGGGCCGTTGCAATGCGTCGCTGCGGGCGGCGCCGAACCTTCGCGCAGTCGAGGAGACCGGACAATGCGTGTGTGGCAGATCAATTCGAACGACGGCATCGATGCACTGGAATGTGTGGAACGCGAAGCCCGCGACCCGGGGCCCGGAGAAGTCCGTGTGAAGATGCGGGCGTCGTCCATCAACTATCGCGACCTCGCGACCGTGCGGGATCCGGCGTCTCGTAATTTGCCGTTTCCACGCGTTCCCAACTCGGACGGGGCGGGCGAGATCGTCGCCGTCGGTCAGGGCGTCGCGGGCGTGGCGGTGGGCGACCGCGTTGCCGGCTGTTTCTTCCAGGACTGGGAGGCCGGGCCGTGCTCACAGACGGCGATGGCCAGCGCGCTGGGCGGCGCGTTGGACGGCGTGCTGGCCGAGGAGGTGGTATTGAAGGCGCGGGGCGTGGTGCCAATTCCGGGACATCTCGACTTCGCGGAAGCCGCGACGCTGCCATGCGCGGCTTTGACGGCGTGGCGGGCCCTGGTTGAAGTGGCGCGGGTCAAGGCGGGAGATACCGTGCTTCTGCTCGGCACCGGCGGTGTGTCGGTGTTCGCGCTGCAGTTCGCGCGGTTGCTGGGTGTCCGCGCGATTATCACCTCGTCGAGCGAGGAGAAGCTGGCTCGTGCGCGAGAACTGGGCGCATGGGAGACCGTCAACTATGCCGCCCGCCCCGACTGGGACGGGAAAGTGCTGGCACTGACTGGAGGGCGCGGCGTGGATGCGGTGATCGAGGTTGGCGGAGCCGGTACCCTCGAGCGTTCCATCGCCGCGACCCGGGTGGCGGGCACCATCGTTCTCATTGGGGTACTTACGGGCGGGCAGATCAATCCCGTGATGGTCATGCGCAAATCCATTCGGCTTCAAGGAATCTACGTCGGCCCGCGAAGCATGTTCGCGGAAATGAATCGGGCGATTGCCTTCCATGCGCTGAAGCCGGTGATTCACCGTACTTTCTCCTTCGAGAACGCCCCCGCCGCGTTTCACGCCATGGCCGGCGCCGGGCACTTCGGCAAGATTGTCCTCGTAGTTTGACGCCTGCAACCCGGCGCCGCCGGCGGAGGCCGTCGCGGTATCTTCAGGACATGCGTCGGTCTCCCATGCGCTTTATTCGAGGACGATGCGAGGGAAGTAGAACGAGACGATCCAGTTCGGCGCATCGACGATCTCGCTGATGCGCAGGTCCCCGGCGACGCTGCACAGTATGTAGGCATCCTCGGGAGTCATCTTCTCGCGCGAACTCAACAGGTCGATCATTGAGCGCACGGCGTCGCGTGCGCCGGTCATCAGATCAGGACCCACTCCGGTGGTGACGTCGTAACCGGCCTCGTCGAGATGGCTGGTGACGGGCCCCGGCACGGAGAACCTCGGTGCGCGCGGCGCGGCATGCTTCTCCAGATTCACGCGCAGGCTTACTTTCAGGGCCGTTTCCAGCCCCGTGCCGCACACCTCGCCGTCGCCCTGCGCAGCATGGCCGTCGCCACAGGACAGGAGGGCTCCCGCTACCTCCACGGGAAGGCAGAGGATCGATCCGGCGACCATATCCCTGATGTCCATGGTTCCGCCAACGCGCCTCGGGGGCAGGATATCGTGCGGACCCGGCGCGCCCGGTGCGAGGCCCAGGGAGCCTATCATCGGGTTCGTGGGAACACGCCCGGCTCCCTGCAAGGCCGCCGGCACCTGTCCGGCGCGGTCGTAATGCCATTGCACGAGATGCGGTTCCAGGAAGTCATCCGCGAGCAGACCGAATCGTGGGATCAGCGCCGACCATCCCCAGCCGCAGGGTTCGACGGAAAGCAGCTCGATGTGCACCGCATCTCCGGGCTCGGCGCCGTCGATCCATACCGGACCGGTGACCGGGTTGATGCGGCTGAAGTCCAGCTGCAGCAACTCGCTCGTTGACGAGCCGGGGCCGATCTGACCCCCTCCCGGATCGTTGAGCTCCAGATCGATAACCGTTCCGGGTTCGACTTCGAGGACGGGCGGGATGGCGCGATCCCACCACCAGTGATGGTGTTCGGCATGTATGGTATGCTTCAGGCGAGTTGCGGTCACTTCGGCGCGCCGCTGAAAGGGTCGGTTGAAACCGGTCCTTTAAAATGCTCTTCAAATTCGTCACAGAACGAACTCAAACCACTTTGCCAGACGACGAGGATACAGGGACCGAGGCCCAGCAGCCGCCCGCCAGACGCCGCCGCAGGCCGCCTGATGAACGCCGGCGCATGATCCTGTCCGTTGCACTGGATCTCTTCGCGAAGAGCTACTACGAGAGCGTCAAGATCCGGGATATAGCCACGGCCTGCGATATCAATATCGCGCTCATCTACTACTACTTCGGCAGCAAGAAAGGATTGTTTCGCGCCGCCATCGAGTCCTCGATCCGGGAAGCCCTCGGCGAGTATGCGAAGCTTCGCGGCAGGGCGGACGACCCCGTGGAGCTGATCGAGGGCTGGTTCGAGATCAACATTTCCGTCTACCGCAGCCTGGTCAAGCTGGTGAAGATCTCGGTGGACTACGCGTACTCCGATGCCCGCGACGAAGAGATCGACCGATTGATTTCGGATCTGTACCAGCGCGAAACAGACCTTTTCACCGAATGCATAGACGAGGGTATCCGCACCGGGCTGTTTCACCGGGTGGATACCGAGGAAATGGCCTTGTTCGTATCGGTCCATCTCGACGGTATCTTTCTGGCGTCCATGATGCGTGCCGATGCCGACGTCAAGGTGCTGGTGGCGAACCTGCGCGACATCCTCTGGCAGCAACTCGGGTATCAGCCCGGCAAGCGGATCGGCCTGGCGGCCGCAAGAAAGCGCTGAATCCAAGGTTCTAACCGGCGTAGCGGGCGTTCCAGGCGTCTCGTGCAGCCTCGAAACACTCGACAGGTGCTCTCAGGATACCGGCGCCGATTTGCCCGCCGTCCCGGCCGGCGATGCCGCCGTCAATCATCGGGGTGATTCCCGTTTCCAGTACCTTGAATACGTCTATACCGGTGGGTGTCCCCCGGTAGCCGAAGAAGGGGATCTGGAAGGTGCTGTTCTCGCCCACCGTGATGTCATACATCCGCCGGTTGTTCTCGGCCATCGCCTCCGGCGACCCCCCCTGGTAGCGCTGCAAGGCGAAGGCGGCGGCCTGTGCGAAACCGCCGAGACCGATGGTCTCGGTGATGTGGCTCTCACCACCGATCCATTCGATATCATCCTTGGTGAATCCGTCGAACAGCTGGGCCTCGACCACCGCCGCGGGGCCGTCGTACCAGGCCCCGTCGAGCCCACTGACGCGGAGAGCGAATCCGCGGCAGTTGATGGTCATGGCGCTAACCACGCTGGATCCTTCCACTCCGTGTGCGGCGTCCGCCGTAGCCTTGGCCGCGGCCATGGAGAGCCGCAGAAAGGAATACTCGTTGTCGGTCAGAAAGTCGTAGGTCCTGCGCACGGGTTCGGGGTCCTCGCCGTAGAGGTCGAAGAGATAGGGTGTCAACTCGCGGGCGAACAGAATGGTCGCCGCCGTATTCCGGCTGTGAAGCTCGTCGCCCATGCGGACGGCTCGCTGCATGATGGGCTTGAGCGGAATGCCGCCGGCCCGGCGTACGGCCCGCTCGATGACCGGGGCCACGATCTTCTCCAGAAAGACGAGACCGTCGCGCACGTCGTCATCGTAGGCGCCGTAGTTGAGCCGCCGCCGCGAGGCGCCTTCATAGAAGTTGCAGAAGGCCCGGTTGCCGTGGGTCCGGTTCTCCACCACGAATACCGGCATCGACGCCGTATAAATGCCCGCGACGGAGCCGACGCATCCATGCTCATGGCAGGCTCCGACGGTGATTTCCCCGGAAGCGAACCTGGCCTCGGCCTCGGATTCGTCGGCGGCGAGTCCTTCGTAGATCGCGCCGTACAGCAGGGAGCGTCGTTGGCCGCCGGTATACCGGTCCCAGGGCATCGGACGGCCGCTGGTCAAGACGGTGGAGGAGGTCATGCCCGGAACGACCTCGCCGGCGGGTCGTACGTCGATCAGCATGGGGTCGCTTTCGTCCAGTCGACGAAAGGCCTCGGCGTTTGCCTGGTAGCGCATTGCTGGTGATTCAGACATCGTGCGGTCCTGGGTTTCGATTCAGATGACGGGGTTCACGGGGATCACCACATATGAAGGTAGCGCTCGCGCTCCCACTCGCCCACGACCACGCAGTACTCGTCCCACTCGGCGCGCTTGTAGTCGGTGTATGTCTTGTGAAACGCCGGCCCGAGCGTTTCCCGGGCCAATTCGTCGTTGGCGAAAGCTTCGATGGCTTCGCCCAGAGTTCTCGGAAGCCGGCGGATGCCGCGTTCCGCGAGCTCGCCTTCGCTTTTCTCGTAAGTGTTGAACTCGACTGGATCGCCGGGCTGGAGGCCGTCGCGGATGCCCCGCAGCCCGGCGGCCAGGGTGATCGCTGCGCCGAGGTGAAAGTTCACCGCGCTGTCCGCGTGGCGGAGCTCGAGGCAGCTGCGGTTCATCGGCAGGCGGCACACCAGCGTGCGATTGTTGTGTCCGAAGGCCTGGTAGACCGGCGCCCAGGACATCTCGCGCATCAACCCGCGGGGGTTGAGGCGCTTGTATGAGTTCACCGTGGGACACACGATGGCGGTAATGGCATCGACGTGCTTGAGCACCCCTGCCGTGAACTGGTACGCGATATCGCTGTAGCCCAGTGCGCCCGTGCCGGTCCGGCTGACGGCTTCGAAGGCGTTGCGGCCGGTTTCAACATCGGCGAGACTGATATTGAAGTGGGCGCCGGATCCGAACGCCCGGGAATACGGCTTGGGCATGAAAGTGGCCGTGCAACCGAGTTGCCGTGCCACGTGCTTGGACATCAACCGGAACAGGACCATGCGGTCAGCCATTGCCAGCATGTCGCAGTAGCCGAAATCGAACTCGTACTGCCCGTCACCGCCTTCGTGGTCGAAAGAGTAGATGTCCCAGCCCAGCTCGTTCATATATCTCACCATGGGCTCGAGAAACCCGTCCGCCAGCATCGTCGTCTCGATGTCGTAGCCACGCGTGGGGTCGTTCAGTGCGTCGTTGGGTACGAAAGGCAACCAGTCGCCATTCGGCTCCTCGCGCAGGACGTATACCTCGGGCTCGACTCCCATATTGACGCCGAATCCCATGGCCCGGGCGGCGGCTATCTGCCGCTTCAGAACGGTTCGCGAGCAATGGTCATAGGGCTGTCCCCGGAAGTGGAGGTCGGCGAATGCCAGGGCATAGCGTTTGTCCCACGGCAGGACCGTCGTGGTTTCCATGTCGGGGAGGCCGACGCATTCGTCCTCGTTCGGGCCGAGCGCCCCCATGGCTTCCAGCGCGCCGACGGTGTAGAGCTCCGAGCCCCCCACCGCATCATCCAGATGCTCGAGGGGCACGCATTTTGCTTTGGGTACACCAAGGCCGTCGACGTAGGCGCCGAAGAAGTACCGGACCCCCTCATTGCGAAGACGTTCCTTGAGTTCCGCGATTGTAGACATTGAATCTCCCCGTTCTTGTTTACAGGAAAGGCCGCAGCGGCGAGCCGCAGTCAGCCGGTTGTCAGTTGATGGCTAAGGAGCTTCCCATCCCCGATGGTGACGAGCGCGCCGCGAAGCACGCCTTCGCTGTATTCCGACCCAGGGTTGATTGCCAGGGTCCGGCCGATACGCGCGGTGCCGCCGGATTCGTGGATATGACCGTGCAGGCTCAGCAGCGGCTGCCACTTCTCCAGCGCCTCACGTACGGCGGTCGATCCCGCCGGCCCTGTCATGCGTTGTCCCATCGAGGTCTGCACGGAAAGGTCCACGTTGACCAGCGGCGCGGTATCAAGTTGCGACGCGTAGGGTGGAACGTGGAGATTGAAGATCGCCGTCTCTGGACGGGTCAGCCCCTGAGCGATACGCTCGATACGGTCCCGTATAACTTCCTCGGGATACTCCCTCGGCGTGCCCCACGGTGTTATGTTGGTGTAGCCGGTGGAGAGCATCTCGTGGCCGGGCGCCACTTCAATGATGGTGCCTTCCACCAGCCGAAAATGCTCACTGCGGCGTTCGGCGATGCTCCGATCGACGACTTCCGGGTCGTCGTTGCCGGGTGCGAACACTATCTGCATGTCGCTGCCCCGAAACTTATCCTCGGTGAGATCGATCCACCGCTGCACGGTGTCGACGATCGCTTGCTCGAAGAGCCGTTCCACCTCGTCCGGATGGGTTCGATAGTGCTCCAACTCGTCGGCCTCGAGATGCCAGGGGTAGAAGCCCTGGTTGCGGATTTCTTTTTCGAAATCGGGCAGGTCGGCCGCATCGATCAGGCGGGTTTCGCCGTGGCGGCTTGCCTCGTAAGATCCGGCGCCTTTGTTCACGACAGGGATCACGAGCTTCCCGGACAGGTCTCCACCCATGATAAGGAGGTCGGCGCCGTAAACCCCCGCCGCGTTGAGAAACTTGCGAAAACAGATCTCGGAGCCGTGGAAGTCAGTGGCGAAGAACAAGGTTCGCGCTCCGGCGGGGCGTTGCGGCGCGCTTCTATTCCTGAGGAGGTCGAGGAGCGCCATCAGTAGGTTCCCTCGCGATCGTCCACGTCCTGCCACCACTGCATGCGTTCCCCCAGCCTGGCCCGCAGCTTCCACGGAACGCGCTTGGGCACGGCGTGCGCCGCCTCGAGGAGCGCATTCGCCCGGGCGGCTATGCGCGCCTGGGCATGCTCGTCGAGCACGGGGTAGCTGCCGCGCTCTGCCAGATCGCGTACGAGGTCCAGATTGCCGGTCGCGGTGCGCCAGAACCCCCAGGTCTCGGCCAGTGGCGCGAGGAGCCGATCCAGGGAGTAGGCGCCGGTGTCGCCCTCCTTCCCCGGTGCGAAGCTCGAGAGCATTATGCCGAGATCGATCAGGTCACCCTCGGTGAGTTCCACGATCTGGAGCTTGTGCAGGATCAGCTGCTCCACGGGGATGGTGACCGGGTGTCTGTGCAGGCAGCCACGCAAATCGATTCGATGACAGAAGTCCAACTGATCCACGAATATGTCGAGCTTGAGGCCTGTTTCCCTATGGATGAACAGGTAGCGCTGGCCCTCCATGGCCACCAGCATGTTGCGGTCGTTTTCGTAGCCCCGTGCCTCGAGCAATGTACGCAGCGCGCTGCGGTCCTGCTTGCGGCAGACGAAATCCAGGTCCTTGGGCGCCGGACGCAGCCGTTCCATCAAGTGCTCCAGGTGCGGGGCATGCAGGCGTATGCCAACGGAACCGACGAGTCGCAGCATGAGTTGCTGTTCCGCGGCCGCGATGACGAGGCCGAGCGCCTCCTCGCGGACCGTCAGCCAATCCGGTGCCTCAGTTGACGCGGGCAAGAGAGACTCGTGGCCGGTAGTGGCGCCGGTTCATTCGATGGGCAGCTGCCGGAATGCAATATCCATATCAATGCCCTCCATGCGCCGCCGGGCCCTGATCACCCGATACCAGATGATGCCGAGGACAACGGCGGCGAGAATGATCCAGAACTCCAGGGTGGTCCCCGCTGAGGAAACCAGGGGACCCGCAGCGTTCGGATCGTTCCAAAGCATCCAGATCACGACCGCGAAGAAGGCGGTGGAGATCAGGCCGGTGATGCACATCACGGGCATGCCCGCAAAGCGCACGCGCGACGCCGGGGAAAGCTTGAAGAGTTCCGGTTTGGTTACAGGAAAGAACACCGCCGCCAGCATGGACAGGCCCCAGATGACCAGAAGCACTTCAATGAGGGTCAGCAGGGAGATATTGGCATAGGCGATGAGCGCCATGAACACGATCGAGATGACGGTGGACAGCCCTATGGCGACGACCGGTGTGTGCAGCCGCTCGCTCACCTGCCCCAGGGCGTCCGGCGCCAGACGATCGAACGACCAGGCCAGCATGGTCCGGGTGGTATAGGCGATTTCGGCCGGAATCCAGAACCATATCCAGGCGACAAAAGCCGCCATAACGATGGTGGTGAGTATCACGCTGTCCGTGAGGATGCCCGCAAGCACGGTGAACCACGGGGCGGCGCCCGCCGCATTCTCGATTGACCCATTCAGGTTCCCCAGAATGGAGTTGTAGGCGAGAGCGGCCTGGAAATCGTAGCCGAAGGTGCGGTCGGACAGATAACCCACCAGAGCGATGAGGGCCGCGGCCGTGAGTACGGCGCCGAACATGCCATAGAGCTGTGAGCGGTCGACTCGCTTGATCTCTCCGCCGATGCCGACGGACTGGATTGCGCCGAGCAGCGGCAGCAGCGGCCACACCAGGAAGGCGAAGGTTTGGCTCCAGCTGAACTCGGCCGGTGCCCAGCCGTTTTCCTTGGCCACCGAAAATACGGTGTCGCTATCGAGCCCGGTAAGATTGTGAAGATTGTCGAGAAAAGTCTTTTCGCTGCCGAACATCAGCACGCCGATGGTCACCAGGGTCCCGATCACTGCAACCACGAACAGAATCCGTTGAACGAAGAAGTAGTTTCGAGTACCGGATGCCAGCAGGATGCCGGCGAGCAGCAGGATGATGCTGCCGCAGATGAACATGCCATTGGGAGTTACTACTACGGCGCTCCAGGCGATGAGCCTGTCGCTGCCGGCGACGAGACCGATGGACCCCAGGAACGACGACAACCCGACGGAGACGATTAAGGAAGCGGCGAGCGCGGCATAGTACATGAGGATGAGGGTCTCGATCAGTGTCATCACGAAGGCGACCCCTGGACTCACGCCGCGAGAGAGTGACAGGTAGACGCCGCCGGAACGGGGAAAAGTGACCGACCACAGATAGAAGGTCCCGGCCGCGAACAGCATTCCGACTGCGGCGATGATCGTGGACAACCAGGGGGCTGCGCCGCCGTACAGGCTCGGGCCGTAGTACTGATTCAGGGCGATGGCGATACCGACCGACACGAGGCCGATATTGAAGATGAACGTGTCCCAGGCCCCGGCGACGCGAAGCAGGCCGGACGCCTTGCGGGAAAACACGCCGGGGCCGGCTGCGGACTGGGTCGACGAATTGGTCATGATGATTTCTCCCCTTTGTGTGGTTGTCGGTCGTGTCACGCCTTTGTCGCGACTCGGGGGCAACGACTGACGACGTGATACCGGTCTCTTATTAAACGGACGTTTAGTAGATTACAACCGACCGGCAGGGAATGCAAGCAAGCGTCGCGGCCCGGGTCGGGACGGCCGTGGCCGTGCACAGGATTGGCGCATGGATCGAGGCCCGGCGCCCGCAAGGGTGGCCGTCCCGGGATTGGCACGTCAGGTATGTTTTCAGGTACCGCAGAAAGTCCGCAAGACGGCCTCGTCGGGACGGGGTGGCCGGGCGTAGTCGGACAGGAGCGCGTTGTCCTCGAACGGTCGTCCGGTTACCGCGAGCAGGTTTTCCAGAGACGCGGGGTCGCCTTCGAGCACGACCGCATCGATCGCTTGTTGGACTCGATGGTTGCGGGGGATGTAGGCGGGGTTCACGGCGCGCATCGCGGCGCAGCGTTCGGCTTGCGTACGATTGTCCGCCGACAGGCGCTTGCGCCATCGTGCGGCCCATTCGTCGAAGACATCCGCATCCTCGAACAGGCTGCGCACGTGTCCGTCGGCGGCCGCGTCCCTCGTGTTGACCTCGCAAAGACCTCGGAAGGTATTGGTGTAGTCGGCCCGCTCGCCGCTCATCCGGTTCAGCAGGTCGAGTGCCAGGTCGGTATCGTCGTCGCGTTCTCCGGGCAAGCCGATCTTGGACCGTATTCCGGCGTGATAACTCGCTTCGAACCGGCTGGCGTAGGTCTCGAGGGTCTCTCGGGCGCAACTCAGAGCCTTGTCCTCATCGTCGTCGAACAGCGAGCAGCAGGCACTGGGCGAGTTGCGTCAGGTTCCAGAAGGCGATGCGTGGCTGCTGGTTGTAGGCGTAGCGTCCCCCGTGGTCAATGGAGCTGTAGACGGCGTCCGGCCGGTAGGTGTCCATGAATGCGCACGGCCCATAGTCGATGGTTTCGCCGCAGACCGACATATTGTCTGTATTCATCACGCCGTGGATGAAGCCCAGCAGCATCCATTGCGAAAGCAGGTCTGCCTGGCGCGTGACGATTTCGTCCAGCAGCGCCCGGTAGGGATTGTCGGCCTCGCGACAGTACGGATAGTGGCGCTCTATGACGTAGTCCGAGAGGATGCGCACGGAGTCGAGATCCCCGCGGCGGTAGAAATACTCGAAAGTGCCGACGCGGACGTGACTGGTGGCCACCCGGGCGAGGATCGCGCCGGGCTCCATACGTTCTCGGAACAGGCGCTCCCCGGTGGTGACTACGGCCAGGGCGCGCGTCGTCGGGACACCGAGCGCCGCCATAGCTTCCCCGAGGATATACTCCCGCAACACCGGACCGAGTGGCGCGCGGCCGTCCCCGGAACGGGAGAATGGGGTGCGGCCCGATCCCTTGAGGTGGATATCGCGCCGCACGCCGTCGGCCCCGACGAGCTCGCCCAGAAGCAGGGCGCGACCGTCTCCGAGGCTGGGCACGAACTGCCCGAACTGGTGGCCGGCATAGGCCATGGCCAAGGGCTCGGCGCCGTCGGCAACCCGCTTGCCGGCAAGAAACTCGACGCCTTCGGAGGTCATGAGCCAATCGGGATCCAGCCCCAGCTGTTCGGCCAGGGGCCGGTTCAGGCGGGCCAGCGAGGGTTCCGGCATGCCTGTCGGTCCCAGCCTGGCATAGAACTGCTCCGGCAGACGGGCGTAGGTGCTCTCAAGCCGCGGAACGGCCGACGCGGATTGGGTGCTGTCTGTGCTCAACAAGCGCCCCGTCGGAGGTATTTCACGCAAATTGCCATGCTCTGGATTGTGCGGGCGCGAGGGCGATGCTTCAATATCGGTCTGCCCCACGGGACTGGCGATCCCGGAACTCGCGGCACGCAGCTTTGTCTTCACGTATCAAACCCTGAGATACTTGTACCTTATGCCGAAATACAGACTAGTCAGCCACGATCTGTGCCCGTTTGCGCAGCGCAGCCGGGTTATGCTCCGCGAGATGGGCGTCGACTTCGATCTGGAAGAGATAGACCTGAAGGACAAGCCCGACTGGTTCGTCGAAATATCGCCGACTTCCAAGGTACCGACTCTGGAAGTGACCACCGACGACGGTGAGCGGGTGGTTCTTTTCGAGTCTTTGGTGATCAACGAATATCTGGACGAGGTCGCCGGGGATGCGCCCATGCTGCCCCGCGACCCGTTGCGCAGGGCCAGGGTGCGTTCCTGGATTGAATTCGGGACTGCGCTGCTGCAGGATTGTTTCGCCCTCACCGCCGCCAGGGACGAGGAGGCGCTGGCCCCCGTCGTCGAGCGTGTCAGGTCCAAATTGGACCGCCTGGAATGGGAACTGGGCGAAGACCCCTTCTTTCTCGGCAAGTCGATGTCGCTGGTGGAGGCGGCGTATGTACCCGCTCTCCAGCGTCTGGACTTCGCCAACCAGTTGTACCCGTCGATGGGGTTGTTCGGCGAGTCTCGGCCCAAGGTCACGCGCTGGTGGAAGTCCATAGAGGCCCGGCCGTCGATACCGGCGTCCGCTCCGGCCGACGTCAGGCAGCGTTTCTACACCATGATCGGGCGGGATCGCGGCGGTTACCGCAGCGTCATTGGCGCTCTCACCGATACCGCAGCCGACGTTTAAGCCGGCTCCGGGGGGTCCTGATTTCCCGCAGTCCGTGACTCATTGCCCGGCGCGGCCAGCCTCGTCCGCTGGATGTACGCTACAAGCCGAATGCCAGCAGCCACAGCGTGGACAATGCCACGGTGATGAGCATCGGCACCATCGCCACCCGCAGGAAACGCACGAAGGAGACGGGATGCCCGGCTTTTTCCGCCAGTCCCGCCGTTACCACGTTGGCGCTGGCGCCGATCAACGTGCCGTTGCCGCCCAGGCATGCACCCAGCGCCAGGGCCCACCACAGCACCGATCCGTGAATCCCGGGAATCGACTCATTGAGGTATGCCACGATCGGCAGCATCGTCGCAGTGAAAGGTATGTTGTCGACAATTGCCGATAACAAGGCGGAAGCCCAGATGACCATCACTATGGCCAGCACCGCCGATCCCTGCGAGGCCTCGCGTACCCAGTCGGCGACTATCTGGATGAGCCCGGTCTGTTCGGCACCGGCCACCAATATGAACAACATCATGAAGAACACCAGGGTCGGCCATTCGACCTCGCGTTCGACCATTTCCACGATGTGGACCCCGCTTATAACCAACAGCAGGGAGGCACCGGCCATGGCGGCGATGCTCGGCTCCATGTGCAGGCTGCCGTGCATCACGAACAGGACAATGGTAAGCGCCAGCACGAAGCCGCCTTTTATCAGCAGTGCCTTATCGGTGATGCGGTACTCCGCCCGCAAGCGAGCTGTCATGGCGGGCACGTCGCTGACCTTGGCGGCGTGGTAATCCTTGCGGAACCAGAGCACGAAGTAGACCGAGGAAACCGCAAGAGCGACAAAGCACACCAGCGCCAGGTTCTCCACGAACTGGACGAACGTGAGGCCGGCGTAGGACCCGATCATGATATTGGGGGGGTCGCCGATCAAGGTGGCGGTGCCGCCCACGTTGGACGCGAAGACCTCCGGCAGCAGGAACGCCAGAGGGTCGATTCTGAGAGCCAGTGCTATTTCTATCGTTACCGGGACGATGAGAAGCATGGTGGTCACGTTGTCCAGAAACGCCGAGGTCACAGCCGTGACGAACATCAGGAGAACCGACAACACATAGATGTTGCCCCGGGCCATCTGGAATGACTTGTAAGCCGTCCACTGGAAGATCCCGGTCTTCTTGAGTACCCCGACGATGATCATCATCGCCATGAGCAGAAAGATAACGTTGCCGTCTATGGACTTCATGGCTTCGTCGAAGGTGAGGATGCGGAACCCCGGGTCGAAGCTGCCGAGGGTGTAGCTGATGAAAAGCAGCAGGGAGGAACCCACCAGGGCCGCCAGCGTACGATGCATCATCTCGAAGGCAATAAAGACGTAGACGGCCAGGAGGACGATCGCCGCGATCCACAGGGCGGGTGTTGTGTCCCGGTGCAGGGTCAGGTTGATGTGGGCGATGAAATGACGGCCGCCGCCGGCGTCCACCTGTTCGACCAGTACGTGCTCCAGTGGGGTCCCTTCGATCGCTTTGTAGGAGGCACGTGCGGCGTCCATCGTCAGCTTGTCGTCGGATGAGATCCCCTTCGGTAGTGACAACTCCACTTCGAAGGCGCCCTGGTTTCCCGTGCTGACTTGTCCGGTCGGGCCCAGGGACCGGCCGTTCAGGTAGAAGGTCAGCTCGGCATCCTCGATGCCGTCGCCCTGGGGGTTCACTACCGTGCCGGACACGATCAGCACGTCCGACGACGCGGAGGCACCGTCGGACTGACGCCCGGCACCCGCCGCCGCGCATATCGTGATACCGAGCAGCATCAGCACCACGCCCGCCGGTCCACGCCACCAGCACTTTTTCATAGCTGTTCGCCTTTCTTGAGTTATTCTTGCCGGGACCGGAGGTTGCCGGTTCCGCCGGATCGTCGGGATGCATCGACCCGTGACTATGCGATGAAGTGGAACCTCCGCGCCCCACCCACTCCGTTCCTGCTCAGGGGACCCCGCTTATACCCCCGTCAACCCTGAGATTGACGCCGTTGATGTATCCCGCGAGCGGGCTGGCGAGAAACGCGACCGCCGTGGCGATATCCTCACCCGTCCCGAGTCGGCCGCAGGGGTTGGGTGCGTACGCCTCGGCCATCTCAGGCCACGCATCGGTGCTGTGACCCTGGGCCCTCGCGCGTTCTTCGAACATGTGCTGCATGCCGGGCGACAGTGTCACACCGGGACTCACCGTGTTGGCGGTGATTCCGGTTCCGGACAGGTGTCTGGCGAGCGTCGTGGTCATGTTCACCACCGCCGCCTTCGCCGCCGAATATTCCACCATGTTCGGCAACGGCGTCACCACACCCCGGGTACCCAGATTGATGATCCGGCCCCAGCTTCGTTCCCGCATACCGGGAACCAGCGCCCGGATCATCCGAACGGCGGACAGGACATTGAGATTGATCGTGTCCATCCACGCCTTCGGGTCGGCGGTCTCCCAATCGTGTTCGGCGAAGGGACCGGCGTTGTTGATCAGAATGTCGGTCTGCCAGGCCACCGCACGCGCGGCCACCGCCGCGGCGGAATCATCGGAGCCCAGCTCGCCGAGGATTGTGTCAACCTCGGCACCGGCGGATCGAAGCTCTGCCGCAACCCGCTCGGTACGCGCGGAATTGCGGCCATGCACCAGCACCGCACAACCTTCGGCTGCCAGGCATCGGGCGATTTCGGCGCCTATGCCGTCGCTTGACCCCGTCACGAGGGCACGTTTACCTTTCAGTCTCAAGTCCATTGGTGAAGCATACCCAGGGCCAGAGCTGCTCTCAAGCCAGAGCTGCTCTCAAGCCAGGGCTGCTCTCAAGCCAGGGCTGCTCTCAAGACTGGAGCGGCGCGGCCCCGCCGGCAATCGGCACGGCTCGGTGCGTGGCGCGGTTGACCGGAGATGACCGGGAAGCAAGAATGCCCTGGAACACATGACGGGACATGGGGAGCTTCGCATGGCAAGAGAGCTGCAGAAGACCAGCGCGTTGAACACAAAGCTGAGGCACGCCGCCGACACGGTCGGCAACCTTCTGGTCGATGCCTTTCACTATCTGGCTCTGTTCGCAATAGGAGGCGCCATCGTCTGGTCTGCGATATTTGCATTCGTGGCCATGGGCGAGCAGGGCACCGCCTCCATCGCGGACATCCTGCTTCTGTTCATTTACCTCGAGCTTGGGGCAATGGTGGGGATCTATTTCAAGACCAATCACATGCCGGTGAGGTTTTTGATCTATGTGGCGATCACCGCCCTGACCCGGGTGTTGATCGCGGACATCCAGCTCGAGCACAAGTGGAATGTCACCGTCATCTACCTTTCCGGGTCCATTCTACTGCTGGCCCTGGCCAATCTGGTCATCCGCTACGGCTCCTCCAGGTTTCCTTCGGCAGGTGTGCCGGAAGAGAAACCGGACTGAGTTCCGGACGCTTCGGTGAGACGGATCGAATCCCAGGGTTTCGTGCAGACCGCCCGCCGCCCCATACCGGCATTCGGAGATTGATTGTACCGAGGCTTTAGCTGGTGTATTGGTCCGGCATCCGACGGTGTCGGAATCCGGGAGGTCGTCGGTGTCGCCCGACTGTTCAACATCCTGTATAGGGAGCCACGTATGATGAGAGCACGCAGACATCCTTTTATGACGACGGCGGTGGCGGTTCTTCTGGGCGCGTTCGTCCAGACCGCCGATTCGGCGGCCATGTCGGGCCACGGTCTATGGGCGGTCTACGATCAGGCCCTCAAGAATGCCAAGTACATCGACCTGACACACACGCTCACGCCGTCAATCCCCGTCTGGAGGGGCTTCGGCCCGGCGAAGTTTGGTCCGACGGTCAATCCGGACACGGGTAAGCCCTACCAGTATAAAAAGGATGGTTTCGAAGCGACGCAGTACTTTCTAAGTACCGATCAGTATGGTACCCAACTCGATCCGCCGGCCCACTGGGCGCCGGAGTACCCGTCCATAGACGAGCTGCCGGCCACCTATGCCGTAAGACCGCTGGTGGTCATCTCCATCGTTGAGCAGGTTGCCAAAGATCCCGGGTACGCGCTGCAGGTATCGGATATCAAGGAGTGGGAATCCAGGAACGGCGAGATACCCGCGGGGTCGGTGGTGATGGTGCGTTCGGACTGGTCCAGGAGATGGCCCGATCCGGCATTGGCCACGGAGTCGGTTTTCCCCGGTGTGTCGCTGGACGCGCTCAAGTTCCTGCACCTTCAACGCCATATTCTTTTCCACGGCCATGAGCCGCTGGATACCGATGCAACGCCGACCCTGGAAGGCGAGGACTGGCTGATGCATCACGGCTACACTCAAGCCGAAGGGGTGGCACACCTTGACAAGGTCCCCGAGACCGGCTGTCTGGTAACCATCGGCTACCCGAAATTCAAGGGTGGTTTGGGCGGCTATGCCCGGTACGTCGCTATCTGTCCTCCGGATTGGAAGTATGGGGTCTCGGTGGGCGAGGTGCCGGAAGCACCGCTGCCAAAGAGCGACAAGATCCTGCACTGGGACAAGGAGAAGGGTGTGCGCGTACGTGAATAGGACGGTGGGAAGGATCCTTCTCTGTCTTGTGCTGCCCGTGGTGTTCCTCGGGGCGTGCTCCCAAGAGTCCGCGCCGCGTGCCAGTTCTCCCAAAGTGGTGATGGAGACCGACCTGGGCCGGATCGTTATTGAGTTGGACCCACGGCACGCACCGCTCACGGCGTCCAACTTCCTGCGCTATGTCGATGAAGATCGATACCGTGGGGCGGCGTTCTACCGGGCAGTTCGAATGGACAATCAGCCTCGCAACGACGTGAAGATCGAGGTAATACAAGGGGGCTTAGGCTTTGCCGCGAACGATCTGCGATTGCCGCCGATCACGCTCGAAACCACCAGGGAGACGGGTCTCGCACATAGGGACGGTACGCTATCAATGGCCAGGTTGGCGCCGGATTCGGCAAGCTCCGAATTCTTTATCTGTATCGGGGACCAGCCTGAGTTGGACTTCGGCGGCAGTCGAAATCCCGATGGTAAGGGGTTCGCCGCTTTCGGGCACGTCATCGAGGGCATGGATGTGGTTCGAACCATACAGACGCAGCCCGCTAGCGGCCAGATGCTCCTGCCCCCCGTCAGGATTGCCGCTATCCGAAGACTGGGTCAGAACTAAACCGGCCGCGGCAAATCCAACCACCGACTGTTCGTTGCGCCTTTCGAACCTCTCCGGCCCTGTCGAGGCCTTGAAATCCGCCTGGGAATGGAAGATTAAGCAATACCTAACATCGAAATGTCAGACTCGGTCGCGACCTGCGGGCGTGCTCCCGGGGGCTCGCGCGATGCACCCAGTCCGGTGATTCCATGATATCGAGGATCGACTATGAACCTGCCGTTCGCTGCCTTGGTGTAACCAAGACGTACGGTTCGGGGCCGGCCCGGGTCGCGGCCCTGAGGGGGATCGACCTGGAAGTAAAGCGGGGAGAGCTGCTTATGCTGGCAGGACCGTCGGGCTGCGGCAAGACCACCTTGATATCCATCATTTCCGGCATCCTCGATGAGGACGAGGGTCGCTGCGAAGTGCTGGGGCAAGAGCTCGCATCCCTGGGCGACGAACAGAAGGTACATTTCAGGGGGAGACGCATCGGGTTCGTATTCCAGATGTTCAACCTCCTTCCCGCCTTGACCGCCATAGAGAATGTAGCCGTTCCGTTGCTGATCGGAGGCGTGGTCCGCAAAGCCGCGATGGAACGGGCGCGGGCCTCCCTCGAAACGGTGGGCCTGACATCCCGCGCGGAGGCGGTGCCGGGAGAGATGAGCGGTGGACAGCAACAGCGCGTGGCTATCGCACGAGCATTGATTCACGACCCGGAGCTGATCGTGTGCGATGAACCCACCAGCAGCCTGGACCATGAAAGCGGGCACGCGATGATGTCGCTCCTGCGCAGGGTAGCGGGAAGCGACGACAGAACCCTGATCGTGGTGACCCACGACCCCCGTATACTCGAATTCGCCGACCGGGTTGCCCACATGGATGACGGCAGGATTATCGATATCGGTGCTGGCGACGAAGGAGCGAGATTGGCGTGAAACGCGTCTACATCCTGCCCTTTGCGGCGCTCGTCGGTATCGTGGGCGCGGTACTCGCCGTGTTGCACGACAATGAGCCCCCGAGCGCGAATGCGGCGGCCGCGTCGCCGCTTCAGGCGCCCTACGCGTCATACGTGGCCGGAGCAGGAATCGTGGAGGCGAGCACCGGCAATATCGCAGTCGGAACGCCGGTTTCCGGCATCGTCGCGGAAATGTATGTCAAGGTTGGCGAGCACGTGAAGCCAGGAAATCCCCTGTTCAAGATCGACGACCGCGACCTGCAGGCGCGGCTCGTGACGGCGCGGGCGCGGGTGGACCAGGCTGCCGCCGCCCTGCTCAAGCCGACCCACCGTCTGGAATTCGCCCGGGATCTGGAGAAGCGCGACCGCAATGCCGTCCGTGCCCAGGACCTGAGCGATCTACACGATGAAGTAGCCGGGGCCCGGAGCAGCCTCGAGCTTGCCAAAGCCGAGCTGGCGCAGGTTCAAACTCAGATCGATATGCACACCGTGCGCGCTCCCGTCGCGGGAAATGTACTACGGTCGAACATACACGTAGGGGAGTTCGTTGAGGGCAGCAGCGGCTCCGCGCCGCTGATGCTGCTCGGTGACAATGACAGGATGTACCTGCGCGTCGACGTCGACGAGCACGACGCATGGCGTGTCCAGCCCGGCTGCAAGGCGATGGCATTCCAACGCGGCCATCCGGGGATGAAAATACCGCTCCAATACGAGTATGTCGAGCCGTACATGGTACCGAAAACCTCGCTGACCGGGCTGGGAACCGAGCGAAGCGATACGCGCGTTCTGCAAGTCATCTTCGGCTTCGAGCGCGGAACGCTGCCGGTATACATCGGGCAGCAGCTCGACGTGTATATACAGGCGGCGGACAAGAGCGGGCAACGGGATCCGTAGATGCTCCATATCGCCTTGAAGATGCTGATGGGCGATCGTGCGAAGTATACCGGCCTGTTGCTGGGTATCACCTTCACGGCTTTTCTCGTCACTTTCGCCATGTCCTACTTCGCGGGGTTCATGACTCTTGGATTTGCATTGATCAGCGAAAACCCCGCAGCCGATGTCTGGGTGATGGATCCGGCCGTGGATTCGGTGGAGCTCACCATCAACATGCCGGACTCTGCCCTCGACCGGGTACGGAGCGTCGAAGGTGTGCGCTATGCCATGCCGCTCGCGTTGGGTACCGTGGACGCCCGTTTTCCGAACGGCCGTTTCCAGTCCTTCCAGGTCATCGGCGTTGATGACGCCACGCTCGAGGGAACACCGCAGTCAATCGACGGTGTGTCCCCCTCGGCGCTGCGGACTCCGGATGCCGTGATCGTCGATCCGGGCGGCACCAGCGGCAAGCTGCAGACGCCCGCCATGGCGAAGGACCAGTGGCCTGGCGACGGTGTACACCTCGACGTTCCGACCCGCGAGCTGAGGCCGGGCGACGGGTTGCTGGTCAACGATCATCGAATTAGGGTCGTCGGCCGCTCGCGGACGGTGCCCCGCTTCCCGCCCCGTCCATTGATTTACACCACCTACTCCAATGCCGTCCGCATTCTTCCCCGGGAAAGGGACAGGCTGACTTTCGTCCTGGTCGCCGCTCGGCAGGGGGTGTCGGCGCGGGAGCTGGCGAACCGCATCCACCAGCAAACCGGTTTACGGGCCCGTTCGGCAGCGGAGTTCAAGGAGGATACCGTGCTCTGGTACCTGGTCAATTCCGAGGACGTAGGGGATATGGCCGCCATGCTCACACTGGCCATGACTGTAGGTTTCGGCGTAACCGGAGTGATGCTCTACATGTTCACCTACGAGAACCTGAAACAATACGCGGTGCTCAAGGCCATGGGCGCCTCGCATCGCCTGCTGCTGAAGATGGTCATTGTGCAAGCCGGGGTTTGCGCATTGCTCGGGGCCGGGCTTGGCATCGGTGCTTGCGCACTTGTCGGCGAAATTGTATCGACGGTGGGGTATCCGTTTCGTATGATGTGGTTCACGCCGCTATTCGGTTTGATTGGCGTGCTGCTCGTGAGCCTGACGGCCGCGGCGATCAGCGTCCGACCGGTACTGAAGCTGGAACCGGTGGTGGTATTCGCCGGTCGCTAGTGTACCCCGGACCATTGCGCTCGACCGCATGTCGTGATTCTCGGCGCGCAATCGGCTTTGTCCATTTCACATCGGGCGCGGTGAAGTCGCACGGTAAGCGTGCAAGGAGGAGAGTAATGAGCCTGTTCTATTCGGTGGCGTATCGATTGGGTTTCGCGCCGTGGGAGCGCGCCGGAACGCATCCCCCGGCGGCCCGGCAAATCACCGCGCTGTTCGAGCGCGAGGAGCGCGGGCGTCAAGCACCGTTCGGCAGTGCCCTCGATCTGGGCTGCGGCAGGGGCCAATGGGCCGTGACGCTGGCCCAGCGGGGCTGGTCCGTTACCGCCGTGGACCTGGTGCCGAGGGCCCTAGAGGCTGCCCGTACCCGCGCCAGGGCCGCGGGCGTCGATGTGCTTTTCCTTCAGGGGGACGTGACACGGCTTCGGGACACCGGCATCGGGGCAGGCTTCCGGCTGATATGGGATTTCGGGACCGTACATGGCCTGAGTCTCGAGCAGAGGCAGGCCGTGGGCCGGGAGATAACTGCCGTAGCTGCAGATGACGCCACGATCCTGATGCTGACCTGGGCCCCGGGTCGCAGGGGGCCTTTGCCTCGGGGGGCTAGTGGAGGTGATCTGGAAAACGCCTTCGAAGGTTGGACGGTCAGTGACGAAGAACCCTTCGACGCCACCGGTCTGCCCGGGCCGCTGCGCAATGTCGACCCGCGCGTGTATCGCCTGCGCCGGGGCTGAGAACGGGCAATGAGGATCGAAAATGCGTAGGCATCTGGAAGGACATTACGCGGCGCGAATCGGGTGGCTGCGGGCCGCGGTGCTCGGTGCCAACGACGGCATCGTTTCCACCGCCAGCCTGGTGGTGGGTGTGGCGGCCTCCAGCGCCAGCCGGGCCGAAATATTGATTGCCGGCATGGCGGGCCTGGTAGCTGGCGCATTGTCCATGGCGGCGGGGGAGTACGTGTCGGTCAGTTCGCAGGCCGATACCGAAAAGGCGGACCTGGGGCGGGAACGGCGGGAGTTGGAAGCCGACGAGGAGTCCGAGCGTAAGGAACTCGCGGGCATATACGTTAAGAGAGGTCTGGACTCCGCCCTGGCGCGTCAGGTGGCGGACCAGCTGATGGCCCATGACGCCCTGGGCGCCCATGCCCGGGATGAACTCGGGTTCAGTGACGTCAGTACTGCCCGTCCCATCCAGGCTGCGCTGGCGTCCGCAGTAACCTTTGCTGTCGGAGCCGCTTGGCCGTTGGGGGTTGCCTGGGCCAGTCCTTCGGGGTCGATGATCTCCATGGTCGCCGCAGGTTCGCTCCTGTGCCTGGCGGTCCTCGGCGCACTGGCTGCGCGCGCCGGCGGCGCCAATCTCGTCGTCGGCGCGGTGCGGGTGGCGTTCTGGGGCGCCATCGCGATGGCCGTCACGGGCGCCGTGGGCGCGGTTTTCGGAACTGTGGCCTGATGCCGGGACCGCGTTCGTGCCGCCCGTTGATTTCCATGGACTGGGCCCGATCAATACATCGTCGCCGCTGCACGAGCGGCTATCGCCCGGAGGTGTAGCCGTGAAAGCATCCGTAAGGCGATTCGAGCCCGGGACCGAGTTCCGTTTTCGCGAGGGCTGTCACATCACGGAACTGTCGAATTCGGCGGAGGACCCGGATGTTTCCATAGCGCTGGCGCGGGTTGAGCCCGGTGTGACCACGGCGTGGCACAGTCTGGCGGGGACGGCGGAGCGGTACGTGATCGTTCGAGGCCGCGGCCGCGTGGAGATAGCCGACCTCGCGCCGCGGGACGTAAACAGCCTCGACGTGGTGCTGATTCCACCCCGATGTCGCCAGCGAATCACCAACATAGGCGACGAGGACCTGGTCTTTCTGGCGGTCTGTTCCCCGCGCTTCGTCACGTCCGCCTATCGGGACATGGAAGACAGATTCTGGCGGGAGGGCGGCGTTTCTGCTGCCGACGACTGAACTCTCCCAACCCGCCGTTGATATTGCATCGGTCCATCCGGGGGATCGAAGGGAGCGTTCGACATCGCCCTGTTCCGTATCCCGAGAGTAGTGCTGTGACGGAGTGTGTAACGGCTGGGGGCGTCCGATCTGTACTCCGGCGACATACCTCTCGATGCGATAGCCATATCTAGACAGCGCACCCAGGATCGCCTACCGAACCCAGACCACACTGGTGGGCACGGTGTTACGACGGCTTGCGCGGCCTCGTCATTGTGGTACTTTAGAGTACCCAGGTATCGTTTCGATTCGAGTTGCGTACCAATGACTATACAATCTACTCAATGTGCCAGCGAGGAGCTGGCTGACCTCGAGGAGTGGCTCCAGTCCAAAGGTCTGCAGCTCGTCGAAAAGAACGGTTCCGACCTGCAGCCCGGCGAGTATGCAAAGGCGGTGAAGGAACCCAAGGACAAGACATCGGAGGAATCACCGATGTGGACGGTGACCTGGCATCCCAGGGAAGAATAGATTTCGCCGGGGATCGTTGTCCCTAGGAGCCTGTGAGACGTGAGCCGGTCGGCGCGTGTGCGGATGCAACGGGGATCCCGAATCGGGACGGTTAGGTTTAAATTGGTTGTCTGGTCAACGTTTCCAGCGGGGGAGGGTATACGGTATGAGTGCGCCTTACCGGGGCCAGTGCCTGTGCGGGGCGGTGAAATACGAGGTTGACGCGTTCAACCCCCGGATTGGTCATTGTCACTGCTCCATGTGCCGCAAGTTCCACGGTGCGGCATTCTCGACTTATGGCGAGGCGAACGCCTCGGATTTCAGATGGGTCCAGGGAGAGGCCGAACTCAAGTCCTATACCGCGGACAACGGAACCACGCGCCGGTTCTGCCGGCACTGCGGTTCCAGTATGACGTTCGCACCCTCGCACAAGCCGGATGATATCGTGGAGGTCGCCCTCGGCACCCTGGATAGCAATCTCGACATGTCTCCCGATGCCCATATATACGTGGGATCCAAGGCATGCTGGTCGGAGATATTGGACGACCTCCCACAGTATGTCGAAGGACGGAAGGGTTCGCGTTTGAAATAGCGGGGCGCGGAGGCGGCGGGAAGTCGGGAGCGCCCGTCAGCTGAACAGGGAAAGAAAGCGTCTGCCGATATTGCGCAGCCAATCGTACCGCGAAATGCTGTTGCGCCTCGGCTTGCGAAAGGTGAACTCCGCCTCGCCGAATCGGATACGGTCGCCATCATGTAGCATAGAGTCGGTGACCTTCCGGTTGTTCACGTAAGTCCCGTTCGTGGACAGAAGATTCAATACCCACCATTCATCATCTTTCTGGAATATACGGGCGTGCACCAGCGAGACGCTGTCGTCATCAATGATGATGTTGTTGGTCGGGTTCCGACCGACGGTGGATCGACCCATCGGAATATCGAAGCGGCGGTCCTGCAGCGTACCGCGGGTGCCGACCAGCACGGCCCCGGAGGACTCACCGGAGAACGCATCGTATGTGCCCGCACGATCCGCGAGGTACTGTTCGATGTCTTTACGCTTGAATACCCGGGTACCCTGGGGCCCGGTGTCGACATCATGCTGTGGTGATTTTTCCGCGTTTTCGCCCATAGTCGTTCGCTAAAGCAGCGCGTGCAACCACTCCCACGGGTGCAAGGATTCGTCCGTCTATGACTGCATACACTAACACACCGGGTAGATATCCAGCATACGAGGAGGGTATAGCCGGTACAAGTGGGGCGACAAGCGAGAATCCTTCGACAATCCGGTTTCAGAATTCTTTCTGACCCGCCTCCAGGTCCTGCACCGCGTTAGTATTTCGCGGCCTTGGCCGAAGAGCCTCGCCCGCAGGCGGCGGTGACTTGTTCCCGGATCATCCGGGCCAGGGCGAGCGTTGCGGGACCGGCGCCTTCCCGGTCCGCAAATGCCAGGTACACATCCACGAAGCGCTTTGAACCCTGGGCCAGCGGTAGTGGTTTCAGCAGGCCCGACTCCAGCTCCCGGGTGATCTTGAGTCGTGGTGACCAGGCGAATCCGAGTCCCTGGCACAGGGCCTGGATGCGGGTGCTCATGGTGCTGACAGTCAGACGCTGCCCGGAGCCCAGCCAGTCCGCATCACTTTCGCGTCGAGGATCCGACTCTCTTACTACGAGTTGACGATGCTGCCTCAAATCCTGTTCAGTCACGGACCTCCCAAGGTGGTGCAGAGGATGGGTGGGTTTCGCCACGCAGATGAACTCCAGGTTCAGCAGATGATCGCCGAGGCGACCCCCTGGCAGGTGGGGTGTGATGGCAAGCTGCAGGTCATTCGAGTTGAGTCGGTCAGCCACGCCGGTAATAACCGTTTCGTAGAGCTCGATGCGGGTATGAGGAAACTCCCGAGCGAGGTTCTCGAACGCCGGGAGGATAACCTGGTTGGGGAACACAGTGTCGACGGCAATGCTGATCTGGGGCTCGACGCCGGTCGCCAGCGTGCGGGCGACGGTTTCTATGTCGCCCGCTTCCGCCAGCAGGGCCCGCGCCCTGCGCAGGGCCACTTCCCCCACCTGGGTCAGCACCGCGCGCCGCCCCTGCAGGCGCAGCGTCCGCGTCCCGAGCAGCTCGTCCAGACGCTGAATATGGTGGCTGACAGTGGATTGGCTCTTGCCCAAGACCTCGGCGGCCCGGGCGTATCCGCCGCAATCCACGACCGCCGCCAGTGTTCGCCATTGCTCCAGGGTGATATTCGTACTCATAGCGCTAAAGTATCTATATTTTCGATTGAACTATACGATTATACGCTATGTATAAACGACTCTGTCGATATTACATTGTGCTCCATCGAAACGCAGCAGGAGATGGAACAATGAAACGCATTCTTTTTGTCAAAAGCAGCCTGAACGGGGAGCAGGGCGCCTCGACTATTCTGGCAAGGGACTTGATCGCGGGGCTCGAGGCCCGCCATCCGGGCAGTACCGTCACGACCCTCGATCTGAACGATCTGGCACTGCCGCACCTGGATGCGGCGGAGTTGAAGGCCTGGGTGAAGCCTGTGGAGGAACGGGATTCGGATGAAATCGAGCTGGCCGCCTGCTCGGACAGGCTGATCGACCAGCTGCGCTCCCACGATACGGTAGTGCTGGCGATACCCATGTACAACTTGACCGTACCCTCCACCTTGAAGGTGTGGATCGACCGTATCGCCAGGGCCGGCAAGACTTTTCGCTACACGGCGGACGGACCGGTTGGCCTGGTGAAGGGTGTGGACGCGTACGCGGTGTTTGCGCGCGGCGGACAGTACCGTGGTACGCCCATGGATACTCAGACCGCTTATATCAAGGCCGTTCTCGGCCTGATCGGTATCAGGACTGTGGAGACCATCTTTGCAGAGGGGCTCTCGATCGGAGATGATGAGCACCGACAGGCCTTGAACGCGGCCCGGACCGATATCGCGTCCGTTATCGGCCGAACCACCAGCGAAGAGGTGCGCTATGCAAACGCGTGAAATTGCCCGAATCGTCAACTCACAGCCGTCCACGGACGGAGCGGGGGTGAAGATCAATCGTATCAGTGGATTCGAGCCGTCCTACTCGATGGATCCCTTTCTCATGCTCGACGAGATCCACTCCGATCGCCGGGAAGAGTTCGAAGCGGGATTTCCCCCTCACCCTCACCGGGGGTTCGAGACGGTCACATACATGCGTGAGGGAGGCTTCTCTCATACCGACAGCATGGGCAACACCGGCACTATTACTACGGGCGGTGCCCAGTGGATGACTGCGGGCAGCGGAGTGATTCATTCGGAGATGCCAGGTCCGGATGCAGACCGTATTCACGGATTCCAGTTCTGGCTCAACCTGCCGGCGAGCGAAAAGATGCAGCACCCGGCGTACCGGGATATACAGGGCGAAGAAATCGCCACCACCCGGTTCGGTGACGTTGCGGTGCGCCTGATCGCCGGCAGCCTCGACGCCGGGGGGTCGACGATAGAGGGTGTGGTGACCGGCAAGACCACCCGGGCCCTGATCGCCGATATCGGCACCCCGGAAAGCGCATCCCTGTCCATTGCCGCCGATGCGGAGTTGAAGCTGCAGTTCTATGTCTACCGCGGTGCGGCCTCGGTCGCAGGCAGGATGGTACGGGCCGGGCAGCTGGCTTACCTTGGCGACGGCGATGGCTTGGATCTGTCTATGGACGGAGGCTCCGGCCTGCTGCTGTTCGGCGGGCGCCCCATAGGGGAGCCGGTTGCCCACTATGGGCCGTTCGTCATGAACACCTCCCAGGAGATTACGCAGGCCCTGCGGGACTATCAGGACGGGAACCTGGTGCGGGCATAAGGGAAGGTCGACCGCTCCTGCAATCCGAAGTCGCGGGGGATCGCTTCTACGGGATTGCAGGAGCGACTTCAGGTGCGAGCGGGTGGGATGCCGCGGCTATTGCTTCTCGAGTTCCACGATATCGCCGACCTCCGACTTGTCCACCGCCTAGCGAAAACGCACCCGCCCATCCAGGGATGACTCGCCCGTGCCGGCCCCAGGCCCGCCTGTCAATCGGCACGGGGCTCCGTATAATCGGTCGCTATGCTGGAAACGGCCATTGTCTCGTTCACCACCTTCTTTGCCACGATAGGTCCGGTCGACGTGGTGGCGATGTTCGCCGCGATGACGTCGAGGGCCAGTCCTGCGGCCAGGCGCTCGATGGCGCTCCGGGGAACGATCGTCGCCGCCGTGATCCTTCTGACGTTTGCGCTGGCGGGCAAGATGCTGCTCGCATCGCTCGGCATATCGCTGGCGGCGCTGCGGGTCGCCGGCGGCATCCTGCTGCTGTTGATCGGAATCGACATGGTCTTCGCCCGTTCCTCGGGCGGTACGTCGACTACGGACGACGAGGAACGCGAGGCCGCCACCAAGGAGGATATTTCGGTGTTTCCGCTCGCCACCCCCTTGATCGCGGGACCCGGCTCAATGGGGGCGGCCATACTGTTGATGGCTGGCGCCGAAGGACAACTCGTCCTCCAACTGATTGTTGTCGGCTGCCTGCTCGCGCTGCTGCTGTTGACGCTGATCGGCCTGCTGCTCGCCAGTCAGATCCAGAGAGTCATCGGGTTGACGGCCATGCATGTCGTAAGCCGGGTATTCGGAGTCCTGCTGTCGGCCTTGGCGGTCCAGTTCATATTGGACGGCATCGCACAGAGTGGGCTGCTCAAGGGATGAGGTCGCGGGCGGGTCGGGGAACAGCAAAGGCGCACGATGTCCGATTCGATACGGTATGCACTTGTACAGTCACCGGTGCATCCGGGATTCTCGGACTGACGAGGGGATGAACATCGTACGACGCACATGCCGGCTGGTTGCTTTCGCGCTGATTTTCGCAGCCGGCCTGTCGTTGTTCCCATCGGGCTCGCCGGCTGCGGATGTGGGCAAGGGTGCCCCGGGACGGGCCGTGGTGTTGAACGTCGACGGCGCCATCGGTCCCGCGACCGACGATTTCATCGTCCGGGGTATCGAGCGGGCGGAGGACACCCACGCGTCACTGGTCATTCTGCGGCTCAACACACCGGGTGGGCTGGATACGTCGATGCGGGACATCATCCGCAAGATTCTTGCGAGCACCGTGCCCGTGGTGACGTACGTCGCGCCGCCCGGTTCCAGGGCCGCCAGCGCCGGCACGTACATCATGTATGCCAGCCATGTGGCCGCCATGGCGCCGGCGACCAATCTGGGCTCCGCCACGCCGGTCAGTCTGTCTCCGGGCGGCCTCGGCGGCGGTGAGAAGCCCAACGGCTCCGACGGCACCGCGGCGGGCGGCAAGTCCGGGGACGAGCGGAAGGAGGGCGGGGACTCGCCGGACGGCACGGACTCCGAGAAGAGCGCGGCGCCGCAGCCGGGCTCCGCGATGGAACGCAAGGTGATCAACGATGCCGTCGCCTATATCAAGGGGCTGGCACGGTTGCGGGGACGCAACGAGGCGTGGGCCGAGGATGCGGTGCGTTCCGCGGTGAACCTGACTGCCGAGGATGCACTGAAGGACAATGTCATCGACGTGATGGCAAGGAATGTCGACGATCTCCTGCATCAAATAGACGGTCGAAAGGTGAAGGTGGACGACCGGGAAGTGGTGCTTGCGACGAAAGACCTGGCCGTCGAAACGATAGAACCCGACTGGCGGACGCGTCTGTTGTCCGTGATTACGAATCCCAACGTCGCCTATGTGCTGATGCTGGCCGGGGTGTACGGCCTGTTCTTTGAGCTTACCAATCCGGGGGCAATGTTTCCCGGTGTGCTGGGAGCGATCTGCCTGGTGCTGGCGCTGTATGCGTTTCAGGTTTTGCCGGTGAATTACGCCGGATTGGCCTTGATACTGCTCGGCATCTCGTTCATGGTTGCGGAGTTGTTCATGCCCAGCTTCGGTATCCTGGGAATCGGAGGAGGCGTGGCGTTCGTGGTGGGCTCCCTCATCCTCATGGAAACAGACGTCGCCGCATACCAGATTTCGATGCCCCTGATCGTCACTGTAGCCGTGATCACCGGTCTGTTCGTGTTTACGTTCGTCTCCATGATGCTTCGCCAGAGAAAGCGGCCGGTGACGAGCGGACGCGAGCAGATGATCGGCAGCGTCGGGGAGGCCGTGGGTGATTTTCGAGACGGTGTCGGCACCGTGCATATTCACGGAGAGAGATGGTCCGCCCGCTCGGACAAGCCGGTGCACGGCGGACAGCGGGTCGAGGTGCTGAAACTGATTGGACTAACCCTCGTGGTCGAACCCTTGGAGGAGCAACTATGAACATGCTGATGAATCCGTCGTGGCTGGTGGCGATTGCCGCTGTCGTGGCCATTGCGTTTCTGATTATCAACATTCTCCGCGAGTACGAGCGGGGTGTGGTCTTCTTTCTGGGGCGGTACCAGAAGGTCAAGGGCCCCGGAATGATCATTATCATTCCACCGATCCAGCAGATGGTCCGGGTGGACCTGCGGACCCGGGTTCTGGACGTGCCCTCCCAGGACGTGATCTCCCGGGACAACGTGTCGGTGAAGGTGAACGCCGTGGTCTACTACCGGGTCATGGAGCCGGAGAACGCCATCATACAGGTTGAGCAATATCAGGCGGCCACCAGCCAGCTGGCGCAAACGACTCTGCGATCGGTGCTGGGACAACATGACCTTGACGAGATGCTGGCGGAACGCGACAAACTCAACAGCGATATTCAACAGATTCTCGACAAGCACACGGACGCCTGGGGCATCAAGGTCTCGAACGTGGAGATCAAGCATATAGACCTGGACGAGAGCATGATCCGTGCCATCGCGCGCCAGGCCGAGGCCGAGCGCTGGCGCCGAGCCAAGGTGATCGCCGCCGAGGGAGAGCTCCAGGCCTCGCACAAGCTCACGGAAGCGGCAGGGGTATTGAGCCAGCAGAAGGACGCCATCACGCTGCGTTATCTGCAGACCATGGCCGACATGTCCCACGAGCGCAGCCACACAATCTTCTTTCCCATGCCCATGGAGCTGCTGAGGGCGGCCGACAAGGTCGGTGGCGGAAAATAGTCGACTGCTGAAGGAGATCCCGCCGGGTTGCTGCCGCACCGGGAGGCTTGCGGGTGCCGGGAGGTTCCGGGGCTACCCCACTCCGGCCGGGTCCGGGGACCCGAATGTCCGGATCCTAGAGACGGCAACCAGCTCGTCCGGATGCAGGGGCCCGGTCGCTACTCTCTCAGCTTAGGCTTTCGTTCAGCAGGATCGGCACCATAGTCAGGAGCAGGGCAACCGCCATTCCCCTGTTGACCCAGCGCCGGACGCCGGCGTCGCGCAGCATGGACCTGATGGCGGTGCCCAGACTGGTCCAGCAGGATGTGCAGGCTACCGTGATAGCGAAGAACAATAAGGCCATATAGAGCGCCTTCTTCCACTCGTGGATGCCTCCCGGAGCGTACAAACTGGCCACCGCGATGGCGACCGCCCAGCCTTTGGGATTGACCCACTGGAACAACGCGGCCTGCCAGATCGTGAGGGGCCGACGGGTGCTTTGAAGGCTGAGATCGGTATCCGCGGTGGCGATCTTCCAGGCAAAGTAGGCAATGAAACCCGCGGACAGGACCGGCATGACGTCATGCATCAGCGGAACACCCGCAATGAGGGCCCCCGTTCCAAAGATGACGGACAACAGCATCACGGGAAAACCCAGGCTCACCCCCATCATGTGGGGTACCGTGGCACGAAATCCGTAGTTCATCCCCGATGCCGCCAGCATGAGGTTGTTCGGACCCGGCGTGAAGGCGGCGACAAGCGCGAAGATCGTCAGTGGCAGCCAGAATTCGGCGAGCGTGGGTGTCATGAGCATCCCGGTTTGGGTACGCAGCGGGGATCGGTACAATCGTTTTGGAACAACATTGAGCGAGGGTCTTGCCGAAACATACAAAGAGAGTGCTGATTGTCTGGGACCGGCCGGATGACTTCCGAGACCTGTTGTCTCGGCGCTTTCCCTGCGTCAACTTCGAATATGCCGCATCGGTCGAAACGGTGCACGCCGCCCTGGAAGGGATGAATCCGGAGGTCGTATTCTCCATCAAACATGAACGTTTTCCAATAGAGTGCCACCGCCTGGCAGCGGCCGGCCCCGGGGTGAAGTGGGTGCAGGTGGGCGGTTCGGGTTACGAGCACTTGTCCGGGGTCGACCTGTCCCGTGTGGTGTTGACCAATGCGGCAGGGGTGCTCGCGCCTTATCTTGCGGAGACCGTCACCGGGGTGATGCTGGCATGGAACGGTAATCTGTTTCGCTATCGCGAGCAGCAGCAGGAGCGCCTGTGGCGGCAGATTCCGTTTAGTCCCCTACGCGACAAGACGCTGCTGGTGGTGGGGCTCGGGGCCATCGGCAGTTGCGTGGCCGCCAATGCCAAGTCAATCGGAATGCGGCTGCTGGGAGCCAATCGCAGTGTGCGTTCCGATCCGCGGGTCGACGCGCTGTACGCGCTGGGCGCGATCGAGAAAGCGTTGCCGGAGGCCGACTACGTCAGCGTTCACTTGCGTCTGACCGGGGATACTCGTCACTTCATGAATCGAAGTCTCTTTCAGGCCATGAAGCCCGGGGCATTCTTCATTAACACGTCCCGTGGTGCGGTGGTGGACGAACAGGCCTTGCTCGAGAGCCTCCGGTCCCGGCGCCTGTCGGGAGCCTATCTGGACGTGTTCGAGGAGGAGCCTCTTCCCCCGGACCATCCGTTCTGGAACATGAATGAGGTGCTGGTTACGCCCCATGCGGCGGATTCGGTCGTTGACTGGCCCCGGCGGTTCGCCCGGTTCTTCGCCGACAATCTGGACCGCTGGATCGCCGGTGAACCGCTGCTCAACCAGGTGGCGACTGCTCGATCTTCGGATCGAGGTTGATTTACCGCGACCGGTCGCTTAAGTTTCGATTGCATGTCCGTCACGGGGAGTCGCCCATGAGTATCAGCAAGCTTGAAGCATCCGGTCCCGATCTTCGGCAGGATCCCTACTACGAGCAACGGGCCCAGCTTGCCTGTGCGTTCAGGTGGACCGCACGGCTCGACATGCACGAGGCCGTTGCCAACCACTTCAGTCTGTCGGTAAACGATGGCGGTACCCGATTTCTGATCAATCCCGACGGCCGGCACTTTTCCACAATCCGGGCCGGAGACCTGCTGCTCGCAGACGCGCGGAACGACCGAACCATGGAACGCGAAGATGCCCCCGACCCGACTGCCTGGGGACTGCACGGCGCTCTGCACCGCCGTTGCCCCGAAGCCAGGTGCGCGTTGCACGTGCATTCGAGGTACGCCACCGTGCTGGCGTGCCTCGAAGACTGCACCATGCCGCCGATCGATCAGAATTGCGCCAGATTCTTCAATCGTGTGGCCGTCGATACGGAGTATGGCGGCATGGCGCTGGAAGACGAGGCCGAGCGTTGCGTCAGACTTCTTGCGGACAAGCGCATCATGCTCATGGGCAATCACGGTGTCATGATTACGGCGCCCAGCGTCGCCCAGGCTTTTGACGAAATGTTCTACTTCGAGCGGGCGGCGCGGACCCTGGTGACGGCCTACATGACCGGCCGGTCATTGCGAGTGCTTCCCGACGACGTGGCCGAGAAGACCGCTCGCCAGTGGGAGGAATTCGCCGGCTACCACAAGCATTTCCGCGAGTTGCAGAAGATCCTGGACGAGGAAGAGCCGGACTATCGTCTTTAGAGCGACCGGGGCAGGCTTCCATTAACGCAGGCGGGGGAAAGATGTCCCGAACAATAATCGTGGGCGCGGGACAGGCCGGGGCCCGGTGCGCGATGACGCTGCGGTCCAAGGAGTACCAGGGCGAAATCGTCCTGGTCGGCGACGAACCCCGCCCACCCTACCGGCGGCCGCCCTTGTCCAAAACGGTACTGCTCGGTGAGAACACCGTGGAGGACGGTTACTTCCGCCCGCTGGATGACTACGGCGCCAAGGGCATCGACATCCAACTCGAGTGTCGCGTCGTCGAAGTGGACGTCGACAAGCAAACGGTACGCTACCAGGACGGCCGCTCAATCGATTTCGACAACCTCGTGTTCGCGACCGGCGCGACGCCCCGGGTTCTGCCTTTGCCCGGCCATGATCTCGAGAGGGTATTCCTGCTGCGCACGGCGGCGGACTGTGCGGCGATCAAGGCCGAGCTTCAACCCGGGCGGCATGTCGCGATCGTTGGCGGCGGATTCATCGGACTGGAAGTTGCCGCCAGCGCCCGGCAACTGGGGTGCCAGGTGACGGTGCTCGAGGCGCTGGAGGGAATCCTGAGCCGCTCGGTGCCGCCGCCGGCGGCCGCGGCGGTGGCTCAGGTGCATCGGGACGAAGGAGTGAACATTCTTACCGGAGTCGGCATCGAGCGGTTCGAAGGTGGGGGACGTGTTGAGAGACTCGTGCTGTCGAACGGCGAAAGCGTTGAGGCCGACGCAGTAGTGGTGGGGATCGGGGTTGTACCCGATACGAGCCTGGCGAAGGAGGCTGGTGTCGAAGTTTCGGATGGTATTGTGACCGACGAGTTCGGACGCACATCGGTCAACAATGTCTACGCCGCCGGTGATTGTGCCTGTTGCTACCTGCCGCGCTACCGTCGACATATCCGTCTGGAGTCGTTTCAGAATGCCGACCAGCAGGGCATGAATACCGCGGCCACCATTGCGGGAAAGCCGGCAGGCTATGACCCGGTTCCGTTCGTCTGGTCGGATCAGTACCAGCGGGTCCTGCAGACGGCGGGCTTTCCCGCCGACGGCGATGAACACATTCAGCGCGGATCGATCGAGGAGGAGAACATGGTATTGTTCAGCCTTGAGGGCGGCAGGCTGGTGGGCGTGACCGGGTGGGGCAAGGGCTTATTGATTGCCAAGGACGTGCGCTTCGCCCAGCGCCTGCTCCAGAGCGGCGTTCATCCAGCTCCTGAACACCTCGCCGACCCTGATATACCAGTCAAGGACCTGGTTTGAGACTTGCTGCGGCTGTTGCGGCTCCTTTGGCATGACATTCAGACAGCTCGAGGACGAGGTTGCAGCACTGGAGAAGTATTGCGAAGAGCTCGAGGACGCCATCGACGAGTTCGAGCATGAGGAGCGCCGTTGCCGGGATCGCCTGGAGCGCGGGAGCGGGCAGTCTCACCAGCTGACTCTTGAGCTCAAACGTCTTACGGACAACCGGGATTTCAACTGCAGGGAACTGGAACGAGCCCGGGCGCAGCTCGCCGAGCTGGGGTCCGGGGTGGAAGAACGCTAGGAGCCCGATCAGAGGCCCATTGGCGCGCCTGCCTCGGGCCGGAAGCGTCCGGTCAGTTGGCGGCCTCGCGTGCCTCGGCGCATGCGACACAAAGGTTGGTGTAGGGAAGCAGTTCGAGCCGTGGCTGGCCGATCTTCACCCCGCACTCTGCACAGTATTCGTAATCGCCGCTGTCGATACGGGCCAGTGCCTGCTTGATCTGTTCGAGCTCACGCCGGGCCTCGTTGCCCAGGGCATCGGTCACTTCGTCGTGCTCCCGCTGTACTGCCTGTTCTTCCCAGTCGCCCGACAGGGGATTGTCTTCATGACGCACGTCCCGGGAGATCTCGCTCAGACGCCGCTCGAGCTCGTCTCTCCGGTTGATCAACCACTGTGTAGTATCTTGTATGGACATGGTTTACCTGACGAAATGAACCGCGAAAGTGTGTTTATTCTATACAGACAACCGGCATGGGGGATCTGATCCAGAGCAGGTTCACGCGGATTCGGCCGCCAGGACCTCGGACACCCTTATCATTCCGACCTTGTTGCCGGCCACGTTCAACACGTCTGGTTCAAGTTTAGACCGCAGGGCGGCAAAGCGCGAATCGTTGATCGCATTCAGGTGGCGGAGGATTCCGCCCATCGCCACCTCGGAAGCGCGGGTCGCGCCGTCGTCGATCTTGAGAGCAATACCCAGCCCCTGGTCGACGATCGTCCCGCAAAAAACCCCTTCCGCACCGGTCTTTACCAGCACATTGGGTGCCAGCCCTTCCATGACCAGCGTGCAGAAACGGTCACGCCCCGCCACCAGGTAAGGGCGGGCGATCATTGCGTCACGGATGTCCCGGAGCGCCGCGGCCGTCCGCTCGTCCGCCGCCGCCTCGGGAACCGCGAATTTCATCATGGCCGCCGCCAGGCCCCGCAAGGGCACAGCGTACACGGGTATGCCGCAGCCGTCGATTCCGCGCGGGGCTTCGGCCACGGAGTACCCGGTCAAGTCTTCCAGTGCCTCCCGGACCAAGCGCTGCACCGGGTGTTCGATGCGCGTATAGCCCTCGGAAGGGTACCCCATATGACGGCAGATGGTCAGAAACCCCGTGTGCTTCCCGGAGCAGTTGTTATGCAACGGTGATATAGCCAGCCCGCGGGCAGCCAATTCCCCGCGGGTCTGTCCGTCCTGTGGGGAATGGGCGCCGCATTCCAGAGTCTGTGGATCATATCCAATGCGGTTCAGCCAGTGCTGTACGGCCGAGGTGTGTATTGCCTCGCCATTGTGGGAAGCGCAGGCCAGGGCCAGCTCTTCTACAGTGACGTCGAAGGCCTGCGCCGCCCCGGAAGTCACCAGGGGGACCGCCTGGATGGGCTTCACCGCCGAACGGGGATAGACAGGACGTTCCACGTCGCCCCAGGACGCAACCACTGTTCCAGAGCGGTCGATCACCACCGCAGAGCCGCGGTGGACGCTTTCCACGGCGGATCCACGGGTAACCTCAACGAGTATTGGGTTGGCTTGTTGCATCGGCTAGGGCCACTGGGATATATAACCTGCAAGTGTAACCCGCGTCCGGCGGCCCGAGCGATGATTCCGTCCTCCACGCACCGCCGCGACCGCGACTGGAGATGCCCGGCAACAGGCACCTCATTCCAGAACCACCGAGAACGGCATTTCGGGTATACGGCTACGGATCACTCATGTGGAGGCCGGGATTCGAATATGCGATCTGCCGCGACGGACGCGGCGACTTCACGAGCATTCAGGCGTTGGTGGGTTTAAAGCTCAACGCCAGGCCATTGTTGCAGTACCGTTTGCCGGTAGGTTTGGGCCCGTCGTTGAACACATGGCCCTGGTGGCCGCCGCAGCGCGCGCAGTGATACTCGGTGCGCGGCAGAATGAGCTTGAAATCGGTCTTGGTGCCGATGTGGGCCGGGTCCATGGGCTGAAAGAAACTGGGCCACCCGGTGCCGCTGTCGAATTTCGCGCTCGAGTCGAACAACGCCAGGTCACAACCGGCGCAGTGATAGACACCCTCGCGGTGCTCGCTGTTCAGGGGGCTGGAATACGCCCGCTCGGTGCCTGCCTTGCGTAGAATATGGAACTGCTCCGGTGTGAGCTTTTCGCGCCACTCGGATTCCTTCAGTTTCAGTTGCTCGACTGTGGTATTCATGTTGGAGTTTCCAGTGTCAGAGTCCCCGGCGTCCGCCAGGCGCGCCGTGCCGGCACAGACGGCACCCAGGGCTGTTATAAATAGTCTGCGATTCATTGTAGCTCTCCTGAAGTTGTGTGATTAGACAACGACCTGTTGCCGCCAGTCTACCGTTAGACGCCCCCGGGGCGACGGGGTTCAGTGCGCCGGCGCCGGTCCTGACCCGCGGCACGGGGGCCGGTGGCTTGCGGTTTGGGGACTGGGCATAGATGGCGCTGCTCTGGGAACGGACGTCGGGCGGGCGCCGCTACGAGGTGAGGACGGCGGGCCGTACCATTCGGTTGTACACCAACGGCGTACTCCACACCCAGTACCATCCCGGACACATCTTCGGCGGCGGCGTCTGGGATCTGCTGGGCCTGCCGGTCCTGTGGCGGGATAGCAGCCGCCTGAACGGGATACTGCTGCTGGGTCTCGGTGGGGGAGCCGTGGTTCGGCAGCTGAATGAGTTGGTGGACTGGGACAGGCTCGTGGCGGTGGACCGAAACCCGGTTCATGTCAGGATCGCTCGCGGCTTCTTCGGTCTGGACCGGATCAAGGCCGAGCTTGTGGAGGCGGACGCCGGACAATGGATAGGGGAACACCAGGGAGAGAAGTTCGACCTGGTCATCGACGACCTGTTCTCGGACGGCCACGGCGAGGCGGCGCGAGCGGTCACCTTCTCCCGGGACTGGTACCGCGGCCTGCGGGACCTTGTGGCGGAGGACGGAATACTGGTGGTGAATTTCGCGGACAGTCGGGACCTGGTTCGCAGGTTGAAGAGAATTCCGGCGGTCAGGCGCGACTTCGAACGGATCTACAAGTTCACTTTGCCCGCCTACGGCAACGCGGTGGCCGTTCTCCTGCGCCGGGATCGGACCCCCGCCGATCTCACCAAGGCGCTCGAAGCCATCAGACCGAAACGAAGAAGAGCGCGACTGCGTTATCATCTCGAGAAGATCGAATTTTGACCCCGGACCGGGGTCCCTTTGATGAAGCACACATTATCGACATGAAACAGAAATCCGTCAGCAAAGCCTACAGCAACGATGAGTTCCTGCTGAGTCCAGAGGCCCGGCCGATTCGGATATTGGCCGAGTATCATGAACCCAACACTCGGTTCCACCGCTTTTCGATAGACGACACCATCGTCGTGATGGGCTCGGCACGCTGTATAGACGGTGAACGTGCCGAGTCGGATCTCGAAAAAGCGAGGGTTAACGGCGAAGGGATCAAGCGGGCCGAACTGCAACTCAAGATGTCGCGGTACTACGAAGATGCCCGGACCCTGTCGAACCGGCTGACTCACTGGTCGAAGGCGCTCCCGGAGAAACACCGGCGTTTCGTGATCTGCACGGGGGGAGGTCCCGGCATCATGGAGGCGGCGAACCGCGGGGCCAGCGAGGCACAAGGGGTCAACGTGGGTCTGTCGGTTTCCCTGCCTTTCGAAGAGCACGAGAACCCCTACATTACCCGGGAGCTGGCATTTCAGTTCCACTACTTCTTCATGCGCAAGTTCTGGTTTCTGTATCTGGCGAAAGCGGTAATCTTCTTTCCAGGAGGCTTTGGCACCCTGGATGAGTTGTTCGAGACTTTGACCCTGGTCCAGACACGAAAGGTCAGAAAACACCTGCCACTGGTACTGTACGGCTCCGAATACTGGAATCGGATCCTCAACTTCGACGCCCTGGTGGAATTCGGCACCATCGATGCCAAGGATCTGGAGCTGTTCAAGTTCTGTGACACGGTGGACGAAGCCTTCGATTACCTTACCGCGGAGTTGATTAGCCGCGGCCTGTCCGGACCCGTCGGCGCCACCCTCTAGCGGGGCCATGCGCGAGTGGGTCCCGGCAGGTCGATGGCATCCCGCTCCCGGCGATCCGCCTCACTTCGTGACCTCCATGGATGGAGGAAATGCCGGGATTGCCTGGAGCAATCCTAGTGCACATCCCTGTAGGTCGGGATTGATCCCGACAACCTGCGTTGGGCTGCGGTTGTGGGATTTGAATATCTTGTGGGGGGCGCTGTTTGGTGGGGTGTTCAGATTGTTGGCGGGAGTGCTGTGCATGAACCGGGGCGGGATTTCAGCGGGACGCCGCAAGTACCTCCCTGTAGGCTCGCCTCCGGCATCCTTGCCTCCAGACGCCCGCTGAAACCCCGCCCCAATTCATGCCTTTGCGCCCATCCCTTCGTTCGGGGGGTGGGGGATACCTGACACGTCCGTGGTGCTTCTCGAAGGGTGACGCAGTCTGAGCATGGGTTGGGGGAGGTTTTCGCCGACCGTCTGGAGGCTTCGGATGCCGGAAGCGAGCGTACAGGGATGTATTTACAGCGTGTCGGCGAAGGCCTCCCTCAACCCATGCTGGCCGTGGTCCCGTCAACTAACGACCAGGCACCAGCACAGCACCATTCCGAACGCCGTTTGCCCTCACCCTAACCCTCTCCCGCAAGCGGGAGAGGGGATTGTTTCGCCCTACTTCCTGCGTCCGTGGAGTCGTCCCGCAAGCGGGAGAGGGGATGTTCTGGAAAGGGGGTTGGAAGAAAAGTAAGCAAACCTTATAATAAGCACTGACATAGTCAGTGAACCGTGTAATGCCCGATTCCGATCCTACCCAAAACTTTGGTTTCCTCATGTACGAGGTGTCCCGCTTGCTGCGGCGGGAGCTCGACCGGAGACTGAAGCCGCTTGGGCTTACCCAGGTTCAGTGGCGCGCCCTGGCCATGCTTTCCCGGCGCGAGGGCATCAACCAGGCGACGCTGGCCGAGGACCTGGAAGTGCGGCCCATCACTCTCGGTCGGCTGGTAGACCGTCTGGAAGCGTCCGGTTGGGTCGAGCGCCGTTCCGATCCGCGTGACCGCCGCGCCTGTCGCCTCTATCTGACGCCCCAGGTACAGCCGCTGCTGACGCAAATCCGTTCACAGGCACGGGAAGTACGCAAGGCGGCGCTTAGCGGCCTGGAGCCGGAAGCGCGCGCCATATTGATGAACGCGCTGTGCGGAATCAAACAGAACTTGAGCGGGGACGCATGCGGCGCCCCCAAGAAAGGAGCAGACAATGCCGAGCGATAAGCCTGACCTGCCCGAGCCATCGGACCGAAAAAGGAAGGCCCGCAGGATTCTTTTCCTGGCGGGTCCTTTGTTGCTGGTGCTCGTCGGCGGCGGCCTTTACCTGATTTCGGGGCGGTACGTCAGTACTGACAATGCCTACGTCGGTCAGAACAAAGTCGTGATCAGCGCCCAGGTTGCAGGGCCGGTGACCGAAGTCGACGTGTCCGAGAATGATTCCGTGCAAAAGGGTCAAGTTCTGTTTCGTATCGACCCAACGCCCTACCAGGTGGCCTTGGCGCGCGCCCGTGCCGGCGTGGAAGGAGCCCGGGCGCAGGTGAAGAAGCTCCAGGCGGCCTTCCGCCAGCAGCAGGAGACTCTGGCGCTGGACCAGGCCAACCAGGCATTCGCACAGCGGGAGTACCAGCGGCTGGACAAGCTCGCAGGGAGCAAGTTCGCCTCCCAGGAGCAGCTCGAGCAGGCGCGACACAATCTCGACGTTGCCCGCCAGCAGGTGGCCATCACCCGGCAGGCGATAGAGCAGCTGCTGGCGCAGCTCGGCGGCAAGCCCGACGGTCCGATCGAGCAGCAACCCGCGTATCGGGAGGCGAAGGCCGCCGTGGAGCAGGCGCAGCTCGACTTGTCCCATACCAGTGTCAAGGCTCCGTTCGCGGGGATCGCTCACAACGTTCCGGAGCCCGGCCAATACGTGGATTCCGGCGGTGCGGTCATGGCCGTGGTGTCCTCCAGCAACGCCTGGATCGATGCCAATTTCAAGGAGACCGACCTGACGCATGTACGAACCGGTCAACCGGTTCGCATCGAGGTGGATACCTACCCGGGGCGGACCTGGCACGGCGTCGTGCAGAGCATCAGCCAGGCCACGGGCGCGGAATTCTCGGTTCTGCCACCCCAGAACGCCACCGGCAACTGGGTGAAGGTCGTCCAGCGTATCCCTGTTCGCATCTTCGTGCAGGCCGAGGACGATGCACCTGCGCTGAGGGCCGGCATGAGCACCAGCGTAAGGATTGATACCGGCCAGTACCGGCACCTGCCGGCTCTTGCCCAGGCCCTGCTGCTGCGGTTGCAGCCCCCGGCCGTGTACGTCGCCGAGGCCGGCAACGTTCGCGTGCAATGATCGACAAGGCGTCGAACTCTGACGGCGCAGCTCAGTTGATGGCCACCGTGTCCATCATGCTGGCAACCGTCATGCAGGTGCTCGACATGACCATCGCCAATGTCGCCCTTCCGCACATGCAGGGCAGCATGTCAGCGACCCAGGACCAGATCGCGTGGGTGTTGACTTCCTACATCGTGGCTGCCGCCATCATGACGCCGCCCACCGGTTATCTGGCGGATCGATTCGGACGCAAGCGCCTGCTCCTCGTGTCGGTGGCCGGGTTCACCGTGACGTCCATGTTGTGCGGAATGGCGACATCTTTGTCGGAAATGGTCGTCTTCCGCATATTTCAGGGTGCGTTCGGTGCCTCTCTGGTGCCGCTGTCGCAGTCGGTGCTGCTGGACACCTATCCGCGGGAGAAGCACGGCTCGGCCATGGCCCTGTGGGGCGTGGGGGTCATGGTGGGTCCGATCCTTGGTCCCACGCTGGGCGGCTACCTTACCGAGGTCTACAACTGGCGCTGGGTCTTCTATATCAACCTGCCCGTGGGCATTCTGGCCTGGATGGGTATCGTGGCATTCACCCCCGAGACCGAGCGCAATCGGCACCGACGGTTCGATTTGTTCGGCTTTGCGCTGCTCAGCCTGGCGATAGGGGCCATGCAATTGATGTTCGACCGCGGCACGTCCCAGAACTGGTTCGATTCCATCGAGGTGACACTCGAGGCTTTGATGGGCGGGCTGTTCCTGTACCTGTTCCTGGTGCACATGTTCACCGCCCGGCAGCCGTTTATCGAGCCGCAACTGTTCAGGGACCGCAACCTGGTGATCGGACTTTGCCTGATCTTCTTCATGGGGATCATTCTATTGGCTACGCTGGCGCTGCTGCCGCCCTTCCTGCAGAACCTGTCGGGCTATCCGGTGATCACCACCGGTTTTGCACTGGCGCCCCGCGGTGTGGGCACCATGGCGGCCATGTTCGTAGTGGGACGGCTTATCAACAAGGTGGACGTTCGTGCGCTGATCATGTTCGGGATGGCTATGATGGGCGTCTCCCTGTGGGAAATGAGCGGATTCACTCCGGACGTGGACATGTTCACGCTGGTCCACACCGGCATCGTCCAGGGTATCGGTTTCGGTTTTATCTTCGTCCCGCTGTCGACCGTGACTTTTTCAACGCTGGAGCCGCGCCTGCGTACCGAGGCGACGTCGATGTTCAGCCTCATGCGCAACCTGGGCAGCAGTCTCGGGATCTCGGTGATGGTAACGCTCTTGGGCGTCAACGTTCAGACCAACCATGCAGTGCTTTCGGAGGCGCTGACGCCGTTCAGCGACGCCCTGCGGGCGGCGGGAGCGATATGGGACACCGGCAGCGCCGCCGGGCTCGCTGCGCTGAACGGCGAGGTAACGCGGCAGGCGGCCTCGATTGCGTACATGAATGATTTCCGGTTGATGTTGTGGATGACCCTGCTCGCCACGCCGTTGCTGGTATTGGTGCGGCCGGTACGCCAAACTCGGGTGACGGCGACCGCCTGAGGAAGCCGGCTCCCCGGCTGGTTGATTCCCGCGCGATGGAGTTCTGCCGCCGCGCTATACTTCATCGGCGTATGGCCGGTTCGAAACAGTACAAAAGCCGAATAGTCGTTTTCGGCAATGAAAAAGGCGGGACGGGCAAGTCAACGACCGCGATGCACGTCGTGGCCGTGCTGATGGAGAAGGCTTACCAAGTGGCCGTCATCGACCTCGATCCCCGCCAGAAGACGCTCAGCCGCTATATCGAAAATCGGATGGCATACTCACAGCGCCACGAGCTCGGCTTGAATGTGCCCACGCTGCGGCCGGTCGGGGAGATACCCGGCAGTCCCGAGGAGCTGGATCGGGCGATCGAAATCATGTCGGAGGGCAACGACTACGTGATCATCGACTGCCCGGGCCACGATACCGAGGTTGCGAGAGCCGCCCACGCCTGGGCAGACACGTTGGTAACTCCTGTCAACGAAAGCTTCGTGGACGTGGACCTGCTGGGACAGGTCGACCCTGATACCTTCGAAGTGAAGAGGTTGAGCGTCTATAGCGAAGCAGTCTGGGAATGCCGGAAACAACGGGCTCTTTCGGGGAAACGGGGCCTGGACTGGGTAGTGGTGAGAAATCGCGCCGCGTCGACCCACTCCCACAACAAGAGACGTGTGGATCTGGCCTTGCGCCAGCTCCAATCCAGGATCGCCTTTCGCTATCTGCAGGGGCTCAGCGAGCGGGCGATTTTCCGGGAGCTGTTTCCCAGGGGACTGACCCTGTTGGATTACAACGCGGGTCCGAGGGGGCAATCCATCACCATGTCGCATGTGACCGCCCGTCACGAGCTTCGCAATCTGTTCGAGCAATTGAACCTGGAATAGCCGCGGACAGCATGGAGACACCGCGATCGCGGAACGCGTTCAGCGAATCAGCAGCCGAGCCACTTGCGTCAGGACCGCGCCGCAGTCCAGGGCAACCTTCAGCTGCACGGCGGCGTCGGCTCGTGTCCTGCCCCGGTTCAGCACGGCAACCGGTTTCCCCAGCGCTTCCGCTTTGCGACAGAAGCGATAGCCCGAAAAGACCATCAGTGAGGACCCAACCACCAGCATGCCCCCGGAGTTTTCCAGGACGCGAATAGCCCGTGTCACTCGAACTGGGGGCACGTTTTCGCCGAAGAACACGACCGAAGGCTTGAGCTGGCCGCCACAGTGATCGCAGTTGACAAGGACGAAGTCTTCGAATGAACGCTCCAGCAGCACATCGCCGTCCGGCGCCGTACCTGCGGACACGTCGGCGTAGCCTGGATTGAGGCGCAGCAACTGCTCCTGTATCAGCGTCCGTGAGAACCGGGCATCGCACTGCAGACACTCGACCTTGTCCAGGCGGCCGTGCAGGTCGATGACTCGAGTGCTGCCTGCTTTCTGATGAAGAGCGTCGACGTTCTGGGTGCACACCGAAGCTACCAGACCGGCCCGTTCGATCGCCGCCAGCGCCGCGTGGGCGGCATTGGGCCTGGATGCCTCCATCCTCGGCCAGCCGGAGAGACTGCGCGCCCAGTAGCGGCGGCGCGCGTAGTCGGACGAAACGAAGTCGGCATACTGCACGGGTTTGGAGTGCTTCCAGTCCCCATTGTCGTCCCGGTAGTCGGGGATGCCGGAGCCGGTGCTGCAGCCGGCGCCGGTCAACACGAAAAGGGGGGCGTGGCGCACGATGAAATCGGCAAGCCGCGAGGCTTCCGGCGAAGGCACTTCGGATGCAGGCGGAGCGGCTTCTCCGGGGGGTGAGGCCATCGATGTTCGGCCGGTTGCGGTCATCGGGGTGGTTCCTGAATGGAAACCTGCCGGAGAAGATGCATCGGGCCCTCGGACCTGATCTGCTCCAGTTTCCGGGGCGAGCTGACGAAAAGCGAGCCGGCGTAGCCGAGTCCGTTCACCGAAATGTCCAGGCAGCGTTCCCTCCGGCGCGGCGCCAGGAACAGCCACCGCTCGGTCAGCAGCAGGTTGTAGGGAGGCAAGCGGTTCGCCTCCGTGTCGTCGAATCTGTCCACGAGCCCCAGCGCATTCAGGGCTTGGCCGTAGAGCTCGCAGCATCGGCGCCCGAAGGACTCCGGCTGATCCGGGCCGGTATCCAGGTGGAAGAACGCGTGGCGAAAATTCAAATGGCTGATCGAGTCGATCCCCCCGCGGGCGCCTTCGAACAGAACAGCTGTGGGAATATCCATATCACGCCCGAGGGGCAGCGGTACGAGCTGGAAATGCTTATGGGACTGGCTGGCACCGGCAATCTTTCCTGCGTTGTAGAAAGCGAGACCGCGGCCGCCGACGAGTCCCGCCGCGACCGCCGAGAAGTCACCGGCGGTCAAAGGCGACTCCTGATGGACAAATCCGCGGGTGACCACCAGTACGTGATTCTCCAGCACGTTGAACTTGTTCAAGACCGCAACGTGATGCGGAGGAACGTCGCCGACGGTCAACTGCGCATCGGGTGGCAGGAACGGATCCTGGTTGCGCGGCTGGTCGTAAGAAGCCGTTGCGCCGGGCTTGCGCAGCAGGTTATCGGAGACCCGCACGACGAACTCGACACCGGCGTCCCGCACGCAGCTCGCCTGTGTTGAGATCGTCCGGAGGGCGCCCGAACGCAGCGCCCGCTGCGAGCTACGCCGGACAGCATCCCAGAATGAGCTCAGGTCGCGATTGAGGGCTGCCAACGGGCCGGGCCCATCAGCGCTCGATGGGCTCCACGACTTGCGAGGGCGCGTCACCCAGACGATAGTTCGGCAGGCGGGTCTGCATGGCTTCCATTGCCCGGTCACGGGACTCCGGATCGTCGTACCATCGGTACGCCTCCCAGTCGTCGCCAAGAAGGTGGGAGGCGCGCATCGGATTATCCTCGGTAAGCGTGATTCGGATTCCGTATTTCTTCATCTGGCTCGGTGGATGCATTGGATGAGAGAAGGAATTGTAATACAAACGTGAGCTCGTGTGCGCGGCCCGCCCCCGTGTCAATGCAGCGAATACCTCCGCACTTCGTATCCCTCGCCACGCAGCAGGGAGACCAGGCCGTCGCTGCCGACGAGGTGGGCGACCCCCACCAGCACCATCTCGGTCCCGGGCGACTCCAGGTACTGGCGGATGGAACGCATCCACTCCCGGTTGCGGTCCACCACCAGGGACTGATAGAGGCCGGGAGCGCTCAGCATTTCGTCGTGGAGAAAGCGTTCGATCAAGGCCTGCTCTTCGCCATCGCGCCAAGCGCGTATGCCGTCCTCCAGTTCGCCCTGGCGGGCCCGCTTGAAGTCTTCGATGGATCGTCTAACGAAGCGGTCGGGCCGGCCCTCGTCCATGGTCAACAGATAGTCGATCTGTCGGTCGACGGACTCCAGGGAGCGGTAGGCCTTGGAATCCGATTGAGCGAGAGAGAAGAAATGCTCGTCAACGCCAGGGGCGGTAACGCCGAGCGACTGCAGTGTCCCGGCAAGCAGTGTCATCATAGCGGCGACGGGCTTGAGAGACCTCAGTTGTTCGATGGGGAATTCGACATCCTCGCAGTACCTGCGAAGCAGATCGCAGGTCGAGTCGTCGAGCACGGATTCCAAGGTCCGTCCCTCCGGCAGCACGCTCTGGGCAGCGATGCGATCCCGTACGGCGGGGCTCCGCATGGCGCCGATATCGGTCTCGAACACAAGGATGTCCGAATGATCGTAGGCGGACTGGTACTCCGCGGGAAGTGGATACTGGCTGGCGGAGAGCTTGTGTACGGTTCCGGCAAGGTAAAGCACGGAGGAATCGTTGCTGGCGCGCCACACGGAGGTGTCGGCGAAGATCGCCGTGGGCATTGCCAGTGTAAGAGACGAGGTCAACGACCGTCTTCCCGCGGCGCAACCGGGCGTCCGTGCTGTAGACCTTGATTGGCTGCGAGAGCGTCGCCCGTTGATATGCTCATGCCGCCTTGTGTTTTTCCTCGCCCGGGCTGCGGTAGTCCGAGACCGGAGGGCAGGTGCATACGACGTGCCGGTCGCCGTAGATGTTGTCGATCCGGTTGACGGGGGGCCAGTATTTGCTGCCGGATCCCTGGCAATCCAGGCGGAGCGCCTGCTGCGGTGTGTAGCTCCGTTCCCAGGGCTCGCTGACATCGACGGCGGTGTGGGGGGCGTGCTTGAGAGGATTGTCCTCGGGATCCAGCTTGCCTTTCTCGATATCGCGGATCTCCTTGCGGATCTCCACCATGGCGGTGATGAAACGGTCCAGCTCCGCCTTGGACTCGCTTTCCGTGGGCTCGACCATCAGCGTTCCCGCCACCGGGAAGGACATGGTAGGCGCGTGGAAACCGTAATCCATCAGTCGCTTGGCAACGTCCTCTACGGTAACGCCGGTTTGTTCCTTGACGGGACGCAGATCCAGTATGCATTCGTGGGCGACCATCCCACCGGGCCCCGAATACAGTACCGGGTAATGAGGCGCCAGCTGCTTGGCGACGTAGTTGGCATTGAGGATCGCGTTGCAGGTGGCGTAGCGAAGTCCCCCGCGCCCCAGCAGGCGCAGGTAAGCCCAGGTGATGGGCAGGATGCCGGCGCTGCCCCAGGGGGCCGACGCCACGGGGCCGACAGCGGACTCTTTGCCGATCATGAAATGCCCGGGGAGAAAAGGCTTCAGGTGCTCCCGCACGGCGATGGGTCCGACCCCTGGTCCGCCGCCGCCATGGGGGATGGCGAACGTCTTGTGCAGATTGAGGTGCGATACGTCGCCGCCGAACGACCCCGGCTCACTGACTCCCACCATGGCGTTCAGATTGGCACCGTCGATGTACACCTGGCCGCCGTGCTCATGGACGATGTCACACACCTGCCTGACTTTGGCCTCGAATACGCCGTGGGTGGACGGATAGGTGATCATGATGGCTGCCAGAGACTCGGCGTGCTGCGAAGCTTTCTGCCGCAGGTCGTCTAGGTCGATGTTGCCGTCGTGATCCGAGTCCACCACCACCACTGTAAGTCCCGCCATGGCCGCGGACGCGGGGTTGGTGCCGTGGGCGGAGCTCGGGATCAGACAGACGTTGCGGTCACCCTGACCCCGGGCCTGGTGATAGGCCCGGATAGCCAGCAGACCGGCATACTCGCCCTGGGAACCGGCGTTGGGCTGCAGCGACACCGCAAAATAGCCGGTGCAGGCGCACAGTAGTGACTCGAGGTCGTCGAAGATCTTCTGATAGCCCCGGGTCTGTTCGAGCGGCGCGAACGGATGAATCCGTGAGAACTCGGGCCAGGTTACGGGCATCATCTCGGTGGTGGCATTGAGCTTCATGGTGCACGATCCCAGCGGGATCATGGAGCGGTCCAATGCCAGGTCCATGTCGGCAAGCCGGCGCATATAGCGAAGCAAGCCGGTCTCTGTGTGATAGTCCTGGAATACCTGTTCGTCCAGGAATGAGGACCTGCGTACGAGGGAGTCGGGGAGAATCTCTTCGACTCGTTCATCCTGCTCGGCGACCGACGGCACGGTCTCGGAGCCCGAGAAGATGCGCCACAGAAGCTCCAGGTCTTCCCGCGTCGTGGTCTCATCGAGTGACACACCCAGTGTGCGATCGTCAACTTGTCGCAGGTTGACCCTGCTGGCCAGGGAGCGCTCCACAATACCGGCGGTGGCGTCGCCGGTCGCCACGGTAACGGTGTCGAAGTAAGCCGGGGTCTTGACGTCGAACCCGAGGCCACGCAGTCCGCCGGCCAGGATTCGAGTCAGTCTATGGACGCGCCGGGCTATTCGCGTCAATCCGTCCGGCCCATGATAGGTCGCGTACATTGCCGCCATGATGGCCAGCAGAGACTGGGCGGTACAGATGTTGGAGGTCGCCTTTTCCCGGCGGATGTGCTGCTCGCGGGTGGCCAGCGCCAGGCGGTAGCCGCGGTTTCCGCGGGTGTCCACGGATACGCCGACCAGGCGGCCCGGCAGCGACCGTTTGTAGGCGTCTTTGGCGGCCATGTAGGCCGCATGGGGTCCGCCGTATCCCATCGGCACTCCAAAGCGCTGGGTATTGCCCACGGCGATGTCGGCGCCCAGCTCCCCGGGGGGGTGATCAGGGTGAGCGCGAGGAGGTCGGCGGCCATGGTCACCAGACCGTTCCTGGCGTGGAGCTGTTCGACAAAGCTTCGGTAGTCGACGACATCCCCGTAGGTGCCCGGATACTGAAGGAGTGCGCCGAAAGTGGCCTCGGGAGGCGCATCATTCAGCGGATCCCCTACTACGACCTGGATATCGAGGGGCCGGGCCCGCGTTCGGACGACGTCGATGGTCTGGGGATGACAGTCACGGGCGACGAAGAATACATCGCCTTTGTTCCGACTGACGCGGTGGCTGAGGGCCATGGCCTCGGCAGCGGCGGTGCCTTCGTCCAGCATCGAAGCGTTGGCGATCTCGAGTCCCGTCAGGTCGACCACCATGGTTTGAAAATTGAGAAGCGCTTCGAGGCGGCCCTGCGAGATCTCCGATTGGTACGGTGTGTAGGCCGTGTACCACGCAGGGCTCTCGAGGATGTTGCGCTGTATCACACCGGGCGTGCAGGTGTCGTAGTACCCCATGCCTATGAATGACTTGAACACCCGGTTCTGCGCGGCGATGTTCCGGAGCTCTTTCAAAACGGCCGCCTCCGAGGCGGCCTCGGGCACAGCCAGGGGCCTGTTGCTGCGGATGTCGCGGGGCACGACGCGATCGACGAGCTCATCCAGGGAAGACAAGCCCAGCGTTTCCAGCATTTGCTTCTGCTCAGCGGGACTGGGCCCCACATGGCGAGACATGAACTCGTTGTCGGGTTCCAGTTCTGAAAGGGTCGTTTGCTGGCTCGGCATGAGACTTCTCCGCTCGTATTCGATTGGGTGCGGGGAAACCCGTCAAGGTCTTCCCCGATGGTAGTTCTGCTTCACGAAGGGCAGGGCATGGACCTCGATCTCCATCTCTTTCCCCCGCACCCGGGCTGTCAGCAGGGCACCGGGCTCGCTGCAGCGTCTGTCCACGTAGCCCATGGCGATCGGATGATTCACGGTGGGGCCGAAGCCGCCACTGGTGACGACGCCTGCCGATTCGCCTTCGGTATCGATGAGCTCAATGCCTTCGCGCACTGGAGCCCGGCCCCGGGGCGCCAAGCCCACACGTTTGCGAGGGGCGCCCTCCCTGAGCTGCCGTTCGACGACTGCCACCCCCGGATAGCCCCCCGCACGGTCGCCTCCGGGACGTCTGGCTTTGGACAGTGCCCAGCGCAACTCCGCCTCGACGGGCGTGGTGTGGCTGTCGATGTCGTGCCCGTACAGGCACAGACCGGCTTCCAGCCGCAGGGTATCGCGGGCGCCCAGGCCGATGGGCTCGACTTCGTCATATGACAACAGTTCCCGCGCCAGGCGGAGGCCGGCGCCAGCGGGTACCGAAATCTCGAAGCCATCCTCGCCTGTGTAGCCCGAGCGGGTAACGAAACACTCGACCCCCAGGAGGGTGACATTCGCTCCCTGCATGAACAGCATCTCGCCGACCTGGGGAGCCAGTCGGGTGAGAACGCTGGCTGCCTTCGGGCCTTGCAGGGCCAGCAAAGCGCGATCGTCATGCAGCTGCACCTCGTCCAGATGCCGCTGCAGGTGCGTCAGGTCATCCGCCTTGCAAGCGGCGTTCACTACCGCGTACAGGTGATCCCCGGCATTGGTGATCATGAAATCGTCCAGGATGCCGCCTTCCTCGTTGGTAAACAGAGCGTAGCGCTGCCGCATCGGTTTGAGCCCGACGATATCCATAGGCACCAGTGCTTCCAGCCGGCTTGCGGCATGCTGTCCCGTCAGGGAGATCTGCCCCATGTGAGACACGTCGAACAGGCCGGCCGCGCTGCGCGTGTGCCGGTGTTCTTTGACGATACCGGTGGGAAACTGGACCGGCATCTCGTAGCCGGCGAACGGCACCATGCGGGCGCCGTATTCGAGGTGCAGCTCGTAGAGTGGGGTTCTCTTTGTCGTATCCAAAACTTTGCGTGGCTCAAGGTTGAAAGAGTGGTGCAGCACCGCTACATCGGATGCTCATCAGCCGTTTTCCGAACAGCTTATCCACAGAAGTCAACGCCGCAATGACATGGCGCAATCTATCGATGACTCGCATTGTTGACAAACGGGGTGATTCGGAAAACAACGATTCCACGGCCGTGCCCGAGACCCGGGCCCCGGCACTCCGAGATCGACTTCGAAACACCGGGAACTTTAGCATACTCGGGAATCGATTAGCTGCGCCCTGCCACGGGTGTGGGTGCCGCGATCTTCCATACAACCTGCGACGAACCATATGTACCACCTAAAACGAAGGGAGCCGCGCAAAGGGATTGGCCGGGGACGGCTGTCGTCGACCGTCTGGAGGCAGGATGCCGGAAGCGAGCGTACAAGGATGTATTTACAGCGTGTCGACGACAGCCGTTCCCGGCCCATGCTCTCCGTGCTCTATTCAAACCCCCCCCTCTTTAGGACAACAGTACCCTCCAGGTTCAGAGGATCTTGTCGAAGCAGTGGCCCTGGATCGGGCTCAGCGGGGTTGTATTGATTGGATAGAGGAAGTTGCTGTGGAGTGGAGGAGTACAGGGGAGTGGCGGAAGTGCCGGGCATGAACCGGGGCGGGGTTTCGGCGGGCCGCCGCAAGTACCTCCCTGTAGGCTCGCCTCCGGCATCCTTGCCTCCAGACGCCCGCCGAAACCCCTCCCCGGTTCATGCCTATACGTCCATCCCTTCGTTCGGGGGGTGGTGTCCTGATACATCCGGGGTGTTTGGCGAAGGCCTCCGCCAACCCGTGCTTGCCGTGGTCCTGTCAACTACCGACCAGGCACCAGCACAGCACCATTTCGAACGCCGTTTGCCCTCACCCTGTCCCTCTCCCTGAGGGAGAGGGGGCCCTTCGTTTGGAGCCCCGGGCCGGGGGTGGTCCAGTCCTAGTGGTGCAGTATCTGGCTGAGGAACAGCTTGGTGCGATCGAACTTGGGGTTGGAGAAGAACTCTTCGGGTTTGTTCTGCTCGACGATCTCGCCGCCGTCCATGAATATCACACGGTGGGCCACGGTCTTCGCGAAGCCCATCTCGTGGGTGACGCAGAGCATGGTCATGCCTTCCTCGGCCAGCTCGATCATCACGTCCAGCACCTCCTTGATCATCTCCGGATCGAGGGCGGAAGTGGGCTCGTCGAACAGCATGATCTTCGGGTTCATGCACAGACTGCGGGCGATGGCGACGCGCTGCTGCTGGCCGCCGGAGAGCTGGCCCGGGTACTTCGCCGCCTGTTCCGGGATCTTGACCCGCTCGAGGTACTTCATGGCCGCGGCCTCGGCTTCCTTCTTGGGCGTATGCCGTACCCAGATCGGGGCCAGTGTGCAGTTCTGAAGGACGGTCAGATGTGGGAACAGGTTGAAATGCTGGAAAACCATGCCGACTTCACGGCGAATGCTGTCGATATGCTTCACGTCGGCCGTGAGCTCGATCCCGTCCACGACGATGTCACCTTTCTGGTGCTCCTCCAGGCGGTTGATGCAGCGGATCATCGTCGACTTGCCGGAACCGGAGGGACCACAGACGACGATGCGCTCGCCCGTCTCCACGGAAAGGTTGATGTTCTTGAGGACATGGAATTCCCCATACCATTTATTGACGTCCTTGAGCTCGATAATAAGGGAATTGGAGTCTTGGTTCAGGGCTTTGTCCATGGCGTCAGCTCGCGAAATGGTCAGGTTAACGTTTGTGCCCGGTATCCAGCTTTCGTTCCAGTGCCTGGCTGTAGCGGGACATGCCGTAGCAGCATATCCAGTAGAGCAGAGCGGCGAATACGTAGGCTTCCAGATCGTAGCCTTTCCACTCTATGGAACGGCTTGCGGATTGGGCCATGTTGAGAAGATCGAGCAAGCCGATAATCGCAACCAGGGAAGTGTCCTTGAACAGCTCGATAAACGAATTCACGATTCCGGGAATCGATATCTTGAGCGCCTGTGGGAGGATGATCAAGCGCATGCTCTGCCAGTAGCTCAACCCCATGGCGTCGGCGGCTTCGAACTGTCCCTTGGGCATGGCTTGCAGGCCCCCGCGTATGGCTTCGGCGGTGTAGGCCGATTGAAACAAGGCGATACCTATCATCGCCCGCGCCACCTTGTCGAACTCCACTTTGGCGGGGAAGAACAGGGGCAGCATTACCGAAGCCATGAACAGGATGGTGATGAGCGGCGTGCCGCGCCAGAATTCGATATAGAAGATCGACAGCGATCGGACTACGGGCATTCTCGACCGCCTGCCCAAGGCCAGCAGGATGCCGATAGGGAGCGCACATGCTATGCCGACGCTGGCGAGAACAAAAGTCAGCATGAAGCCGCCCCACCTGGCGGTCTCCGCCACCGGGAGGCCGAACCACCTGCCGTGTATCAAGCCGAAGGCTACGAAGGGAAACACCACCAGCAATCCGATCCCGAGGTATCGCTTGTAAGGAAAGGACTCGATGAACAACGGAGTGCCGAAGCCGATCAACAGCACGAAGGCGAGCACCGGGCGCCAGACCTGGTCCGGGTTCGCCCCGTAGTACAGACCGAACATGATCTGGAGGAATCGAACTTTGATAAATGTCCAGCAGGCTCCGTCCTTGTTGGCGTCGCAGATCGTCCGGTCCTTGCCCTGGAAATTGGCGTGCAGAACGGCCCATTCGACAAGAGGCGGAACGAGGATTATGAGCAGATAGACCGCCAGTATGGTCAGTGCAGCGTTAATCCACGACGAAAACAGGTTGTGCCGGATCCAACCCAGGGCGCCGACGCTGGTGCGCGGAGGCGGCAGATCCGCTGACGGCTGATAGGTGAGTGACTCGCTCATCGTTCGATCAACTGCTTCTTGGCGTTGTACCAGTTCAGGAACGCGGAGGTGGCCACGCTGAGAGTCTCATACACCGCGATGGTCATGGCGATGATAATCAGGGCCTGACCGGTCTGGTTCAGCGCAATGCCGGACCACAGGTTCACCAGTTCCTCATAGGCTATGGCCACGGCAAGGGAAGAATTCTTGGTGAGGTTCAGATACTGGCTGATCGTCGGTGGGATAATTACCCGCATGGCCTGGGGAATGATCACCAGGTTCAGCGTTCTCTTGCGGTTCAGTCCCAGCGCGTGGGCTGCCTCCGTCTGCCCGTGAGAGACCGACAGAATACCGCCGCGCACCGCCTCGGCAATGAACGCCGCGGTGTATGTGCTGAGCGCGAACCAGAGAGCAAATAAAGGTGTCGGTATGCGCATGCCGCCCTGGAAGTTGAACTTCTCCAGGTAGGGGAAATCGAGTGTGAAGGGCTCACCCGCGGCAAAGTAGGCCAGGGTGGGCAGCAAGACGATCACGCCAAGGGAGACCCACAGAACAGGGAAGGGCTCGCCGGTACGGTCCTGCCTCTTGTGGGCCCAGGATCTGAGAATGAAAACTCCAACGATGGCCACCACCACGGCCGCCGCGATCACCCAAGCGCCGGTTGCGTTCTGAACCACGGGTGCGGGCAGGTACAAGCCGCGGCTGTTCAGGAATGCGGTCGTCCCCAGTCCCCAGCTCTGCCTGGGATTGGGCAGAAGCGGCAGGAAGATGGCGAAGTTCCAGAACATGATCTGGAGCAGCAGTGGGGTGTTTCGGAATATCTCGATGTAGGCCGAAGCGATTTTCGCCATGAGCCAGTTGGGTGACAAGCGAAGAACGCCTATGAAGAAGCCGAGCATGGTCGCCGCGATGATGCCCAGTACGCTGACCAGCATCGTATTGAGCACGCCGATAATGAATACATCCGTGTAGGTGCTCTGTCCCAGCTTGAAGTCCAGGAACGGGCTGAAGCCGACGTTGAATGGCGCGACCTCATGCATGAAGCCGAGGCCCGTGCGGATCCCTCGTTGCTCCAGATTGGCGACGGTGTTGCTCAGCAGGGTGCCGAGGACCCAGATAGTAGCCGCCAGCAGTAGGATCTGAAAGAAGACCGCACGGATACGCGGATCGCGATGCCAGGGGATCTTGCCGTGGTGCTCCGCCATCTTGATTGTTTTCTTATCTACCTGTTGTCACCGGCCGGAATTCCATTACTCGGCTGGTCCGGAATACCGCAAGTATTGCACAGACGGTAGACCGAATATAGAAGGTCCGGGCGGCCGGCAGGTCGCCGACCGCCCGGGGTCGGGTTTCGGATCTATACAGCCGTATGCCTGCCTACCGGATCGGCGGGGCGTACAGGATGCCGCCGTTGGTCCACAGCGCGTTGACGCTGCCCTCGCGAACCAGGCCAAGCGGCGCAACGGTACGCTGGTAGATCTCGTCGTAGTTGCCTACCTGCTTGATTTCGTTGTAGGCCCAGTCGTCGCTGAGACCGAGGTCCTTGCCCATCTCGCCTTCCTTGCCCAGCAGGCGCCCGATTGCCGGGTTGTCGCTGTTGGCTTTCATGTCGTCGACGTTCTTGGACGAAACGCCGAGCTCATCTGCGTCTATGAGCGCATACAGGACCCACCTCACAACGTTGAACCACTGGTCGTCGCCTTGTCGGACGACCGGGCCAAGCGGCTCTTTGGAAATGGTCTCGGGAAGAATGATTGCGCCGTCCGGGTCCTTGAGCTCGGTGCGGATCGCCGCGAGCTGCGACTTGTCTGAGGTCAGCACGTCACAGGAGCCGCCGTCGAAACCCTCGCGGGTCTGCACCGACGTATCGTATCCAACGGGAGTAAATTCCATGTTGTGGGATCGGAAAAAATCCGCGAGGTTGAGTTCCGTGGTCGTGCCCTGCTGAACGCACACCGAGGCCCCGCTGAGTTCTTTGGCGCTCTTCACGCCCAGACTCTTCTTCACCAGGAAGCCCTGACCGTCAATGTAGTTGTAGTACGTGAAGTTGATGCCCAATGCCGTGTCGCGATGCAGCGTGTGCGTCGTGTTGCGGGACAGGACGTCGATTTCTCCGGAAGACAGGGCCGTGAAACGTTCTTTTGCCGTCAAAGGCGTGAACTTGACCTTGCTGGAGTCGCCGAACACGGCAGCGGCGAGGGCGTAGCATACGTCCGCGTCGATGCCGCGCATCTGACCTTTGTCGTCCGGCGCCGAAAAGCCCGGTAAACCACCATCAACGCCGCACTGAACAAAGCCCTTGGCTTTCACATCGTCCAACGTGCCGGCTTTGACTCCCATAGCAGCGAAACTCAAGACCACGAATGCGACCGTAGATTTCACTACGTTCATTTGCTTCCTCCTAGAGTGTAAGGGTTATCGGGATGGAATATCGTTTTTAGTGGTTAGAGGCAAATATCCCGGTTGTTTTTATGACCTTTTGGCGAGTGGGTGTCAAGATCGGATGACGGATTGTTGAGTCCTGGAGTGCCCTGCCGCGCCGCGCCCGCGGGGGGAAAACGTACGTTTCATGCGGCGCTGCGCCATCTGCATGCCGGCCGTTTGTTATCGGAAGGAACGGGAGTTTTTCGTCTCCCGACAAACGGTTTGCCGCAGGTCGGCGTGCCGCCGCGAGCGGGAGCCGCATTCCGTCAGTTCAGATATACCTTGATCTTCTGGCCCAACTGCAGAAGGTCCTGGGCCGCCATCTCGTTCCAACGCTGCAGCTGCCTCACGTTAACCCTGTAGCGGCGGGCGATGCCCCACAGCGTATCCCCCCGCTTGACGTGGTAGACCACCGGCTGGCCGGCCCGTTGGCCCCCCGTAACCTGCTCGTAGTCCGCGGAGGCTATCGAAGCGGTTGACAATGGTACCACCAGGGTGTGCCCGGCGCGGATGAGGTTGCCGCGCAGGTGGTTGGAGGACCGCAGGGCGCTGACGCTGACGCCATATCGTCGCGCGATCTGGCTCAGGGTGTCGCCGCGGCGCACGTCGTAGCGCGCCCAGCGCATGCGCTTCTCATCGGGCAGAGCGGCCAGCTTTGTCGCCACGAGTTCCTTGGCGCCCGCGGGAACGAGAATGCGATGTGGGCCGGCGGGATCGGTTGCCCAGCGGCGGAAACCCGGGTTCAGCCTCCGCAGCTCTTCGAGGGATATGCCGGCGAACTTCGCCACTACACCGAGATCCACCTGCGACTCCAGGTTAACGACGTCGAAATATGGGCGGTTGGGGATGGGCTTCAACGCCAGATTGTAGCGCTCGGGATCCTCGACGATACGTTTGAGAGCCAGCAGTTTGGGGACATAGCGCATGGTTTCCCGCTGCAGGTTGAGATGCTCGTAGTCCGTCGGCTTGCCGTGGCGTCGATTGGTGACGATGGCCTGTTCGATTCGCCGCTCGCCGCCGTTGTAGGCCGCCAGGGCATAAAACCAGTTGCCGTCGAATTCGTCGCGCAGAAAATCGAGATATTGTATCGCCGCGTCGGTCGCACCGGTGATGTCCCGCCGGCCGTCATACCACCAGTTCTGCTTGAGCCCATATCGTCGGCCGGTGGCGGGGATGAACTGCCACAGGCCCGCGGCGTGGGCATGTGAATAGGCGCTGGGCTTGTAGGCGCTTTCGATCGCCGGCAGCAGGGCGATTTCCATTGGAAAATCATGTTTGTCCAGCTCGTCGACGATGTAATACAGGTACATCGACGCGCGGTCCACCAGTCGCTCCATGTATTCCGGCCGCTCGGAATACCACTTCACGTAGTAGTCGACGTAGGGGCTGTCCATTTCCGGGAGACGAAAACCGTCGCGTATACGGTTCCACACGTTATCGTAGGATTTCTCGGCGGGCTCGGTTTCCTTCTTGCTCCGGCGTTTCGCTTGCGCTATGTCGATGACCGGAGAGGCTGGCAACGATGCCGGCTCCGAACTCGTTGTCTCCGGGTACTGCGTGGTTGCACATGCACCGAGCAGCAATGTGACCAGGCTTATGGCAAGGCCCAACAGTCGATGTAGTTTCTTACTGGCCATACGGGTCCTGTGTCGGACGGAGTGGCTCGTTGGACGTCAAACTTGAAACCCACGGTGCTGCTGTGTCATAAGTGCGGCGTGAACAAGCGATTTCGCCATCCGAACACTTTGCCCGTGTGGCTGCGCACGGCGTTGGGACGGTCGCTGATCGAAGCGGAACGCGAGTGCTTGAAGCACATGCTTCCCGGTTATTTCGGTCCGGTTGCGCTCCAGATCAGCGAAAACGGTCTTTGTTCGTTTGTGCATTTTTCGGATGCGGCTTTTTGCTATACGGCATCCATGGACCCGGGCGGCAGCGGGGAAGATGGAGCCATTGACGTGTATTGTATACCGGAACAGCTTCCTTTCGATACGAAGTCCGTCGGACTGGTCATCCTGCCCCACGTGCTCGAGTTCAGCGATTATCCACACCAGATACTCCGAGAGGTGGAACGGGTCCTGGTTCCGGAGGGTTCGCTGGTCGTGCTGGGATTCAACCCTGTCAGTCTTTGGGGGCTGTCACGCCTGTTTCGGCCCAACAGAATGCCCTGGAACGGCCGGTTTTCCACGCTCGGTAGGCTCAAGGATTGGCTCCAGCTCCTGAACTTCGAGCTTACCGCTGGGCGTATGGTCTATCACAAGCCCCCCGTCCAATCGGAGCGAATCCGCCGCCGGCTGGAGTTTCTCGAGCACGCTGGCGACCGCTGGTGGCCGTTGGGGGCGGCGGTTTATGCAGTGGCGGCTCGCAAGCGCGAGGTCGCGGTCACCCCCATCCGACCCGACTGGCGGCGCAAGTCCCGGCTGAGGCCGGGTCTGGCCAAGCCGGTGGCAAAGGTGCGGTGCGCCTCCTATGGCCGACCTCACTCGAGTTGACATCTATACCGACGGCGCCTGCCGCGGTAATCCCGGTCCGGGTGGCTGGGGTGCCGTTCTCAGGGCTGGGGGCTCTGAAAAGGAGATTATGGGCGCCGATCCCAGCACCACCAACAACCGCATGGAGCTCACCGCGGCGATCGGGGCTCTGCGCGCCCTCAAGCGGCCGTGCCGGGTCAGGTTGCACACGGATTCCCAGTACCTGCGGCGGGGTATCACGGAGTGGATCGGAAGCTGGAAGGCCCGGGGCTGGAGAACCGCCGACAAGAAGGCGGTGAAGAACCAGGAGTTGTGGACAACCCTGGAAAAGGAGGCCGCGCGCCACGACCTGGAGTGGATATGGGTGAAGGGTCACGCCGGCCATCCGGAGAACGAGCGCGCCGACCGGCTGGCCAACCGTGCCATTGACGAGATGTTATGACCGCTGTCCGCCAAATCGTTCTGGACACTGAGACCACCGGTCTCGATCCCGCGGAAGGTCACCGTATCATCGAAATCGGCTGCGTGGAACTGATCAACAGGCGCCGAACCCACAACGACTATCAGGTGTACTGTCATCCGGAGCGGGACATTGACGAGGCGGCCCTTGATATTCACGGTATCACCAACGAGTTTCTTGCCGACAAGCCGCGATTTGTCGAGATTGCGCGGGAGTTCCTGGCGTACGTCAAGGATGCTGAGTTGATCATTCACAATGCCGAGTTCGACACCAACTTCCTGAACCACGAGCTTCGCCGCATCGGGCCGGAGCTCGGATCCGTCGCCGACTACTGCGAGGTGGTGGATACCCTTAAGCTGGCGAGGCAGGCGCACCCGGGGCAGCGCAATGATCTGGACTCGCTGTGCCAGCGCTATCATATAGACAATACCCAGCGGAGTCTCCACGGCGCCTTGCTGGACGCCGAGATACTGGTCGACGTCTATCTCGCGATGACCGGCGGCCAGACTGCCCTGTTGCTGGACAATTCACTGCCAGTCTCGTCGCCGATTCCCGAGTTGGGAGAACACGGCGGCGTTGTCGCTCCTTTGAAAGTGATCTATGCCAGTCCCTGGGAGTTGGAGCTGCATGAGAAATGGATGGAACGTCTTGACCGAGAGGCGGAGGAAGGATGCTTGTGGCGGCGGCTCGATGGCAGCGACGACTCGTCAGCCAATTGAAGCTGCTATACTGGATAAGCTTCATGCAGTTTGCAGTTAACAAATTACAACAATTAAATCACGTATATCTTTGAAACGTATGTGATTGGATAAGAACAAGATCTGCTGAGGAGAGGTGAGAGTGAACACCGTCCGGATCGAAGGATCGTCGTTCGCTCTTCACGATACCTAACCATCGACTGCAGGCCGGCCGGTTCTATTGATCCGGTCCGCCGCTGACAACGGGCACCCATGGGCAGTGATGCCGCGATAGCGATCGCGAAACAGATTCGTAACCATCGGCCGGGCGGGGACTTGTTTCGTGCCGAGCTCGCTGGCTTCAACCTTTCGGGCGCCCGCCTATCGGGCGCAAACCTGGCTGGCGCGGACCTTTCCGGGGTGGATCTGACGGACGCCGATCTCACCGCCGCCGACCTCACCGGGGCGGATCTGTTCCGGGCCCGGCTGTGCGGCGCGAGGCTGTTCGGCGCGGACCTGTCCAACGCGGATATGACCGCAGCGGACCTTCGTGGCGTCAAGCTGTCGGGCGCGAAGCTCCTCGGCGCCAAGCTTCCCGGGGCATTGCTGTGCGACGCCGACTGCAGCAGCACTGATTTCCGCTATGCGGATCTCTACGAGGCGGACCTGCGGGGCGCAAACCTGTCCGGCGGCGACCTGCAGGGAACCAACCTGAGCATGGCCAACCTGATCGGGGCCAAGCTGTTCGTGGCGAATCTCGGTGGCGCACGGCTCGGCCGGGCCAAGCTGGAGCGCGCTCAGCTCAGAGGTGCGAACCTCAGCAACGCGGTCCTTACCGGTGTCCGCGCCCAACGCTCGGATCTGTCGAGTGTGAACCTGTGCGGCGCGATCCTGGAGTACGGCAACTTCGAATCCGCGACAATGTCGGAAGTGCGGTTGATCAACACCCGTCTTGCCCACGCGGACCTCAGCGCGGTAAGCATGCCGTTTGCGCGCATGATGCAGTGCGATCTGAGCCACACGGCTCTGACCGAAGGCGAGCTCTGGTCGGCCCAGCTTTGGGATTCCGCTTACCCCAGCGCCGACATTCGGGGAACGAACCTGGAGCGCACGGGGATATACCGCCACCAGGCGCTGGACAGGTATCCGGACCTGCGCTACTCCGACAGCACCCGCTGGGATGACCCCGATCGCCGTCGCATTTTTATCGCTTCGCCGTCGGCGAACCCGGCGCCCCGCCGCAGCAGGGGCCCGCGCACTCCGATCCGTGACGTCGGCCCCCTCCCGGGCCTGCGCGATTCCTTGTCCAAGCCAACCCCCGTTCAAGCGCCGCCGGAAGGCATGCTCACCCGCCTCAACCCTTTCAAGAGACGCGGCTGACCTGATAGGTTGAGATTCGTCCGGACGACCTGCGTCGCGCCCGAGGTCTGTGAGGGAGTCCCTGGGTGGCCGTGGAGTTCAGATTCTTGGCGGAAGTGCCTTGCATGAACCGGGGAGGGTTTTCAGCGGGACGCCGCAAGTACCTCCCTGTAGGCTCGCCTCCGGCATCCTTGCCTCCAGACGCCCGCTGAAAACCCTCCCCGGTTCATGCCTTGACGCTCATCCCTTCGTTTGATGGGTGTCTGTCTTGATCTGGGTGCAGTGCTTGTCGAAGAGTGACACCGCTTGGACATGGGTTGGGAGAGGCTTGCGCCGACCGTCTGGAGACAGGGATGTCGGAGGCGAGCGTACAGGGAAGTATTTACAGCGTGTCGGGGCAAGCCTCTCCCAACCCATGCTTTCCGTGGTCTTTTCAACTAGACACCAACTATCATTGCAACGCCATCGTGGTGCCGTTCTCACCCTCATCCTGCCCCTCTCCCGACGCGGGGATCGCTTCGGCTTCTATCTTCTCCATGCCCCTGGGTCATTTCGCGACTGGTTTAGCGGAGCATTTCTGGTTTCGTGTAGTAGTGTCCACTCAGTTCAGGAATGCGAACAACAGCAGGATCAGGAACGCGCTTAACAGAGTCAGGACCATGGTGCTGGTGGTTTGGTGGCGGGCGAATATTCCCTGAGGGCCGTTGAGGCGGAGCAGCCAGCGCCCGTGATCTGCCGCACGGTGACGAGGGCTGCGCGGGTGGGCCCGCGAGCGGCTGGGGCCGGTGCTGGTGTCCAGGCGCGAGAAGGCCAGCGGGATACCCTTGCGATAGAACCAGTCGAAATCGAGATTGACGGACGGAATCTCGGGTGGATACAGGCCGGCCCGCATGAGGACGGCGAACGCCAGCATGGCGAACATCAGGAGCTGGGTCTGGGTCACCACGTGCGAGATCGTGTAGGGCTCGAAGGAGACGGGGTAGGGCAGAAGGCTGTACAGCGGCGCCGGATAGACTCCTATGGCAACGCACAGGAACGCGGTCACGCCCATTGCAACCAGCATGTTTGCCGGCGCCTCCTTGCAGCGGATGCCGCTGTCGTGGGCAAAGAACGAGAAGTACGGCACCTTGATCCCCGAGTGGTCCAGCACACCGGCCGACGCGAACAACAGGACCAGGAAAGCTATCCAGTGATGCTCCTGCGCGGCTGCGGCAAGGATCATGGATTTGGTCACGAATCCACTGAACAGGGGAAATGCGGATATCGAAGCCGACCCTATGATGCAGAATCCCGCCGTCCAGGGCATTGATTTGTACAAGCCCCCCAGCTCCGAAGCCTTGACGGTGCCGGTGCGGAACAATACCGCGCCCATACTCATGAACAGCAGGGCCTTGTAGAGGATGTGGGCGAAGGCATGGGCGACGGTGCCGTCGATGCCCAACTGTGTCCCCACACCGATACCGACGACCATGAATCCCAATTGGTTGTTGAGACTGTAGGAGAGAACCCGCCGCAAGTCATTCTCGATGACCGCGAAGAAGATGGGGAAGGCAGTCATCACGGCGCCTATGGTGATCAGGATCTCCTCACCGGCGAAACCGCGAGCGAGGGCGTACACCGCCAGCTTGGTGGTAAACGCCGAGAGGATTACCGTGCCGGATACCGTACCGTGGGGATAGGCGTCCTGCAGCCAGTTGTGCAGGAATGGGAAAGCACACTTGATGCCGAAGGCCAGGAAGATCAGTACGCCGCCCGGACTGTCGAGGCCTATATGGTTGAAGGCAATACCACCCGTGCTCTGGTAATACAGGACCGCACCTGCGAGAAGCAGTACACCCGAGGTCACCTGGATGATGAGATATCGCAGTCCCACCCGGGACGCCGTGGCCGTCCGGCTGGCCCAGATCAAAAACACCGAGGCGACGGCGGAGACTTCCCAGTAGACGAACAAGGTGACCAGGTCGCCGGCAAACAACGCGCCGATAGCGGCGCCGGCATAAGCCAGGGCGGCGACTTGCTGAACGGTGTCTTTCACGTGCAGCGCGTAGATCATTCCAAGCAACGCGGCGAGGTGGAAGACCACGCCGAAAACGAAGCTCAGGGAATCGACCCGCAGGGTGATCAGTTCCAGTCCGTACCCGGATATCAACCCATGCTCGCCGTAGGGCAGGCCCCACAACTGCAAGGCACCGAGTACCGGGGCCGCCAGCATCAGGAAGCGCCGTGCCGTCATCGGCAGCGCCGGGAGGATCAAGGCCGCGCCGAGCAGGACGAAAGCGGGATTGAGGCCGTCAATCACCGTAGTAGTCCTGATCGCGCTTGACCCGCCGCCGCAACGCCTTGGACACGAAGATCAGGCCGACATAGCTCGCGAACCCGAACCAGGCATAGAACCCGAACCAGTGTTCGAACGCATAGTGCACGTGCTTGTGATAGAACAGATCCAGTGCGAACAATACGACGCATACGGCATACAGCGTGTACACGAGCTTGCTGACGTTGTGCGGATTGTCGAGCCAGTACTGTTTGTCTTCGTTCATGGATGCTTGCCAGTCGCCCGGGTGCGGCGGTTCATGATTTCCGTGTGAGCATCAGTTGCCGGTGATGGGCAGGATAAGCCGTTGTATCACGCCGCCCAGAAAGAACAGGGCGACGCAGGCCATTGCCGTTGCGCACAGAGACGCGACGCACGATCGGGGCGCCTCGCGGACCCGTCCCCAACTGAATTCCGGGTAGCCGCCTTTGCCGAAGAAGCCGCGCAGCGGCACCGGCAGCAGGTAGGCGATGGTGAGCAGAGAGCTGACCATGAGGACGACGATCATGGGCCACTGGCCCGCTTGGGCGGCTGCCAGCATCAGGTACCACTTGCTCCAGGATCCCGCCAGGGGAGGTATGCCCACGATGCTGACGGAGGCGAGGAAGAAGGCGCCGAACGTGAACGGCATGACCCGACCCAGTCCGTCGAGCTCGCTGACTTCAGTCTTGTGGGCCGCGACGTAGATGGCCCCGGCGCAGAAGAACAGGGTGATCTTGGCCAATGCGTGGGCGGCGATCTGGTAGGCGCCGCCGACCACGCCCATGGAGCTTGCCAGCAACGCCCCCAGTACGACATAGGCCAGCTGGCTTATAGTGGAATACGCCAGCCGTGCCTTCAAGTTGTCTTTTCGAACGGCTGTAATGGAAGCGATCAGCAGTGTGGCGGCGGCGACCCACATCATGACGTCGGCGGCCCGGCTCTGGTAAAGCGTGTCGAGGCCGAATATGTAGACCGTGACCTTCAGTACGGTGAACACTCCGGCCTTGACCACGGCCACGGCATGCAGCAGCGCGCTCACCGGGGTCGGGGCCACCATGGCCGCGGGCAGCCAGCGATGGAACGGCATCAAGGCCGCCTTGCCTATGCCGAACAGGAACAACGCCAGCAGTGCCAGCATCGCGCCCCCGGAGATTCTGCCGTTCAACAGCCCGCCGGCCACGAAGTCCAGGCTGCCGGCGATCTGCCAGGTCCAGATTATGGCGACAAGGAAGAAAGCGATGGAAGTTGTCAGCAACAGGCCCAGATATACACGGGCCCCGCGGCGTGCTTCCTCGGTTCCCTTGTGAGCGACGAGGGGATAGGTGGAAAGGGTGAGTACTTCGTAGAAAATAAACAGCGTAAACAGGTTTCCGGCCAGCGCGACTCCCTCGGCTGCGGCGATGGATATCGCGAAGAAGAAATAGAAGCGGGTCTGGTTCTGCTCGTTTGCGCCCCGCATGTAGCCGATCGAGTAGATCGTGGTGACGATCCAAAGGCCGGATGCCACGACGGCGAACAGCAGGCCCAGCGGTTCGAGGTGAAACGTAACGGCCAGCGGCGGAATGACGCTCAGAATCACCGCCGTGTGCGCGTAGGGATCGTGACGGAGACCGAGGCCCAGAACCAGGGCGAACAGCAGGACAGAAGTGGCCAGCGTGACCGTTTCGCGTAGATTCGGCCAGCGGCCGCTCGCAAGAACGGCGAAAGCGCCCAGCACTGGAAGCAGGACGCACAGCGTCAAGTTCATTTGTGTAGTCATGGACCGCCCAGCAGCGCACGGGCTGCGCCGGAAGCGGCACCCAGCGGCAGTGATGTGTCGACGCCGAAGTAGACGTTGGCCAGGACCAACGCCCACAGCGGAATCAGAAGGGACGGGCTCACCTCGCTCCGGTCGTCGATTCCCTCCGGCACCGGTTTGAAATACCCTGCTTCCACGATGCGCCAGACGTACCCCAGCGCCAGCAGGGAGCTGGCGACGACCGTCGCCGCCAGCCAGAAGTGTCGCTGCTCGAGGGCCGCCGAGATGAGGTACCACTTGCTGACGAAACCGGCCGTCAGCGGCACGCCCACCAGGCTGAGACCGGCGACGAGCAGCGCCGCCATTGTCCATGGCATGTAGCGACCCATGCCGTGCAGCTGCTCGATCCTGAATCCGCCGGTGCGGACGAAAGCGGCACCGAGGGCCATGAAGAGCGCGGTCTTGATGATGGCGTGGTTGAACAGATGAAGCAGCGCGGCCGTCACACCGGCCGTGGTGGCAAGAGACAGCCCGATGACCATGTAGCCGATCTGGGCGACGCTCGAGTAGGCGAACAACCTCTTGACGTCATCCTGCAGCAGGGCGACGGCCGACATCACCAGTGTAGCCGCCACGCCGGCGGCCAACAGGATATCAGTGAGTGGCAGCGCCTCGAACGAAAACTCAGGACCGAACAGGTCATAGATGAATCGGATCAGCAGGTAAATCGAGACCTTGGTAGCCGTTCCCCCGAGCATCGCAGTCGCCTGCGTCGGGGCATACCGGTAGGCGTTGGGCAGCCACCAATGAAGCGGAAAAACCGCGGCCTTGACGCCGATTCCGAGGACTATGAATGCGAAGGCGGTCACCATGGTCCTGGAGCCGGTAATCGGCGCCAGGCGGTGTGCCATGTCCTGCAGGTTCAGCGTGCCAGTGAGGGAGTACAGCAGCGCCAGTCCGATCAGAAAGAAAGTGGCGCCGATGGTGCCGGTGATCAGGTAGGCGAATGCTGCGGTGAGCGCTCGACGGTCGCGTCCCAGGGCGATCATCAGGTACATGGATAGGGACGAAATCTCGAGGAAAACGAATACGTTGAATACGTCTCCGGTGGCGGACATGCCGAGCAGACCGCACAGGCACAGCATCCACGCCGTGTAGAAGAGATGGTGGTGGCTCTCCTCGACCTCGTGCCGGAGACTGTCCCGGGTAAACCATAAGACCACTGTACTGACGCCGGATACGATCAGGAGCACCAGGCTGTTGACCTGATCGATCCGGTATTCAATGCCCCAGGGGACAGCCCAACTCCCGAGGAGATAACTGATCGAGCCGCCCGACCAGACCTCGGACAGCAGGGCCGCTGCTATAACCAGCGCAGCCGCGCTGGCGGCCATGGACAGCCACCAGCAGCGAACCGGGTTCCGCACGAGGAAGCATACCGGCGCCGCCAGCAGGGGAATCACGACCTGCAGAATTGGAAGATGCTCGGAAATCAAGCTTGTTCCGATTCCTGCTTTTCGATGAGGTCTTCCTCGACGGACCCGTAGGCGTCATGGATGCGCACCGCCAGGGCCAGGGCAACCGCGGACGTGGCGACTCCCACCACGATTGCAGTCAGGATTAGCACATGGGGCAGAGGATTGACGTAGTTGGCTACACCTTCTACGTGTATGGGTGCGGTGCCGCCCGAAAGGCTTCCTAAAGAGATGTAGAGAATGAACACCGAGGTCTGGAAGATGTTCAGACCTACGACCTTCTTGACGAGATTGCTGCTGGCGAGCACGACATATAATCCGGTCATCATCAGCAGTACGACCACCCAGTACACCATGTTCCCCGCGTCTATCATGGTTGCGGCTCATACCCCGCGTAGGCGTGGAACATGGCGAACATCGATGCCGCTACAGTGGTGCCGACGCCGATCTCGATCAAAGCGATCCCGAGGTGCTGTCCGTGAAGCGGATCGTGAGCGAGCACGTTGTAGTCGAGAAAATTGCCGCCCAGCAATATGCCGCACAACCCTGTAAGAATATACAAGGCCAATCCGGACGCGCACAGTACCCGAACGAGACCTTCCGGGGCCACGCTTCGTACGCTGTCGAGGCCGAAGACCAGGCAGTAGAGAATGAATCCACCCGCGAATATGACCCCCGCCTGGAAACCGCCCCCGGGCCCGTAGTCGCCATGGAACTGGACGTAGAGGGCGAACAGCAGAATCAGCGGCAACATCAACTTCGAGTTGATCCGGAGGATCAGGTGGTGATCCATGCCGCCGCCCGACGAAGTCCGGGAGCTGGATCCGCGGACCATCAGTCCGAGGACGGTCACGGCGGCGGTGAAAATCACGGTGGTCTCTCCGAGAGTATCGTAACCCCTGTAACTCGCCAGAATGGAAGTGACCATATTAGGGATGCCAATTTCGTGCGGTGATCCGAACACGTAACGGGAATACAGCGGGCCGAATACCGGCGCTTCGGGATCACCGAAGCGCGGCAGGTCCGACAGGCCGAACAGCAGCAAAACGCCGATGGCCCCCGTGATCAGTATTGCCGGCAGGTGCCGCTTCCATGAGATCTGGCGTTGTCGTTTGCTGGTCAGGGACAGGGCGCCCAACAGGAGTATGGTGGTGATGCCGGCGCCTACCGACGCCTCGGTGAACGCCACGTCCACCGCTCCCAGGCTGACGAAAAGGGCCGCCGACAACAGACTGAATATGTCGAAAAGTATAACGGCCGCGAACAGCCGGTTAAGGCGCACAATGGCAAGAGCCATCGCGCCCAGCAGTAGCAGCAGGCTGATGGTGATGAAGAACTCTATGAGGTTTTCTCCGGGTTCCGCGTCCGTGGGGCGAGTTTGCCATGGAGGGCTGTCTTCGCGAGGGCATGGGTGGCGGTCGGGCCGGTGAACAGCAGGAGTGCGAGGATGATCAGAAGCTTAAACGTCACCATGGACAGTCCCGCCTGCATGATCAGGCCGGCGGAAATCAGTGCCGCGCCCAGGGTGTCCGGGATGCTGACGGCGTGCAGACGGGTGAAGAAATCGGGAAGGCGGATCAGCCCCACGCCGCCGATGATCACGAACGCGGCGCCGGACAGCAATAGCGCCCAACTCACGATGTTCCAGATCATGAATTGCCGGTCCCGGGGCCGTGAAGGAACCCGCCCAGTCCCCCGTATTCGAAGAATTTCAGTACGGCAATGGTGCTGATGAAGTTAATCAAGGCGTACACGATCGCGATATCGAGGAAATCCGGCCGGCCCTTGAAGAAGCCGTATACAGCGATAGTCAATACGGTTTTGGTGCCAAAACCGTTGACGGCAAGAATGCGGTCGTACAGCGTGGGTCCCCGTATGCCACGATACAGGGCCAGTACCATGGTCAGAAGAATGCAGCACGTCGTGATGAAGAGTATAGATGTGTTCATGGCTGCTTCAGGACGTCCCTGACACGGCGCAGCATCTCGCCGTTCTTGAGTTCATCCATGCCTTCCTGGGTCAGCGAGTGAACGATGATTCGGTTGTCGTCTGTGAGATTTATGGACACGGTGCCGGGGGTTAGCGTAATGGAGTTGGCGTAGATGACCTTTCCGAGGTCCGACAAGTCCGCCGGAACGTGACCCACCACCGGGCTGATAGGAAGCCTGGGATCGAGGATACGAGCGGCGACGTCGATAGCGGCTCTGGCGATCTGAACCGCGAGCCACCCCTGGTAGCGACACCAGCGGCCCCAGTGTATTTGCAACAATGCGCCCCGTTCGTCGACGAGCCCCTTGCGACTCGTGACCCAGGCCACGAACAGGCAGGACGCGGCACCGAGGGCGAGCAGCATCGGCGTGAAATGTCCCGAGAGCGACAGCCAGAAACAGGCCAGAACAAGGAGAAGAAGGAGAAGCCTCTGGACTTTAACGGTCATTGGACGTCGTTGGTAATCCGCGATTTCTGTTACGTTTCGAAACGGGTTTTGATACTCTGAGCCGATGGAGTACAGGCCAACCGACAAGACGGTCGAGCGCACTGTGCTGCTGTTGCTGGCGGCCGTGGCATTGTTCGCGACTCCCTTAATCTTCGCATGGGCCCAGGATAGCAGTCCATGGTACGTGCCGTATGTACTCTGGTCCACGATTATTGCGGGCTGCGTGTGGGTCGGCATCCGACGCAAAGATGTTTAGCTTCTCGGCGTTGTTCTTCGCGATCTTTTGCTATCTCTGCCTGTTGTTCCTGGTTGCCTATGCCACCGAGCGCGGCACGATTCCGGCCGCGGTCTCCCGACATCCGCTGACCTATGTCCTGTCGTTGGGGGTCTACGCGACGGCGTGGACCTACTACGGAAGTGTCGGGTTTGCGGCCAGTCATGGCTACATGTTCCTTGCCGTATATATCGGTGCAACTATTGCGTTCATATTGACGCCGATGCTCTTGGAGCCGCTGTTGCGCCTGGTACGGGACTATCAGCTCACCTCTCTCGCGGACCTGTTCGCGTTTCGTTTCCGCAGCCAGGCTGCGGGAATCATGGTGGCCTTGTTCATGCTGGCAGGATCCCTGCCCTACCTGGCGCTGCAGATCCGCGCCGCCACCGACACTGTGCAGATCCTGACGCAGGAGGCGCAGCCTCGACTGCTGGCCTTCGGCTTTTGCGTGCTTTGGATTGTCTTCACCATACTCTTTGGCGCCCGTCATATAGCTCCCCGCGAGAAGCACCGGGGTCTGGTAGTGGCGATGGCTTTCGAGTCCGTGGTGAAGCTCGCGGCGTTGGCAACGGTGGGCATATTCTCGGTACTGGGTGCGTTTGGGGGATTCCACGGGATTGAGACCTGGCTGCAGGAGAACCCTCATGTACTCGACGAGATGTATCGTCCGGTTCGCGAAGGCGGATGGACTGCGGTGCTGCTGCTCGCCTTCGGCGCCGCGTTTCTACTGCCGCGTCAGTTCCACATGGTGTTTACGGAGAACATCGAGCCGCGCTGCCTGCGAACGTCGGCATGGGGCTTTCCTTTGCTATTGCTGGCTCTGACTCTGCCGGTGCCCCTCGTCCTGTGGGCCGGTGGGATCCTGTCCGTCGGAGTCGACCCCGACTACTATATGCTGGGTGTGACCCTGAGCTCCGGGTCGCATCTGCTCACCCTGCTCGCGCTCCTCGGCGGCATATCGGCTGCAAGCGCCATGATGATAGTGACAACGGTGGCGCTGTCCGCCATGGCCCTGAATCACCTCGTGCTTCCGGCCAGTATCCCCGATCCCACTCTCGATCTTTATAGTTGGCTGTTGTGGGGCCGACGCGTGGTGATGGCGGTGATCATCCTGGCGGGCTTCGGTTTCTACGCGGCACTGGAAGGGGGCGAGGGGCTGTACGAGCTCGGGTTGGTCTCCCTGGTTGCGGTGGCGCAATTCCTCCCGGGGATGATCGGCGTATTGTATTGGGAGAACGCCAACCGCAACGGCTTCATGGCCGGACTGGGTGGCGGTGCCTGCATTTGGTTCATAACTTTGTTTATCCCCCTGGTCGATCCGGGCGGCGGCACTCATGCGGGCGTGAGCCTGCAGCCCTGGTTGGACTACACGCACATGGACAAGTGGACGTTCGTGACCTTCTGGTCCCTGGCGGTCAATGGATGCCTGTTCGTCGCACTGTCCCTGGCGACCAGGAGGTCTCCGGAAGAGATCGAAGCCGCGGAAGCCTGCGTTAACGAGACTCTTCTCCCCCGCGGCGGGGTCCTGGAGGTGGCCTCGGCGACCGAGTTTACCGAGTTGCTGTCGCGGCTCATCGGTGCAGAGATGGCCCACAAGGAGGTTCAGCGGGCCCTCAGGGATCTCGGTCTACCAGAAGACGAAACCAGTCCTTCCAGTCTGCGCCGCCTGAGGGATCGCATCGAGCGTAACCTGTCCGGCCTTTTGGGGCCGGAGCTGGCTCGCAGTGTTGTCAATCAGCAGTTGCGCATGGACTCCAAGACACAGAGCCTGTTCGCCGACAGTATTCGTATCATCGAGGACCGACTGGAGACGTCGCAGATGCGATTGCGCGGTCTGTTGGGGGAACTCGATTCTCTGAGGCGCTACCACCGGCAGGTGCTCGAGAAGCTGCCATCGGGCGTGTGCTCGGTGGGGCCGGACGGGGAGATCGTCATATGGAACGGGGGCATGCGCGCTCTGTCCGGTATTGCGCCAGCGGACGTAATGGGTCGAAAGCCGGGTGAGCTGCCCCCACCGTGGGGGCAGCTACTGGCGGATTTTCTCGAGGGTGACGCTTCGGAGTTGAGTAAGGTCAGAGTGTTCGTCGGCGGCAACTCCCGTTGGCTGAACCTTCACAAAGCCTACCTCGATCGGCCGCCCGGCGTGATGGCCGCAGCTTATCGGCGGGAGTCCTTCGGTACGGTGGTGTTGATCGAGGATATGACCGACAAGCATAAGCTGGAGGCGGAATTGGCTCATGCGGACAGGCTCGCTTCGTTGGGCAGGCTGGCCGCCGGTGTTGCGCACGAGATCGGCAACCCAGTGACCGGCATCGCCTGCCTGGCGCAGAACCTGCGCGAGGACTCCGACAGTCCGGACGTCAAGCACAATGTAACCCAGATCCTCGAACAGACGAGGCGAATCAGTGCCATCGTAAAGTCGCTGGTGAGCTTCAGCCACGGGGGCCAGGATCTCGCGGATAAGCACCCGGTGAATGTATGCGAGTGCGTCGGCGAGGCGATTCAACTGGTCAATCTGAGCCGGGTCGGGAGACGCACGGAATGCGTGAATGATTGCGACCCGGCGGCCCTTGTCGACGGGATCCAGCAGAAGCTGCTTCAGGTCTTCGTGAACCTGTTGACCAACGCCTGCCAGGCGTCCGGCGACGACGACCGGGTAACGGTATCTACCCGCATCGAGGACGGATGGACGCAGGTAGTCGTGCGGGATCATGGTTCGGGCATCGCCCCCGGGAACATCGAACGCGTCTTCGATCCCTTCTTTACCACCAAGGAGCCGGGCGAGGGCACGGGACTGGGATTGCCGTTGGTCTACAATATCGTCAAGGAACACGACGGGTATATTGATATCGACAGTCCCGACAGTGGCGGAACGGTCGTGCGGATGTGGTTTCCCCCTGTGCGGTCGGGCCAGTCCGCCTCCGAGGCGGCGACGCAGATATGAGCAGAGTACTGGTTGTAGACGACGAGGCCGTCATACGGTCGGCCTTGACCCGACTGCTCAAGCGGCATGGCTATGACGTCGAGACCGCGGGCTCCGTGACGGAAGCAGCACGACACGAATTGTCGGGCTTCGATCTGATCATCGCGGATCTGAGGCTCCCCGGCAGTCCGGGCACCGAGATCATATCGAAATCGGACAGCACGCCGGTGTTGATTATGACCAGCTATGCCAGCGTGAAGTCAGCGGTCGAATCCATGCGCCAAGGCGCCGTGGACTATATCGCCAAGCCCTTCGATCACGATGAATTGATGATGGTGGTAGAGCGCATCATCAAGGAAAGCCGGTTGCAGCGGCAGAACGAAGCGTTGAAATCGGACATGCAGCGGGAATATCCGGTGTCGGGCATGATCGGAGACAGTGCTGTCATGCAGGACGTTTTTCATCGGATCGCCAAGGTGGCGCCTACCCATACCAACGTTCTGATCACGGGAGAGTCCGGGACAGGCAAGGAACTGGTGGCTCGAGCGATCCACGAAGGCAGTTCCCGAAACGATGGGCCTGTCATTGCTGTGAATTGCGGAGCCATACCGGACGAGCTTATCGAATCGGAATTATTCGGCCACGAGAAGGGTGCCTTCACCGGTGCCGTGGCGGTGCGGGAGGGACTGGTGGAGGCCGCCAACGGCGGGACTTTGTTTCTGGATGAGATTGCCGAGCTGCCGCTGACCGCTCAGGCGGGCCTGCTTCGGGTGTTGCAGGATGGCGAAGTGCGCCGCGTTGGTTCCAATACCACGCGCAAGATCGATGTCCGCGTGGTGGCGGCAACAAATCGAACCCTGGAGGTTCTGGTCAGGGCCGGGGAGTTCCGTGAGGATGTATATTTCAGGCTGCGCGTGATGGAGATCCAGCTTCCACCTCTTCGCGATCGTGGCGAGGACGTGGAGCAGCTGTCCGACTTTCTGATGAGCCGGGCATGCGACCGATTGAACAAGCAGGAGCCGCGGCTGGATGCCGACTCGCGAGACCTGATCCGCCGCTACCGCTGGCCGGGCAATGTCCGGGAACTCGAGAATGCGATCCAACGGGCGGTCATATTATGTGATGGCGAGATCATCACCCCGGATCTGCTTGCCATCAGGTTGGAGTCGGGTCCTGCCGCGCGGCCGCCAGGGAGCGACTCCCTGGACGACTACTTCTGCAGTTTCGTCCGCACCCACGAACACGAGATGACGGAGACCGAGCTGGCCCGGCGCCTGGGGATCAGCCGCAAGACGCTGTGGGAGCGGCGCCAGAAACTCGGCATCCCGCGGCGATAGGTGCGGGTGGATTGGCGGAATCCCCGGTCGGAGACGCCCGCTGAGCCCGCGCGGTATGCGGCGGCGCAGCAAGTTACCGATCCACCCACCTGTTACGTACCGTAACAGGTGTACGACATTGGCAACCACGCTTTGTCGGGCCGAATCGACGGTTTTCCTTCATTTGCAGTGGGGAGCCGTCCTTGGCACATCCCTTGCAGTGCCCTAGCCAGGAGAATCATGTGGGAGGCCGTTGGGACGATTTACCCACCCGTTCAACCTGACTGCTATAAGACTATAAAACTATAAAGAGAGGAGACCAATCATGGATCCAAAAATAGTCTGGTTGTTTATCTTCGTCATTCTGTACTGGGCCTACTGCATCTACTGGGGTGTCAGGGGGGCTCTCACGGCGAAGACCGCGAGTGACTACTTCATTGCAGGGCGCAGGCTCTCGGTGTGGGTATTCGTGCTCGCGGCAACCGCGACTTCCTTTTCCGGCTGGACGTTCATGGGCCACCCGGGCCTGTTGTATCGCGACGGCTTTCAGTATGCCTATGCTTCGTTTTATGCCATAACCATTCCCTTCACCGGTGTCATATTCCTCAAGCGCCAGTGGATGCTGGGCAAGCGCTTCGGCTTTGTGACCCCCGGCGAGATGCTGGCACACTACTTCCGGGGCGACGCCGTGCGCCTGTTGACGGTGCTGGTGGCATTGTGCTTCTCGGTGCCGTACCTCGGTATTCAGCTGCGCGCGTCGGGCTTCCTGTTCAACGTGCTCACCGACGGCCTGCTGTCGATCGAAGTGGGCATGTGGCTGCTCTCGGCCGTGGTGTTCATCTACGTGGCATCCGGCGGACTCCGGGCGGTAGCCTACGTCGACACTTTGCAATGCATCCTGTTGGCGGTGGGAATCATTGCCATCGGGATCATTGCGATTTCGTTCGTCGGCGGCTTGGACCAACTGAACCAGGGAATCGCCGCCCTCAGTGAATTCGATACCAAGCGAACTCCGGACGGCTTCAGTCACTATATTGCCATTCCCGGCGTGATTCAGTTCGTGAGCAGCGGACCTTCGGCCTCTGGCGGAGCGTGGACGGGTGTCATGGTGTTGACCTACATGTTTGCGCTGATGGGTATTCAATCCGCTCCGGCGTTCAGCATGTGGGCGTTTTCCAACACCGACCCGCGGCCCTTCGCACCGCAGGAAGTGTGGGCATCGAGCTTCGGGATTGGCATCATTCTCATGGTGTTTACCGTCTTCCAGGGTATGGGCGCCCACTTCCTGGGAGCCGACGAGGCATTCATGAATGCGCATCCCGAGTTCGTGAATCCCGTCATGCAGGAAGGACTTCAGGCCCTTGGCCATACGGACCTGATGAAGTCTCCCGGTGCCCAGGGCAACCTGGTGCCGCAGTTGATCTGGCTCATGGGGGCGACGGCACCGTGGCTGGTGGGTCTGTTGTCGGTCTGCGCACTGGCGGCCATGCAGTCCACCGGCGCGGCGTACATGTCGACTGCCGGGGGCATGCTGACACGGGACCTGCTCAAGCACTACATCATGCCCAATGCGAGTCATGGACAGCAGAAGTTCTGGGGGCGGGTCGGTGTCCTGTTGATCGTGCTGGCGGCCCTGGTGGTGGCGACCGTGTCGAACGACGCCCTGGTGCTCCTTGGCGGTCTGGCGGTGGCTTACGGCTTTCAAATGTGGACGCCTCTGATGTCTGTCTGTTATTTCCCATGGTTTACGCGACAAGGGGTGACGATCGGACTGGCCGCCGGAATCATCGCTGTCACGCTCACCGAACCGCTGGGAGCTCAGTTCATGCCCTGGGGGCGCTGGCCGTGGACGATCCACTCCGCCGGTTGGGGAATGATCTTCAATCTGGGTCTGACTATCATCGTCTCGGCGGTTACCCAGAACGAGGCCGACATGAACCACAAAATGAAGTTCCACAACTTCCTCAGGGCGCACGCCATTCTGCCTGCCTCCAAGAAAGGTCTGGTTCCGGTGGCCTGGATCATCACCCTGGTTTGGTTCTTCTTCGGAATCGGACCGGGCGCGGTGATCGGTAACACGATCTTCGGTAATCCGAACGACGCCGCGACCTGGACTTTCGGTATGCCGTCCATCTGGGCCTGGCAGCTGCTGTGGTGGGCGCTCGGAGTGTTCATGATGTGGTTCCTCGCCTACAAGATGGAGATGTCCACGGTTCCCGAACGCGAAGTCCAGGCGTTGTATGAGGACATCGGGGACCACGTGGCGGGATCGCGGAACATGTAGGTTCCGAATGAATAACGTCGAATGATCCAGGGCAGGACGTAACAAGGGGAGGGGAAACCCTTCCCCTTTCCATTGCTTCACCCGCGGGCGGCCGGAAACGGCGGCCCGCGGGCTTTGCTACAATGAGAACCCATGAGTCCGCTGGTGATATTCTGGTTGTGGGTATTGCTTTTGTCGGCGCTGCTGTTTTTCCCCGTTTCCAACCTGATATACGTGGTCAGCGTGCGGCGCCAGCAGCGCAAGCTCAACCTCGAACTGGACGGATTCGAGCTGGCCGCGCAGAAGAAGAGGGCCAGGTTTGTCGCAGTTGTCGTTTGCTTTGTCTTCTCGTTCTTTTTCAACGTCTCGATGACAGGGTTCCCGGTGCATGGATGACGGTCTCCACAAGACGTTGAAATACGTCGCCATTGCACTGACTTTGGCCTGGGTAGGGTGGACGGTTGCGGACACGTTTTTCCTGGATCGCATTCCGGGTAACACTGCCTTCCAGGAGGGGAACAACAACTTCGAGGACGGCGACTACCAGAATGCGCTCGACAAGTACGACGAGGCACTGGCAGCGCAGCCAGACTCGCCCGCCTATGTCCGCGCCAAGGCCCGGGCACTTATGCAACTCGGACGCAACGACGAGGCGCTCCTGTGGTTTAACAGGGCGGTTGCGCTGCAGCCGTTCTTCGCGGGAACTTATGCCAACCGCGGTATCCTGTACGATAGGATGGAGCGATACCGCGAGGCGGTCGCGGATTATGAGAAGTCCCTGAAGCTGGATAAATCCGTGGGTAAAGGACCGAGCTGGCTGGTCCGCTTCCTGCGCAATCAACCCAAGCCGCCACCCACCGTCGCGGACCGGCTCGCCTATCTGAAGGAAGAGTTGGCGAAGCCCAGGGACCAGCGCTTGCTGAGAGTTCCCTACCTGGATGCGAGCCAGCGCACTTACAAGCAATAGGCCCCGACCCGTGCTTTCGCGAAGGTGGACGAGTTGTTGCTGAATTTGATCTTCCTGGTGGTAACCGCGGCGATTGCCTACCACGGCTTGACTTACCGCGACGCCGACGGGAACAGCGACACCGTAAGGCTGCTGTTCGGCTGTATCGCCTTGCTGTTCTTCCTCCGGGTCCTGTTCGTAGACGTCTTGCACCTGTTTTGAACCGGCGGTATGCCACTTCGTGCGGCGGAGGCACGGCGAAGCCGGGGGCCGAGAGGCCTTTGGTGCGTTGTTGAGCATAACCGGCTGAACCTAAGGGTCCCCTCTCCCTCAGGGAGAGGTCTAGGGTGAGGAAAACGGCGTTTGGATTGGTGCTGTGCTTGTGCCTGGTCGGTAGTTGATGGGACTACGGAGAAGCATGGGTTGGGGGAGGCCTTCGCCGACACGCTGTAAATACATCCTTGTACGCTCGCTTCCGGCATCCATGCCTCCAGACGGTCGGCGAAAACCTCCCCCAACCTATGCCTAAACGGCGTCCCCCTTCGAGAAGCAGCGGGTTGTGTCCAGATACACACCACTCCGAACGAAGGGATGGGCGTATAGACATGAACCGGGGAGGGGTTTCAGCGGGCGTCTGGAGGCAAGGATGCCGGAGGCGAGCCTACAGGGAGGTACTTGCGGCGTCCCGCTGAAACCCCGCCCCGGTTGATGCGGGGTGACGTTAGACAAGGCGGACAGGAATCTCTAAAATTCAGGATGTTATGCGCACCCCGGCTCCGCGGCGTGCGGATTTCGGAAATGGTTAAGGAAGGGTCATGGAGGGCCGAAGGGCAGGCTTCGCGTGACCGTACGGAGGTGCGGGGTGGTGACAGGCCGGCAAACGGCCACCGGCGAGCGAAGGGCTGCAGCCTCCCGCAGCGGCAGGTGTCGAGCAGCCTGCCGGTATCAACAGAACCTGAACAGAATCGTTCTCCGATCCCGCCTGCGCAGATTCGGGATGCAACGACTAGAAACGACGAGGAGGAAGCGATGTCCGAAGTGCATACATATCCCGTGCCGGCAGAGGTTGCCAAGAATGCATGGATTGACGAGGAAAAGTACGAACAGATGTACAAGCGATCAGTGGAAGATCCTGAAGGCTTCTGGGCCGAGCAGGCGAATGAGTTGATCCATTGGTTCAAGAAGTGGGACAAGGTGCTCGACTGGAGCTTTCAACAGGAAGATCTGCATATCCGTTGGTTCGAGGGTGCCAAGCTGAATGTCTGCTACAACTGCCTGGACCGTCATCTCGATTCCCGCGGCGATCAGACCGCCATTATCTGGGAAGGGGATGAGCCGGATCAGGACAAGAAGATTACCTACAAGGAGCTCCATCAGGAAGTATGCAAATTCGCGAACGTGCTGAAGTCGCGGGGCGTGAAGAAGGGAGACCGGGTATCCATCTACATGCCCATGGTGCCGGAAGCGGCAGTTGCCATGCTGGCCTGCGCCCGGATAGGAGCGGTTCACTCCGTGGTCTTCGGCGGCTTCTCTCCCGATGCCCTGCGGGACCGCATTCTCGATTCCGATTGCCGGGCGGTGATCACCGCCGACGTGGGGATACGCGGGGGCCGGCACACGCCGCTCAAGGCCAATACGGACGAAGCGCTCAAGGAATGCCCGAACGTGCACACCAACGTGGTCGTGCAATGTGGCGATGGGACCATCGACTGGCACGAGGGCCGCGACTTCTGGTATCACGACCTGCTAGCCGATGCGAGCGCCGATTGCCCGGCCGAGGAGATGGACGCGGAGGATCCGTTGTTCATTCTTTACACCTCCGGCTCCACCGGCAAGCCGAAGGGCGTCCTCCACACCACGGGGGGCTACCTGCTGCAGGTTGCGATGACCCACAAGTACACATTCGACTACCACGAAGGCGAGGTTTTCTGGTGCACCGCTGACGTGGGTTGGGTAACGGGTCATTCATATATCGTCTACGGGCCGCTTACGAACGGAGCCATCACCCTGATCTTCGAAGGCACGCCGACATATCCGTCGCCGTCGCGGCACTGGGAGGTCTGTGACAAGCACCAGGTCAACATCTATTACACGGCGCCGACTGCCATCCGCGCCCTCATGGCTTCGGGAGACGACCCGGTCAAGAAGACGTCGCGCAAGTCGGTGAGGATTCTCGGCACGGTCGGCGAGCCTATCAATCCGGAAGCCTGGGAATGGTACTACCGTGTCGTCGGCGACGAGCGCTGCCCCATCGTAGATACCTGGTGGCAGACGGAAACCGGAGGACACATGATAACGCCGTTGCCGGGCGCGACCGCGCTGAAGCCGGGTTCGGCCACCCGACCTTTCTTCGGCGTCCAGCCCGTTCTCATGGACGACCAGGGTAAGGAGCTGACGGAAAGTCCCGCGGCGGGCAACCTGGCCATCAAGTTCCCCTGGCCGTCACAGATGCGAACGGTGTACGGGGACCACAAGCGTTTCTACGAGACCTATTTCCAGATGTACAAGGGCTACTACTTCACCGGGGACGGAGCGCGCCGGGACGAGGACGGCTACTTCTGGATTACCGGGCGCGTGGATGACGTTCTGAATGTTTCGGGGCACCGCATCGGCACGGCGGAGATCGAATCCGCCCTGGTTCTGCACGAAAAGGTGGCCGAGGCGGCGGTCGTGGGCTATCCGCACCCGGTGACCGGCCAGGGGATATACGCCTACGTCACGCTCATGGCCGGAGAGAAGGGCTCGGATGCGCTGCGAGACGGGCTCATCCAGCTGGTACGCAAGGAAATCGGAGCGTTTGCAAAGATCAACCTTCTGCAGTGGGCGCCGGCGCTGCCGAAAACCCGGTCCGGCAAGATCATGCGCCGGATTCTGCGCAAGGTGGCCGAAAACGAGTTGGGCAACCTCGGAGACACCAGCACCCTGGCCGACCCCACCGTGGTAGACCACCTGATCGAGAACCGGCTCAACAAGTAGAGTTGCTGCGGGGACAAAGCCCCACCCACGCGGGTGGGGTGCGCCGGGCTTCCCCCGGGCGGGAAGTCATCGCTGGCGACGTTTCAACCAGACGTCGATGCCCTGAGCGTTCAGCTTGACGTCCATGGCGAGGTTCATCCGGATCTTGTCGTCTGCTATCGGCGAACCGTGGCTCTTGACCTCGTTGAACAGGTACTTGGCGAGCTTGTCGATTAGCGCCGATTCCCTGTCGATCTCGTCCTCCACCTTGAGTGCGATGTCCACAAAGCGGTCGACGCGCTCATGCAGTGCTGCAAAGATGGCCCCGTTCAGCTCGATACGACCGAAATGGGCGAGATAGCCGTAGCGGAGATCAAGCGTCGAAAGCCGGTCCAGGGACCGGTGGAATGCTTCTGGCTCGAATTGGACCGGCGTGGTGGAAGGGAAAACGAACGGGCCCCGGTCGCTGTCGAATACGCGGTACGAAATGCCCAGCATATCTCCGGCGAATACCGCTCCGCGCGCCGGATCGACGACGCAGAAGTGATGCCGAGCGTGTCCCGGCGTGTCGATGAACAAGAGCTTTCGACCCTGGAAATCCAACTCGCTGTTGTCCTCCATGACGGTGATTCTCCCCTCGGGCACCGGCACGACTTCCCCGTAGAGCTGTTTGGCGCGCTCCTCGCCATAGACGCCGGTCGTACCCTGCCATAGTTTGGCGGGGTCGATCATGTGTCGGGCGCCCCGGGGATGGATAATCAGATGCGCATTCGGGAAATCCCGCATCATCGCGCCGGCCCCGCCGGCGTGATCGAGATGCACGTGCGTCGGTATGACGTACTGTACGTCCTCCGCTGACAGCCCCTTTCCCTTGAGGACCGCCTTGGCGTTGGGAAGCGAAAGGGTGGTTCCGGTATCAAAGAAGGCGGCACGCCCGTTTTCGATCATCAAGTGAAAGGCGGCCGTGTCGGACTGGACGTAGTCGGCGTCGATAGTGACTGTATTGTCTTGATAATCGATGTGGTTCGGAGGCATCGGTCGTCGGCGCCGGGAGGCACGGTCAGATCAAAATGGGATCAAGCCGGTCAGAGAGTTTCGGGTACGAGAAGCTTTTGAGGGGTCTCATCAGGGGTGCCGGTATTAGAAATGCGTACCGGCGCCGGTGTCAATAGAATCCGGCGAGGGATTCAGCGCATGAGCAGTTCCGAGGACCGCTGGAACGCAGACGGAGGTACCCCCAGGGCGGTCTTCAGAGCGACATCGCGGTCCCAGGCGTTGTCGATGTTCTGAATGGTCTTGGCGCGCGCGAGGTCGATGTCAGGCCAATGGTAGAAAGGCGATGTGAGCGGGAAGAACAGCATCGGCCAGTCCGATCCGTAGAGTATCCTGTTTTTGACCCCGGGTGCCTTCAGCGCACGTGTGAGATAGCCAACCTTGGTGAACCGAGTGAGGCCGGCGATATTCAGATAGAGATTGGGGTACTCGTCGATCATCTCCAGCACTCGCCGATAGGTGGGCTCGCCGTCGTAATTCTCCCCGGCGGCGATGTTGGTCGCGATGACGGTAACCCCTTCCGTCAGGGGCAGTGCCAGCTTACGCGGATCCCCCAGCGCCGCTTCCCCCTCCCCGGTCGAGCCCCCGTCGCCGAGCCGGACCATCAGCGGCAGATGCAGCTCCATCAGGGTCCGATAGTAGGGAACGTAGTGCAGATCGGATGGGTCGATGTGCATCGCGGCGGGCACCCATTTCACCAGAACCGCACCGTCGTCCCTGGCCTGCACCAGGCGCCGGCGCCAGTCGGCGCGGTCGGGATGAACACTGGCTCCATACTCGAGATGTGGATACTTGCGCGCCATGCGGGCGACGAATTCGTTGGGAACGTATATCTTCGTTGCCGACCTGTCCATTTCACCGCTACTCACCACGCCGTCGTGCGCCAGAACGATCGCGCTTCGCACATACCTGGAACCGGCCAACGCCGCGTTCATGCGCCGCGCGACGAGCTCATCGCCCTGTCTCTTCAGTTGTTGGAGAGTGACGCCGTAAGTACGCAGGTACATGCGGAATTTGTAGCTACTCTGCAGGTCCTCGTCCACGAAGCAGCCGCTGTTGCCAGCACCTATGCACAGGAAGCCGGCGTCGGTATCCAGATAGCGTTGTGACGGCGGGGGAATGTCAAGAGACACCTGTGGCGTCAGCAGGTAGATCCCCGCCAGGGCTAGCAACGCCACCGCGGGCGTCAGCAGGATGACCCGGATCATGACTCGAGATTCCTGCCGCGCATAGGCGATGGGTAGGTCACCAGCCTGACGGGGTTATCGTCGGGGCGGAGCAAGGGGGGCCGCTCAACTGAACAGGTCACGCTGGCCGCCTACTATGCGATCGAAATCCAGGCCCACGAACGGAAGGACGGCGTCGGCTACCGGCTTGATCTGGCGCTCGACGTAGTGATCGTAGTCCAGGGAGGCGGTGCGCCGTTCCACCGGTTGCGGGCCGGCCACGGTTATGTAGTACCTCACCTCCGACACGGGCTTGCCCAGTTGGCGGGCCGCCCTGACGTGAGGTGGTATGTTCTTCCGGTACGCGTTCAGGGGTCGGCGCAGGCGCTTGTGGTAGACCAGCTGAGACTCTGCTCCGCCGGATCGCACGAGATCGACATACCGGCGAGTGAGATGTTCGGCGTCCTGGCCCTGGAGGACGGCATACAGGAGCTCGCGCTGAAAGGATCGCGCAAGCTCCGTCCAGTCCGAGCGCACCGCCTCCAGTCCTTTGATGACCAGCGAGCCGCCGCCGGCTTCCGTGATCCCCGCATACCGCTTCTTGCTGCCGACTTCTCCGCCGCGAATCGTGGGCATGAAGAATCTGTTGAACAGCGTCTCGAGCTCGATTTCGAGATAGCTGTGGAGACGGTATTCGCTGCGGATCCTGGCTTGCCACCACCGATTGAGGTTCGCCACAAGCTCCAGCGCCCGTGCCTTCGACGCTTGTCCGGTTTCCCTGAGCAGCACGAACAATGAATCGGTGTCTCCGTAGATGACCCGGAAACCCTGCTGCTCGATCCAGTCCCTGGACGTCTGGATGATCTCGTGACCCCGACGGGTAATGCTGCTCGCGAGTTGTGGATGGTAGAAGCGGCAGGCGTCGGTGCCCAGGACCCCGTAGAAAGAGTTCATCAGGATCTTGATGGCCTGGGAAAGCGGTTGGTTTCCGGCGCGCTTGGCATCGTCCCGTCGCTGCCACAGTTCCTCGATGATCGTCGGCAGCAGGGAATGTTCGCGGGAGAACCGGGCGCCCAGGAATCCCGGCACTGGATCATCCCCGGGTTGGGCACGTCCCAGGGGGTCGATTCGAAAGGTCCGGATGATACTCGGATACAGACTCTTGAAATCGAGCACTGCCACGTTGTCGTGGATACCCGGTACGGAATCGAGTACGTAACCGCCCGGACTCCCCTGGGGATCGGACTGACGCAGCAGACTGGGGGCGACCCAACCCTCGCGGTGCAGCCGGGGAAGATACAGATAGTCGAACGCCGCCACCGAGCCGCCCTGGCGCCCCATGGCGAGACCGGTAAGACGCGTTCGCTGGACCACGAAGTTGAGAAGGTCGGTGGCCGCGAACACGTCGAGGACCAGCCGGCAGTCCTCGATGTTGTAGCGGGCCAGGGCCGCCTTGTCTTCGTGGAACAGGCGGGTGATTTCGGATGGTTTGTGGTGCTCCGCCGATATGGTCTTTCCACGTCCCAGCAACTCCCGGCCGACCGACTCCAGGGAATAATTCTGGAACCTCCAGAAAGCCGAGCGCAGGCACTCGATACCGTCAAGGATCACGCGCCCGGGACAACGTGCGATGGCATTCAGGGTTCCCGCACGTCCCTCGAGAACACGCCCCGGTGTGCGTGATCGGCCGATCTCGAACGCGACGCCGAGCTCCTTGCACCGTCGTTGCAGGACGCTCAAATCGAAATTGATGACGTTCCAGCCGATCAGGACATCCGGGTCAAGGGATTGGACATCATCGACGAAGCGTTCGAGCAGCCCACGCTCGTCCGCGCATCCCACGGTCTCGAAATCCGCCTCGCCGGCCGGCGCCGTGGCCTCCCCGCGCATGAGCACCCGCCGGCGCTGCCCGTGGATGTACGCGATGGAGTAGAGCTCCCGCGCGTCTTCCGACGTTTCGATATCGAACGAGCACACGCCCAGATGCGGATCGTAGTCGGCATGGCTCAGTCTCGGGTTGAGGAGCCTGAGAAAAGGATCTCCCCGTTCAAAGGTGCCCTCGGCGCGGAATGAGCCTCGGATGAAACGTTCCATGAGGAAACGTTCACCTGGCGGTACGTCGGCTTCCAGGCATTCGACGCCCTCGCTCAGCAATCGGTCGCGAGCCTGCTCGAGCAGGCGCCGGGACGGGAAATACAGCGCTTCCACATCTTCGCCATCGAGAGCCTTCAGGGAAACGTCCCCGGCACGGGCGGAAGCCGGCAGGGATCTCTTCGCAGCTTCGAGGTCGGAGCGGCGAAGGAACATGACGGGCTCCAGGTTTTCCAGGATCAGCTGCGCCGGACCGTGGTCGGTTGCCGCCCATAGCTCCATATGGGAACCTTGAAGCCCGTCCCGCCATTCGCGGCTCAGTATAAAGCCGTGGAGCGGGCGGGCGGAGGAGAGTTGGTCGGAGACGTTCAAGGAACCTCCGCGTATCGCGCCGGGCAGGGTCTGCCGGCTGGAGTGTGCACCCGTCGCAGCGGGCGGCGCACGGCAAAGAGGTCTACGTCCGCACCTGGGGGAGTATGCCGCCCAGCAGCCCGGGCAGCGTCTTGAACCCGGTGTAGTGCAGCACATACGCGGGAACGTCCCGCACTATGCGGCTGACCTGATCGAAGCCGTGGTTCGCTATATTGCGCCCATTGACGAGGCATTCCACCATCCTGAGCCCCGCCTGGGCCTTGGACAGGGGCTCGAGCCGATGCTCTTCATCCTCGACCTGGTGGGGAAACAGGATAACGCTGACATCCGGCCTGAGTCGTTTGTAAGTCGGGTTGATCAAGCGGTGGGGCACGATGGAAAGGCGTTTGTTCTTCAAGATCCTCTGTTCCGTGTCCCTGATATCGAATTCGTTCTCCAGGATCTCGCAGCCGTTCTTTTTCAGGTTGAAGGGCCTGGTAAAGGCTTCGATGGTCTTCGTGTCCAACGGCACGTGCACCAGCTCATCGGTGAGATAGTTGAAACCCCGGGTCACCAGCCAGACCGCGAGCGTGCTCTTTCCAGCACCGCTCTTTCCGGGAATCAGGACCCCGGTGTTCCCCGCGCACACTGCGGCTGCATGGAAGGCCAGGCCGCTGTTGTCCTTGTCGACCAGCGCATACAGAGTCTTCTCCACCAGGGTCCTGGCCAAGGTTGTGCGGCAGTCGCCGGAATAGAGCCTGCTGCCATCCTGGTCGAGGCGTATGTTGTTCGGCTCGTCCGCCTGCGAGAGGTGAAGGCGGCTCAGCGGTTCAGTGGTCTCGTGGTTGTCGAGGTCGCCGAACAAGTACTCGAGAAGGCGCTGGTGGGCGTCCTCTTCGTAGTTGATGGCAACCGAATTGTCGGCGAACGAGACGTAATGAGTTCTCATTGGTCGTTCTGAATCTCGACGGCGCCGTTGTCTGCGAGTTGCTTGAGAGTCGCCTCTACGTCGTTGCTGATGCTGTCCGATTCCGGGTAATTTTCCTCGAGCAGGGAAATGATTTCGGAGACGGACCGCTTGCTGTCGCAAAGCTGCCACACGAGTGCCGCGGTTTCATTCAGGTAGACGGCTTTCGTTTTCGCCGGGTGATACAACAAAAGTTCGTCATCAATTTCCTCCAGGCTGAACTCGGTGTTCGGGTGGGGTATGGCTCCGGAATTCATAGGCTACCGTCGAAATTTGAACGTATCGGAAATATACCTGAGGTTCCGTCCAAACAGAAGATCACTGGACTGCTTTTCCGAGCCGCCGCCACAGCCAGAACAGCACCCGAACGGGGTGCCGGATCGTCTTGGTGTATATCAGGGACCGCCCTGGCGGCACATTGTAGAAGGCCCGCAGCCACCAGTCCGACGGATCCAGAAGCCTGGCCACGCGGTGCTGTCCATGGCGCAGGCGGGAAAGGGGAACCATACCGAAGCCGACGCCGGACGGAGGGCCGGGTGGGGGAGCGGGGAGATAGCGACTCAGTCGTGACGGCCACGGCACCAGGTAGCCCAGGAGCTGGATCATGGTGATCACTTCGGGGTATTCCCGCCTCAGCCGCGCCCAATCGATAGCTTCGGCGTAGCGATGGGCGTAAAGCATGATATCCAGGGCCGATCCGATCTTGGTTGTCTCGCGTGGCTCGAGCGTGTGGCGGCACAGGTGTCGGAGCATATCGATATGGCCCAGGCAACGAACGGGCGCGCCGTCGACCTCGAACTCCTGCGGCGGCTCCGACAGGGCGCCAAGGTGGATCGATCCGATGTTGTCTCGTGTCAGAGCGTTGTGGTGGATTTCGATGCTCACGCACAGGCCGCGGAGAGATCGCGAGATTGTCGGCAAGTGGTGGTGATCGGGCAGCAGGCTGTGATCGCCGACGCCACTGTAGCCGAGGTCGGCCAGAATCCGGGAGGCCCGTTCAAGATGTGCCGGGGCAACGAGCAGATCGACATCGCTCATGGGTCGCAAGCCGGGCGGGTCGTATATCAGGTGGGCAAGGGCGGCTCCCTTGAGAACAAGCACCTCTATATCGCTCGCGCCAAGGTTCGCCAGGATCTCCAGCAGCGCACGCGTGCGAATTCGCGACGCGTCGCTATGCCGGAACGTCAGGGCTTTGAGTTTCCTTTCGATTTCCGTCGGAATATCAAGGCCCGCCTCCTTGATCCGCATATGCGTATACGGTGCCATACCGTGGAGCTCGGCCTCGCGAATGGTCTTTTCCCAATCGTCTTGAGCGGCGCACGCGCGTACCAGTGATTCTCGCGCAGCATCGTCCAACTCGACACATGCGGCGCTGCGCAGCAGTTGCTCAGGCGAGGAATCCGGAAGCATGCCAGTTGTCTCTGGTTGCATGAATCTTGTATAGTGGTTGGCGACCCTGGCCGGGGATCACATGAACACGCGGTCAGGTGAAGTTGGAGCCCCGATGAATTCCCGCGCGGAAACGATCCCATTGAAACACAGATGCGGCCGGCCGGTAAGATGCCGTGGACCGGAAATATGCCGTATCTTGCGTCTGGCGGCTCGGCGGCGATGACAGAGGCGGTCTTCACGGGACGTTGTCTGTGCGGTGATGTGCGATACGCCGTGAGTCAGCCGCCGATCTGGGTCGGCCACTGTCATTGTGAAAACTGCAGAAGGAACACCGGTTCGGCGGTGGCCACATTCGTTGGTGTATCGGCTTCGTCTTTCGCCGTCGCGCAGGGACAGCTGTCGTTTTTCGAGTCCTCGCCGGGGGTTCGACGAAGTTTTTGTGCCAGGTGTGGTACGCCGCTTGCGTACGAAGCGGACCAGTTTCCAGGAGAGATACATCTGTTCCTGGGCACGGTGGACGATCCGAATCTCTTCAGGCCGCAGTTTCATGTGCATTGCGCTGAGCGCATTCCCTGGTTCGAGATCCTGGATACGCTGCCGCGCTATCCCGGTTTTACGAGCGAAACCAATCCCTGGAGGCCGGACTCTTGAACTCCCACGTGCAATTGCCGGCGCCCCGGCAGCTGAACGGAGTGGCGGGTTTGTTGATGGCGCGCCGTTCGGTGCGCGAGTACGCGCCTGGGCCTTTGTCTCTGTTGGAAGTCGGCCGCCTGATGTGGGCCGGCCAGGGTATCAGCCACAGCTCCGGGAAACGCACGGTGCCGTCACCCCGCGGATTGAATCCCCTGCGTCTGTACCTGGTGGCCGCAGATGTCTCCGGCTTGAAATCTGGGTTGTATGTCTACGAACCCCGTTCCCACGCCCTTGATGCGCTGGGTTACGGAGACCTGTGTGATGAACTATACGATGCCGCGCTGGAAGATCAGCACTGGATCAGGGATTGCGCGGCACTGATTGTGATCGCTGGAAACGTCGAGAGTGCGGAGTCGGAGTTCTCGGATCAATCGCCCGACGGCAAGCGCGGCCGGCGTTATATCCATATGGAAGCCGGAGCGGCGGCGCAGAATATAGCCCTGCGCGCCGTGGAGATGGAGCTTGGTACGGTCCTCGTCGGCGGTTTCCACGATGACACGGTCCGCCGTTGTCTGGAAATCGACGGGGAACCGTTGGTCATGATGCCGCTGGGGCGGTCGCTCAAATAGGCCGGCCCGAAAAGAGTCGTCGACGGGCGCGCCCGCTCGGGACCGAGTAGCCCGACGGCGCTGCGGTCCCGGGAACCACGGCGGCGCCTAGGGGAACACTAGATCGAGTGCTCCCACCAGGGGTGTCCTTCCAGCTCTACCATGAGATCGTCCGAAGCGGACTCGAGAACACGCTGCAGGTCCTCGTAGCCCATCTCCCCGGGCAGGTCGGCCTGAAACCGGGCCTTGAACAGGTGCCCGCTGGACATGGGAGTGTCCGCGACCGAGGTGCTCAGGGATTCGATGTTGATGTCATGGCGGGCCAGGAGGTCGGCAATCTCCTCGACGATTCCCGGTCGATCGTTGGCGACGATATTGACCATCACGTAATGAAAGGGACGGGGCTTGGCAGGGACGGTGCGCTCGAAGCTGACATGGAGGTCGGGCTTGTCCAGCGAACGGAGCGCATTCTCCAACTCCTGCTCCTGGGTGTCGGATACCTCCAGCAGAACGATACCGGCGAACTTCCCGCCCAAGTGGGACATGCTGCTGTCGAGCCAGTTGCCGCCATGTTCCGTAATGGTCTCGGCCAGCGTCTGGACGATTCCCGGATGGTCATCGGCGATCATCGACAGGACGATCTCTTGCTTCATGGAATTGGTCCTCCGGACTTCATTGGTTGACCCAGGCATTTAATCCAACAATCGCTCCCGCGGCAACCGCTATTGGGATAAGACCATTCCATGGTGAGCCTCAGCGAACCCTTGTCGGATGTTCGTGAAAACCCTTTTGTGCTACCGTCATCCCCTCGAATAAGGAGAGATCCGGCGCCATGAATCGTCTTTCTACAGCCCGTGTAAGAACCGCCCGCCAGCATGGCGCCATGGATTTCACCACCCCGCCGTGCGACCTGGACGCCGTGCGGTTGTATCGTCTCGGCAGGGTCCGCCAAGCGCTTCTGGAAAGAGACCTCGCGGGTATCATTCTGTACGACCAGTTGAATACGCGCTATGCCACCGACACGACCAATATGCAGATCTGGTGCCTGCACAACGAAGCCAGGTATGTTTACGTGCCGACGGAGGGGCCGGTGGTTCTGTTCGACTACGGCGGCAAGTCGTACTTGTGTGACGGCGTACCTACTATTGACCAGACACGCGTGCCCGTATCCTTTCTCTATTTTCTTGCCGGTCCGGAGCGGGGCACGCGCGCCCGGGCCTGGGCGCAGCAGATGGACAGCGTGATCCGGGAAACCTCCGCGGGCCACCGGCGCATCGCCGTAGACCGTATCGCGCCGGCCGGCGTGCAGGAGCTGGAGCGCCTGGGCTATGAGATCGCCGACGGATTCGAAGTGATGGAAAGCGCGCGTCGGATCAAGTCGTCGGGTGAAATCGCACTGATGCGGGAATCCATAAGGGTCTGTGAGCACGCCGTTGATGAGATGCGCGCACATCTGCAGCCCGGAATCACCGAGAACGCGTTGTGGGCCGAGCTCCACAAGGGCAATATCGCCGGTGGTGGCGAATGGATAGAGACCCGCTTGCTGACGTCCGGCCCGCGGACCAATCCTTGGTTCCAGGAATGCTCCATGCGCCCCATCGAAAAGGGGGACATGGTGAGCTTTGATACCGACATGGTGGGTCCTTACGGGTATTGCTGTGACATCTCGCGCGCATGGGTCTGCGGTGCCGGGCCCGACGCCGAGCAGCGGCGGCTGTACGCGGCCGCGTACGAACAAATCAAGCGCAACATGGAGGTGCTCAAGCCGGGGGCCACTTTCAAGGAAGTGTCCGATTCGCTGCATCCGTTGGCAGGGGAATACGTTCCCGGACGCTACGGTGTGGCCATGCACGGCGTTGGGCTGTGCGATGAGCATCCGGCAATTTACTATCCCCAGGACTACCCCGAATACGGGTACCACGGCGTGATCGAGGAAGGCATGACGTTGTGCGTGGAAGCGCTGATAGGGATCGAAGGCGGCAGCGAGTGCGTCAAGCTCGAAGAGCAGGTGTTGATCACGTCGGACGGCTGCGAGCAGCTATCCTCGTATCCGCTGGAAGAGGACTGGCTCTAAAAGCCATGCTCCGGGAGATCGGCGCTGCCAAGCAGGATTCCAGCGGGTCGCGGAAACAATGGTTCAGCGATCCTGCCATGGACCTGTTCGTGTGGCGTGAGCCGTCCGGGGATATTCGAAAGTTTCAGCTCGCGTGTAAGGGAGGTATAGACGCAGAGGGAGAGGGACCGGAGCAGGCGTTAACCTGGAGTGCATCCGGCGGTTTCACGCGGAATCTGGTGGACGACGGCGAACAGGAACCGGCCCGTTACAAGGCTTCGCCGATATTGGTTCCGGCCGGCCGGTTTCCGGTGGACGACCTGATCGAGATGTTCGTGGACCGAGCTCGCGATATCGAGCCTTTCGTCCGCGGCTTCGTCTTTGCCAGGCTGCACGACCTGCAGGCCGGCTGAAGTATCATGTACACCAGTTCGAGTGGGGATGCGGCTTGTCTTTGAAGGAATCGCGGCAGCTGGAGCGTGCTTATAGCTCGCCGGAAATCGGCCATCAGCGTTACAGGACCCTTCAGGCGTTGAATCTGCAGCCCGGTGACCGGATGCTCGATGCCGGTTGCGGGCCCGGATTGCTTTGCGGGGAGGCCGCTCGTCTCGTCGGGGAGAGGGGGGGAGTGCTCGGCATCGACAAGAGCGCGGACATGCTGACCCTGGCAAAGGACCGATGCCGGGACCTGCCATGGGTCGATTTCAGACGTGCATCCATAGATCAGCTCGCCGAAGGCGACGGCCGGTTCGATGCCGTAGCCTGCACGCAGGTGTTGCTCTATGTCGACGACGTGCGCGGTGCCGTCGCCGAGATGTACCGCGTCCTGAAATCCGGAGGTCGGATCGCCTTAGTCGAAACGGATTGGAGAAGCTGCGTAATGAACAGCAGCGACTTCGACCTTACGGAGACCATGATCCGGGCCTGGGACGGCGCCGTTGCCTCTCCGAACCTGCCCGTGCGTCTGGCTCCCATGCTCCGATCCCTTGGTTTCAGCGCGGTAAGGGTCGAGGCCGTGCCCGTCGTCAACACCAGCCTGCTGCCCGACGGCTATTCCAGCGACATGGTTACCGTGTTCACCCGCAAGGCGATCGAGCAGGGCAGGGCTTCCAGGGTGCAGGCCGAAGCCTGGCTGGAGGACCTGCGCCACAAGTCCCGTGAAGGAGAGTACTTCTTCTGCGTCAATCGCTTCCTGTTTTCCGCCGTCAAATGAACCGGTCGTGAAGATCCGTCTCCCCCTGGGGGAGACGGATCCAGGCAAGTACCGCGATATGGCGGCAGGCCGCTACTGTTTCTTCTTCTTGCCGAAGATATCGATCAATCCCTTGATGACCTGCTCCTGGGTGTTCTCGCTCTTGGTCGGGGCCGACTGGTCGCTCTTCGGTTCGGTCTGCGCCGGCTGCTGTTGGGATTGCTCCTGCTGGGCATCGGCGGCGTCTTGTGCCTGCAGCTGCTGCGCCCAGGGAAGCGGCTCCACCGATGCCTGGGGTATGGGCTGGCCGCCGGTTCCGGTCACCTTGCCGGCTACCGCGCTGATGAGCGCACCGGTCAACGCATTCTTCTTCGAGGCTTCTTGCGTGGCCCGTAGACGGGCCAGGTCCGCCGCGGCGCCCTTGAAGTCGACCGCGGGACTGGACAACGTGCCCTTGATCGGCACCCTCAAAGCATCATTCTCGGCCACGGCGATGCGAAACACGCGTTTCATGGTGTCCGGCATGAAGGCCAGGGTGAGATCCGACTTGTCGGCGGCGACATCCGCGGTACCCCAGGTCGCCATGTGCAGCTTGTCGCCGAGGAGTAGATCGAGTCGACGCGAGTAAAGCAGTCGGCCGTTTTCGACTTGCATCAGGCCCGGCGTGAACCAGGCCACCCATTCGTCGCGTTGCACGTTGCCCAGCTTGCCGAACCGCTGCGCAAGCTCAGTGATACCCCGTATTATCCACCCGTTCTTGAGCACCACCTTGCCGAAGTCAAGGGTCATCTTCGGTATGGCGACCTTTTTAAAGTCAAAGTCCTTGACGGGGATGAGCACTCCTTCGGGAGGAATCTCGAATCGAATGGGCTGCTCCGCGCGCTGCGTCGTCTCGAAAATGGGATGGATCTTGGCGAGCACTTTCTTCCCGAACTCCGGTGTAGGCTCGAACTTCGCCTCCAGGGGTTCGGTCAGGGTCAGGCCCTTGTCGCCAACCTTGGCCTCGAGTTTGGCCTGGGTGTTCGGCGCGTCCAGGGTGAGCGACACGGGACCATGCATCTTGTCCAGCTGGGTGCTCACCTGCATGCTGGCAGTGGGTCCGAGAGTTGCGGCCGCCAGCCCATCCATGTTCATGAGCTGGTCCAGGAGTGCTACGGGCAACTGCTGCAGCTTGCCGTCCAGTTTGAGAGACAGATCGTCGCCGGACATCGCACCCTTGGCGTCCAGAAGGTTTCCGGCGTCTATGGAGAGGGACAGGTCGCCGGACTGGTTATCACTCGAACGCACCCGACCGTTGAGATCGAGCTTGGCCTTCCCTTGCTTGTCGCCATCGAAGCTGAAATCGACATGAGTGTCGTCGATGGAGGTTTGCACACCACCGGGGGACTCGATGGCAAGGGTGCCCGCCTGGGCGCTACCGTCGGCCTTCAACCCTGCGTAGTCGAATGGCGCCAGGGGCACCGCGAGATGACTAACGGTAGCCGTTATGGCCGCTTTCTGCTTGAGGGTGGCGCCGGGGCCGCTGCCCTGTTGCCAGGCTGCCAACATCGCCGGAGTCAGGGCCGTTTCGACGGTGGCGGGTTTGGTCAGGGTGAGCCGGCTCAGGCCCTGATCGATGGTCGAGCTCAAAGCGGCCTTCAGGCCGGCGCCGTCCAGCGACAAGTTGCTGTCGATGGCTTTCGTGGTGCCGTCGGGCGCGAGGCCGCTGTGGGCTTCGAGCTTCACTTGCAAGGGGGAAGCGTCAATGGTCTCCAGCGCGCCGCCTTTTTGCACCACGCGGGCGGTGCCTTGCAGGTCCATGGAGCTCAGCGTGTCGCCGGAGAGGCTCAAAGAGACATCCTCCACTCGCGTGGCCTGGTGGGTAGCGGCGTCCTCCAGCGTCGCGACGGGCGAGCGCAGGGCGGCCTCGAGCCGCGTCTTGCCGGGTTGTAACACAGGACCCTGCGCCGCGGGCAGCGGGATCTGCAAAGCTTTGACGTTGAGCACCCATTGGGAGGGCTGAGTCAGCGCGTAGCCGGAGGTGCCGCCGGTTGCGGCCCGCCACAGCTCGGGCGTTGCAGTGATGTGAATCTCAGCAGGTTGGGTGAGGCTGAGCTGATTGTTCACCGCGAAGGTCAGGGGACCGGTTTTGAGCCGCTCAGAGTCCACGCTCACGGAGCCGGCGATACTCCCTTTGTCTCCGGTGTCGGCATTCAGCGCCACGTCGAAAGTGGCGCCCATGGCCGCGGTCAACATACCGTTCTGCTGCAGCAAACTGTCCACCAGGGCTGTGGGAACACCGGTCAGGGACGATCGTGCGTGGACTACAAGCTTGTTCATCTGCAGATTGCCGGCGTCGTCGAACAGATGCTTCACTTCGGCGTCGATGGCGAGATTGCCGCTCTTGTCGTCCGTTGCCGGCTTGCCATCCAGCCGGATCCGGACATCGTCGGCCAGCCTGGGGCTCTCGAGGGACATGCGCAGCCCGCTCAGGCTGACCGCGCCCAGCCCCTTGACGCCGGTGAAACGTATCGGGCCGCCGGTCTTCAGCGCCGTTTGCACGGCGATATCGGACATGGTGAACCGCTGCAAGGGAACATCGAGCCGGTTCAGGGTCAGTTCGAGTTCAGCCGGGGCGGCCATGTGAAGGCTTGAGTCCCCGGCGGCCAGCCCGCCGACCGCGTCGACCAGCTGGGGCGTCAGCTGCATACGGACAGTGGCGGGGTCCGACAGCTCGAATCTGCCCTTCGCCGCGAACCCGTTCAGCTTCAGGTCAGCGTTGGGGGCACTGGCGTCGACAGATATATTCTGGCGGTCGGCGCCCCCCTTGGCCTGGATGTTCAGGCTCATCCGTTTGCCCAAGGCGGCGCTGAGCATGCCGCGAAGCTGGAGCAGTTGGTCCAAGGCATCGACGGGCAGGTCCTCGACACCGGCCGTCAGGTCGACCTGCGCCTTGTCCGCGCTCAGCCGGCCATCGGTGAACAGGCCGGTGACGTGCCCGTCGAGGGTGATCTTGCCCTGGAGGTCACCCTGCCGGCTCTGCCCGCCGAAGGATAGCTTGAGCGGCGCATCGGGACCGGACATCTCCAGTTTGCCGGACAGCTTATCGAGAATGACGGGCTGAATACCGGGTGCCGAGATCGATATTCTGCTGTCGATGAGGGCCATGTTTCCGGTTGCCGGAAACACCGCCCCGCCTCCGGAGGTCTCACCGGCTTCCTGGCCGCCAATCGCTCGAGTCAGGTTGCTGGTACCATCGGCGTCGAAGCGCAGGTCGGCGTCGAGCCCCCGCACCATCGTTCTGCCCAGCGACAGGCGGTTGCGCAACGCTCCCAGGAGCGTGAGGTCGGTGGTGAATTCCGCGAGCTTCAATACCGGGCGGCCCTGGGTGTCGTTGATCGCCAGGGAGCGGACCGACTGGCCACCCATCCAGGACAAGGACAGATCCTGCACTGAGATGCTGCCGGGAATGGATCCGTTGATCCAGCCCAAGGCGGCATTCCGGACCCAGGGGGTGGATATCAGCGCCGGCGCCGCGGCCACCGCACCGACTACTATCAGAAGCAGCCCCAGCAGCACCCACGGGTAGCGGCGGCGCTTTCGTGCCGGGCCGGCGGCCGAATTTGGTGCGCCGGTCGACTGGTTTGGTTTGGTCATGCGCTGAGTCCTTGTCTCGAGTTGGTTCGCGATATTACCGCATTGCCGTTCAGATCGAGCCGCCGGAGACGATCGCGAATTCGCGCCGATTTGCGGGGCATGAACTGGTATTCTTGGCTCCGAATATCCTCCGGAGCACGCCATGCCCCCGACTCTCGAATCGTCCTCTCCCCACACCACGGCCTCGGTGGAGTCAGGGTTCCATTGGGACGATCCATTGCTGTTCCGTCATGAACTCAACGATGAAGAGCGCCTGATCAGCGACAGCGCGCGGGAATACTGCCAGTCCCGGTTGATGCCGCGGGTGCTGGAGGCCCACCGGCGAGAGCATTTCGATCGCGAGATCATGAACGAGATGGCAGAGCTGGGGCTGCTGGGCGCCACCATCCCCGAGGAGTATGGCGGGGCCGGCGCCAGTTACGTGGCCTACGGCTTGATCGCCCGCGAAGTGGAGCGCGTGGATTCCGGCTACCGGTCGGCCATGAGCGTGCAGTCGAGCCTGGTGATGCACCCGATCTACACCTACGGAACCGAGGAACAACGCCGACGCTACCTGCCGAAGCTGGCCCGGGCCGAGTGGATCGGGTGTTTTGGGCTCACCGAGCCGGATCATGGCTCGGATCCCGGCAGTATGAAGACCAGGGCGGCCGCAGGTGACGGCGGTTACCTTCTGAACGGCAGTAAAACCTGGATCACGAACGCGCCGATTGCCGACGTGTTCGTGGTCTGGGCCAAGACGGAGGATGGGTCGATCAGGGGATTCGTTCTGGAGAAGGGCATGGAGGGCCTGAGCACCGCCCGGATCGAAGGCAAGTTTTCGCTGCGTACGTCGGCGACCGGGGAGATTGTCATGAAGGACGTATTCGTTCCCGAGGCCAATCTCCTGCCAAACGTCGCGGGCTTGAAGGGACCGTTCGGCTGCCTGAACCGCGCGCGCTACGGCATTGCCTGGGGCGCCATAGGCGCGGCCGAATTCTGTTGGCATGCCGCCCGCCAGTATGTGCTGGATCGCAAGCAGTTCGGTCGGCCGCTGGCGGCGAACCAGTTGATTCAGAAGAAGCTTGCCGATATGCAGACCGAGATCACCCTCGGTCTGAACGCGGTTCTGCGGCTCGGGAGGATGATCGACGGCGGTCAGGGTGCGCCCGAGGCCGTATCACTGCTGAAGCGCAACAACTGCGGCAAGGCCCTGGACATTGCACGCGCCGCCCGCGACATGCACGGTGCCAACGGCATCTCCGATGAGTATCACGTGATTCGCCACATGATGAATCTGGAGACGGTCAATACCTATGAGGGCACTCACGATATCCATGCCCTGATTCTGGGCCGCGCCCAGACCGGAATGCAGGCTTTTACGTAGCCGGGACCTGTCCCGGTCCGATCCCGTCCTGGAGGGACGTCGTACACCCGAGGTCGCTTTTGGCCGACCAGTTTACGCGTGTAGACTTCCTTCATTCATCGTTCAACTTGGGATGAGAAGATATTTCTATGCAGACGGGCGTCACCCGCAGTGCGTTCCCCGCTCGCACCGGCATATTGGTCCTGTTGACGCTGCTGTCGGCGCGCGTCCTGGGGATGGTCGTGATTCCGCTGATGGATACGACCGAGGCCCGCTATGGCGAAATAGCTCGCAAGATGGCGGAGACCGGCGACTGGATCACGATGTACCAGAACGCTCAGCCATTCATGGCCAAGCCTCCGCTCTTTGCCTGGCTGTCATCGGCGGCGATTCATTTCCTGGGCGCCACCGCCTTCGCGCCGCGGCTGCCGAATCTGTTGCTGTCGGCCGCCATGGTGTGGATGGTATGGAGCGCTGCAGCGAGATACAGCGGCCGCTACTCCGGCCTGACCGCGGCACTGGCTCTCGCCGGCACTCCGTTCTTTCTGGCAACGGCGGGCACGGTGATGACGGATACGAGCCTGACGTTCTCGGTGACGCTGGTGTTGCTCTCTTTCTGGAACGCGCTGCACGGAGAGCAAGGAACGCACCGGCGGGTGTGGGGATATCTGTTCTTCGTGGGATGCGGTGTCGGCCTGCTCGCCAAAGGGCCTGTTGCCCTGGTACTGGCGGGACTGCCCATCTTGATCTGGACGGTTGTCCGCAAGACGTGGGTTCCCTTGTGGCGCGGCCTGCCGTGGGTTACCGGGATCGTGGTCACGTCGGCAATCGCGCTACCCTGGTACCTGCTCATGGAAAAGCACAATCCGGGATTCCTCCAGTACTTCATTGTCGGCGAGAACATCAGCCGTTTTCTCGATTCGAGCTGGCAAGGCGACCGCTACGGCTTCGCCCACGCCTATCCGTACGGTTCGATATGGGGTTTTGCCGCCCTCGGCCTGTTTCCATGGCCCTTGTTGCTGCTGCGGCACTATCTGGCGGCCCGCCGCCGAGGGACGACGACGGCAGCGGCGACGGAAGACAACGGCTGGCGTCTGTTTCTGTTGCTCTGGTGCCTGTGCCCGCTGGTGTTCTTCAGCTTTGCGGCCAACATAATCTGGCCCTACGTGCTGCCCATGATTCCCGGCTTCGCTCTGTTCTTTGCCGACGCCGAGCACCGTTGGGGTGTGCACGTGGGTGGGCCGTACTACGCTTCGGCTCTGCTAACGGGCGCGTTTGCGCTCGCGGCGGTGGGTATCTACGTTGCCGTGCCGGAGAAGGTGGGCCACACCGACAGGTCCATCGTCGCCGCATGGCGATCCGACGATCCCTCCGTGAACAGCAGGCTCTTGATCTGGCGCTTGCCGCACGATTTTTCCGCGGAGTACTACGCACAGGGTCGCGCCCGGGAGGCCGGTGATGCGGAGGACGTCTCTAAGCTCCTGCTGAACGACACCCGGGACTACATCATTTGTGAAAGCCGGGGGTGCGACAGCCTGCCTGCCGCCGTCAAAGGGCGGTTCGAGGAAGCGGCTCGCATTCCGGCCAAACATGGCCCCAAACTTCTGCTGCGCGAAAAGACCGCGGCGCGAGCGGGGAGCAACGGGCCGGCTGGCAAGCAGCGCGCATCCAACGAGGCCGGACCGGCGGGCTGAACCCGTTGTCGTTGGCCCGCGTATCGCTCAAGTCCATGAGCAGGGCAGGGGGCGCCCGGGACTCCGCCTTCTACTTCCTCGGGTAGCCCAGGTCCTTCAGGGACCCCGTGATTTCTTCGAGTATTGCCGGGTCGTCGATGGTGGCCGGAGCCTTGTATTCCTGGCCGTCGGCGATCGCCCGCATGGTGCCGCGCAGGACCTTGCCGGAGCGGGTCTTCGGCAGGCGCTGGACTACGGCGGCCTGCTTGAAGGCGGCGACGGGTCCGATCTGCTCTCGCACCAGGGCGACCAGCTCGCGGATTATTTCAGAATGATCGCGCGCCACGCCGGCCTTCAGGACCACCAGACCCACGGGGAGCTGGCCCTTCATGTCGTCAGCCGCCCCCAGGACCGCGCATTCCGCAACGTCGGGATGTGACGCCAGCACTTCCTCCATTGCCCCGGTGGAGAGCCGGTGGCCCGCGACGTTGATGACATCGTCGATGCGGCTCATGATCCACATATAGTCATCCTCGTCCTGGTAGCCGGCGTCGGCGGTCAGGTAGTAGCCCTCGAACTGGGAAAGGTAGGTGCCTCGGTAGCGCTTGTCGTTGTTCCAGAGGGTTGGAAAGGTGCCGGGCGGCAATGGCAGCTTGACCGTGATGGCGCCCATTTCACCGCGCGCCGCTTCCTTGCCGGACTCCAGCAGGATCCTCACATCGTAGCCGGGCACCGGCTTTGTCGGCGAGCCGGGCTTCACCTCGAAGCGCTCGATGCCCATGCAGTTGGCGGCGATCGCCCAGCCCGTCTCGGTCTGCCACCAATGGTCGATTACCGGAACCTGCAGCATCTCCTGCGCCCAGTTCAGCGTGTCGGGATCGCAGCGTTCGCCGGCGAGGAAGAGTATTCTGAATTTCGACAGGTCGTACTTCTTCATATGTTCGCCCCGCGGGTCGTCCTTCTTGATCGCCCGGAAAGCGGTAGGGGCGGTGAACATCGCCGATACGCCGTAGTCCGAAATGACGCGCCAGAAGGCGCCCGCATCGGGTGTGCCGACGGGCTTGCCCTCGAACATGATGGTGGTGCATCCCTTGAGCAGCGGCCCGTAGACAATATAGGAATGCCCCACCACCCAGCCGACGTCGGACGCCGCCCAGTACACCTCGCCGGCATCGGTATCGTATACGCTCTTCATGGTCCACTTGAGTGCCACCGCGTGACCACCGTTGTCCCGGACCACGCCCTTGGGTTGGCCGGTGGTGCCGGACGTATAGAGGATGTAAAGCGGGTCGGTCGCCGCTACGGTCACACACTCGGCCGGCTCGGCCCGGCGGACGGCTTCGTTCCATTCGATGTCGCGGTCGCCGAGCGCGGCTTCCTTCTGCGGCCGTTGCAGGATGATGCAGCTCTCGGGCTTGTGTTGTGCCTTTTCGATGGCACCATCGAGCAGGGGCTTGTACTCCACCACCCGGCCCGGCTCGATCCCGCATGACGCGGACACCACGACCCTGGGTTTGGCATCGTCGATGCGGGTGGCGAGCTCGTGGGCCGCGAAGCCGCCGAATACAACGGAGTGAATCGCGCCCAGACGCGCGCAAGCGAGCATGGCGATTGCCGCTTCCGGCACCATGGGCATGTAGATAATGACCCGGTCGCCCTTCACGACGCCTTCAGCCCGCAGGGCGCCCGCAAATCGAGCCACATCGTCCTGGAGCCTGGCGTAGGTAATAGTGCGTTGGGTTCCGGTCACAGGACTGTCGTAGATCAACGCCGCCTGGTCGCCGCGGCCATTCTCGACGTGCAGGTCGACGCAGTTGTAGCAGGTGTTGAGCTCTCCACCCACGAACCAGCGATAGAACGGCTTGTTCGAATCGTCCAGAACCTTGTCCCACTTCCTGACCCAGTGAATATCCTCGGCGATCTCGCCCCAGAATCCTTCCGGATCACTGATGGAGCGGTCGTAAGCGGCTTGGTAGTCTCCCATTTTCATGGCCTCGCTTTCATCGGTAGCGGCCCGTCGGTGCCGGCGCGCCTTCGCGCAGCCGGCACTGCATCGTCGATGGCCGGGGGCGTCGTGATTGTCTGCCGCAAGTATACAAGCGATGGCCGCCGCGGTTCGAGGCCGTGCCTGAATCCCCCGGTCGGTTTTGTTAGAATCGGGGTTCCGCGGCCTATCTGCCGCAGTCCACCCGCGAACGGAGACTTTAGACCCCATGAACAGCTTTGACGCGCGCACCACCCTGGATGTCGGCGGCAAACCCTACGAAATCCACGCCCTGGATGCTCTGTCGGATCGTTTCGATCTGGCCAGGCTGCCGTACTCGCTGAAGATACTGCTGGAGAACCTGCTCCGGCACGAGGACGGTGAGAACGTGACGCGCGAGGATATCGAGGCCCTCGCCGGCTGGGACCCCGGCTCCGAGCCCAGCAGGGAGATCGCCTTCACTCCGGCCAGAGTCCTGCTGCAGGACTTCACGGGTGTGCCGGCAGTGGTGGATCTGGCGACGATGCGAGAGGCGATGCGCGATCTGGGCGCCGACCCGGATCTGATCAATCCCTTGTCGCAGGCGGATCTGGTGATCGACCACTCCGTTATGGTGGATCACTACGGTACTCACAACGCCCTGAATCTGAACGCCGCCTTGGAGTACAAACGCAACCAGGAGCGCTACCAGTTCCTGCGCTGGGGGCAGGGGGCCTTCAAGAATTTCGCCGTGGTGCCGCCCGCCACCGGCATTGTGCACCAGGTCAATCTCGAATACCTGGCCCAGGTCGTATACAACGTTGCCCGAGACGGCGTCCTGCGGGCTTACCCCGACACCCTGGTGGGCACCGATTCCCACACCACCATGATCAACGGAGTCGGGGTCCTTGGCTGGGGGGTAGGCGGCATCGAGGCGGAGGCTGCCATGCTGGGGCAACCGATCCCCATGCTCATTCCGCAGGTCATCGGATTCCGCCTGGTGGGCGAGTTGGCGGAGGGGGCCACGGCCACCGACCTGGTATTGACCGTGGTACAAATGCTCAGGAAGAAAGGGGTCGTTGGAACTTTCGTCGAGTTCTTCGGGGACGGCCTGGACCACCTGTCGATTGCGGATCAAGCCACCATCTCCAACATGTGCCCTGAATACGGCGCCACCGTGGGCATCTTTCCAGTGGACCAGGCCACACTGGATTATCTTTACCAGACGGGCCGCAGCGAGGAGCAAATCGCCCTGGTGGAAGCCTATGCGCGCAGACAGGGGATGTTCCGTGAAACCGGTGCGGCGGAGGCAAGCTACACCGACGTTCTGGAGTTGGACCTCGGCGTGGTGGAGCCTTCTCTGGCTGGGCCGAAGCGTCCCCAGGATCGAATCGCCCTGAGCGATGCCAAGCAGACGATCGGCCACCACCTGCACGAGATGCAGGCCCAGCGCGGCGATGGTGCGGAGCGCAAGGCGGAGGACAAATCACGGTTCGAGGGCGAGGGCGGCTCTACGGCTATAGACGGCCAGGCGGCGCACCACAGCGGCGCCCGCGAGGTCACGATGGACGGTGAAACCTTTACGCTGTCGGACGGCGACGTCGTTATTGCAGCCATTACCAGCTGCACCAATACCTCCAATCCCGACGTGATCGTGGGTGCCGGCCTGTTGGCGAGGAACGCGATGGCCAGGGGCATCAACGTGAAGCCCTGGGTCAAGACTTCGCTGGCGCCGGGCTCGCAGGTGGTGACGCAGTATCTCGAGGACTCGGGCCTGCTGGAACCGCTGGAAGGTCTCGGGTTCGACGTGGTGGGTTACGGTTGCACGACCTGCATCGGCAACTCCGGCCCGTTGCGGGACGAGATCAGCGAGGCCGTGCGCGACGGTGAGCTGATAGCCTGCTCTGTGCTGTCGGGAAACCGGAACTTCGAGGGCCGCATCCATCCGGACGTCAGGATGAATTTCCTGGCCTCACCGCCGCTGGTCGTGGCCTACGCCATTGCCGGTACCACCAACATAGACATGTACAAGGAGCCCATTGCCCGGGACCCGGACGGGAACGACGTGTACATGAAAGACATCTGGCCGGCAAAGCGGGAGATTGACGAGGTCGTGAAAGGCACTATCAACCGCGCGATGTTCCAGTCCAAGTATGCGGACGTCTTCAAGGGTGACGCCCGCTGGCAGAAAATCGAGACCCCCAAGGGGGCACTGTTCGACTGGGATACGAAGTCCACCTATATTCGCAAGCCGCCGTTCTTCGAGGGTATGCCACGGCAGCCCGGAGCAATTCCCGAGATTCGCGGCGCGCGTGTGTTGGTCAAGGTAGGCGACTCCATCACCACCGACCACATCTCGCCGGCGGGTTCCATCGCGCCCGACTCACCCGCCGGCAAGTATCTGCAGGAGCACGGCGTTTCCCCGGGCCAGTTCAACTCCTACGGTTCCCGGCGGGGTAATCACGAGGTGATGATGCGGGGCACGTTCGCCAATATCCGTCTACGCAATGAACTGGCTCCCGGTACCGAAGGCGGCTGGACGCGTCTGCTTCCGGATGGTGCGCAGATGACGATCTACGATGCAGCGATGAAATACCAGGAACAAGGCGTTCCCCTGCTGGTGATTGCCGGCAAGGAGTACGGTACCGGATCATCCCGTGACTGGGCGGCCAAGGGTACACGGCTGCTCGGTATATGCGCCGTGATCGCTGAGTCTTATGAGCGCATTCACCGCTCCAACCTGATCGGCATGGGCGTCCTGCCATTGCAGTTCGAGGACAGCACCGATCGGACAGCGCTGACGGGCGAGGAACAGTTTGACATCGAAGGCCTCGAGACCGGGGTCAAGGAAGTGCGGGTTGTTACGCACAGCGCAAAGGGTGACCGGGAATTCAGGGTCCGCGTCCGCATCGACACGCCCAAGGAGTGGGACTACTTCATCCACGGCGGCATCCTGCAGTACGTGCTGCGCCAACTGGCTGCCGGCGACCGGAAGGTGGCCTAGGAGCCTGTCCGAGCAATCGTTCTACTACTGCGAAAGCGGGAGAGCGGTCCATTTTCCCGAAGCTTTTCGTCACATAGTTACTACTATGCTTCTCAATCCTCGGGTTTGATGAAGTTGAATGTGTCGGCCGCCGGGCGGCGCGTTCACTGATTCCGGTCGCGCCGCTTCTTGCTTGGTGCGCCCGGCTTGCCACCCTTGCGTTGTTCGCCCTTCGATGGGGCAGAGGCTGCCTGGCTCCCGGTCTGGTCCGGAAGGAAATTGCGCTCTTGTTCCGGTGTTTCATCGATCCGGCTGCGCAGGGCGGAGAGGAACTCGGCCTCCGCCCGGTTCAGAGTCGTGCGCGTATTCCAGACCAGGTAAATGTCAATGGCCGGCGGACTGTCATACGGCGGCAGGCGCCACAGTGTACCGCTCTCGACGTCTCGCTGAACCACATGAATCGGCAAGGGACCTATCCCCAGTCCGTTGACGATCATTCGCCTCACCTCCTCGAGGTGCGGGGAGATAGCGGTGATCCTTCGGCCGACATTCTGCTGCACGCGTAGCAAAGCGACGGGGCGAAGTTGACCGGACAGTTGGTCGGTGTTGAACGATACCAGTGACTCGTCGCGCAGGTCTTCCATCGTCAGGTTCTTGCGGCCGAACAGTGGATGTCCGGGTCCGCAGAAGAAACCGAAGTACTCCCGGTACATCTGCTGGTAGGTCAGCTTGGGGTGGGGCTGGTCCACCAGGCAGATCCCAAAGCTGGCTGTCTTCTCCAGAACCCGCTGGACTACGTCCCCGCTGGTGGCGATAGACACATGAAACGTGGCCTTCGGATGCTTGCCATGGAATTCACTGATTACCGAATCGAGCAGGGGGCAGACCACGTGGCTGGCCATGCTGATGCGGATCTGGCCGAGCACTTCGTCCTCGATATCACCGATCAGGGTGGGTATGCGGGCGATATTCCCGTAGATCTCCAGGCACTCGCGGTACAGATGCTGGCCGGCGGTGGTGACGCGAAACTGACCGGGACGGCGGTCGATGAGGCGCTTGTCGAGCTGCTCCTCTAGGCGGCTGAGGGCGTTGCTGATGGTCGGCTGCTTCCGATTCAGCCGGGCAGCGGCCGCTGTGACGCCGCCTTCCTGGACGATCACCATGAACGTCCTCAGAAGGTTCCAGTTCAGCGCCAGTATCTTAGGATCGAGTGATTCCCGTTTCATGGCGGATCGTGGCATGACGAGGTCGGGCCTGTTCACTCGATTATCCATCAATTGGTCCCGCTGTGGGTCGATAGCCTCCCGCTCCGGGCGGTCTGCCGCAGTTTCGGCTCTGGATGCCGTCGTCGGTGTGAATGCCGACCTACATCCGGTCCCCGGGATACCGGCGCACCTCGAGACGGGAACCGCATTTCCGCGAGATCCCCACCTACGGTGCAAGGCCCGTTTCGAATCCCTTCAGGAAGCTCACCAGGTTGTCACCCAGCTCGGGGCACAGGTAGCCACCCTCCTGCACCAGAAGCGACACCGCGCCATGAGCCCTGCAGTACCGCCCGACCAGCTCCGCGGTCTGCTCGAAGCCCGGTGTCGTCACCGCGAGGCCCCCGAACGGGTCGCCCTGGAATGCATCGAGACCCAGGGCCACCACGACGGCCCCTGGAGCGAACCATTCGATGTGTTTCAGCCCTTTTTCCAGAACGGACAGGAACAAGTCGTCACCCGAACCGCGGGGTATCGGCAGGTTCAGGTTGTAGGAGAGGCCGGCGCCTGCGCCACGCTCATCCGCATGGCCCCAGAAGAACGGGTAGAAACGATCGGGGTCTGCATGGATGGACAAGGTGAATACGTCGGACCGGTCATAGAAGATGCCCTGGGTGCCGTTGCCGTGATGAAGGTCGACGTCGACAATGGCTACGCGCTCGAAAACCCTCCTCAAGCGGTGGGCGGCCACTGCGGAGTTGTTGACGAAGCAGAAACCGCCGGCCAGGTCCTTGAAAGCGTGGTGACCCGGGGGGCGGCACAGCGCGTAGGCGGTTCGACCCGTCGCGGCTACGCTGTCGGCGGCGCTGACGGCGCTGTTGGCGCTCCAGTAGATTGAATCCCATGAATCGGCCGAGATCGGGCAGGCGGTGTCCGCCATGTGATAGCCGGCATGGGCAACCGCGGACGACGGGTAGCGGCCGTTGCGATCGATCGGGTGGATGTTGGGTATGACCTCTTCCGACGCGCCCTCAATGTGTTGCCAGCGCCGGTGGATGGTGCTCAGGAACTCCAGGTAAGCGGGTGTGTGCACTGTTGCCATGGGCGCCAGGCCGTGGTCATCGGGAGCCGTTATCTCATGCCCGGCGGCACGCGCCGCCGTGAGCAGCGCATCGGCCCGCCCGGGTACTTCCGGGTTGGCTTGCTGGGCCCCGTTTACGAGGAAGCACTTGGGGTCGTGTCGAGATTGTATGTCGGAGAAAAACACCTTCATCGCTCAGCTCCTCAATAAGGGGTCGGGGGACGGCCCGAGGCTCGTGTTGAACGGCGTGCCGGATCGAAAACCCCGGCTGCTGCGTCGACGGCCATGGCGTTTCAGATCAGAAAGCCACCTGATCGCCGCCTTTCAGCTTCAACAGCTCGCGGGCTCTGGCGGGGCTTGCCACAGTCAGCGACAGGCCGTCTATGAATTGGCGCGCGCGGAGCACCTGGGAGGCGTTGTCCGGCGCCAGCTCGCCTGCGTTCAGAAACAGGTTGTCCTCCAGACCCACGCGGATATGCCCGCCCAGGGACAGTGAAGCGGCGGACAACGGCAGCTGATGGCGTCCGGCGCCGAGCACCGAGAAACGGTAGGCATCGCCGAACAGCTTGTCCGCGGTGCGCTTCATGAAAGCCAGGTTCTCCGCATCGGCTCCGATGCCACCCAGGATGCCCAGCACGAACTGGATGAAAAGGGGAGGCTTGACCAGGTCTCGATCGAGAAAATGCGCCAGGTTGTAAAGATGGCCGACGTCGTAGCACTCGAACTCGAAGCGCGTGCCCCGTTCCACTCCCAGTCTCTGAAGCGCGGTTTCTATGTCCTTGAAGGTGTTCTTGAACACGAAATCACGGCTGTCCTCGAGAAACACGGGTTCCCACTCGTGCAGCCACTGGCGTGGCTTGTTCAACATCGGATACAGGCCGAAATTGATGCTACCCATGTTGAGCGAGCACATCTCGGGCGCCGCAAGCATCGATGCCTCCAGCCGCTGCTCCACGCTCATGCCCATGCCGCCGCCGGTCGTTATATTGATCACCGAATCGCATTCGGCCTTGATCCGCGGGAGAAACTGCATGAACACCTCGGGGTCCGGCGTTGGATAGCCGGTCGACGGATCACGGGCGTGCAAGTGCAGGATTGCCGCCCCGGCATGGGCTGCTGCAATGGCCTGCTCGGCGATCTGATCTGGGGTCACCGGCAGATTGGGGCTCATGCTGGGCGTGTGCACGGACCCCGTCACGGCGCAGGTAATGATTACTTCACGCGGCATGCGCACCCTCGTCGGGCAGCGACACTTCCGCCGCGAAGGTGCTCAGGCTGTCGTTGAGCAGGCCCATGATTTCATCGATCTGTTCGGCAGTAACGATCATTGGCGGACAGACCATGAAGTGGTCGCCCCGGCGGCCGCCGCGGGTACGCCGGGAGTAAATGATCAAGCCTCGCTCGTAGGCCAGCTCCACCAGCCGCGAGTGGGCGTTGAGTGCGGGGTCCAACGGCTCACGGGTGCGTCGATCCATCAGCTCGAAGGCCAGAAGAAGGCCCTTGCCGCGCACGTCGCCGATGAAGGGGAATCGGTTCATTAACTCGGAGAGTCTTTGCTTCAGCATCCCGCCCATGGCGTCGGCGTTGGCCATGAGATCCTGTTCCAGAATCTCTCTCAGGACGGCCCGTCCCGCCGCCGCCGCCAGCGGATTGCCGGCGTAGGTATAGCCATGGGGAAAACCACCGGCGTCGAGAACCGGCTCGACGACGCGGCGGTCCGCCACCATGGCGCCCAGCGGCGCATAGCCGGCCGCGAAGCCCTTGGACAGGGACATGATATCCGCCCTCAGGTTCCAGTGCTCGGCGGCCAGGAAACGTCCGGTGCGGCCGGCGCCGGTCATTACTTCATCGAGAATCAGAAGAATGCCGAACTCATCGCATATCTCCCGTATGCGCGGGTAGTAGCTGTCCGGCGCGACCAGGGCGCCGGTGGAGGCGCCTCCGATGGGCTCCATGATGAATCCCAGCACCGTTTCCGGTCCCTGGCGCAGGATCTCCTCGCGCAGCATGTTGGCGTAGCGCAGTCCCCGCTGGTCGGGGGACAGGTTGTCGTCGTCCAGGTAGCAGCGAGGCGCCGGAACCTTGGGCATATCCACGAACATTGGTGCGTAGGGGGCGGTGAACGGCGTCGATCCCGTGACCCCGAGCGCCCCGAGGGTGCAGCCGTGGTAGGAGGGGAAGCGGGCAATGATCTTGTAGCGCTGTCCCTGGCCGGTGGCGACAGCCCAACTGCGCGCCAGCTTGAGGCAGGACTCCACCGCCTCGGAGCCCCCGGAGACGAAAAACACCCGGTCAAGCCCGTCGGGCATCAGCGACGAGACTTCCCTCGCCAGTTCCTCGGCAGGCTCGTTCTCGAAGTGAAGGCGGTAGCCGAAGGTGGCCTTTGCCATCTGTTCGCGCATGGCCTCCAGTACTTTTGGGTTGCTGTGACCGATGTTGGCGACCATCGCGCCGCTGGAGCCGTCGATGTAGCGCTTGCCGTGGACGTCCCAGATGTACACGCCGTCGGCGTGGTCGAGACGTGGCCGGCGCTGCCGCGTCTGATAGAACAGATGAGATTCAGTCTTTGTCATGGAAGTAGTCGCTTCCGCGCGTTCTGGCGCTTGTCAGGACTCCGGCGAGAGTAAGACGCAATCGCGGGCTCTGATCCGGATATGGATGTCGCTGCCTTCCTTCACGGGTTCCCGGTCGATGGGGTTGAACGCCTGCAGGGAATGGGACCCTGCCGTGACGAAGTAGCGGGCAGCCTGCCCCTGATAGTCTACGGCATCGACGTGACCGGCAAAGTGCGTTGCGTCATCCTCCGCCTGCTCGGAATCACTGAGTATCAGTTTCTCCGCGCGAATGACAAGGGCCACGGGGTCGCCGTCGTGAAATCTCCCGGCCTGCGCGCCATCGACGTTAACGGAGCCGAGGTTTTCCACCTCAACGGACGGCTTCCCGGAATCGGCCCTCAGCCGGCCGCTGAGAATGTTCGAGTTGCCGAGGAAACGGGATACGAACAGGGAAGCCGGGCTGGTGTACACCTCCTGGGGAGAACCGACCTGCTCCACGCGGCCATCGCTCATGACTACGATACGGTCCGACATGGCCAGGGCTTCCGACTGGTCGTGGGTCACGAATATGGTGGTAATTCCAAGCTGGTCCTGGATACGCTTGAGCTCGACCCGCATGTCTTCACGCAGGTTCGCGTCCAGGGCGGACAGCGGCTCGTCCAGCAGCAGTACCTCGGGTTGAATCACGATGGCACGGGCCAGGGCGATCCGCTGCTGCTGCCCGCCGGACAGTTGCGATGGGTATCGATCCGCCGTCTGGGGGAGCTGCACCAGCTCCAATGCCTCGGTCACCCGCTTGCGGCGTGCCTCCCTGGAGAGGTCGCGGTAGTTCAGGCCGAAGGCGACGTTGTCGAATATGGTCTTGTGGGGAAACAAGGCGTAGTTCTGGAATACCAGTCCCAGGTTGCGCTTGTGGATGGGAAGGTCGTTGACGCGCTTGCCGTGAATCAGAATGTCGCCTGCCGTGGGGTCGACGAGCCCTGCGATCATGCGCAAGGTGGTGGTCTTCCCGCATCCACTGGGACCGAGGAAGGTTACGAACTCGCCTTCCTCGATTTCCAGGTTCATTTGATGGACGGCGGTGAAACCGCCGAACCGCTTGACTATGCCATCAAGCCTGACCGCTGCATTATCCGTCACGTCTTAAGACCTCTGATTAGGGAAAAATCCGACTCCAGGCGTTGCTTTGGGAACGAAGCATCCCATCTCCCGCCGGCGCCCCCTCACCCCAACCCTCTCCCCCGGGACGGGGGAGAGGGAGCTTCGCATGTGAGTTTGTTGCAGCTCAGTACCCTTTCTGGACGCGGCCGAACTTCTTCGACCATTCGGCTTCATGGCTGTTCCAGTACTCGGCATTGAAGAAGTTGAGGCCGCTCAAGGTTCCCGTCGGGTCGAAGGCCGGCAGGCCCTGGACCTTCTCGCTCAACTTCACTTTGGTGGGATCGAGCGCCGGAGGATAGTTCTGTCCTTCGGCCACGGCGATCGCCACGTTCGGTTCGAGCATGAAGTTGAGCAGTTCCTCGCACTGCGGCATGGGACTGCCCTTGATCACGAACAGGCACTCCTGCCATCCCAGGCCCCCCGGCGGGTCGTAGTAGCCCATGTCATGGCCTTGCTCCTGCAGGGCCTTGATGCGGCCGGACCAGCCTTCGGTGACGTAGATCTCTTCCTCGGCCAGCAGACTCATCAACTCGGCGCCGGAGCTCCAGTACTTCAGGACCAGATCGCGATTCTTGCGGATGGCGTCCCACACGGAGTCCATGTCCTTGATGTCGTTGGGATCCTGATCGGTCTGCAGAGCGCCGTACCAGATGCGGGTCTTCCATTCCCCCCAGCCGCCGATCTTGCCCTTGTACTTCTCGTCGATCAGGATTTTGGCGCCCTTCTGCTTCATCTCGTCGTCGGAGATGTGCTTGCGGTTGTACGCCAGGCCGGTTGTACCGTAATCGTAGGGCACCGCCGACAAGCTGCCGCCGGATACCTTTCTGAAGACGTCCTGCAGGGCAACAATGACGTTCTGCAGGTTTGGGATATTGTCCTCGTTGAGCTTCGTGGACAGACCCAGATTGTGGTAGCGGACATAATCGAATACGCCTGACAGATGGGCGATGTTGAACTCACCGGGCTGGCTGGCCTTGACCCGGCTCAGGTACTCGTCGGCGCCGCCGAAAGTCCCGTCCACCACCTTGATGCCGGTCTTCTTGGTGTAGGGGTCGAAGGCGTACTTTCGAAACGCCTCGGATACCACGCCACCCCAGCCGTCGAAGCGGACCTGTTTTACGTCGTCGGCGAGGGCCTTGCTGATCGGGCGCAGAGGCCCGCCGAATACCCCGGCGGCGAGGCCGGCCACGCTCAGCAGGCCGAGAAAGGTGCGGCGATCGATATCGCCGTTGCGGTAGCGTTCGAGCAGTCTTTGATAACGTTTGGTGTCAGTCATGTCGGAGTATCCTCCTGTGTGGGCTTATCGGGTTGATTTGGTGGTTTGAGCGGCGGGCGTCATTTCGACTGAGCGCCTCCGAGCCGCCGGGCGATAGCGGCGCCCAGGAGCGGCAGTGCGACGGTGACGACGATCATTACCGTCCCCAGCGCGTTGATTTCAGGGCTGATCGAGTTTCGCAGCATGGCGAATATCTGCGTCGGCACGGTCTCCACACCGCCCGGTTTCCAGAACAGCGTTCCGGTGATGTCGTCGAAGGAAATTGTGAACGCGAACAGGAATCCGGCGAATACCGCCGGCAGCAGCAACGGCAACGTGATCTGCAGGAAAGTCTGGAACGGACTCGCGCCCAGGCTTTGGGCTGCTTCTTCGAAGTCCCTGCGGATGCCGACGAGGCGGGCCTGGACCACCAGGACCACGAAGGGCAGGGTGAAGATGACGTGACCGAGCAACAGCAGGAAGAAACTCTTGTGCAGCTGCAGCCACTGGAGGAACAGCAGCAGGGCCACGGCCAGTACCACTTCGGGCACCAGAATGGGGGCTATCAGCAGAGTGGTGAGGGTCTGCTTGCCGGGAAAGTCGTAGCGCACCAGTGCCAGGCTTGCCATCACTCCAAGGGTCGATGACACCACGGCGGTCAGTGAACCCAGTACCATGGAGATCTGGAAGGCTCGCACGATGGCGTCGTTGTTCCAGAGCTCGATGAACCAGCGAATGCTGAATCCCTGCATTGGAAACGCGCCGAACTCGCTGGAGTTGAAAGACAGCAGCATCACCACCACGATGGGGGTGAACATGAAAAGGTACACGAGAATCGTGAAGCCGCGTATCAGGTTCCAGCTCAATGAGCCCATGCGCCGTTCCTAACGAAAGCTCTTCGCCAGCTGGCCGATGCCGACGAAACGGTTGTACACGGTCACGATGATGCCGAGGACCACCAGCAACACCAGCGACATGGCGGAGCCCAGCGGCCAGTTGAGTTGGGTAATGATGGCGTCGAAGACCAGGTTCGCGAACATCGCGTTCCCGGGTCCGCCCAGGATCAGCGGTGTGATGTAGGTTCCGGCCGCCAGTACGAAGCACAGCAGCCCTCCTGCGGCCAGTCCGGGCAGTGACAGGGGGAGGGTCACCTCGCGGAACGCCTGCCAACCCGTGGCGCCCAGGGAACGAGCGGCGTCGGTCAGATTCTCGTCGATGCCGTCGACGCTGACGTAGACATTGAGAATCATGAAAGGCAACAGGAAATGCACCAAGCCGAGAATCACGGACGGCTCGTTGTACAGCAGCTGAAGGGGCTGATCGATTACGTCGATGGTTTGCAGAAACACATTCAGCGCCCCGCTGACGCCAAGGATGTTGATCCAGGACATGGTGCGAATGATGTAGCTGATCCAAAAGGGCAGCATCAGAAGCAGCAGGAGAACGGCTTTGTAGCGGGTCCGGGAGCGTGCAATGAAGTACGCGGGCACGTAGCCGAGCAGGGCGCAGACAATGGTTGTGATGGCCGCGATGCGCAGAGTGCTGAACAGGATGTCGCGATAGAAACGATCGGTGAGAACCTCCTTCCAATTGTTCAGGAAGAAGCCCACCTGGTCGGCGCCGGTGGCGGTGCGCAGCCAGAAGGAATAGACCACGATGAATATCACGGGGACGACGAGAAGCAGAACGACCGAGGTCATTGCCGGCGACAGCAGGAGCCAGGGCCGCATCGATTCCCGTTCGGCTTGCGTGGTCATGGTTCGTGTCGCGACCTCGTTGTATCTATGTGTTAGAAGCGGCGCCTGCAACGCAGGCTAACCCATTGCCGCTCATTTTCAAAATAGATGATTCATATTTAGAATATAGAGATAGTGTATGCTGCGTTGCAGCACAACAAGGCGGCACCGAGGGCCCCCACAGGCGCACCGAGAGGCGGTACCGAGAGGCGGCCGAAATGACGCCCGCCCGGGGTGGAACGAAGATCGCGATTGTTGTCCCAACCTGGTAGGGCAAACTCACGGGCCAAGCGCCCGCGCAATCGACCCGCAGTTGCCACATGCCACAAGTGTCTGACACAGCATTGCATCACCGCCTGCGCGCCCTGGGCATCCTCAGCGCGAGTGACTTTGATGTCCTGGATGAACTCCTGAAACACCGCGAGGAGGCCGCTCCCGGAGATCTGATCGTCATGGAAGATCAGGACATGACCCGCACCTGGGTGCTGCTGGACGGCTGGTCGTTTCGGTACAAAAGTTTTGCGGACGGCCGAAGGCAGGTGCTCAACTATCTGCTGCCCGGTGACATCATTGGCCTGTACTCGGTCCTTCTGCGGCGTTCCGACTACGGCGTTGAAGCGATCACGCCCAACTCGATGGCGGTGTTCCCCTGCACCGAGCTTGTGGATGCCCTGGCACACACTCCGCATCTGTTGCTGGCGTTGAGTTGGATCGCGGGCACCGGGGAGCGCATGCTCGACGAGCAGATCGCCCGCGTCGGCAGACGCGGCGCGGCCGAGCGCATGGCGCATCTGTTCGTGGAGCTGCACGTGCGGATACGCAAGCTCGGCATTGACAAGGAGGAAGCCAGGGTACTGCCGCTGACGCAGGCTTTGCTGTCGGACACCCTGGGAATGAGTCACGTGCACGCCAATCGCTGCTTCGGCGCCCTCAGCAGGGAGGGACTGGTGGCGCTGCAGGAAGGGCGCCTGGTACTCCTCGATCCACGTGGTCTGGCGGAGCGGGCGGGGTTCGACTCGAGCTATCTTGAGGAGACCACCGTGCCGCGGGACGTGCGGGAGACGCTCGAAGCCGGCTGAGGGTCCGGGTGCTGTTCCACTATTGTCAAATGTGAAAGCACCTGTCCCGGCGCCGTGACATGTTCAACGCCGCGTACCCGCCCGCAATGACGAATCCATTGCGGTCCAGGGCGCATCCTGCTACGGCACAAGCGCGGCCGCCCCTCAATAGACCTTCCGGAAAGGCACCACCTCGACGGATTCGTACACGCCACCCGCCTGATAAGGATCCGTGTCCGCCCAGGCCCGGGCGTCCTCCAGTGATTCGAACTCGGCGATGATCACGCTGCCGGTGAAGCCGGCCTCGCCGGGATCTTCGCTGTCCACCGCCGGCATCGGACCGGCGGTGAGCAGTCGCCCTTCGTCCCGCAACGCATCCAGGCGCGCCAGGTGTTCCGGGCGGGCTTTCTTCCGCAGCGTCAGCGAATCAGCCACGTCTTTGGCGAGAATCAGGTAGTACATCACGATTCCTCCTCGTCTTTGTCAACGTTGAGGTGCTTGGACAGCACCAGCATGAGTCCCACAACGAACAGAAATGTCAGGATCATGGTGCCGAAAACCTTGAAGTCCACCCAGCGGTCGCGCTGCACCTGGGGATCGAGGTCCGTGCCGTAGAAGAACGCCACATACAGGTTCAGCAGCCCCATGACCAGGGTGAACACCGCGAAGCTCAGGTTGATCTTCTTCCACACGTGCGCCGGCAGCTCCATCTGCGACCCCATGACGTGCTGTATGGCCGGCTTGCTGGATACGAACTGTGAGACGAACAGGATGACGGAGAAGGTCCAGTAAAGGATCGTGGGTTTCCAGCGGATGAAGATGTCGTTCTTGGTGTATATGGTGGCGCCCCCGAACACCAGGATAACCACAAGATTGATGATGTGCATGGCTTCGATCCTGTGGTTGCGGATGCGAAGCCATGCCACCTGGAGCACGACCCCCGCCATCGCCACGCCGGTGGCCGCGAAGATGCCGAAGAACCGGTAGGCGATGAAGAACAGAATGAGCGGGAACAGATCGAAAACCAGTTTCATGACGCATCTGCCGGGGTCGGAAAGGACCGCGATGGTACTCCATTAGCCCGGTCCCAGACCAACCCCCGGCGGTCCACGACCGGGGTGCCGGGCGTGTCACGCATTTCCCGGCCGGGGACCGGTGTGCTGGTCAATGACCTCGGCGGCGCGCAATAATATCGCCATGAGTCCCATGGATCAGCCCCCCTCCGGAGACGCGCCGCCGTATATCGTGGTGGAAGGTCCCATCGGTGTCGGGAAGACCAGCCTGGCGCGGCGCCTGGCGGAGGTCTTCGGTTCCGAGCTGGTGCTGGAGCAGCCTGGGGAAAATCCGTTCCTGGAGCGCTTCTACGCAGCGCGCCGGAGATATGCGTTGCCTACGCAGCTGTACTTTCTTTTCCAGCGCGCCAGGCAGCTCCAGGCCTTGAGGCAGAGCGACATGTTCGCCCCCAGCCGGGTGGCGGATTTTCTTTTGCAGAAAGACGCCTTGTTCGCGCGGGTCAACCTGGACGACGACGAATTCCGCCTCTACCGCCAGGTCTACGACCACCTGGCGCCCGACGTGCCGGTACCGGACCTGGTCATCTATCTGCAGGCACCGGTGGAAGTCTTGCGGGAACGGATCGAAGGGCGGGGAGTCGATTATGAAAAGGCTATCGATCCCCAGTACCTGCAGGAGCTGGTGGACGCCTACACCCGCTTCTTCTATCGCTACAACGATACCCCGCTGCTCATTATCAACGCCGCGGAGATCAATTTCGTGGATGTCGAGGGCGATCTCAACACCCTGGTCGACCGCATACGGGCCACGCGCAGCGGACGCCACTACTTCAATCCGCTGTCCACCGCCTGAGCGGACGCCGTGCGGGAGTTGAAGAGCATTGCCGAAGTGCGCCGATACGTGCGGGAGCTTCGGGAGACTCACGGCACGGTCGGTTTCGTGCCGACCATGGGCAACCTGCACGAGGGGCACCTGGCGCTGGCGGCACACGCCCGCCGGCGCAGCGGCGCGGTGGTGGTGAGCATCTACGTGAATCCCCTGCAGTTCGGGGAGAGCGAGGATTTCTCCGGCTATCCCCGTACCCTGGACAAGGATCGGGCGCTGCTGCGGTCGGCCGGTGTCGCCGCCCTGTTTCTACCGGATGAGGCGGTCATGTATCCGCGCGGCACCAGCCAGCAGACCCGGGTCACGGTCCCGGGGCTGGAGGACATCCTCGACGGCGAGTTCCGCCCGGGTCATTTTCAGGGCGTGACCACCGTCGTCGCCCGCCTGCTCAACATCGTGGGGCCGGACATCGCGGTATTCGGCCGCAAGGACTATCAACAGCTCATCATCATCAGTCGTATGGTCGCGGACCTCGCCATACCGGTGCAGATCGAGGGCGTGGAGACCACGCGCGCCGACGACGGTCTCGCCCTGAGCTCCCGCAACCAGTATCTCACCAGCCGGGAAAGGACTGTGGCGCCGACGCTGTACCACGTGCTGGAAGACTGCGCCCAGCAGGTGCGGGCGGGTGCTGATATCGACCAGGCGTGCCAGCGGGGACTCGAGCAACTGAAGGAAACGGGATTCCGGCCCGACTACCTGGAGGTGCGCAGGCAGAGCGACCTGCTTCGGCCCGCGGGCGACGACAACGACCTAGTCGTTCTCGCCGCCGCGCGCCTGGGGCGGGCGCGGCTGATCGACAATCTGGAGTTCAAGCGATAGCTGGGACGACGTTCCAGCGGGGCTCGAACCAGCACGGATATGGCGGGCAGCGGCGACGGACGGTCGGGCCGCGGATTTTCCCCGCATTTTCCCGGCCCCGGTCAAGGCCTTGTCTGGTTACGCGACGCTCGCGTGCCGGTGTGCCGGTCTGGGGGCGGACAGTCGATTGACTTTCTCGACCAGGGTGGTCCGTTGTGCCGGCTCGATTGCGTTGTATTGCGCGATTCCCTCGATATGCGCCTCGTCCAGTACCTCGTCGAGCGTCAGCGGGTCAAATACGGTCTGCGGGCGGAGCCGGTGGGCGTCGGCGTACAGCTGAAGCCTGAGCGCCTCGGATTCGTAGCATTGCATGGTGCGTGCCTCTGGTATTCGTTCGATTCAACTAGACTAACGCGATGGTTTTACGGGGAGATGACGCACGCCGCGCCGCCGGGCGGCTTGATCGAGGTTTCCATCGGAACGTGGATCGTGAGGTCTGTCCCGGCTGGGCTGCCGCCGCAAGAAGCGCGCGCGAATCGCGAATGAATTCGCTCCTACAATCCGGAGTGACGCGCTGGGGTTGTACCTCCGGATGTCACCGACCCCGGATCGCAGGAGCGGGTTCGACTGAATCGCCCCCGTTTTTCCGGAGACCGTTTCGTGTGAGTCAGGCGGCGATCGCCTGACGGTCTTGCTGAGCATAGTATGCCTGCTCGAACTCGGTAGGCGGAATGTCGCCGAGTGGCTTCATCAGTCGCTTGCGGTTGTACCAGTCCACCCAATGGAAGGTCCGGTACTCGACTCGCTCCAAATTGCGCCACGGCGCTTCGCGCTCGATCAGTTCGGTTTTGTACAGACCAATAATGGTCTCGGCGGGGGCGTTGTCGTAGGAATCTCCCACGCTGCCCACAGATGCCTCAAGGCCGGCATCGGCCAGTCGTTCGGTGTAGCGGATCGACAGATATTGGCTACCCCTATCGCTGTGGTGAATCAGGTTGTCGCGGTCCTGACGGGCGTACAGGGCCTGCTCCAGCGCATCCAGGGCCAGATCAGTACGCAATGAACGAGATACCTGCCAGCCGACAATCATCCTCGAGTACACGTCGATCACGAACGCCGCATACACCGGTTTCTGCCAGGTGCTGATATAGGTCAGATCGGCCACCCACAGTTGATTGGGTCGATCAGCGATAAATTGCCGGTTCACCCGATCCAGCGGCCGTTGCGCGTCAGCGTCCGGAATCGTTGTCCGGTAGCGTTTGCCACGCACCACACCGCGCAAGCCGAGTTCCTTCATCAATCGGCCAACGGTGCAACGGGCCGTGGGGATCTCCTCCCGGTTCAGCTGTTTCCACACCTTGTGAACACCGTAGACCCGGAAATTCTCATCCCAGACCCGCCGAATCTCGGGCTTCAGCCTTCCATCCCGATGCCAGCGCGGTGGATGACGGGAGCAATCGCGCTCACAGGCCTTGTGTTCGTAACACGTCGATGCACTGATCGACAACTGGGCGCACAGCGGCTCGACCCCAAATCGCTCCTTGTGCCGATCGATGCAGGCGATAATCTCTTCAGTCGGCGGTCGAACTCCGCCGAAGGGTGTGCCATCGACCGGCGCAAGGACGAGCAGATCGTCAAGCACAAGCACGAGATCTTCGAGATGCAGCTCAACCAGGACGAGCAGATCTTCCCACAGACATCACGACGCACCCATAACTCATGAGCAGGCCGATCGGTAGAATGGTGCGGTTCGTGGTGCTATGCAGGTGCCATGCTAGGTCCTGCGGAGTCCCTAGGTAAACGACAAAAAGCACGGCTGAATAAGCGAGTGCGCAGATTGCCAGAAAGCTAGCGAACGTGTTATTCAGCTTCTTCTGGACTAAAAACAAGAACAGAATGCACGGTACGATGAACTCTAGGCGCCAGAATAACTGCCTAGTAATTTCGTAGATGTCACGCGGCGATGTCACACGTTCTGAGAGTCTGTCCAAAAACCCCGCTCTAAGGATGTCACCATGTATCCCATGTTGTACGCATGCTATCTTCCACCATGCCAGTGGAATGGCCGATATCGCCACAGCCGCGATCACAGATCTTTTTATGTTTATGACGCTAGACAGGAAAAGACGTGAAATCAGCAAGGAGACCGCCACCGCCAGCACGACCGCAGACCCCTCGTTCTTCACGAGCAGAAGGCCGGCGGAAGTGAAGGCCAAAGCGACAAGCAAGGACCAGTTTTGCGAGTGAGTGTCATTATTCTGTGGCTGAAACGTTGTAGACAGATAGAGCATCGAAGCGAAAGCGGTTGTGTACAGAGCAAGCAACGGATCCATCCAACCCGCGAAAATGAAGTGACGTCCGATAAGCAGAATCAGTACGAACAAAAGTAGAATATGATGGCGTTGCTCGAGGATAGACACTAGCAAGCAAACCGCTGGAAGCATTACAAAGACGTTCGCGGACTTTGGCACAACTTCATTCCAGTATCCCATGGCGACTGCGAAGGTGGCTGAAAGTGTAGGAACGAAGCCTGGATAGTCATTGTGGCTCCAGGGAGCATAACCGTCCAACTGCGCGTAGAGAGAGCGATCGATAAACATGCGTTTCGCATGAAATAACCAAATCGACCGGACGTCCCATCCATCAGTGGGAGTGCCGAGAAGCAAGAGCAATGCGATAATGAAAAACAAACTAATCAAGAGGTGGGCGGAAAGATTTTGCAGCAAGAATATGACCAGGATGGATAACAGAACGACGAGCAACCCGATTTTGAGGAATGCCGGTGCACCAATGGCCCAAAGGAGATAGTTGCCCATAAGCACCGAAGAGAAGGCGATCGACCACCTTACCAGGGAGTAATCAATGGCTATGATGGGGGACTGAAGCGAAGTCGTTACAGGACGAGCCGCCATTGATATTCTGAGAAAAGCTCAATGCAGTTGTTCATGGCAGCGATAAAGAACGATGTTCCGGTCTCCGGCGATGTTCTCACACTGAGCGAACCCAGGATCTTCGGGCTTGGCAATCACGAAGGTTGCGGGATTGAGTATCCTGAGAGGGTAACAGAATTCGGTGGTTCTCTGAACGATGAGTGGGTCCGTGCTAAGAGATGGGCTCAACCGAAAGGCGCTGAGGGAGTGTCCCCTAGCCAGGTGGCAGATCTCCACCGCGAGGGGAGGTAGCGATGCGTGGATGGCAGCGGTGGACGAGAAGGAATGGAGAAGAGCCGGGACAGCGAAGCCACGCTTGTGTCCGAGTGCAGCGAACTGATAGACGCAGATTGCCGCTAATAGTATGGTCCACGACTTCCGAGCGAGGTGGCCAGCACGACTGAGCTTGGCGGTATTGCTTATCAAGGGATACGGCCTGGGCAGGCGCGGGTTGAGAGCTCGGCTTATCGTCTCGCTAGGTGACTAAGTCCCGTTCAGAGTATGCATGATGCCTTGTGGCGCGAACTGACCAAGACCGCTGCGAATGCGGTGTAGCGTAGTGCTCGCGCACAGGGCAAGTCAAGAGCCACGAAAGCCCCATCACCGTGTGCTGGATGTTGGCTGTGGTTTCGGACGCATGGCGATTCCATTGACTGACTATCTGAGCGAGGGGGGGCCTACGACGGCTTCGACGTAGTTCCGATCGGAATCAAGTGGTGCCGCGAACGCATGACTCCGCGTTTTCCGAACTTCCGGTTCGTGCTTGCCGACATGCGCAATACGCACTACAACCCCAAGGGACGGTTATTCACAGCGGAGTACATATTCCCGTACGACGATGAGCAATTCGACTTTGTTTTCCTGACGTCGGTGTCCACCCACTTGCTGCCGGACGCACAGATTAACTACCTGTCCGAAATCCGCCGTGTGCTCAAAGATGATGGAAGGGCTTTGATGACTTTCCTGCTTCTAAACCGTCAGGCCGAAGACGCGATGGCGACGGGAAGATGCGCTTTCGGCCTGAACGATCTAGGCAGCTACGGCATGACCTCGTATCGCTTCGAGTCAAAAGAGAACCCCGAGGAAACGATCGCCTATCCCGAAGACGTGATACTGAGCCGGATGGAAGAAGCCGGTCTGGAGCTGGTGTATGCCGTCCAATACGGAAACTGGTCCGGGCGCTCCGGCGGGCTGAGTTTCCAGGACTTGGTCGTCGCAAGGAAGGCGATGACCAAACGCTTGCAGGTCGATCGAAACAAACTAGCGTAAGGAAGTGATGGGGGGTCGCCGAGCCATCGAAAAAGTTTCGCGGCGCTCTACGCACTGATAGTATGAAGCGAAAGCCTCATGGGAGGGAAGGGTAGGAACCAACCCGAAGCGGACTCAAACTCTTTCAGGCCCCCGAGGGCTTGACTAGGAGGTAGAGGCCGCGGCCGTCCGATACGATATACTCCCTGTCTCTCGGCTTTAGAGCCTTGATTTGCCTGTCTTTGAGTTTATCGGCGGGCATGTCCAGTCCTGGCGGCTATACCCAATTCGGTGATATTTGTGGACACAGCATGACACGCCTAGACTCAAATAATCAGGAAGAGTCTAGTATTTTTGCGGGTTTCTGACTCAACATTAGACAGGATGGTAAGTAGGTTGGTACCGAGGGCCGGAATCGAACCGGCACGGTGTTGCCACCACCAGATTTTGAGTCTGGCGCGTCTACCAGTTTCGCCACCTCGGCATGCGGGCCTAAGTGTATAACCGGCGGTTTCGCGGGTTCAAGCTGATCGCATACTATCCGCCCGTGGATCTGACCGATTTCGACTACGAGCTGCCGCAGGATCTCATTGCCCAGCATCCGAGCGCGTCCCGGACCGGCAGCCGGCTGTTGGCGGTCGACCCGGCCGCGGGGACGCTGGCCGACCTTCGGTTCACGGATCTCGCGTCCCTGCTGCACGCGGGGGACCTGCTGGTGCTCAATGATACCCGCGTCATTCCCGCGCGCCTCCACGGACGCAAGGCGAGCGGCGGTTCCGTCGAGCTCATGGTGGAGCGGCTGCTCGGGCCGGAAAGCGCGCTGGTTCAGACCCGGTCCAGCAAGCCGGTCCGGGAGGGGCAACGCATTACCGTGGAGGGACCAGAGGCGGTGGAGCTCGAAGTAGCGGGCGAGGAGGGCGCGTTTCGTATCGTGCGGCTCTCGGAAGGAGAATCGTTCATCGAGCTGCTCGAACGAAGCGGCCACGTGCCATTGCCGCCCTATATATCGAGGGGTGACGAGCCGCAGGACCGGGAACGGTATCAGAGTGTATTCGCGCGTGAGCCGGGCGCGGTGGCGGCGCCCACCGCCAGCCTTCATTTCGACCGACCCTATCTGGACGAATTGCGCGGGCGGGGAGTCGATCTGGCGTATGTGACGCTGCACGTGGGCGCCGGCACCTTTCAACCGCTGCGAAGCCGGGATATCGCGGCCCATCGCCTGCATCCGGAATGGCTGCGGATCCCGCCCGCGACCGTCGAGGCGGTCGGCGCCGCGCGCGACAGGGGCGGTTGCGTGGTGGCGGTGGGAACCACCGTGTGCCGCGCTCTGGAGTCCTGGGCCCGAGCCGGATGGCCGCGAGAGTTCCAAGGGGAGACGGACTTATTTATCATGCCGGGCTTTTCGTTCTCCGTCGTGAAGGCCCTGTTGACCAATTTTCATTTACCTCAGTCCTCGCTGCTGATGCTGGTGAGCGCTCTTGCCGGCACTGATCTGACCCTGTCCGCGTATCGCCATGCCGTGGCTGAGCGCTACCGCTTCTACAGCTACGGAGACGCGATGTTCATCGGCGCGCCGGCGGGCGGGACGCATGTTTGAGCTGCTCCATCAGGACGGTCACGCGCGCCGCGGTCGCTTGAGCACCCGTCACGGCACGGTGGAAACGCCGGTCTTCATGCCGGTGGGTACCATGGCGACGGTCAAGGCAATGACTCCGGAGGAGCTCGAGCAGCTCGGGGCCCGGATCATCCTGGGCAATACGTTCCATCTCATGCTGCGGCCCGGGACGAAGGTCATTCGACAGCACGGCGGTCTGCACCGCTTCATGCACTGGGACAAGCCCATCCTCACCGATTCGGGCGGTTACCAGGTCTGGTCGCTGGCGGACCTGCGCCGGATCACCGAATACGGCGTCGAGTTCCGTTCGCCCGTGGACGGCGACATGGTGTTTCTGGGACCGGAAGAATCCATGCAGGTACAGCAGGACCTGGATTCGGACGTCATCATGGTGTTCGACGAGTGCACGCCGTACCCGGTGGAGAAAGACAAGGCCCGGGAATCCATGGAGCTGTCGCTGCGCTGGGCGCGGCGTTGCCGGACCGCCCACGGCGACCACCCTTCGGCCCTGTTCGGAATCGTGCAAGGCGGCATGTTTCACGACCTGCGCGCCGAATCCCTGGACGGGTTGATGGACATCGGCTTCGATGGCTACGCACTCGGGGGGTTGTCGGTGGGAGAGCCGAAAGCCCTGATGTACGAAGTGGTGAGGGAGACGGCGCCACGGATGCCCGGGTCCGCCCCACGCTACCTCATGGGTGTCGGCACCCCGGAGGACATCGTGCACGCGGTGGTCTGGGGCATCGACATGTTCGACTGCGTACTTCCGACCCGCAACGCCCGCAACGGTTGGCTCTATACCAGCGAGGGCATCGTGAGAATTCGCAACGCGGAGCACGCCGAAGACACCCGGCCGCTCGATCCCCGCTGCGATTGCTACACTTGCCGGCACTACAGTCGCGCTTACCTGCGTCATCTCTACCGCAGCGGAGAGATACTCGGATCGCGCCTGAACACGATTCACAATCTTCACTACTTCATGGATCTCATGCGGAGGCTGCGCCACGCCATCGAGGAGAGCAGTCTCAGGGAGTTCGCGGAAGCTTTCCTGCGCAACAGCCAGGATTACTGCGCCACGCCCTGGACCCGGGAGCGGGCGGCGCCCACTGCGTCCTGACTGCCGGCACGTCGCGCGATGAGAGACGCTGCAAAACCGGGCGCGACGGAGGCGACGGAGACTGCCCCATTGCCCGCCCCCCTATGATGTGGGGACAGCTGTGGCATAATACCGCGCCGTTGAAACGTCCGCGGCGGCGGATATCACACATTACAAAAGGGTTTTTATATGAATCTCTTGATTTCCGATGCCTGGGCCCAGGGTGGCGGCGCTGCATCGCCGGGGGGCTCGCTCGTGAGCCTGCTCCCCATCGTCGCCATCTTCGTGCTGTTTTACTTTCTGCTGATCCGCCCACAGCAGAAGCGGCAGAAGCAGCAAAAGGAAATGATCGCCGCCCTGGCGAAAGGCGATGAGGTGGTGACGGCCGGCGGAACGCTGGGCAAGGTCACCGACGTCGGCGAGAATTTCATTACCCTGGAAATCGCCCAGGGTGTTCAGATCAAAATCCAGAGAACCTACGTGCAGGCGATGATGCCTAAGGGCACGGTCAAGGACGCTTGAGCACGCCGATGTTTCCACCTGAATGAATCAGTACCCCCTTTGGAAGTACCTGCTGATCCTGGCGGTTGTTGTGCCGGGATTTTTGTATGCGCTGCCGAATCTGTACGGCGACAACCCGGGCATCCAGATTGCGGGCAAGCGCGGCTATCACGCCGATGCCTCGGTGGAGACCCGGGCCCAGGACGCGCTGAAGCAGGCCGGCGTCAAGTGGACCTCCTCGGCGGTCAGTCCCGAGGGCGTGCGTATCCAGTTCGCCGACGCGGACACCCAGCTCAACGCCAAGGCGGTGCTCCAGCGCGAACTGGGGGACAACTACACCGTGGCATTGACGCTGCTCCCGGCGACGCCGGGATGGCTGCGGGCGATCGGAGGCGCGCCGATGTATCTGGGCCTCGACCTACGCGGGGGCGTTCATTTTCTGATGGAAGTGAACATCAACGAGGCGGTCAAGAAGGCGGTGACCGGCTACGTATCGGGGATCCGGTCCGCCCTGCAGGAAGAGAAGATTCGCTATCTGGATATCAGGAACACCGCCGCCGGTGCCATCGAGATCAAGCTCAAGGACGATCAGGACCGGCAGCAGTCCAGGGAAACCATTTCCAAGCAGTTCCCGGACCTCGTATTGTCCACCGAAGAACGCAACGGCAGCCCCTATCTGATCGCCCAAGTCCGCAAGGAGCGGGTGCAGGAAGAGCACAAGCTGGCGCTGCAGCAGAACATGAAAGCTCTGCGCAACCGGATCGACGAGCTGGGGGTCGCCGAGCCGGTGGTGCAGCAGCAGGGGAGCAGCCGCATCGTGGTGGAGCTTCCCGGCGTGCAGGACACCGCCCGCGCCAAGGAGCTCATCGGCCGGACCGCCACCCTGGAGATCAGGATGGTGGATCACGAGCATGACCTCGCCAACGCCGTCGCCGGAAATATTCCCCCGGGTTCCAAGCTGTACAACATGCGCCGGGGCGGGAAGATCCTGCTCAAGGACCAGGTCATTTATTCCGGCGACAATATAATCAATGCCTCCGCGGGCCTCGATCAGCGAAGCGGGGGACCGGTGGTGCACATCACCCTGGATGCGCAGGGCGCGGAGCGCAACAGGCGCGTCACCCGCGACAACGTCGGCAACCGGATGGCGGTGGTCTACATCGAGGAAACACAGGACAACAAGCTGGACAAGAATGGCAACCCGGTGTTCAACGACAAGGGCCAGGTCGAGAAGGAAACCAAGAGGCTCGAGGAGGTGATCACCGCCCCGGAGATCAAGGAACCGCTGGGTGCGCGCTTCCAGATCACGGGCCTGGATGGCATGAACGAGGCCCGCGATCTGGCGCTGCTGCTCCGCGCCGGTGCCCTGGCGGCTCCCATGCATATCGTCGAGGAGCGCACCGTGGGTCCGAGCCTGGGAAGGGACAATATCAAGCAGGGGTTCGAGTCCGTGGCGATCGGTTTCGTCCTGGTCCTGTTGTTCATGATCCTCTACTACCGCGTGTTCGGCCTGGTGGCCTGCGCGGCCCTGTTCGGAAACCTGGTATTGTTGGTGGCGATACTGTCTATACTCCAGGCAACACTGACCTTGCCCGGCGTAGCGGGCATCGTGCTGACCGTCGGCATGGCGGTGGATGCCAACGTTCTGATCTACGAACGAATACGAGAAGAAATAAGGAACGGCAACACGCCCCAGGCCAGTATCCACGTTGGCTATGATCGGGCCTTGTCCACCATCCTGGACGCCAATATCACGACCCTGATCGCCGCCATCGTACTGTTCAATTTCGGGACCGGTCCCATCAAAGGATTCGCGGTTACCCTGAGCATCGGCATCATCACGTCCATGTTCACGGCCATCTACGGCACCCGTGCCATTGTCAACCTGATGTACGGCGGCCGCCGTATCAAGAGCCTTTCGATCTGAGGGGGCGATCTGATGGAATTCATCAAGAAGGCCACCCACATCGATTTTCTCGGCTATCGCAAGATCTGCTTCGTCATGTCGGGAACCCTGATCCTGATCGGGATCATATCCCTGTTCATGCAGGGCCTGAACTTCGGCATCGATTTCACCGGCGGAACCGTGGTGGAGGTCGCCTACGACGAGCCGGTCAAGATCGCCGGGGCGCGTGACCTGCTCCGGCAGGCGGGCATCGAGGATGCCCAGGTGCAGTACTACGGTTCCTCCAGCGAGCTTCTCGTTCGCCTGCCCGGCACCGAACAGGGCAAGAAAAGCGATGAGCTCAGCAACAATGTCATGGAGGCCCTGCGCAAGCCTTACGATGAGGTCGTAGTCAGCGGTACGGAGCAAAGCGACACTCAGGAATGCGTGACCCCCGGAGGCGGCCGCAAGCCGTGCCGGGTTCAGATGCGTCGGGTGGAGTTCGTCGGTCCCCAGGTCGGGCAGCAGCTCACCCAGCAGGGCGGGTTGGCGATGATCTATGCGTTGATCATGATCCTCATCTACGTCGCCTGGCGATTCGAGTGGCGGTTCTCGTTGGGCTCGGTGGCGGCTCTCGTGCATGACGTCCTGATCACCATAGGCGTGTTCTCGGTATTCCAGATCGAATTCTCCCTCAACGTGCTGGCTGCGATACTGGCGGTGATCGGTTATTCCTTGAACGACACCATCGTGGTGTTCGATCGCATTCGGGAGAACTTCCGTAAAATGCGCAAGGGTTCTACGGTGGAAATCATGAACACGGCGCTCAACCAGACACTGTCGCGGACCACTTTGACCTCTGGCACCACCTTGCTGGTTCTGATCGCCTTGATCACCCTCGGGGGCGACGTGATCTGGGGATTCGCCCTGGCCCTGATTATTGGGGTGGTGGTGGGGACCTACTCGTCCATCTATGTCGCCAGCCCCATCGCGCTGCAGCTCGGCGTCTCCAAGGAAGACCTGGTTGCGCCCGCTAAAGAAGGCGCGGACCAGAAGGACGGGAAAGACCTGCGCCCCTGAATCCGGCTGGCCGCGGCCCAAATCCATCTAAAACAGACGGCTCAGGACAAGCAGCGCCCTGGCGGTCGCCTATACATTTCGCGATTCCACGCATACGGCTATGATGGCTGCGTGCGGATGCTGAATTCGAGAGCGGCAGGGACGGGATCGGACCCTTGTTGCGGGCCGCGCCAAACACTGGAGATCACCCATGAGCGCTGAGAGAAAATCGTTTTACGGCAAGGATATGACCATCGAGGGCTTCGACCCCGAGCTGTGGTCGGCGATGCGCAGCGAACTGCGCCGGCAGGAGGAGCATATAGAGCTGATCGCATCGGAGAACTATGCGAGTCCCCGGGTGTTGGAGGCCCAGGGTTCTGTGCTCACCAACAAGTATGCGGAAGGCTATCCGGGCAAGCGGTACTACGGGGGCTGCGAGTTCGTGGACATCGCCGAGCAACTCGCCATTGACCGGGCCAAGCAGCTTTTCGGCGCCCACTACGTCAACGTGCAACCCCATTCCGGGTCCCAGGCCAACGCGGCCGTGTACATGGCCCTGATGAAGCCCGGGGAGACCGTTCTGGGAATGAGCCTGGCCCATGGCGGCCACCTGACCCACGGCGCCAAACCGAACTTCTCCGGGCAAATCTACCACTCCGTGCAATACGGGCTGGATCCGGAGACCGGCGAGGTGGACTACGACCAGGTGGAGCAGCTCGCCGTGGAGCACAAGCCGAAGATGATCATGACCGGCTTCAGCGCTTATTCCCGGGTGCTCGACTGGCAGCGCTTCCGCGATATCGCCGACAAGGTGGGTGCGTACATGGTGGCCGACATCGCCCATGTTGCCGGCATGGTTGCGGTGGGCGCCTATCCGAGCCCGATCAACATCGCGGACGTGACCACCACCACCACGCACAAGTCCCTGCGCGGGCCGCGCGGCGGAATGATCATGGCGAAGGAGAATCCCGATCTCGAGAAGAAGATCGCTTCCAGGGTGTTCCCGGGCTCCCAGGGCGGACCGCTGATGCACGTCATCGCCGCCAAGGCGGTGTCCTTCAAGGAGGCCCTGGAGCCTGGTTTCAAGGCGTATCAGGAGCAGACCATTGCCAACGCCCAAAAGCTCGCGGCCACCTTGATGGAACGGGGGTACAATATCGTTTCCGGTGGCACCGACAACCATTTGTTCCTTCTGGATCTGATCGACAAGGGCGTCACGGGTAAGGATGTCGAAGCGGCATTGGGAAAAGCCAATATCACGGTTAACAAGAACGCGGTGCCTAACGATCCACAGTCGCCGTTCATCACCAGCGGCATCCGGGTCGGCACCCCGGCGGTTACTACCCGTGGATTTACCGAGCCCGAGATCGACAAGCTGGGTCACTGGATGTGCGATGTGATCGAAAACATGAGCGACGCGGGGACGCGGGACCGGGTGAAGAGAGAAGTACTCGAGGTATGCGCACGATTTCCAGTGTATTCCTGAAGGCGGCCGGCACCGCCCGGACCACTTGAATGCGGTGCCCGTTCTGCCGGTCCGAGAACACCCGGGTCATTGATTCGCGCCTGACCGACGACGGCGATGCCGTTCGGCGGCGGCGCGAATGCTCGGCCTGTGGAGAGCGATTTACGACCCTGGAGCACGCCTCGTTGCGGATGCCCTACGTGGTCAAGAGCGACGGCAGCCGCGAGCCCTTCGATGAGGCCAAGCTGCGGTCCGGGATGACCCGGGCGCTGGAGAAGCGGCCGGTGGACACCGATGCCGTGGAGAATGCAATCCAAAGGATCCAGCACAGGCTGCTCACCAGCGGGGACCGGGAGGTTCCATCCCTGCATATCGGAGAGTGGGTGATGCACGAGCTCGGTGATCTCGACCAGGTCGCGTACGTGCGCTTCGCATCGGTGTACCGGTCATTTCAGGATGTCGACGAATTCAGCGAGGAAGTGAAGCGTTTGCGCAACCAGCCGTCGCCCTCTGCGAAACGGAAACAGATGACTTTTCTGCCGGGTGACGACAACTAGCCCGCATATTGCACCGAGGCGGCCGCTATTATTCATATAAGTCGCTGATCCAAAACATGCAACGAAGGATGTTGGTCACTTGCCGAGCGATGCACTTTGTTCCCCAAGGTCGGCCTACCCCGGCCCTGGCTGGTCCAGCTTCGTCTGGACTTGGTCTTGACTCGAGCCGTAGCTACGGCTACGACTCTCGCTGCAGACCGGCGCCCAGCCAAACCTGTCCTGCGCCAGGTGCCGGGGTCCTGATGCAATATGCAGGCTAGCCGCGACGCGGAGTACATGGCGCGGGCGCTGCGCCTGGCGCATCTCGGCCTGCCGACCACGCATCCGAACCCCCGCGTCGGCTGCGTGGTGGTGGCCGACGGCGAGTTTGTGGGTGAAGGCTGGCACGAGAAGGCGGGGGGACCCCATGGCGAGATCGTCGCGCTGGGCGAGGCGGGGCAAAGAGCCAGAGGAGCGACGGTTTACCTCAATCTCGAGCCCTGTTGCCACCAGGGGCGTACCCCGCCCTGCACGGATGCTTTGATCGACGCCGGTGTGGCCCGGGTCGTGGCGGCGATGGAGGATCCCAATCCGCGGGTCGCCGGGGGTGGTTTCGAGATCCTGCGCGGCGCCGGCATCGAGGTGGACGTCGGCCTCATGCGGGATGCGGCGGCGGCCTTGAATCGCGGTTTCGTCTCCCGCATGACGCGCGGCAGGCCGTGGGTCACGGTGAAGATCGCCGCATCGATTGACGGGCGGACCGCCATGGCGGACGGCGAGAGCCGGTGGATCACCAGCGAAGCGTCGCGGGCCGACGTCCATCGTACTAGAGCCAGGGTTTCGGCGGTCATGACCGGAAGCGGCACCGCCCTGGCGGATGATCCGGCCCTGACGGCGCGTTGCGAAGGCGTGACGCGCCAGCCGATGCGGGTACTGGTTGACGGCCGCACGAAAGTGCCAAAGACGGCGCGCCTGTTCGAAGACAGTGCCCAGGTGGTCGTTGCCACTGCGGGGAGCGTGGAGGCGCCGTCCTACGACGCGCACGTCGAGTTCGTCAGCCTGCCCGGCGGGGATGGCCGCGTTGATCTGGGATCCTTGATGGATCATCTCGGCGACAGGGAAGTAAACGACCTGCTGGTTGAGGCCGGTGCGTCGTTGACCGGCGCCTTGTTGAAAAACGGATTGGTTGATGAAATAGTCCTGTACCTGGCCCCCACGTGTCTTGGCAGTGATGCCCGGGGAATGTTTGATCTGCCTTTTGTCACCACACTCGATGAGCGAATCCCCATGAGGATCACTGATATTCGACAGACCGGCCCCGACATCAAGGTGACCGCGCTGGTGACCGGAAAGTAACGCCGTGTTCACAGGCATAGTGAGGGCACAGGGGACGCTGGCCGTTCAGGAACGGTACGGCGACGATCTGCGTATCGGCGTGGACGTGCCGCCCGAGATGATCGGATCGACGAATCCCGGCGACAGCGTGGCGGTCAATGGAGTTTGCCTGACCGTCTCGGCCAGCGAGGGGCGGCGCCTGTCGTTCGACGTATCCGCGGAGTCCCTGTCCAGGACCCGTCTGGGTGAGCTCGAAACCGGGTCGCGGTTGAACCTGGAACCTCCTTTGTCCGCGTCGGATCCGCTGGGGGGACACTTCGTCAGCGGACATGTGGACGGCATCGGCGAGGTGCTGAGCATAGAGCCGGACGGCCGGTCCCACCGGATCGAGGTGGAGGCCCCGAAGGAGCTGGCGCGCTACATCGTGGAGAAAGGTTCCATTACGGTCGACGGGGTCAGCCTGACGGTCAACGAGATCGACGGCGCGCGCTTCGGCTTCAATGTCGTCCCGCATACCTGGTCGGCGACCAACATGCAGGACTACGCAGTGGGTACTCTGGTCAACCTCGAGGTGGATATCATCGCGCGCTATCTCGCACGGTTGCTGAGCGACCGTGAAGCGGCACCTGAAGAAAGCGATATCACAACCGATTTCCTGAGCAAGCAGGGGTTTGCCCCGCCCCTGTCGGACGACGAGGAGGAAGAATACGAGGATTGGCACGAAGCACAGGACGAAGAACGGTCCGGACCGGAATATGGTGCCGGTGACGGCATCTCCGGCGGCGGTCCGGAGCAGGACCGCGAGTAGCGGACGGCCGCCATGTCCGTAGCATCGATACCGGAGGTCCTGGAGGACTTCAAGCGCGGGAAGATGGTGATCGTCACCGATGACGAGAATCGCGAGAACGAAGGCGACCTGCTGATCGCCGCGGAAAAGGTTACGCCGGAAGCCATCAATTTCATGGCCACCAACGCCCGCGGCCTGATCTGTCTGACGCTGACCCCGGAGCGGTGCCAGAAGCTGGGACTTGAGCTGATGGTGGGGAAGAACGCTTCGCGCTTTTCGACCAACTTCACGGTGTCGATCGAGGCCGCCAGAGGCGTCACCACCGGTATATCAGCCGCCGACCGCGCGCGGACGGTGCATGCGGCGGTGAACCCATCCGCCGGTCCCCGCGACTTGATTTCCCCGGGCCACGTGTTTCCCCTGATGGCTCAGCCGGGCGGGGTACTGACCCGCGCGGGGCACACGGAAGCCGGTGTGGACCTGGCCAGGCTGGCCGGCTTCGAGCCGGCCAGCGTCATTTGCGAGATCCTTAGGGAGGACGGTTCAATGGCGCGCATGGAGGATCTGGCCGCGTTCGCCAAGCTCCACGGCATCAAGATCAGTTCCGTCGCCGAGTTGATTCGCTTTCGGCTGGAGCAGGAGCCGACGGTAGCGCGGGCGGCGGAGGCATACACCGAGGTGAAGGGTCATCGGCTCAAGGTGGTTGCCTACCAGGACATCGTCGAGGACATCACTCACCTGGCCCTGGTCAAGGGAGAGATCGATCCGGACGCACCGACGCTGGTCCGCGTGCATGTGGAATCCGGCATCTATGATGTGTTTCGCGGGCTGGAGGGTGCCGAAAGCTGGGCCGTGGGCGACGCGGTGCAGCGTATCTGTCGGGAGGGTAGCGGGGTGGTCGTGATCGTGCGCTATCCCGAAGACAGCGACGAGATTATCAAGCGTATTCAGCATGCCCACGCGGAAGACAAAAACATCGAATTCCCGTGGCGGGAAACCGGTCAAGACCTTAGAATGCTGGGTGTGGGGAGCCAGATACTCGCGGACCTGGGCGTGGCCAGGCTGCGCGTGCTGGGAAGCCCGCGCCGGTTGTACGGCGTATCAGGTTTTGGACTGGAAATCGTGGACTACGTGACAGAGTGAGCAGAGCCGACTTTGAACCGAAACTTTCCGAACGTGGTTTGCAACTGTCGTATGGGCACGGTGTGTTTCGTCGTTCCGGCGAGCAACGTGCCGGCGGCCGAGCGCTCCTGCTCTGACCCGGACATCGACGAAGCACGATGACCATGGAGACGTTACGAACCAGCGAAGGCAGCTTGTCCGATGCCCGCGGCAGATTTGCGATAGTCGTGTCGCGCTTCAACAGTCTGATTGCCGAGCGCCTGCTGTCGGGCGCCGTGGGCGCGTTCCGGCAGCACGGTGTGACGGAGGAGAACATCCACGTCGTCCGGGTGCCGGGCGCCTTCGAGATTCCTCTGGCCGTGCGCCAGCTCGCGTCCGGAGGAGGCATTGACGGCATCGTGGCCCTGGGCTGCGTCATACGTGGACAGACGCCGCACTTCGATTATGTGGCCGGTACCTGTGCCGACTCCCTTGCGCGCCTGCAGACGGAATACGGGATGCCCGTCGGCTTCGGCGTGCTCACCGTCGATCACCTTGAGCAGGCCCTGGAACGGGCCGGGTCCAAAGGCGGCAACAAGGGCGCGGACGCCGCCCTCGCGGTTCTGGAGATGACGAGTCTTCTTCGCCAATTGAGCTGATCATGGCCCGGGGCAGTCGTCATCTTGCCAGACAGGCTGCGGTTCAGGCCCTGTACCAGTGGGATCTGACGGAGCAGGCCCCGGAAGCCATCCTGGAGCATTTCATCCAGGAGCACGACACTGCTGAGATCGACGAAGAATACTTTCAGCTTCTGGTGCGTGAGGTGCCTTTGTATCACCGCGAGCTGGAGGCCCACATTATCCCCAAGCTCGACCGGGATTTAGAGGACGTGGACCCCGTGGAGCGTGCCATTCTGCGTATCGGCGCCTACGAGCTCGAGTACCGCACCGATATTCCCAAAAAGGTCGTCATCAATGAATCGGTGGAGCTGGCCAAGACCTTCGGTGCGGAGCTGAGCTACAGGTTCATCAACGGCGTTCTCGACAAGGTCGCCACGGAGTTGCGGCCGCAAACCGAAACCAGCCGCTGATTCCCAGTGCCCGGCGCATTGAAGGGTTCTCTCGCCCGCGAGGGAGGCGGGGATATCTGGTAAGCTGGCACCCAATGCAGACCTCCGTCAAAGGGCCGTCATCCAGACCCTCTCCCGGAGGGAGAGGGAGCCGTGGCAAGGGCCGCCCACGGGACGCCGCGGGTTGATGGACGAGTTCGCCCTCATCGAGATACTCGTCGAGCACCAGGCCGTGCATCGCGGCGACGTGGTGCTGGGCATTGGCGACGATGCCGCCGTGGTCAGACCGGAGGATGGCCGCGAGCTGGTGGTAACGACGGACGTCCTGGTCAACGGCGTACATTTTCCCGAGTCCACCGAACCTGCCGCTGTCGGTTACAAGTCCCTGGCGGTAAGTCTCAGCGATGTCGCGGCCATGGGCGCGACCCCGTTGTGGGCCACCCTTTGCCTGACGATGCCGGATGCGAATGAAGTTTGGATAAAGGAGTTCGGTACCGGCTTTTTCGAACTCGCCGCCGAGCACGGCGTACAGTTGATAGGCGGAGATACCGCCTCGGGGCCGCTGAGTATCGCCGTCCAGGTAACCGGGGCGGTCGGTGACGCCGGATACCTGTCGCGGGACGGTGCCGGAGAGGACGACCTGATCTACGTGTCGGGTACGCTGGGGGACGCGGCCTTGGGTCTGCAGGTGGTCAGCGGCGCGCTTTCCGTCTCCGAGTCCGACGGATCGTATTTCGTGGACCGCCTGAACCGGCCGTCGCCACGGGTGGCGCTGGGCCGGGCCGTCCTGTCCTGTGCCAGCGCGGCGATCGACATCTCCGACGGCCTGGTGGCGGACCTGGGGCACATCTGCCGGCGCAGCGGGGTGGGCGCTGTGGTGGACGTGTCGCGGGTGCCGCTGTCCGACGGCTATCGTCGCTGCCTTCCCCGGGTGGGATGGCAGCCGGCGACGGGGTTCGGTGACGACTACGAGTTGTGCTTCACGGTGCCCCCGGACCGAGCTCCCACGGTGGAACGCGTGGGCACGGAGCTGGGACTGTCCGTAACCTGCATCGGGCACATCACGAGGCACGACTTGAAATGGACCTACGGAGAACAGCCGTTTCCTATCCATGAGCAAGGCTACCAGCACTTCCGTTAGACCGGGAATCGCTTTGACGGATCCGGGTCACCTGCTGTCACTGGGACTCGGCGCCGGCCTCATGCCCAGAGCGCCCGGCACCTGGGGCGCCCTGCTGGCGGTGCCGATCTACCTCGTCCTGTATCCCCACGGGCAGGCGGTATATATCACGGTGGTTGCCGCGATGTTCGGCGCCGGCGTGTACTTGTCGGGACGCACCGCGAAAGCCCTGGGGGTGCACGACCACTCCGCTATCGTAATCGATGAAGTGGTCGGAATGCTGGTGACCTGGATCGGCGCAGCGCCCGGATGGGTCGTGGTTCTGGTCGGATTTGTCCTGTTTCGTCTGTTCGATATCCTGAAGCCCTGGCCAATACGCCGGGTCGACGAAGGCCTCGAGGGCGGAGCGGGGATCATGCTCGACGATCTGCTGGCGGGACTGATGGCCGCCGCCGTGCTGCAACTTCTACTCTATTGGTCGCCACTGGCGACTGCTGTCGCCGGCGCTCACTAGCGTGTTCGGAGGAGAGGGTTCCCGGGACTGACTGCGGGATGACGTGACCCGCGCGGATGAAGCCTGCGAAGAAGGGGCCGTATCGCCGCTGTCCGCCGTCGTGGAGTAGGAGCTGGAACAACTGATGATGGTTCCTCTGATCGACACAGCGTCGTCGACCTCCTGGCGGCACTGGTCGTTCCGGTACTCGCGATACAAGTGCATGACTTTTCTTACGTAGCGTCTGGTCTCGTCGTAAGGCGGGATCCCACCGGTCTGGCTCACGGCGTGCTCGCCGGCGTTGTAGCCGGCAAGCGCCAGCTCCAGCCTTCCGTCGAACCGGTCCAGCAGATCACTCAGATAGCGCGCTCCGGCCATCACGTTCTCGCGCGGGTCAAATACATGCGCTACGCCGTAGCGACGGGCGGTGTCCGGCATCAACTGCATCAGTCCACGGGCGCCCCGGCTGGATATCGCATTCGGATCGAAGTCGGACTCGGCATGCATGACCGACTTGATCAGGAGTGGATCCAGGCTCACCCGCCGCGCCGTCCTCTTGATCAGGCCGTCGTACACCGAGGGCCGGGGTTTCCGGGGCGCGTGCCGGGCGACCGCACTCTGATCCCAGAGGTTGGACTCCGAATAGATCTTGATCAGCCGGTAGCCGACCTCGACGCGGGGGTGGTCGGTAATCAGGCGGGAGCCGTTGGCCGCCGCGTAGACATAGATCTTTCCATCGCCCGCATGGGCGTTGACAGCGCCCAGGCAGGCCACAGCCGCCGACAGGCAAAGGAGAGTCGTTCTGATTGTTCGCATTATTGGGCTGCGTTCCGGGTATCTTTGCAGGGAATCCCCTCGCTGAGCGTCACTATAGACTAAATCCCGGATATTGTTGAGTTTCTCGCCAAACGAAGCGCGCCGACCGGACCGCCGGCATTGCCGCCGCCCCCGCTAAGGGCCCGGCGGCGGGGTCGAGGAGGCCGGACCCCGGCTACCGGACGGGGCGGGCCTCTCCCGGGGTGGCCCGCCTGGGGTATGATTCGCCACCGATACTCTCAGGGTTACGGGATCCATGCCTTCATTCGACATCGTCTCCGAAGTGGACTGGCACGAGGTGGACAACGCCGTCGACCAGGCCAATCGCGAAATCTCCAACCGCTATGATTTCAAAGGCACCGACTCCCGGATTGAGCGCAATGAAAGCGTGCTGACGGTGTTTGCGGAGAACGAATTTCAGGTAGGCCAGGCCGCCGACATACTTCACGGCAAGCTGGCCAAGCGGAATATTGACTTGGGGGCGCTGGACAGCGCCGAACCGGAAGCCACCGCCAGCGGCAGGGCCAAGCAGCTGGTCACGGTGCGCAGCGGCATCGAGCCGGATCTGGCCCGGCGAATCGTCAAGCTGGTGAAGGAAGTCAAGCTCAAGGTACAGGGCTCGATACAGGGAGACCGCGTCAGGGTCACGGGAAAGAAGCGGGACGACCTGCAGGCGGTAATCACGATGGTCAAGGACGCCGAAATCGACCTGCCCCTGCAGTTCATCAATTTCCGAGACTGAGCGTTCGCTACAGGTGACGGACGGGTCCCGGGCAGGCCTGTTGCGTCGATAAAGGGGGTATTGTCGCCCCCAATATCGGAATCAGCAGAAATCCGTGGAAAGTTTGTGCTCTTTAATCGATTGAATTTAAATGGAAAAGGTATTCTGTTTGCATTTAAAACTCATTTTGATCTATATTTATTCATACAGGGACGTAAACAGGGAAAGTGGCCGGGGTGACGGATAGCCTTGGCAGCTAAAGGTACCGTGTTTTGACTCCTTGGGACTTACCATCGTAGGGTGAGAGGGAACATGTACCAACGGGCGGCTGGATAGCCGCCCTTTCTATTTGTGCGCTCCATGCCGGGCACGCCGGCCCGGGCGCCGCCGAAGCGGATCCGGCGGGAGAACCGGGCGAGAATCAGGCGAGAACCAGGGGAGTCAATCGGGGATGGGCCCGCAGCAACTCGATCGGAGACGGCGTCAACGCTCCAGATACTGCAGCTTGTCCTTGACGTCATCCCATTCAGCGGCGTCTTCCGGCGCGTCAATCTTCTCGGAAATCACGGGCCAGTCCCTCGACAACTCCTCGTTCAGCGCTAAAAATTCCTTCTGGTCCTCGGGGAGATCCTCCTCCGCGTAGATGGCATTCACCGGACACTCCGGCTCGCACAGACTGCAGTCGATGCATTCCTCGGGGTCGATCACCAGAAAATTCGGTCCCTCGTGAAAACAATCCACCGGACAAACCTCCACGCAATCCGTATATTTGCACTTGATGCACGATTCGGCGACCACGTAGGTCATGCTGCAGCTCTCCAATTAATCGCTAAACTTGAAAACGGGTCGCTATTGTAGGTACTCGGGCGGCACAGGTAAATCGCGCCGGTTCGTCGGCACCTTGACCGACCGTCATCAAAACCATACGGTAAACAATGTTTAAGTTGACGCATCTCATCCGAGTACACGCGGGTCCGCGAACGGCGGAGGAACCGTAGTGCTCGAGCTCGCGACGCCAAAAGCTCGTGTCGATGCCAGACTGGCCGGCGAATTTCGCCCGAAAAAACTGGAGAGCTGGCTGGCCTCGCTGCCGAGGAGCGATCGCGAAGCCCATGCCAAGTGGCTCCGGAGGGCGCTCTGGGCCCAGAACCGGCTGGTGATCCCTCCGTCCGTGCGCCTGGAGCTGATGGAGCTCTACATGACGCCGTTTCAGGACATCTGCGCGTCCCACCACGCCGAGTTGCGGACCATTGCGACGATTCCTTTGCATACCCAGTACCGGTCGAAGCAGACGGACATTCTGGCGCTCTTGGACGCCCTGGCAACGGGTTACAAGATCGCCGCCCTGGATTTCGCAGGACAGCGCCGTGGACACAACCGGCAGCACGATCTCGCACTTGCCCTCCAACGGACCATTTATTGCCTCGGACAGATAGTCGTAACGGCATCCGAGATCTATCTGCGGCCGCCCGGAAACACCTGGCGCGAGTTGCATGGCCTGTACCACTGCGCGGAACAGGAGGCGATCGAGGAATACGGGGTACCGGCGGCGGGAGAGCATGACGGGCCGCACGACGTCTTGAGCTCCTATCTTCAGGCGCTGCTGGTGGGTGCCAGCGCGCCTCTGGGCCTGCTGCCGGGAGAGGTGCGGCGCTTGTACGAGCTGGCGCCGCAGTGGTGCCACACCATGAAGATCAGCAGCGCCAGCGAGCTGCCGTCCCAGCCGGGCTACTTCAGAATCAATCTCAAGTCCGATGCGCCGCCCCTGCCGTTGAGTAAGACGGCCAAGCCGGTCGAGGATCCGAAGGACGAGAACATACGCGTGCTGCGTACGCTGGGAATTGCGCGATCCATGCACGAGATCCTCACAAGCATGAACGAGCCCGCGACGCGAAGCGTAGTGGAAAGAGTATTCATAGCGGGCGTCGATTCCGCCGACGCCGAGTTGTTTCGCCGTGCGGGACGCATACTCGGCGAGGTCAATATCACCCGGGGTTTCACTCGTTTCAACCCGGACCACGAGCTGGAATTCGCTTCCGGATTCGAGGCGGTCCTGCGGGCCTGCAACGGTGGACTACCGTTCGACGCTCTCGCGCTGGCGTCCCGGGCTTTCGAGTCTGAGCTAGCCTCCGAGCCGCCGGATGAGACGACCGAACCGTCCGGCGACGAGACTGAACATGGACTGTTCATCGATCTCGCCGAGCCGATGCCCGGCCCGCGGGCCACGGAAGGCGTCGCGGACGAACCCCGGCCGATGGGCAACGCTGGCGGAGACCGCCCGAATTGGAGGGCTTACGTGGACAACCAGTGCGCCGGAGGCTTGTGCCTGGTGGCTTCGCGGTCCGCGGAGCTGAAGGTCAAAGTCGGAGACATCGGCGCATGCCTCCTGCCCGAGTCTGCCGGTTGGCAGCTCGGGACCGTACGCTGGATGCGCGTCGGTTCGAGGGAGGTCAAGTTCGGAATTCAGTTCATGGGGCCGACGGCGATGCCGGTGGCGGTGGCCGGGGACCCGGGAACTCGCGGGTTCGACGGCGAACGACCGGTATTCAGCGCCATCTGGCTGCCGGAGAGTCCGGCATTGAAAAAATCGAACGCCATCGTGCTGCAAAGGCGCGCGGAATCCTATCCGCCGGTGCTCAAGGTCCTTGGGGCCGATGGGATACCCACCGCGGTACGGCTCCTGAAGCGCGTCGAACGCACCGGTGACTACGAGCAGTTCCTGGTGTCCTTGGAAGTGTCCGGGTCCGGGCCGCAGAGCGCCTTGAGCTCGTAAAGCAGATCCAGTGCCTCCCTGGGACTGAGTCGGTCCGGGTCGGCGTCCCGCAGCGCCTGTTCCAGCGGCGAAGTCTTCCGGGCAATGCGCGATTCGGTTTCGAATAAGGGCAGCTGTCCGTCCCCCGAGTGCGCCCCCTGCGCCGTCTGATCCTCGAGCTCCATCAACTTGTCGCGCGCGGCATCGATTACCGGGCGCGGGATTCCCGCCAGCTTTGCCACCTGCAGGCCGTAGCTCTGACTGGCCGGTCCCGGCTTGACGCTGTACAGGAAGACGATGTCGTGCCGGTGCTCGGTGGCGTCCAGGTGCACGTTCCTGACCGACTCCAGTCGATCCGCCAGTACCGTGATCTCGAAGTAGTGGGTGGAGAATAAGGTGAAGGCTCTGACCCGGCGCGCGAGATCCACGGCGCAGGACCACGCCAACGCCAATCCGTCGAAGGTGCTGGTGCCGCGGCCGATCTCGTCCACCAGCACCAGGCTGCGATCGGTGGCGTTGTTCAGAATGCGGGCCATCTCGCTCATCTCCACCATGAATGTCGAGCGTCCGCCCGCCAGGTCGTCGGAGGCTCCGATGCGGGTGAAGATGCGGTCGATGGGGCCGATCTCGGCCCTCGCCGCCGGGACGAAGCTGCCGCAGGACGCCAGCAGCGCAATCAAAGCGGTCTGCCGCATGTAGGTGCTCTTGCCGCCCATGTTGGGACCGGTGATGATCAGCATCGGACAGTCCTCGTCCAGCTCGGTGTCGTTGGCAATAAAAGGGCTGGACCGGGTTTGTTCCACCACGGGGTGGCGGCCGGCGTGGATCCGGATGCCGGGCTCCGCCCGCAGAACCGGCGCCGCCCAGTCCAAGGCCGCTGCCCGTTCCGCCAGATTGGCCAGGACATCCAGTGCGGCCAAAGCCCGGGCGGCACGCTGCAGCGGCTCGAGCTTGCGGCCCAGTTGCTTCAGCAGGTCGGCGTAAAGGCTCTTCTCGCGGGCCAGGGCCCGTTCCCGGGCGCTGAGTATCTTCTCCTCGAAAGACTTCAACTCCGGCGTGATGTAGCGCTCGGCGTTTTTCAGGGTCTGGCGGCGTATGTAGTCCGCAGGCACGGACCCGGACTGGGCCTTCGTAACCTCTATGTAGAACCCGTGTACCCGGTTGTACTGGACCTTCAGATTCGCAATGCCGGAGCGCTTCTTCTCGCGCGCCTCCAGGTCCACGAGAAATTCGCCGGTGTCCCGGTTCAAGCCCCGAAGCTCGTCTAGCTGCGTGTCGTAGCCGTCGCGGATCACGCCCCCGTCGCGGATGATCTGCGCCGGTTCGTCGTCGACCGCGCGGCACAACAGGTCGTGGACGGCGGGATGCGGTTCCAGATCCGTGCCGAGACGCGTCAGCATGGGCGCGTCGAACCCGGCGCTGATTTCATGAATCCGCGGCAGCACGCCGAGTCCAGTGCGCATGCGGACCAGATCGCCCGGGCGCGCCGTCTGCAGCGCGATGCGGCTCAGTATCCGCTCCAGGTCTCCAACCTGACGAAGCTGCTCGCGCAGCTCTCCGCAAACCGGCGCCCCCAGGAGTTGCTCCACGGCCGCGATCCGCTCGCTTATCACCTGTTCGTCGCGGAGCGGGCCGTGCAGCCAGCGTCGCAGCAGCCGCCCGCCCATCGGACCGGCGCAGTGATCCAGCAGCGCCACCAGGGTGTGGTCCCGGCCGCCCTGGAGATTGAACTCGATCTCGAGATTACGGCGGCTCGCTGAATCGATCTGCAGAAACTGGTCGTCTGCTTCGATCTTCAGCCCGGTGATGTGGGGCAGGGCGTGCTGCTGAGTATCCCTGGCGTACTGAAGCACCGCTCCCGCCGCCACGATGGCGGCGTCGTCCCCGTCCGCGTCGAGGCTGGTCAGGTCGTGGAGGCCGAACTGGGACGTCAGCAGCCGCTCCGCGAGACCGAGGTCGAACTGCCAGTCCGGCAACGCCTTGCATGGACGGCCCGGCAGCACGCCTTCCGTGTCCAGGTTCGCGGAAACCAGAATCTCTGCTGGCTTCAGGCGCTCCAGCTCGCCGCGCAGCTGCTCCACACCGGCCACGGAACGGGCGACGAACGAGGCGCTCGACAGCTCCATGGCGGCGATGCCCCAACGGTCGACATGGCGGCTGACGGCGGCCAGCAGGTTGTCGCGTCGTTCGTCCAGCAGGCTCTCGTCGGTCAGGGTGCCTGGCGTCACCACGCGCACGACCTTCCTTTCGACCGGCCCCTTGCTGGCCGCCGGGTCGCCGATCTGCTCGCAAATCGCCACGGACTCACCCTGCTTGATCAGCCTGGCCAGGTATTGGTCGACGCTATGGAACGGCACGCCGGCCATCGGTATCGGTTTGCCGGCGCTCTTGCCTCGCTGGGTCAGGGTGATGTCGAGCAGCTTCGAGGCCCGTTCGGCGTCGTCATAGAACAGCTCATAGAAGTCACCCATGCGGTAGAACACGAGGATATCCGGGTACTCGGCCTTCACCCCGAGGTACTGCGCCATCATCGGTGTGTGTTGGGCGATCCGGGACTCTTCGATGTCCAGGCTCGAGCTTGTTTCTCCCTGTGATTTAGTCATAAAATACAGATAGTTATATGATATATTTCATTCGTTTTGAGATCCAAAACAGATCAACTGGGACCCACTTGGTACAACGGCATCCAGAGATTTAGTGTAGGTTTTTGTGTAGATCGTACCGAGGTACAACCTTTCATGGCCACGCAGTGCTGGCACTGTGCTCCCCGCGAATTGGAGATGCAAAGCGCACCCGCTCGAATCGTATCGTAAAACGCCTCACTGCCGCCGCCCGCGCGCACAGGTCCGGGACGATCGCGGACGCCTCGCCGAATCTGGGGTTCCGATTACGCGCCAACAAATCCGGTTCGAAGACCTGGTTGCACCGATACAAGACCTTCGACAAACGCCTCCAATCCTGTTTACCAACTGCGGACGGAAATGCTCCAGCATCGCTGCTCCAAGCTCTAGTCCGGCGTCATCGCGTTCCGCGTCGGAGCGAGCCGATGAAGGCAGCCGTTTTCTCCAGGCGCTCGACGATGTGGCGCCGGTGGCGCAGGTCGTGGCCCTCGTCGGCAAAGACCCGCAAGGTCCGGTGCGGCACCGATTTCGCGAACGCGGCACGGATCCCCGCGATATCTGCATAGGCGTCGTTCTCGCCTGCGAACGCCAGGTAAGGAAGGGGTGCCGGTATGTGTCGCGGTACCACGAGGGGGGAGTATTCCACGACCGCGTCGAATATGTCCGGGTAGCGGCTCAGGGTGAAGTCGACCAGCAGGGTGCCATAGCTCACGCCCAGCGCGACCACCGGGCTGTCTCGGTAACGCGGTTGCGACCGTATCTGATCCACCAGCATGTGGACCTCCTTCGCCTGCAGTTGATGCAGTGCGCTGCGGTCGAGGTCCGGTCGTGGTACTCCGGTGGATCCGCTGAAGTTCAGCGCAGCGAAGGCGAAGCCAGCACGAGTGAAGTACTGGGCGTACTTGTGCCAGCGCGGTGAGAAGCTTGAGCTGCTGCCGTGGAGCCAGATGACGACTGGCATACCCGTGGCGGCCTCCGGTTCGTAGAAGTAGTACGATGCCCCGCCTGCCTCGTCCAGCGGAATGCGGGCGAAGGGTGTGGTCTCTTTCGGGGACAGGGAGGAGAAGCGATGGATCGAATGCCATGCCAGCGTATCGAGGTCCAGCGCCAGCAGTTCGATGGGCGACCCAGTGCCGGTATGGAGATAGTAGGCTTTGCGCGCGAACCTATCGACGACTGGCGCATAGGAGACCCCGTCGCTCGGCCCGGCCTCAGCCCAGACGCCCCGAACCGTGTCGAAGCTGCGCATCAGATAACGATCGCCAACGAATTCCCGTATCAGCAGTTGCCTCTTCCCGGTCGGATGCACAGTGACGAGCCGCCGCGAGTCTGTGTTGATCACGCGCATCGCGCCGGTGGCAACATCCAGCACGTCAAGCCGGGCGCTCTCATCTGGATTGCGTTCAAGTACCCAGAGCTCGCCGCCGCTTGGCGCGAAGGCGAGGTCGATGATCTTGGCGTCGTAACGCATCGAGAGCAACAGCTTGTTCTCGGCGATGGCGTATACGCCGACGGTACGAGGGCCGGATACGAACGCCAAGCGCGCACTGTCGTCGCTCCAGGTCGGTTTGCCGTAGTCGAAGGACAGGCCTGGCACGCGGGTCTTTCGTCCGGTGGCCAGACGCTGCACTACGAGACGTCGACGATGCCCCCGCTCTTCCTTGTAGGCAACGTAGCGCCCATCGGGCGACACAGCGTATTCGGCGACGCTGGCGTCGGACTCAGATGGGGCGATGCGCCACGGCTTTCTTTGAAAAAGGTTCATGGCGTATAGCGAGTAGTGGTAGTCACCGAGTCGGTCGGAGACGAAGAACAATGCTCGGTTCCTCGTGCCGACGGACAAGCGAAACGGATCGAGCGAATCGTTGGTCAGCAGCTTTGCCGCGCCGCTATTGCCGTCGATCTGCCACAGATCGTACCGGCCGGCCTCGTTGTTGGAGAGGAGCACGCGGCCCGCGTAGAGCGTCAGCGATTTGTGCACCTCCGGCACCTCCGCGATGCGCCCGAGCTCCTCGCTGCGGTCGGGTGCCAGTGGGGATGAGCTGTACAGGGTCCCGAGTTGCTCTTCGATGTGTCTTCTTTGCCGTAAATAGCCTGAGATCAGCGGGACGCTGGGCCGGCCGAACTGGTAATCGCCGATGTTCGCGTCCACTAACCGCCGGGCTTGATGGAGCTGGTCGAGAGCGCCTTGCCAGTTTCCTTGCTGCTGCAGCGCCAGCCCCAGGTTCTCGTGCGCCGCAGCTTGCCCGGGTGCGAGCGCCACGGCCTCGGTGCATTGCTTCGTGGCCGTTGTCCATCGCGCGAACTCGGCGGAGCATTCGCACAGGCCGGTCTTCGCTCTCACGTCGTTAGGATTGCGCCGCAACGCTGCATGGAACCATTTCTCAGCTGCTGCACAGCGCCCGGCTGCCGCCTCCCGGGAGCCGATCACCGAATAGGTGCTGCGAAGGAAACCGGTAGCGAACCGGCCCGCCGGCAGTGTGTCCGGCGACTCTTTTCGGTAGTCCACGTCCTCCAGATAGGCGAGCACGGGGCCGGGCAGCAACTTCCTGACTCGGGATTCGAACGAGAACGCGGGTCGATCATCCATGTACACGAGATGATTGACGATGACCGCCGAACGAATCGACCCCCAAGTTGCCACGAGCTTGAACGTCAGCACCGCACCCGACAGCGCGACGCACACGACAGCGATCGTTCGGACCCGCAGCCTGACCGACCGCGAGCTCCGCGCGCCGCCTCCTGCCGCCAGCAGGAGTACAACCGCCCAGATCAGCACAATGGTATTGCTCAGGAACGATATGTGAAAGAAGCTCGCGATCAGCAAACATAACAGCGCACACTTGATAAATAACGCCCGCCCGCGGAAACCTTCGCCCGCGAGCCGCTCGCTCACCAGCACCGCAAACGCCATGACCAGCAGCACTCCGCCTTCGGCCGCAAGCTGAAGGATGGTGTTGAAAGGCGACAGCAGGCCCGCAGGGTCTGCGGCCGCCAGTCCCCGGAAGCGCGGAAACTGATCCAACCAGTTGCCGGCGCCTATTCCGAAGGGAAAGAAGTGGTAGACCATCATGACGCCGTTAGCCCACCGGCGCAGCCGGCCGCCGATGGATTCACCGGCGACATCGGCGATCATGGAGAACCAGAAAGGAAGGGTCGCCAGGAACACGGCACTGCCGGTCCAGAAGAGGCCCAGGAGCGCCAGGCATATGCGCCGCGAACGCAATTTGATGCCGAGGCACTGCGCCGCGGAGCTGTGAACAGTATCCCGCGAGTACACCAGCATCCCGAACACTCCCGACGCGGCGAAGCCCAACCAGACGGCACGGCTGTCAGTAAGTGCAAGATCGGCCAGCAGCAGACCCAGCAGTGCCAGCCAGGCGGCCCGGCTCTTATGGCGGCGCGTGTTCGCAAGACGGTGCAGGCCGACGAACAGGCCGGGAACGAGCAAGGTCGCGGCGGTGTTGGCGTCGAAAGTAAAAGGCGTGTACGGTCGCACAGCCAACGCGGCGTCGGGAAAGAGCGCCCGTAGCACGCCGCTTGATGCCACGCACAAGCTCAGCGCCACTAGTAGCCGCTCGATCGGCTCGGGACCGGCGCCGTCGCGGTATGCGGCGGTCAGTAGAAGATAGAACACCAGCCCTTCCAGCCAGAACGCAAACGGCTGCAGTGACGCGAAGCTTAGCGGGTTGCCAAGCCATGTAGCGGGAATCAGAAGAACGAACAGAACCAGCAGCGCGTCGCGAGACGAAACTGCAACTGTCCGAGTCTCGCCCCGAAAAAGCCACGCAGCGCCGGCGGCGAAAGCGAATACCGCTATGCCGTGAAGCAGCCCGTACAGCACGCCCACGGTGCCGCGAACCACGGACAACCCAAGTGCGCCCGGTAGCAGCACCACCAGGAGCGCAAGCGTGTCCAGGCGCCGGTCCGCGGCAGGCACCGCCCTCCCGGAGAGGGGCCCGTCCGTGGCGCTTTGTGCCGTCAACGCACTGGATTCCTGACCGGGGGGCATTTTCGTTGTCAGCAGGGCAGCAGTGGGTTTCACCGAGCGAGGCGGGAAAGCGGGACTGTGGATGAAGTGGACCCGCCAACTGCCCGGTATATCTGGATGTTATGGCTCTGGCACATATGACCTCACGTCCCCCATGCCATAGCAGCCATGACAACCATATTGTCCTGTTGTGATCCCGCGGGTACTATAAAGCGTCTACGCAACAAACGGAACTGCCTGTACGGCGGAGAAGGGGCGCGGTGCCGGCAGTGGAACCTGCAACAACAAACAACCAGGGGAGACGCAACAATGGAAAAGTCAACGAGTAAAGTTGAATGCCGGCGCCGCAAGTTGATCAAGGTCTTGGCCTCCGGCAGCGTTATCGCGGCGGCGGGAGACTTGCCCCGCCACTGGAGCAAGCCGGTAGTCGACTCCGTCATGCTGCCGGTCCACGCACAGACCTCCGGTGATACGTTCTTCGGTTCGCAGTTTGTCGAAGCGACGGGCTCGGCGCCGGTTCGCGGTGGCTCGATTTTGTCTGGCGTACTTGGTGCGTTTGTCCCAAGCGCGGAGGCGGGTGTGGTAATACCATACCCGGTAATCGTTGAGCTGATGATTACGGAGACTGGAAATGGGTCGTTTACGTATGCATTGAAGGGCAGACAGATATTTCCTTGCGGCGGCTCTACCGGAGAGAACAGCGTATTCTTCTCGGGCGCGGGTTCGAGTGGGGTGCATCAGTCCATCACGGGAACTCCCTGCGACGGCGGGAGTCTTCCGGGCCATCTGCATGTGGATCTCGCGGGAGACATACCGCAGGCATCCGGTGATATCGACCTCGTGCCGTTCAACTTCGCGGTGCCGCCCGGCGACAGCGTTGTCGGACCGTCCCCTTGCCTCCCGTGTCCGTCGGAGGAAGTATTTTAGCGCGGGTCGATCACGCTATCTCTGATAGCGATTCTCTGACGCTTTCCCTCACGGGCAGAGGTGCGACGCCGTCGCTAGCGTAGCTCTCTGGGTGGGGAATACCTCCCTCTGCGGAAAAAGCCAGTGTTTATGTGGGTCCTGCCCTGCGCTTCTTTTGTGGCGTTGAGTGGGAGTGCTCGTGGCTTGATGTCGAGTCGTCCGAATCCCGGCTCGGTCCCGGCGGACAAGCCGGAAACGCAATGCCGGCCAAGGCGAATCCTACCGTAAAACCCCGCTCCGCCGCGGCGGTTCGGACACCCGGGTTGCAAGGTGTTGGACGGGATGGATAAGCTAGTGTACCCCGTCACCAGGCCCGGGTCCGCGCACGGTTCATTGCCCGGGCTCCCAAGCCACCCAGGAGCACCAGCGATGATCTACCAGAACATACTCGGCACCATCGGCAGAACGCCGATCGTGAAGCTCAACCGTATGGCCCCGGAGGGCATCGACATTTATGTAAAGGTTGAAGCGTTCAACCCCATGGCCTCGGTGAAGGACCGGCTGGCCTACGCAGTGATCAAGGACGCGCGCGACTCCGGTGAGCTCCAGCCGGGACAGACCGTCGTCGAAGCCACCTCGGGGAACACGGGCATTGCGCTGGCAATGGTATGCGCCGTCTACGGACATCCCTTTGTCGCCACTATGGCGGAGTCCTTTTCCATCGAGCGGCGCAAGCTGATGCGGGCATTCGGTGCCAAGGTGATCCTGACGCCCGCGGCGGAACGGGGCACCGGCATGGTTCGCCTCGCCGAGGAGCTTTCTGAAGAAGCACGGCTGGTTCCTGGCGCGCCAGTTCGAGAATCCCGGCGAACCCCGCCTATCATCGCTCAACGACCGGCCCGGAGATTCTGCAGGATTTTGCCGGAGAGCGTCTGGACTATTGGGTCACCGGCTGGGGTACCGGCGGCACCCTCACCGGCGCGGGAGAGATAATAAAACGGGCGCGGCCGGAAACCAGCGTCATCGCCGCCGAACCGGCGCAGGCATCCCTGCTGACGGGAAGGGAGTGGAATTCCCACAGAATTCAGGGCTGGACGCCGGACTTCATCCCTCAGGTACTCGATGCCGATGTGGTCGATGAGATCGTGCAGGTGGACGAGGTGGTCGCGCGCGATACGTCGCTTCGCCTGGCGCAAGAAGAGGGCATGCTGGTGGGCATTTCCTCCGGCGCTACGCTGGCGGCCGGACTGGAAGTCGCTCGCCGGGCCGAGCGTGGAAGTGTCAATGGTGGTTATGCTGCCGGACACCGGTGAACGTTACTTCAGCACGTTTCTGTTCGAAGGGATCTCCGAAGGATCCGACGACGAGTGGCTGGCGTCACTGTGAGGCCCACCGACGGCGAGCGTTGACCTCACCCGCTCCGACGGCGCTTTACCCGGGTGCGAAACATACTTCGGATAATGTCTGAAGTTCCGGTACATTTATCGTTGCTTCAATGAGTTACATGACGATCTTTATGTCGTCCAGGCATTGAGGTCCTGACCCTCGCTTGTCCGGCTCCCCGCAGGCCGGCGACGCGCATCGGCCATGTCTCGCTCCAATGGACGGGTATCGGCCTGGGCGTTCGCGTCGGTCGTGGATCGGTCGGCGCCGCTCCCTCAACTTTGCCTTCAGGCTGGCTTCAGGGCGTCGCCCCACAGTGCGCGCCAACGTCAACCAGCCCGGTCCCATGAATACTGTTCGCCTGCGGGAAGCCAACGTTGTCACCGGTGGCCTTGCGTAGAGCCGGGATGCGTCCCGCCGTAGAGGTCAAGGACAACGGTCCGGGGATCGCGGAGCCCGAAAAGGACCGCGTTCTAAACCGGTTCTATCGAATCGCCGGTAGCGACAGTCCGGGCGGCGGCCCCGGATTGGCCATCGTCAAGTGGATCGCCGACCAGCATCACGCGGACCTGTCGTTGTCGGATGCGGAGCCCCATGGTCTGTGCTGTACGGTGACCTTCCGCTCGTCCTGACAAAGGTAATCCTGTCGTTCCCGGCAGCGGCCACGGCTCCGGCTGGTCCGGTACACTTCGACCCTGCGGGACCCCGTACACGCTGGGTTCGGCGCCCGTCTTAATTTCTTCGTTTTTTCATATAGTTATACGTTGAATGTGAGACACTCTCTGAGTTGATTTTCAACCCGTGGACGCGGCTTTGAAACCACCACGCAACGAGGAAATCGCCGACCCATTGGATCGGATCGGTTTGCTGCTGGAGGAGCAGGGCGCCGATCGCTTTCGAGTGCGCGCCTACCGGAGGGCTGCGGGGGTCGTTCGAAGCTTTCCCGACAGTATCGCCCGCATCTCGACCCGGGAGGGGATGGACGGACTGACGCAACTGCCGGGGGTGGGCCGTAGCATCGGGGCCGCCATACGGGAGTTCGTGGCGACCGGACGGATCGCCCTGCTGGAGCGCCTGGAGGGGCAGGTCTCTCCGGAGGACCTGTTCTGCACTGTGTCCGGGATCGGCGAGGAACTCTCTCACCGCATCCACCGGCATCTTGGCATAGAGAGCCTGGAGGAACTGGAGGTGGCGGCCCACGACGGGCGCCTGGCGACGGTGCCGGGCTTCGGCCCAAGGCGCGTGGCGGGCATCCGGGATGCCCTCGCCGGCATTCTGGGTCGGACCTCGCGCCGGCGTGCAAGACAGCGCAGGTGGAACGAATTCAGGAACGAGGTTTCTCACCACGAGCGGCCGTCGGTGGCCCAACTGTTGGATACCGATGACGAATACCGGCGCCGGGCTGAGTTGGGGGAGCTGCGCCGTATCACGCCGCGGCGTTTCAATCCGGCGCACGCAGCATGGCTGCCGGTCCTGCATACGCGCCGTGGCAGTTGGGATATGAACGTCATGTTCTCCAATACGGCACGTGCTCACGAGTCGGAGAAGACGAACGACTGGGTGGTGATATATTTCGAGCAAGACGGCGAAGAAGACCAATGCACGGTGGTAACGGAGACTCACGGACCGATGGCAGGCCGTCGCGTGGTTCGCGGGCGCGAGCCGGAATGCAAAGACTACTACGAACGGCAATGACACTTGGGGTGGACCGGCGCGGTGCGATGGGACTCGCAGATTGAAGGCGGCGAAGGAGAACTCGGAGTGAGGCCGACGCGCGCGTTGGTGGACATTGTTCTTGCACTGACGTCGTTCGTGGTAGTCGGTGTAGCAGTATCCTGGTTGTCCGCGTTCGTTCCGGCCGGTATTCGTTTGCCGCTAATGGTGGTGTCCCAGGGTATAGTGGTCCTTGCAGTCACCGGTTTGCTACTCGCCTGGCGGGATCAGCGCTGGAGGGACATCGGTCTCGTTCCACCGATGGTTCGTGACGTCGGCAGGGCGGTGATCGCTTTCGCCGTTTGTATGGGACTGAATCTCGTGTTGATTTACGCCTTGCATTGGGCGTTTCCGGACACAGTCGCCGCCCATTCGCAGCAACTCGAGATCATCGCCCGGCAGTTGAGCTATAGTATTCCGTTTCCGGCACTCATCGCCGTGCTGGCGCTCGTCGGTGTGTACGAGGAATTGTTCGCTCGCGGTCTGCTGTTGCAGCGGTGTCGTTCGCTGGCGGGCGGCACCTGGATTCCCGTCATGGTCTCTTCGGTGCTGTTCGGACTCGGCCATCTCTACCAGGGATGGATAGGCGTTGCGCAGACGACCTTGATCGGAATCGTGCTTGCGGTCCTTACCCTGCGCTGGAGGACCCTGTGGCCGGCGATCCTGGCCCATGCGCTGCTGGATACCGCTTCCATCGCGCTCATACGCAGCATGGGGGGTGGCGGCACCAGCGTCTGATCAGCGGAGAGACAGCCCGGCGGGTGAGAAGCCCTTACACCGAAACACGACAGCTTGAACAATCCTATGACGATCCGACTACCGAAAACACTGATACTCGCGCTGGTGGTGCTGGCCCTTGGAGCCCTGGCGGCGTTCTATTTCCTGAAGAGCGATACGGCGGATGCACTGGCGCGCACCATCGAGACCCGCGGCAGCCACGTTCTCGGTACCCGGGTAAGCGTTGCCGACGTGGACACTGACTGGGAAAACGGCGGGATATCCTTGTCGCACCTGACGGTCACCAACCCCGGGGGATTTGGTAAGCGGGACATGCTCCAGGTTGACAAGGTCACGGTGAGGGGCGACCTCAAGGACCGTGTCATCAGACAGATCGGGTTGCACGGCGTACGGGTGATGATCGAATTCCGGGGCACCCGAACCAATGTCGAAAGTCTGGACAGGCGAATGTCCGCCGCGGCGGCAACGGAAGCCCCGTCCGCCTCAAGCGGCAGCGAGGGGTCCGGATCCGAATCCGGGGAGCGAAGCGACGACCACGCGGATAGCGGATCGACGGCCAGCGACGAGTGGCGAATAGAAAGCATCCAGATTGGCAACATCCGGGTGATTGTTCGGGCCGATTGGAGCCCGAAGACGCTCAGGTTCAAGAGCGACGGAATGACGGTGGAGTCGCTGGACGCCGGGACCGATGACCTGGTGCGGGCGGTGGCGACCCGATTCCTCTACAAGGTACTCGCCACTGCGGCCGGGAAGGCGGACGACGATCGCCTCCGCAAAGCGCTCATGGAAAAGGTGGAGGCGCTCAGGGCGCGGACGAAGAAGCCCGACATGCCGAAATCATAAGGGGTTCAATTTCCGGCCAGGCTCGAGCCGTAGTGCTTCTGCACCACGGCCAGCAACTGCGGGTGGATCTGGGGATTGCCCGCCACCACGTCGCCGCTTTGCATGTATTGATCGCGGTTGTCGGTATCGCTCACCAGGCCCCCCGCCTCCCGGATCAGCAGGCAGCCTCCCGCCATGTCCCAGGGCTTGAGGCCGGTTTCCCAGAATCCGTCCAGCCGCCCGCAGGCCACGTAGGCCAGATCGAGGGCGGCTGAGCCGGCCCTGCGGATACCGCTGGTACGGGGCAGCAACGTCCTGAGGGTCTTGAGGGCGCTGTCCAGCTGGTCCATGGAACGGAACGGGAAGCCGGTGCCCACCAGTGCCTGGTCGAGCTTGCGGACGCGGCTCACCCGGATTCGGCGGTTGTTCAGGTGCGCCCCGGCGCCGGCACTGGCGGTGAACAGTTCGTCGCGCAGCGGATCGAAGACCACCGCGTGCTCGATCCGGTCGCCGTGCCGAAGGGCGATGGACACCGCGAATTGCGGGAACCCGTGGAGATAGTTGGTGGTGCCGTCCAGTGGATCGATTATCCACTGGTGGTCGTCTCCTTTGTGCTCACCGCTCTCCTCGGCGAGGATGCTGTGTCCCGGGTAGGCATGGCGGAGAACCTCGATGATCTCGGCTTCCGCGGCGTGATCGACTTCGGTGACGTAGTCGTTGAAACCTTTGAGGTCCACGGCCAGGCTGTCCCCCCGTTCGAATGAGCGCGTGATGACCTTGCCGGCGCGGCGGGCCGCTTTCACGGCGGTGTTCAAGACAGGGTGCAAGGGTTACTCCAGCCGATGGACGTTGCGTATGATGGAAAATGGCCCCCGGAGGGGCGTGGCATTGTAATGGTAATGACGGAGAAATTCAGTGATAGCGGATCGAATTCGATTCTGTCTGGTGCGGACCACGCACCCCGGCAATATCGGCGCCACCGCGAGAGCCATGAAGACCATGGGGCTGCAGCGTCTATACCTGGTCGAGCCGGCGCGCTTTCCGGATGACGAGGTCACCAGCCGCGCCGCGGGCGGCGCCGACGTGCTGGACCAAACGGTGGTGACCGGCACTCTGGTGGAGGCGCTGGACGACTGCGCATTGGTGCTGGGCACCACGGCCCGTGAGCGCAAGGTCGGCTGGCCTGTTGTCGATCCCGCGCGAGCCGCCGATCTGCTGGTTGAGGAGGCGCGGGCCGGGCGCCAGGCGGCGGTGATATTCGGCACCGAGCGCAGCGGCTTGAGCAACGCCGAGGTCGAGCAATGCCACAAGTTGATACGGATCCCGACGGCCCACGCATACACCTCGTTGAACCTGGCCGCCGCCGCCCAGATCATTGCTTACGAGATTCTCAAGAGAGCCGGTGCGGCAACTGAAGCCGGTGGAGCCCCACGGACAGTGGCAGCGGATCCCCGGGAGATGCAGCGTTTCTACGGCCACCTGCAGGAGGTGCTCTATGAACTCGACTTCGTCAAGACCCGGCATCCCCCGGTTGTGCTGATGCGAAAGCTGATTCGACTGTTCAACCGTGCGCGCCCGGACCGGGAGGAGCTGAACATCCTGCGAGGCATCCTCACCGCCGTTCAGAATGGCTTGAAATAGTTGAGTCGGGAACGCACATATCACGCATATCGTATGGTTTAATTGAAAGCCGATACAAAGCGCCATTTCCACACGCAGGTTGTGGTTATGCTTGCAGGCAGGCTATGTTCGAAAGACTGAAAGAAGACATCGACTGCGTCTTTGAACGCGATCCCGCGGCGCGGTCGACGGTCGAAGTGCTTACCGCCTATCCCGGCTTGCACGCGCTGTTGTTCCATCGGTTCTCTCATCGCCTGTGGGGCGCAGGGTGGTTCTGGCTCGCCCGTTTCGTGTCCCATCTTGCGCGCTGGTTGACCGGCATTGAGATCCATCCCGGCGCCCGGATCGGACGGCGGTTCTTTATCGACCATGGCATGGGCGTGGTGATCGGCGAGACTGCGGTGATCGGCGATGACTGCACGCTCTACCACGGGGTCACCCTGGGCGGGACCACCTGGAAGAAGGTCAAGCGCCACCCCACCCTGGGCAACAACGTGGTGGTCGGAGCGGGCGCGAAGGTGCTGGGTCCCATCGAGGTCGGCGACTATGCGCGGATCGGTTCCAATGCGGTGGTGGTCAAGGACGTCCCGGATCACGTGACGGTCGTGGGAATTCCGGGCCGTATTCTCGAAGACAAGACGCAGAGCGAAAAGCACGAGGATTTCGACGCCTACGGCCAGCCCCTGGAAAGCAAGGACAAGGATCCGGTCGCCACGACGATGGCGGAAATCCTGGGACATCTGAAGGAACTCGATGCGCGCTACCGGGAGGTGGCGGATCGTCTGGCGAAGATCGATCCTGGTGCGGAGCCGCCCGCGGCGCCCGAGTTCGATATCGAGAATCTGAACCCGCAATCTCCCGGGGCCGAAGCCGCGTCGAAGAGACGCTCGGCCTAGTGTACCCCGTCAAACAGTCTGTAACTTATCGGCGGCTTGCCGATCCGGGTTGGATTGTTCGATAGAGCATCGAAAGGGCGCCGCCGGGGTCTTTTTCACCAAGCGAGTATCGGGGAGCGACTGAAAAAGACCCCGGCGGCGCCCGTTTGCGGATCGGGGCCACCGTCATCCCCACCGGAAATGATTTGCATCATTTCTGGCGGGGTACATTAGGAGCCTGTCCGAGTAATCGAGGCGGGCGCCGGGGCGCCTTCGTCGCGCGAATGGTTCCCTATCGAAGGGCCCTGTTTTTCGTTATCATTCATACACATGCCTGCGAGGTTGATGAATCATGTCTGTCACGCTCACGGAGACGGCCGCACGAAGGGTGCAGGACTACCTGAAGTCGCGTGGTTCCGGTGAGGGACTAAGGTTCGGTGTCAAGACCACCGGATGCTCCGGCTACGCCTATGTCGTGGATCTGGTTGACCAGATCGAGCCGGACGACCACGTTTTCGAAAGCCACGGGGTAAAGGTGATCGTCAGCAACAAGGCCTTGGACCTTGTGGACGGGACCGAAATCGACTATCGGAAGCAAGGACTGAACGAATCCTTCCACTTCGAGAACCCCAGGGTCCAGGACACCTGCGGCTGCGGCGAAAGCTTCTCTGTATAAGCGATCCCATCCCGTTAACGGGAGGACGATGGCTCCTTCCCCAGGTCCGTGAACCAGATGACCCGTACCGCTGCGATCGAGACCCTGGGCTGTAAGGTCAATGCCTTCGAATCCGAGTTGATCGGACAGTCGCTGAAAGCGGCGGGCTGGCGGCTGTTGGACCCGGGCCAACGTGCCGAGCTGTACGTTGTCAACACCTGCACGGTAACCCGAGAGGCGGATCGTCAGGCGCGGCAGGCGGTGCGTCGGCTGATCCGGCGGAATCCCGACGCGCTGATCGTGGTCACGGGTTGCTATGCACAGATGGACGGCGAGGCATGCGGGCGTATCCCGGGTGTGGACCTGGTCCTCGGCAACGACCGTAAGCTGGATCTGGTGAGCTACCTCCCGGCGCTGCAGCAAGGCGGACTGCCGAAAGTTCTGGTGGGCGACCTCAACGAGCACGTATCCCTGCCGAACCAGCTGCTGGCGGGTTTCGAGGGCAAGTCGCGTGCTTTCGTACAGGTGCAGCAAGGCTGCAACCAGGGCTGCATGTTCTGCATTATCCACCGCGCACGGGGGCCCAGCCGCTCCCTCCCCATGACCCTGGTTCGACGCCAGGTGGAACGGCTGGTGCTGAACGGCTACCGGGAGATCGTCATCTGTGGGGTGGATCTCGGTTCGTACGGAGAGGACTTGTCCACTGACGGCGGATTGCGTCCGGACCTGGTCTCTCTGTTGGATTGCGTGGCATCCGTCGAGGGGGACTTCCGTGTCCGTCTGAGCTCGATAGACCCTGCGCACATCAGTGATGCCCTGGTCGAGCACCTGGCAAGCCATCCGCGGCTGTGTCCCCACCTTCACCTGTCCCTGCAGAGCGGCAACACTCTCATTCTCAAGCGCATGCGGCGGCGCTATACGGCGGATCATGTCCATGAGCGCGTCGCCAGGCTGCGCCGCGCCGTGCCGGGGCTGGTGCTCAGTGCCGATGTGATGGTGGGATTTCCCACCGAGAGCGAGGCGCAGTACCTGGATACCGAGCGCATGGTCCAGGCCCTGGAGATCGCCTACCCGCACGTCTTCCCCTATTCCGAACGGGACGGGACGCCCGCCGCCCGCATTCCCGCCAACCGCCAGGTGCCCGTACCGGAACGCAGGGAACGGGCCAGGCGACTGCGGCGGGTCGGGAACGAGGTTAGACAGGCGGTGCTTTTGCGGCGGGTGGGTGCGCCGGTGCGGGCCCTGGTGGAAAGCGGTGGACCCGGGAACGACGGACCCTGGCATGCGAGGGGCGCGGACTATCTCCCGGTCACGCTGGGCGGCCGGCCGGTCGAGCCCGGCACCTTCGTCGATGCCGTGGTGGAGGGCGTCGAAAAGGACCGCCTCGTTGCCCGCGTAGCCGCCTGAGGTTACACTACGCGCCCGCGCTTTTCTGGTTTCCTAATTAGATTCAGTGAGTTGGACAACCCAACAGGAGGACAAAATCATATGTCGGTAGAACGCACTCTGTCGATAATCAAGCCCGAAGCCGTTGCCAGAAACATCATCGGCGAGATCTATAAGCGCTTCGAGCAGGCGGGGCTGTGTATCGTCGCCGCGCGCATGATGCACCTGACGGAAGACCAGGCTAAACGTTTCTACGAAGTCCACAAGGAGCGACCGTTCTACAATGACCTCGTGTCCTACATGCAGTCCGGCCCGGTTATGGTGCAGGTCCTCGAGGGCGAGAGCGCGATCGCCCGCAACCGGGAAATCATGGGGGCCACCAACCCGGCCGAAGCGGCCGAGGGGACGATACGGGCCGACTTCGCCGAGTCCGTGGAGGAAAACGCGGTGCATGGCTCGGACGGTGCCGACACGGCCAGGACGGAAATCGCCTTCTTCTTTTCCGACGACGAGATCTGTCCCCGCACCCGATAGTGCCATGACTCCGGCTAACTTGATGAACTTCGACCGCCCGGCGATGACCGAGTTTTTCGCTGCCATGGGGGAAAAGCGCTTCAGGGCCGACCAGATGGTGAAATGGATTCACCAGCACCGCGTCGTCGACTTCGACGCCATGACGAATCTCGGCAAGGAATTGCGAGCCCGGCTGCGGGATACGGCCGAAATCGCAACGCCGATCATCACCGCCGAGCAGCGCTCCACTGACGGGACGCGCAAGTGGTTGATGCGGCTGGGCGACGGCAATGCCATCGAGACGGTGTTCATACCCGAACCGGACCGCGGCACCCTGTGCGTCTCCTCACAGGTGGGTTGTGCCTTGAACTGCAGCTTCTGCGCCACGGCCCGCCAGGGGTTTGCGCGCAACCTCGCCACCGCCGAGATCATAGGACAGCTTTGGGCCGCCCAGTCGCGACTCCAGGAGCAGGAGGGGCCGCGCGTCAGCAACGTAGTGATGATGGGGATGGGCGAGCCGCTCTTGAACTACGATGCCGTGGTCGCCGCCATGAATCTCATGCTGGACGATTTCGCCTATGGCCTTTCGAGACGACGGGTAACCTTGAGTACCGCTGGCCATGTGCCGGGTATACATCGCCTCAAGAAGGATTGCCCCGTCAGCCTGGCCGTGTCCCTCCATGCCCCGACGGACGAACAGCGCAGTACCCTGGTGCCGCTCAACCGGAAATATCCGATCGCCGAGCTGATGGAGGCGTGCCGCAGCTACGTGGCCGACGCGCCGCGTGCCCGCGTCACCTTCGAATACACCATGATCGACGGCGTCAATGACTCGGATGAAGACGCCGGGCGGCTGGCGGCTCTGGTATCTGATGTACCCGCAAAGGTCAACCTCATTCCCTTCAATCCATTCGCAGGCACGGAGTATAAACGGTCTCCGCGCGAGCGGATCGACCGTTTCCGGGATGTGCTGCTGCGACGGGGCGTGTTCACGGTAACGCGTACAACCCGCGGTGACGACATAGACGCTGCCTGCGGCCAGCTCGCCGGGCAGGTCCACGATCGGACGAGACGCTCGCAGCGCTACCGTGCCGGGTTGTCGGTGGAAGCCCACTGATGCGAGTGCTCATTTGTCTGCTGGTCCTGGTCCTTTCCACGGGATGCACGACCACAGTGGAGAAGAGCACGCCCGACCCGAAGGCCGATGCCCCGTCGCGAGCGGCGGTGCATACCCAGCTGGCGCTGGGTTACCTGCAGCGCAATCAGAAAAAGACCGCTCTGGACGAAATCGAGAAGGCGCTTCAAATCGAGCCGGGCTACTCCCCGGCCAACTACGTCATGGCGATGCTGCAGACCGAGTTGAACCACAGGGAGAAGGCCGGCGAATACTATCGGAAAGCCCTGGAATCGGATCCTCAGAACTCCGTCGCCGCCCACGACTATGGGATATTTCTGTGCAAGGAAGGCAAGGTCGATGAGGCCCTCAAGTATTTCAAGAGCGCCTTGAACAATCCTTTGTATGATCGGAAGACCCTGACCAACCTGCGGGCCGGGGAATGCCTGATGAACATGCGAACGAACCGCCGGGACGCGGAGCCGTACTTCAGGGCCGCCCTGAAGGCCGATCCGACCCTGGCGCCGGCTTTGTATTACATGGCGGACATTGCCTACGCGCGGAAAGACTATCTGCAGGCGAGAGCATATATCGAGCGATACTTCTCCAGGGGACCTGATACCGCAGCCACTCTGCTGCTGGCGGTGAAGATTGAGTCACATCTGAATTCGAAAGACGCTGCGCGACAATACGCAGCCAGACTGCGGGAAAAGTTTGCCTCGTCCGATGAGGTCAAACAGCTTAAGATTTACCAATGACAGAAGAAGAAAGATCCGCGGATGTACCCGAATGCGGGCGCAGGCTGAGACAAACCCGCGAGCAACTGGGGTTGTCGGTCGACGATATCGCCTCCGAGCTCCGTCTGTCGGGGTTTCAGATTCGCGCGCTCGAGAACGACGACTGGGCCGATTTGCCCGGAACCACCTATGCCCGCGGCTACCTGAGATCCTACGCCCGCCTTCTGGGCCTGGATGCCGATCAGCTGCTGGCGGGAGCCTCCACCGAGGAAATCGAGATCTCCCGGACCGAACCCGCGCTGGACAACCGCGTCGTTCCTTCCGGCGCGGCCCCGGCGACCGGCACGTCACGGAGACGGTGGGGCTGGGTTCTCGGGGTGGTCCTGCTCGGTGCCGTGGTGGTGGCGCTCTGGCGGTCCCCGCTGGGGCGGCAGCTCGCGCCCGACCTCACGATGATGCAGGCTCCGTCTACGGACAGTGAAATGGCGCAACAACGGGCCGGGGACGGGACCGCGGGCGCCGGGACGGAGCAGCCCTCGCTTGAGGCCGATGGCGCGGCGGGGGGGCAGTACTCCACCGTCACCTCGGAGGGCGCGTCGGACCAACCGCCGATGCCCACGCAGCCGGACCGCATGGTGTTTCAATTTGATGAGCGGTCATGGGTAGACGTTCGGGATGCCCGCGGACAACGGTTGTTGTACCGGGCTTTTCAGGCCGGGCGCCGCATCCAGGTTGAAGGGCAGCCGCCTTTTCGCATCTACCTCGGCAATGCCCGTGGGGTTCGCCTGGAATACCTTGGTGACACCATCACCCCGAAAACCGCCTCCGGGCGGCTGTTTGCCCGCCTCGTGGTGGGCGGACCAACCGGCTAGACGGGAACGGAGTCCGACCGGCGATGTCCGTGATTCAGTCCATCAAGGGCATGAACGATATTCTGCCCGATACCGTTGCGGTCTGGCAGCGCCTTGAAGACATCCTCAAGAAGGTTTTTGCCGCGTACGCGTACCGGGAAATACGCCTGCCCATCATGGAGAAGACCGCGTTGTTCGCGCGCTCGATCGGCGAGGATACCGATATCGTCGGGAAGGAGATGTACACCTTCGAGGATCGCAATGGCGAGAGCGTGACCCTGCGCCCTGAAGCGACCGCAAGCTGCGTGCGTGCGGGTCTGGAGCACGGCCTGTTTCACAACCAGCAGCAGCGGCTGTGGTACATGGGACCGATGTTTCGGCACGAGAGGCCGCAGCGTGGCCGTTACCGCCAGTTTCACCAGGCGGGGGCCGAGGCCGTGGGTTGGCCGGGCCCCGATATCGACGCCGAGTTGATCGCCTTGTCGAGGAGGCTGTGGCGGGAGCTCGAGATACCCATGCCCCGGCTGGAGATCAATTCCCTGGGGGAGGTGGAGTCGCGGCGCCGTTTCCGTGCCAGCTTGGTGGAGTACCTGGAGAAGTACCGCGACGACCTGGATTCGGACAGCCGCAGGCGATTGGATACGAATCCGCTGCGGATACTGGACTCCAAGGACGAACGCACCCGGGAGATACTGAGGGATGCACCGGAGTTGTCTACGTATCTCGACAACGAATCCGCCGAGCATTTCGAAGGCCTGCTGGGTCTGCTCGAAGAGATGGGCATCGAATACGAGGTCAGCCCGCGGCTGGTCAGGGGTCTCGATTACTACACGCGCACTGTTTTCGAGTGGGTCAGCGAAGGCCTGGGTGCGCAGGCCACGGTGTGCGCCGGGGGGCGGTACGACGGCCTGGTGGAGCTTCTGGGCGGCAAGCCGACCCCGGCCATCGGCTTCGCCATGGGGTTGGAACGTCTGGTGGAGGCCGCCCGCATGGAGCTGCCACCCGACCGGCCGGATGTGTTCGTGATCACCGTGGGAGATGCCGCCGGGCGCCGGGGCATGGCGTTGTCGGAGTGGCTGCGCGATGCCGGTTACAGGGCCCAGCTTCATTGCGGCCACGCGGGATTGAAGAATCAAATTCGCAAAGCGGACCGAAGCGGCGCCCGGGTGACGGCGATCATCGGCGAAGCGGAAAGTGCTGCAGACGAGGTGACCGTCAAGAGTCTGCGTGCCAATATCGAGCAGTTCACGGTGAAGTCGGACGGCGCTGTCCGGGCGATCGAGGACCTGCTCGCGCGGGCCGGCGGTGAAACGGACGCGTAGGAGCGCCGGGGTCGGGGCGGGGGCGCCCGACGCCGGGCCGACAGTCTGCAATGATTGAAGAAAGTCCAATGAATGTGTCTATCATGATTCAAAAAGAGGTTTGAATGGCCGGTCTGCAATTGTCCGACGAAGAACAATCCGAACGCCTGAAAGAATGGTGGAAGGAAAACGGCTCCTCGGTTATCACCGGGGCGGTGCTGGGTATCGTCGTCATAGGCGGCGTAAACTACTGGCGTTCCCACAAGGCGCACCAGGCCGAAGCGGCGTCCGCGCTATACACGCAGCTGGTGCAGGACGCGGGCCAGTCGGGCACGGCCGATGTCGGCAAACAGCTTATGGACGACTACGACGGCACCCCTTACGCGGGCAAGGCGGCGCTGATGCTGGCGAAGACGGCGTTCGAAGATGGCGATATGGAAGGGGCGAAACGCCGCCTGGAATGGGCCGTCAAAAACGCGTCCGACCCGGAGGACCGCAAGCTTGCGACGCTCAGGCTGGCTCGTGTCGAGTTGGGTATGAATGAATCAGACAAGGCGCAGAGCCTGCTGTCCGGGATGCAGGCAGGCGGCTACGAATCGGAGTACAGAGAATTACTGGGAGATCTCGCCATGGCCCGCAACGATGCAGCCGGGGCCCGCAAAGAATACCAGGCCGCCTTGGATGCGCTGCCAGATCGCTCGGGATTCGCTGACATGTTGAACATGAAGCTGGACGCCGCCCTGGGAGCATCGAAATGAAGAAAATGGTTATCTTGATCCTCAGCGTGACGCTGGCGGCTTGCAGCGTGATCAACAAGATACGCGGAAAGAACGACGAGGTGGCGCCGCTGAAACCCAATCCCGTACCGACATTCACGGCGACGGCAAGCGTGGAACGTTCCTGGAGTTTCGACATAGGAGGCGACCGGCAGGCGGGGCTTCGGGCGGCGGTGGACGGTGATTCCGTATTTCTCGCCAACCCGAACGGTCGGGTCGTGGCCCTCGGACTGGACAAGGGCAAGATGCGGTGGAGTACCAAGCTCGACATCTCCATCTCCGGCGGCGTTGGAACGGGCGAGGGGTTGGTCATGGTCGGCGGTCTCAATGGCGATGTGGTGGCCTTGGACCGCCGCGACGGCTCGCAAGTGTGGCGTGCGAAGGTGAGCAGCGAGGTGATGGCGCCGCCGGAGGCGGCGGGCGGGATCGCGGTGGTTCGCACCATTGACGGCGCGGTCACCGGCCTGTCCACGGGCCTTGGGGAGTCCGAATGGACGGTGCGGCATGAAGTGCCCAGCCTGACGCTGCGCGGCAGTGGCCCCCCTCTGTTGTACCAGGGGGTCGCCGTAATGGGCTTCGCCGACGGCAAGCTGGGTGCCGTCCGAATGTCGGATGGTGCGATGCTGTGGCAGGTACCGGTATCCCGGCCTACCGGAACCAACGAAGTGGAGAGAATGATCGACGTGGATGCCATGCCGGTCCTGAGCGGGAGTGAACTGTTTGCCGTGGCCTACCACGGCAGCGTCACGGCGTATTCGCTGGGCGTGAATCAGGTCATGTGGAGCAAGGAGATGTCGAGTCATACGGATTTCGCAGTGGACCAGGACAACTTGTACATTTCCGACTCCGGCGGGCGGGTTCACGCCCTGGATCGGAAGACTGGAGCGGATGTGTGGGTTCAGGAGCGGATGCTGCGCCGCCGTCTTTCAGGCGCCGCGGTGATGGGCTCGTATGTCCTCGTGGGTGACTACGAGGGATACCTGTACGTATTGAACAAGTCCGACGGCACTCTGGCGGGCCGAAGCCACTTTGGGTCCCAGATCGCGCAGCAGCCTCTGGTGCTTGGCGACCGGGCGCTGGTGCTGACAGAGGACGGCCGGCTCAACGACATTTCAATCACTGGAGGGTGAGCCCGGATGGAACAGGCGCGTGAACCGGTGATAGCAATCGTGGGCCGGCCGAATGTTGGCAAGTCCACGTTGTTCAATCGCCTGACGCGCAGTCGCGATGCCATCGTGGACGATCAGCCCGGGGTGACCCGGGATCGCATCGTCGGACGGGGACATCATTGCGGGCGGGGGTTTCGAGTGATAGACACCGGCGGACTCGACGACTCCCGGGACGACGAGTTGACACGGAAGAGTCGGGACCAGGTGCTTGCTGCTGTGGTTGAGAGCGACGCGGTGATTTTTCTAATGGATGCGCGCGATGGCCTGACCGAAGAGGATCGCGGCATTGCGAATTGGCTTCGGCGTGCCGCCACGAAGATCTATCCCGTCGCCAACAAGGCGGAGGGCCTGGAAGGCGACACCGTGAGCGGCGAGTTTTACGAGCTGGGTCTTGCTGGCGACGTGTTTGCGGTATCCTCCCGCCGCGGTACCGGCGTAGCTGCTCTGATGGATACGGTACTGGCGCAGTTTCCGGAGGCCGCGGGTAGCTGCGAGGAATCCGGGGTCCTGAATGTCGGAGTCCTGGGCCGGCCAAACGTCGGCAAGTCCACCCTTGTAAACCGTCTGCTGGGCGACGAGCGCCTGTTGGTGCTGGATCGCCCCGGGACCACCCGGGACCGGGTGAAAGTATCGTGGACCTACCAGGGCGAGAAGTTCTGCCTGATCGACACGGCGGGCGTGCGTCGGCGACCGAAGGTGCACGAGAAGATTGAAAAGTTCTCCGTGGTCAAGGCTCTCCTGACGATAGAGGAATCTCAAGTGGTAGTGCTGGTCCTGGACGCCCACGAAGGTGTGGTGGAGCAGGACGCTCGCCTCGCGGGTTTGATCCGGACCGGAGGCCGGTCGATGGTTCTGGCGGTGAACAAGTGGGATGGGCTGGAAAATCGAGACAGGGCGCGTATACGGGCGGCGCTGCAGCGAAGACTGCCGTTTCTGGAGGATGTTGACGCATTATTCGTCTCGGCCAAGCACGGGACCGGGGTGGGACTGCTGATGCCGGCGATCAAGAAGGCCGCTGATTCGGCTATGATGGAACTCAACACTTCGCGATTGAATCGGGTATTGCAGAAAGCCGTGGAGCTTCAGCCGCCACCCATGGTCGGAAAACGTCACATCAAGTTGAAGTATGCGCACCAAGGTGGTAAGAATCCACCAACGGTTATCATACACGGGAATCTCGTGCACAAGATTTCGGCATCCTACAGGCGGTATCTGTGTGGCCAGATACGTCGGGGATTCGGACTCCAGGGCACGCCCGTGGAGCTGGTCATGAAGTCTGCCACGAATCCCTACGTGGAGAACCATGCATAGGCCGGGGCATCGGGCTATCGGTATGAGACATGTCCAATAGTCAGTTATTTTCCGTGGATGTTGGTACCAACGGCGTGTTGCAGGACAAGCAGAAGGAGATGCTTATAGTCCTGACTGGCCTCTCGTTTATCGAGCAGAACGCCTTGATGACCCAATCCCAGCTCAACGATGCGCGCCGCAGCATCCAAGCCCTGTTCATCAAGTCCAGTGGCGAGGAAACGATGCTGCGCAAGCTGGTTGAAATTCTGAAAGTAAACAAAGAACTCCACGAGGCGTTCAGCAGCATCGCCAAGATAAGTACCAACGTTTCGACCAGCGTCGAAGTCATCGGGCGCAAGATCAACTATCTGAAGCAGTATGTGTCCAGGCTGCAACTCACGCCCCAGGAGCAGAACGAATTCTTCGCCCCGTTCCTCGCGTTCACGCACAAGTTCCAGGAAAAGACGGTTCGCTTCAACAACATGATCCATCACTACCTTGAGCTTCGCGAGGCGGAGGCGCGGCGCGTGCTCGAATACCGGGTGGTGGAGGATGCGAGCCGTAGATTGAAGGAGCGCTTGTCCGGACAGCTCGGCACCGACACGAAAGGCGAGGTGGAGGCGTCGATACGCCGCGAGGTTCTGGGCAGTTTTGACTTCGCGAACGCGAAGCAGAATTTGTCCGAGGCAGAGCATCAGTCACGGGTTGCAGCCCGTGAACTCTCGGACCTGTTGACCGAAATGCGGGTGATGTGCCAGCTCGCCATGAATCCGGATATGCGGGACAATCTCCGGGAGCCCGTCAAGGAAAAATACGACGACATCTTCATGCTGTTTACCAGGGCCATGAAGCGAAACTCCAGGCTCAGCCAGATTCAGAACTTCATTATCGACTATTTCAAGGTCTACCAGCGAGCCTATGGAATGTTCGTGATCGACTTCGATAACTTCAACAAAGCGGTCGAGACCATCACCGGTAACACCGACGAGTATTTCGAGTCGAAGAAGGAAGACGAGGACATCAGGGTAAAACGCGAAAAGCTCAGGAAATACGAGGGATTGATCCCGTTTCTCGAGGAGGCCAGCAATCTCACCGTGGAATACTCGGATTACTCCTTCAACAAGTTTTCAAAGAAGATATCGGCGGTTGTATCCGAGGAGAACCATGTCTGGGACCACATCAGCGAGGAGCTGCTGGTAGCGAAGGTAGCGGCCGAAGCGGATCTCAGCACGAGACTCAATGTCAACGAACAGTAGCAGTCGCCATCGCATCGGCGGCGCCAATGCCCCCCCTTTGATGTAAATCCCCACGCCCGACAGCTGGCGCGTCCCGTCAGGGCCGCATGCAGACGGCTCCGATCTTCTTGGTAAATATGCGGTTGGACTTCCCGTAGAGGATGAAACTCGCTCGAAAAAAGAGGGAATAAAGGGCGGAAACCGCTATCAGTACGTAGTTGAGCGGATTGCGGTAGAAGACGTATAGATTCAACGGAAATACTTTGACGTTCCTGTAGTCGGTATGCTCCAGCACCTGACGCATGGTGTATTCCGTGAACGTGTTGTAGTGATCGAAATTCTGGGCCAGGGCTTCCGCGCCCGTGATGGGGTTGGCCCCGTTCAACGCATGCACGAACAGGCTTCCCCCGGATTTCAGACTGTCCCGGCACAAGTGAAGGAAGGGAATGATCTCCTCCTTCGTCAGGTGATTAATTTCCTGCTCACAGAAAATCGCGTCGTACTCGTTCCTGTGCTCGGTCAGCCACTCCATAGCCCGGGCCGTCTGACAGTTGAGACCCTTGCGAACGGCATGGTCGACCTTGTCGGCATAGGAGTCGATACCGACGACATTGGAGTAGCCGTGCCGGTTCAGCGCATTCACCAGGTACCCCGGTCCGCAGCTGATGACGAGGATACTGGCGGAGGGCTCGCGGTCCAGATACCTCAGATAGTTGTGTGAGTAGAACTGGTAGAACTTGCCGTAGCCTTTCTCGATGTCCTCCGGGCCTTCCCAAAAGGAGTCAAAGGGCTCGATCTTGGCCGCGAGCTGGTCGGATTTCAGGTTCGTGGACATAGTCGATTGGTACCGGGCTTTTCAGCCCCGCCTCCGGGGCTCGGTTGCGATACACCGGGGCGGGGGACAGGACATAGCCGGCGATTGTCTCCGGCTCAGAATGACGATTGGAGCGTGAGCAGCAGAGTAACGGCGTCACCCGCCTGGTTATTGTGCTGCGGCTCATGCTGGTAGAGGAGGTGCGCACCGACGCGGGACCGAGGTCCGAGGTCTGTGGCGTACATGGCTTCCACGTCTTGCTCTCGCCCCGTGGGGTCCAGGCCGATTCGCTCGGACTGCCGATAGATGCGGTTCTGGGCGTCGATCTGCACCGGCAGGTCGAGGGTGGCCTGCCCGGATGTGGCCCTCAACGGTTGGGACCAGGCGATCCCGGCGGCGTCATGATGGCGGAAAATATCGTGGGACAGGAGTCCCATGGCGTAGGAGTTGCTGCGTATGGCAGTGAAGTCCTTAAGCAGGCCGTTGCTCATTGCATTCACGTGGGAGTAGCCGATTGAGTAGTTGCCAACCAGCTTGGTGTGGGACGACAGCTCATAGGCGCCGGACACCCCGAGGGAGACGGTCTCCGTATTGTCGACCCCCCAAGCATTCACCGAAGAGCCTCCGAGCAGATTCCCGTCTTCCCTGAGCAGCCCGAGTTGGGCGCCGAGGGTCACGCGCTTGGTCGGCTGCCAGTCGCCCTGGAACAGAACCGCACGGCTGTTCGTTCCGTGATCTGCAACGCTGTGCATCTGGTTGTATCCGAAGCTCAACTTGACCGACTCGCTGGAATCGTAGGCGAGCTTCAGAGTGTCCGCCGTGCCTGCGAAACCGAGGTAGGAGGCGCCGAACGGGCGCTGGCTGAGAAACATGGCGCCGTCGTCGTGAATCGTTCTCGTGTTGCCGAATTGCTCCCTGGGGTCAAGATTGAAGCCCAGATCGTAGTGAAGGTCGGTGTCGAGGCGACCCGACAGCTCAAGGGCCACGTTATTGGACAGGTTGTCGGAAAACTGGTCGGCCAACAGGCTTCGTTCCTGCTCGTCCATTGATCTGTAGAGGGCAGCAGTAGGCGTGGAGTAGTACAAGCGGGCCGTCAGGTCCTTCGATATCGGCATCTCCATCCAGTTGAAGTCACGCTCGAGCCCCTGCAGGACTCCGGATACATCGTACTGGGAATCCGTGACCGTAGTGACTTTGGTAAGGTCTATGGAGTAGCCCCTCCCGTACTTGTCGAGTATCAGTGTCTGGTCGAGCTTATGGCTCTTGTTAAGGATGGCATATCCGACGGCCCCTCCGAGAGCCAATGCGGCGACGGCCACGCCGGCACCGCTTCCGCCGCCGCCGCTGCCGGGTATATCCACGGTGCCCTGCGGCGATACGGCCGCCCCGACGTTGAGGCGGCCGTGCCCGTAGACTTCGTCCACGCCCGGCTTGCCCAGATCCGTCGCCGTCTCGAGGAGAATCTTCACGATAGTCTCCGGATCCAGGTTGGGGAACAGCTCCTCGAGCAGGGCGGCGGCACCCGCCACCTGGGGTGCCGCGAACGAGGTACCTCCCATCGCCGCGTAAGCGCTGTCACTCGCGTTGCTGGTGGTGAGCACATTCTCGCCTTGTGCGACGAGGAAGAAATCTTGCCGGCTCCCCGCACGGTTGCTGAAGTCGCTGATCGTTTTCCCGTCGCCCTTCAGAGATCCGACGGCGATGGCGCGTCCCTGGAGGGCAGAGTCGCCGACGAGATAGGCGGGGAACTCCGGTCCTCCTCCCGAGACGTTGCCGGCCGCCATCGTTACGATGACGCCCAAGTCGGTGGCGTGGACGATAGCGTCGGCGAGCGGTTGCTGGAAGTCGCCCGGTATGCTCAGGTTGATCACGTTCGCTCCGTGATTTGCGGCGTAATTGACACCCTTCGCCTCGAGGTCCGGACGCCGCTCCCGCTTGGCGTTTCGCACTTTCACCGGCAGGATCTTGGCGTTGTAGGCCACGCCGACAATGCCGACGCCGTTCCTGGCTGCTGCGGCGACTCCCGCGAGCCCGGTGCCGTGGCCGTCAAAGGAGTCGTCGAACGCGCTGTTGTCGTTGTTCACGAAATCGTAGCCGCTGGAAACGAGCTGAGACCTCAGATCCTCGTGGCTCAGGCGCACGCCGGAATCGACGATGGCGATGACCTTGCCTGCGCCGGTGGCTTTGTCCCACGCCGGCAGTACATTTATCGACCCCAGGCTACCCGGCGCGGCGGCGTTAAACTCGGGAAAAGGTTGCACGGCCTGAGCAATCTGTTCGGACCCGATGAGCAGTGCGGCCGCTGCAACGGCGGATAAAAGCGTTTTTGTTCTCATTGACCTACATGCCTCCCACGCAAGTGTATACAGTTGCGATTGTTTCCCAATATTTAGCAATTGGTGTGGATCGAATTTCAGTTCTGCTGCACGACTAAGGACCCGGCTATTATCGGACATTCACGGGAGAACGCCTGCTAATAGTTGTGGTCGCCGGTGGTGCCCGTGTAGTGGAGCGAATCGTGGCAAAACGCGATGCCTGAACCGGGAGCCAAACACGGATCCAACGTTACCTATGTCTGTATTTCTTTATATATAGCTCCGGGCGGCGGTTCGGACCATGATTCGCGTGTCGATCGATCCAGCAGATATTGCCCGGACCGCTGACCGATTGTCCCCACGCGTTCGACGGGGGATTATAAGTGTTGTAAGCATGCTTGTGCCATATTGGCCTCAGCGTGCGGTAAAGGCGGGTCCAAGTCCGGTCGCTAGCAGGCTGTCGAAAAACAGCCTGCTAGTGTGAGACAGGGATGTCTCGCCGCGAATCAAGCACTGTAAGTGCTTGATTCGGCGTAGCCGAGTGCGGACAGGCGCCGCGCCCGGCGCGTTGAAAAAGGCCAGGATGGCGTTTTTCAACATCCTGCTAGGGCCCGCCGGACGTCCCCGGATGGGTCCGGGACGCTCGGCGGCGCTTTCCGAGCCACCACGCCACGAGGGCGATCGGAGCGAGGACTACCACTTCTGTTCCAATGCCCACGAGGTTGTGCCAGGAAAACAGCTCCCTCAGGAAGACGCCCATCGGATCCCCCGGCACCCCATGGTGAACGCCGCCGAAGAGCGTCCAGGGTGCCATGAAGTGACCGGAGTAGAGGGGCCAGAACAACGGAATGCCGAAGGGTGCACGCACGTCTGTGGTGAACAGGTCAACGGCCAGGTGAGAGCCGTAGCACAGGGTGGCGCCGGCGCCGATGCCCAGGGCGTTGCCTCGAAAATACCCGCCTGTCAAACCGCAGACCAGGCCGAACAGGAGCATTGCCCCCAGGGAGTGACTGGCCATCTGATGGTAGCGATTGATGTCTCCGGACAGGAGTCCCGGGAGGAAATCGAGATCGGGCGCGCAGGCGGCGAAGGCCGCGAACAGCAGCCATCCGGGCGAAGGACGCCGCCTGGCACTCCCGGCGCCGAGCCCCAGACCGATGATGGTGTGACCTATCGGACTTGCCAAGCGGCTTTTCTATCTCGTTTGGGGTGGGTACGGCACGTTTTTGGTGCATGGTTTCCGGATTCGACGAACTCGACACCGGAAAGGCGCGATACTATGGCATTTCCAATGTGTCCTCAACAACAGGCCACATGCAGCGGTCGGGTCCGAACGGGTTTGTCGAGGGCGCGCGCCGGTGCTGACCGAGGGGCGATCGACGTCGTTTGTGGAACCAGTGGCGCGCCGATTCGCGCGGTTGCCAGGACATGTGTGGTCTAATATTCTTCACCCGCCCTTCAACGAGTATCCGGGGAAATAATGAGTCAACAAGACAATGGATCATCCAGGGACAAGAGGGAAGGCAGTACCAGATGTCAAAACGGGGCAGAGGGTCTGAAACTCGCGTCGTGCGCCGCCACCGCCCGTTGGCCGGCGCGATCGGCGCCGGCCTGATGAACGGTTGGGCAGCGCTCGCACGGTGCGGTTCGGATGGCACGTCGATCTAGCGATGTGCAACGAGCACTCGATGGCGGCTCGTTGCGTTTTGGAATCATGTGCCGCGGAACCGTTTTCGAAGCCTGGCAGGCGGACTGTGTCAGGCGTCTACTGACCCTGAATCAGCTGCAAGCGACGCTGCTCCTGTGCACGCCGGATTCAGGTTTCCCCGGCGGCCACTCCCAACGGACCGAGCGATTGCCAGGGGCCTTCTTGTTTCGCACGTACCGCCGGATGCTGTGTAATCCTGCTGCTTTGCGGCCGGTGGATATTTCCGATGAACTGTCCGGCGTCCCCAGGATGGCGTGCCATCCGATGTCCGGCGGGCGGGGCGGAGAGTCTGTCGGCGGTTTGGTTGATGCGGATGTCGATGCAATCAAGGCCCACCGGTTGGATTTTGTCCTGGCACTCGGTTTCGAGGATGTCCCTGAGAAGATCCTGGACGCGGCGCGCTACGGCGTTTGGGTGTTCCGGTATGGCGACGGAACGAGACGCCGGCGTATGCCTCCGGCTTTCTGGGAGATCTTCGACGGAGACCCGGTATCGGTCGCGACCCTGCAAAGGCTCACCGGCAACCCTGACGAAGGCATTATCCTGAAGAGAGGCTGCTTCCCCACCATTGGCTACTCGTACGCAGCCAATCTGAACCAGGTGCTTGGTGAGTCCGCTGATTGGCCCGCCCAGGTATGTCTCGGCCTGTTGCACGGTACACGCGGGACCCTGGATGATCCGCCCGCCAGGGCCACGACGGATATCGGTCGTCCGCCCGGCAATGCCGAGACCGTTCTGTTCCTTGCAAGGATGGCCAAGAATCTGCTGGTGGAGACTTGCCGTGTGCTTTTCCGTCATGAACAATGGAACGTCGGGTTGGCAGGACAGGGAATTGACGCGTTCCTGGTGAACGCGCGCCCGGATATCCGGTGGCTTCCCGATCCCGGAAGCAACAGGTTCCTTGCCGATCCGTTCGGGGTGTCGGTGGACGGCTGCGTCCATCTGTATTGCGAGGACTACGACTACAAATCGATGAAGGGGAAGATTGCGCATCTGCAGGTGTCGGGGACTGGCTGTATCGCAAGCATGGAGATTGCGATAGACGAGCCCTATCACCTTTCCTACCCGTACCTGATCAGGCATCGGGGTGAGTTGTATTGCATTCCCGAATCTTCGGGCTCCGGACAGGTCGTCCTGTACAAGGCGCTGGCGTTTCCCGGAAACTGGGAGAAGGTGGCGACCCTCATCGAGGATTTCGCCGGTCTGGATGTCACGGTGTTCCAACACGACGGAAGATGGTGGATGGCATGCGCCGACGTGACTGACGGAAGGTGCCACAAGCTGTTTCTCTGGCATGCGGCCGATATCTTTGGGCCCTGGGCGCCGCATCTGCTGAATCCAGTCAAGCTCGACGTTACGTCCAGCCGGCCGGGCGGCACTCCCTTTGTCCACGACGGCCAGCTTTACCGCCCGGCCCAGGATTGCTCGCGGACCTACGGGGGACGCATAGTAATCAACCGCGTCTGTGAGCTTACGACCTCCGGTTTCAAAGAGGAGGTTGCCGCAGTCATCGAGCCGGATGCGAAAGGACCGTACCGGAAGGGTATCCACACAATATCCGCCGCCGGGCATTTCACCTTGGTGGACGGAAAGCGTTACGTGTTTTCGCCCAACGCCTGCCTGCACGCCGTGGGGTTTCTATTGCGGAAACTCACCGGCAGGTCGACACGATCAACGGCAACGCTGCATTGACAGGGATCCTCGTGCTTCATCGGTCACAGATCGATCAACGGTGCCCTGCCGGGGTGACTCCGTGAAGATCGGCATTATGCTGCGGCATCTTGGTCAGCACGGCGGGGGAGTGCTGGTTTACACCGAGAACCTCCTGCGTCGGATGCTGGCCCTGGATACGGAGCATGAGTTCGTGCTGCTGTACAGGGACGCCAGTAGCGTGGGGGCCTATCATGACGGCGACGACGGCCGGGTGCGGGAACTGGTGCTGGGCGAGTCGCCGACGCTCATCTGGGACCAGTGGGCCGCTTGGCAGGCCGCCCGAAAAGAACACCTGGATATCATCTTCAATACCAAGTACTCAGTGCCTCTCATGACGGATACCCGAAGCGTGTTCGTATGCCACGGCCTCGACTGGTACGTCATGCCGTGGGGCTCCCGGTTGCTGGACCGCATCAGCCATCGCTACCTGATACCTCGCTATACAAGGAAAGCGGACGCTATCATCGCGGTATCCGAAACCGCGCGCCAACACATGATAGAGTACCTGGGTGCCGATGAGGCCCGGGTGTTCACGGTGTACCATGGTGTGGACGAGGCCTTCGGAGAGGCGGTTTCCGAAGAGCAGTTGTGCAGCGTCAAGCGGAGGTACGGGCTTCCGGACCGGTTCCTGCTGTATTGCGGGCAGATCTACCCGCCGAAGAACTTCGGCCGGTTGATTCAGGCCTATGCCCGCGTCGGGCCGCAACAGGGAATATCCCTGGTGGTGGCCGGCAGTCATACCTGGCTGTGCGGGGACGAGATAGCGCTGATCGACCGGCTGGGTATCGGAGAGTGGGTGCTTCGCCCCGGATGGATCGGACGCCGGGAACTTCCCGCATTCTACCGGCTCGCGGAAGGCTTAGTGCTGCCGTCGCTGTATGAGTCGTTCGGCACCCCTATCCTGGAGGCTATGTGCAGCGGTTGCCCCGTAGTCACCTCCGACCGCTACGGCACCGCGGAGATAGCGGGTGATGCAGCGATCCTGGTGGATCCGGAGAACGTGGACAGCATAGCCGATGGAATGGAGCAGGTGGTAACCAACCAACAATTGCGCCAGCGCCTGGTTGCTGCAGGTCACCGGCGTGCCGGGGATTTCAGTTGGGAGAAATGCGCCCGCGAGACGCTCAAAGTCCTTGACCGGCTGGAGTAGCGGACGCCAGATGGGACGAACATGATCCAGCGCTACGCAAAGCGTGCCGCCGATGCGCGAACCGGCGGCGACGGCGGAGATAACCGGCACCTGTCCGGACGCCGCACCTTGCGTTACGCACTTATTCTGTTCGGTGTGTTCCTGATCTACTTTTACTTCTCATCGAACGTGCTTCCAATCGGCGCCGGACCTGACTACACCGCCAACAATGACGCTGTCCACTTTCTATATACCTACGAGCGTCTGGCGGTCATGCCTCAGGATGAGAACAAAGTAGGGTACTCCCCGGCTGGCGGCACGAGGGTCCTGCGACCTCCTTTTGGCTACATCGTATCCGCCGGGATGGCAAAGGTCCTGGATACGTGGATCCAAAACAGGTTCATTCTTTTTCGTAAGGGGTCCGCGTTGCTGGGAGCGGCGACGGTGGCTGTCGCGTTCTATGCGGGGGTCCTCTATTTCAACAGCTACACCGCCGGACTGTTCGCGGCACTGCTGTTCGGACTGCTTCCTCAGTTTGCGTTCCAGGCGTCCTACAACAACGATGACTCCGGGGCGATTTTCTCCGCTACTTTGCTGTTGTGCGCCCTGGTTAGAATCAGGCGCAAAGGCGTCAATTGGCCTAACGCGGTGTTGCTGGGGTTCGCCGGAGGACTGGTAATCCTGTCCAAGCAGACCGCGTGGTTGCTGGCGCCCACCGTGGCGCTTTTCCTGGCAATATATGTGCGTGGTTCCTGGAAGAGCCTGGCGAAGTATGCATCGGTCGGGCTGGCGGTTCTTGTGCTGTCCGGTGGCTGGTGGGTCCTCTACAACATCTACCACTACGGCCCGGGCGATCCTTTTACTCTCAAGATCGAACAAACGCTCGCGGCGAAGCACCAGAGATACGCGGCGAACAAGGATTACGGGTACAAGGCGGTAGAGGTTGGGTACAAGGCGCTGCTGTTCGAGGACTATGATGCTTTCTGGGAGAAGACTATCGCCTCGACGATTGGCAATCTGGACTGGCTGCGCATTCGGTTGGGACCTCTGCAATACGGCCTGTACCTGGCCTTCTTCGTGCTTGCCATTGTCTACGTAATAGTCCGGCTGTGCGGCTTGCTCTACAGGAGGGTCAAATCGAAACCGCCGCAGGACGCCGACGGCGACGTTATGCTCGAGGTGCTGCTGCTATTCGCCCTCGCGTTCCAGTTCTACATGTACATGTGGACCAACATCAACAACGACATCCAGCTTCAAGGCCGGTATCTACTGCCGGCCTTCCTCGCCATCGTCCTTCTTGGGATAAGTGCCGCTAGGTCGATTCTTCGCAGAGTGGCTCCGGTAGTGATCGAGGACAATCCGAAGGATGTACTTGTGAGTGGGTCGGGCATACGGAAATGGTCCGTGGTGGGGACAGCAGGTCTCCTCGTTGCTATTCACGTCGACGCCATCTTCGGGTACGTGATACCGTTTTACCGGCCGACCATTCACCCGATGTATCTTCATCGTGGATTCAGCACCATCGCGATTCCCCCCGGAGAGATTCTGCGTAAACATGAGATGGACCAGTTCGCGATGACGGCGACGGGATTCCGGTTCGTTTCGACGGGGGTCGATCCCTGGTTCGTTGTCAGTCTTTCCGACAGAGAAATGTGCAGGCTGTTCAGCGGTTACAACGTGCTGAAAGCCAGGATCAATGCCGGCAAGAAAGGACGTTTCAAGGTGTATATAGACAAAGGGCAGGGTTTCAGGGAAGAGGACGCTTCCGGAGTACGCTATCCAGCCGGCGAGAGCATCGTTGTCCTGGTGTTCGACGTTCCAAGATGCTCGAGCGTACGAATCGATCCCGCGGTAAGCGCTACGTCCGTGGAGGTGAGCGACCTGTCGCTGGGAAAAATTGTCGTCGATGAATAACATCAAGCGGTCCATGCCGAGGTTGCCCTCCGACGCGGAACCCGCACCCCGGGCGTCGCTGCTGTTGCGGGTATTGGGCGTGGTGGGGCCCCGGCTGCGCCGTTCCCCGCTGGCCCGGATTCCACTGGTCAACCGCTTGCACGGGAAACTCACGGCACGGCTGTACGGGAAGAATGAGGTGAAAGTGGGGCCATTCCGCGTATTCATCGATGCACGGGATCGGGTCATTGCCAAGAAACTCATCCTTTACGGCGCTTACGAGGAAGGGGAAATCTCTGTTCTTTGTTCGCTGGTCCAACAGGGCGATCAGGTCATGGACGTGGGCGCCAATATCGGAATCTACTCGCTCTACCTGTCGCGCGCCGTGGGACCCACCGGCAAAGTCATCGCCGTCGAGCCGGACCCGGATAACCTCGTTTTGCTCACGAAAAACCTGGATGTCAACGGGTGCGACAACGTAATCGTCGTGCCGTTTGCGCTGGGTTGCGAATCCGGACGAGTGAGTCTTTTCCAGACCGACGACAACCGGGGCAACCTGAGCCTTGCCGACCTCGGCAACACCGGCCGTTCGATCAGCATCCAGATGCGGCGCGGCGACGAGGTGCTCGAGGAGCTGGGATTGGCGCCCAGAGTGGCCAAGATTGACGTGGAAGGCGCCGAACCGAGCGTCATCGCCGGACTCGGCGACAGGAAACCGGAGATTCTGCTTTTCGAATTCGTGCCCGGACATCTCAGGGCCCAGGAGCAGGATCCTCTGCAATTCCTCGAGTCCTTGTCCGCGGCGGGCTATGTGCTGCATCAGGTGGATGCAGATGGCGAGTACCGCTTGCCTGCCGCGCCGGCTTCGATTCTGAAGGCCGCCGAGCAACCGAACTCGAACCTGAACGTGTTGGCGATGCGCTGAGGCGCCGGCCCGATGAAGGTTCTGATGATCAACTATGAGTATCCACCCGTCGGAGGCGGCGGTGGTGTCCTGTGCCGCGACCTCGCGGAGGGAATGGTCGACAGGGGCCATGAGGTGTCGGTGGTAACGTCGCAGTTCGAGAACAGTCCCCGCTCGGAAGAAGTCAACGGTGTAACGCTGCATCGTGTTCCCGTTTGGATGCGGCGGCAGCAGAACGTTGCCTCCATGGCGTCGATGCTGAGCTATGTTCCGATGGCCATAGGTCGGGGCGGGGAGCTTCTTGCCGGCCGCAGCTACGACCTGATCAATACATACTTCGCCGTCCCCTCGGGTCCGGCGGGATGCTACCTGTCGTGGAGGTACGACTTACCCGACGTGCTTCATATTCTGGGCGGCGATATCTACGATCCGAGCAAGTCGTTGTCGCCGCACCGTATTCCTTTCCTCAGGGGGACGGTCGGAAAGATGATGCAGTGGGCCGACAGGGTGGTGGCGGAGTCGACGGACGTGGAGAACAACGCCCGCCGCTACTACGGGACGACCCGGCACATCGACATCATCCCGCTTGCGGTCAGGCCCAATCCATACGAGTCCGCATCCCGGGCCGGTCTCGGCCTGAAAGAGCAGCGCTTCACGCTGGTTACCGTGGGGAGGCTGATCCGTCGAAAAAACCTGTCGGAACTGCTCGAGATCTTCGGTACCATACACGGCCGCATTCCCTGTCAGCTTCTGATCGTTGGAGAAGGCCCGGAGAGGAAGGGTCTCGAAGAGCAGGCGGCGGCGATGGGGCTGGCGGATTCCGTCACCTTCGCGGGCCGGGTGAGCGAACGACGCAAGTTCGAACTGCTCTTAGCCTCGGATGTGTATGTCTCAACCGCCCTGCACGAGGGTTTTGGAATCGTATTCCTGGAAGCCATGGAGTGCGGCCTGCCGGTAGTCTGCTACGATCGCGGAGGACAGACGGACTATCTCGGCAACGGGGAAACCGGTTACGTGGTTGGATTTTCCGATAAAGATACGTTTGCGAATCAATGCTGTTTCCTCTACGAGCACGAACAGATCCGAATGAACGTGAGCAGTCACAATGCTTCGTATGTTAAGAACTTCTATATCGACAAGTTTGTCGAACGGCATCTGGTCGTGTTCGACAAGGCCATTGCAGACCATGGTGGCAAGACGCGAGGCCGCCGTATCTGACGAGGTGGCGGACGGCGACGGCGGATGCGTCACGGCCCTTGAAACATATGTCTGAAATCGACAAAGGTACTTTCATTCGCGAGGCCCTGGCCGATGGGAAGGATTCGCCGCTCAAGACCTATCGCAGACTGACGGTCGGGCAACGGGGATTCGGATACTTCGTGCTGTACGAAGTGCTGACCATGCTGCTCGCTCCCATGCCGGGGGGGCTGGGGTTCTTCCTGAGAAAGAAATTCTACCGGCTGCTGTTCAAGAAGGTGGGCAAAGGATTGATCATCGGTAGAAACGTCAGCCTGCGGCATCCCGGAAACATCGTCCTTGGTGACAATGTCACAATAGATGAAAACTGCCTGATAGACGCACGCGGGGCGGGAGACGCCGGCGTGGAGCTGGAAGACAGTGTTATTCTCAATCGCGGCTGTATGATCCTCGCCAAGAACGGACCAGTGCGGATAGCGAGGCGCACCACCGTAGGAAGCAATTCAGCTATCGTCTCGTTGAGTGGCGTGGATATCGGCGAGGCGGTTCTGCTTGCCGGCAACTGCTATCTGAGCGCGGGTTCCTACAATGTGGACAAGGGCCCGTCGATAATCATGGACGCCGGTGCCTACTCCACGGGTCCCATTCGTATCGGGGCCGGCGCCTGGTTGGGGACCGGTGTCATAGTGCTCGATGGCGTGTCGATAGGAGCCGGCTCCGTAGTGGGCGCCGCCGCTTTGGTGAACAAGGATGTCCCGGACAACGGTATCGCCGTGGGGATACCGGCGAAGGTGGTTAGAGATCGACGTGCATAGCCAAGAATTTGTCCCGGGGGAAGACGCCGATACCTCCGTTGGTCAGGCGGGCGCCGCCCGGTCCGGCCGGGGTCGCCTGCTGCTGATCGCCAAGGTGCTGGTCACCATTCTGCTTTGCACGATCATAGTGTGGCACGCGAACTGGGGCCGGATGCTGCAGGGCCTCAGGGAGGCCAACGGGTTTCTGGTGGCGGTCGTTTTCTTCAGCATGGTGCTCTGCGTCACCATCAGTACATACAAGTGGCAACTCCTGTTGCGGATTCACGGAGCGCGATTTCCCTTCGGCCGCCTGCATCGCTTGTATTTCACGTCGATGTTCCTCAACAATTTTCTGCCGACCAGCATCGGCGGCGACGGCTACCGGATCTACCGCACGTTGAAGAACCAGCGGTCGAAGACCGTCGCCTTCCTTGCGGTCTTCATGGAGCGATTGATCGGTATAGCTTCACTGCTCATGATCGGCTTTTTCGCGGCGTTGATTGGGTATTCGACAGGCGCCAACGCGCTGTCCCGGATGACGATCATTGTGGGCGTAGTTGGAATAGTGATCGGGACGCCGTTCCTGCTGCTGGCGTTCAATCGACGTTTCGTCTCGTGGCTGACGTCGTTGCGAAAGTTTCCGGATCTGCTTAGAAACATCGTCGACTACCTGGGCGACTACCGGCGCGAACCGGCCAGGACCTGGCGTGTGATTCTCGTATCGTTCGGTTTCCATTTTTTCACGGTCTGGTGGCTTATGCTGCTGATCGATGCGACCGGGGGGTCGATTGCCTATTATGAGGTGGCCGTGGTGTGCGCCGTCTTGAGCGTGGTCGCCGTGATTCCGCTTTCGATCAACGGTCTGGGTCTGGTGGACGGTGCGTTCATATACTTGGTGGGGTTTTACGGAGTGCACTACGAGGTCGCCTTGATGACCGCATTGCTGCAAAGGGCGTTAATGGTGCCTATCAGCCTCGCCGGCGGGCTCATTTACCTCTTTGACGAACGGCGGAGCCGGGCGCGGGGCGAGGAGGAGTCGACACAGGACGCCGCGTTGAGGTCCAGGCGCTGATGTGCGGCATAGCCGGTATTGTCGGCAACCGGACCGTGAGTGAGGCGGAGGTCCGGCTGATGAGCGACGCCATCAGCCATCGGGGCCCGGACGGCGACGGCGTGTTTGTCAGGGACGGCGTCGGCCTGGGGCATCGCCGCCTGTCGATTATCGATCTGGAGGGCGGCAGCCAGCCCATGTCCAACGGGGACGGCAGCATTTGGATAACCTTCAATGGGGAGATATACAACTATCAGGAGCTGCGGCGGCGTCTCGAGCCCCGCTACCCGTTCAAGACACAGAGCGACACCGAGGTGATCATCCACCTCTATGAGGAGTACGGTGACGAGTGCGTGAATCACCTGCGGGGGATGTTCGCTTTCGCGATATATGACTTCGAGAACTGCCGCCTGCTCATGGCGCGCGACCATCTCGGACAGAAACCGCTCTACTACGCGGATCAACAGGGAACGTTGGCGTTCGCGTCCGAGATCAAGGCACTGCTGGCCCATAACCCTGATTTGCGGCGCGTCAACGACGACGCGTTGCACGAGTATCTGACCCTGCGCATCATTACTCCGCCGCGTTCGATGTTCCGCGGGGTCCACAAGCTGCCGCCCGGGCATATCCTGGTCCGGACCCGGGACGGAGCCAGTGAAGTGCGCAGATACTGGAGTCTGCGCTATGAGCCCAAGCACAGTATGGGCTACGACGATCTGATGGAGGCGCTCGACGCCAAGATCGAGGAGGCCGTGAACTTCCACATGGTCAGCGACGTGCCGGTGGGTGCGTTCCTCAGCGGCGGGCTCGATTCCAGTCTCGTGGTCAGCATGATGAGTCGTCGGGACACCGGCGCCTTCAAGACGTTTTCCGGGGACGTTCCCTACGCCAGCTACAGCGAACTGCCGTATGCGCGCATGGTGGCGGAAAAATATGGTACCGACGCCCACGAGCTGACGATCGTCCCGTCGGTGGTCCGGGGGCTGCCCAAACTGGTGAGATTTCTCGACGAACCTTCGGATCCGTTGTCCACCTGCCTCTATCATATCGCCGAGCTTGCGCGGAAACACGTCAAGGTCGTACTCGGCGGTGATGGCGGCGACGAGCTCTTTGGAGGCTACGACCGATACTACGGCAACCGCTACGTGTCGTACTACGCAATGCTTCCGGAAGTAGTGCGTCGGCGCGTGATCGGTCCGCTGCTCAGGCTGGTTCCCGAAGGGCACTGGTATCGCAGTATGAGCCATCGCCTGCAATGGGTTGACCAGATGTCTTATTACTCGGCAGGCGAGCGATATGCCAAGAGCCTGGGTTATTTCTATTTCTCCGAGGGCTATCGCAAGTCCCTTTATACGGAGCAATTCAACCGAAGCATCGGTGCGTTCGACCCCGACGCCTCGATCAAGCATTATTTTTCCGCGGACAACGCGAGGGACCTCGTCGACCGGATGCTGTATGCCGACAGTATGACCAGGATGCCCGACCACCCGGTGATGATTCTGGATAGAATGACCATGGCTCATGGGCTGGAAGCGCGTTCACCTTTCATGGACCATGAGCTTGCGGAGTTCTGCGCTCAGCTGCCGGCGCGGTACAAAGTGCGCGGACACCACCTGCGGTATATCCAGACGCGTCTGGCGGAGAAGTATCTTCCCCAGGCTTTGATCCGACGCAAGAAGCAGGGATTCTCATCGCCGCTCACGTACCTACTGGCGGATGAGTTCCGGCTGCTTTATCGCTCGCTGCTCAAGGACTCGCGTTTGGTTGCGTCCGGGTATTTCCACAAGCCCGCCGTGGACGAGTTGCTTAACAAGCATCTCTCCGGGGGTGCCGATCACGGCCAGCGCCTGTGGCAACTGTGCAATGCCGAAGTCTGGTACCGGATGCACATCGAGCAACAAGGTGAGGAAGAAATCGAGGACCTGATCCATGCTATGGCGCCGCGCCGCGCACAGCCGGCATCTGCAGCGGCGTGAACGGCGACAATCCCTCCAAGTCCAACCGGCCTCTAGTGACGGATCTGGACGGCACACTGGTCCGCGCCGACCTCCTGTGGGAGGGCTTGTTCCAGATTCTGCGGCGAAGGCCGTGGCGGATCCCCGGGCTGACCCGGGACCTTTTGCGCGGGCGGTCGGCGTTCAAGGGCCGTGTTGCGAGAGAGTCCGATATCGACCCCGCTTCTCTTCCGTGGAACGATACCGTGGTGGAGTTCCTGCGCGCGGAGCGCCAACGGGGACGGACGTTGTGGCTTGCCACGGCGGCCCACCGCGGAGTGGCGGACGTCGTGGCGGCTCATCTGGGGTTCTTCGACCGGGTGCTGGCCACCGGTGACGACGACAACGTCAAGGGCCATCGCAAGCGGGAGTTGGTGAGCGACGCGGCGCCGGATGGCTTCGACTACATCGGCGACTCCAATGCCGACATGCCGCTGTTCCTGGATGCTGCCCGGGCCTGGACCGTGGGCCCGAACGCCGAACGCCTGGCCCGGCGAGCCAGCGCCGCCGGCGGCGAGGCGGCGCCCCTCCCCGGCGCCTCTTCGTCCCGGTCCCTGGCGGGGGATATATTTCGTCTGATCCGACCCCATCAGTGGCTGAAGAATGGGCTGGTCTTTCTGCCGCTGATAGCCGGCCACCATTGGGTGGACAATGTCATGGTGGCCGATACGTTGGCGGCATTCGTGGCGTTCTGTCTGGTTGCGTCTTCGGCATACGTGCTCAACGATCTGCTGGACGTCGAGTACGATCGCGCTCATCCCCGGAAAAAGCACCGGCCGGTCGCCTGCGGCGCGGTGCCGCAGATCGTGGCGCTGTGCCTCTGGCTGGTATTGCTGGCGGCGGGGGCGTCCGTTGCCTTCCTGCTGTCCGCCGATGTCGCTTGGGTCCTGGCCGGCTATTTCATTCTGACAACGCTGTATTCAGTCAGACTCAAGCGCATCGCCTTGCTCGATATTCTGACGTTGACCGTTCTATATGCCAGTCGTGTCCTCGCCGGCGGCGCTGCTGCCGGTATCGACCTGTCCTATTGGTTGATCGGTTTCGTGCTGTTTCTGTTCTTCGCATTGGCGATAATGAAACGGGTCACCGAGGTCCGCGGACTGAGTGCGAGCGGAAAAGACGTTACCGTGGGTCGGGGATACCGGGCCGGCGACGGGCAATTGTTGTTGCCGCTCGGAATTTCCTGCAGCGTGACGGCGACGGTCGTGCTCGGGCTGTACACCACCAGCGCCGACGTGCACGCACTCTATTCCCGGCCGTCGGCGCTTTTGCTGGTTGCTCCACTGATCCTGTTCTGGCAATGCAACTTGTGGCTGGCCACGATCCGCGATCGGATGAACGACGACCCGTTGGTCTTCGCAGTGCGCGATCCGGCAACCTGGGTCATGGTGGGGGTCGTGTTGTTGTTGTTCGTTGTTGCCTTGTAGATTCCAGGTCTGACCGACGAGAGGCGCGATGCGGGGAGGATCATGAGCCTGGCAATCAAGCTGTTGATTTCAGCGGCACTGGTGACTGGTATTGTATGGATGCTCGGCGGTGTCGAGGAGCTGCTTCGGATCATGTCGGGCATGGACCCGGGGTACGTGCTGCTGGTGCTTGCCGTCAGCACTGTGGATCGCGCGTTGATGACGTTCAAATGGACGTGGCTGCTGAAGAACAGGGGGATCATGCTACCGTTTTTCAAAGGCATGAAGATCTATTGCGCATCCATGGTCTGGAGCTCATTTCTCCCGTCGACGATCGGGTCGGACGTCATACGTGCGATATGCACGTCGCGAGCGGGCCTCGACTACAGGGAAGTCGTCGCATCCATTGTGATAGAAAGACTGATTGGATTTCTCTCGGCGCTTCTTCTGGGCCTGCTGGGTGTGGTACTGCTTTCTCAGCTCACGAGCTTCGGCGACCAGCTCCAGAGTGTGCTCTGGATAGGGGGCGCCACCCTGTTTGCTGCGACGATGTTGTTTGCGGCGTCGCTCAGCCACGGGCCTTATGACTTCCTTTATGACAAGCTGCTGCGCAGGCTGCGTCATACGCGCATTTTGCAGCGCATGCGCGACATCCACACAACTTACCTGGGCTATGAGCGGGGCAGGGTAGAGCTCGCCAAGTTCTTCGGGATGACCTTCGCGGAGCAGCTGCTGGCTATCGTATACGCCTGGCTGATTGCGAAAGGGCTGGGAATCGATGTAGGCCTTCTTTATATTGCCGGGGCGCTGCCGCTGGCTTTGCTGGTCTCGCGGCTCCCGGTTTCCATCGATGGCCTCGGCGTATTCGAGGGTGTGTTCATCCTCTTGATGTCTCTGGTGGGAGTATCGCCGGAAGGGGCCGTGGCGATCGCACTGATCGGACGAATCCTGCAGGTCGTGTCGTGGCTTCCCTGGTGGTTGGGGTACGTCGTTGAAAGAGGAAAGCTGACCCGTCCCACCGCGGATCCGGGCAAGCCGTAGTGGTTCCGGTAGTGGGTCGGGAAAGGAAACACGGAACGTTGCCCCGTGTTCTCGGGGCTGTCGTGGCGTTGGTGTTGACCTGCAACACGATGCCGGTCTTTGCCGAGTCGCTCGACATGTCCAAGGCCGAGGTTGCGGCACGACGGGACATCGGGGCGCGTGTCCCCGGCGGCCGGCTGCTATGGACCCACGGCAAACGTATCTACCATACCCGCCTGGGGCAGTGGGACCCGCAGCCCATAAGCCCGGAGAGCGTCGAGTCGGGAAGGCCCCGATGGTCCCCGGACGGCACAAGGATTCTGTACCAGCAGGGTGATGACGTATGGGTCATGGACGCGGACTTCTCGAACCGTCGCCGCATACTGGAGCGTGCCCATACGGCGGATTGGACGGGAGGCGGCCGGGGCGTCACCGCCATCCGCGGCGAGGGATACAAAGTGGTGCTATACGATTTTGCGAGTGGAGGCACGCGGGTGATTCTGGATACCCGGCGCTTTCCGGAGAAAGGGGGACCCGTATCCCAGGCGGCGGAACTGCACCCGCAAGGGCGTTACCTGCTGATGTTCCGGGAGGAACCACACCACAGTACGCTGGTGGCGGATCTGCAGGAGCGCCGCTACCTTGCCAACGAGCAGATGGAGCGGGGCGACTGCGCACCCGCCTGGACTCCGGATGGAAGAGAGATCCTGAGCACCGCCCGGACCACGGATCGGCCGGTGCTCACGGCGTCTTTCGATTTTGACAGGGGCACCATCGGGCCGTCGAGGTTTCTGGTGGGGCTGGACAGCCTGCTGCGTTACTATGCCTGGGATGCCAGGATGTCCAACGACGGACGTTGGATCGTATTTGACGGCAAAGTGCTCATTGGGGGGGCCATGTGGGGGCGGCGTGAAATCTATATCTGGCGGCGGGGCGCTCCGCAGTCGCAGCGCGTCAGATTGACATTCGACGACCAGGATGACTGGGAGCCCAGTCTGTACGTGCCGAATGACTAGGGCAGTGGGCTTCGGGCGCGGTCTCGTGGTCGCCCTCGTGGGCACGCTGGCAAGCGCGGTGATCCTCATCGTGGGAGTCCCGTCCCCGGCCCTGGCCGGCGCGACCGTGCCTTCGTCTAACGGGCTGCCCCTGGACAAGGCATCCGGTTTTTACGGCGTCGCCGACTACAAGCCTCTGCCGGACGGTGGGGCGCTCATTAAAGCCGGAAGGAGCATGGATGCCGGATTCGTTATCCCCTTCGACCACGTGGCCCGGGGCGAGAAGCTGGAATTCCGTTTCCGGCACCTGAGGAATTTCCGCTATTTTCTGGTCGATTTTGCGAAGCGGGGAGAGCGGTTTCTGGAGCGTGGCGTGGTCAACACCGATATGCCCGGAAACGGCGGGGCTTCGACCGTGTACTACGCGCGGATACCCGATGGTGACTATGGCCGGATTCGACTGACGTTCCGAAGCCGCAACGTGCGCGGGGACGCGGTTCTCGATTCGATTACCGTCCATCCGCTGGGTGTCCTGGGATGATGCGGTGTGGCCGTATCTCATTACTCTTGGCATTGGGATCCTGTTGCTCGCTCCGGGTCTCCTGCTGTACGGGCTGTTTCACCGCTCCAGGCTTTCCGCGCCCGGTCTGCAGGTCTCGTTGTTTCCATACTCGTTGTCTGTTCTATGTCGCCGTCTGCCTCTTTCTGCTTGCTATGCTGGGGTTGGGTCTCGCTCCTCCCCGTGCGCACGGCTACACGCTGCTGTTCAGTGCCGTCCTGCTGGGGATATTGTTGCTGGAGATTTCCAGGAGGCGGACCTGGGGAGGACTTGCCGGTCTCCTGCGCAGCTCGTACAGGGAGCTCACGGCTTATGTTCTGTTGCTAATGGTGCTGTGCCTGGTCGTCGCTCATGACGCCAACCTTCCGTTGGACAACCTCTACTATCGGCATATCGCAGGCCCCAAGACTTTCGGTGCGTTCTCTGCCCATGACGGCATGCTGCAGTACGTCAACGGTCTGGCCATCGCGAACAACGAGCCGTTCGAGAAATACTACGGGGACGGTCAGCTCATATACGGCGTCGAGGACCGCCAGATTCTGCCAGGCGTGGTGTACGGTGCGTTGCGAGCGGTCCTGGGTCCGCTCTCGGGCACTCTGGAAGGCAGTTACTTCGTCTACACGATGCTCGGTATCGCCATGAATCTGATGGTTATCTTCCCGGTCGCCGCCATTGGCAGGCGCTTCCTGGGCACCTCCAGCACTGTTCTGTTGATTGTCCTGGTGGGCGCCAATGGATTCATGATCGGCAACTGCCTGATTACCTGGTTCAAGATGACGGCCGGGGCCCTCTTCCTGAGCGGCTTGTATCTTCTGCTGGACAGGCGCGCATCGACGGGCCGCTGGGCGGCATCGGGTCTGCATTTCGGCCTGGCCGCCAACATGCACGCCGGTGCGGCATTGGGCATACCGTTCTTCTATTTGTGGGCGGCGTGGCGTGGATTTCGCGAGAACGGCCTGACCTCGGTCCGATCATATCTCGGCCCCCTGGTGCTGGTATTGGCGTTCGCGGCGACGCTCGCTCCCTGGACGATTATCAAACGCCTCGATTTTCACGACAACTACACAGAGATCAAAACGCATTTTCTGGGTGGATACTCGTCTCCCAAGGGGCTCGGGGCGTCCGTTCGCCTGTTCCTGAAGAAGACCACCCTAGAGGAGCAGTATTCGCGGCGACTGACGAGGCTGTGGGAGTCCTTCCGCCTGGAAGAGTTGGCCGGTCTTTCCAGCGAGTTGGGCACGGAGGGCATGGAGGCGTTCATGCACCGATGGGACAGGGACGAGTTCAACTACGTTGCATTCGTACTCTACCCGGCGGCCCTGTTTGCCGGCTTGGCGTGGGTCTACGGCCGCATGAGGCAAAGGCCGAACAACGCGTCCACGGCCCCGGGAGACGAGGTCGGCAGATCCCTGGGGCTGATCGCGGTCGTGACGACTCTGATCATCGTGCTTGCACACTTCGGGCGACATCCTCCGGACATTGTCTATCACCAGCCCATGGGGGTCCTGGTGCTGGCGGATATGGTGCTGGTGAGCTTCATATTGAAAGCCGCGCCGGTGATTCAGGTCGTCTACCTTGCGTACGCCGCATTTGCCGTGGTCAGGCTCGGTTTGTTCCTTTGATCAGCAGACATCGCCGATGCCCCACCGCGTCATAGCAGCGCATCCCTGGCTGTGCGGAGCCGCAGCCCTGGGCAGCGTATTGTTGACTTTGTGGGCCTGGCACGCCGATCCCATCATCAACAATGACGGGACACAGTATGTCAGGGCGGCGACACACTTCGCCGCCGGCGAATGGCAGAAAGGATTTGAGCTGTACAAGTGGCCGTTCTATTCGATCATTTCGGGTCTCATCGCCCGATTTACGGGCCTGACCCCGGCCGCATCAGCATACGGGGTGAATGCTGCGCTGTACGTGCTTCTTATCTGGGGGTTTCTGGCGCTGCTCCGCGTACTGGATGGCGAGCGCCGGGTGCTGCTTCTGGGTGCCGGAGTGGTACTTCTGCATCCCAGCCTCAACGAGTACCGTTCATTCATAATCCGCGACGTGGGGTTTTGGGCATTCTACACTTGGAGCCTTGCCTACCTGTTTCACTACGTGCTGTCCGGAACGAACCGCTCCTTGCTGCTGTGGGCGGCCACCATCGTTGTGGCCGCGTTGTTCCGCGTGGAAGGACTGGCATTCCTGGTGCTGGTTCCACTTGGACTCCTGGCATGCAGGACCACCGGCAATAAACGCCTGGCGGCGATAGTGCTGGCCGTAGGTGTGGGAACCGCCATGATCGCGTCATCCGTGCTGTGGCAGCATGCCCTGGAAACGCCCGACGAGGTGACGGCCCTGGCCGCACGACTGCGCGCCGGGTGGATAAGCGTGGGCGGCGAGATCCACAGCCGGCTCGAATCGCTGAATCGCGAATTTCCCGGACGCCTGTCTGATATCGCAGCGTGGTTCGTGTTCATGACCACCGTGGCCTGGATGGTAGTCGTAAAGACCGCGCGTGCGCTGTCCACCACGTATGCGCTGGTCGCAGGTTACTCGCTGACTTCCGGAGAACCGTCCGGAAACTCTCGTCTTACCGTGTACTGGTGGATTCTGATACTGATCAACCTCGGGTATTTGCTCGGATTCACGCTGATGAACTTCTTTCTGACGGATCGGTACCCCTTCGCGCTCGGTCTCACCTTGCTGGTATGGGTACCCTTCGGGTTGCATCGGCTGTGGAACCAATGGGGTGACACGCGCGTCGGAAGGCTCCGCCGCAGGTTGGCCCCGGTGGTGGCGGTGCTGATCGTGTGGGCAGGCGCCAATGGGCTCGCCATCGGAACCAACAAACGGTATCTGGAAGCGGCCGGTTCCTGGTTGCGTTCGAACATGCCTTCCGGAGCGAGGCTGTACAGCAACGAACGGCGGGTGATCTACTACGCGGGCGCGGACTCGGATTTTCGAAGCGGAGCTTCGTACTCCTGGAATGAGGCCTTGCAGGAGATCTGGAGCGGCAGGTGGCGTCTGTACGACTATCTCGCCCTGGATATCTCGCACGATGATCCGCAGCGGGCTCAGTACGTCGAGTACAAACTGAATCGGAACCCCATCAAGATATTCACGAACAAGGACGGGGACAGGGTGCTCATTTTCCGGGGCCGGCCACCAAAGTAAATCCCTTCCATTGCGGGGTAGTGTGAGCCGGTCGCCGCGTTTGCGCGTCGTCTGTGCGGGGACGTCTGGATTGCTTCGCCGCGGCGTGCGTTTCGGTTTGTTTGCAGTTATGATACCGGCCGCTCGACACCCACCGTAACGCCCCGGATTCGCATGGCCCGCACGTATCAACCCATGAACCGTGACCTGGACGCACTGGCGTCCACATTGCTACGACGTGGTCGTGGTGGGCGGCGGAATATTCGGTATCTGTGCGGCCTGGGACGCGATATGCAGGGGATTGAAGACGGCGCTCGTCGAAAGGCACGACTTCTCACATGCCGCGTCCGCCAACTGCTACAAGATGGTTCACGGCGGCATGCGTTACCTGCAGCACGGCGACCTCATTCGGCTGCGGGAGTCTGCGCGCGAACGCAGCATACTGCTGCGCATTGCGCCCCACCTGGTGGAGCCCCTGCCGATCGTCGTTCCAACCTTCGGACACGGCAAGAACAGCAAGGAAATCCTCAGCGCTGCCATGATGGTCTACGACCTGCTGACGCTGGATCGCAACCGGGGTATCGATGATCCGTCGCGCCGTATTCCGGCCGCCCGGCGCCTGACCAGGGTGGAGCTGCTGGAGCATTTCGACGGCTTCGGCGGCTCGGGGCTCACGGGGGCAGTGCTGTTCCATGATGCCCAGATGTACAGTCCGCCGCGGCTCGCCATGGCGTTCCTGCGCGAGGCCGCAGCCGCCGGTCTCGATGCCGCGAACTACCTGGAGGCCACGGGATTGCGCCGGAACAACGGTTCCATAGAGGCGGTCCGGGTTCGGGACGGCCTCACCGGGGACGAATTCGACATACGCGGACGCGCGTTCGTCAATGCCGCGGGACCCTGGGCGGAGCGGCTTCTGTCGGACAGCCTCGGCGACCCGCTTACGCCCGCCAGCACGTTTTCCCGGGACGCGTATTTCATCGTGCCCCGCAAGTTCGAATCCCCGTATACCCTGGCGGTCCAGGCGCGAAATCGCGATCCGGACGCGCTGCTCAGCCGGGAGGCGCGTCACCTGTTCATCGTGCCGTGGCGCGACTACAGCATCATCGGCGTTTGGCACGTCGTGTATCGCGGAGATCCCGACGCGGTCGAGGTGCCGGAGGCGGACCTGGCCGGTTTTATCGACGAGATCAACGGGGCCTATCCGCCGCTGAATCTGAGCCTCGAGGATGTCACGCAATCGAATGCCGGGTTGGTGCTGTTTGGCGACAAGCAGTCGGGGTCCCAGGACCTGAGCTACGGAAAACGATCCCGGCTCATCGATCATTCCGGGACCCATGGCATAGACAATCTGGTGTCCTTGATTGGCATTCGCTACACGATGGCTCGCAAGGATGCACAGAGAGCCATTGATCTTGTCGCCGGGAAACTGGGCGTCAATGGCCCTGGATCGTCCACTCACGCGACCGGCATTTATGGCAGCGACTTCGAACTGTTCGACGAACTGGTCTCCCGCGTGCAATCGCACAGCCCGGGGCTGTCGGCACGAACCTGCGCTGCCCTGGCGAGAAATCATGGCGCGGCGTTCGAAGCGGGTGCTGGCGGCTGACGGTTCGGAGCACGACGGTGGCTGTCTCGAAGGGACGGACGTCCTCGAACGGGAGGTGAGCTACGCGGCGCGGGATGAGATGGCGGTCAAGCTCGCTGACGTGGTGTTTCGGCGCACCGACCTGGGGACCGGTGGCCATCCGGGCCGGCCGGCGGTGGAGCGAAGCGCGCGCATCATGGGGGGAGAACTGGGCTGGCACGGGGACCGGATCCGCAGGGAAGTCGACGAAGTCGAGAGCGCGTTCCGCGATCGCAATGCCTTGCCGGCAGCCGCGCCGGCGAAGTCCGCATGAACAGAGTGCTCATCACCGGGGGAACGGGGTTTATCGGCTCGCGACTGGCGTTGCACTGCCGTCGCGCGGGTCATGAGGTGGTCGCGCTCGGGCAGACCAACACGCCTGCCGAACAGGACAATAAGGGTCTGCTGGAGCGGGACGGGGTAGAGGTGGATCTGGTGCCGATGGATGATCGGGAGCGCCTTGCCCGGCGCGTCGAAGGATCGCATTTCGTGTTTCACCTCGCTGCGGCCCAGCACGAGGCCAACGTTCCGGACAGCCATTTCAGGGACGTGAACGTCGAGGGAACGCGCAGACTGCTGGACGTGTGCGTCGACAGTGGCGTGCGTAGATTCGTGCACGGCAGCACCATCGGCGTGTACGGCTGGCAGAAGGGAGTCATTGACGAGACCTCGCGCACCGAGCCCGACAACATCTACGGTGTCACCAAGCTGGAGGGAGAGCGCCTGGTCATGTCTTACCGGGACCGCCTGCCGGTGGTGGCGATCCGGGTTTCGGAAACCTACGGTCCGGGGGACCGGAGGTTGTTGAAGCTGTTCCGCGCCATCCAAAAGGGCATGTTCTTCGTCATTGGAAGCGGCAGGAATCTGCATCACCTGGTTCATGTCGATGACTTGATCGCCGGGATGCTGCGAGCCTGCGAGGTCGATGGGGCAAGGGGCGAAGTATTCCTGCTGGGCGGCAAGCGGCCGCTGACTACCCGCGAGATGGTGGACACCATCGGCACCGCCGTCGGCAGGAAGGTGCCCCGGTGGAGGGTGCCGTTGTTTCCGTTCGTGGCCGCCGCCTTTGTCATGGAGCACCTGCTGGCTCCCATGGGGATTCAGCCACCGCTGCATCGCCGCCGCCTGGACTTTTTCAGGAAAAGCTTCACCTTGTCGAGTGCGAAGGCGACGAGGATACTCGGCTACGAGGCACAGGTTGATTTCGAGCAGGGGGCGGCCGAGACGGCTGCGTGGTACCGGGAACAGGGGCTCTTATGAGCATGTGGCCCAATATAGAGAGGCGGACGACTTGACAAAACGCGCTTTGATAACGGGCATAACCGGACAGGACGGTGCGTACCTGGCGGAGCTGCTGCTGCAGCAGGGCTACGAGGTACACGGCCTGGTCCGACGGGTCGCATTGGAGGACCCCGATCACCGGATGTGGAGGATCCGTCATCTATTGAACGATCTCAACCTGCGCGCGGCCTCCCTGGAAAGCTTCCCGAGCATCTTCAAGACAGTGCAGACAGTGCGACCCGACGAGCTGTACCACCTTGCCGCTCAAAGCTTCGTCAGTTACTCGTTCGAGGACGAGTTCTCCACCCTGAATACCAACATCAACGGCACCCACTACGTTCTCGCTGCCATGAAGGAATGCCAGCCGGATTGTCGTTTCTACTTTGCGGGTTCCAGTGAGATGTTCGGGAAGGTTCGTGAGGTGCCTCAGACCGAGAACACGCCTTTCCATCCGCGTTCTCCCTACGGAATTTCCAAGGTGGCGGGGTTCGACCTGACACGAAACTACCGCGAGGCCTACGGCATACACGCCTCGTCCGGTATTCTGTACAACCATGAATCGCCGATACGCGGGTTCGAGTTCGTCACCCGCAAGATCACACGCCACGTCGCCAGGATCAAGCTGGGGCTGGCGGACGAGTTGCGCCTGGGAAATTTGGATGCCAGACGGGATTGGGGCCATGCCAAGGACTACGTGCAGGCTATGTGGCTGATGCTGCAACAGGATGAGCCAGACGACTATGTGATCGCCTCGGAGCATGCACATTCCGTCCGAGAGTTCGTCAGCAAGGCGTTCGAGCTGGTGGGCCTCGACTACCAGGAATTCGTCGTAGTGGACGACCGATTCTTCCGGCCGGCGGAGGTCGACTTGTTGCTGGGCGATTGCTCGAAGGCCAGGCGAACCCTGGGCTGGCGTGCGCAGGTGGACTTTGAATCCCTGGTAGCGGAGATGGTGGAGGCGGATATGGAAACGGAGCGGAGAAACCTGCGCAACCGGGAGCACTGACAAGGGCTCGTTCCCCGTCAGCCGGGACTGGTTCCGCTCCCGGCGTCGCGTATCGGCGCCTTCTCGATGCGGGACATGAGGAAAGGATTGACGGCAGCGCCATTGAGAAACACCCACCAATACAAGGGCTTGGACTTGTCAGCGGTGTCCAAGACCATTCTGCCGATCATCTGTCCGGCCTTGACCGGCTGTGACACCTGCAGCTCGGTCCGGGTCACCGGGCCGACTCGGCTGAACAAGCCCATGCCGTGGTCGATCAGCACGTATGCGCCGCTGTCACGGATTTCTATCCCGGCCACCACGCCGTCGTCCGGCGCCTTGACGGCCGTATCGGAAGCGACCTGGAAGGTGACGAAGTCCACATAGGCCGAGCGCAGGCCGGTCCGGGAGTCGGCTGTTTCCCTGTAGTGGCCGAATACCGGCTGGGCCGGCAGCGGCACCGGCGGTTCCAGGGGTAGTTTGGCGTCGAGGGGTTCGCGCCACGTCAACGCGGCAGGCGGCGCGTCCAGCGGAGGCTGCCGGACGTGAACGACCGGGGGCTCTTCTTCCTGCCTCGGATAGACGGTGAATTGGCGACTTACCGCGTCCTGACCATCCTCGAGCCGGGCCCGGATGAGATAGCTTCCGGGAACCAGGGTCAGGGGAAGGCCCACCAGGCCGACCCATTGGCGTCCGAACCGCATCACCAGTACGCGCTCCCGTCCGAAGAACGCCTGGGGTCGGGGTCGGTTCAAAGATGCCAGGGGTACCTCCACCAGGCCGCCGGGAACTGCGTTGAGTGTGACCTGCGCCGCGCAGGAGAGCCACCACAACAGGGCTGGAATGGCCGCCAGATAGCGGAGGGCGGCGGCGGGTCGCCGGGTCGGGTTACTCATCGGCATGCTTGTTTCTGACCGCGCATCGTAGGCTGCCGTCCGAAACTCGAACGTCCACCACGTCATCGAGCCGCACCCGAGCGACGCTTTTCACGATAGCGTGCGACTCGGGATCCGTCACCATGGCATAGCCGCGCGCCAGGACCGCCAGCGGGTTGACACTGTCGAGCCGCGATACCGCACGTTCCAGCCGCTGGCGCAGTACGCCATGTTCCTCCCGCATGTGCTGCTGGAGGCGTCCCCGCTGCAGCTCCACACGGTGGAGGAGGGACGCCATGCGGATGGCCGGACTGCATTGCAGCATGCGGGCGGGCAACGGCATGAACGTGAGGCGGCGGCCCTGGAGCTTTGAACGCATCTCGCTAGTCAACGCGCCGAACGCCGATCGCAGACGGCCTGCACGCGCCTGGAGTTGTTGTCGGGGGTGCACCACAAGGCGGCCGAGCCAGTCGACTCTTTGCGAGGCCTGTTCGAGGTGACTGTCTATCGCCGCGGTCAGCCGGCGGCGGGTGTGCAGCACGCCCTGCAGCCACTGATCGGCGTCGGGACTAATCATCTCGGCGGCGGCGGTAGGGGTGGGAGCGCGGCGATCGGCCACGAAGTCGCAGATGGTCACATCGCTCTCGTGTCCTACACCGCAGACCAGCGGCAGGACGCAGTCCGATACGGCGCGGGCAACGCGCTCATCGTTGAAGGCCTGCAGGTCCTCCAGGGAGCCGCCGCCCCGGGCCAGTATCAGGACGTCGCAGTCGCGGCGCCGCTCGGCGGTGCGCAGGGCCGAACAGATCTCCTCCACGGCACGGGCCCCCTGCACGGCCACCGGATACACCAGCAGCGGGATCGCCGGGAACCGGCGCTTGAAGGTAGCGATGATGTCGCGGATGGCGGCGCCGGTGGGGGAGGTGACGATGCCGACACGCATCGGCAGCGTCGGCAGCGGCTGCTTGCGCCGCTCGTCGAACAAGCCTTCCTCCTGAAGCTTGCGCTTTAGGGCCTCGAAGGCCCGGCGCAACGCACCTTCCCCGGCGTCTTCCATATGTTGCACGACCAGTTGCACGTCACCGCGCACTTCGTACATGGTCAGTCTGGCCCGGACCAGAACCTGCGCACCGTCCGCGATCTGAGCGGTGACATACTGCCCGCGGCCGCGAAACAACGCGCAGCGTATCTGGCTTTGGCCGTCCTTGAGCGAAAAATAGACGTGACCGGAGCCGGGGCGCGACAGATTCGAGATCTCGCCTTCCACCCATACCTGTGGGAGACCGCTCTCGAGCAGCTCCTTGACGCGCCGGTTCAGGGCCGAGACGGAGAAGACCTCGCGTCGAGGCCGCTCGGAGGGAGTGGCTACGGGAAATTCACGCATCGATGTCGGGCAAATATCTGTCTGCTTGCATGGTTGTGGCACCGGCGCACTGCGTCGGTCGCGCCGGCGATGGCCCCGGGACGGACCTGCGGCGGAAATTAACACGCGGAAGCTTTTTCCGTATAATCCGCCAATGGAACATACTATAAACGAAGCACTCACTTTCGATGACGTCCTGCTGGTCCCGGCGGCATCGGAAATCCTCCCGCACCAGGTCTCCCTGGACACCCGTCTCACGCGCACCCTGGCGCTGCACATCCCGCTGGTCTCGGCTGCCATGGACACCGTAACCGAGGCCGAGACCGCGATCTGCCTGGCCCAGGAGGGCGGCATCGGGGTGATACATCGGAATATGAAGCCCGTCCGTCAGGGCGAGGAAGTCCGCCGCGTGAAGAAGTACGAGACGGGCGTCATCGTCGATCCCATTACCGTCGATGCTTCGACCAGTATCGCAGATGTGCTGGCGCTGACCCGGCATCACCGAATCTCCGGCGTCCCGGTGTTGGACGGAGAGGGCCTCGCCGGCATCGTGACCAACCGTGATCTGCGCTTCGAAACGCGCATGAACGAGCCCGTGCGCAGCGTGATGACGCCGCGCGACAAATTGGTGACGGTCAAGGAGGGCGCTTCCAGGGAGCAGGTCCAGCACCTGCTGCACGAGCACAGGATCGAAAAGGTCCTGGTGGTCGACGACAACTTCAACCTCAGGGGGCTGATTACCGTCAAGGACATACAGAAATCCACGGAGCATCCGAATTCCTGCAAGGATACGGATGGGCGCCTGCTGGTCGCCGCCGCCGTCGGGGTCGGAGCCGACACCGACGAGCGGGTAGAAATCCTGGTCCGGGAGGGCACCGACGCCATCGTAGTGGACACCGCCCATGGACACTCGCGAAGCGTCATAGATCGGGTCCGGGCCATCAAGCGCGAGCACGGGGATCTGCAGGTGATCGCCGGCAACATTGCCACGGGCGAAGCCGCCCGCGACCTGATCGACGCCGGTGCCGACGGTTTGAAGGTTGGAATCGGCCCGGGGTCGATCTGTACCACCCGCATGGTGGCCGGGGTCGGCGTGCCGCAGATCACCGCGGTCATGGACGTCGTCAAGGTGGCGGGCCCCGAGGGTATTCCCATCATCGCGGACGGCGGTGTGCGATTCTCCGGAGATATCGCCAAAGCGATCGCGGCCGGGGCCCACGCCGTGATGGTGGGCGGCCTGCTCGGCGGCACCGAGGAAGCTCCGGGTGAAATCGAAATCTATCAGGGCCGCTCGTACAAGTCCTACCGCGGCATGGGCTCGCTGGGAGCGATGGAGACGGGCTCGAGGGACCGGTATTTCCAGGAGGGCACCGAAAATCCGCAGAAACTCGTACCGGAAGGCATCGAGGGCCGGGTCCCCTACAAGGGCCCCGCTGTCAACATCATCCACCAGTTGATCGGCGGCGTCCGGGCGAGCATGGGATACACCGGCAGCGCCACGCTGGAGGACCTGCGCACGCGCACGCGGTTCGTCAGGATTACCAACGCGGGCATCCGGGAGAGCCATGTGCATGACGTGGCCATCGTCAAGGAAGCTCCCAACTATCAGATCAGCAACAGCAAATGACGGCCGGCAGTGCCCGGGGTCGGCGCCCGTGACCGCCGCCCACTCGGATCGCATACTGATCCTGGATTTCGGGTCCCAGTACACCCAACTTATCGCGCGCCGGGTGCGGGAAATGAACGTCTACTGCGAGATCCACCCGTGGGACATGGATCTCGCCGACGTCGAGCGCTTCGACCCCAGGGGGATTATCCTGTCGGGTGGGCCCGCCACGGTCACCGCCGAGGTCCCGCCGCGAGCACCCATGGCTCTGTATGAGCTCGGACGTCCGGTGCTGGGGATCTGCTATGGCATGCAGTGTCTCGCCGATTCATTTGGCGGCTCGGTGGCGCAGAGCGACAAACGCGAATACGGCCACGCCGAGGTGCGGCTTGAGAGGGATTGCGAGTTGTTCAGTCACCTGGGCGAGGACGGTGAGACCTTGAATGTCTGGATGAGCCACGGGGATGCCGTGACCGAGCTGCCGCCGGGGTTCGAGACGGTGGCCGCCAGCGACAACTCGCCCCACGCCGCGATTTGCCAGCGTGCGAAGCAGCTCTACGGCCTCCAGTTTCATCCCGAGGTTACTCATACCGAACACGGAGAGCGGATCCTCTGGAACTTTGTCGTTCATGTCTGCCATTGCCGCCCGGACTGGACCCCGGCGAACATCGTCGAGCAGACGGTAGAGGAAGTGCGCAGAACGGTGGGCGAGGACGGCGTCATCCTGGGCTTGTCCGGTGGGGTGGATTCCAGCGTGGTGGCGGCGCTTCTGCACGAGGCGATCGGCGACCAGCTCACCTGTATCTTCGTCGACAATGGTCTGCTTCGTCTGGACGAGGCCGAGGAGGTGATGGCGACCTTCTCGGAGCACATGGGCATCCGGGTAATCAAGGTGAATGCCGAGGACCAATTCCTCGAGCGCCTGAAGGGTATTTCGGACCCTGAGCAGAAGCGCAAGATCATCGGCAACGTGTTCATTGAGGTATTCGAGCGCGAAGCCGAGAAGGTCGAGGACGCTCGGTGGCTTGCCCAAGGCACCATCTACCCGGACGTCATCGAATCCGCGGCCGCGAAGACCGGCAAGGCGCAGGTGATCAAGTCCCATCACAACGTCGGCGGGCTGCCCGAGGATATGCGCTTGCGACTGCTGGAGCCGCTGCGGGAGTTGTTCAAGGACGAGGTGCGGCGGGTGGGGCTGACTCTCGGCCTGCCGGAGCAGATGGTGATGCGCCACCCCTTTCCGGGTCCGGGACTGGGGGTCCGCATACTCGGCGAGGTTCACAAGGAACATGCCGACACCCTGCGCCTGGCGGACCATATTTTCATCACGGAACTGCGCGGCAGCGGCTGGTACCAGAAGGTCAGCCAGGCTTTCGCGGTCTTCCTGCCGGTGAAGTCCGTCGGCGTGGTGGGAGACAACCGGGCCTACGAATACGTAATCGCACTGCGCGCGGTCGAAACCACGGATTTCATGACCGCCCGATGGGCCCAGCTGCCCTACGAGCTGTTGGCCCGTATCTCCAATCGAATCATCAATGAAGTGCCCGGCATCAGCCGGGTGACTTACGACATCTCGAGCAAGCCGCCGGCGACCATCGAGTGGGAATAGATACCGACGTTCGCTGGATGGAGCACGCGTTGAAGCTGGCCCGTACCGCGGAGCGGGAGGGAGAGGTGCCGGTGGGCGCCGTTTTGGTGCACGACGGAGAGGTGTTGGGAGAAGGCTTCAATTCGCCGATTTCCCGCAACGATCCGACGGCCCACGCGGAGATCGTCGCCATCAGGGAAGCAGCCCATCACAGGTCCAACTATCGCCTGCCCGGATCCATACTGTACGTGACACTCGAGCCGTGCCCGATGTGCGCGGGGGCTGTGATCAACGCCCGCGTGGAGCGGCTGGTGTTCGGCGCGTTCGACGGGAAATCCGGGGCCGCGGGAAGCGTCACCGACGTGTTGGCTCCCGGTCTCTTCAACCACACCTGCCTGGTCACCGGAGGGGTCCTCGAGGAGCCTTGCGGTCGCATCCTGAGCGAATTCTTCCTGGCCCGGAGGAGCAGGTAGCAAGCGGCGCCTGTCTCGACTACAGCGCCGGAACCTCGATGTTCATGTCCTTGGCCCTCAGCGGATCCGACTTGAATTGCGCCAGTATGTCGAAGAACGAGCGAATCCGGGTGACGTAGGCGACCGCTTCGCTGCCGCGGGCGAAACCGTGCCTGGTCCGCTTGTACCACTTCGGCTCGGCGAGCTGTTGCAGCGCCGTCTTTACGTCGGTCCACTTATCCGGATCCTTGTTTTGTTCCCGGGCCAGTTTACGGGCGTCCGTGAGGTGCCCCAGGCCCACGTTGTAGGCCGCCAGCGCGAACCAGGTGCGATCGGGCTCCGGGACGGAATCGGCGATGCGCTCGTGGATGCTGCGCAGGTAACGCGCCCCGCCGAGGACGCTTTGACGGGGGTCCTTTCGGTTTTTCACGTCTATGAAATCGGCGGTGGCCTCGGTGAGCTGCATGAGACCCTGGACGCCGGTCGGCGACACTGCCCCCGGTTTCCAGTAGGACTCTTGATAGGCCTGGGCCGCCAGCAGACGCCAGTCGAAATCGTTTTCCGCGCCCGCTTCCTTGAACAGGTGCTCGTACAGGGGCAGGACGGTCCTTATTCGCTCGCGGAAGGTCTTGACGTTCACGTAGTCGAACTTGCTTGCCGGACCGAAGTAGCGTTCGACGAGCCGGGCCAATTCCCCCGTCTTTCGCATGTGTTCCACAAACGTATCCACCGCATGGATCAGTGATTGATCGGTATCCGGGCGAAAAGCCCACGCCAGTTCATTCCGGGGTTCCAGGATAAAACCGATTCGCAGGTCGGGGTGGTACTGCCGAACCAGGGTCACCAGGTTGGAGGCGGACAACGTGGCTTCGATGTTACCCTCCCAGACATCGTCCAGCAGGTCTTCCGGAGTCCGGCTGCTGGTCTCGGACCATTGCAGACCGGGATAGTCCGGTGCTTTCATTCTGAGAAGTTGTGCGTAAGCACTGCCGGCCGGCACCGCGATCCGTTTGCCTTCCAGATCGCCGAAGTTTCGCGGCCGGGAGTGACCACGCTTGTAGACCACTTCGGTCTGGATGGTCTGATAGGGCTTCGAGAAATGCACGATCTGTTTGCGCGACTCGGTGACATTGAGGGCGGCCGCAGCGAGATTGGCGTCACCTCTCAGCAAGCGGGGGAAGATCGAGGCCAGGCTGTCCACGACCTCCAGGTCGAGACGCACATCCAGCTCCTTCGCGAAGGCGGTCAACAGGTCGTATTCGAAGCCGGATGGTCCATCCGGCGTCCGGTAGTATGTCGTGGGACCTTCGAGGGTCAATACCCGCAGTTTGCCCGTCTTTGTGATGTGCGCCAGATTCGATTCCGGACCGCGGTCCAGCACCACGAACAACGGCAGCACCGCGAATCCCAGGACGATCAGTATCGCGGGCAACCAGTGGCGAAACCTCAACCGTGAACCGGACATACCCCGCATTCTAGTGTACCCCGTCCCCAGCCGGAATGTAGCGGGAAACCCGACCGATACGAGATGTGCCGGCAAGCCGTCATCCATTTCGCGAGCTTGACCGTCCTTCCTTATCGTTTCGGGTTCGCTGTTCACCCACGGTTCCCTCACAACGGTTGGGGAGTGTCGGTTGCGTCCCTCAAGGAGGTATTGTTCTCACATTCATTTGCAACGTCGGCGATGCTCGTTTAGTCTTTCGCGCCTGCTGGAGAGGTGCCGGAGTGGCCGAACGGGGCAGACTCGAAATCTGTTGTACCTTTTGGGGTACCGTGGGTTCGAATCCCACCCTCTCCGCCAGACCAAACAACGGTTCGCAACAACCGTTCCCCACCCAATGAACGACGACGCCGATCCTTTAGCCCAGCTTCGCATTGCCCCGGAACAGCGCGCCGGCGGACCGCGCCGTCGCCGTTGGCCCTGGCTCGCCGGGGGAGCCCTGCTGGCGTTGGCCGTTGCCGCCGCGGCGGTGCTGGTATTGAATGCCCGTGCCGTGGAGGTCGAGACCGTCCCGGCGCAACCGGCCTCGGGTCCCGGCGGCGCCGCTGCCGTCCTGGAAGCTGCGGGCTACGTAACCGCCCGGCGGGAGGCGACGGTGTCCTCCAAAGTCACCGGCAAGGTAGCGTCCGTGTCCATAGAGGAGGGCGACCGCGTCGAGGAGGGCCAGGTCCTCGCCCGTCTCGACGATGCCGATCAGCAGGCCCAACTGGCCCTCGCGCGGGCGCAGGTCGCCGCCGCCGGCAGCCAACTTGGGTCACTGGAAGCGCAGCTCGAGCAGGCGCGCCGGGATCTGAAACGCCAGCAGGCTCTCGGCAGACGCGGTCTGGCGGCGGAACAGGCCCTGGAGGACGCGGCCACCTCGGTTGACTCCTATAGCGCACAGCTGGCAGCCCAGCGCAGCCAGGTTGCCGTGACCGAGGCCCAGCTGCACATTGCCCGGGTGAACCAGGAGGACACGGTCATTCGCGCCCCGTTCACGGGGGTCGTGGTGGCGAAGGCAGCCCAGCCCGGCGAGATCGTCTCTCCCATCTCCGGGGGCGGTGGTTTCACTCGAACGGGAATTTGCACGGTCGTCGACATGAACTCCCTCGAGATCGAAGTCGACGTCAACGAGGCCTATATCAACAGAGTGCGACCGGGCCAACCGGTGACGGCGGTTCTGGACGCCTACCCGGAGTGGAAGATCCCCGCCGAAGTGATAGCAATCGTACCCACGGCCGACCGGAGCAAGGCGACCGTGAAAGTCCGTATCGCGCTGAAAGCCCGCGACCCCAGGATCGTCCCGGACATGGGCATACGGGTGTCCTTCCTGGAGGACAAGTCAGCGGGCAGTGGTGCACCGGCAGGGGCGGTGTTGATCCCCTCCTCGGCGCTGGTGGAACGCGACGGAGCCAGTGTGGCGTTCGTGGTGGAAGGCGATCGTGCGCGGATACGCAAGGTGACACCCGGCGACAGCTATGGTGATCTGCGTGTCGTAGACAAGGGGCTGGCATCCGGTGAGCGGGTCGTCCGCGACCCGCCCCCGCAACTGCGGGACGGGATGCGAGTCAAGGCAAACCTCGCGTCCAACGGCAACAGCGATGGCTGAGCTGGTCGAGGTGCGCGGGGTGAGCAAGGTCTACCAGCGCGGCCGGCAGCGGGTGGAAGTGCTGCACCGGGTGGACCTGGATATCCCCGAGGGCGACTTCCTCGCCCTCATGGGGCCCTCCGGCTCGGGCAAGACAACGCTGTTGAACCTGATCGCCGGCCTGGATGTGCCCAGCGAGGGCTCCATCAGTGTGGCAGGACGACGTATCGACAACCTCTCTTCCGGCGACCAGGCCCGTTGGAGGGCGGAGCACGTCGGTTTCATATTTCAGTTCTACAACCTGCTGCCCATGCTTTCGGCGCAGCGCAACGTCGAGCTGCCGCTGTTGCTCACCCGCCTGTCCGGCTCCCAGCGTCGCCGCAATGCGGCCATTGCCTTGAAACTGGTCGGACTGGAAGACCGCGCGAGTCACAAGCCCGGGGAACTGTCCGGGGGCCAGCAGCAGCGGGTCGCCATTGCCCGCGCCATCGTTTCGGACCCCACTCTGCTGGTATGCGACGAGCCCACCGGCGATCTTGACCGGCACTCGGCGGAAGAAGTGTTGTCTCTCCTCCAGAGGCTCAACCGCGAGTTCGGCAAGACCATGGTGATGGTGACCCACGATCCGAAGGCAGCGGAGTACGCCAGTCGCACGCTGCATCTGGATAAGGGCATCCTGGTCGAGCAGCAGGCGGTCCAGTGAAGTACCTGTACTTGCTCTGGTCCGGACTGTTTCGAAAAAAAGCCCGGACCGTGCTCACACTGCTGTCGGTGGCGGCCGCATTCACTTTGTTCGGCATGCTGGATGCGGTGCGCGTTGCCTTCAACGCGCCGGGAAGTGTCGCCGGCATCGATCGGCTGATCGTGGCTTCGCGTTTTTCCATTATTCAGCCGTTGCCGTATTCCGACTTGGCCCGTATTCGCCGGGTGCCGGGTGTCCGCAGGGTCGCTTATGCCAATTGGTTTGGCGGCGTGTATCAGGATCCGAAGAACTTTTTCGCCAATATGGCGGTGAGTCCGAAAGCCTATCTCGACGTTCACCCCGAGATTGTGCTGCCCAAGGACCAGCGGCAGGCTTTTCTCAGCACGCGCACCGGGGCCATCGTCGGAGCCACCTTGGCAGAGCGTTTCGGCTGGCATGTGGGGGACCGCATACCCCTCACGGCCACTATCTTCCCGCAGAAAGACGGCAGCAATATCTGGACCTTCGATCTCACCGGGATCTTCCACGCATCGGACCCGGCCTTGCGTGGCATAGAGCAGCAGATGTTCTTCCACTTCGACTATTTCGACGAGGCCCGCCAGTTCGGCCAGGGAACCGTCGGCTGGTACGTAGTGGAGGTGTCGGATCCGGACCGTGCAGATCAGGTGGCCCGCGATATCGATCACATGTTTGCCAATTCCGCCGATGAGACCAAGACCGAGAGCGAGCACCAGTTCCAGCTTTCGTTCGCCAAGCAAATCGGCGACATCGGCTTGATCGTGTCCGCCATCATGGGGGCGGTGTTCTTCACGCTGGTGTTGCTTACCGGCAATACAATGGCCCAATCCATACGCGACCGCATTCCGGAGCTGGCGGTGCTCAAGACGATCGGTTTCACCAATCGGGCGGTCCTGCTGCTTGTGCTTGGGGAGTCGATGCTGCTGTTGGCGGTGGGTGGGCTGTCCGGCCTGGGACTGGCCAGGGTGGGGTTGCCGGTGATGGCGGCCGCGACCCACGGCCAGCTCACGCTGCCCCTGACGTCGTCCACGTGGGCGCTCGGGGTCGTGCTCATACTGGTGATCGGGCTGCTGGTCGGCCTGCCTCCAGCGCTGCGCGCCATGCGTCTGCGTATCGTCGATGCCCTGGCGTGGCGGTAAGCTGCCGTGGCGGAAGGATTCAAGAGACAGCTGACCCGCAACGTGATTGTCGGCACCGCCGTCGTGGCGGGGCTCGTTGCCTGGATAGAAGCGCCGCTGCTGTTCCCGGCACTGGGCGTGATGCTCGCTGTGTGGCTGATCGGCACGCGCACCGGGCGCCAGTCCCTCGCCATCGCCCGTACGGGCTTGTCCACTATCCCCCAGCGGTGGGGCGCCACCTCCGTCATCATAGTCGGTATCGGCGGGGTGGTGGGGGTGCTGATCGCGTTGCTGGCCATGGCGGAGGGCTTTCAGGCGACCCTGCGGCAGGCTGGCAGTGACGATACCGCCATCGTCCTGCGGGCCGGAGCCAATGCGGAGCTTTCTTCGGGCATCGACCGCGCCACGGCAACCCTGGTCAGCCAGGCTGCGGGGATCCTGCGCGACAAGGACGGCGCTCCCGTCGCCTCCACCGAAGTGGTGGTGGTTGCCAACCTTCCCAAGCGATCCACCGGCACCAACGCCAACGTCGAGGTGCGGGGGGTGGGTCCGCGGGTGTGGGAGGTGCGTCCCAACGTCCGTATCATTGCCGGGCGCCGATTTCGGCCCGGTTTGAGGGAACTCGTGGTCGGCAGCGGCGCCCTGGCACAGTTCCAGGGCCTGGGCCTGGGCGCTACGGTTCGACTGAACAACCAGGAATGGCGGGTGGTGGGCGTGTTCGAGTCCGGGGACGCGCATGACTCGGAGCTGTGGGGGGACAACGAGTCGGTTGCCTCGGCCTACCGTCGCAGCGCCTTTCAATCGGTGACGGTGCGTCTGGTGGGTCCGTTGTCATTCGATCGCTTCAAGGCGGCCATCAACGCCGACCCCCGGTCGAAAGTGGATGTTGATACCACCCGGGCGTACTACAACAAGCAATCGGAGCGGCTGACCCGTACGATCCGGGTGCTCGGCACGGGGGTTGCGATAATCATGGCCATCGGCGCGGTTTTCGGCGCTCTCAACACCATGTACGCCGCGGTAGCTGCCCGGTCCCGGGAGATCGCAACGTTGAGAGCCCTGGGTTTCACCGGGCCGCCGGTAGTAGTAGCCATCCTGCTCGAGTCGATGCTGCTCGCGCTGCTTGGAGGCGCGCTCGGGGCGGGTGTTGCCTACGTCCTGTTCAACGGCTACACGGTATCGACCCTGGGCTCGAACTTCAGCCAGGTGGTATTCCAGTTTCAGGTGCGGCCGGGGCTGCTGCTGCGGGGCCTCGAGTGGGCCCTTTCCATCGGATTCGTGGGAGGACTGTTCCCGGCCGTGCGGGCGGCCGCCGTGCCGGTCACCGTGGCTTTGCGGGAACAGTGAGCGCGAGCCGGGGCACGGGCGAGGGGGCGAACGCAGCCCCTTTCATCGCGGCTGAAGCCGCTCCTACAATCCGGGGATTGACGCAGTGCCGAACTCGGGATTGTAGGAGCGGCTTCAGCCGCGATCACGTGCGGCGAGACGGGCCGCAGGCCCGGGCAGCGCGATTTCCCGGATTGGAGTTTTCGCGCGGGAGATTTGCAAGCCTGAGCGGTGTGGTTTAGATTCCCGCAGCTTCGAAAGAGGTGGCCGAGCGGTTGAAGGCGCACGCGAAGGAAAGCGTGTATACGTTAACCCGTATCGAGGGTTCGACGAGCAACGCCTGGAGCGTTGCCGAACGGCGCGCTGTTTGCGCCGGCCCCGAAGGGGCGAGGCTCAGGGAAGAGCCGAGTAATCCCTCCCTCTCCGCCGGATTACAAGACGGGCCGCAGGCCCGGCCAGCCCGATTTCCCGGATTGGAGTTTTCGCGCGGGAGATTTGCAAGCCTGAGCGGTGTGGTTTAGATTCCCGCAGCTTCGGAGAGGTGGCCGAGCGGTTGAAGGCGCACGCCTGGAAAGCGTGTATACGTTAACCCGTATCGAGGGTTCGAATCCCTCCCTCTCCGCCAGTAATATGTCCTCCGAATAAAGTAATGTGTCCCCCGAAAAGGCCCGAGAAAGCTCTACAATACCCGATTTACAGAGCCGCCCCGAGTCATTATGCTCGGATGCACGATCTGTTCGCTTCAATGGCGGTGATGGCCGGTCTTCCTCGGCGACGATAGGTTGTGAACCCGGTCAGGTCCGGAAGGAAGCAGCCGCAGCAACTGATTCGGGCGCCGGGGGCCGGGCCGGCTTGATCCGCCACCCTATTTGAAACACCATGACTTATCAGGCATTAGCACGCAAATGGCGTCCCCGTTCGTTCGATCAGCTCGTGGGACAGGAGCACATTGTCGCGGCGCTGACCCACGCACTGGACAGTGACCGGGTTCATCATGGGTTCCTTTTCACCGGCACGCGGGGAATCGGCAAGACCACACTGGCCAGAATCCTGGCCAAGTGCCTGAATTGCGAAAAAGGGGTCAGCTCCACGCCCTGCAACGAGTGCCACGCCTGCCGGGCCATCGACGAGGGTCGGTTCGTTGACCTGATCGAGGTGGACGCAGCTTCGCGCACCCAGGTTGCCGACACTCGAGAACTCCTGGACAACGTGCAGTACGCGCCGACGACGGGGCGATTCAAGGTGTATCTGATCGACGAAGTGCACATGCTGTCGACGCACAGTTTCAACGCCTTGCTCAAGACCCTGGAGGAACCTCCCCCACACGTCAAATTTCTGTTCGCGACCACCGATCCACAGAGGCTTCCGGTGACGATCCTGTCGCGGTGCCTTCAGTTCAACTTGAAACTGCTGCAGGTCGAGCAGATCGAGGGACAGCTCAAGCGGATTCTCGAGTCGGAATCGGTCGATTTCGAGGAGGATGCCCTGCGCCTCCTGGCCCGCTCTGCGGATGGCAGCATGCGCGATGGCCTCAGCCTTCTCGACCAGGCCATAGCACAGGGCGACGGCAGGGTGACCACGGAGACCGCGCGCCAGATGCTCGGGCTGATCGATTCCGACTACGTGCGGGGACTGATCGACGCCCTGGCCAGGGACGACGCCGGCGCGGTCTTCGCGGTGGTCGATTCCGTCGGGGAACGATCGAGCGCCTTTGGTCAGCTGCTCGACGATCTGTTGATGGAGCTGTTCCGTCTTTCGCTCTATAAACGCAGCCCGGAGCTGCTCGTGGCCAAGCAGGAGTTGGCGCCATGGCATCCGGAAGTGGCGGAGCTTCTGGGCGAAGAGGAACTTCAGCTTTTCTATCAAATCGCTCTGATCGGGAAGCGCGATCTGCCGCTGTCGCCGGACCCCAGGACGGGGTTCGAGATGGTCATGCTTCGCCTGCTGTCGTTTCGACCGGGAGGTCTGGAGGATCGGCCACGGGGCAAGGCCGAGGCGCCGGCACGGCCCACCGGGAAGGCCGAGAGGTCTTCCGGCCGCCCGGACCCCGTTCGGGCGGGCCCGGTTCGAGCGGAGACGGGCGCCGCGCAGTCCGAGATCGATTGGCGGCAGTTGGCAAGAACTCTGCCCCTTGAGGGGTGGGCTCAGGAACTGGCGATGAACCTCGCCCTCCAGACCCGGGAAAACGGCACTTGGTCGTTCGACCTGAAGCCACAGCATGAGCATCTGGTCAACGAAGAACGAACCGGACAGTTGGCGAAGGCGATCTCCGAGCGTATCGGCGGGACGGTGGCGGTGAAGATACGATTGTCGGAACCGGATGCTGAAACCCCGGTACAATCCGTGGAGCGGGAAAAGTCCGACAAGCAGAAGCAGGCCGAGCAGGCGATCAAGGAGGATCCCGAGGTGCAGGATCTGATTGAGCAGTTCGATGCCACCCTGGTGGAAGAGTCGATCCGCTCCAGGCAATGAATTGCGTCACTACAGGCGAAAGAGGTTGATATGAAGGGTGGTTTAGGCAACTTGATGAAGCAGGCGCAGGAGATGCAGGACAACATGCGCAAGGCTCAGGAAGAGTTGGCCGGCATGGAAGTAACCGGCCAGGCGGGCGGTGGTATGGTCACGGTAGTGATGACCTGCCGCCACGACGTTAGACGGGTCCAGATCGACGAGGCCTTGGTGAATGATGACAAGGAGGTGCTGGAGGACCTGGTGGCGGCGGCGATGAACGATGCCGTGCGCAAGGCGGAGCAGGTCGCCCAGGAGAAGATGTCCGGGCTGACGGCGGGAATGAACATTCCCGGGTTGAATCTACCGCTGTAACGTGTCCCGTTCCCAGGCGATTGACCAGTTGCGGGAGGCGCTTCGCCGCCTGCCCGGGGTCGGGCCCAAGACCGCGCAGCGGATGGCATTTCACCTGCTGGAGCGCGACCAGGACGGTGCCAGGGTTATTGCGGAGGCGCTCCAGCGCGCCCTCAAGACCGTGATCCGCTGCCGGCGCTGCAATAACTTCAGCGAGACGGAGTTGTGCGGTATATGCGCGTCCACCCGGCGGAACTCCGCAACGGTCTGCGTCGTGGAGACGCCGGCGGACCTGGAAGCGGTGGAGCAGACCGGCGCCTATCAGGGGATGTACTTCGTGCTCATGGGACGGTTGTCACCCCTGGATGGCATCGGCCCGGACGACCTGGGGTTCGACCGCTTGAAGAAGCTTATCGAGAACGAGCGAATCGAGGAACTGATCATTGCCACGAACCTCACGACCGAGGGAGAGGCGACCGCGGACTATCTGCATCAAGTGCTTGAAGGCTGTCCGGTAAACGTTACGCGCCTGGCGCGGGGCGTGCCGGTGGGGGGCGAGCTCGAGTACATTGATCACAGCACGCTGTCCCAGGCGTTTACGGACCGGCGGCCTTGGTGAGCCGGCCTGCCGGCACAAATCCAACCTAGATAAAGTCGGGAGATTCATGTCACAGAACCCCAATGCGCTGGTATGGATCGATCTGGAAATGACGGGCCTGTCGCCGGAAAGGGACCGGATCATAGAGATCGCAACCATTATCACGGATTCCAATCTGGAGGTAGTGGCCGAAGGGCCGGTGCTGGCGATCAACCAGTCGGAGGCGATGCTGGCCGGGATGGACGAGTGGAACACCCGGACCCATGCAGCCACCGGTCTGGTGGAGAGAGTCAGGGAATCGGAAATCGATGAACGGACTGCCGAGCTCCAGACCCTGCGGTTCATACAAAACTTCGTCCCTCGGAACAAGTCGCCGCTGTGTGGAAACAGCATCTGCCAGGACCGTCGCTTCCTGGCACGCTACATGCGCGAGCTCGAAAGCTATCTGCACTATCGGAACCTGGATGTCAGTACGGTCAAGGAACTGGCCCGGCGTTGGCATCCCGACTTGGCGAACGGCTTCGATAAGCAGGGTGCTCACCGGGCGCTGGATGACATACGCGAGTCCATCCAGGAGCTGCGGTACTATCGGACGCATTTTCTGCGTATCTGAGTTCTGCCGGTCGGGAATTGCGGCTTCAACCTCCATGGACGGAGGAAGTGCAGCGAATTGCCGGGAGCGATTGCTGTCAGCCGCGATAGTGGACAACCCCGGACTCAGCCTCTTTGCCGTGCCGTTTCCGCGCCCACTCCGCATGCTCCCGAACCAGGGGCGAGGGATGCCGCGCCAGCTTGTCGATGCAACCGAGAATGATCGGGGAGGTCGGCGCGTTGCCGAGCGCTACTGCGACGTTTCTAAGGAAGCCCTCGTAGCCGGCGCGCCGGATCGCCGACCCGGCGGTGTGGCGGTGGAAATCGTCTTCGGTCCAGGACGCAAACCAGTTCAGTTCACGGTCCGTAACGGTATCGCGGGGGCTGAAATCACCTTCGCCGCTGGCCTGCGCGAAGCGGTTCCATGGACATACCGCCTGGCAGTCGTCGCAGCCGAATATCCGGTTTCCCATCAAGGGTCTCAAGTGTTCAGGAATGGAGCCGCGCAGCTCGATGGTGAGATAGGAGATGCAGCGCCGGGCGTCCAACTCGTAGGGCGCGACGATGGCCCCGGTGGGGCAGGCATCGATACAGGCGCGGCAGCTGCCGCAGTGGCCGGTCGCCGGCTGGTCCACCGGCAGGGGCAGGTCTGTATACAGCTCACCGAGAAAGAACCAGGAACCGTCGGTCTTGTTGAGCAGGTTGGTGTGCTTTCCGATCCACCCGAGCCCCGCCTTCTCCGCCAGGGGCTTCTCCATGACAGGCGCGCTGTCGGTAAACGCGCGGTAACCGAACGGGCCCGCTCGTTCCTCGATTCGGTCGGCCAGCGCCTGCAGCCGTTTGCGCAGCACCTTGTGATAGTCCCTGCCCAGGGCGTAGCGGGATACGTAACCCGCGTCCGGCCGCTTCAGCGCAACCTGGGGAGGCAAGGCGGCTTCGTCCGGCCAGTAGCTCATCCGTACGCAGATCACGCGCAGGGTGCCGGGCACCAGCAAATCGGGGTGCGATCTTCTGGCACCGTGCGCCGTCATGTACTGCATCTCACCATGCCGGCCGGCGGCCAGCCAGTCCGACAGACGTGCGGCGGGCGCGGACAGGTCCGTATCCGTGATTCCCGCCTGCTCGAACCCGAGCTCCAGCGCCCACTGCTTGATGCGTGCCGCCAGTGCGGGGTAGTCGAGCCGCCCGCCCGATTCGCTGTATTGACCTTGGGAAGACATTGACACTTGGTATCATAGCGACATGAGCAAGGCTCCGCAGCGTCTTTACAATGCCCGCCAGGTGAGGGAACTGGATCGAGTCGCCATCGAAGATCTCGGGATCGACGGTTACGAGCTGATGAAAAGGGCGGGGTTGGCCGGCTATCGGTTGCTTCGATATTGCTTCCCGCGTGGCCGCCGGCTGGCAGTCTGTTGCGGCAGCGGCAACAACGGTGGTGACGGGTATGTCCTCGCGACCCTGGCCCTGGCGGCCGGGATGGAAGTGCGATTGGCCGCTATGGGCCAGGCCAAGACTCCGACGGCGCGGCGCGCCGCGGCCGATTTCGAGAAAGCCGGAGGCGTGGTGTCGCCCTGGGAAAACGAGCCCCCAGGAGATGTCGACGTGGTGGTCGACGCCCTGTTGGGCACCGGACTCGATCGCGCCCCGGCCGGGGACTACGCCAAGGCCATCGAGCGCATCAGCGACGCCGGCGGTCCTGTTCTGGCGCTGGACATTCCATCCGGTCTGCATGCGGATACCGGCAAGGCCCTCGACCCCTGCGTGAGTGCCGACGCGACAGCGACGTTCATAGGTCGCAAGCTGGGCTGTTTCACGGGCGATGGCCGCGCCGTGACCGGACACCTTTATTTTGACGACCTCGGTGTGCCCGGAGAAGTCTATGACCGGGTGGCGTGGTCGTGCGAGGTGATCGATGCGCACCGGTACGCGTCCGTCATCGCGGGCCGCTCACCGACTGCCCACAAAGGCGACGCCGGTCGTGTTCTGATCGTTGGGGGCAATCTTGGCATGCCGGGGGCGCCGTGTCTGAGTGCGCGTGCGGCACACCGAAGCGGGGCGGGCCTGGTGTACATGGCAACGCGGTCCCGAGCCGAAGATCTTGTGCCGGGCACCTTGGAGACCATCGCCACCCGCGTTGAATCGGCGCGTGACCTGGAGCCGATGATGGCCAATGCCGACGTTGTGGCGGTGGGTCCGGGGCTCGGACGCGACGAGTGGGCGAAGGGAATCTGGGACGTCGTCTCGGCCTCGGATCGGCCCTTGGTGGTGGATGCCGATGCCCTCTATTGGCTGGCGGAGACCTCGCTGCGACGCGACGATTGGGTTCTAACACCGCATCCAGGAGAGGCGGGGCGCCTGCTGGGTATGGACGCGGGGGCCGTGCAGGCCGACCGGCCGGCTGCCATCCGTGCATTGCAGCAGCGCTACGGCGGGGTGATCGTGCTCAAGGGATCGGGGACTCTGGTGCTCGGCAGCTCGCTCCGCTTGTGCGACCTCGGTAATCCCGGCATGGCGAGCGGCGGGATGGGGGATGTGCTCACGGGTGTCGTGGCGGCGCTGCGGGCGCAGGGCATGTCCGCGGAGGATGCAGCCTGCTACGGCGTCTGGTGCCATGCGCGGGCGGGGGACGCGGCCGCCGGACGGGGCCTGGTGGGATTGACGGCCGGGGATCTTGTCGATGGTCTGCAGGGCGTCGTCGGCGGACCGGCCGCATGAGCGCAGTGGTGACCGGATCGACGCACCGCGTTTCGTCGCCCGCAGACATGGAGCGTCTCGGCGCGCAACTCGGGCGCCGGCTCAAGGTCGGCTGTGTGCTGTTTCTGACCGGTGACCTGGGCGCCGGCAAGACCACTCTGGTGCGCGGACTGTTGCGCTCGCTCGGCTACGAGGAGGTCGTAGTGAGTCCCACATTCACGCTGCTCGAGACGTACGAGGCCTCCGGGTTGACGGTGGTTCATCTCGACCTGTACCGGCTGAATGATCCGGCGGAACTCGAGCAGCTTGCCATCAGGGACTACTTGGAGGAAAAATCGGTATTAATCGTCGAGTGGGCTGAGCGCGCCCGGGACAGTCTGCCCAAACCGGATTGCGAAGTGCATATCGCCATCGACCGCAACGACCAGCGAATCGTGCAGTTGAGGAGTTTCACAGACACCGGGGAGACCTTGTGTACCGCATAGCAGCCGGGTTGCTGTTGGCGGTCCAGGTCTGTTGCGCCAACGCCGCCCCGGTGGTGGTTAAAGACCTGCGCGTGTGGGAGGCGCCGGATCATACCCGCCTGGTATTCGACCTGAGCGGCCCCGTCGACTACGACATGGGTGTCCTGAGCCATCCCCACCGGGTGTATCTGGATTTCCCCAATGCCCAGCTGGGACAGCAGCTGCCGGATATCGGCGGTGACGGGCGGTTCGTGGCGGGCATGCACAGCGGCATGCCCCGGCCCGGAGTACTGAGGGTGGTGTTCACGCTTAAGACTGATGTGAAACCCAACACCTTCCTGCTGCAGCCCAATGAGCTCTACGGCAACCGGCTGGTGCTTGACCTGTTCGACGGCGACCGCGAGGACGGCAAGCCAGTGGTCAGGGCGCCGCCGGATTCCCGGAAATTCGTCGTGGCCATCGACGCAGGCCATGGCGGCGAGGATCCCGGCACCTCGGGACCTCGGGGAACGCAGGAGAAGAACGTGACACTCGCCATAGCGCGGGACTTGAAGCGCCTGATGGACGACGACCCGGAAATGCAGGGCATACTGACCCGAAAGGGCGACTACTACGTGTCCCTGCGCAAGCGCACGGCCATTGCCCGCAGCGCCCAGGCGAACATTTTCGTCTCTATACACGCGGATGCTTTTCCAAAGCGCTCGGTGCGCGGGTCCTCGGTGTATACCCTGTCCACGCGGGGGGCATCCAGCGAGGAAGCCCGCTGGCTGTCCGACAAGGAAAACGCCGCCGACCTCATCGGTGGAGTCAGCCTGCGAGACAAGGACGAGACGGTGGCCAAGGTCCTATGGGATCTGTCGATGACCAAGAGCATCAGCGACAGCCGGGAACTGGCGGCCGATATCCTCAGCCAGCTGCACCGGGTCGGCCGGGTACACCGCAACCGCGTGGAATACGCCGGGTTTGTGGTGTTGAAATCTCCCGATATCCCTTCGGTGCTGGTGGAGAGCGCCTTCCTGTCGAACCCCGACGAGGAACGGCTGCTCCGCTCCGAGGCCCATCGCAGGAAGATCGCGAGTGCGGTATACGAGGGGCTCCGACTCTATTACGAACGCCATCATCCGGGCGCGCGTCCTCAGGTGTATGTGGTCAGGCGCGGCGACACGCTGTCGGAGATCGCCCAGCGCTACCGTATCAGCGTCAATGCGTTGAAGCAGCTCAACGACCTGGACGGCAACACGGTGCGCATCGGGCAGAAGCTGCGCATCCCGAGCGGCTGACATGCGTGCCATAGAGATTCTCGATTCCAAGCTGGTCAACCAGATCGCCGCGGGGGAAGTGGTCGAACGCCCGGCGGCCGTCGTGAAAGAGCTGCTGGAGAACAGCTTGGACGCCGGCGCCACCCGCATCCAACTGGACGCGGAACGAGGCGGCGTCAAGCGTATCCGGGTCACCGATGATGGTGCCGGGATCCCACGGGCCGAGATCGCGCTGGCGCTGGCCCGGCATGCCACCAGCAAGCTCCGCGACCTGTCGGAGCTGGAGCGGGTGGGATCACTGGGGTTCCGGGGTGAGGCGCTGCCGAGCATTGCTTCCGTATCCCGGTTGACGCTGATATCCAGGACGCGGGATCAGGAACAAGCCTACGGGGTGCGCTGCGAGGGGGGTGGGCCGACCGTGGACCCGAAACCGGAAGCCCATCCGCCGGGTACCACCGTCGAAGTCTCCGACCTGTTCTTCAATACGCCGGCGCGGCGCAAGTTTCTGAAGACCGAGTCCACCGAGCTCAAGCACATAGATCAGAACATCAAGCGGCTCGCCTTGAGCCGCTTCGAGGTCGAGCTGTCGTTCCGCCACAACGACGGACGGGCCAGCCGTTACCCGCGGGCCTTGACCCGGGAGCAGCGGGCGGCCCGGGTTGCAGCCGTGTGCGGCGGCGAGTTTCTGGAGCAGTCGATATTCCTGGAGCACCAGTCGTCAGACATGCGCCTGTCGGGCTGGTGCGGCTTGCCTGTTTTTTCGCGGCCCCAGACCACGCTGCAGTATTTCTTCGTCAATGGCCGCGCTGTGCGGGACAAGACCGTCGCGCATGCCATCCGTCTCGCTTATCAGGATGTGATGTATCACGGCCGGCATCCGGCCTTCGTGCTCTATCTCCAGCTGGATCCGGCCCTGGTGGATGTGAACGTTCATCCCACCAAACATGAAGTCCGGTTTCGCGACAGCCGCAGCGTCCACGATTTCGTGCATGGCATGCTGAAGCGCGAGGTCGCCAGGCCCGCCGGACAGACACCTCGCGCCGGGGCTGGGGCCGTTGCGGTGACCGCCCATGTGCCGTCGCAGGGCGCCATGAACTTCCCGGAAGGGGTACGCGAGCAACTCGTAACTTACCGGAGGCTGGCCGAAGCGCCCGGTCGGGAGGAAGATGTCCATGAGGCTGATGCAGCGTCGCCGGCTCTGGGTTACGCGGTGGCCCAGCTGCATGGCATCTACATACTTGCCCAGAATGACAAAGGCCTGGTGGTGGTGGACATGCACGCTGCCCATGAACGGATCACCTACGAAAAGCTCAAGTCGCAGTTCGAGTCGAGCTCCCTGGCGACACAGCCGCTCCTGGTGCCCGTGACCCTGGAGGTGGGAGACGCCGAGATGGGGGTGTGGGAGCAGCACCGGAATGTGTTCGAATCCTGCGGACTCGAGGTGGAACAGATGGGTGAGCGCACCCTTGCGGTGCGGCGGGTGCCCGCGGCGGTGCAAAGCGTCGATGTCGCGGCGCTGGTGCGTGATGTGCTGTCGGACCTGGCTGAACATGGCCAGAGCAACCGCCTCCAGTCGTTATCCGACGAGCTGCTGTCGACCATGGCCTGCCACGGTTCTGTCCGCGCCCACCGATCGCTCACGCTGGACGAGATGAATGCCTTGTTGCGACAGATGGAGGAGACGGAGCGCAGCGGCCAATGCAACCATGGCCGTCCGACCTGGGTCCAGCTCGATTTGGGCGAGCTCGACGCCTGGTTCATGCGGGGTCGTTGATCGAGCCCGACGCGGTGCGGCACCTGATGACGATTCCGGTCGTATTCTTGATGGGTCCGACCGCGTCCGGCAAGACTGCCGCGGCCCTTTCGCTCGCCCGTCGATATCCCGCTGAGATCATCAATGTGGACGCCGCGCAGGTGTACCGGGGAATGGATATCGGCACTGCGAAGGTGGGGCCCGAGGAGCGGGCGACATGCCCGCATCATTTGATCGATATCAAGGAGCCGGACGAGACCTATTCCTCGGCCCGGTTCCGGGAGGACGCCCTGGGCCTGATCGAGGAGGTCCGGGGTCGCGGCCGGCTCCCTGTGCTGACCGGAGGCACCATGTTTTACTTCCACACGTTGCTCCACGGATTGCCGGCGCTGCCGCCCGCGGACCCGGACCTGCGGGCGGAAATTGTCGAACTGGCGGCCAGGGAAGGATGGCCGGCCCTGCATCGGCGGCTCGTGCGAACGGACCCGCGCCGAGCCGCCGAGATTTCCCCTAACGACGGACAGCGGATCCAGCGGGCGCTGGAAGTCAACGCCCTGACCGGGAGAAACGTTGAACAGCGGCTACGGGTGCCGGGCCCTCCCGCGTGGCCTCTGATCAAGCTGGCTCTGGCACCGTCCAGCAGGGAGAATCTGCACCGCCGCATCGAGGTGCGATTCCGGCAGATGCTGGACAGGGGCCTGGTTTCGGAGGTGGCGGGATTGCTGGGCACTTACGGAAAACCTGTGGAACCGGCGTCGCTGAAGATGGTCGGATACCGTCAAGTATCAGATTATTTGAAAGGCAAGGTCGGTTATAATCGCATGACGGAAGCAAGTATTGCTGCCACGAGACGCTTGGCGAAGCGGCAGTTGACCTGGTTGCGGAATCAATCGGCGGTCACATGGATCGACAGCGACCACCGCGAGGCTGCCGGGGGAATTCTGCTGTACCTGGAGGCGAGCCCCCTGATGGCGGAGTTTGCTCTTGGGGTGGACGCTTGAAATAGGAATCCTCAGGCCGCATAACCAAGCCGAGATGCTGCACTATGTATAACAACGAGGAGTAAAGAATGGCTCAACAAAAGGGTACGGCCCTACAAGACCCGTTTTTGAACATCTTGCGGAAAGAGAGAGTACCGGTTTCGATCTATCTCGTGAATGGAATCAAGCTGCAGGGGCAGGTCGAATCCTTCGACCAGTTCGTGGTATTGCTGAAAAACAGCGTGAGCCAGATGATCTACAAGCACGCCATCTCGACCATAGTCCCGGCAAAGTCCATCAAGATCCCCTACGACGACGGTGGTGATGGCCTCGAGGAGTAATTTCAGCGGCCTATGAAACAGCGGTGTCGGTAAAGGGCCCAGCCGCATTGGGGCGGCCCGAAAGGACGCTGCTTGTCCAGCAGCGTTCCCGCGCGGACGAGGACGCTGATTCGTTGCTGGAGCTCGCGCTGCTGGCAAGGAGCGCCGGTGCGCGCGTGTGCCACTCCATTAGCGGTGTACGCCGCACTCCGGATCCCGCGACTTTCATCGGCAAGGGGAAGTTGGAGGAGGTGCGCCAGTCCGTGGAAGAGCACGGCGGGGAGTTGGTCATTTTCGACCATGCGTTGACCCCCATTCAGGAGCGCAACCTGGAGAAGGCACTCCAGTGCCGGGTTCTGGACCGTACGGGCCTGATCCTGGACATCTTCGCTCAACGTGCCGAAACCCGGGAGGGCAAACTGCAGGTCGAGTTGGCCCAGCTCCGGCATCTGTCCACGCGCTTGGTGCGCGGTTGGACCCATCTCGAGCGGCAGAAGGGCGGCATTGGCCTGCGCGGACCTGGTGAGACCCAGCTCGAGACCGACCGCCGTCTGATCGGTCGCCGGATCAAGTATCTCAACAAGCGACTGGAGCGCGTATCCGCACAGCGGGAGCTCCGGCGCAAGTCTCGGCGCAAGGTGCCAATTCCCACGGTCTGCCTCGTGGGTTACACCAACGCCGGCAAGTCTTCCCTGTTTAATCGGCTCACGGGGGAAGGCGTATACGTGGAGGACCTTCTGTTCGCGACCCTTGATCCGACCATGCGCAAGCTGGTGCTGCCCGACCGCAGGGAAATCGTGTTGTCGGATACCGTCGGGTTCATTCGCCAACTTCCCCACTCGTTGGTTCAGGCATTCCACTCAACCCTGGAAGAAGTCTCCAGTGCAGCACTGCTGCTGCACGTGGTGGACAGTTCCGCAGAGGACCGCGGCGAACGCATCGAGCACGTAAACGGGGTGCTGGAGGAGATCGGCGCGGGGGATGTGCCCCGCCTGTTGGTTTACAACAAGATCGATCTGTGCCCGGGACTGGATGTGCGGGTGGACACGTCGGGCGCCGAGCCCGGCGCAGTGTGGGTGTCGGCGCGCTCTGGCGACGGGATCGGGGCTTTATCGACGGTGCTCCAGGATCTGGTGTTCAGGGACACCCGGCGGGAATGCGTGCATGTGCCGCCCCAGGCCGCACGGGTGCGAGCGTTCCTGTACGATCATTCGGTGGTTCGGCGCGAGGAGTTGGACAGCCGCGGAGGGTGGTTAATGGAGATCGATATCGAAGCGGCGCAGTGGGGGCGAGTGGCAAGACTGGCCGAGTTCGGTCTGTGCTCGATGCCGGACACCGCCGCTGCGTCGGCCGTGGCGGGCTGAATCAGTCCGGCGGGAACGCCAGGCCGATGCGCAAGCGAGGTTTTCAGTCTGTTAGAATCATGCCTCGGCTCGTTGCTCGACCCTTAGCCTGATAGGCTCTTCACTTATATCAGACTCCAAATTCTTCGGTTAAGGAGCATATTTCATGTCCTGGAATCAACCCGGGCCCGGCGGCAATGACCCCTGGGGCCAAAAGGGGGGGCGCTCCGGCCCACCTGATCTGGACGAGATCGTCAAAAACGTCCAAAAGACGCTGCGGGGTTTCTTTGGCGGCGGCAAGGGAGGCGGCTCCGGAGGCGGGGGTGCTTTCCCTGGTGCTGCAGGGATTATCGCGATCGCCATAGTGGCGGTCGTTGTATGGTTGTTCATGGGATTCTACGTCGTCGACGAAGGGACGCGTGGGGTTGTGCTGCGGTTCGGCAAGTACCAGGCGACCACCATGCCGGGACTGCAGTGGCACATCCCGTGGCCCGTAGAGCAGGTGAACCCGGTGAATATCCAGAACGTCAACACGGTGGAAATCGGCTATCGCAGCGCCGGGCAGGACCAGGAGCAGTCGGTGCCGCGCGAAGCGTTGATGCTCACCAAGGACGAGAACATCGTTGATGTGAAGCTCGCCATACAGTACGACATCAAGAATCCGGAAGATCTGGTGTTTCACGTGGTGGATCCGGACCACACGCAGGCAGTGGTGCGGGGCGCGACCGAGAGCGCACTGCGTGAGGTAGTCGGTACCAACAATATGGATTTCGTCCTCACGGAAGGCCGGGCGACCATCGTGGCCAAGACCAAGGAGCTGCTGCAGAAGATACTCGACCGCTACCTGACTGGAATCAATATCATCGCCGTGGAAATGCAGGACGCGCAGCCGCCCGCGGAAGTCAAGCCGGCATTCGACGACGCGGTGAAGGCCAGGGAAGACCAGGCCCGGATCATCAACGAGGCTGAGGCATACCGAAACGACGTACTGCCGCGGGCACGCGGTCAGGCTGCGCGGGAAATACAGGACGCCGAGGGGTACAAGGGGGCCACGATCGCCGACGCCCAGGGCGAAGCCTCGCGATTTGACCAGATCCTGAAGGAGTACGAGAAGGCGCCGGCGGTGACGCGCGAGCGCATGTACCTCGAGAAGATGGAAAAGGTACTCACGAACTCCAGCAAGATCATGATCGACCAGAAGAGCGGCAACAACGTGATCTATCTGCCGCTGGATCAGCTCCTCAGGCAGAGACAGCCCAGCTCCAGCGGCACTTCCCAGCCGCCCCTGTCTTCGTCGTCGTCCTCGGGCGATGGCAGCACCGCTGACGCGCGGGACAGCCGCAGCCGGTTGAATCTGCGCCAGAGGGAGGAGTAGTCATGAGCGGAAAAGCACTGGTGTCATTGATAGTACTGGTGGTCGCGGTGATAGTGGTCGCCAACTCCATGTATACCGTGGACGAGCGAGAGAAAGCCATCGTGTTCAAGTTCGGCGAAATCATGCGTTCGAATGACAAGCCGGGATTGCACTGGAAAATCCCATTCGTCAACAACGTCAAGAAGTTTGACGCCCGGATCCAGACCATGGACGCAAGCCCGCAGAAGTACCTTACCAACGAGAAAAAGAACCTCAAGGTGGACTCGTTCGTGAAGTGGCGCGTGGCTGACGTGGCTCGCTATTACGTGACCGTGGCCGGCAACAAGGCGGCGGCGGAAAGTCGCCTGGGCCAGCGCGTCAACAACAGTCTGCGGGAACAGTTCGGAAAGCGAACGGTGCAGGAAGTAGTGTCGGGGGACCGGTCCCAGATCATGGATGTCGTGCAAAAGGAGACTGACGAGCAGGCAAGGGAAATTGGCGTGGAGATCGTCGACGTGAGATTGAAACGGGTAGACCTGGTGGACGAGGTGAGCGAGCGCGTATATCGGCGCATGGAAGCGGAGCGGTCGCGAGTTGCCAAGGAGCTGCGGGCCAAGGGTGCCGAGGAGGCTGAAAAGATTCGCGCCGATGCGGACCGGCAAAAACGCATCATTATCGCCAATGCGCAACGCCAGGGTCAGATGCTTCGCGGCGAAGGTGATGCCCAGGCCACTCGTATCTATGCGGACGCGTTCGGCAAGGACGAGGAGTTTTACAAGCTCTATCGCAGTCTCAATGCTTATGTGAAGACATTTGGCAACAAGGATGATCTGCTGGTGCTGGAGCCCGACTCGCAGTTCTTCAAGTACTTCAATAGTCCTTCGCCCGCCAAGGACGCCGGGCGTCCGGCCGGCCCCGTAGAGTAGCGCGGGCGCGGCGACGTGATCAGCTGGCGGGACCTGGGCGCCGCGATCGCCCTGGTATTGATATTCGAGGGTCTGCTGCCGTTCCTCAGCCCGGAGCGCTGGCGGCAGACCCTGGAGATCATTCGCGGTCTCAACGACGGTCAGCTTCGCACCATGGGTCTGATTCTGATTTGCGTCGGAGCCGTGCTGTTGTACTTCATTCGCTTCTGACGGGCCAAACCCGTGAAACATTCCGGCCAGTGGTTGTTACCCGAAGGCGTGGAGGAGGTTCTGCCTGGAGAGGCGGCGCGTCTGGAGTCCCTGAGGCGACAGCTGTTGGATGTTCTGCACCGGCGTGGTTTTGATCTGGTGTTTCCGCCTCTGGTGGAGTTTCTCGATGCTCTGTTGAACGGCGTGGGAGAGGACCTCGATCTGCAGACGGCCAAGCTGACGGATACGATCAGCGGACGGCTGCTGGGGGTGCGCGCCGATCACACGCCGCAGATAGCGCGCATCGACGCCCACTACCTGCGTTCGGAGGTTCCGTCCCGGTTGTGCTATTGCGGGTCCGTGTTCCGTTCGTCTCCGGGAGAGATCGAGTCCACGAGGGAGCCGTTGCAGATCGGCGCCGAGCTGTATGGCTGCCCCGACGTCGACGCCGATGCGGAGATCGCGGAGGCGATGGTGGACGTCCTTCAGGCGGCCGGCGTTCCGGACATTCACCTGCACCTGGGGCACGTGGGCGTGTATCGAGCGCTGATACAGTGGGCGGGATTGCCCAGCGACATGGAGGATGATCTGTTCGATGCCCTGCAGCGCCAATCCCGGCCGGATGTGGCAGAGATACTGTCCGACCTGCCGGACCAGCGTTCCGCCTTCCTGACGCTGCTCGAGATCCGCGGTGGTGACGGGGTGATCGAGAACGCCAGGCGCGTGTACGCGGAGGTCTCTGAGGCAGGCAGGGCGTTGTCCAATCTTGCGGAGCTCGTCGGTCGCCTGGCGCAGACGCTGCCGGGGGTCCAGATCACGGTGGACCTCTCGGATCTCCGGGGCTACAGGTATCACACCGGCACGGTGTTCAATGCGTACACTCCGGGTTTTGGGCGTGCCCTCGCGCAGGGTGGGCGCTATGATGAGATCGGTCGGGCTTACGGCCGGGCCCGCAGCGCGACCGGTTTCAGCTCCGATCTCCGTCAACTTCTGAGATATGACACCACCTGTCGTGAGAGGACGGGAATATTGGCGCCGCCGGGGAGCGATGCGGAGTTGGACTTGGCTGTGAAACGGCTGCGGACAGATGGAGAGCGGGTGATCCGCCTGCTCCCGGGGGAAATGGAGGAGCACCTCGCGCGCCAATGTGACCGCCGACTGGTGAAATCCTCGAGCGGCTGGCGAGTCGAGTCCATCGACGGGCAACGATAAGTAGAAGAATATGAGCCAGAATGTCGTATTGGTCGGTACCCAGTGGGGCGACGAAGGCAAGGGCAAGATCGTAGATTGGTTGACCGAACGCGTGGATGCGGTGGTGCGTTTCCAGGGCGGCCACAATGCCGGTCACACGCTGGTGATCGACGGCGAGCGTACGGTGCTTCACCTGATCCCGTCGGGAATCCTGAGACCGAATGCCCAGAACTTCATCGGCAACGGGGTGGTAGTGTCCCCGGAGGCGCTGGAGACGGAGATCAAAGAACTGGAGGAGCGCGGCATTGAGGTTTTTCCGCGTCTCCACGTGAGCGAATGCTGTCCCGTCATTCTCCCGTATCACATGGCGCTCGACGTGGCTCGCGAGCGGCACCGCGGCAATCGCGCGATCGGCACCACCGGGCGCGGAATCGGGCCTGCCTACGAGGACAAAGTGGCAAGGCGCGGTCTGAGGTTCGACGAGTTGATCGAATCCCGGCAATTCGAAGACAAGCTCAAGGAGCTCATGGAGTACCACAATTTCGTGCTCGAGCGTTACTACGGTGCCGATACGGTGGACTACGGCGAAGTTCTGGATGCCTGCATGCATCATCGGGAATATCTGCGGAGCTTGATGTCGAACGTCGCCGCCCAGTTGGACGAGTACCGCAAAGCGGGCCGCACTGTGCTGTTCGAGGGTGCCCAGGGCACGATGCTGGACATCGACCACGGTACGTATCCGTTCGTGACTTCGTCAAACACCACGGCGGCGGCGGCGGCGGTGGGCAGTGGAGTGGGGCCCATGCACTTCGGCTACGTACTGGGTCTGGTCAAGGCGTACAGCACCCGCGTGGGCAGCGGACCATTTCCCACGGAACTTCATGACGCAGTGGGCCGTACCCTGGGCGAGCGCGGGGTCGAAGTCGGCGCCACGACCGGTCGTGAGCGGCGCTGCGGCTGGCTGGATGCCGTCCTGCTGAAGCAGGCGGCGCGCATCAATGGTCTGAGCGGATTGTGCATCACCAAGCTCGACGTCCTGGACGGGCTGGACCCCCTCAGGATCTGTGTCGCTTACGAGCGCGACGGCGCCCGGCTGGAATTCCCGCCGGTGAGCGCGGAGCTGCTCGAGCAATGCCAGCCGGTCTATGAGGAGCTGCAGGGCTGGTCGGAATCCACCCTGGGACTGACCCGTATTGACGACCTGCCGCCCGCGGCCAAGCGGTACCTGGCCCGCATCGAGGAGCTGACCGAGGTTCCCATAGACATCATCTCCACCGGCCCCGACCGTATCCACACCATCTGCCTCCGCCATCCATTCGACGTGTAGCCCTCTGCTCGCCGTTGGGTGGATTGTTCTCGGCTGGTTTGGGAGTGGGGAGTACTAAAGGTTCTTGGCGGGAGTGCCGTGCATGAACCGGGGAGAGGTTTCAGCGGGACGCCGCAAGTACCTCCCTGTAGGCTCGCCTCCGGCATCCATGCCTCCAGACGCCCGCTGAAACCTCTCCCCGATTCATGCCTTCGCGCCCATCCCTTCGTTCGGGGGGGTGGGGGGTACCTGCCACATCCGTGGTGCTTCTCGAAGGGGGACGCCGTCTGAGCATGGGTTGGGGGAGGTTTTCGCCGACCGTCTGGAGGCATGGATGCCGGAGGCGAGCGTACAAGGATGTATTTACAGCGTGTCGGCGAAGGCCTCCCCCAACCCATGCACTCCGTGCTCCATTCAACCCCCAACCAGGTCCAACCGCGGCAACACAGCAGCCGTTATCACTTCATTCCGCCTCTTTCCTCACTCTTGATACGGCGGGGGTTCAGCACTCGATGACGTTCACCGCGAGGCCGCCGCGGGAGGTTTCCTTGTACTTGGTTTTCATGTCGGCGCCGGTCTGGCGCATGGTCCGGATCACCTTGTCGAGGGAAACATAGTGGCGGCCGTCGCCGTGCATGGCGAGCCGGGCGGCGTTGATGGCCTTGGTGGCGGCGATGCCGTTGCGTTCGATGCAGGGGATTTGCACCAGTCCGCCCACCGGGTCGCAGGTGAGACCCAGGTTGTGTTCCATGCCGATCTCGGCGGCGTTCTCGACCTGCTCCGGCGTACCGCCCAGCACCTCCGCCAGACCGCCGGCGGCCATGGAGCACGCGGAGCCGACTTCGCCCTGGCAACCCACTTCCGCTCCCGAGATGGAAGCATTCTCCTTGTATAGGATGCCGATTCCCCCGGCGGTGAGCAGGAAACGCACAATCCCGTCGTCGTCGGCATTCGGAATGAAGTTGGCGTAATAGTGAAGTACCGCCGGCACGATTCCCGCGGCGCCGTTGGTGGGAGCGGTAACCACCCGTCCGCCGGCGGCGTTTTCCTCATTCACCGCCAGCGCGTACAGGTTAGTCCAATCGAATACGGCAAACGGGGCATCGGATTCGGTCTGCTTCTGCAGACGCCGGTGGAGCTCCGGCGCCCGGCGCCGGACCTGCAGCTTACCCGGCAGGTGACCCTCGTTGCGGCAGCCGTTGGTCACGCACTCCTGCATCACCGACCAGATGTGCAGGAGCCCCTCCCGGACTTGTTGCTCGGGACGCCAGCTCTTTTCGTTCTCCATCATCACCGCGGACACGGTCAGCCCGGTACGCTGGCACTGGGCCAGCATCTGGGCGGCGGTGGTAAACCCGCAGGGTAGTGGCGTATCGTCGAGTTTGATCCTGTCGCTGCCAGAGGCGGTGTCATCCACCACGAATCCGCCGCCTATTGAGTAGTACTGCTTCTGGAGCAGAATGCCGCCGTCCGCGTCGCGGGCCGTGAACTGCATGCCGTTGGGATGGGTAGGCAGCGTACGTCGCTTGTGGAAGGCGAGGTGGTCGGCTTCTAGGAAGCGTATCACCTTGAACCCGCCGAGCACGAGCGCGCCGTGGCTTCGTATCCGCGCTATCGCCGATGCGACGGTGGAAGGATCCACCGTGTCCGGTTGAGCTCCCTCCAGGCCGAGCATCACCGCCCAGTCGCTGCCATGGCCCTTCCCCGTCGCCCCCAGGGAACCGAACAGTTCGACGTCCAGGGTCGACACACGCTCGAGCAGCCGGTCGTCCTGCAGGCGCGCGACGAAGAGGGATGCGGCGCGCATGGGCCCCACGGTGTGGGAGCTGGACGGGCCGATGCCCACTTTGAACAGGTCGAAAACGCTGATCGACACTACCGGACTCCATCGATTCCACCGATGAAGCGAATCATAAGAGCAGCCGGCGGTTCCTGCTATACTCGCTGCGACTGGGCACTCGTCCGTCGCGACGTTCCCAAACCTCCGTTCGAAACGGTATCGTCATATCTGTTCGATCTCGATCCAGGCACACACAGCGGGAGGGCAAATTGAAGCTCAAAGATCAAGTCGCAATGGTCACTGGAGGCGCCCAGGGTATCGGTCTGGCCTGCGTTGAACGTTTGGTCGAGGATGGCTGCAAGGTAGCTGTCCTGGATGTCAATGCGGAAAAGGGAGCCGAAGTGGTATCCAGGCTGGGGCACAGCACCAGTTTCATTCACTGCGATGTGGGGGACAGTTCCGCCGTGGCCGACGCTGTCAAGCAGGTCGTCAGTCATTTCGGCGCCCTGAATATTGCCGTCAACAACGCAGCCATCGTGCACTCGGCGGACTTCCTGGATATCGAGGAGCAGGACTTCGACCGGGTACTGCGGGTCAACCTGAAGGGGATGTTCCTGGTGGGCCAAGCCGCGGCGCGCCAGATGGTGAAGCAGGAGACCGGCGGCGCGATCATCAACATGTCCTCGATCAATGCCGTAGTTGGGATTCCGGACCAGGTTCCCTATGTGGTGGCGAAGGGCGGCGTGTCGCAGCTCACCAAGGTCATGGCTCTTAGTCTGGCAAAGTACAACATCCGTGTGAACGCCATCGGACCCGGAAGTATTCTCACGGAGATGCTGGAGACAGTGGTGTCCACCGACGAGGCCGCCAAGAAGAAGATACTGTCGAGGACGCCGCTTGGCCGGATAGGTCTTCCCAGCGAGATCGCCTCCATTGCCTCGTTCCTGGCGTCGAACGATGCCTCCTATATCACCGGTGAGACCATTTACGCCGACGGCGGCCGCTTGGGGCTCAACTATACGGTACCCGTTTCCTGATGCCGCGGATGCGCGCCGGCAAAACCTTCGGCCTGGACCTATTGCGCGAATACCGGAGGCTGTGACGTGGTCCTGAAGTTTCCTCGAGCCGTGACTACCGCACTCGTTCTCCTTCTGACTGTGGCAGGGACCGAAGCGCGGGCCGCGGAACGGCCCCTGTGGGAAATCGGAGTCGGAGCGGGCGTATTGAGCCTGCCCTATTACCGGGGCGCGGCGAGCAACCGGGTCCTGCCAGTGCCTTTCGTGTACCCGGTATATCGAGGGAGTTTCTTCAAGGTGGACGAGCAGGGGGTGCGCAGTCTGTTTCTCAAATCGGACCGTATGAAGCTTGATTTCAGCATGGACGGTACCGTCCCGGCGGCCAAGGGGGATGTCGAGGGACGGGAGGGGATGCCGAACCTCGATTCAACGTTTCAGGTCGGACCGTCGCTGATCGTCGACGTGTGGCGAACGGAAAGCCGCGAACAGCAGCTGATCCTGACGCTGCCGGTTCGCAGTGTCTTCTCGATCAGCTCCAACCCGGATTACTTAGGCTTCGCGGCATCGCCCAAGCTGACCTACCAGCGCGACGTTCATTTCGCCGGCCGCTATTGGCGGACGGAACTGACAGGCGGCATGGAGTTCGGCTCGAACAGACTTCACGACTACTTCTATACGGTCGCACCGAGATTTGCCACACCCACCAGACCGGCATTCGACGCCGCCGGCGGCTATGCCGGAACGCGATTCACGCTGGGCACCGTGGGTAGGCGGGGCAAGAGCTGGATAGGAGCATTCATCCGTTACGACAACGTTTCCGATGCGATATTCGCGGACAGTCCGCTGGTCAGACGCAGCGGCAACGTTTCGGCGGGCATTGTCCTGGCCTGGTTCATCGCCAAGTCGAAGCAGATGGTCCAGGTATCGGATGAAGACGCTCTGCGTTACTAGTGTACCCCGCCGGAAATGATGCAAATGATTTCAGGCGGGGATGACGGTGGCCCCGATCCGCAAACGGGCGCCGCCGGGGTCTTTTTCAGTCGCTTCCCGATACTCGCTTGGTGAAAAAGACCCCGGCGGCGCCCTTTCGATGCTCTATCGAACAATCCAACCCGGATCGGCAAGCCGCCGATAAGTTACAGACTGTTTGACGGGGTACACTAGGAGCCCGTCGGACTCGGTATCAACTGCTTGGCATCAACTGCGCATGCGGACCGCATCGGGATCGTAGAGGGGCTCGGTCTGGATGCGCGCGCGGCGCATCTCGCCGAGAATCTCGACCGAATACTCGGTGCTCTCGTCCAGATGCTCGACGCGTATGTACCCCATGGCCACGGAATGGCCGGTGTAATGCGCGAAGCCTCCGGACGTGACCCAGCCCACCGCCTCGCCATCCAGCAGGATGGGTTCGTCGCCGATGACGTCCGCGTCGCCGGCATCCACCGTCAGTGTCACCAGCTTCTGCCGTAGTCCTTGGTCCCGGGCCCGCAGCGCCGCCTCCCTGCCGATGAATTCGGGCTTGTCCAGATCCACGAAACGGTCCATGCCGGCTTCGAAAGGCGTGTAGATCGGCCGATACTCGGTGGCCCAGGCGCCCCAACTCTTCTCGAGGCGCAGGCTGTTGAGTGCGCGGCCGCCGAACAGTCGCAGGCCGAGATCCCGTCCGGCGTCCCAGATCGACCGGAACAGGATACGCTGGTACTCCGGGCGTACCCAGATTTCATAGCCCAGCTCCCCGGTGAAGCTGACGCGGCCGACCAGGGCGGGGACCATGCCGACGTCGAAATCGTCGAAAGCCATGAACTTGAACCCGCCGGCGGACACGTCTCGTTTGGTAAGCCGTTCGAGCAGGCGCCGCGAGTCCGGCCCCGCGATCTGCAACCCCAGCATGTCCAAGCTGCGACAGTTCAGTTCGACTCCCTCTGTGGGCAGGCGGTCCAGGAACCAGCGCATGTGATAGTGCTCTGCGATGCCCGATCCGGTCACGTAGAATTGATTGCGATCGAGGCGTGCAAGTGTGAAGTCGCCGATGATCCGCCCCCCTGGATTGAGCATCGGGCACAGGGCCATTCGACCCCGCTTGGGGAGCTTGTTGGCCAACAGACGATCCAGCCAATCGGCGGCCCCGGGTCCCGACACCTCGTAGTTGGCGAAATTGGAGATTTCGAGCAGTCCGACGCCTTCACGCACGGCCCTGCATTCCTCGGCGACGGACTGGAAATCGTTCGAGCGCTTGAAACTGAATATGTCGAAAGCGCTCTCCGCATCGGGGGCGTACCACAGTGCGTGTTCGAGGCCCCAGGAGTCGCCGAACACGGCATGGCGCTGCTTGAGTTCGTCGTAGACCGGGGTTGTCTTCAGGGGCCTTCCGGCCGGCAGTTCCTCGTTGGGAAACTGGATGCGGAAGCGCCGGGAATAGTTCTCGCGCACTTTGGCGTTGGTGTAGGCGGGACGCGCCCAGTCGCCGTAGCGCGACACGTCCATCCCCCACACATCGAATCCGGGATCGCCGTCGATCATCCAGTTTGACAGAGCCAACCCGACGCCGCCGCCCTGGCTGAATCCAGCCATGACGCCGCAGGCCACCCAGTAGTTGCGAAGCCCCTTCACCGGTCCGACGAGCGGGTTGCCATCCGGGGCGAAGGTAAAGGGTCCGTTGATGACCTGGCGTATGCCGGCGCTGGCGAAGGCGGGGAAGTGCGCGAAACCGACCTCCAGCGAGGGCGCGATGCGATCGAGGTCTGGTTGCAGCAATTCGGTGTCGAAGTCCCAGGGCGTGGTGTCCTCGGACCAGGGCCGGCATGCACGTTCGTACGTGCCCATCAGCATGCCGGTGCGTTCCTGGCGCAGATACAGCTCTCCTTCGAAATCGATGACGTGAGGCAGTTCTTCGCTCGCGGTCCGGTTGAACTCGACGACCTCGGGCATTTCGTCGGTAAGCAGATACATATGCTCCATGGCCAGCACAGGCAGCTCGAGACCCACCATACGGCCCACCTCCCGTGCCCACAGGCCGCCGGCATTCACCACGTGCTCACACTGGACGGAGCCCTGCGTGGTATGCAGCAGCCAGGTGTCGTCCGGGCCCTGCTCGATGCGCTCGACACGTGTCTGTGTCTGAACTGTGGCGCCCAGCTTGCGGGCGGACTTGGCGTAGGCATGGGTAACGCCCGCGGGATCGAGGTGACCCTCGTACTTGTCGAACATGGCGCCGACGAAATACTTCGGGTCCAGCAACGGCATCCTCGCCGCCGCTTCCGAAACCGAGATGATCTCCGTATCCATGCCGAGGTAGCGGCCCCGGGCGTGGGCCATCTTCAGCCAATCGAGGCGCTCCTGGGTGCCGGCGAGCATGATACCGCCGGTGAGGTGGAGGCCGCAGGCCTGTCCCGACATTTCCTCGATCTCTTTGTACAGTTCTATGGTGTATTGCTGCAGCTTGGCGACATTGGGGTCGCCATTGAGGGTGTGAACGCCCCCGGCGGCATGCCAGGTGGATCCTGAAGTCAGCTCGGAGCGCTCCAGCAGGACCACGTCGGTCCAGCCGGCGCGCGCGAGGTGATACACGACACTGCAGCCGACAACGCCGCCGCCGATGACGACGACTCGAGCATGAGATTTCATGGATTCTCCATCGGTAGGAAGGTGGACCTTCTAATTTGTTTTCCCAATGATACTGCGTCACCCGGCAGGAACGCATCATTCCGTAGGCGACTCATCATCAATCATCAACGCCGGCACGGGTAAAACTCTGCCCCCCGAAAGACCAGGACAGACATTCCCTTCCCCTCTTGCGGAGGTCCAGGGACGGAGGAGGCAGCGCGAATCCGGGAGCCGGGAAGTCTTTGGTGCGCACAAACGGTATTAAACGAAGAGTCCCCTCTCCCTCAGGGAGAGGGCTAGGGTGAGGGGAAACGGCGTTCGGATTGGTGCTGTTTTGTTTTGGTGCGGTAGTTGACAGGACCACGGCCAGCATGGGTTGGGGGAGGCCTTCGCCGACACGCTGTAGATACTTCCTTGTACGCTCGCCTCCGGCATCCATGCCTCCAGACGGTCGGCGAAAACCTCCCCCAACCCATGCCCAGACGGCGTCCCCCTTCGATAAGCATCACGGATATGTCAGGTATCCCCGCCCCCCTCCCAAACGAAGGGATGGGCGTGAAGGCATGAACCGGGGCGGGGTTTCAGCGGGCGTCTGGAGGCAAGGATGCCGGAGGCGAGCCTACAGGGAAGTACTTGCGGCGTCCCGCTGAAAGCCCGCCCCGGTTCATGCACCGCACTCCCGCCAAGAATCTGAACACCTCCACCAAACAGCAAGTCCCCACAGCCAAAGCATCAAATCCCGCGAACCTGGTATGGGGCTCTTTTCCCTGTGGTGCCACTTGTGGGGGTTCGCGATGGATTCCCGACCTATGGGTTCATGCACGGCACTCCCACCGCGGCGGGATTGCAGCGCTCGTGCGCCTATTCCAGCCAGGCCGGGTTGAAGCTCGCTTCGAGATGGCGCCGGACTTCGGGTCTTTGTGAGAACTCGGAGAGAGAGAAATACCCGGTGGGCAGTTCCATACTCTTGAGCCGGCGAACGGTCTGTTGGACCACCCGGCCCAGCTGGGCTTCGATGATGGTGATGACCGCCATCAGGGGATCGGGTCCCCTGGGGAGGGAAACATGGTCGAAGCCCTCCACCAGCGATATGGCCTTCCCCAGCGCCGACTGGCGGCGTATATGGCCGATGCCCCAGCGGTTGACGTGGCCCATGAAGGGCAGGCGCCTGGGATTGAGGGTGCGGGTCATGAACAATTCCCGGAAATAGCTCTCGACCAGCTCCCGCGCCAGCAACTCCTCGAACTGGTGGTTATCGACCCACCCCACGCACTGGAAATTGCTGTCCAACAGGTAGTCGACCGGGGCGAAGAAGTCGAAGGACGTATATTCGAGCTTCTCGAGGTTGGCCTGGATGGCCGGGTGCTCGATACGACTCTTGCCGGAGGCGGGCTCCAGCCCCGCATCCAGGTGCAGTTGGCGACCCACACTGCAGCACGATACGTAGTCGCGATCTTCGGACCTGGAGTCGAAATTGTAGCCGCGGGCCCGGGCCATCATTTCGATGGCGGCGTCGTTGATCAAGGAGGCGCGGGAGTCATCGAGATCCCTGTGCCGGTAAACCTCCACGTAGGCGCAGAACCTCTCCCCGAGGAACACGTTCAGGGGCACCGCCCTCACGCCTTTCTCGTAGGTCTCGATGACGGCGGGATAGCGGCCGCCCTTGTCCTCCAGAATGGCGAACACCGCGGAGTGGGAGGAGAACCGTGTGGGGTCGCTCAGGGTCGTGTATACCCCGTTGCCGTCGATATTGACGTTCGACAGCAGCACATCGCCCGGCCGGAAATGGACACCGCGGAAGTCGACTCCGGAACCGGAGAATTCGTAGTTCTTGAATTCCGGCTTTCGTTTCCAGCGCTCGAACGGCCAGTTCGAGCTCCGATTGGCCTTGATATTGAGTGTGACCCCGGGGCCTGCGAGGGACCTGTACTCCGTTGACTGGTCGGTCGCGACCCCCTGAAGGGCGAGCAGGTACTGGATGGTGTCCGGGTTGAGGTGCCGTGACAGGACGGACAGCACCGGATCGGGCAGGCGGCAATTCAGCGCATCGACAACGGCGCGGAAGGTGTTATCATCGGTATCCAGCCAGGACGGCGGTTCCTCATGCAGGCGAGCCAGCAATGTTCGCCGCCAATACAGGCTCGCAAACTTGAACTCCAGCAGCTGCGCAGCCCCGACCTGTTCGCGGTTCAGCGACGCGTAAGCTTCCCGGATTTGCCGCGCCCGCTCCAGGCAGGCGGCGGGATCCGCTACGCTGGCTTCGAGAGGCTCGTGAAGCAGCTCAGTCAGCATGTTTGCTGCGCATCGCCGTCGCTACACGGGACCATGCGGAATGCGGGATCACGGGGCCAGGATGTCTGCAGACCTGGACATCGACGGCCCGGCAGGCCGTCGGTCATGGGTATCAATGGATCTGGACATCAACAGATTGGCTTATGAAGGAGAGAACCGAAACTTGGTACCGAGGAGAGGACTTGAACCTCCACGGGGTTGCCCCCACTAGCACCTGAAGCTAGCGCGTCTACCAATTCCGCCACCTCGGCACAGTATCGTTCGTCCCGCATCGGTACGAAGCGGCCGAACTCTACCGATTGCCCAGAATTATGTCAACGAAGCAAGCCCGCAACGCATCCGCCCCCTCGCGTAAACAGATCCTCGGATATCTGGAGAAGCGTGGCAAGCCGGTCCCTGAGGACACGCTGTTCCAGGAATTCGCGGTCCGCAAGGGATCCAATCGTGACGACCTGCTGGCTCGTCTCAAGCGCATGGAGGCTGACGGCCAGGTGCTGATCGACCGCGTCGGACGGTTCTTCCTGCCGGGCCGGTCCGATATGGTGCGAGGTCGCGTCCAGGGGCACCCGGACGGCTATGGCTTCCTGCTCCCCGAGCACGGCGGCCAGGATCTGTTCCTCTCGGCGAAGGAGATGCGCAAGGTGCTGCACGGCGACCTGGCCCTCGCGAAAGTAAGGCGGATCGACCGCCGCGGCAGGGCCGAGGGAGCGATCGTGGAGGTCCTGGAACGCGGCAACGAGACCGTGGTCGGGCGCCTGAACGTCGAGGACCAGCTGTCGTTCGTGATTCCGGACAATACCAGGATCAGCCAGGACATCTTCATTCCGGAGAATGAGCGGCACGGCGCCCGGCAGGGGCAGATCGTGGTGGCGGAGATCGTACGCCAGCCCGACAAAGGCAAGCAGCCGACGGGGCGCGTCGCGGAGGTTCTGGGAGAGCACATGGAACCGGGCATGGAGATAGAGATCGCCATTCGCAAGTACGGCATCCCTCACGAGTGGCCGGATGCCGTCTCCAGGGAAGCCGAACGAGTTCCGCAGGAAGTCGGTCCCGAGGAGGTCGAGCGCCGCCTGGATCTTCGTGAACTTCCGTTGGTGACCATCGACGGTGAGGACGCCCGGGACTTCGACGATGCGGTGCTCGCCCGGCGGCTGGACGACGGGTCGTGGGAGCTGACCGTGGCCATCGCCGACGTTTCCCACTACGTGGACCAGGCGACGGGGTTGGACCGGGAAGCCTACTTGAGGGGCAATTCCGTGTATTTCCCCGAGCGCGTGGTACCGATGCTGCCCGAGGCCCTGTCGAACGGCATCTGTTCACTGAACCCGCATGTGGACCGCCTGTGCTTCGCCTGCGTCATGGTGATCGACCAGGGAGGGCGGATATCGAAGTACCGCTTCGAACCCGCCGTGATGCGGTCGTCTGCCCGCCTGACGTACAACGAGGTGGCCGCGGCGCTGCTGGACGAAGACGCGGACGTGACGGGCGAGACGGCCCGGCTGTTGCCGCAACTGGAGAACCTTTATCACCTGTCCAGAGTATTGAACGAACGGCGGGTCGAGCACGGCACGATCGAGCTGGAGATTCCGGAGACCCGCATCGTGTTCGACGACGAAAGGAAGATTCAGCGGATCGAGCCCACCCAGCGCAACGATGCCCACCGGTTGATCGAGGAATGCATGCTGGCGGCAAACGTGTGCGCCGCCGACTTTCTCCAGGAGACCAAGGGACCGGGCATCTATCGCGTACACGATAAACCTGACGGCGAAAAGATCGAGGATGCACGGGCGTTTCTCGGTGAGTTCGGCCTGGTGCTCGGCGGCGGCAAGGAGCCCACGCCGAAAGACTTCGACGAGGTGGTCGAGCAGTGCGAGGATCAGCCCTTCTCCCACATCGTGCAGGTGACGTTGCTACGCAGTCTCAAGCAAGCCGAGTACAGTGCCGAGCTGTCCGGGCACTTCGCACTGGGGTTCGACCGGTACACGCACTTCACATCACCCATCAGGCGCTATCCAGACCTCATGGTTCACCGTCTTATCAAGCACCGCATCGGAAAGGGACGGCCTGTGGGAAAGGACTTCGAGGCGTTGGATCACATCGCGGAGCACTGCTCCGTGACTGAGCGGCGGGCCGACGAAGCCACACGGGACGTGACTCAGTGGCTCAAGGCGGAGTTCATGATGGACCGGGTAGGGGACGAGTTCGACGGTGTGGTGAGCAGCGTGGCGGAGTTCGGTGTGTTCGTGGAGCTCAATGACCTCTACGTCGAAGGCCTGGTCCACGTGACATCTCTCGGGGAAGACTATTTTCACTATGATCCGCGCAAGAGGCGGCTGACCGGTGAGCATTCCGGGGTCATGTTCCAGATCGGCGTCGAAGTGCGGGTGCGTGTGATACGCGTGGACATCGACCAGGCGAAGATAGATTTTGAGCTGGTGGGCGGCAAGGCAGCGGCCGGTCGCAGGAAGCGCGAGGCAAGACGCAGACGATGACGGCGGGCGCCTGTGCATCAGGATGGACCACGAAAGAGTATCGTTTGGGAAACGCATCGGCAGCGTTGTCCAAGTGACGTGCAATGAATGAGAGTTACGTCTACGGCTGTCACGTGGTCGAAGCGCTGCTGCAACGGGCGCCCGAACGGGTGCTGGGCGTTTATTTCGACTCGGAGCGTACTGACAAACGTCTGAACGCGCTGCGTTCGAGCACGGGGTCGCTGGGACTGGCTTCGGAGGAGTGCCGGAAAGGCACCCTGGAACGGTTCGTCGGGGACGTCGTCCACCAGGGTGTAGTGGCGCGCGTGAGGCCGGCGCAGGTCCTGGACGAGAAAGCGGCCTACCGCTGGCTGGAGCAGGCGCAACGGCCTTTGGTGCTGATTCTGGACGGTGTGCAGGATCCGCGGAACCTGGGGGCGTGCATTCGCAGTGCGGACGCTGCGGGAGTCGGACTGGTGGTGGTTTCCAGATCGGAGTCCGCCGATCTGACGGCAACGGCGCGCAAGGCGGCAAGCGGGGCAGCGGAATGGCTTCCGGTGGCCCGGGTCGGCAATCTGGCGCGGGTGATGGCGTCGCTGAAGGAGTTCGGCGTGTGGCTGCTGGGGGCCGACGAGCACGCGGACAGTCCTTATTATCGAGCCGACCTCAGCGGTGCCGTGGGTCTGGTGCTGGGCGCCGAAGGCACAGGGCTGCGGAGATTGACCCGCGAAAGCTGTGACAGCCTGATCCGGATACCCATGCTGGGCGGCGTCGGCAGCCTCAACGTGTCCGTGGCGTGCGGCGTGTTATTGTATGAGGCGGTGAGGCAGCGTTGTAGCAAATGACTGATCGAGGAACCCTGGAGGCGCTGGCGGAGGATCTGGCGCGGGAACTCGTGGACAATGGGTGGATGTGCGCCACGGCGGAGTCTTGTACGGGAGGTGGCGTCGCCCGGGTACTGACCGAGATCGCCGGCAGCTCGAGTTGGTTCGAGCGTGGATTCGTTACCTATAGCAACGACGCCAAGTTGGAGATGCTTGGTGTCTCCTTCGCCACGATCGAACGCTTCGGTGCCGTAAGCGAGGAGACAGCACGAGAGATGGCGCAGGGTGCCTTGAGGAACAGCCGGGCGCAGGCGTCCATTGCCGTCACGGGTATCGCAGGACCGGCGGGCGGGTCGCTGGACAAACCCGTGGGCACCGTCGCGTTCGCCTGGGCCGTGGAAGGGAAGCAAACCAGCAGCGCGATGAGGCGTTTCGACGGCGACCGCCGGGCGGTGCGGGAAGCGGCGACCGAACAAGCTATCGAAGGTTTGCTTGGGCGCCTGCGCACGGACTGATCGAGGCAGGCGGGGCGACACTCGGCCCGGATGGTGACTTTCGACAATGGGAACGCCGCCACGGGGGTCACCGAGAGCGGCGGGCGGTATTTTTTCGCGGTGTGGCCCGAAGGGCAGGTTCGGGGCGCGATGTTCGAATGGGCGCGATCGGTTCAGGCCGATGCTCCGGCTCGCCAGGTGGCTGCCGCCAACCTTCATATTACCTTGGCGTTCCTGGGTGAGCTGGCCCCACCGCAGGTATCGGCCGCGCGCAGGGTGGGCGCCGAGACCCGTTGGAACGAGGCGACTCTGGCGTTCGACCGGATCGGCTATTGGAGGCGGTCACGGATCGTCTGGGCCGGCTCCCGGGAGGGGAGTGCGTCGCTCTCGGCGCTCGCCGAGGATCTGCGCGGGCGGCTTCGCCGCCTGGGATTTCGAATCGAGGAGCGCCCGTTCGTGCCGCATGTCACTTTGTACAGGAAGGCCCATCGCATGCCGCGGTGGCCGCGCGTACGGTTGGAATGGCGCATCGAGGAGTTTTGCCTGGTGGAATCGCGCTTGGCCACCGACGGTACGCGCTACTCCGTGGTCGATCGTTGGTCCGCCAATGACGATATGAAATAATCACCCGTCGAGGTGAGGCCGGGACGCCGGTTGCTGGACAAAGGTAGGTGACGGCCGGGCAACGACGGAATATGCGGGATCGGCTTCAGCCACGATCGGTACCTGGGATGTCCGGTCCCGGCCGTTCCCGCGGGCGGGCCCCGCCGGGGCCCTTTAATTCGTATCAACGCTAATCCGGAGAGAATCGTGGACGAAGACAAACAAAAGGCATTGCAGGCGGCCTTGGGACAGATCGAGCGACAGTTCGGCAAGGGCTCGGTAATGCGCATGGGCGATGCCGAAATCGCCAAGGACGTGGCGGCGGTGCCCACGGGCTCCCTGGGGTTGGACATCGCCCTGGGGATCGGCGGCGTGCCGCGCGGCCGGGTCGTGGAAATTTACGGACCGGAATCCTCCGGCAAGACCACCTTGACTCTGTCGGTGATTGCCCAGGCCCAGAAGCTGGGCGGAACCGCGGCGTTCATAGACGCGGAGCACGCTCTCGACCCGGGCTACGCGGAGCGGTTGGGAGTCAAGGTCGCGGATCTGCTGGTGTCCCAGCCCGATACCGGTGAGCAGGCCCTCGAGATTGCCGATATGCTGGTGCGATCGGCGGCCGTGGACGTGGTGGTGATCGATTCGGTGGCGGCGCTGACCCCGAAGGCCGAGATCGAGGGCGAGATGGGCGACTCCCACATGGGTCTGCAGGCGCGGTTGATGTCGCAGGCCCTGCGAAAGCTGACCGCCAATATCAAACGCTCGAATACCCTGGTGATCTTCATCAACCAGATACGCATGAAGATCGGGGTGATGTTCGGCAACCCGGAAACCACGACCGGTGGCAATGCGCTGAAATTCTATGCTTCGGTGAGACTGGATATCCGTCGCATCGGCGCCATCAAGAAGGGAGACGAGGTGCTCGGCAACCAGACGCGGGTCAAAGTGGTGAAGAACAAGGTCGCGCCGCCGTTCAAGCAGACCGAGTTCGACATTCTCTACAACGAGGGGATCTCCCACGAAGGGGAGCTCATAGACCTCGGCGTCGAGAACAGCGTGGTTGAGAAATCCGGCGCCTGGTACAGCTACGAGGGCGAGCGGATCGGTCAGGGCAAGGACAACGCCAGGCAGTTTCTCAAGGACCATCCTGAGATCGCCAGTCAGATCGAAAGCCGGATACGTTCGGCTCTGGGTTTGCCGACCCGCGGCAATCGGCCAGCCGGCGGAGAAGGGGATGCGGGCGTGGATCCGGAGGCGGGCGGTGAGAGCGACCAGGAGCCGAGGGAAGGCGCCGCTGATTCCCGTCCGGCCCCCAAAGCCAAAGGCAAGCGCAAGAGCAACGCAGAAAGCGCGGGCGCCTGATACCGTGGACCCTGCATGAGCGATCAGCCCGTGCGGGAAGAGTTGTTGGCACAGGCCATGCGCTGGTTGGCCCGACGAGAGTACAGCGTGCACGAGCTCGCAAACCGTCTGGCGGGAAAGGGATATCCCCGCGACGAGGTGGCGGCGGCGCTAGACACCTTGGAATCACAGGGACTGGTCAGTGACAGCAGATTCGCGGAATCGCTGGTTCGCAGCCGGATCGAACGCGGCTACGGTCCGGTCAAGATCGCACTGGAGCTCCGGTCCAAGGGCGTCGACGAGGTCCTGATCGAGGAACTCCTTGACCACCAGGAAGAGCGCTGGGTAGAGCTTCTGCGGGCGGTGTGGCAGAAGCGTTTCGGCAGGCCCCCGTCGGATTACCAGGAGTGGGCGCGGCAGGCGCGGGGGCTGCAGTCCCGCGGCTTCACCGCTGAACAGGTGCGCCGGGTCATCCCCGACATCGAACCCTGAGCCGGCGGCCGTCCGGGCCGCGACGGCACGCTGATTCCCAATGCCGCACCCGTATTTGAGTGCATGACGGCGAGGAATTTTGTGGAGAAATTTGGAATGCCGGTAGAATCATCGGATGGGATCGGCCGGCGTGAAATTGAATCGAGTGATATGAAGACAGCGGATATCAGACAGGCGTTTCTGGATTATTTCAGGCGCAACGACCACCAGGTCGTCGCCAGCAGTTCGCTGGTGCCGGGCAACGACCCGACGTTGCTCTTTACCAACGCCGGCATGGTGCAGTTCAAGGACGTATTTCTGGGTCTGGAGAAGCGGGACTACAACCGCGCCACCACCGTGCAGCGCTGTGTCAGGGCAGGTGGCAAGCACAACGACCTCGAGAATGTGGGCTACACGGCCCGCCACCATACGTTCTTCGAAATGATGGGGAATTTCAGCTTTGGCGATTACTTCAAGCGCGAGGCGATCCACTATGCCTGGGAGCTGCTGACCCGGGACTTCGGCCTGCCTGAAGAGAAACTCTGGGCCACCGTGTACGAGGAAGACGATGAGGCAGCGGAGATCTGGCTGAAGGAGATCGGTATTCCGGTGGAGCGCTTCGCGCGGATCGGTGCCCACGACAATTTCTGGGCCATGGGCGATACCGGGCCGTGCGGGCCCTGCAGCGAGATATTCTACGACCACGGTCCGGAGATCGAAGGCGGACCGCCGGGCAGCCCGGAGCAGGACGGCGACCGCTATGTCGAGATCTGGAACCTGGTGTTCATGCAATTCAACCGCGAGGCGGACGGCACCATGGAACCGTTGCCGAAGCCATCGGTGGACACCGGGATGGGATTGGAACGCCTGGCTACGGTTCTGCAGGGGGTGCACAGCAACTATGACATCGACCTGTTCAAGCGCTTGATCGAGGCGGCGCGGGATATCACCGGTGCGGTGGATCTCGAGGACAAGTCGCTGCGGGTGCTCGCGGACCACATCCGCTCCACTGCTTTCCTGATAGCCGACGGCGTGCTGCCGTCCAACGAAGGGCGCGGCTATGTGCTGCGCCGGATTATCCGGCGGGCCATTCGCCACGGCTATCGCCTGGGCGGCCAGACGCCGTTTTTCTACAAGCTGGTGGCGCCCCTGGACGAGGAGATGGGCGCGGCCTATCCGGAGCTATCCGAGGCGCGGGAACGGGTCGCCGGTGTCCTCAGGCAGGAGGAGGAACGCTTCGCGGAGACCCTCGAGCAGGGCATGCGGATCCTCGAGCAGGAGGTGCGCGGCTTGTCCGGCAAACAGATCCCCGGCGAAGTGGTGTTTCGACTGTACGACACCTTTGGATTCCCCGTGGATCTCACCGCTGACGTCGCCCGTGAACGCGGTCTCCAGGTGGATATGGACGGTTTTGAGAAGGCCATGGAGACGCAGCGCGAGCAGGCCAGGGCCGCGAGCCACTTCAAGGCCGATGACGTCGTCTCCGGTGAAATCATCGAATCCGCGGGGCGAACCAGCTTTGTCGGATACGATACCCTCAACGACACGGGTCGGATTACCGCGATGTCCAGGGACGCCAAGCCGATCAAGGCCGCCAACTCGGGCGACGAGGTGGTGCTGGTGCTGGACAACACGCCGTTCTACGCCGAGAGCGGCGGCCAGGTGGGGGACAAGGGCGAGCTGCGCACCGCCGATGGCGGGGTGGTGGAAGTGATGGATACCCGTAGTCTCGCCAAGAACGTCGTCGGCCATATCGGCCGTGTCGTCGAGGGGCGGGTGGCGGTGAATGATGAAGTGACCGCCCGCGTTGATCCGCGCCGCCGGTCCGATACCATGCGCAACCATTCGGCGACCCATCTGTTGCACGCGGCCCTTAAGAAGGTGCTGGGAACGCACGTGCAGCAGCGGGGCTCGCTGGTGGAAGCGGCCAGACTGCGGTTTGATTTTTCCCACGCGTCGCCGGTCACCCCGGACGAGCTCCGGCAGATCGAAGATCTGGTGAACGAGCAGATCATGGCGAACAGCGAAGTCGAGCACCGGATCATGGATCTCGACATGGCCAAGGCCGCCGGCGCCGAGGCGCTGTTTGGGGAGAAATACGACCAGGAAGTCCGGGTAATCCAGATGGGGGAATTCTCCCTGGAGCTGTGCGGCGGCACCCACGTCCGGCGCACGGGTGATATCGGCTTGTTCCTCATCGCCCAGGAGACGGGTGTGGCGGCGGGGATTCGCCGCATTGAGGCGCTGACCGGACGCGGCGCTCTCGCCTATGTGCGGCAACAGTCCGGCTACCTCGATGAAACAGCCGCCCTCTTGAGAGGGCATCGCGACGAGGTCGTGGCCAAGGTCCGTCAGTCTCTTGATCGGATCAGGCAGCTCGAAAAGGAGAAGGAGAAGCTGCAGTCGCAGATCGCGGCCGGGGATGGAGGCGACCTCATGGACAAGGTGCGCGACGTGCGGGGAGTGAAAGTTCTGGCTTGGCGGCTCGACGGTGCCGACGCGAAATCCCTGCGGCAAACGATCGACCGCTACAGGGATAAGCTGGGGAAGGCCGTTGTGGTTCTCGGCAGTGTCAACGATGGCAAGTTCAAGATCGTGGCTGGTGTCAGCAAGTCTCTGGCGGGGGAGGTGCCCGCCGGCGAACTGGTGAAGCACCTGGCCCGAATCGGCAACGGCCGCGGCGGCGGACGGCCGGACATGGCCGAAGGCGGCGTGGCCGATGCCGACTCCCTGGACCGGGCGCTGGCCGAGGCCCCGTCCTGGGTCGAGGATCGTCTCAAGTGAACCGTCCGTATCGCAGCGAATTACCCGTGGCCACGGCACCGCGGGCATTTACAAGATTGACCGGAAAGGATTAAATCCGCGCTCTCTGCGGACAGGCGGTACCGGCGCACCCGGAACTTATCGTATTGCCAGGCTGTCCCATATCGCGCTTATTCAACTGACATGGCTTTGATTGTCGAAAAATACGGTGGCACGTCCGTGGGGACGATCGAGCGGATCAACGCCGTTGCAGACCGCGTGTCGGAGACGCACCGGGACGGCGACAGCCTGGTGATCGTCGTGTCCGCAATGAGCGGCGAGACCAACCGGCTCACGGATCTCGCGCATCAGATCAATCCCAAGCCCCCGGCCCGCGAAATGGACGTGTTGCTGGCCACCGGGGAACAGGTGACCATAGCCCTGTTGTCCATGGCCCTGGCATTTCGCGGCTGCGATGCCCGTTCGTACACCGGGGGGCAGGTCCATATCAGAACCGATGCGGTCTACGGCAAGGCGCGGATTCTCGACATAGACGACGCTCGGGTGCGGCGGGATCTGACCGAGGGGCGGGTCGTGGTGGTGGCCGGATTTCAGGGGGTGGACGAGGGATCCAATATCACCACCCTGGGGCGCGGGGGCTCGGACACGACCGCCGTGGCCATGGCCGCCGCGCTGCGAGCCGACGAGTGCCGGATCTATACGGACGTTGACGGTGTCTATACCGCTGACCCGAAGGTTGTGCCGGAGGCGAGACGCCTGGACCGGATCACCTTCGAGGAGATGCTGGAGCTGGCCAGTCTGGGCAGCAAGGTGCTGCAGACCCGCTCGGTGGAATTTGCCGGTAAATACAAAGTTCCGTTGAGGGTATTGTCATCGTTCGAGCCCGGAACGGGCACTTTGATCAGCTACGAGGAAAAAGCAGTGGAACAACCATTGATATCCGGTATTGCCTATGACAAGGACGAGGCCAAGCTGAGCATACGCGGTATACCCGATGAGCCGGGTATCGCCCACCGGGTCCTTGGCCCCGTCTCCGACGCCCATATCAACGTGGACGTGATTCTTCAGAACGTCGGAGAGGACGGAATGGCCAACCTGACGTTCACGGTTCATCGCAACGACTATCCGCTGGCCAAGGAAATACTGGAAAAGACCGCTGCAGAAATGGGAGCGCAACGAGTCGATGGCGACGAGAACATCGCCAAGATTTCCGTGGTGGGCGTCGGAATGCGATCCCATGCCGGTGTCGCCAGCCGCATGTTCAAGTCGCTTTCGGAAGAGGGGATCAACATACTGATGATTGCCACCTCCGAGATCAAGATTTCCGTTGTAGTCGAGGACAAGTACACCGAACTGGCGGTGCGTGCCCTTCACCGGGCGTTTGAGCTTGATCAGCCCCGGTAACGGGCATTCCGATCGAGGAAAGACAAGGGAATCTGGATAATGTGACTATTGAACCGTTGATGTATAATTGCGCATCGGGGTGTTCACCCCGCACTACGATGGTAAATTGGAATGGAGACTTAATGAGATGTTAATTTTGACACGCCGTATCGGCGAGACCCTGAACATCGGAGACGAAGTCCAGGTCACGGTCCTTGGAATCAAGGGCAACCAGGTTCGGATCGGCATAAATGCCCCGAAAGAGATCCCGGTACACCGGGAAGAGATCTACGAAAGGATAAAGCAAGAAGAACGGATGAAGGAATCGGCGGCCGACAACGTCGCGGAACCGGAAGAGACTTAGACTCGACAACCGGGAGGTCCCTTGGGAGTCCCCGATGTTGAGACTCCGAAGGGGCGGCCCGGTGGGACGACGAATCCCAGGAGAGATGGCCGAGTGGCTGAAGGCGCTCCCCTGCTAAGGGAGTATGGGGTTAATAGCTCCATCGAGGGTTCGAATCCCTCTCTCTCCGCCATACATTGCCGATGCAAGGTGACCTCGATTGCAGTCACCATTGGAAACACGCGCCCGTAGCTCAGTTGGATAGAGTACCTGGCTACGAACCAGGTGGTCGGCGGTTCGAATCCGTCCGGGCGCGCCATATGAAGACAGGCCCACCGGTGTCTTCATATGGGGAGTTGGGAGACTGGGTTCGATTTCGGCCATGACGCCTTTCCCCTCGATTACACAACATTTCTCATTGTTCTGTCGCTTGCACTCTCCGTTTGGCCGTACGCACGCGCCGATCGACTCGGCCGGCGTGCCGTTAGCGGTGGCCGGTTGCCATGTGCAGCGTGTCGATCTGACGTTGACCTGCGGAGGGAGAGATCTCGAGCTTTACCGGGCGAGCCTGGAGGATGCCGTCATCACACGATTGGACACTTCGATACCGAGACGGGAACGCCAGCGAGGGTTGGGCCTGGCATTCGCTCGTATTCGCTGGCGGTTCGCGCTGTGGCGTGTCTCCGGCCAGAGCCGGGGCACCCTGCATGGATGTTGGGACGTCGCCGCCATTCGCGCGTGTTGACCGCGCATTGTGACCCAAACGCGACTTGATCTTGGTCCTCGGGAGGGGGATTATCGTCGGTACAACAACAAGTAGCCGCAGGGAGCGTGCCCGGTGACCATGCTTGTTCGGGCCTGTCCCGGACCACGCGGTGGGGGGAGCGCGGTTGTCTTATGTCCGACGATTCGTATCAACTTGAAAAGCGCGCCGGTGAGATCATTTTCCGTGAGGGTGATCTGGCGGACTTTGCGTATATCATAGAGAACGGCCGCGTCCAGATCTCTGTGGAGCGGGACGGACGTTCGGTTGCGCTGGCGGAGCTGGGATCGGGGGAAATTCTGGGCGAGATGGCCGTAATTGATCGTTTCAACCGCACGGCGACTGCCACCGTTACACGGGATTGCCGGCTAACCGTGGTCACACCGCCTCAGATCCTGCAGCGCGTCGAGGAGGCGGACCCGGTCGTCAGATCGCTGATCCAAATCCTGATGAAAAGGTATCGCGCCGAGCTGACACGCGCCCAGGGTATGCCGATGGAGGCCGCCAGCGCGTTCGTGTCGCAGTCCCGGGGGATCCAGAAGATACGGCTCGAGAACGAGCTGATGCGCGCCATCGCGAATGAGGACGTGAAGGTGGTCTATCAACCGATTCGCGACCTGGCAAACGGCTGCACCAGCGGCTTCGAGGCCCTTGTCAGATGGGACCACCCTACGCGCGGTACCATTCCACCGGAGGAACTCGTCAGTCTGGCGGAGGAGACCGAGCTGATCGTGCCCCTCGGGCTGCATGTCTTCGAGGTTGCAGCCAAGGATCGGTCGGCACTTGCAGCGGTCGGTTCATCGGAGCTTTTTGTGTCCGTCAACGTGTCGCCCAGGCACACCCTGGACGGTGATTTCCTGGAGCGGGCGAAGGATATCTGCGACAAACTCGGAGAGAGACCGGCGAACATCATGCTCGAGTTGACGGAATCCGTGCAGGCCGACATCCAGAGCCTCGGGGCCTGGGTGGCCGCGGCGAGAGCCATCGGCTTCCAGATCACAGTGGATGATTTCGGGACGGGTTATGCGAGCCTGGAATACCTGACCCGACTCGCGCCGGATATCGGTCAAGATAGACCGGACTTTTGTCAGGCCGATCGTGGAGGACTCGCGCACGGTGGCGGTTCTGCGGCGTGTGTTGCAGATGGCCCGGGACCTGGGTGTGCGGGTCATCGCGGAGGGCGTGGAATCTTCGGAGCACGTCCGCCTGCTGACGGAGCTGGGCTGCGACATGGCTCAAGGCTATGCCATCGGCAGACCCGTAACCTGTCATCGGGCGATCGGGCAAACGGCAGGCCGGTGACCTGCCCGCCGTGGTGGGCGCCGCTGTGGTCGGCCGGCAGCCCGCGACACAGTCGCCGCCGGCTTCGAATTCCTTCGTTCGTCCACTGAGCGGCAGGTGCACCGGCACGTTAACGGCCTCGATAAACGTGGCCGTCCTGGTCGCGGGGATGACCGTGCCGCCCTTGATGGCCGCGTCGTTGGCGCGGGATGGGATCACCGGGGCGGGCCTGACCAGATCGTTGATGACAACGGCCGCGTCGTTCGACCCCGTAGCGTACGCAACGCCGACGTTGACGACTGCGCGCCTTGCTTGCACGCACACCTCCAGGAAAATACCACGATCAATGCAGCTATACCTTGACCTGGATCAGCGGCTGCGATCCAACGACAAAATACACTCTATATCCAGCGCGGAAGTCTGTTGTCAGGACTCGCAAGGTCAATTCGCATTGATCGGGAGGGAAACATGAGACAGTCTGTGTCGCTACGGGTTTCGGTATTCATACTGGGGTGTATCGCCATAGCTGGATGGTGTGTACCTGGAGCCAGTTATGCACAGGATCGCAGCGGCAAGGAGGTGGTGAAGGAGGTGTGCGCCGCCTGCCACGAAACGGGCGCCAATGGCGCGCCCAAAATCGGCGATGTGGAGGCCTGGAGCAAGCGAGCTTCACAGGGGTTGACCACCCTCACCCGGCACGCGCTCGAGGGCATCCGTCAGATGCCCGCGCACGGAGGACAGCCGGATCTATCCGACCTGGAGATAGCCCGTGCGATTACGTATATGGTCAACGAGTCGGGTGGCAATTGGGTGGCTCCTGCAAGCGCCAGCGACCTGATGTCGGAACGGACTGGCAAGCAGGTTGTGCAGACGGTATGCGTTGAGTGCCACAAGGACGGCAAAGGACGGGGCTCCGCAGATCGGCGACAGTACAGCCTGGGCCATGCGGCCTCGAACAGGGCCTCCCCTATGCCGTGCATTCGGCAATAAGAGGACACGGCGGCATGCCGCCCCGGGGAGGAAACGCGCAACTGACGGACGACGAAATACGCGACGCCATACTCTACATGTTCAATCCCTCCATGAGCGCCGCGTCCGGCAGTTCGGCGGAGTCGACCAGCCAGCGTGTCACTGCCGCGGCCGGCAGCAACGAAGCCAGCGTTGGAGGCCTGGACATATATCTTGGGTTCATCTCCGCGGAGAAGCTTCGGAGCTATCCGGCCGGTTCCGTCGAACGGACCATGCACGGGGGCGTGCCCGAGGGGCACAACTGGTATCATGTCAACGTATCGCTTCTGGACCACCAGAGCCTGGCACCGATTGCCCACGCCCAAGTCGCCGCCCGTCTGAGCGAGGTCGGCATGGGTACCGAATCGAAGAAGTTGGAGCCGATGGCCATCGGTCAGGGGAGCTACGGCAACTTCTTCAAGATAAGGCCGAGAACTCCCTACCGGGTGACCGTGTCGATCCGTATTCCCGGTTCACCAGGCCCGGTGGAGGCCGAGTTCGACTACAGGCACGACTGAGTCAGGGTCGATGACCGAGGTGCCGTGCTCCGTAACCGCCCGGGGACGGCGCGGAACATGCCACGAGTCGGCGGACGGACTCCAGAAATCCGACCTCAGTCGTGTTCCGTCAACAGCGGATAGACACCGGATTCGTCATGGACCTCCCGCCCGGTAAGCGGGGGATTGAATACACACACCAGGCGCAGATCGCTGCCCGGGTCCGCGCGCAGGTAGTGTTCGTCGTGCCGGTCGAGGGCATAGATTGTTCCCTCCTCGATGCGCCACGTCCGCCCGTCGGTGACCGCCTCGATCTCTCCGCGGCCGCCGATGCAATACACGGCCTCGAGGTGATTCACGTAGTGGATATGGGTCTCGGTGCCGGCCCTGATCACGGTGTCGTGCACGGAAAAACCCATGGCGTCGCCGGCGAGCAGCAGCCTTCGGCTGACCCAATTTCCCCCGTCTACCTCGTTCTCGGAGCCGACGATGTCTTCGAGGTTTCTGACAATCATTGCTGATTCTCCAGTCGAGTATTCAAGCGGCGCTGCGCTGCGTGGTGACTTCCAGGGCTGACTCCTCGACAATATCGAGTCCGGACTCGAGGTCGGACTCGTCGATGGTCAGGGGCGCGAGAAACTTGAGGACCTCGTCCTCGGCGCCACAGGTTTCCATGATCAGGCCGCGTTCGAAGCAGGCGCTCGAGATTCTCGCCGCGGCGCCGGGATTGGCGCAGGCCAGTCCCCAAATGAAGCCGCGCCCGCGGACTTCGGCGCGCAGGGATGGACAGCGTTCCGCGATTCGCGTCAGCCGGTCGCGGACCAGCGGCCCCTTGACCTGAACCTGCGGCAGGATCGTATTTCTCTCCCAATAGTCCAGCGCCGCCTCCGCAGTGACGAAGGCCGTGTTGTTGCCACGGAAGGTGCCGTTGTGTTCGCCGGGAGACCAGACATCGATATCCGGGCGAATGAGTACCACGGACAGGGGCAGGCCGTAGCCGCTGAGAGACTTGGACAGCGTGACGAGGTCCGGCCGGATACGGGCCTCTTCGAAGCTGAAGAAACGACCGGTGCGGCCGCAGCCCAGCTGTATGTCGTCGACGATAAGGAGGATTTCGTGCCGGCGGCAGAGCGCCTCGAGTCTGCGCAACCAGTCCATCGACGCGACGTTCACGCCGCCTTCCGCCTGCACCGTCTCGGTGATGACAGCGGCAGGCTTGTCGATGCCGCTGCCGGAATCGGATAGGGCGTGCTCCAGATAGACGAGGGAGTCGTCGCGGTCGCCGAGATAACCATCGAAAGGCATGGCGGTGGCATTGGCCAGGGGCTGGCCGGCACCCGTCCGCTTTGAAGCGTTTCCGGATACCGCAAGGGAACCGGCAGTCATGCCGTGAAACGCGTTGGTGAAAAACACGACGTTCGTTCGTCCCGTGACCTTGCGGGCCAGTTTCAGGGCGGCTTCCACGGCATTGGTCCCCGTGGGTCCGGGGAACTGTACCTTGTATTGCATTCCGCGGGGTTCCAGGATGACTTCGTTGAAGCGCTGCAGAAATCGGGCCTTGGCCGACGAATACATATCGAGGCTGTGGGAGATACCGTTCCTCTCGATATACTCGACGAGCCGGCGTTTGATCTCCGGGGGATTGTGGCCGTAGTTGAGGACGCCGGCGCCGGCCAGAAAATCGAGATACCGCCTGCCGTCTGTATCGGTCAACCAAGCGCCCTCGGCTTTGTCGAAAGTAGCGTAGAAGTTCCGGCAGTAGCCGCGAACCTCGGATTCATATCTGTCGATAGTGGAATTCATGGTGTCTCCGGTAGTGTCAAGTATTGGTTCACCGAGCCGGCTGGCGTCATGCTGCAGGCCACTGCAGCGGGCCGACGCGGTACAGGTATTCGGGCTCATGCGGCTCTGGAAAGAACTCGCTGGGGAAGAACGGCAGCTTGCGGCAGCTGACGCCCCATTTGCGGGCGAAGGCGCGGAACAGGCTCTGCGAGGGCTTGTTCGAGGGCGTGACGCTGGCTTCCAGATACCTGACGTTCCTGCATCCGTCCAGCGCCAGCAAGTGCCGCAGCAAATGCAGTCCCACACCCCGCCCCCGTACCTCACGGGCCACACCGATCTGCCAGACGAATACCGTGTCGGGTTGACGCGGCGGGATGTAGGCGAGAACGAAGCCGACCATCTTGACCTCGGTTTCAGCCACCAGGCAGGTGTTACCGAAATGCTGGCACATCAGGACATAGGCGTAGGACTGGTTCAGCTCCAGGACCCCGGCGTCCCGGACGAAGCGCCACATCTCCCTGCCATCCGCGGGGGTGGCGGGGCGGTAGACGACGTCCCTGGGGCGGGACTGCTTTCGGCGCGCGGTGCCGGAAAGGCCGGCCTGGGGCTTGCTGTCGGCCGGCTTGATGGCCTGTCGCCGGTCACGGGTTTCCACAACTGTCATGCCGCGTCCTCGGTCGGGCAGTCAAACTCCCGATGAAACGCGTTCATCAGGAGTGCGGCCTGGTCGGGCTGCACCAGGCAGGTTATCGAGTGCTCTCCGGAGAAATCGTCGCTCGGCGATACGCCGACGCGCGCCGAGAAGCGGCGCGATGTCTCTTGAAGATCCTCGTCACTGCCGACTCCGAGGCCGATGGCCGAGACCGAACTGCAGGGTGAACCGACGACCACCTGGTGCTCGAATTCCTCATGGAGGCCGGCGGTGAAGGATCGCTCGTCAGCCAGGCGATTGCTGGGGATCAGAATGTTTCGTCGACCCGTGCCGGCATCCGTCTTGTCCAGGAATACGTCATCGGGCTCCACCTCCTCGAGTATGGCATTGGCGGCAGCCCGGTCGGCGGCGGCGTCGATGGCCAGGGAAAGCAAGGCCTCGTGGCTGGCGATGCCGACCACGCGCGGCTCGTCCGTGCTCAATTCGCTTATCAGCGTGCCCGGTGCGTCCGGCTCGAAAGTGGAACGAGCATATATCTCGACGCCGGCTCCGCGGGCGTGATGCACGGCCCTCGAGTCCAATACGGACGCGCCATGGCGGGCCATTTCCAGCATCTCCACGTAGCTGATGCTGTCCAGCCGCCGGGCATCCTTGACTACGCGGGGATCCGCCGAATAGACGCCATCCACGTCCGAGCATATTTCGCATCGGCGGGCGGCGAGCGCGTCGGCCAGGACAACCGCCGTGGTATCCGAGCCGCCACGACCGAGGGTCGTGATCTCTCCAGCGGTGTTTTGACCTTGGAAGCCGGCCACTACGACGATTCGCCCGTCAGCCAATTCCTTGCGAATGCGTCGGTCGTCGACGTCCTCAACCGATGCGTTGAAATGCTCGTCGCTGGTCCGAATACCGCCCTGGGGGCCGGTAAGAGAAACGGCCTCATGTCCGAGTCGCCGGAGCGCCATGCACAGCAGGGCAGTGGAGACGTGCTCGCCGGTGCCGAGTATCTTGTCCAGTTCGCGCAGCGGCGGGTCGCTGCTGACCTCGCCGGCGAGGGACATCAGTTGATCTGTGGCATCGCCCATGGCGGATGCGACAATCACCAGATGCTCGCCCGGGCGCTTGCGTTCGATGATCTGTTCGGCGACAAACCGGATGTGATCGGCGGTCGCCAGAGACGAGCCGCCGTACTTGATTACTCTGATATTGGATGACATTGCAAACCAAAGTGTGCGTGAATGGGATTCAGTAGAGAAAGATGTCAGTAGAGAAAAACGCGCCGGCTCCGCGGCGAACTTCAGTGTCCGTGGCGGGAATCGTCCAGGGCCGGATCACCGGCATCGGTCAGGGGCATGGTGTCGTCGGCTTGCCGCGGATCGGCAGCGCCGCGGGCAAGGAGGGGCGCCGCATCGATGTCTTCCGCCTCCAGCAGCTTCACCACCTCTTCCAGTGCCTTGGCAATCCGGCGCTGGCGGTTGACAGGCAGTGCCGCCAGGCGGCGTGTGAATCGCTCCTGGAGCGGGGGAGGACTGGCGAAAAGCAGTCGGCGGCCGGCCTCCGTCAGGCGGATTACCACCTGCCTCTTGTCGCGTTCATTGCGCTCGCGCCGGACCAGACCCCGCCTTTCGAGGCGGTCCAGGATGCCGGTCACCGTCGGAGGCGACAAGGAGACGACCCGAGCCAGCAGACCGGGCGTGGTCAAATCCATGCGTTGGATCGCATTGAGACACAGGGCCTGGGGCTCGGTGAGGCCATGCATGCGGGCCAATCGACGACTGTGCCGGTCAACGGCGTGGAAGATCCGCCGCAACGAACGCAGAATCTCCTGGTCCGAGCCGACCACGGAATCTCCCTGGCCGAGCTGCAAACCCACGTTTTTCTGCGTTAATTTCATTCGTGTACAAATATTTCGTGTGCGAAGGATATTAACAAGCCGCGGCGCTCGTGGCAAGTCGGGACATGGGTCGGCGGACGGGCGGAGGCCGTTCCGGCTCCGCCGCTGCGGGAGCACGGCCGGCCGGCGGGTTTTCGGCGATCGGTGAGGTCGGGCCCGCCGGCAGCGCGGTTCAGTCTTCCCGGACGGTGTCGCTGTTGCCTTTAGAGGCCCAGCTGAGCGCCACGTCGAGGTCGTCGGGGTCGAACTGCTTCATCCTGGCCGCTACGAAACGGCCCGCGATGTATTCAGCGACGGAGCCCAGCGGCGAGGCCGTCACCACGGCGATGCGTTTGATCTTCTTGTGATGGTCGGATACGAAGCTCATGTGCCGGACGAAGGCGCCAACGTTTTCCCAACCCGGAAAGTCCGGACTCTCGATCACCAGGCCGTTCAGAGCACCCCACTTCTCGATCAGCGGATCGATCTGTGCGGCAAGACTGAGGAAGTCGTCCTTGGACAGTCTGCCGCTGGGACGCACGTGCACAACATGATGGTCCTCCTGGACGGTAACCTCGATGTGAGGATGCCCAGGCTCGCAGATCCAGGTCAGCGCCTTCTCCATGTCCACGGGCTCGAAGAAACGAACGTCCGCCAGTGTGAAAGGCTGCACCAGCCGAGTTATCCACTCCTCCCAACGCTTGTCGCCGACCACCACAAGCCTCTCGAAGTCGGAAAAATGCCGGAAACCCAGCTTGGCGTCCTCCCATGCCGCACCCGGACTCCAGCCTTCGAAGGCCGTCAGCTGCACCAGCATCCGCAGGCTGGGATGGTTCTCGAGCAATTGCTCCACATGGGCGGTGAGTTGCTCATAGTCCGATTCGTGAAGCTGACCGCTCACCACCGCCCGTATCACTCGCGGCTGGCTCTCGCCGCTCACGCTCAACAAGTCCAGTTCAATAGGCATCGATACAATCTCCCGGTAAACAGCGTGGAACGGCAACATGATAATGCGTGGACGCCGATGATGACCAGTCGGAGATCAGCGAAACACGCGATGGCCCTGAGGCTGAGTCTGCTTCACCCTTCGCCGGTGACGACAGCCGCTGGCGGACATGGGTGAACGCTATCCGGCCACAGCGCGGGAGGTCCCGCGCCTTTGTCACGACAAAAAGAAGGCCCTGTCCATCCAGGGCCTTCCAAACTGCATTGTTGCGCCGGCCGTTGCAAACGGCGGCGCCGGAACTCGAACAGGCTCCTAGATGCCGATTTCCTGCGCTACCGCATCCACGGCCTGCTTGCTCAGGTCGACGATCGTGTCGGCCTGCTCCCGGGTCAGCACCAACGGGGGTGCATAGCCGAGGATATCGGCGTGGGGCATCGCCCGGGCGATCAGCCCGCGCTCGCCCGCGGCGCTCGAGACCCTGGCTCCGATTTTCAGGCTCGAATCGAACGGCTCCAGGCGCTCCTTGCTCTTTGAGAACTCCAGGGCGGCCATCAGCCCGACACCGCGTACCTCGCCGACCATGGGGTGATCATCAAAAGCCTCGTGCATGCGGCTCAGGAAGTGGTCGCCGACCTGGACGGTGTTCTCGATGAGCTTCTCCCTCTCGATGATTTCGAGGTTCTTCAGTCCCGATGCCGCGCACAAAGGATGGGCGGAGTAGGTCCAGCCGTGGCCTATGGGTCCGAGCTCGTCGGATCCCTGCTCCAGGACCTCCCAGACCTTATCGCCTACGATCACGCCGGAAAGCGGCAGGTAGGCGCTGGTCAGCCCCTTGGCTATGGTGATCAGGTCGGGCTGGATGTCGTAGCGATGGCACCCGAAAGGCGTGCCGACCCGGCCGAACCCGGTCACCACCTCGTCCGCGATCAACAGGACGTCGTACTTCCTGAGGACGGCCTGGATCTTCTCCCAGTAACCTTCCGGGGGCGGGATCAATCCACCGGTGCCCATGACCGGCTCGCCGATGAAGGCGGCCACGGTTTCCGGGCCTTCGTCCAGGATCATCTGCTCCAACTGATCGGCGCACCATTGAGAGAAGTCGGTTTCACTCATACCCGGCGCGGCGTGGCGGAAGTAGTGGGGGCAGACGGTGTGCATGATCGGGTCGCGCGGGAGATCGAACGCCTTGTGGAACACGTCCAACCCGGTAAGGCTGCCGGTCATGACGCCGGAGCCGTGGTAGCCCCGCCAGCGGGAGATGATTTTCTTCTTCTCCGTGCGCCCCAGGATGTTGTTGTAGTACCACACCAGTTTGATCTGGGTCTCGTTGGCGTCCGAGCCGGACATGCCGTAGTAGACCCTGCTCATTCCCTGCGGGGCCATGCTGATGATCTTCTCCGAAAGCAGAATCGCCGGCTCGCTTCCGGTGCCGACGTAGGAATGATAGTACGGCAGATTCTTGGCCTGCTCGTAGATAGCGTCTGCCATTTCCTGGCGCCCGTAGCCGATATTGACGCAATAGAGGCCGGCGAAGGCATCCAGGGACCGCTTGCCGTCGGTGTCCTGGATGTAGACTCCTTCGCCGCCGGTGACGATCCTGTTGGGTGTCTTGCCGTCGGCATGCTGGCGCATGTTCGTGGAAGGATGGAAGAAGTGTGCACGATCCAGTGCGTGCAGTGCATCGCTGTTCATCTTAGTCATGACTCAAATCCCAAATGGTTTGATCTCGTAATGTGTTAACTCTGCGGCAATGGCAAACCGGTCGTCGGACGAGGCGCATTCACACCTGAATGCAGACGTACTTCAGCTCGCTGTACTCGTCCAATCCGTGGCGCGAGCCTTCACGGCCCAGCCCGGACTGCTTGACGCCGCCGAATGGAATGGGCGGGCCGGTCATCTTCACGCAATTCACCGCAACCATGCCGTACTCCAGGGCGGCCGTCAGGCGATGGATGCGTGAAAGGTCGTTCCCGTAGACATAGCTGGCCAGCCCGTACTCGCTGTCGTTGGCCAGGGCTGCGATATCGTCCGAATCGTCGAAAGGCGTGACGCCTGCGACGGGACCGAAAGTCTCTTCCCGATAGATGGCCATATCCGGCGTGACATCAGCCAGCACCGTCGGCTGGAAGAACAGGCCGCCGCGCTCGGAACGCCCGCCGCCGGACAGCAGCCTGGCTCCTTTGGACAAGGCGTCCTCGATGTGCTCTTCGGCCTTGAGTACAGCCTCCTCGTTCATGAGCGGTCCCAGGTCCACCTCTTCGGTCAGTCCGTTGCCGACCCTGAGGGCGTCGGTCCTGCGAGAGAATTCGGCGAGAAACGCATCATACACGTCCTTATGGATGTAGATGCGATTGGCGGCGAGGCAGTCCTGTCCGGAGGTCTGAAACTTGGCTGCGAGAGCACCGTCGACCAGTCGTTCCACGCCTGCGTCCGGAAAGCCGATGAAAGGGGCGTGCCCGCCCAGTTCCATGGACATCTTCTTCACCGAATCGGCGGCCTGGCGCAACAGCACCCGTCCGACTTCAGTGGAGCCCGTAAAGCTGAGCGCGCGGACCTTGGTATTGGAGCACAGCTCTCCGCCTATCTTGCGACCGCTGCCGGTGATCACGGAGAACACGCCCGCCGGAATCCCGGCGCGGTCCGCCAGTTCCGCCAGCGCCAGGGCGGAAAAGGGCGTCTCGAGGGCCGGTCGGACAACCATCGGACAGCCCGCCGCCAAGGCCGCCGATGCCTTGCGGGTGATCATGGCGGCGGGGAAGTTCCACGGAGTGATGCAGGCGGTGACGCCGATGGGTTCACGATAGACCAGTAGACGGCGATCGGGGAGGTGGCTGGGGATCGTGTCGCCGTTCATGCGTCGTCCTTCCTCCGCGAACCACTTGATGAATCCCGCTGCGTAGTCGATTTCTCCGCGCGAATCCGCCAGCGGCTTTCCCTGCTCGAGGGTCATGATCCGCGCCAAATCCTCGCGGTGGGAGAGCATCAGCCGGCTCCAGTTTTCGAGAAGCTCTCCACGCTCCTGCGGCAGCAGGGAGCGCCACCCCGGGAAAGCGTGTGCGGCGGCATCGACGGCATGCCGGGTTTCAGATACTCCCAGCAGGGGAACCCGCCCGATGACGGTGCCGTCCGCGGGGTTGGTGACTTCGGTCCATTCGCCGCCGCCAAGCCAGGCGCCGTCGACATAGGCCTCCTCCCGGAACAATACCGGGTCCGACAGGTGGATCGGGGACTGTTGTCTTGGTTCGGGCTGGATCATTTTGTTCAACGGGGAAATCGCTCTGAAATAAAGGGTTCCGGGCACCTATCCACTAGAGTGCCTTCAGGCCGAAGGGTATCAATCCGCGGGATGAATAGGGTTTCTTATTGGTCGGGGGAAACGAAAAAGTCCCCCTATTTGAGCCGCGTCGCCGTGGGGATTTTTCTTATCTGCCGCTCCCCGTTTTCACCACGCGAAAAAGACCCTGGGGCCCGCCCTTACGCGATCCGGTCTGGGGCGGCAGGCAGCCTGATCGCGACTGAAGTCGCTCCTACGATCCCGGGGGCAATTTCCGCGCCGAACTTTGGATTGTAGGAGCGATTTCAGTCGCGATTATCGGGGTGCATCCAACCTCTAAACCGCGAACAGCCGGCCGGGCAGGGAGTACGGCGGGTCGATACCCGCCAGACGGGCCGTGTGCCAGAGACTGACCTGGTTGGCGGTCAGGACCGGCCGGTCAATGAGTTCCTCCAGTGGCTCGATCCAGTGCATTGCGGGTATCGCCGTATCCGGAATCAGCAACGAGCCGTCCGTGGGGACGACCAGATCCCGGCAGGCCGCGGCGACGCTGTCCTGCCCGAGCGTTGCGGCGGCCGGGCCGGAATCAATATCCAGGCATCGGTAAGCATGGACATCGATCCCGCATTCGGCGAGAAAAGAGAAAAAGGCGGAAGCGGTGCGTTCCGGGTAGCTGGCGAGAACCGATACCGTGTCGATCCCAAGATGCTCGAGCGCGGCGGCAAACGCCAACGACGTGCTGGTGGCAGGACAGCGCAGGGCATCACCAATGACCCGGATCTGGGTCCGGGCGTGCGCCAGCCCGTCGATGAAACTGCCGCTGGTACACGCCCATACCGCGGCGTCGGGTTCCAGCCGCTCCATCACCCGGGCACTGAGGCGCAGATTGTCCAACTCGCCCGTGCGGCTCAGATGCTCGGGAGCATGCTCGTCGCTGTCGCCGTGGATTCGTACCCCGACCAGGGCGACGCGTACCGCGTCGCCCAGTTTCTCACCGTAGCGGTAGTACTCAAACTCCGCGCCGCAGGGCGGATACAGAACACCAAGCCGCGTCACGTCTCGGCACGTGTCGTTTCGTTGATATCCAATACCTGCTGAATCGGGATGAAACGGGACCGCTTGACCGCCTTGGTAACGATATAGCTGAAGTAGCGATCGATACCGATGCCCTGTTTCAGCATGTCGTCGATCAGCGTCTGGTAGTGATCGATATCGCGCGCGATGACCTTGAGTACGTAATCCACCCCCCCGCCCGTGGCGTAGCAATCGATCACGTGGGGAGCTTCGAGCATGGCATTCTCAAAACGCTGGAAATCCTCCGCTGCGTGATGCTTCAAGGTGATCTCGACGAGCACCACCGAGAAATTGGCGAGCTTGTCCAGCTGCACCTCGGCGTGATATCCGTCAATGATGCGGGCTTCCTCCAAGCGCTTGAGGCGCACCCAGCAGGGGCTGACCGAAAGGTTCACCTCGTTGGCCAGCTTCTGCTTGGTGATTCTCCCGTGCTTCTGGAGGACAGACAGGATCCGCAGATCGATGCGATCGAGCTTGGTCATCAAACGGATTGTAATCCACTCCCTGTATCGATATGCAACTCGTTGGCCGGGGCCACACGCGCCCGGGGGAGATGTGTCACCCCGGGCCGGGGTAACGCGGTGCGGCCCATCATCCGCACTCCGGAGGTGCCCCCGCCGTGAAGCTCGGGTTGTAGGAGCGGTTTCAACCGCGATTGCACCGGGACCGGTGCGGGAGACGGCTCCCAGTCACTACCTGGTGTACAGCCTCCGGGGGAAGCTGCACAACGGGACGTCGCCGTCTTCCAATGCGAATGGTCTCGCTGATTGAGATGCCCCAGTCCGCCATCCAGATGCCGGGCATGAAGTGCAGGGTCCTGTTTGGTTGCAGAACGGTTTCATCGTTGGCACGCAAACTGATCGTGCGCGCGGGGAATCGATACGCTTCAGGGTGATCATTGCGCAACGAGGGGCTCGGTTAACGAACCTGGAGCTCCTGGGGAGTGCGGGAGGTAAGGATCTCGCAGCCGTCCTCGGTAAGCAGCGCAGTGTTGGATACGAAGTAGTCCCCCCGCCCGGTATTCGTAAACCAGGAGTGCAGGTGGAAAACCATGCCGGGTTTCAGTTCCAGCGTGCTGCCGGGTCGCAGGGACGTAACCATGCTGCCTCCCGTCCAGCTCGGAGGGAACCCGATCCCCACGAGATAGCCGCAGTGGTGGCGACGGTAGTGGCCGAGGCCGGCGGAGTCCGCCACCGCCTGCCACGCCTGGTAGACGTCATTGCCGGTCGCCCCAGGCTTGACTGCTTCCTGGATTGCGGCCATGCCCCGGATGGACAGCTCGGCGGCCTCGGCGGCGAGATCCGGCGCGCTGCCGACGAATACCAGCCGGCCCATGGGAGCCTGGTACTTGCGATAAGCTGCACCGATTTCAAGGAACGCGGCATCTCCGCGTCGAAACACATCTCCCCGCCAGGTGGTGTGTTCCTCACCCAGACGCCGGGTGGGGCGGATGAAGGGGCCGAAGCCAGGATATTCGCTGCCGGCCAGGATCATCGCCCGGTGGCATTCGGCGGCCACCTCGTAGTCGGAGGCGCCGTCCCGCACGGCAGCGATGGCGGCCAACGTGCCGGCGTCGGCCGCGGCCGCGGCTTTGCGGGTGTAGCTCTGTTCGAGCGGGGACTGCACCAGACGGAAGGCGTCGAGCAGGCCGGACGCATCGCTCCAGGTGGCGTTCGGGGTCTTGGCCTGCAGGCTCTCCCCGATGCGAAGGGTGAGAAACAAGCTGTTCTTTTCCAGTCCGACGGCGGCCTTGTCCAGGCGCAATTGCTTCAATCCGGTCACCATGGCGTCGGCGGGATCACCGGCGTCACCGAAGCCGATGAATTCGGCATTATTGACCTGGTTCTCGTAGGTGACGCGCTCCATGGCGCGAGCTACGAGAATCATTGGTCCGTCCACTGGAACCAGGAGCACGTGGCAGGCGAAGAATCCCCAATGGTCCAGGCCCGTGAGGTAGTAGATGTTCTCGGGCACCGCCACCACCAGGCCGTCCAGATTCCGACGCGTCATCTCGTGCGTGAGCCGGGCGCGACGTGAGTCCAGCTCCCGGGCGGGGAAAGCGGGTTGCAGAGCTTCTTGAATCAAGTGTCGACTACCTCGGCAGAACAGCATCAGGTTTAGCGATGGTGCGCGCAATTGTATACAATATGGTCCATCATTGGCACAGAGTTGAATGAAAAATTTCTGTATATTGATGAAAAACAGACAATTAACGTATATTCCTGAGGCGCTACAAGAATGTCTGGTATGGAAATTGTGTACAAACGTCGAGCTGGAGGCTGAGCGAATGCCTGCACAGGAGGACATGACCCGGCGATGAGTGCGATCCGCGTAACCCGGTCTCTGACCAAGCCGCAGGCCCGCATAGAGCGCATCTACCAGACGCTGCGCCGGCAGATCTGCCTGCTTGATTTCGTCCCGGGCGAAGTCCTGAGAGAGCAGGATCTTGCCGAGCAGTTCGAGGTCAGCCGCACGCCGATTCGCCACGTCCTGAACCGCCTGGCGATGGACGGCCTGGTGGAAAGTCGCCAGGGCGTTGGCACCACGGTGACCACCATCGAGTTCAAGGACCTGCTGGATATCTACTACGTTCGCGCCATCCTGGCGGAGGCAATCGGCAGCTCAGAGCCGATTTCACCCGATCCGGAAGTGTTCGCCAGACTGAAGCAACTGGCTTGCCAATGCGGGCAATTGGGGGAGGAGGTGAACCTGCGGGCTTTCGGCGAAATCAATATCGGCCTTCACTGCCAGATCCTCGCCATTGTTCGCAATAAGCCGTTGCGAGAGATTTCCGATCGCCTGTTCTATCAGACGGCTCGCATCTGGTTTCAGATTATCCCACGGCTGTCCTGGCAGCGGGCGGTTCTGGAACTGCGACAGGAAATCGACGAAGTCCACCACGCGCTGGCCCGCAACGACTTGAAGGCCGTGGGCTTCATTCACCGCACGCGGCTTTCCACGGTGATGATCCTGCTGCGCCAGGTGTTGGACGAAGAAGCAGCACGGTAAGAAGGTCGGTGCTGTTGAGCGGAGCGATCGCGACTGAAGTCGCTCCTACAATCCGAGGCGTCACACCGCCACTGATCCTCGGATCGTAGGAGCGGTTTCAACCGCGATAGCCGCCGCCACGAAAGCCGTTCCTCCGATCCGGAGCGTCACGCCGCCACTGATCCTCGGATCGTAGGAGCGGTTTCAACCGCGATAGCCGCCGCCACGAAAGCCGTTCCTCCGATCCGGAGCGTCACGCCGCCACTGATCCCCGGATCGTAGGAGCGGTTTCAACCGCGATAGCCGCCGCCGTGAAAGCCGTTCCTCCGATCCAGAGCGTCATGCCGCCACTGATCCTCGGATCGTAGGAGCGGTTTCAACCGCGATAGCCGTCGCCATGAAAGCCGTTCCTTCGATCCAGGGCGCCATGCCGCCACTGATCCTCGGATCGTAGGAGCGGTTTCAACCGCGATAGCCGTTGCCGTGAAAGCCGTTCCTTCGATCCAGGGCGCCATGCCGGCACTGATCCTCGGATTGTAGGAGCGGTTTCAACCGCGATAGCCGTTGCCATGAAAGCCGTTCATTGCCCTCCAGGGAGATCAGCCCGGAAACCGTTCCTAGTCAGCCTGCAGCACGGCGTTCAGGAACTGTTGGGTGCGCGGATTCTGCGGGTCGGTGAATAGTTTGTCGGGGTCACCTTCCTCCGCGATCCGGCCTTCGTAGAAAAAGCAGACCCGAGAGGAGATCTCGCGGGCGAAGCCCATCTGGTGGGTAACCATGATCATGGTGAGACTGTGCTCCGTGGCCAGTTTGCGGATCACGTGCGTCACCTCGCCCACCACCTCGGGATCGAGTGCCGAGGTCACCTCGTCGAACAGCATGACCTTGGGTCGCATGGCGAGGGCCCGGGCAATGGCGACGCGCTGCTGCTGACCGCCGGACAGCCGCGCCGGATGCTGTTGCATCTTGTCATCCAGGCCCACCATCTGCAGAAGCTCCTCGGCCCGTTCGGTGGCCTCTTTCTTAGTGAGCCCCAGTACCTGGATCGGCGCCTCGATGCAGTTCGCCAGTGCGGTCATGTGCGGGAACAGGTTGAAGTGCTGGAACACCATGCCGATGTTGCTGCGCATCCGGCGCAGGTGCTTCTGATTGGCGCGTACCAGCTTGCCGTTGCGCACCATGTGGGTCAGCGGCTTGCCATCGACGTAGATCACCCCGTCGTCGATCTCTTCGAGGGTCATCAGCATGCGCAGCACCGTTGTCTTGCCGGAGCCGGACGGGCCGATTACGGTGACGATTTCGTTGCTCGAGATGTCCAGATCCAGGGAATCCAGCACGACGAGGGGGCCGTAGCGCTTGGTGACCTTGGCGAAGCGCACCAGGGGGACGTCAGCGCCTTCGAGCTCGAGAGGAAAGTCTTCCAGATTCATAACGTGCCCCGGAGATTGCTATCTTTCTGTCATGCCGAGCGACCGGCGCACCCAGCGCTCGAAGCGGCGCACCAGGTAGGCCGTCGGCAGCGAGATCACGAGGAAGATCACGCCGACCATGGTGTACGGCTCGAGGAACCGGTATGTCTGCGAGCCGATCGCATTGGCCTGGTGCATCAGTTCCGCCACCCCGATCACCGAGAGCATCGGGGTATCCTTGAAGATACCTACCAGGTAGTTCCCAAATCCGGGGATACTCGGCGGGATGGCCTGTGGAATGATGATCTTGGAATAGGTTCGTCTTACACTGAGATTCAGTGCCGTGCAGGCTTCCCACTGGCCCTGGGGCACACTGTTCAGGCCCGCCCGGTAAACCTCTGACAGGTAGCACGCGTAGTGAAGCCCGATGGCGATCATGCCGGCCGTCCACGGCGCCAGTCGGATGCCGAATTGCGGGCCCACGAAGTACACGAAGAATATCTGCAGCACCAGCGGCGTGGAGCGGATGAACTCGACGAATTCCCGTATGGCATACGTGATTGCGGGGATGGGCGTACGCTGCAGCAACGCGAACACCAGTCCCAGGACCAGTGCGATCAGATAGCCGATGCCCGACGCCAGCAGCGTGTTGAGGGTAGCCGAAAGCATTTTCGGCAGGATTTCGAGGGTAAAGGCCCAGTTCCAGTCAAACATCGTTGTCAGCCTCGACTCACCTTACGCGCCAGTCTGTTTTCCAGGCCGCGCATCGTCGGAGAAATGATGAGCCTGCCCAGCACGTAGTAGATCACCAGGGCGGTGCCGAAGGCCTGGGCCGAGAGAAACGTCGATGCATTGATCTGCTTGGCCTCGAACATCAGGTCGGTGACGGAAATCAGGGACACCAGGGCGGTCCCTTTGAGGAGTTCGATCAGGAGGTTGCCCCAGGGCGGCAGCATGATCAACAGAGCCTGCGGGAATATGATCCGCCTGAAGCGGGCCACGGGTGGCAGGTTGAGCGCGATGGCGGCCTCGTATTGACCCCGCGGCACGGACTGGATGCCCCCGCGTACCAGCTCCGCTCCGTAGGCGCCGAGATTCATGCCTACCGCCAGGAATCCGGCCGTGAATTTGTCCAGCGACAAGCCGAACAGCGGCAGCACGAAGAAGATCCAGTAGAGCTGCACCAGCAAGGAGGTGCCGCGAAACACCTCGATAAAGGCGATGGCAGGGTATCGGATCACGAACAGGGGCGACATCTTCATCAGCGCCATGACCAGGGCGATAATGACCGCGAGCACGGTCGCCAGCACCGTCTGCTCCACGGTGAACAGCGTGCCGTGGACGAAACGAGATCCGTAGGTACTCAGGAAATCAAGATAGTCTTGCATGATTCGCCCTGACCGGATGATTGCCGACTGGTCTCGTTCTTCCTCTCCGGTTCTTCGGAGATCTCCCCTGCGATGAAAACAGGGATGGGCAACGTCTTCCGGTTGTTGCCCATCCCCTGGAGGGAAGCAGCACCCAACGGTTTTCCGTCAACCGCGGTACTAACGGTTCTTACAGGCCCATTCCGTGCTGGCGTCTTTGCCGGGAACGTTGGACTTGGTGTAGCCGTACTTGCCCACCGCCGCCATCATGGCGTCCGAGCCCAGGTACTTGCCCAAGGCCTCGTTGAACTTCTTGAGGAAGTCCGTATCACTCTTGCGGAATCCGATGCCCACCCAGTTCTTGAGGTCCGTGGGCATCTGCGAGGGGTCGGAAACGTCGAGTGTCCCGCCGCTCTTCGAGGCCAGGTCCTGCACCGTGAAATAGGTGCCGCCGCCGGCGTCGGCGCGGCCGGCCTTCATGGCCGCCAGGATTTCCGTGGGCCCGGGTACGGTCATGATGTTGCTGTCAGGGATGCCGGCATTCTTGGCGTCTTCCACGGTGTTGTAGCCGGCGCCGGTGACCAGGGTGGCGCCCGCGTTCTTGATATCCTGGTAGTTGTTGATGTGCTTTGGGTTGCCCTTGGGAACGAGGAAGGCGTCCGCGACTTCGGCCATTGGATCGGAGAAGTTGATGTTCTCGCAGCGGCTGCTGAGTATGTACATGCCGCCGGTGATGATGTCGAATCGGTTGGCCTTGAGGCCCGGAATCAGGCCGCCCCATTCCGTCACGACCGGTTCAATCTTGTCGCGGTCGTAGCCCATCTCCTTCAGCACCCCGAGCACGAAGGCGTTGACGAAGCCCAGGGGCTCGTTATTGTCGCCGGGGTAGGCCCAGGGCACCTCGTTGGCAAAGCCCAGCCGTATGGTCTTGCCGCTGTCTATGCGGTCGGTAATGGAGTCGGAAAACGCCGGAGTGGCGAGGGCAGTCGCCACGAGAGCGACCACGGCAACTAGGAACTTTCTCATGATTTCCTCCGGTAGTCTTAAGTGATGGTGGTTGTAATCAATCGATCGGTTTCACACAACGGTTCAATCTGAACACACCCATACTTCGGTCGCCAGTTCGAACGCGACGAATTATTCTTCTTTCGTGGCGATACTATAACCATGATGTATACAAATACGCAAATTATGTGCAGTTCCTGGCCTGAATTCGACCAGTAAGTACACTTTCTCCCCGTCGGCACGGGTCTGTTCGATAAGGCGGCGCAGCGCGACTGGAGAAGACAATTCGATCACCTCATCTCGTCCATTATCGCCACCGTTTCGTTGAGCCTTTGGGCCACGCTCCCGGGACCGAACACGATAGGCGGGGGTTCCACCCCCGGCCATGACTGCCTGATCAGCACGATGCTGGCCAGGGCAGCCTCATATTCGGGTTTCCTTCTGAGTCCTGTCGAGTGGCGGACCAGCGCTTCGGCCTGGTTGGCAAAGGCGCGGCCGGTCTGGTAGCCGGGTACGTCGGTAACCGCATTGTCTTTCACGGAATTGGCGTACAGGTCCACCGCCTGGCGCAGCAGGGCCTCGGAAAGTGCCAGTATGGATGGGGCATCCGTGGCGCCGGACTGCGCGTAGCTGCCGTCGATCGCCGAGGTGGCAGAGTCGAGCAGGGCGAGCGCCATATCGGGGTCGGTTTCGGTGACACGCTGGAGTGGTGCCACGATGTCGCTTGTCAGCGGCGCGCCTCTGTTCCGGAGCTCCGGCTCGATTCGCTGGAAGAGCTTCTCGATCGGCTCACGCAGGTGATACTCCGCTCCCGGCGAACCGGTCTGGAGAAGTTCGCGGGCCACGGATAAGTGACCCTTCATTTCCAGCAGCGCGAGCCGGTAGCTGTTCAGGGCGTTGAGGCTGCCGGCGTCGCCGGCCTGGATATCGGCCGCGGCGGATGGAATGGCGATCCCGGTCACGGTGGCGGCGAGGCTCGCGCCGACACAGCTACCCGGTCCGGCTGGAAGCGGCACAGCAACGGCGATGATGACCAGGAGACCCGATAGTGCGAGCCGCCGTTGCGTGTTCGAACAAGTCACTGACTCCTCCTTCCCGGGTATTGCCCTGTTTCTTCAGAACACTCGGCGACGGCCCCTCGTTGCGCCGGCTGTCCGTGCCGGGAGCGATGGCCGGTTTGCTCGAGTGCATTCACATGGCGGTCGCTCGATCAGCCGCCGAGGAAGGCCCGGGGTCTTGGCGAAGCCACTATAGGCCACAGGTACACATATGCGCAATCTCCCCTTCTTTTTGGCGTCTGTTCGAGGCTATTAGTACACTTTCGCTGTCGGTCCGCCGGCACCGTCACTCATGCCGCCGGCCGGTCCGCCGGCACCGGTCGGCACCCTTGGGGTATTCAGATGATCTCGAGTTCCCGGTCGATGGCCACGTCACCGGATACCACCGTGTTCAACACCGGCCCCGCCGCCGTGTCCTGAACGGCGCGGATCCGGCCGTGAAACGAGCTGCCGGCGGGTGAGCTCGCTGTCAGCGTCTCACCCTTCGGGAGCAGGCCCCGGGAGTAGGCAAGCGTGATCAGTGCCGATGTGCCGGTGCCGGTCGGACTTCGGCAGATGACAGCGGGGTTTTGAAATACCGCGACCCGGCACTCCGCTCCCCCATGCCGTCTTTGAAGCCTGTCATGAAACAGCACGAAGTCGGTCCCCGCCTGGGCGGTGATCTGCTGCCCCAGAGCTACGAGGATCTCGTGGGACCCGGGCAGCAGCTCGACATTCACGTCACTGGCGTCAACCACCGCGTAGTCCACGCCCGCCGATACGACGGTTACGGGAACGGTACGCAGCAGTGGACCGAGCGAGACGGTAATCGTGGACTTGATGCAGGACGGGCTGTTCTCGAACTCGACGGACTCACAGCGGCGGTCCCGGCAGCGGGCGGTGATTGCGACGAGCCCCGCGGGGGTCTCCACGGTCAGACGGGTTTCGGGCTCCGACATTGTCGCGAAGCCGTATTGCAGCGCCACTGCCGCGGCACAGAACAGGTTGGAGCCGGAGATCGGCGGGTAGCCCATGGATTCCATGATGATGACACCGAAGTCTGCATCCTTGGCGCACGGCGGGCGCAGCAGAACGGGACACATGTGAAGCTCCCCGTGGGGAGGATGGATGAGCTTGAGGCGGAGATGGTCGTAGCGCCGCGCGAAATCCGCGCATTGAGCGGCGATGCTGTCACCTGCCAACCGGGGAGCGCCGGCGATGATGACCCGGGATATGTCGCCCCCGGCCTGGGCATCGACGATGCGAAGCACGGGGTCGGCGGTTGCGCTGGCGGTCAAACGGTCAGCTCAGCGGCTCGTAGTGGCGGTCCGGCATGACCACCAGCTTGCCGATGAACGACTTCGCCATGAAGTCGGTCTGGGCCTTGTGAAACTCGGTCAAGGGATAAGTCGCGTGCAGCAGGGGCTTGATTTTACCGGTTTCTATATAGCGGACCAGATCGCGAAACGCGCCGCGCGTGCCCTGAGAGGAGCCGTGCAGTTCCAGCTGCTTGAGGTACATGGTGCGTAGATCCAGCTGCACCACCGGCCCGCCGATGGCTCCTGCCGTGCTGTACCGGCCTTCCGGCCGCAGAAGGTTGATCAGAGGCGTGAACAGGGGACCCGCAACGAGGTCCGCCACCACGTCCACCGGCCGGTCGTTCATGACTTTGCGCACCTCGTCTTCCAGGTCGCCCCTGCCGCGCGTGACCACGCCCTCGGCGCCGATATCCAGCAGGGCCTGCTCCTTGCCCGGTGCCGTAACCGCGTAGGGGATGGCACCACGCGCCCGGCAAAGCTGCACCAGGCCGGAGCCCACCCCTCCGGAGGCGCCGGTGATCAGGACGTTCTCGTACGCCTCCACCCGGGCCCGGTTCAGCATCTGCTCGGCTGTCAGGTACGCACAACAGAACGTGGCCAGCTCGGCGTCGCTCATGTCGGTGTCGACGTCATGGGCGTTGGCATCGGGGACCACGCAGTACTCGGCGTAGCCGCCGTCGCGGCCGTGTCCTATGTAGTCGATGTCGGCCAGGCTGTCGGTGTCCGTGTTGTAGATACTGAAGTCGACCATGACACGCTCGCCGATCCGTCGGGGGTCCACTCCTTCGCCGATGGCGACGATGTCGCCTACGGTGTCGGTCCCCTGGATGCGGGGGAACGTCAAGGTGGATTCTCCGCGCCGCCAGGTGGACACGGCATCGGGGTCGTCCTGGGTCCCGTATGCGCCCTCGCGCACCCACACGTCGGTGTTGTTCATACCGCAGGCGTGGACTTCTATAAGGACTTCGCCGGGGCCGGGACGAGGGGTCGGGAAATCCTCCACATACTCGAGCTTATCCAGGCCGCCGTGGCCGGTCAGGACGACGGCCTTCATGGTCGCCGGGATGCTGGTGCTGTCTTTGTTCATTGGATAGTCGCCGTTGTTGTCGCCCAACTGAAGTCGTAACCGCTGCCGCACCCGGTCCCTGGTGACATCCGGATGAGCCGCCGACAGGCCCGGCTCCAGCCCGATGGATGATTCTTCCCGGGGCGGAACCCCGGCCTACGCTGGCACCCCGATGACCGCCAGGCAGTCGCCCATGCGAGCCGCACCGGGGAAATGCCGTCCCACCAGGATGCCGTCAATGTTTGCAACGTAGTCCCGCGGCGTGCCGCCGGTCCGGGTGGTGTCGTGCACGCGCACCACGGTATCGCCTTTCCTGACCGCCTCGCCGAGGTCGGCGCAGAACTCCACCAGGCCCTCCCTATCGCAGCTCGTAAAGCAACGCTGGTCCGGCATGTCTATGTTCACGCTGGGCTCGCTGCTGACCTCGCCCTTGAGAATCCCGGCGTGGACCAGGAAGTTTCTTACCCCCCGCTTGGCGATGGCAACGCTGGCACGGCTGGTTGAGCCACCGCCGCCGAGCTCCGTCGACACGAACACCTTTCCCATCTCCTCGGCGGCGGAGTCATACATGCCGACACTGTCCAGCTCCAGAAGCATGGTGCTGTAGGGCGCATTGAAAGCCCGCATGGCAGCGACGCAGGCCTCCTGCTGCGTCTTGTTTTCCAGCACGTGAGCCGCCGCGAAGGGAACGAAGTCGAGGGTTTTGCCTCCGGAATGGATGTCCAGCACGAAGTCGGACACGGGCAGCAGGGTGCGCTGGAAGTAGTCGGCGATCTTCTCGGTCACCGTGCCGTCGGGCCTCCCCGGAAACAGGCGGTTGAGGTTGCCGCCGTCTATGGGTGACGTCCGGCGGGATGCCTGGAAGGCGGGGTAGTTCATCATGGGAACGACAATGATGCGCCCACTGATATCGTTGATATCGACACTGGACACAAAGTCGAGCAGAGCCACCGGTCCCTCGTATTCGTCGCCGTGGTTGGCCCCGGTCAGGATGGCCGTCGGTCCCTCGCCATTGTTGACGACCGTGATGGGGATCATGATGGCACCCCAGGCCGACGCGTCGTGGGAGTAGGGGAGCTTCAAATGACCGTGGTGAACGCCCTTGCGGTCGAAGTCAACGGTCGGGCTTATCGGGTTGTCGCGCATGTTCTCAGTAGCCCCTCAGTGCTTGCCTAATTAATCGCGGCTGAAGCCGCTCCTACAATCCGTGGATCGTCGTGGTGCCTGCATACGGATTGTAGGAGCGGCTTCAGCCGCGATGAAACCCTCAAATACCCTTGACAATCAGCTTGCGCGGCACGTCGGCGAAAGTCTCGCAGCCGTCCCACATCCGTGGATCGTCGTGGTGCCTGCATACGGATTGTAGGAGCGGCTTCAGCCGCGATGAAACCCTCAAATACCCTTGACAATCAGCTTGCGCGGCACGTCGGCGAAAGTCTCGCAGCCGTCCCACATCCGTGGATCGTCGTGGTGCCTGCATACGGATTGTAGGAGCGGCTTCAGCCGCGATGAAACCCTTAAATACCCTTGACAATCAGCTTGCGCGGCACGTCGGCGAAAGTCTCGCAGCCGTCCCACATCCGTGGATCGTCGTGGTGCCTGCATACGGATTGTAGGAGCGGCTTCAGCCGCGATGAAACCCTCAAATACCCTTGACAATCAGCTTGCGCGGCACGTCGGCGAAAGTCTCGCAGCCGTCCCACATCCGTGGATCGTCGTGGTGCCTGCATACGGATTGTAGGAGCGGCTTCAGCCGCGATGAAACCCTTAAATACCCTTGACAATCAGCTTGCGCGGCACGTCGGCGAAAGTCTCGCAGCCGTCCCACATCCGTGGATCGTCGTGGTGCCTGCATACGGATTGTAGGAGCGGCTTCAGCCGCGATGAAACCCTCAAATACCCTTGACAATCAGCTTGCGCGGCACGTCGGCGAAAGTCTCGCAGCCGTCCTCCGTCACAAGCACCGGCTCGCTGATTTCCACTCCCCAGTCGTTCATCCAGATACCGGGCATGAAGTGGAACGCGGTATTGGGATGCAGGATGGTCTTGTCTCCGGGTCGGATACTGATGGTGTGCTCGCCCCAGTCCGGCGGATAGTTCAAACCGATGGCGTATCCGGCGCGAGAATTCTTGACGATTCCATACTTGGCAATGGTGTTGCGCCAGACCTCCTCGACCTGCTCACAGGTGACTCCGGGCTCCACGAACTCCAGAACGTTATGGATGCCTTCCACGACGATCTCGGCGGTATCCGCCAGGTTTTTCGGCGGCTCGCCGAGGTGGAGGGTCCGCGCCATGGGAGCGTGGTAGTGGTAGCGGGCGGCCGCCAACTCCACGATCGTGGTCTCATTGGGCTTGAATGGCTCGTCGGTCCAGGTCAGGTGGGGCGTGGAGGTGCCGACCCCGGTGGGCAGCATCGGGCAGATGGCGGTGTAATCGCCGCCGAACTCGGCGGTGCCCCGTATCTGCGCGTCGTATATCTGGGCGGCGGCGTCGCACTGGCGAACCCCGGGCTGAATGGCGTCGAATGCCGTCTGCATGACCCGCTCCAGGATCCGCGCCGCCTGGCGCATGTACTCGATTTCCTGCGGCGACTTGATCAGGCGCACCCAGTTGACGAGATTGCGCGCGTCGATGAACCGCGCGTCGGGCAGGCCGTGCCGCAGCGATTCGTTTGCCTGGGCGGTGTAGTAGTACGCGTCCATTTCCACGCCGACGAACTTGCGGTCCCAGTCCCGGGCCCGGATGTAGTCGGCGACGAAATCCATGGGATGCTGCACCAGCGACTGCACGTACTCGTCGGGGTAGGGAATGATGCAGTCGTCTTTGAGGCTGGTGGTGACGCGCGCCGCATTGGCGTCCATGCCACGGCCGATCCACACCGGGGTGTCTTCGTTCAACTCCACGAGCACGCACTGCGGCACATAGAACGACCAGCCGTCGTAGCCGGTGAGGTAGCACATGTTGGCCGGGTTGGCGACCACCAGCAGCTCGATGCCGCGGCGATGCATGGCTTCTTTGACGCGGTTCAGCCGCGATACGTACTCGGAGCGTTCGAATCTCATTTGCGTGTCACCTTCTTCAAGTTGTTATGGTTGTACCGGCGCCCTTGTCCACGGAGGCTCGATACGCATGGTTGGCGATCGCGGTGTCCTGGACGCCGGTTCCCGTCAGGTCGCACACCGTGGTGATTGTATCGTTGGTCCTGCCCGGTTTGCGGCCGATGATGATCTCGCCGAGCTCGTCCGCCGGGAAATTCCCGTCGACGACGCCGGCGGCCACCGCCGCCCGCAGCTCGCCCTGGGCCAGGGATTGGCTGCGGCGGTCGCAAACGAAGCGGTCTACCGCGGTGATGATCCGGGGGTCCAGCTCGTTCTTCTCCGGGGAGTCTGAGCCCATCGCGGTGATGTGCTGCCCCGGCTGCAGCCAGTCTGCCTGCACTACCGGGCTGCGAGCCGGCGTGGTAGTGACCACGATTTGCGATTCGCGAACGCATTGCTCGGCGCTGTCCACGGCGCGTGCCGGTACGCCGAGCTTGTCCGCCATGCGGCGCGCGTAGTCGGCCGCGTGCTCGGGACTGCGGGTCCAGACCAGTACCTTGTTGAACGGCCGCACGAGGGCCAGGGCCAGCATCTGCAGCTCGGCCTGAACGCCCGCGCCGATCACGCCGACGGTGTCGGGTGATTCCGGGGCCAGGTGCCTGGCCGCCACCGCCCCGGCGGCGGCCGTGCGGACGTCCGTGAGATAGCCGTTGTCGAGCAGCACGGCCTTGACGATGCCGGTATCCGAGTCGAACAGGATCATCAATCCATTGAGACTGGACAGCCCCTTGGACGGGTTGTCGAAGAAACCGGGACTGGCCTTGATGGCGAACATGTCCATTCCAGGCACATAGGCGGTCTTGACGTCCACTTCGCCGTGCTTTTCCTCGATGGCCATGCTCAGTATCGGCGGCATCACCACGCCGCCCCCGGCCAGGGCCGCGAAGGCCTGCTCCACGATGTCCACGGCCTGGAGATCCAGGGACACCGCGTCACGCAACTCTTTCTCGGTCAGGATCTTGATTTCGGCCATCGGGCCTCCCGGGGCTCAACGTTGATCACGGACTTAAAGCAAGCAGCCGGACGCGCATCCTGCTCCCTTTCCCGCTTGCGGGAGAGGGAGCCTGTGAGGGCAGCCGCACTTCAATACGGTACTTCCCCGCCCATGACGCGCGCAAACAGATTCATGTCGATATTTTTCCCGGAAACGACAACTGCGACCTTTCGTCCGACCTCGAGGTCGAGATCGTCGTGCAGCAAAGGCACCAGGCCGATTGCACCGGCACCTTCGGCGACCCAGCCTTCCTGCTGGTAGAGGTAGCGCATGGCTTCGGCGATCCGGGACTCGGGCACGATTCGCACGTCGTCCACGAGATCGCGCACCATTGAGAAAGTGTAACGGTTGTCCAGGCCGATGCCTCCGCCCAGGGAGTCGGCCAGGGACGGGTGCTCGTCCACCTCCACCGGATGTCCTTGCCGCAGGCTCTCGTACATCGCCGCGCCCTGGTCCATGGACAGGCCAATCACCCGCGCGCCGGGTACCAGGGTCTTGACCGCCAGCGCCACCCCGGCGATCAGGCCGCCCCCCGACAACGGTACGATCACGGTGTCGAGCTCCGGATAGTCCTCCACCAACTCGATGCCGAGAGTTCCCTGTCCCGCCACCACGTCGACGTGATCAAACGGCGGGATTTCCGTCATTCCCTTCTCGCGAACCAGCCGATCCACCTCGTGCTGGGCTTCGTCCTGGCTCTTGCCGATGATCCTGACGTGGGCGCCCGTCGACTCGATTGCCCGGACCTTGTTCGCAGGCACCAGGTTGGACATGCAGATGTGCGCCGGAACGCCAAGCCGCCGCGCCGCATAGGCGATAGCACGTCCGTGATTGCCGGTGGAGGCGCAAACGACGCCTTTTTGCGCCTGCTCGGGCCGCAGGCGGGCGAGCGCATTGGCGGCGCCCCGCAGCTTGAATGCGCCGGTGGGCTGGGTGATCTCCAGCTTGAGGCGGACGTCGCGCTGGTCGCCTGACAAGCTCCAGGCCGGCACCACGGGCGTGCGCGTCGCAATGCCGGCGATATTCCTGCGGGCGGCATACAGATCGTTGATTTGAACGGGCATTGCGTGTCCTTAGGTGTATATGGAGGACGGGATTGTCGAAAACGGGCAGACTTTTAGTGGAATCCGGCCGACCGGGTCAACAAACTTCGGACGAAGGCGCCGAAATCGCAAACTGGATTCGGTTTTTGCGTGTCCTCGCAGAAAGCTTTTCTGCGCGGCGGCAGGGGAAGCCGGCTGTGAATCTTGTCAATCGCGGCTAAAGCCGCTCCTACAATCCGGGGTTCTGCACTGTATTGAGCCACGGATTGTAGGAGCGGCTTCAGCCGCGATAACCCCTGGCGGACCTGCCCGGAGATCGAAAGGGCACGCGAGGAAGCACCCCGGCACCGGGATTCGATACAATGCCGGTCCATTAGACTTCAACCAACAACGACCGGTGAGACTCATTGAAACTCGTTACCGCGATTATCAAACCGTTCAAGCTGGACGACGTCCGTGACGCCATGGGCGAGATCGGTATAAAAGGCATGACCGTGACGGAGGTCAAAGGCTTTGGGCGGCAGAAGGGACATACGGAGCTCTATCGGGGCGCCGAGTACGTGGTGGATTTCGTTCCCAAGATCAAGATCGAGGTCGCGGTGGCCAGCGAGGTCCTGGATGACGTCGTAGAGGCCATCGTCAATTCGGCACGCAGCAACAAGATCGGAGACGGCAAGATCTTCGTCACCGAGCTGGAGCGCGTGGTCCGAATCCGGACCGGTGAAACCGACCAGGATGCACTTTAGACGGAGGGTCCGGCGCCTCACCGCGGCGCTGGTGGCCGGGGCGATGATCGCAGCGTCCGGCATGGTCTATGGCGCGGAGTCGTTCCAGCAGGGCCTGGATGCGTATTTGCAGGGCGACTATCAGAAGGCGATGGAAATCTGGAAGCCCGCCGCCGAGGCCGGAGACCAGGTGGCCGCCTTCAACGTGGGCGTGCTGTATGCGCAGGGACTCGGTGTGGAGGCGGACCCCGAAGAAGCGGTGCGCTGGTACCGACAGTCAGCGCTGGCGGGCTACCCCAACGCCCAGTTCAACCTTGGTGCCGCCTACTACCACGGTCAGGGCACCAAGGTGAACCTGGCCCAGGCGGCATCCTGGTGGGAGAAAGCGGCCCAACAGGATCATCCGGAAGCCTTGTTCAACCTTGCCACCCTTTACCGGCGGGGTGAGGGCGTCACACAGGATACCGGGCGTGCCATGGCCCTGTTCAAGCGTGCCGCGGACCTGGGTGACTCGCGGGCCCAGGACGCTCTGGCGGACCTGCGTACCAAGCGTCCTGCGCCCTCGAAGGGGACCGAAGGCGCGGGCACGGCGGCCGATTCCGGCGCGGTCAAAGGGAACGGCGGCGCCGAGGTGGATGCCGAAAAAGCCGGTTCCACGAAGGCGGCCGGCGCAGGCCGCTCGCAGGATTCCGTGGCTCACGAAGATCCGGATCGCTGGACCATCCAGTTGTTCGCGGCAGAGGGCAGGCAGGCGGCCGAGAGCTTCGTGCAGAACCACGGTCTGGCCGGCAAGGTTCGAATCTACCAGGCACGGGTGAACGGCAAGACCTGGTTCAAGGGGATCTACGGCAGCTATCCCGACAAGGCCGATGCCGCGGCGGCTCAGGCCGGGCTCCAGAAGAAGCTGTCGGGTGCGTCCCCGTGGCTGCGCAGCTTCCGGGCCATACAAGCCGAGGCCCTGCCCGGCACCACGGTGGAAACCACGAGCTCCAGCGGCGTGGCCGGGCGTTCCGACGCCGGAGGGGGAACCGTCGTCGGTTCCGGATCAAAAACCAAACCCGAAGTACCCAAGGAGGACGAAAGCGGCCCGACGGTAGCCTCCGTGCCCCCGGCGGGACAGAGCAGCGGAAAATCCACGCCGGCGGCGACTGGTGAAACGAGTGAGCAGGTGGCCCTGCGCACAGGGCAAAGCGCATTCAACGCCCAGGATTACCAGACCGCGTTCAAAGCGTGGCGCCCGTTGGCGCAGGAAGGTGTTGCCGAAGCCCAGTATGGAATCGCGTTCATGTACGAAAGCGGGTGGGGCGTCGACAAGGACTACAGCCAGGCCTTTCACTGGTATTCGCTGGCGGCGCAGCAAGGGCACGTCAAGTCGGAGTTCAACTTGGGTATGCTTTACATGAACGGCGAAGGAGTCTCCAAGAATCAGGCTCTCGGGCTGTACTGGATTCAAAGCGCCGCCGATCGAGGGGATGACCGGGCCGCGACCTACTTGAAGAACCTCGACTGATGTCCCTCAAGATCGTACAACTGACAGACACGCATCTGTTCGAGAGCTCCGACGGCGCCCAGTATGGGATCAACACCCTTCGTACCCTCGAAGCGGTGGTGGCTGACGTGGCGGCGCGGCACGCGGACCTCGATGCGCTGCTGTTGACGGGCGACCTGTCCCAGGACGAGACGCCGGAGAGCTACGAGTTGTTGAAGCGCACACTGGCACCTCTTCAGCGCGCGCCGTTCTATGCAATCCCCGGCAATCACGACAACCTGGCCTGCATGCAGGAGTGCTTGCCCGGAGAGCGCTTCTTCGTCGGCCGGGACGCCCGGCTCGAATCGTGGCGGTTCGCGATGTTGAACAGTCAGGTGCCAGGGCGGGTGCACGGCGAGCTCGGAGCAGAGCAGCTTACCCGCTTGCGCCAATCCCTGGATACCGAGGAACGGCACACCATCGTGGCGCTCCATCATCCACCGGTCAAGGTGAACAGTGCCTGGCTCGATACATCACACTGCCTGGACGGCCAAGAACTCCTTGCCATCTTGTCCGATCCGCCGGTGAAGGCCGTGGTTTGCGGCCACGTGCACCAGGCATTCGAAACCGTAGCGGGCGGCATCCCGATTGTCACCACCCCCTCGACCTGCGCTCAGTTCGCCCCGGGGGAGGAGAAATTCGCGACAGACGACAGCGTCGATCCCGGCTATCGGGTCTTCCTGCTGGAGGACGACGGGGGCTGGACGACGGCGGTGGAGCGGGTGCCCGTAGACCAGGTCCGGTGATCGCGGTTGAAACCGCTCCTACAATCCGCGTTCAGGCACCACGGTGAACCCCGGATTGTAGGAGCGACTTCAGTCGCGATTGGCGTTATTCCGACAATCCATGGATCGGCACCGAGGTTACCCCCGGATTGCAGGAGCGGTTTCAGTCGCGATCCCTCACTTCAGTCGCGATTGGCGTTATTCCGACAATCCATGGATCAGCACCGAGGTTACCCCCGGATTGTAGGAGCGGTTTCAACCGCGATTCCTTCACCGCCTCCTGAACAACTTCGGCACCGCCCGCACTATTCGAACCCCGTACCAGAACGGCAGCTGCCACCGGTGTCGAATGCCGAAGCGCCTGACCATATAGTCGGCGGACGGAAACAGGTGCTGCCTGATGAACCGGAGCCGGTCCTCTCTACTCAGCGCCCGGCCGTCTGTAATCAAACGGCCCGCGTATGACCGCGCCGACACCGATCGATCGGCGGGATTGGGCGGCAATCCCTGTAACAGATCGTAGGAGCGATGGCTGGGCAAGTAGCGCTGCGTCAGGGCGATGGCGGTATGACAGGCGGATTGAGCCTCGGTCGCGCCTTTTGCCTTCTCGAGGAATCGGCTTTGCTCAGCTTCGGCCAGCGATGCGATCAACAAATGTATGTCGTACAGCCAGATGAGTCGAATCTCATTCGAATGATGTCCAATCAGGTGCAGGCAGGCTATCAGCAGGCTGTCAACGGGATTCGGCACCAGAAATCGGGCGTCGTCGATCCGCGCCTCGACGGCGCCTCGAAGGAGGTCCTCGTAGCTCAGTATGTCGGCAAGAGCCGGTCTGTTGCTGAGCTTCCAGTGCACGTCCCAGGTGTGGTCGACGCCGTGGAGCTTCTTGCGGTATCCGACTTGGCGCAGGATAAGATCGCCGTCGATGGACTCCGCCCTATGGTATCCCTGGCCTAGCAGGACTTCGGCGACAGAGTCGCGCATGTCACGGTTCACCAGAACATCGATGTCAGTCCGCGGCCGGAGCCAGGATTCATCATAGAGGCAGTGAGCCAACGCCTGTCCCTTGAACACGATCGGCGGGGGCTCGACTCGGTCGAACAACGCTGTGGCCGTGCCTGTGAACTCTTTTCTCCTGGCCATTTCGACGGCGACGACCTGCTTTTCGTCCGTATCGTTCCACCAGGTCACCGGGCTCGAAGGGGAAGCGGCTTTGAGTTGTGCCGCCAGAACCGGTGCGACGCCGTGGGTTCGGGCAAATGCCCGTACGACTCCCGGTTCTTTGACAGGAGGCGCGGCGGCGAGCCGCGTGTCGGCGAGGTGGGTCCCGGCCCAATGGCGCAACGCCTCTTCTGTGGCGTCAGAATAGAATGATGGGCTCATGAAGGCAGGGGCAGATGGTTGGTGATCCAGCGGAACGAGGGTGACCACGCCCGGATCGCCTCCGACGCCTGGACCTCTATCTTGCAGGGGTTTGGTTGTATACTCGGTGTCCCGCTCAATCCTGGAGCATTCTACCCGACGGGGTAGTTGAGATCATGAGAGACAGGTGGCTGCGATTCTATATCATGTCCCCCCAGGACAAGATCCTGGTGCTTCGTGCCGCCGCTCTTCTGGTCTTCTACGCTGCGTCCCTACGGCTGCTCGGCTTGAAACGGACACTGGCGCTTTCCGGTCCGCTGAGCGTAGATACGGCGCCGCCGGCGGACGGTTCCAACAATACCTTCCCGGCGCGAGCCGTCTCGGCAGTGAAACGCGCCGGACGTAGCCTGAGCATCGGGACCTGTCTCAGTCGTTCCCTGGCAATCCGAAAGCTGCTGAATTCGGCCGGAATAGATGCCGTCGTGCGACTGGGCACGCGCAGCGGTGGCAACGGCTTCGAAGCGCATGCGTGGGTTGAGTACGGTGGGGGTACGCTGGACGCGGAGCCGGACGGGACGAGCTACAGCGCCTTCCCGGCCCGTTTCTAGGGCGGGCGCGAGACACCGCTTCGTCCGAAACAGGCTGCGCCGGCCGGTTCGACTGCCATGGGCGCATGGCATGCTGGGAGATCCATAGGATCCAAGTCATTGAATCTTAAGACCGAAATCGAAGAAAGCCCCAGTTCATGACCAGCGGTGGCCGGAGTTGAGATGCGAGAGCCGGTACCGTCCCAAGTTGGGCGGCCGGAAATCGTGCTCTTCTCCCTCAAGTTTCCCGGCGTTCCAGTCGATAAACACCGATGAACTGCTAAAATACTGTAGCATTGGGGCTCTATGCGAGAGCATGGCTACGTCACGGTGGGGTGAATAAATCTGGCGTTACCTTGGGGGATCGTTACCCGCGTTGCGATCGGTGCGATTGGGCCCGAGGGAGTTGTGCCTGCGAATCGGGCGGTCCGGGGGACCGGGTTCCGGGTTGTTTGAGCGTTAAGAGAACTCGTCGAAAAAGCAGGCTGAATAACACTATGAATAAGCGTTCGTCTTGTCTGTCCATCGCTGCCCTGATTCTAGGGCTGGCCACTTCCCTGAGCGTTCAGGCGGAGCTCCAAGGCACCAACTCACAATTCAATGGCTGGGACGAATCGCAGCTTCTGTTCCAGCATTCGAACGTGAGCATATCGGTCGACGGTAAATGGGAGCCGTTCTTCGCCGCGCTGGATTTCGATAGCACCCCAGTCGATCCTTACGTCGATTCGGGCGGAGTGGTCCAGTGCTCGCCGTCGGATACCGACGGTAACGGCTTGCACGGCACAACGACGCCGTGGGCGGGTTCGCTGGAGTTGGGCCTGTACCATGTCGACACCGGCAGCCCCATTGTCAACGGCTTCCAGGAAAGCCGCTGTTGGGAGCTCGCGGTGTGTGATCGCGAAGGAAACGGAACGGGTTCGGGTTATGACGGCTCAGACCTGTCTGCCCCACCCCGATACAAGAGGTTCACCATCGATATTGCGGACAAGTCGACCTTCGTGTGCCCCCATCCCAGCGCCAATGCCGACTACGGCTACACGCCGGTGACGTCATCGAACGGGTACATAACCCTGCTGACGAAGGACAAGGTCGTCGCTTGCGGCGCGGGCAATTGTGACGAGCAGATCGTCACGGAGCTATACGTCAACCTCGATCGCGATTGTGACGGTTTCATCGACGACAATGATGGAGCCATCACCAACCCGGACCCTGCTCGCAGCGATCTGACTCTCATCGACACCGGGGGAGCCGGACGCATTCCCCTTCGCAACTCCACCAACGACCCCTATATCTGCTTCTACGCGGAAGCATTGAAGCCCGATTTCACCATCCCGATATGGTCCGGCCCCCTGCAGGCCCGGATCACGGCGCCGGCGGGCAGCAGCGGCGACAAGACGGTCAATTTCAAGATAGTCGGCAGCACCGTTGGTGACATGGGAGATCTGCCGGACGAAGGGGTTGTTTCTTCCCAAGCGGGCTACAATTATGGGGTCGCAGGCCACCTGGTGGCAAAGGGGGATCCATTCCTCGGAACCGCCCCGGACACCGAGACCACCTACTTCGCCTCGATTGACGCGCTTGGCGACGACACGAACGGCAACCCGCCAAGAGACGACGAGGACGGCGTAACGCTGCCGACGTCCTCGATTACCGACGGTGATGGTAACCCCGACGTGTACACCACGACGGTAAATGCCACCAACAACAGCGGAAAGGCCGCCATACTGTGTGCCTGGATGGATTTGGACCACAGTGGTGACTTCAACAACGCACCCAATACGTCCACCACTTCGGCGGACCCGGAATCGGCGTCAGCCACGGACACCGGCGAGCGAAGCTGCATCAGCGTGCCGGATGGGACCACCGGTGGTAGTTTCCCCGTGGCGTGGACGCTTCCCGGCGTCGCCGATGGCGGCGTAGCTGCTGGCACGTTCTATTTCCGCTACAGGATCACGACGGACAGCGACTTCTCCGATCCCAACCTGTTGTCCCCCGACGGCATCGTCGACAGCGGTGAGGTCGAGGATTACACCCAGGACATCACCAGCCTGCCGGTGACCTTGAGCCGATTCAAGGCTCAGCTCACGGGCAACGGCGTCGATTTCAACTGGGGCACAGCCTCGGAGACCTCGACCGTCGGTTTCAACCTGTGGGGGAAGGTGAACGGGCAGTGGCAGAAGCTGAACGAGTACCTGGTGATCAATCACACCACCGACTCGGTGACTCCACAGAGCTACAACCAGTCCGTGACGGCTCCTGCCGGGGGTCAATTGGAGAAGGTCGCCATCTCCAGCGTGGACACGGATGGCACGCAGAACTTCTTCGGGCCGTTCGAGCTTGGGGCTCAGTACGGCGTGGCATCCACGCCCGACCCGATTCCCTGGCAGAGTATCCAAACGCAGCTCGACAATAACCTGAAGGGCAAGGGCTACGTTCGAAAAGGCGGCAAGTGGCGCAAATCTGATCATAAGAAGGGCCAGGTGAGTGCCGCTGCGACCGCGGCGTCGGGAACTCCGGCAGTCGATCTCGAGACTGGACAGGAGGGGATCTATCGCGTCACCTATAGCCAATTGCTGGGTGCAGGGGTCGATTTCACGGGCGTCGCCACCGGTGACATCGCCTTGACCCATAAAGGACAGCCGGTATCCCGTTTCGTGCACAGCGGCAGCGGTTTCGGGCCGGGAGGCTACATCGATTTCTACGCCGAGCCGGTGGATAGCGAGGATGCGCGATACACCGACACCAACGTCTATCGGGTCCGGGTGAATCCGGGGCTGGCTGTTGACAGCGAGTCCCTGAACCAGACCGGGAAGCCGGGGACGGCACCGACCTATTACATGGAAACGGCCAAACGCGACGTGAATGTCGAATACGGTCTGAACATGCCTTCGACCAACCCTTGGTACGAGCAGCGCCTGATCGGCATTCCAGGCGGGCCGACGGGCCAGGCCAGCGTCGACTTGACGCTGGATCACTTGGCCACCGGCGCTGCAGACAGCAGGACGGCTATCCATCTGGGCCTTGACGGCATCACATATTTTGGCGGCAGCACCCCCGACCACGAGGTCAAGGTCTACCTGAACGGCGGCACAGATCCCGTTGCGGACGTCGCCAACGACGGTATCGTGGCATGGGACGTGACAGTCCCCGTGGCCGCCGGCGCGCTGCACGACGGGAGCAACACGGTTCGGGTGGAGGTGCCCGGGGTGGCCGGTTATCCGTTCGACCTGCTCTATGGCGATACCTACGCCATCACGTATCCGCGGGCATTCATGGCGCGGGATGATGTGCTGGACTTCAAGGACAACGGCGACGTGTTTGAGGTCAATGGCTTCAGCACCAACGACCTGGTCGCCTACGCGTCCAGCAACGGCACTCTGACCCAGCTCAAGGTCAAGTCGGGGCGAAGCAATGGTGCGTTCTCCGCGCGGATTCCAGGAGTGGCGGGCGCCGATGCGCGGTACTGGGTCTCGACGCAGCAGGCCCTGCTGTCACCGGAAGTGGTGAATCCCGGGCAGCCCGCGGATCTGCTGGATCCCTCGGCGGACTACATCATCGTCAGCCACGCGAACTTCATAGACCGGCTGAACGAGGCGCAGGATTTCATCAGCGCCAAGCAGAACCAGGGTTACAGCGTCAAGATCGTCGACGTGGAGGATATATTCGAGCAGTACGGATACGGACTGCCGGTTCCAGGAGCCATTCGAGCCTACCTGCAGGCCCAGGATGCTGTGCACCCGATTCGACAGGTATTGCTGGTGGGTGGCGCGACGTCCGATCCGTTGAATTACACCGGTGCCGGGTCAATAGACTTCGTGCCGACCTATTTCGCGCGCACCAGCGAGGTGGTCTTCCAGACGCCCGCGGACGGGCTGATAGCGGACCTGTATGGTGCGTCGGGTCCGGGTTCGGATCCGGACGGCATCCCGGACAAGTCGATCGGGCGCTGGCCGGTGCGAACGCTGGCCGAGCTGGACTCCATGATCAGCAAGACGCTCCAGTACCAGCAGACCATGGCGTCGCAGCACAAGGCGTTGCTGGCGGCGGGGGCACGGGATACCCGGTTCCCGTCATTTGCCGGGCAGGTGGACCGCGTGGCCGGCAAGCTGGTGACGGCGGATGGGCAGCCCTGGTCGGATCTCACGAAGGTGTACGTGGACGACTTCAGCACCCCCAGCGCCGCGCGCGACGCCCTGCTGCAGGGCTTCAACGACGGCAACGCCGTGACGCTGTTCAGCGGTCACGGCTCTCCGACCTCGTGGACCTTCCAGAATCTGCTGAACTCGGAAACGGCGAAGAACCTGTCGAACGCGGACAAGCCGACCCTGGTCGGAACCATGTCGTGCTACACCAGCTACTTCGTGTCGCCGTCGGTGGATACCTTGGGCAATGCGCTGCTGCTGTCGGGCAATCGCGGGGCGGCGCTGGTCCAGGGGGCAGCGACCCTGAGCGGCTTCAGCGACAACGAGGCAATGCTCGGCCGCGCCATGTCTGCCATGTCGCAAGGCACGAGCGCGGGTGAGGCGGTGCTTCAGGCGCGCCAGGCACTGGGCCCGGATTTCCGAGGGGTGATCACCAACTGGGCGGTGCTCGGCGATCCTTCGCTGCACCTGACACCCTAGCGCCCCGTGAGAGAAGGGAGACGTGTGACCCGGCGCGTTCGCATCGCGCCGGGTCTTTTCACGGACTGGCCGTGCGACAATACAGACCGCTCACTAGCGGGAACCCGGTTTCCGAAGAGACGTTGATTTCGCGACAAACCCGCCGGATGCTCGATGTGCTGATGGTCGCGGCCGCGGCCGGGGTGCTTGTCGTCGTGGCGTATACGAACCTGGCGGGCTTCGTGGGATTCGGAATGCAAGGGATGAAGGCTCAGAAGGACGGGAGTACCACGGTTTCGCGGACGGACACGGCTTCGCCGGGTTACGACATCGATCGGATCGTTTCAGCGCATCTGTTCGGCCAAACCGACCAACCCGAAGCCGCCGAGGTTGCTCGGGCGCCCGAAACAAAGCTGCAGTTGCGCCTGATGGGAATGATCGCGAGTGCAGACGACCGTTACGCGCGGGCACTGATCGGCGTGAACAGGGGCGACGTGACCCCGTATCGCGTCGGGCAGGCGGTCGAAGGCACCGATGCCAGGATTCGTTCCGTTGAGGCGAAGCGGGTGCTGTTGGATCGCCACGGTGCCGTGGAGAGCCTGTACCTGAAGCTGCCGGACCTTTCCAGCAAGGACGGCGCGGCCGTCGGAGCCGAAGAATCCGGACAGGCGGGGCGGCAGGCGTCTCCAAGCAGCGACGGAAGGACGCTGCAGTCCGAAGGAGGGGAAGCGACGGCAGCGGCCACGGGGCCGCGCAACGCGGACATTCCGTACGGTGGAGTGAAGGAACCTACCGGCAAGTTGAACAAGCTGCCCTTCTGAAACCACCAGACAGCTCCGCCGAGTAGGTTGTCCCCATGCCCGTGGAACAGCAGATCCTGTATCTCAGGTGGGATGCCAACTCCCCGAGCGAGCCGCGATACGTCTATCGAATCGCTCAGCGCCTTCTCGTGAGCGATGTATCGCTGGGTTTGCCGGGGTATGAGCAGAACGGGGGGATCCGGACTACGTGGAAACCTCCTGCACGGAACGACCGCCCGGATGGGGAAGGGACCAGGTTGATCTATCGTGGGCCCGGTTTTTTCGGCGGCGGGTACCGGAACGTAATCTGCGAGCGATCTCCGACGGGATTCTTACTGAGGGCAGAAGCTCGTTCCGGTTTCCACATATCGAATGATGGTCACGAGATCCATCGGACCGATGCATCCGACTGGGCCTTCGATCGGGACGTTCTACTCGGGCCGGTCATGACCTTGTCGCTGGCGCTCCAGGGTCTTTTCACGCTGCACCTGAGCGCGATTGCGGTGTCGGGTCGAGCCGTCTGCTTCCTGGGTAGTTCCGGGGCGGGCAAGTCCACCGCAGCGCGCTATCTCGAGGAGCAGTGTCCGGGGGTCGTACGAGTCGTCGACGACACTGCCCCGTTTCTCGTCGACCAGGAGTTGAGGCTCATCGGAGGACTGCCGCAACCGAAGATGCCGCGGACCGGGGAGGGCGGCATGGAGCCACCACCATCGGGCGTATCTGTCTTGTTGTGGCTCGACGATGCGAACGACGAGATGGCGGGGATTCGAAAACTGTCTCGTGGGGAGACGTCGCGTCGGCTGGCGGCGAGTAGCATCGGCGTCCGCCTGTTCGATCCGCCACTGCTGGCGGAGCACTTTCGGTTTTGTGCCCGGGCGGCGAGGTGCGCGTCGGGTTATCTATCGAGCCTCGAGAAGAGCCGCGAGTCGCTGGTTACCTTGAAACGATTTCTGGTATCCGACGCAAAAGCCGCTTGGCACTAGCGCAGGCGCAGCGCTGCACCGCAACGGCGGATACCCGTTCTGAATGCGGGGCGCCCGGTCGGTGGACGTCAAGGCTCAGATGTTGCGTACGTCTCGAGTGGCGCCACTTTCCAGGGTGTTGATCTGAGAGCTTCCCATGGTCAGATCTCGCACGTCGCCGAATCGCGACAGGTGTGGTGCACGATACGATTTTCTTTCCTTCGCCTTCGCAGGCTCTGGTTTTCTCGTTGTCTTTGTGTTCAACAGTTGAACTCACAGTGAAAGACGCTCAGACACCCGCCACAATTCGACGGAAACCGCTGTCCATTTTAGCGCGTCGGCGACGTTTTGGGTAGGTGCCCGGTTGCCCGTGACCCAATCCTTACGCAGGAACCGCGACCACAGATTCGACGAGTCTTCCAGGTAGCCGGCGATGAGCGGTGCCTGCGCGCGCGCGCCATGCTCATACACGGGCGAGAAACTCGCTTTGTCTTTCCGATTCAGTTGCGCGTCGGGCAGAAGGTCGGCAACCGCGGCGCGCAGAATCGGTCGGGTGGTGTCCTTGAATCGCAGTTGGTGATCGGGGACCTGGAGCATGTATTCGATCACCCGGCGATCACGAAGCGGATAGCGAACTTCCACGCCGTACTGGTTGCTCCAGTAGCTTTCTGCATTGATGAAGTCTGATATCCGAAGTGAGAGGGTCTCCAGGCATTGGACGGGGCGCCTTGCCGCCATGTGTTCCGGCGGCCAGCGGCTGCGATCCTTTATCAAGCCAACCGCGTCCTCGGTCAGCCACTCCGGCATGTGGTTCGGGCGAATCGTCTTGATCACGCGGTAGGGCACCGCGCTTCGCAGCACAATATTCCTGGCGAACTTCCAGTATCCGGACTGCGCTGCGTACCACGAGACCCCGGACCACGCGCCACCAAGGTTGCCCGCTCTCAACAACTCCCAGAACCAGCGGTCGCCGCCGAGATAGAGATTGTCGCCGCCGCCACCGTTGAGGACGACGCGGACGCCGTTCTCCCGGGCGGCGGCATAGGTGTTGTCGAGGAACCGTCGGTACGGATCCTGGTCCGGAGTATCCGGATGAACGGGCCAATGTTCGAGGTCATGAAACGGTTCGGCGTCGTCGCAGTTGATCTCCACCGGCGCGAGGTCGTACCTGTCCCAAAGAGGCCGAAGGTACTTGCGCTCGTCGCACTGCGGATATCGCTGAAACACCCAGGAAAGCGAGTAAACGGGTTTGCCGGAAGACTGAAACGCGGCAATGGCGGCGATGGGGCCGGAGTCCAGACCGCCGCTGGTCATGATGCCTACCGGTTGCTTCGACCGCATACGGCAACTCACCGCCTTGTCGAGTAGTTCCCGATAGTGCTCGGCATACTCGCGCGGGTCCCTGTAATAGATGCGCTTGGCGGTGTTGGGCACCCAGTAGCGAGAACCGTCGGCTCGCTTGTGGCCTACGACCATGTAGTGCCCCGGCAGGAGCTTGCGAACGCCTGCGAAGAAGGTCTCCCCGTGGGCCATCCCCGTGTATCCCACGAACACGGCGAGGTGCGAGGGATCGAGACGCTTGTCCACGTCCGGGTGCGCCAGTACACCGCTTTCGTTGGTTGCCGCTATCAGCATTCGGTCGTCGAGATGGAAAGTCAGATCGCGATGACCGATGGGGTCGCGGGCCAGGAGCACCGTGTGGGACGTGCGGTCGTACAGGGCGAGCGCAAAAGCACCTGTGAGGTATTTGAAAGCGCGGCATTGCTCCCGGCCGTAAAGGCGAAGAAACAGTTCCGCATCCGACCAGGTTTGCGCCTCGGTACGATTCACGCCAAGGTGTCTCAGAAGTTCGCGTCGATTGTCGATTCTCCCAGTCCACGCCAGCAGGAACGGCAGACCCGGCAGACACAGGGGCTGGGTAGCGTCCGTTTCCTCGGGGGTGGTCCACAGCGCCCTGTGACCCATGCCCACGGCACCTTCGACCCGGGCCTGGACGGCATTTGGTCCAAGGGGCGCCTGCGCCTCGAGCATGGCGTCAATCGACCGCCGCGATGCGGGCGCGCCATCGCGCCGAAAACAGAGTGCGAATGCGCTCATACTAAGGTTCTAGACAAATTCGAACTGTGAGCCGAACGGGTTATGGCGATAGGCCACGCGGAGGGATTCCCCCGCGCGGGTGGGGATGGGTCGGTCCGGCAACCAAAGGCGACAGGCCCAACTCGTGGCGTCGTCTATGTCTTCGAAACCGTTTTGCATGGACTGTTGCTCGTCGAGCTGCAAAGTGAAGGAAACATGAACAGCGTCGATGCGGCCGGCTGTGGCGATTGGCAGGCTCAGTGTCGTGTCCAGGCGAGGCGAAGTGAAAGTAGCGAGGTCGATGGTCGCCACTGAAACCCTGTCCCCGAGGGGCCTGCACCCCTTCAGTGACCGGGGATGGACATCGATCGCAAGCGGCTTGCTGGAACGCAGGCTTTGCAGGGAGGAGAAATCCAAGGCGTACTCCCGGGACCAGTCCTTCGTGTTGGCCGGTGTGAACAGATATCGGTCCCTGATTTCGTTCGGGCATTGCAGGCACTGCGCCATGACCTCCAGTCTCTGCGGAACCATCCGTGCATCGGGTTTCAGCAGCCGGCGCCGCGCGTCGAGGACGTATTCGAGCACGCGCTCGGAGAGAGGCTCGTTGCCGATGATCTCCGAGATCAGGACGTCCGCAGTCTCGGGGAGTTGGACGGAAGATGACGGCTTGCGTGTGAGCTCTATACGATCATCGAGGCCATTGGATTTGAACACGAGGTCGGCAGCGGCGGCGATGGCCGTCCGCTCGATGGCGTATACGGTGCGCGCTCCACTCTGCGCGGCCGCGGCCGACAGTATGCCTGTGCCACAGCCGAGCTCTACGACCACGTCGCCGGGAGACACGGCCCGCCTGACGGCATCGAGATACGGCTTTGTCCGCCGCCGATCATTGAGCATGGAGATGTGCTCGTGTGCGCCGCCGAAACCCATCTGTTCGAGTCCGGTGGCCGGCGTGGAGCCATCGGTGTCGCGGGCCGTCAGCACGCCGGCCTCTATCAGGCTCATAATGGTATGGGTGTGCCGGACCCAGTCGTGTGCGAGGGACGGTTCCGAAGCGGCATCCGAGAGGGTTCTGGGGACCGAGAACAGGTTGAGAAGCCCCAGGACGCCGGGGTTGCAGGGGATGAACGGATGCTGCTCATTCCGCAGGTACATCTTGCCGTCACGGATGCAGCAGTCGAAGTTTGACAATTGAATGATTGTTCCAGAACGCAGCATTTCGTCAATTTGGGGAGCAATCCCTATTTATTGCGCCTTATACACCAGATACCGCACCACAAGGGCCGATCTTCAAGCACTTTCCAACGGTGATGTCCGACACTTCATATTTGCGGTGCAACCCGTATTCAATGGCCCGGCTAAAGCCGTGCGCCATACTTGCCGATAACCCGACGAACGGTTGGTTTTAATGGGAAAAACGAAATAAAATCCATGACGATCGGATCTATGTTGCCTGTATAACAATCGGAGGGGGTAATGAGTTTCTCCATTATTGCGTGCGAATCTCCGCTCGTCGAGGGAGGGGAATGTCTTGATCAGGAGACCGGATCGCGCCGCACTTCGAAGCGAGAAAAGCTTGGAAAAGGATTCGTGCTCTTCATTTGCCTATGGCTATTTGCCAGCACGATGGCGTGGGCGGGCACCTTCTGCACCTCGAGTAGTTGCGTTACCTCGGAGAACTTCGATACGGGATTTACTTCCGGTGGCGGAACCGGGACCGGTACAGGGTTTGGAACCACCGGTTCCGACTGGGTCAACGCCACGGGGGATAATGGCGAGTGGTATGTCATGGCGGGTCAGACGCCCACTGCGGGCGGTGGCGGTGGGTCGCAGCGGGACGTCGGTCCGGCGACCGATCACACCACCGGTTTGGGGAACTATCTGTATGTTGAGGCAAGCGGTAACAGCTACCCTACGGGTGCCCATGTAGACCTCCTTTCTCCAACTTTTTCGATTCCTTCCGGTAGTGCGTACGCAACTTTCTTCGTCTTCTCGAACAATCAAACACCTGGCAACCCGGACCATCATCTTCATGTCGATATTCTGAATTCCAGCGGGACAGTATTGCATTCGGACCGGGTGGTGATCGGGGATACCGAAATTGCTCACTGGCGCCCTGCCTATGTTGATTTGAGTGATGTCAGCGGAACGGTGAGGTTGCGTCTTCGCTGGACTCGCGACTCGGGGAATAACTCTCGCCAGGACATTGCCATCGACGATTTCGCCGTCGTGTCAACGGGGTCTTCCACCCCAGGTACTGGACAGTTAGTCGATCAGACCTACGTCCTGCCGGCGCCCGAAAACGATATTCTGAGCTTCCTGCAGACCGTGCGCGGCTTCAACACTGGCATCCCCCAAGCGGAGGACCCGGTCGAAACGTACACCGCGATCGCGGTGGCCCATGACGGCACGATCATCTACTACGACGAGTGGGAAGATGGCTACGAGGCTGACATAACCAACCCCACTCAGACTTTTGGCGACGCCACGGCCGGACCGGCACCCATTACGACCAGTACACAGATCTGGGGGGACGGCGATCCTGCGAATGGGTATCCGCCGGGTTATCCGGCCGACGAGTTGAACACGGGTGACGTCATCGTGCTGAGGGAGCCGGAGATCGTCAGCACCACGCTGGGCAGCATTCTGGATTTCGATGCGGAAGACGTCATCGCCTCGACCCAGGAAATAGCCATTACCCGGGCATTCTGGGCATCCGGCAGTGAAACGCTCAACGCCGGCTCCATCGAGCTGTTCCCGACATCGCGCTGGGGCAGCAGCTACCAGATCCCGTTCGGGGAAGACATCAACGCTCACCTCACCAATAGCAACGGAGGCACAAGCTGCGGAGACAATGATCCCTTTCAGTCCACAGCGCTGCTGGTGATGGCCGATACGGATAATACGTCCGTGGACGTTGATACCAATGGGGATGGTACGACTGACACGAGCTTCACATTGAACAGGGGCGAGTCGCAGTTCGTCGATAACATTGATGTTGGTGCGACCGTCACCGCGACGGGCGGGAATGTCCAGGTCGATGCGTTCACGGCGGATCTGAACAGCAACTACGGATCCCGCTTCTACACGCTGCTGCCTTCCGATCAGTTTACCGACAACTACTACGCTCCTTTCGACAGTTCGGGTGACGGAAGTGGGGAGCTGATTATCTATAACCCGAATTTTTCCGACGTTGATGTCAATATCTACAGCGGCGCGAATCCAGGAACTCCGGTTAATCCTCCCTCGCCATTGACGGTCCCGGCCGGGAGCTACGCCACGTACGTGCTGCCCGCGGGCAGCCTGGCGGGTGGCTCGGATGCGACGCGCGTGCAGTCCACTGGAGGTGAGCCCATCTACGTTGTGGCAGTGATGGACGCGTGCGACGATGCCCACGATTGGGGCGGGGCATTGCTCCCGGATAACAATCTTACCTCCGCTATTCTCATCCCGCTGGGCTTCGGTCACGACCCGACTTTGACTGTGACCGGGTTCCAGGACTACTCCCCGGTCTGGGTGACGCCGACGGCGGATACGTACATCTACGTCGACTTTAACGGTGACTTCATTCCGGACAAAGTCGATCTCAATGGCGATGGCGACACGAATGATACCGTCGATGGAATCGACGAAAATACCTCGAACCAGGGTATGTTCGTGAACGAGCTTCAGCTGTTGCGAATCCATGATCCCAGCGACGGTGATCAGTCCGGGACGCTGATGTTCTCCCTCACGACCCCCGGGTATGGTGTCAACGGCAACACCACGGGCTTCGTGTCCGGGGCAACCTTGGCCGGCGGCTGGGGACAGGATCAGGACTCGTCGATACCGACGGGTGCTCCGTCCATCGACGTCGGCACCGCCTTTGCGCCCATCACGTTCCCGCAGAATCTGCCGGTCACTCTCGACCGTTTTCGGGCGACGCGTATGGGTCGGGGTATCCGTTTCGATTGGGGCACCGCCTCCGAGGCCTTCACGGTCGGCTTCAACCTGTGGGCCCAGATCGATGGAGGCTGGCGCCAGCTCAACAGGAACCTGCTCGTGAACCGGGTGACCGACTCGACCGCGCCGCAGCGCTACCGGGTCTCCGTTCACGCACCGAGGCGCAACGTCGACGCGGTCGGGATCTCCAGCGTGGACACGGATGGGTCGCAGCATTTCTATGGTCCGTTCGAGTTGAACAAGACCTACGGCAGCCAGAGCACGCCTGAGCCAATCCCCTGGCACGACATTCGCGCCCAGTTGGACCAGAACATGCGCCTCCGCGGCTACGAAAAATCCGGCCACAGGTACCATCGACGCCATGGTGGGGCCAGGAGACTGGCGGATTTTCGGAACCATTTTCCGGAGATCAACCTGGCGACTGCGCACGAAGGGATTGATCGTGTGACTTATGAAGAGTTGCGCGCAGCCGGCATCGATCTGGAAGGCGTGCCGGTCGGCGAGCTCGCTATCACCCACAAGGGCCAGCCCGTGCCGCGCTATGTGTACGACGGCAGGGGCCGGGGGTTCGGGCGCGGCGGCTACATTGATTTTTACGCGGCACCCGTAGATGAGGAGGATGCGCGGTACACGTCCACCAATATGTACCAGCTCCAAGTGGACGGCCGGCTCGCTCTTCCAAGCGGAGAAGTTAACCGCGATCCCAATCCGACTGCAGCACCGGCCTACTATATCGAGAAGGTCAAGAGGGACGTCAACGTCGAATACGGACTCAATATGCCTTCGAGCAACCCGTGGTACGAAAACCGGTTGTTAGGCATACCTGGTTCTCGGGTCGACCGGGCGAACGTGACCCTCGCGCTCGACCATTTGGCGCAGGGTGTCAACGACCCCGACGTCAAGCTGCATTTGGGTCTCGACGGCATCACGAAGTTCGCCGGGAGCACGCCCGACCACAATGTGCAAATTTATCTAAATGGCGGCCAGGATCCGGTTGCCGATCTCACCAACGATGGAATCGTCAATTGGCAGATCGATGTGCCGGTCACAGCCAGTGCGCTGCAAGACGGAGATAACTCCATACGCGTGGCAGTCCCGGGTGTGGATGGCTACCCATTTGACCTGATCTACGGGGACACCTACGAGATAGACTACCCGAGGCAGTTCGTGGCGGTGGATAATGCGCTGGATTTCTCGGGCCAGGCTGACTCTTTCCACGTCACGGGGTTCAACAGGCGCGACGTCGTGGCCTATGCCGTAGCGGGACGCAACCTTGCCCGGATCAACGTCCAGACGAACAGGGTGCAGGGCAAGGTGATCGCCGATTTCCCAGGCGTGGCCATAGGGAAAGCCACTTACTGGGTGTCCACAGAGGATTCCCTGCCGTCGCCGGAAGTGTCGGTTGTCGACCGGTCCAGGGACCTGGTCGATCCGACGGCCGACTACATCATCATCGCGCACCCCAGCTTCATGGACACCATGGAGAATGCGCAGGATTTCCTGAGCGCCAAGCGCGCGCAGGGCTATTCGCCCCATATCGTGGACGTCTACGACGTGATCAACCAGTACGGCTACGGCCTGCCGGTACCGGAGGGTATCCGCGCATACCTGCAGGCTCAGGATTCGGCCAACCCAATCAAGCAAGTGTTGCTCGTCGGTGGGGCCACATCCGATCCGATGAACTACACGGGAGCGGGATCTGTTGATTTCATACCTACTTTCTTCGCGGGCACCAGCGACATCATACGTCACAGCCCTTCGGATGGCCTGTTGGTGGACCTGTACGGACCGGACGGTCACACCGGGGATCCGGACGGCGTGCCGGATCGTTCTGTCGGCCGTTGGCCGGTGCGGACCGCGGAGGAACTTAAAACGATCATCGACAAGACCCTGAAGTACCAGGAGACGATGGCGTCGCGTCGAAGCGCCATGCTGGTGGCGGATCAGACCGACGCCCGGTTCCCGCCGTTCTCCTCTCAGGTTGAGAAGGTCGGTGCGAAACTGATGAGTCCGGGTACTCCACCGCAGCCCTGGACTGATGTGACCCGCGTATTCATGGATGATTTCAGCTCCCCCGGCGACGCCCGTAACGCCTTGAAGCAGGGCTTCGAACACGGGCAGACTATTACGTTATACAGCGGCCATGGCTCCCCCAGCGGCTGGTCATTCCAGGGCCTTCTAGACTGGCAAACGGCCAAGTCCCTGACCAACGCGGGTTTACCGACACTGGTGGGTACCATGTCTTGCTATACCACGTACTTCGTTGCGCCCAGCACGGATACCATCGGACACCAGCTGCTGTTGTCCGGTGACAGGGGCGCGGCACTGATACAGGGCGCGGCGACGTTGAGCGGTTTCTCGCAGAACGAGGAGTTGCTCGGCAGGGTCACCGATGCCATGGTGGGCGGCCAGTCGGTCGGCGAGGCGGTGTTGACGGCCCGCAAGGCCTTGGGTAAGTCCTATTCGGACGTGATTACCAACTGGTCGGTGCTCGGGGACCCGTCTTTGCGCATCGAACCCTGACGAGGATTTTGGAATGGCAAGGATGCCTTTCCCGGTCGGTGAGCGCGTCCGGGAACCTCAAAGCGGGCCTGGGGCTTCCATTGAGCGTCTTGAACCTCTAGAAT
>CAVSUY010000026.1:0-95360 GCA_963731035.1 uncultured Gammaproteobacteria bacterium | reverse complement strand
AAGAGCTGCAATCCCACAACTAATCTTACGCCTGGGGATACAACTACGTGTACCGTCACGATCACCAACACTGGCGCGGGCGTTGCGGACGGTGCGACCTCCTCGGGTGATACGGGGTTCTTTTGGATTGACAACTATCCGTCGGAGTTTTCTTACGCGGGTGGGACCCTGACTATAGACAATCCTGACTACCTAAATGAGACCGTAAGCGCTACGGATAATCCCGGCGCGATTACCATCTACCCCGATGATATCAGGGCCGGGGGCGGAACTGTCACCACCACATACCAGCTCCAGGTGGACAAGCCAATCAATTCGGTCAACAACGTCGTATGTGCCCATTATCGAAATAGCGACGGCGCAGACATCAGCTACGAAAACGATGCAGGTTCCTGCGATCAGGTGACATTCACACCGGTCACCTTGTCCTCTTTCCTGGTGGACAGAGATCCGAGTACCGGCGAGTTGGTCTTCAACTGGTCGACCTCCACCGAGACGGGCAATCTCGGCTTCAATCTATACGCGGTCGTGGGAAAAGCGTTGCTTCCCGTCAACGATGTGATGATTCCGTCGAAAGCGGTCAACAGTCGTTCGGTTACCCACTATGACGCACGCTTTGCTGACAAGTACGGCAAGCTGGCGAAGCGATTCTATATCGAGGACGTGGATATCTTTGGCAAGCCGACCAAGCATGGTCCCTTCACCTTGGGTCAGGCGTCGGGCGTCGAAGACCTCGACAAAGATGTTGTTAAGACGAATTGGAAGGAATTCAAGGCACTCAAGACCCAGCGGGACAAGCAGCGCAACCATGAGTTCGCCTTAAAGCTGAACAAGAAGGGCAAATTGACGGGTCAGGGGAGGCTGAAGAATGCGGACAAGCGCGGCAACGGTCAGTCGGGGGGCGGCAATACCCTGGTCACGACGACCGCCAGCGGTGGCTCCGGACTCACAATTCGGGTCCTGGTGGGCGAAACCGGCATCTACCGTGTGACTTATGACGATCTCGCTGCCCTTGGCTTGACGCTGGAATCCGTGAACGAGAATTCGATCAGCTTGACTAATCGCGGCGTGCCCGTGCCGGTTCACGTGTATAACGCAGGCGGCGGGTTCGGGCCGGGCAGCTACGTCGAGTTCCTGGGCCAGGCATACGAGAACCTGTACACCGACCACAACGTATACGACCTCGATCTGATGTCGAGTTCGGGGACGAGTCAGATGCCGCAGCAGAATGCCGGCCCCAAAGGCAGGGATTTCGCCCAGTACTATATGTACACGGAGCGCCGCGAGCAGAATAACATCTACAACTTCACGTCCCCCCTCAAGGGCGATCCGTGGCAGGACACCCAGCAACTGGCCGTGCACAGCCAGTCCGTACGGGACTTTTCGCTCCCCGCAACGGATGTTGCAGCCGTTCCCGGAACCAGTGCGACGATCACGGCACAACTGGTTGGGGGACTGGATTACCTGGATGACGATGCCGACCACCATGCATATCTGTACTTCGATGGAGCGTCGGTGGGGGAGGATTGGTTTGACGGCCTGAGCGCGCGGACGATATCGGCGCAGATTCCTTCGGACCAGGTCTCATCCCAGAACACGGTCGAGACCTATGTGCCCGCCGATACGAAGAACGGCATCGATCTGATTTACGTCGAGTCTTTAGAACTGACCTATCCGAGGAAATTCACGGCAATCGACGATCGCCTGATGTTCAAGTCTGACGGCGGAAACTTCTCGGTGACCGGGTTCAGTACCGACGACATCGTTGCGTATGCTCTTACTTCGGCAGGACCCGTGCGGCTGACAAAAACAAGTATTGAGTCTTCCGGCTCCGGATACACGGTGAAGTTCTCCGGCGTGGGCAGTGGTGCAACCTATTTTGTCAGCACTGGCGATGCCGTATTGGCGCCCGAGCTCGATACGCACGAGACTCACTCACTGGCCGGACTTGTAACCAACAACCTGGTTATCACCCACCCGTCGTTGATGGGATCGACGCTGGACGATTATCTCGCCGCGCGCAGCGCCATCACGACGGGGACCACACAGGTGGTCAACGTTTTCGACATTTACGACCAATATTCGGACGGAATCACGGATGGAGAGGCCATCCGACGATTCATTACGGATGTCGCCTCGAGATCGGACCTGCATTCGGTGTTGATCGTCGGTGGGGATACCTATGACTACAAGGGATACCTCAATGTCGATACGTTCAGCTTTGTGCCGACAATTTACAGGCAAACGGGCGACGTGGTGCGCTTTTCGGCAGTGGATGCGTTGTTTGGCGACATCGACGGTGATGGCGTACCGGATGTTCCGGTTGGAAGGCTGCCGGTCCGTTCGGTGGAGGAGCTTGCGACGGTTGCCGACAAGATCATTGCGTACGACAACGGCTCTGGAGATAGCACCGCCGTGTTCGCCGCCGACAACACGGAGGCCAGCGACGCGTATAACTTCACCGACATGAGCGAGTTGGTTGCATCCCCCCTCGAGCAGGACGGCTGGTCGGTGACCCGCGCCTATCTGGATCAGATGTCAGTAGCCGATGCCAGAGACAAGTTGATCAGCGGGATCGACAGCGGGCCGAGACTGACCGTCTACACGGGCCATTCCAACAGCACTCAGTGGACCTATGACGGACTGTTCACGTCCTCAGACGCAATGAACCTGACGAATCACGGCCATCCTACGGTTGTAGTACAGTGGGGATGCTGGAATACGTACTTCGTCGATCCTCTCCAAGATTCCTTGGGCCACATCTTCCTGCTGAGCGGAGACCAGGGCGCGGCAGCCGTAGTGGGCGCGAGCACGCTGACCGATGCGGGAGCCGAGAAGAATCTGGCGACACTGCTGCATACCGAGCTGGCTCAAAAGAGCGAGTCGATCGGTGAGGCCATGATCAATGCCAAGCAGGAGTATGCCGCGAAGTATGGTAGCGGTGATGTGGACTTGTTGTGGGGCGAGACGATCCTCGGCGATCCCTTGGTCAAGGTCAAATAGCGCGGTACTGGATGACCCGCCCAATGGGGAGCAGCAGGTGTTGCCGCTGAGCAGCGCCGGCACGTCGGGCTCCCTGTCGGGCGGGGAATCCGGGACACAAGCAGGATTCAGCAGGTCTGTTGGAGTTGAGACACCTCACTATAATTTTGCGTTCCGCCATCGACCGTGGGGACGGCCCGGGTGCTGCCTACAGGATCGCAAACTTTGTCGCGCTCGCGGACAGCGACGTGGGGTTGTTCGAGAGGGCGACTATCCCAATACCGGGGAACGGGCCCGCCTTTCCGCCACGGGACTACGTTCGTCTTCTGCGCGACAAATGCTTCGAAGAAAGAAAGTCGGCAACGGGATGGCTCATAGACCGTAACCGGAGGGTTATCCTGGACAAGTACAATGAGATACACCGACTGCGCATCGAGGGGGTCGGTTCTTTCCTGATTTGTTCACGGGATGCCTGCTTGATCCTCGAAGATTCTGCGGGGAGTATGCCGACACCCTATCTTGGCCAGGTGCTTGCGGGACCACCCATTATCTACCTGCTCTCCTGCCTGGGTACCTTCTCCCTCCACGGGAGCGCGGTGAGAATTGACGGAAAGCTGGTTATCTTTCTCGGAGACAGCGGCGCCGGAAAGTCGACAATAGCGTCCGTTCTGGATTCGTATGATGCCGTAAAGGCTGCAAGGGTCTGTGATGATATTGTGCCTGTACGAGGGGGCGAAAACGGTCTGATCGCGTATCCGGCGTACCCACAGCTCAAGCTCTCGCCGATCAAGCAACGGACGGGGAGGGAACTTTCCCCGGAACGTGTGTCGAGACTGTACGTACTGAACAGGCAACCTGGCTCGCGCCCGGATGGGAGGATGGAACTGACCTCCTGTGGGCACACGGAGGCGACCCTGACGGCAGCGCGCCACACGGTTGCAGCTAGACTGTTCGATCGAGAGCTACAGGACAGGCACCTGCATTTCTCGGCGTCCGCTGCTAGGGAGGTATCCGTCAAAGAGATTCGATATCCGACCGGCACCGAACATCTCGCTGAACTATGCGGCCGAATCGCCGAGGATGTTGCACATGGATGACCATGTCTCGGATATCAGATTATCCACTAGACTTTCCGGTCTGCCCGGAGCCTTGACAGACGCACCGTTTGGTTTAAATTTCCAAAGAGGCGCCGCGGTCCAAGGTGCTACATTGCGCTATCATAAATGAGATCAAGAGCCATGAATACGAAGTCCGATACGTCCCAGGCCATTTCACGGCCTGACACATCAGACCCGCGCAAAGCAGGCGGTCGCCGGCCTTACTCCGCACCTGCGTTGAAACGCTTCGGTGACGTCCGTGGGATAACGCTGGGTGGCAGCCCAGGTGCTGGCGACAGCGGGAATCCCACCATCCTAAAGCCCTAGCTATCCACGTGTCCCGCCTTCTCAGGCGGGTTCGCCTCCCTCCCTCGAGCGTATGCCGTTTCTGTGCCTGAGGCATCATGAGCCGCCCATTTCCGAACCTTTAGCGGATCCAACTGCATGCTCTGCGACCTCCGGCGGTCCGCGTTGGCTGCGGATCGACACGGGCCCGAGTGTCCGAATCTGGTATCGAGCGCCGTGTGGACGATGGAACGACCCTGACACTGGGCGAAGACGCTGGCTGTTGTGCGACGGCTTCATCACGCACCCGCACAGCTTCGATTCAGTTGCGCCATCGGGCGATCTTGGCTGGCTCGCCGACGCTTTTTCGCGACAGGACCTGTCCGTATTGGATCGTCTCGAAGGACAATACGCCATCTGTTTCGTTGACGCCGATAGGGGAACACTGGTCGCCGCGCGCGACAGGCTCGGCGCCCAGGGACTCTACTGGTCTCGGTCACAAGGGATCTTGGCCGTTGCATCGGAAAGTGCTTGTCTCGCGCGGTTGCCTTGTTGCAGTTCGAACGAGAATCCGCAGTTTGTGGCCGATATGTTCGCGCTGCGCGGACGGCATTCCGTGGGCAGCACCCCCTTTTGTGGAGTATCGGAAGTCACGCCGGGCGCTACCATCCGTATCGCAGACGGGAACGCCCGCGAATACAGGCTTCCTTTCGAGATCGGACCACCCCAACGGTACAAGAGACCGGCTGACTGGGTTCGGGCGTTTCGGGAGACGCTGCAGGATGCAGTATCCGGGGCAATAGGGGAATGCGGGGATGTCGCCGTGATGTTGTCGGGCGGGCTGGATTCGGCGCCGGTGTTGTCGCTCGCCGCAACAGATCTGCGACTTCGGAACCGTCGCCCAGTGGCGGTGAGCTGGACGTTGCCCGAATACCCGGAGAGCGATGAGCTCCACTGGATTGCCATGGCAGCTCGATCTGCGGGTATCGAGTTGCGCACCTTCAACGGCGGTGAGCTCGCGCCGTTCTCGAATCTGACACGGTCGGTTATGAGTCCTGAACTGCCCTATTACAATCCGGTCCGCGAGCTCATGCTGGAGTGCTGCAGGCTGGCAGGGGAGGCATCCTGCCCTGTTCTGCTACCTGGGACGCAGGGTGACAACATCTACCCGCACAGGGCACTGCTTCTGTACGACCTGCTTCGCCGGCGCGATTGGCGCCGCCTGGCAACCGAGCTCGGCTGGTTGGCCACTCACCTGGGCGCCGCAGGAATGTTTCGGGATCCCGCAGTGCGCTATCCGGCGGCGCGTTGGCTGGCACGTTGGCGCAACCGCGCTGCTGTCTCGTTGCCTTCCTGGATGACGGACTACGCCAGGGAACACGCGAGCCACTCCGAAACGTGGCCCCCCGAAGCCCGATCGTTTACCTACCCCGATTACGCTCTCCGGCTGCTGGGGTCGGCCATGACTTTCGGGACAGCCCAGGAGCGTGACTTCAGTCAGCGATACGGAGTGGAACGACGTGACCCTTACCACAACGTTCCTCTTGTTCGATTAATGCTGCAGATGCCGGTGGTCCTGAGTCATAGCAAAGGACAGGACAAATGGGTCATGCGAGAGGCGATGAAAGGTCGGATTCCGGATGCCCTCAGACTCAAGGGGAGAACAGGATTACTCTACAGTTTCATCAGATCCAATTATGCGAAGCACCGGGGGTACGTCGAGGAGTTCTTGATGGATCAAGGAGATGACGCGTGGCCGCGATATGTCGACAGGAATTTCGTGCGTGAGGCGGTGTGTTCGCCATCGCCAACAACGGACTCACAGATGCTGGTGGTGTGCGGGTGCATCGGCTACACCCTATGGCGTGAGTACTGGGCCGAAGCACGACGTTCTCCGGCTGGGGAATAAGACAGCCGCCCTGGTCCGATGCCCTGCCAATTCTCGCAATTCCATGCAACTTTGATTTGTAACATATTGATTTATCGAGATAAATCGATCCGAATTAAAGCTCACGGGTGGTTGAGTCGATAACGGTAGGCAGTTATGATGTTAATGAGGTATCCGGCGGGGGTTTCAGCGCTGCTTAGCACATGAGTCTCGTGGCCGACTGGCCACTGGTCCTTTGGCGCGCACGCGGACGAGCCGGACCCTGTGGACAAGAAAAAACGTGGGTACGACGATATGTACGGAGCATGGAACCTGCGGAAGCGGGTAGCGTCGCTGATGGCCGGCCTTTGTCGGCTGGTGTGGCAAGGGTTGGTTATCGGAGCGTGGGGCCGGTCCCTGCTTGGGGCAATGGTCGTCACGACGGGCCTGGTGCTCAGCGCCATGCCGGCGCCGGCCGAGGCGGCCATCGTCGCCTCCGATGATTTCAGCAGTGGCGGTTATTCCGGCGGCAGCGGGTGGACGGGCTCCTGGACCGAGACAACCACAAACGGCAACAACCCGGCTGCTTCGTGCTTCAGTAATCCCAGCTACATTTGCACGACTTCCGGTTACCTGCGATTTCACGGGGTTCCGGGGCCGGATCCGTATATCTACCGGCAGATCGATCTCTCCGATCCGACCATCGCGTCGGCGTCCCTTATCTTCGATCTCAGTACTGCCGGCAGTTTGAGCGGCGTCGATGCGTTCACCGTTCAGATCTCCAATGACGGAGGATCGAGCTGGACGGAACTTCAACAGTACAACAATGACCAGAATCTGACAGACGCTACGTTCGACATCTCGGCGTATATGGCGAGCAACACTCAGATCCGGTTCGGTGTCGCCAACTATACATTGAACCCCGGGCAGTATTTCGAGATCGACAACGCCCGGATTGACGTCCAATACAATCCTGCCTTCGCCCCTGCCAATGACTTCGCAATAACCGACCCGGATACGAATATCAATCTCACGGTGCTGGATAACGACGGAACTGATGTCGACGCCAGCAGCGTGACGTTTCCAACCCAGTCGGCCGGCACCGTCAGTGGGGGAGGTTCGATCCTGACCGTCCCCAACGAAGGGGTGTACACGGTACAGGGCGACGGCTCCATCACCTTTGACCCCGATCCCGACTTTACCGGTCGCAGCACGCCGGTCACCTACCAGGTCAGCAACACCGGCGGTACGTCCACCAACACGGCTACGGTTCAGGTCCTGATCGACGAGCGGGCACTGTGTGTTCCGTCCGACCCGAACAACATCGGCTATGCGCTCGCAAGCGCGGGCGACAACACCGCGGGCACGCCGCGGGTGTATGTAGTGGAGATATCCGACCCCGGCGCCGGGACGAATCCGGGGAACGCGCAGCTGCTGTTTGACCACAACGTCATAGCGGCGGCGCAAAATGGCGACGGTGACCCGAGCAACGATATTCCATATCTGGGATCGGCCCCCACGGGGGCGCCGGCGCCGGATCCCAGCGTGGTGCCGGTTGCCAATATCGGCAACGGTTATCAACGCCATGGCGGTCGATTCCAAGAACGAGCGCCTCTACTACACCAGTAACTCAGGCGGCGCCGACAACCACACGGTTTTTGTCTACGATGGTCCAACCGGTCGAATCGGACGTTTCATCGTGGACGTCACCAACCTCAGTTCGAGCGAATGTCCGAGCGCGGCGTGCAGTAATCTCCAGGTTGGAGGAACCCGCGGGCTGAACGATGCGGGCGCGGAATACAACGCCGGACGCCTGTTTCTCGGGGCGGAGAACGTCAGCGGCAATGTCGATCGGATTTACTACATCGATATTGACGAAGTGGATTCTCGCGTGAATGGTACGTTCCCGCCAAAGGTCAAAGACACGGGACTTCTGTTCACGTTTCCCGATACGGCCAACGACTGGGGCGATATCGTAGTGAAGACGCAAACCGGCGTCACCAACCCTGACCAGTACTATCTGTATTCCATCGACCGGGCTGGTGGGCGGATCTTTCGGATACCCATGGACAACAGCGGCCCTCCGTACACCTCTTACCAGGTCATAAACACGCCGAATACCGGGCAGGGCACGATTACTCAGGGAGATCGAGCTTTCATTCTGACCAGCAGCATACAGGAGATCAATCTGGACACCGGCGCGGCAGTTGGGAGCGCCATTAGTTATACGGGTGTCTGGCCGAGCGGCGACCAGGCGTACGATGCAACTTCGTGCGTGAATCCATACTCCAGCCTTCCAGTTTCCCTGAATTCCTTTGACTCGGATCTCTCGGGCAACCGTCTGAAGGTGGATTGGACCACTGCCTCGGAGACGTTTAACGTCGGCTTCTCACTGTGGGCGAAGGTCAACGGAAGCTGGCGCTTGTTAACGCATCGACCAGTACTGTCAAAGTCAATGGATGCCGTGACGCCACAGCAATACCACGCCGAAGTGCCGCTGAGACATCTCGATCCGCGCGAAATTGACGGTCTGGCCATCGCTTCGATCGAGACAACGGGCAAGCAGGAACTGTACGGCTTATTCGATGTCGGCAAGGCTTACGGTGAGAAGAGCCTTCCGGACCCGATTCCCTGGCGCCGTATTCGAATGGACTACATCAACCGCATGGTTGCCCATGGTCTACGTAAGACACGGACAGAAATGGTACCGTGGTGCCGGCAGGCGTAGGCACTCTCACGATCGGAATACCGGACCGCACGACGAAAATCCCAGGGTGGCGGTGGAGGTCTCGGTGACCCAGGCGGGCATGCAGCGAGTCAAAGCGACCAAGAGTTGTTGTCGGCGGGACTGGACCTGACGGGCGTATCGCCGGATTCGATCGCGGTGACGCTGAAAGGCGAGGCGGTGCGAAGGCGGATTGAAGACGGTTCTCACAGTCGCACTTTCGGGCCCGGTGGGTACATCGATTTCTGGGGCAGGAGCCCGGACTACCCTGACGCCTTGTACGTGTCCCACTACATCTATCGCATTAAGACAGATCCATCGTTGGCCCGGCCCGCACGCTGGCTGGAACGGCGCGTGGATGGTGGCCAAACACAGGCATTGGAGCCTCGCCTGGTAAATGACGACGAGGAGTACAACTTCGCCAACGCCACTGCTGATCCGTGGGATGCGGCAATGCTTCGCTACCCTTGGGTCCGCTGACGTACTCGGTTGACGTGAGCGCCGACGAGGCACTGGTGCCGGATGCACCTGGTCGTGTCGATGTCGTGTTGACAGGATTGACGGACTTCCCTGGGGCGGACCCGGATCACCGTGTGCAGGTTTTGGTCAATGGCCACCAGGTGCTCGAAGAGGACATCAGCGGCGATCGTGCCTCGACCCTGTCTGCTCCGTTCCGTCGAGTGTGTTGACGACCGGAAACAATACGGTGACGGTTCGACTGCCGGGCGGCACCGCGACGCCCTATGATATTGTGACCGTAGACACAGTGACTTTGTGGTATCCACGCAAGCTCGTCGCTTCGACCAACCGGATACTCGTTCAAGGGGATATCACCGGATCGGGGCTCCTACTGTCCGGCTTTACGACCAACGACCTTGATGCGTACGCGACCGATGATTCAGGCCGGCGACCCGATTGCGAGTCGTGACTCGATTGGATTCGGCGAGCGGGCGTTGGGACGCCGTCGTTCCGGCGGTGGCGGGTGCACCAGGAGGGAAGGGTGTCCAGTATTGGATTTCCTCCCGGTGGAGTTTTACAAGCCGAAGATTCTGGGCTCCGTGGAATGGGAAGATCTGCTGTCCGAACCGGCGAATTATCTGATCATCGTGCCTCCTGCGTTCATGCCGTCTCCGGGAGACGAATCGGATCCGTTGAATCGGTACGTGGAGCGTCGCGAGAGCCAGGGCTGGCGGGTGAGGATGGCGCCGCTGGATGCCATCCAGAACGACTATGGAGGTGGAATGCCGCTGCCCCGAGCGGTCACCAGGTTCCTGGCTGCTGCTAACAAGGCTTTTGACTACAGCCACGTGCTGCTGGTTGGAGGCGACAGCTACGATTATCTCGACAAGCTTGGCTTGGGAAGCGTGAGCTTCATCCCGACCATCTACTCCCACGTGAATGAGATCAATCACGCGCCGACCGATGCGTTACTGGCGGATTTGAACTCCGACGGAGTGAGTGACAAGGCGATAGGCCGTTGGCCGGTTCGGACCTCCACGGACCTGAAGGTCATGGTGAACAAGACGCTGGCTTGGGAGAACTCCGTGACCGGTCCACAGCATGCCCGCAGCAGCGTGTGGGTAGCGGACAGCCCGGACCCGAGTCTCCCCTCGTTCGAGGAACAGGCCGACAGAATGATCGACGTCCTCCGTACACCTTTGGCAGGCGGAGGCGGCGAGCCCTGGCCCGCGGCCAATATCAAGCGCATATACTTCGATGAGGTAACGCCCTTGCCCGGCAAGAGCATTGCCGAAACGGCGCGTAGTGAATTGATGGATGCCTTGGCCTCGGGGGAAACGATCACCGGTTTTGCCGGTCATGGTTCTCCGACGGCGTGGACGTTCCAGGGTTTGCTGGGAGCGCAGAATGTGAGTGACATGCACAACGAAGGCTATCCAACGCTGATCGATACCTTAACCTGTTACACGACGTACTTTGTGTCACCCCATACCGACACGTTAGCGCATCGTCTCATGGCAGGCTATCGGGTAGACAGCGCGGGCCAACAGGTGCCAGGCGTGGAAAATGGTGCCGTTGCGGTGGAAGGGGCTGCGACTCTATCGGGCTACTCGGATAACGAGAGGCTCGCAAGGGCGGCGCTGAAGTATCAGTTGGCTGACGGTGACACGTTGGGAGAGGCCCTTATGAAGGCCAGGAGAACTGCAGCACACGGTAGGCAGGGGGACAGCTTCAAGACCTGGACCCTCCTCGGCGATCCGACGCTGACTATCGATCCGTAGCGCACAAGGTCGGGGCGGACGCATTCCTCCACCCCCACAAGGCGTCGGGTCTCACGTGGAGTGTCCGGGGGACTTTGAGGCCGCATGGGGCGACCAAGCGGATGGCTAGAAAGGAAGTTTCATTTGTTTTGGCCTGATGTCTCCCCTGAATTCTGTCGCGCCTTGCCGCGTCGTAGGCTTTCCTTCTGCGACGGGGCCGGGCGCACCTTCGGAAGAGATATGTAACGCGGTGTCCTTCAGAGAGCCAAGTGTTTGTCTTTTCAGCAACAGGCTCTCCAAAGCGCCGTTCCGGTCCAGCAAGACCCGATTAGGCTGGATTGAATGTATTTTGGCATCCATCCCTTTTATCGTTTGGCCGACGGCATACGGTTCCACCTTTGAGCCGTTCACGCCGATTATGGCGCGGGCAAAACGGGTATCGGAGGTTGCCACTAGTCCGTGAAGACTGAGTCGCAGCTTTGTTTCGGGAGCGGGGGCTGGCTTCGGCCTGGCCGACTCTTCGGTCTTACCGAAGATGTGGGCATCGATGATGCTGGAAATATCGTAACTACTTACCGACGTGCTGGCGTCCGTCGCCGCAGTGGCGACTTCAGGTGCCGACTGGCTCGCACGCCAATCCCGCATCACCCGCTGGCTCCCCCAATACGTCGTCCATCCCAGCGCGAGCAACGCTAGAACAAACAAGCCCACTCCTAACGAAGACGCCGGTCCTCTAGTCATTATGGCGTGAGAATATCAGAAATTCGGCTGGATGAGACACGATTCGGGGGCCGCGCGGGACAATGGAGACCCTGGGTTCTAGGAAGGCAACGAGATTCACGGAGCGCCGGACCCGGGACCTCTACGATGGGGGTTTCTTTCCGAAACGGTAATGGTTTAGAATCCGCGCCTCCATCAACTCCTTGCTTCACCGCGATCCGGCGGGAGGCAGATCCGTAAGGAGATCCAATGAGACACTACGAAATTGTGTTTCTGGTCCACCCTGACCAGAGTGAGCAGGTCCCGGCGATGGTCGATCGCTACCGGGGCATCGTCGAGAAGGGCGAAGGCGTGGTCCACCGCCAGGAGGACTGGGGACGCCGGCAGCTCGCCTATCCTATCCTGAAAGTCCACAAGGCCCACTACGCGCTGATGAACGTCGAGTGCGGCCGGGAAACGCTGCAGGAAATCGAGAGCGCGTTCCGTTTCAACGACGCGGTTCTACGATACTTGGTGCTCGCCAGGAAAGAGGCGGTGACTGAGCCCTCCCCGATGCTGGTGGAGGTCGAGGAAGAACGGGAACGGGAAAGGGCGCAGAGCGAGGCTGCGGCCGCGGAACGGAAGACGGAAGAGTCTTCCAACAGGCGCGACGCCTCTTCCGATGATAAAGGCGACGACAGCGATGACGACTCGGACGACTCCGATGACTCCGGCGACGACAGCGATGATGCCTCCGACGACGATTCGGATGAGGATTCCGACGACGACGAATCATACGACGAGGACGACGACGACCGCGACAACGACGACGAGGAGAGCTAGAACATGGCCCACAGAATGCCAAGACGGCGTAAGTACTGCCGGTTCACAGCGCAAGGGGTTAAGGAGATCGACTATAAGGACCTGGCCACCTTGAAAGGCTATATCACGGAGACTGGGAAGATCATCCCCAGCCGCAATACCGGCACCAAGAGCAAGTACCAGAGGCAGCTGGCCCGCGCCATCAAGCGCGCCCGCTATCTGGCACTGTTGCCCTACACCGATCAGCACCGGGAGTAAACGATGGAAGTTATTCTTCTCGAACGAGTCCACCATCTCGGCGAGATCGGTGAGGTGGTGAAGGTGAAGCCCGGCTATGCTCGCAACTACCTGATTCCACAAGGAAAAGCATCCATCGCAACGGCCGATAACAAAGCCCGGCTGGAGGCGCACCGCAAGGAGCTGGAGGCGGCTGAAGGGGAACGTCTGCAGGAAGCGCGGCGGCGCGCGGCACTGATCGAGGACCAGGTCTACGAAATTGCCCGCAAGGTGGCGGAGCCGGAGGAAGGCAAGCTGTTCGGCTCAGTAAGCGCGGCGGATATTGCCGAAGTGGTAAACGCAGCGGTGGAGAACATCGATCTGGAGCGGTCCGAGATCAACCTGGGTGAAGGTCCCCTGAAGATCATCGGTGATTATACCGTTTCGGTGTTCCTGCATCCGGAGGTCCATATCGACATCACGGTAAAGGTCATTCCGGAGACGGTCGAAGAGACGTAACAGCCGAAATCTCGGCTCCCGCTCTTGGGAACCGCTTTGTAGGAGCGACTTAAGTCGCGATTTTTGGTAGGAATCGCGACTTAAGTCGCTCCTACGAACCAGTGGCGAACATCCGGTGGCAAACATCGGGCAGCGCCGTCCAGCGAGTCACCCTCAGGTGTCGTCTTTCCGTCCTGAATCCGGTGATACAATCCTCACCATGGCCGCGCCTTCGATAAACGCCCCTTCGGGCGACGCCGTCGAGTCTTACAGACTGCCGCCGCAGTCCATCGAAGCGGAACAGTCCCTGCTGGGTGCCTTGATGCTTGACAACGCCCTGGTGGACGAAGTGACGGCCCTCGTTACAGTGGAAGATTTCTATCGCCGCGACCATGCGAGGATCTTCCGGGCGATTTGTGCCCTGTGCGAGGAGAACCAGCCGGCGGACGTGATAACGGTGTCGGAGTGGCTGGAGAACGTCGGCGAGCTCGGCCAGGTCGGCGGGCTGGCTTACCTGGGATCTCTCGCCCAGAATACGCCGAACACCGCCAACATGACCGCCTACGCAAAGATCGTCCGGGAACGGTCCCTGCTCAGGCGCTTGATTGCCGCGGCCAACGATATCGTTGGCACCTCCTATCGGCCGGAAGGCAAGTCCCCCAACGAGGTCCTGGATCACGCGGAGCAGCTGATCTTCGACATCTCCCAGAGCGATGACCGCCGGACCGGTGGTTTCGTGCCCTTGAAGGGCCTGCTCAAGCAAACCATCGACCACGTCGAGCACCTGTACCACACCAAGCAGAAAGTGACCGGCGTGGCCACCGGCTTCGATGACCTGGACGAGAAGATGGCCGGATTGCAGCGCGCCGACCTGATCATCGTCGCCGGGAGACCGTCTATGGGAAAGACGGCCCTTGCTATGAACTTTGTCGAGCATGCAGCCATCGATCTGAACCTGCCGGTTGCGATCTTCAGTATGGAGATGCCGGGATCGCAGCTGTCGATGCGGCTGCTGGCCTCGCTCAGCCGGGTCAACGCCCAACGCCTGCGCACCGGCCACCTGCACGACGACGACTGGCCGCGCCTGACCAGCACCCTGGGAATGCTGTCGGAGAAGCCGATATTCATCGACGACACGCCCGCGATGAGCCCGCTGGAGCTGCGCAGCCGCGCCCGGCGCCTCGCCCGGGAGCACGGCCTGGGCCTGATCGTCGTGGACTACCTGCAGCTCATGCAGGCCCAGGATGCCCAGGAGAACCGGGCCACGGAGATATCGAACATCACCCGCTCGTTGAAGATCCTGGCCAAGGAGCTGAACGTGCCCCTGGTGGCGCTATCCCAGCTCAATCGCAGCCTGGAAAGCCGTACCGACAAGCGCCCGGTGATGTCCGACCTCAGGGAATGTGTTACCGGGGAGACTCTGGTGGTGCTGGCAGACGGAAGGCGGATTCCGATCCGCGAACTGGTGGATACGCAGCCCGAAGTCGTGTCGATTGACGAGAAGGGCAAGCTCTGCGCTTCACGGTCCGACAAGGTGTGGAAGGTCGGAACTCGTCGCGTCATGGAGATCAAGCTGGCGTCCGGCCGATCGCTTAAAGCCACCCCCGAACACCGACTCATGAGTGCCGGTGGTTGGTGCCGGGTGGAAAGCCTCAATGTCGGCGACCGGCTGGCGATCAGCCGCCTGTTGCCCGAGCCGGATGATGCCGTGGAATGGCCGGACCTGCGCGTTGCCTTACTGGGACAGCTTATCGGCGATGGCAGTTATCTGAAAGGTCAGCCCATGCGGTACACGACCGCTTCGGCGGAGAACAGCACTATCGTGGAGGCCGCCGCCCGTGAGGAATTCGGGTGTACCGTGACCCGCCACGAAGGTCGCGGCCGCTGGCATCAGCTCGTGATCTCCGGGAACGGTAGCCGCTGGCAACCCAGAGGTGTCAATCTGTGGTTGAGACAGCTTGGAATCTACGATCAGCGGTCCCACGAAAAGCGGATTCCCGGGGCCGCTTTCCGATTGTCGAACCGGCAGATCGGTCTGCTGCTGCGGCACTTGTGGGCTGCGGACGGCACGATTTTCACGCGGCGGGAAGGAAGCAAGGGGTCGCACGGCATACATTTCAGCACCAACAGCCCCGGTCTGGCCCGAGATGTGTCCGCACTACTGCTGCGCCTCGGGATCATTGCCAGAACCCAGCGAACCGTGAAGGGACGCTATAAACCGACGTATATGGTCCATGTGACGGGGTGCGAGGCACAGCGGCGCTTCGTCGCGGAGGTCGGTGCGTTCGGGCCTCGGGCCTCGCAAGCGGACAAATTGACCCACGTTCTGAGGTCATTGACGGTCAATACCAATGTGGACACCCTGCCGCGCGAGTTCTTCGCCGATGTCAAATCGGTGATGCGGGCCAAGTCCATATCGCAAAGAGCCATGGCCGCCACGCGCGGAACGGCGTACGGGGGATCGGCGCACTACAATTTCTCTCCTGCGAGATCCGTCTACGCCCAATACGCCCGGATTCTTCAGGATCCGGCCCTCGCCGCGAGGGCCGAGTCGGATCTGTTCTGGGACCGGGTCGTCGCCATCGAGCCGGGAGACGAGGAGGAGGTGTTCGACTTGACGGTACCCGGGCCCCAATCCTGGCTGGCGGACGGTATTGTGAGTCACAACTCTGGTGCCATCGAGCAGGACGCGGACGTAATCCTGTTCATTTACCGCGACGAGGTTTACAACGAGGATTCGAAGGACAAAGGCGTCGCGGAGATCATCATCGGCAAGCAACGCAACGGTCCCATAGGTAAAGTACGGCTGACGTTTCTCGGCGAGTACACACGCTTCGAGAACTTCGCCCCCGAGGCAGCCGGATACCATGACGGTCCGGAGTAGTGGGCCCGTGGCAGTCGGCGGGAAATGACCCGGGGTGTCCGGGCACGAATAGACCGGTCCGCGCTTAAGCACAACCTCGGGCGCGCACGGAGCGCGGCGCCCGGCAGCCGAATCATGGCCGTGGTCAAAGCGGACGGCTACGGCCACGGGCTTGTGGACGCGGCCAGGAGTCTGTGTGATGCGGACGCTTTCGCGGTGGAGAGCACGGACGAAGCGGTGAGGTTGCGGGAGGCGGGAACACGCCAGGGTATCGTCCTGCTCAGCGGCTTTCACGACACGCGCGAGCTGGATGTCATCGCTCGTCTCCGGCTGTTGCCCGTGGTGCATGCCGATTGGCAGGTGGCGGCGCTTGGCCAACACAGCCTCCCCGATGGGGTGGGGGTGTGGATCAAGGTTGACTCCGGCATGCACCGTGTCGGCTTTCCGCCGTCTGAGCTGCCGCGGGTCGTCCGGGCGCTCGAGAGTCTGCCCAGTGTTCGTATCGAGGGCTTGATGTCGCACCTGGCGAATGCCGACGACCTGTCCGACCCCACCACCGCGGCCCAGCGCCGGACATTCCTGGATGCTGCGCAGGGCTACTCCTATCCTCTCAGTCTGGCCAACTCTGCCGGGGTACTGGGCTGGATGGACACGCAACTGGACTGGGTGCGCCCGGGCATCATGTTGTACGGCTGCTCGCCGATTCAGGCGCGCAGCGAAGCGACGTTGGGACTCCGGCCGGCCATGACACTGGAGTCGAGGATCGTCGCGGTCAAGACCGTGGCCGCCGGAGAGGCCATCGGCTATGGCGGCGCCTGGTGCTGCGACAGCGAGACCCGGGTGGGAGTCGTGACCTGCGGCTACGCGGATGGATATCCACGTCACGCGCCCAGCGGCACGCCCGTATGGGTGAACGGCCACCGCAGCCGGATCCTGGGGCGCGTGTCCATGGACCTGATCAGCATCGACCTGTCTGGACCCGTCGATGCCGGGATCGGCGACTGGGTGGAGCTGTGGGGAGCCAACGTGACGGCCTCGACCGTCGCGGACTGTTCGGGCACGATTCCCTACGAGCTGGTGGCCGGAGTCACCGCCCGGGTGCCGCGTATCTACCAGAAGGAAACGTCGGGATAGAATCCCGATCATGGGAGCAATCTAATGGCCAAACCCAGACGGCTGTTCAGCTGCACCGAATGCGGCGCCCAGGCACCCAAGTGGGCGGGCCAGTGCCCCGACTGCGGCGCCTGGAACACCCTGGTGGAGACGGTGCCGCCGGACGCCCGGCGGGGCACGGAAGGCGCGCGGGCCCCGACCATTCATTCGCTGGCCGATATTACGATCGGGCCCACCGCCCGTGTTTCGACGCAGTCCCCGGAGTTGGACCGCGTCCTGGGTGGCGGCCTGGTGAGCGGTGCCGTGATCCTGCTGGGCGGCGATCCCGGCATCGGCAAGTCGACACTCCTGCTGCAGACCCTGGGCAGGATGAGCGGCGACACCAATGCGTTGTATGTCTCGGGGGAAGAGTCCGCGCAGCAGATCGCCTTGCGGGCGCGGCGCCTGGGCATGAGCGAGGCGCGCCTGGGCTTCATGGCGGACAACTCCCTGGAATCGGTCATCCGCGCGTGCCGGGAAAACACGCCGGACCTGGTCGTCATCGACTCGATCCAGACGCTGTACACCGATCTGATCGAATCGGCACCGGGCAGCGTGTCCCAGGTTCGCGAAACCGCCGCGCAGCTGGTGCGCTACGCCAAGCAGAACCAAACCACGGTCATCTTGGTCGGCCACGTTACCAAGGAAGGCGCCATAGCCGGACCGCGGGTGCTGGAGCACATGGTGGACACCGTTTTGTACTTCGAAGGTGATCGCAGCAGCCGTTTCCGGCTGGTGCGCGCCATCAAGAACCGCTTCGGAGCGGTCAACGAGCTCGGCGTGTTTGCCATGACCGAGCAGGGACTCAAGGAGGTGAGCAACCCTTCGGCGATGTTCATCAACCAGGGCCTCGATGCGTCTCCCGGCCGCACGGTCATGGCGGCCCAGGAGGGCACCCGGCCGCTGCTGGTGGAGGTCCAGGCGCTGGTGGATCAGAGTCCGTTGGCCAACCCCCGGCGCCTGACCGTGGGCCTGGATCACTCCAGGCTGGCGATGATACTGGCCGTGCTGCACCGCCACGGCGGCTTGAGCGTCTACGACCAGGACGTGTTCGTGAACGTCGTGGGCGGGGTGCGCGTGCTCGAGCCGGCTTCGGACCTGGCGGTGGCAATGTCGGTGGTGTCCAGCCTGCGCAACCGGCCGTGGCCCGCGGACCTGGTGGTATTCGGGGAAATCGGGCTCGGTGGGGAAGTGCGACCCGTTCAACACGGCGTGGAACGCCTGAGGGAAGCCCACAAGCTCGGATTCAAGCATGCCCTGGTGCCCAGGGAAAACCTCGGCAAGCAGGTCCCCAAGGGACTAAGGGCAACGGGAATCGCGACCGTGAGTGAAGCGCTGGAGGCGGAGTTCGGGGAGTAGGCAGTCGACATTGAGGGAGCGGCGTCGAGGTGCGATCGCGGCTGAAGCCGCTCCTACAATCCGTGGTTATGCCGCAGTGCGGATTCCTGGCGCAGTCAGCCGCGATCATCGTCGGGCAGCAATCGCTGTTGAATCTGGAGCTCGATGCGCTGGACTGACAGTACGTCGCCGGCCGCGACGGAGGTAAGGCGGTCGTCCATCGGCTTGCCGTTGAGCAGAGTCTCTGCCTGGCTCGCAATGGCGCGAACCGCGAGCACCCCGGCTTCCTGCACGATCTCCACCAGCCGCTGCTGGTTGAAGCCGAGGACCACACGCGGGTGGCCCAGGTCCAGGCGGCGCCCCTGGTTGATCCCGGAGAGAATGTCCAGGTGATAAGCGACGGGCAGCAACGGCGCCCCCGGGGCGTCGTTCAAGAGGCGGCCGTCAATCGCGGTATCCCGGGTCCGCAGATCTTCGATGGGTCCGTCCACCGTTGGCGGGTTTTCCACCGGCATGTAACCGGCGCTCGGCAGATCCCCGCTAGCCGACGGGTCCCCGGGAGTGGGCAGGTCTCCGGGAGTGGGCAGGTCTCCGGGAGTGGGCAGGTCTCCGGGAGTGGGCAGGTCTCCGGGAGTGGGCAGGTCTCCGGGAGTGGGCAGGTCTCCGGCGGCTGGCGGGTCTTCGACAGCCGGCGGATTCCCGGCAGTCTGTGCACCCGCGACGGTCGGCGGTTCTCCGGCAGGTGTGTCGACAGTATCGATCGGGAACCTTGGCTCGGGCTCCGGGAAGCGCGCGTCGGCACTCAGCGGGTCCGACGCATCCTCGTTCCCTGCCTCCTTCGCCTCCGGGTTCGCGGTGGCGTCGGTGGCGGCTTCCTCGCTCGGGTCCATGCCAGCCTCGTCGACGCATCGCAACGTGTAGTGGGCCAGCTCGATATCGTCTCCATGCACCAGCACGCGGCGATTCACGGTATTTCCATTGACGTAAATCGGCCACTCGGTGGCAAGGCCATAAATAACCGTGCGGCCGTCAACCGAGAATACGCGCGCGTGCCGCGGCGCGATGGCCGGGGCGTCCAGAACGATGTGGCAATCCGGTCGCCGGCCGATCAGGGTCTCGCCGTTGGGGACAGCAAAGCGGCGGCCCGTCTCGTCGTCAGGTCCGATCAGCAACAGATTCATCGGTGGATAACCCGGATTCCAGTGTTGGAGTTGCGGACAAGTTCAGTCCCGATATTACCGCGTCGTCAATTCCAGTTTATATGCTGCACCCCGTAAAAACAGGGGTTGGCGAGGGAAAATCGCGCCCCGGCGATGCCACTATGTGCAATCCGGTGCCGCTCAGCCGTCTTTCTCGTGTGCGCGAAGGACCACCACGGAGATGTTGTCGGGGCCGCCGTTGGCGTTGGCGGTGGAGACCAGTTCGTTGGCGGCGCCTTGGGCATCGAAATCCGGATTCGAGAGGATGGCGGAGATCTGGCCATCGTCGAGAGGATCCGTAAGCCCGTCGGAGCACAGCAGATAGGTCTGGCCGGCCCGCAGGGTCGCCTGGCCGAAGGCCGGCTCCACGGTCTCTTCTATGCCCAGCCCTTTGATCAGAAGGTTTCGGCCGGCCCACGTTCTGCCTTCCTCGGACGAAATCATGCCCTCGTTGATGTATTGCTGAACGAGGGTATGGTCCTCGGTGAGCTGGTGCAGCGTGCTGTTCCATAAACGGTACAGCCGCGAATCGCCCACGTGGGTGAAAAGGAGGAGATCGCCCTGACAGACCGCCACGACGATGGTGGCGCCCATCCCGCGGTAGGCCGGGTGGGTGTTGGCAACGCCGCGAATGGCCTCGTTGGCCGAGCGTATCCAGGTGCCCAGGGCCTGCTGGTCCACGCGTTCGTGCTTCGTGATCTCCTCGGCGATGACTTCAACCGCGAGGCGCGAAGCCACGTCACCGGCCTGGTGCCCGCCCATGCCGTCCGCCAGGACGGCGGCGCCGGCTTCCGGAAGGATTCGGACCTCATCCTCGTTGCGTTGCCGTATCTGCCCAACGTCCGTGGCCATGGCAAGTTCCAACCGCAGTGAATCGTGCGAGTACTTCATCTATAGCTATTATCCGTGGCTACCGTGGCTGGCGCAGCAGTTCGCCCAGGATCCGGCAGTACACGCGACTGAGGCGGTCCGGGTCTTCGATTGCGATACATTCATTGATTTTATGTATGGTCGCGTTGAGCGGTCCAAGTTCCACGACCTGCGTACCCGCTTGGGCGATGAACCGTCCATCCGACGTCCCGCCCGCCGTCGACAGCGCCGGTTTCAGTCCGAGGGTCGTCTCCACCGCCTGCACGGTTGCGTCGATCAGCGGGCCGGCCGGGGTCAGGAACGGCGACCCGGAAAGCCGCCACGTGATCTCGTATCGAAGGTCGTGCTCGTTCAATAACCCCTCGAGCCGCTTCTTGAGCGAATCGGGGGTGCTGGCAGTGCTGAACCGGAGGTTGAACTCGATATCGAGCTCGCCGGGGATGACATTGTTGGCGTCGCCGGTGCCGGCATGAATGCTGGAGACCTGAAATGTCGTCGGCGGGAAGTGTGCGTTGCCGTCGTCCCAACGGGTTTCGCTCAATGCATTGAGCGCCGGCGCGCATCGATGGATGGGGTTGTCGGCGGCCTGTGGATAAGCAACGTGGCCCTGGGTGCCATATACCTTCAAAGATCCGCTCAGTGACCCCCGGCGGCCGTTTTTGATGGTGTCGCCCAGCACTTTATCGGAGCTCGGTTCGCCGACGATGCAGTAGTCGGGCTTCTCGTCCCTTTCGGCCAGGACGTCGATCACCCGGGCGGTACCGTCGACGGCGGGTCCTTCCTCGTCCGAAGTGATAAGCAGCCCGATGGAACCCGGGAACTTCGGCGATTCTGTCAGGAACTTTTCGATTCCGGTAACGAATGCCGCCAGGGAGGACTTCATGTCGACCGCGCCTCGCCCATAAAGCCACTGGCCATCGACGGTGGCGGAGAAGGGTTCGAATCTCCAGGCGTCCAGGGGCCCCGGGGGCACGACGTCGGTGTGGCCCGCGAGCACCACCAGCGGGGAGGCGTTGCCCCTTCGAGCCCATAGGTTCGATACCGCGCCGAAAGGCATACGCTCGACGGCGAAGCCGGCAGCGGCCAGCCGTGCGCGGAGTATCTCCTGGCAGCCGGCGTCGTTCGGTGTGACCGAAGGGCGCCGGATCAGCTCCCGGGCGAGGGAAACGGTGTCGTCCACGTGCCGCTAGTCCGCTCGGAGAAGCGCATTGATCCCCACTTTCGCGCGGGTCCTGGCGTCCACTTTCTTGACGATGACCGCGCAGTAGAGGCTGTGGCTGCCGTCTTTGGCCGGCAATGATCCGGATACGACAACCGAGCCGGGCGGTACACGGCCGTAGTGCACCTCGCCGGTTTCCCGGTCCAGTATTCGGGTGCTCTGACCGAGGAACACGCCCATGGAGATAACGGAGCCTTCACCGACGACGACTCCCTCCACCACCTCGCTGCGAGCGCCGATGAAACAATCGTCCTCGATCACGGTAGGGGCGGCCTGGACCGGCTCCAGCACGCCGCCTATCCCGACGCCGCCGGACAGGTGCACGTTCTTCCCGATCTGGGCGCAGGACCCCACGGTGGCCCAGGTGTCCACCATGGTTCCTTCATCAACGTAGGCGCCGATATTCACATAGCTCGGCATCAATACCACGTTGCGGGCAATGTAAGCGCCCTCGCGCACGGTGGCGGGCGGAACCACCCGGAATCCTTCTTTCCGGAAGCGCGGCTCATCGTAGCCGGACAGCTTGAGCGGGACCTTGTCGAAGTATCGCGTGAACCCCCCTTGCAGTACCTGGTTGTCCTCTATGCGGAAATACAACAGCACGGCTTTCTTCAGCCATTGGTTGACGTGCCACTCGCCGTCTTTCTTGTAGGCGACGCGTTCGGAGCCGGAATTCAGGCGATCGATGGCTTCGAGCACCGCGTCCCGGACCGCGGATGGCACTGCATCCGGGCGCAGCTCCCCGCGGTTCTCGAATGCGTCGTCTATGGTCTGGATGAGGTCGCTCATTGTTTCTCTCTATATCTATGCTTACAGGACAGCGGTGTAAGGTGGATTATAAGATCCAATCGCGACTGAAGTCGCTCCTACAATCCGCGGCTCACCGCCGTACCGATCTCCGGATCGTAGGAGCGACTTCAGTCGCGATTCGTCACTCTCCTACAATCCGCGGCTCACCGCCGCACCGATCTCCGGATCGTAGGAGCGACTTCAGTCGCGATTCGTCACTCTCCTACAATCCGCGGCTCACCGCCGTACCGATCTCCGGATCGTAGGAGCGACTTCAGTCGCGATTCATCACTCTCCTACAATCCGCGGCTCACCGCCGTACCGATCTCCGGATCGTAGGAGCGACTTCAGCCGCGATTCATCACTCTCCTACAATCCGCGGCTCACCGCCGTACCGATCTCCGGATCGTAGGAGCGACTTCAGTCGCGATTCATCACCCTCTTACAGTCTGCGGCTCACCGCCGTACCGATCTCCGGATCGTAGGAGCGACTTCAGTCGCGATTCGACATCTCTTCAGACACTCACTGTTGTCTCTCCCTGCTCCGTCTTCGGCACCTTCAGGGCCGCCAGAATACTCCGCTGCAGGGATTCGAGCTGTTCCGGGTTGGTCACCGGATTGCCGTCCCGGTCGGTGATGAAGAACACGTCCTCCACCCGCTCCCCGAACGTTGCGATCTTGGCCGTGACAAGGTGGACCTTGCAGCGCATCAGACATCTCGAGACCCGGTGCAGCAGGCCGGGCTGGTCCAGGGCGATGACTTCCATCACGGTGTGATTGGGCGACTGGGAGAAGTCGACGCGGGTCTGGATATTGAAATGCTTGAGCTTGCGCGGCAGCCGGTAGACCTTGTCGGAGTCCGGATCGGGATCGTGCATGATCCGGTTGCGGAGCTCGGACTTCAGGTACGCGATGTGCCGTTTGTCCGCGCCGTCGTGCATTCCCTGCTCGAGGGCGACGAAGGTGTAGAGGGCGAAGCCGGCGCTGGTAGTGTGAATCTTGGCATCCGCGATGTTCATGTTCATCCTTTCGAACCCTTTTGTCACAAGGCTCAGCAGCTGTTCGGATTCGGGAGCGTAGACCAGAAACACCAGCGTGTGCAGCCGCGGCTGGAAGCGTACGTCGACCAGCGGCAGGTCGATAGCCCGGCTCGATGCAATGGATTCGACGTGCCAGGTCAGGTCGTCCGACGAATGTCTGAGAAAGTAGTCCGTGGGCAGGGCATTCCAGAATGATTCCAGCTGCGCGGGAGTTACGTCCCGCTCGTGGAGCAGCGAACGAACCGCCTTGCGGATATCCGATACCCGTTCGGCGGTATCCTGCGGCACGCTCAGCCCGTGGCGTATCGAACGGGTGGCCGCGTGGTAAAGGTCCTCAAGAAGTCGCCCCTTCCAGGCGTTCCATACGTGGGGACTGGTGCCTCGTATATCGGCGATGGTCAGGAGGTAGAGGTTGTTCAGGTGCTCCTGGTCGCCGACGTTCTCCGCGAACTCGCGCACCACATCTGCGTCGCTGATGTCCTTGCGCTGGGCGGTGTGGGACATGAGCAGGTGATGACGGACCAGCCACCCCACGAACCGCGCGTCGTAGTCGCTCAGGCCGTGGCGCTTGCAGAATTGCAGGGCGTCCTTTTCCCCCAATATCGAATGGTCGCCGCCGCGTCCCTTGGCGATATCATGAAAGAGTCCGGCCAGATAGAGGCGTTCGGGCTTGTGCGTCCGGGACATGATCCCGCTTGCCAGGGGAAGTTCGTCGGCGTGCTCTTCCAGGGCAAACCGCCGAAGGTTGCGCACCACGAACAACGAGTGGGCGTCCACGGTGTAGACGTGGAAGAGGTCGTGCTGCATCTGGCCCACGATGCCGCCGAACACCGGTATGTAGCTGCCCAGCACGCCGTATGCGTTCATGCGCCTGAGGGCATGGGTGATGCCGGCGGGCTGCCGCAGAATGCGCATGAACAGGTCCTTGCAGTGGGGATCGTTCCGGAACGTGTTGTCGATCCGGTGCAGGGCGGCCCGAAGCTGGCGGATGGTACCGGCCCGGACTCCCTTCAGTGCCGGGCGTTGCTCGAGCAGCAGAAACAACTCGAGTATGGCGGAGGGCTGCTCCTTGAACACGGTGTCGTGCCTGGTTTCCAGATAGCCGCCGAAGGATTGGAATCGGTCGTTGATGGCCTTGACCCGGGACCCAAGCCGAGAGCTGTTTTCCTCCTCGTAGTGTTGAAGGAGAATCTCGTTGAGCAGGCGCAGGTCCTTCACGGTGCGGTAGTAGCGCTTCATCAGCTGCTCCACCGCCAGATGATTGGTATTGTCCCGGTACCCGAACTGCTCGGCGAGTACCCGCTGGTGGTCAAACAGCAGGCGGTCCTCGCAGCGACCGGCGATGTGGTGCAGCCCGATGCGCAGCTTCCAGAGAAAATTACGGCCACGAATGAGCTGGCGGTACTCCTCGACGGTCAGAAAATCGTGGTCAATGAGCTGTTTCAGCTCGGTGATGCCGTAGCGCCGTCTGAGGACCCACAGCACCGTCTGCAAGTCGCGCAGTCCCCCCGGTCCCTCCTTGATGTTCGGTTCCAGGTCGTAGGCGCTGTCGTCGTACTTGAGGTGCCGGGCCTGCTGCTCGGCGAGCTTTGCTTTGAAGAACTCGGCCGGCTTCCAGATGCGTTTAGGACCCGTTCGGGCCTGCATGGCGTCCACGAGGGCCCGGTCCCCCTCCAGGTAGCGGGATTCCATGATATTGGTCGCCACGGTGATGTCCCGCTTGGCGGCCGTCACGCAGTCGTTCAGGGAACGCACGCTGTGTCCGACCTCGAGCCCGATGTCCCAGAGAAAGCTGAGGAAACCTTCCACGAATTCCTTCACCCGGGCGTAGTCGTCCCGCTTCAACAGCAGCATCAGATCGATGTCCGAGCACGGGTGCAGCTCCGAACGCCCGTAGCCGCCCACCGCCACCAGGGCAATGGGGGTGTCGTCGAGCCGGGTCGCGTGCACCTGCCAGGCATAATGCAGTATCCGATCGATGAGCCAGGCGTGATGGTTCACGATAGTGGCCGCGGAGGCACCCGCTTCATGCTCCCGCTGCAGTACCCGGCGCCCGGCCTGGATGACGCCCCGGAACAAGGCCACGTGGTCGTCGGAGCACTCCAGGTCCCGCTCGAAATCCTGGCGGTTGAACAGGCTGGCTCTGGGGAAGTACAAGATTCTGGATCCGGACGGAGTCTCAGTGGTCGACGGTAAGGACCTCGTGGCCGTCCGCAGTCACCAGGATGGTGTGCTCCCACTGCGCGGACAGGCTGTGATCCCGGGTGACCACGGTCCAGTTGTCGTTCAGGACCCGGGTTTCCTTGGCGCCGGCGTTGATCATCGGTTCGATGGTGATGACCATGCCTTTTTCCAGCTTGACGCCGGTTCCGGGCTTTCCGTAGTGAAGCACCTGTGGCTCCTCGTGAAATCCCCGGCCGATGCCGTGACCGCAGTATTCCCGCACCACCGAGAAATTGTGGGCCTCCGCGTGGGTCTGGATGGCGTGGCCGATATCGCCGAGGCGCGTCCCCGGCCCGACCAGCTCAATCCCCTTGAACATGCACTCGTAAGTGACCTGGCACAGCCGCTCAGCCAGGATGGAAGGCTTCCCCACCATGAACATGCGGCTGGTGTCGCCATGAAACCCGTCCTTGATGACGGTGATGTCGATATTGATGACGTCGCCGTTCTTCAGCTTCTTGTCCCCCGGAATGCCGTGGCACACCACGTGGTTCACGGAGGTGCAGACCGACTTGGGAAAGCCGTGGTAGTTGAGGGGTGCCGGTATCGCATCCAGATCGTCGACGATGTAGCGGTGGCAGATGTCGTCCAGCTCGCCGGTGGTGATCCCAGCCTGGACGTGCGGCTCGATCATGGTCAGGACCTGGGCGGCCAGCCGCCCAGCGACGCGCATGCGGGCGATGTCGTCTTCGTTTTTAATGGAGATGGCCATGGCGCAAGATATAGGGGCAACTCATTGAAATGACAACGTGAAATCGGGGGTTCCCCGGGGAGGATACCACGGCCCCGGGGCGCGGGCAGGTGGCGGATTGCGGTACCCCGGTGTGTGTGCTATAAACGCGCGCCACTGGGGGCGCCCTCGATGCTCCCTCAGAATCCGCGCGCGGGCCGATTTTCAAGCAATCGTCCGGGTGTCCTCCGACGGAGCGCTGAACACCGCTCTCCACTCGGCGGATCGACGAATGCCGACCCGCGGGCCTGTCCAAACCCGAACGGAGAAAACCTGTCATGTCACAAGTCACCATGCGACAGATGCTGGAGGCCGGCGTCCATTTCGGCCATCAGACTCGCTACTGGTCCCCCAAGATGCGCCCCTATATCTTCGGCGAGCGCAACAAGATCCACATCATCAACCTGGAACAGACACTGCCCCTGTTCGAGGAAGCCATGAATTTCCTCGGAAAGATGGCCGCCAACCGGGGCAAGATCCTGTTCGTCGGTACCAAGCGTGCGGCGAGCAAGCATGTCAAGGAGGCCGCCGAGCGCTGCGGCTGCCCCTATGTTTCCCATCGCTGGCTGGGTGGGATGCTGACCAATTTCAAGACGGTAAAGAATTCCATTGATCGTCTCAAGGATCTGGAGGGACAGATCGCCGACGGCACGATCAACCGTGTAAACAAGAAGGAGGCGCTGGAACTGCGCCGGGAGTACGACAAGCTCCATCGTTCACTGGCCGGCATCAAGGACATGGGCGGGCTGCCGGACGCGATGTTCGTGATCGATGTGAATCAGGAATACATCGCGGTTTCCGAGGCGAAGAAACTGGGTATCCCCGTGGTGGCGGTGGTCGACACCAACTGCTCGACGGACGGCATCGACTACATAGTGCCCGGTAACGACGACGCGATTCGCGCCATCAAGCTGTATGTCGACGGCGCCGCGGATGCCATTATCGAAGGGCGTCAGAGCGCTCCGTCAGTGCCTGAGCATCTTGGTGAAGACGAGTACGTCGAGGTCAACGATCAGGGCGACGTGGTAGCCGTGGATCCCTCGCGCCACAAGAAAAAGGCGCCGGCGGTGACCAAGAAGACGCCCACGAAGCGCGTTTCCGCACCCGATACGAAGGCCGGGCCCGCGCAAGATGAAGCGCCCGTCGCCTCCGCCGAGCCCGCGCAAGGTGAAGCGCCCGCCGCGCCTGCGCAAGATGAAGCAACGCCGGCGCCCGCCGCTGACGCCGCCGGAACGGCGGCTGCACCCGCAGAAGCGACGGGCGACGACCTGACGCAAATCAAGGGGCTGGGGCCCGTGCTGTCAGCCAAGCTCGCGGCAATCGGCGTCACCAGCCTGTCTCAGGTCGCATCCTGGACCGACCAGGACGTGGAGAAGATAGACGAACAACTGGCTTTGAAGGGGCGCATTCAAAGGGAAGAATGGGTAGAGCAAGCCAGAAAATTGACCAATGGATGACACCGCGCGGAGAGATAGATAGTCATGGCCATAACAGCCAGCATGGTTAAGGAGCTGCGAGACCGTACCGGGGCCGGCATGATGGAATGCAAGAAAGCACTGACCGAGTCGAATGGAGAGATGGATGCGGCGGTCGATGCTCTGCGCAAAAAAGGCGCCGCCAAGGCGGACAAGAAAGCCGGGCGGGTGGCCGCGGAAGGGGTCGTAGTGTCTGCGCTGGACCCGGGCCACAAGACGGGCGTCCTGGTGGAGATCAACTGCGAGACCGACTTCGTGGCCAAGGATGCCAACTTTCAGGAGTTCTCGGCGGCGGTCGCGCGCACCGTCCTGGCGCATCAGCCCGCGGATGTTGCGGAGTTGGGAGGCCTGCCGCTGTCCGGTGGGAGCCAGACGGTCGAAGAGGCTCGGGTCGACCTGATCAACAGAATCGGGGAGAACGTTGCGTTGCGCCGATTCGTCGTCCAGCACGCGCCGGATAGGGCCCGGATTGGGGCCTATACCCATGGCAATCGCATCGGTGTACTGGTGGTCGTGGAAGGCGGACGTGACGATCTGGGCAAGGATCTCGCCATGCACGTTGCGGCGAGCCGGCCGCAGTTCGTGGCGGCGGACGACGTACCGGCCGAAGTGCTGGATAAGGAGAAGGAGATCTTTGCGGCCCAGGCGAAGGACAGCGGCAAGCCGCCGGAGATCATCGAAAAGATGGTTCACGGCCGGGTGCAGAAGCACATCAGCGAAATCACGCTTCTCGGACAGCCGTTCGTAAAGGATCCGGATCAGTCGGTGGCCAAGGTGGTGAAAGCGGAGAAGGCCACTATACTGGGATTCAGCCGCCTGGAAGTCGGTGAGGGCATTGAGAAACGCGAAGACGACTTCGTGGCGGAAGTGATGGCCCAGGCCAAAGGGGAGTAGTTGTCCGCGCAACCCGCATTCCACCGCGTCCTGCTGAAGCTCAGTGGAGAGGCGTTGAGCGGGGACCAGGGATTTGGTATTGATACACGTATCTTGGCCCATATATGCCGGGAAATCGCCTCGGTCGCGGCGCTCGGTGTCGAGATCGCGATCGTTATCGGGGGCGGGAACTTCTTTCGCGGGGTTCAGGCCCAGGAATCGGGGATAGAGCGTGCGTCGGCCGACTACATGGGCATGCTGGCGACGGTGATCAACGCCATCGCCATTCAGCAGGCTCTGCAGAAGGCCGGGATCGAGGCCAGGGTGCAGTCGGCAATACCGATCTCGCCGGTCAGCGAACCTTACGTGAGAGAACGAGCCATCAAGCATCTGCGGAATGGACGTGTCGTCATATTCGCTTCCGGGACGGGCAATCCGTTTTTCACCACGGATACGGCGGCAAGCCTCCGGGCGGTGGAGATCGGGGCGGATGTGCTGCTCAAGGCCACCCAGGTGGATGGTGTGTACTCGGCGGACCCCAAGGGAAATCCGGACGCGGTCCGCTATCATGAGATCAGCTACGCTGACGTGCTCGCCAGGCAACTCAAGGTCATGGATGCCACGGCGTTCGCTTTGTGCCGGGAGAACGATCTTCCACTGCGTGTGTTCACCATGAGCGAACCCGGCAACTTCAAGAAGGCAGTGCTGGGGGAGGACGTGGGAACTCTGGTATCGAACGAGGTTCACAATGACTAAAGAGGGTATCGTTAAAGACGCGCGGGCGAGGATGGCCAAGACCCTCGAGACGGTTCGCGAAGAGCTGGCGAAAATCAGGACTGGTCGAGCGAATCCCTCGCTGCTGGATCACGTCACGGTGGAGTACTATGGGAATCCGGCGCCTCTGAACCAGGTAGCCACGATCAGCGTCCTCGATGCACGCACACTGTCGGTGAATCCCTGGGAGAAGAAGATGACCCCGGTGGTGGAGAAGGCGATTCTCGAATCGGATCTGGGACTCAACCCGGTGACTGCCGGCGACGTGATACGGGTGCCGTTGCCGGCGTTGACAGAGGAGCGCCGCAAGGAAATGAACAAACTGGTGCGCTCCGAAGGCGAGAACGGCAAGGTCGCCATTCGGAACATCCGCCGGGACGCCAATACACATCTCAAGGAGTTGTTGAAGAACAAGGAGATAGCCGAGGATGCCGAAAAGAAGGCACTGGACGAAATCCAGCATCTGACCGACGACCACGTCGCCAAGGTGGATGAAATGCTGGCCGAGAAGGAAAAACAGATTCTTGAAGTGTGAGAAGACATACCAATCGATAAAGCCCGTGATGGCGGAATAACACCATGGTCGACCAGCGGCAGTTCCCGATCTCCACCGAGGAGATCCCAAGCAACGACGATATTCCCGTCCATGTCGCCATCATCATGGACGGCAACGGCCGGTGGGCGAACAAGCGCGGATTGCCCCGCATCGCCGGGCATCGACAGGGTCTGGAATCCGTCCGAACCGTGGTCAAGCGCTGCGCGGACCGGGGTGTTTCATACCTCACGTTGTTCGCGTTTTCCAGCGAGAACTGGCGGCGCCCGCCTACCGAGGTGACTCTGCTGATGGAGCTTTTCACCAATGCTCTGGAGAACAAGGCCCGGCGGCTCCACGAAAACAAAGTGCGCCTGCGCGTGGTCGGAGATTTGTCCAGGTTCAGCTCCAAGATTCGGCTTCTGGTGGAGCGCGCGGAGGCACTGACCCGGGAAAATCGCCGTTTGAATCTCACCATCGCCGCCAACTATGGCGGCCGATGGGACATCGAGCAGGCCTGTCGAGCCATCTGCGACGAGGTGGCGGCGGGGGAAATGAGCCGGGAAGACGTCACCGCCGCGGCGATCGGCGCTCACCTGAGCACCAACTTCCTTCCCGAGCCGGACCTGTTTATACGTACCGGGGGAGAACAGAGAATCAGCAACTTCCTGCTGTGGCAGCTCGCGTATGCCGAGTTGTACTTCACCGATACCCTCTGGCCGGAGTTCGACGAGACGGCGTTCGACGACGCCCTTGCCTCGTTCGCCAGGCGCCAACGCCGCTTCGGGCAGACCGGGGAGCAGGTGCAGGATTCCAGGAAACTGAGGAATCTCTAGAGTGTACCCCGCCGCTGATATTGTGACATTCAGAGCGTTTCTGAGTCGGCAAGGGAAGGCGCGCTCGGCAGTGAATGGCGCAGCCCTTTACAGGAGCGCAACGCACCCATGGCCGCTTACCGGCGCGCCCGCAGGGCGGTCCGCAAACCGCAACGCTTCAAGCCGCTATCGCTCTGCCGCGGCGCGCCTGCGGGCCGAGCGGTCTGTGCCCCAGGATTGCGAGCCGCTGAATGGTGCAATATTGGCGGCGGGGTGCGCTGAATAGTCCGCCCATGAGGCGTCAGGGCGCGGACAACGACCCAAAGACCCCGGCTTTTCATTTGTCGACCACGCAAGTGATTGACGAATGACGGCGCCGCCGCACGGCGCAGGACCCCTTCCCCGGCGCGGAGCCCCTACCGGCAAGCTTAGGGTGCGGGTGCTGACAGCTGCCATCCTCGCGCCTCTGTTCGTGGTCGGTGTGTTCGCCTTGTCGGACGTCTATTTTGCGTTGCTGATCGGCCTGCCCATCGTCGTGGGAGTCTGGGAATGGACCCATCTGTCCGGGTACGCCGCCCCCTCCGTGAAGGGGCTGGCTGTCGCAGCCGCATTGCTCCTGATGGTGCTGGGACACCTCTACGGTGGTGTGGTCTCCGGGTATTTGTTCATCATCACCTGTGCCGCCTGGGCAGCGGTGGCGGTATCATTGTTCCGTCGCCGCAATCGGGAGCTTTTGTCCTGGCCTAAGGCGCTGCGCTGGCTGAGTGGTTTGTGGGTCCTGCTGCCGGCGTGGCTCGCCGTCGACACGTTGCACCACCATGACCCCAGCGCCGTCCTGATGCTGTTTGTTCTGATTTGGGGGGCCGATACCGGGGCCTATTTCGTGGGGCGACGGTGGGGGAGGCGTAAGCTGGCGCCGGCGATCAGTCCGGGCAAGACCGTGGAAGGGCTCTGGGGAGCGCTGGCGGCCGGAATGATCGTTGCGGCGGGTTTCGGGACGTACTGGGGCCTCGGGCCGAGTCACTGGTTGGGCCTGGTGGCCTGGAGTCTCGTCGTGGTCGTGATGTCCGTGTTCGGAGACTTGTTCGAGAGCAACTGGAAGCGAACCGTGGAACTGAAAGACAGCGGCGGTGTGTTGCCGGGGCACGGGGGCGTGATGGATCGGATCGACAGTATCACCGCTGCGGCGCCGTTCTTTGTGCTTGGCTGGCTCTGGTGGTTTGGCTCCTACGGCGCGTGATAAGGTGCGCTGGAACCTCCGCGGCGGACCGGCCGCCCAACGATACGGAACGCGACGCCGATCACCGGGTCAGATTGACCTTTACCATGAAGCAGCAACATTAACCTATGCACGATTTCTTCTTCAGCGTCTTTGGATTTGTCCTCGCTATCGGGATCCTCGTCACGGTCCACGAGTTCGGTCACTTCTGGGTCGCCCGCAGTCTGGGCGTTAAGGTACTGCGATTCTCGATCGGATTCGGGCGGGCGCTGTGGTCGCGCACAGCCCGGGATGGCACCGAGTATGTCGTCGCCGCCTTGCCGTTTGGAGGCTACGTCAAGATGCTCGACGAGACGGAGGATGAAGAGGTCCCAGAGGAAGAGGCCCACCGTGCTTTCAACCGGCAGCCCACGTGGAAACGCGTGGCAGTGGTGGTGGCGGGACCACTTTTCAACTTCCTGTTTGCATTCGTGGCGTACTGGTTCGTGTTCATGGCGGGCATCAACGGCGTGAAGCCCGTGGTGGGAGCGGTAGTGGATGGTTCGCTGGCCCAGCAGGGTGGATTCCAGGTCGGTGACCAGATTCTCGAGATCAACGGCAAGCAAACCCGCACCTGGAGCGAGCATCGCCTGTACCTCTTCAACCAGGCTTTGGCCCGTCACCGGGTGCCTGTACAGGTGCGCACGAAGGACGGCGACCTGGCGATGCGAGAACTGTATCTGGACAAGGTCCCGCTGAGCAAGTTGGACGCCGGGCTCCTGGAAAACGGAATCGGATTGTACGGGTACATGCCCGAAATACCCCCGGTGGTGGGATCAGTCCAGACCGGTTCGCCCGCCGAACAGGCGGGTCTGCGGGTTGGGGATCGCGTCGTCTCGGTGGGCGACGCCAGGACAAAGGACTGGCGGGATCTTGTGGAGGCCGTGCGTCCGTTGGCGGGACAGTCCACGGTGTTGGGCATTGAAAGGGCCGGGAGGGAGATGACCATGACCCTGCGTCCGGAGGCCGTTCAGTCCCAGGGAAAGACCATCGGCCGGATCGGGATCTCACCGAAGCCGGTAACCATCCCGGACAAGTACCGCGTGCACCTGACCTACGGTCCATTGGAATCCGCGGTCCAAAGTGCGGGAAACGTGTGGGTCATGTCGGTGTTGACCGTGAAGATGCTGGAGAAGATCGTCACGCTGCAGGTGTCGGCGAAGAACATCAGCGGCCCGTTGACCATTGCACAGTTCGCGGGGGACTCGGTTCAGATAGGCTGGGACAGCTTCCTCATGTTTCTCGCCATCGTCAGCATCAGTCTGGGCGTTCTCAACCTGCTGCCGATTCCGGTGCTGGACGGGGGACACCTTCTGTATTATGCGGCCGAGGCGGTGACGGGCGGTCCGCTCTCAAAGCAAGTAATGGTCTGGGGACAGCAGATCGGACTGGCGATGCTGTTCGCTCTCATGAGTTTGGCTTTTTATAATGATATAGTCCGGCTGTTGCAGTGATGGAGGACTCACTGACACCGTTCGCCACAACAGTGACCACAGGGTTCACAATGAAAAGAATCATCTCGGGACTCATCCTTCTGTTCGGCTTCACGCTTTCGGCGCACGCGATAGAACCGTTTGTGGTTAAAGACATCAAGGTGGATGGCCTTCAACGGGTATCCGCCGGCACCGTTTACAACTACCTGCCGGTGAAAGTCGGCGATCAGATGAACGACGATGTCGCGCGGGCGGCCATCAAGGCTCTATTCGCAACGGGGTTCTTCGAAGATGTGGTCCTGGACAAGGATGGGTCGACACTGGTCGTCAAGGTGAAGGAAAGTCCGTCCATCGCGAACGTCGAGCTCCTGGGTGTGGAGAAGCTCGACAAGAAGAGGACGTTGTCGGAGCTGGGTAATCTGGGGCTGGCGAAGGGGCTGGTGTTCAACGCGTCGCTGCTGGACAAGGTGGTTCAGGAGTTGAAATCTCAGTATTTCTCAATCGGCAAGTACGCCGCCGAGATCGAGACCGAGGTCAAGCCGCTCGATAACAACCGTGTCAACGTGAATATCAAGGTGCGCGAGGGCAAGACGGCCAAGATCAAGCGCATCAACCTGGTGGGCAACAAGTCGTTCTCCGAAAGCGATCTCGAGGACAAGTTCAAGCTGTCAACCAAACGACGCATGTTGTTTTTCTCTCCGAACGACGAATATTCCCGCCAACAGCTCCAGGCCGACCTGGAAAAGCTGCGCAGTTTCTACCAGGACAAGGGATACATAAATTTCAAGATCGAGTCCACCCAGGTCACCATCTCTCCGGACAAGGAGAGTATCTTCGTGACGGTCAACATCCAGGAAGGTGATCAATACCGGGTATCGGATTTCGCGGTGAAGGGACGTCTTCCCGTTCCCGAGGCGCAGCTGGTCAAACTGGTGACCATCAAGCCGGGGCAGGTGTATTCTCAACGAGACGTGAGCGATTCGCGCAAAGCCATCGCCGACCGCCTGGGGGATGACGGCTATGCCTTCGCCAACGTCAACTCCATCCCCACTATCAACCAAAAAGACAAGACGGTCTCCCTGGACCTCGTAGTTGATCCTGGGCGGCGGGTGTACGTGCGACGCATCAATATCACGGGCAACCGCGTGACCCGGGACGAAGTCATTCGGCGGGAAATGCGACAGCTCGAGGGGGCCTGGTACTCGACCGAGAAGGTGCAGCGCTCCAAGACCCGATTGGACAGAACGGGCTACTTCACCGGCGTCAACATAGAAACGCCACCGGTCCCGGGCAGTCCCGATCAGGTCGATGTCAACGTCAACGTGAAAGAGCGGTCCACGGGAAGCATCCTTATCGGCGTTGGCTACTCGGACGCCGACGGAGTGCTGCTCCAGGGGCAGTTATCCCAGACAAATCTATTTGGGACCGGTCGCTCGCTCGATCTGACGGCGGACAACTCTTCCGTGACCAAGCAGGTTCGTCTGCGCTATCTCAACCCCTACTATACGATCAACGGGATCAGTAGAGGATTCACGTTGTTTCAACGGAAGATCGACGCCGCCAATGCCAATACGGCGGCTTACGTTACGGACACGCTTGGAGCCGGTATGGATTTCGGCTTTCCGCTGAGCGAGTACACTAATCTCAGCATCGGGGCGCAGGTCGAAGACGTGCGTCTGAAGTCCACCCTGGAAACGCCTCCTGAGTTTCTGACCATCATTAAGGACAGTCCCCGCAATACCATACTGAAGGCGACGGGCAGTTTCAGCCACGATACCCGTGACAGCAGGTTGTTCCCGAGTACGGGCGGCGTCCAGCGCCTTTCCTGGGAGATTTCGACACCGCCGAGCGACCTGGAGTACTATAAGGTTACGGCCCGGAACGATACGTACTTCAAGCCGGCGGATTTCCTGATTATCAAAGCCAGCGGCGAGGTGGGTTATGGCGACGGCTACGGAAAGTCCGGCGTGCTGCCGTTTTTCGAGAATTTCTTCGCAGGAGGGGCCACCACTGTGCGGGGCTACGACGCGCGCTCGCTGGGTCCCCGGTCCAGCGGAACCAATCCACAGGCCGTTGGCGGCGACCGGCGGGTTCTCGGCAATCTGGAGCTGCAGTTTCCCTTGCCGGGCGAGTCGGGGCAGGACAAACGATTCAGTATTTTCGTCGACGGCGGCCAGGTCTACGGCGCAGGCGAGCCTTTCGATCTCGGCGAGGTCAGGTACTCGACCGGCGTCGCATTCAGTTGGTTTTCGCCTCTCGGACCGCTCGCCATCAGCGTCGCGGAGCCGCTCAACAGGAAGCCTGGAGATAATACTCAACGCTTCCAGTTTACCCTGGGACGGTTCTTCCAATAGAGTGGAGAGCTTCGGATCGGTAGATCAACCGGGCTGTCTTGATTCGAGTATCTGGTGTGGTGTCAATGATGCGTAACAGAGCAGTGTTTTTCTTTTCGGTGCTTTGCCTGGTGTTTTCAGGCGCCGCCTTCGCACAGAAGGGTGACCTGAAGATCGGGTTCGTCAATGTCGGACAGGTGATCGAGAAGGCGCCTCAAGGGGAAGCGGCACTGAAGAAGCTGGAACAGGAGTTCGGGCCCAGGGATCGCGAGATCAGGGCGATGCGGGAAGGGGTGAAGCAACTCGAGGACGATTTGCTGAAGAACGACCTGGTGCTGGACGAATCATCCCGCAATAAGAAGGAGATGGAGCTCCGGGACAAGCGGCGTTCATTGAGTCGCGCTACCAGCGAGTTTCGCGAAGACTACAATCTGCGCCGAAACGAGGAGCTCAACAATCTCCAGAAACTGGTGATAAAGGCAATCGTGGAGATAGCGAAGAAGCAATCGTACGATCTGATCGTCCACGAGCCCGCGGTGATCTACGCGAGCGACGAGATCGACATGACGGACAAGGTGCTCGACAAGCTGCGGGCGGAAACGAAGTAATTCTCGAGCCGGCGGACCGGATCGATCCAGAAGAGTTGACGCCGGATCAGACAAGATGATGGATATCCACGAAATAAAGAATTACCTGCCTCACCGCTATCCATTCCTGCTGATCGATCGTGTGACGCAGGTCGAAGCGGGCCGATCACTCAAGGCATACAAGAATGTGACATTCAATGAGCCCTTTTTCCAGGGGCACTTTCCATACCGGCCGGTGATGCCGGGTGTCCTCATCGTCGAGGCGATGGCGCAGGCTTGTGCCATCCTGGCCAGCCACGATGTCGGCGTCGGGGCCAACGACAATAGGCTCTACTATTTCACGGGCATAGATTCGGCACGGTTCAAGCGTCCGGTCGAGCCCGGCGACAGGCTCGACTTCGATGTCACGATCCTCAGGCGGATCAAAAACATGTGGAAATGCGGCGGCAAGGCGACCGTCGACGAACAAACCTGCTGCACTGCGGAGCTGATGTTCACGTATAAGGATATGGGCTGAAGGCATACATGGCATCTGCGGCGCATACACGCACGTCGTTCAGTGGACGCCTTTCATGTGCGTGAGCGGCTCAGCAGGGGCGCGAGTGCCGTGATCGACAGTCGCGCTGTTATCGAACCCGGGGCGGAGATCGGTGAGAATGTGACTATCGGCCCCTATTCGATCGTATCCGGGAGTGTCTCAGTGGGGAACGATACCTGGATAGGCCCCCACGTGGTGATCAACGGCAGAACCCGGATCGGGCGCGGCAACAGGATCTACCAGTTTTCCTCCATCGGAGAAGCTCCCCAGCATCTTGGCTACGCCGGGGAAGACACCGCGGTCGAGATAGGCGACAACAACATCGTTCGCGAGTACACCACCATCAACCGGGGCACCGCGGAGGGGGGCGGCGTGACCCGTATCGGCGACAGCAACTTTCTCATGGCGTACGTGCATATAGCCCATGACTGCCTGATCGGTTCCCACACCATCTTCGCCAACTGCGCGAGCCTCGCCGGGCACGTAGCGGTAAGCGACTACGCGATCCTCGGGGGTTTCACGCTGGTTCACCAGTTCTGCCGGATCGGCGCCCACAGTATCACCGGAATAGGTTGTGTATGCCTGCAGGATGTGCCGCCTTTCACTGTCGCGGCGGGAAACCGGGCCCAGCCCCACGGTATCAACGTAAAGGGATTGAGACGGAGAAACTTCAGCGGGCAGGACATCGTCGCCTTGAAACGGGCGTACAAGACGTTGTATCGCTCGGAACTGCCTCTGAGGGCGGCGCGCGAGAAGATACAGCTCGAGCTTGGCGACCATCCGGCGGTGGCGGAGCTGCTGACCTTTCTCTGCCACTCCGAACGAGGGATCATAAGATGAACCGCGACATAGCCGGCTTCGCGTCACGGACGTGAGAATCGGCATGGTTGCCGGAGAGGCCTCGGGCGACTACCTGGCCGCCGGCCTGATTCGGCAGTTGAAGGAAACAGTGCCGGACGTGGAAATAGAGGGAATCGGCGGACCGTTGATGGCGCGCGAGGGGGCCGTAATCCACCACCCCATGGATACGATCTCCATCATGGGCGTCGACGGGCTGGCGAAGAGTCTGTGGAAGATCCTCAGAATACGCAAAGCCGTGCACGACAGGTTCGTCGCCAGCCCTCCGGACGTGTTCGTGGGCGTCGATGTGCCGGATTTCAACCTGAGCCTGGAACGCAGGCTCAAACGCGCGGGGATTCCGACGGTTCACTATGTCAGCCCGACGGTGTGGGCGTGGCGGGCCTACCGCATCAGGAAGATCCGGCAAGCGGTGGATCTGATGCTGACCCTGTTTCCGTTTGAAGCCGACTATTATCGCGAGCGCGGAGTGCCGGTGAGCTTCGTGGGCCACCCGATGGCCGACGAGATACCCGGGACCGTCGACCGCGCGGCCGCGCGGGCGGAGCTCGGCGTGGACGCCGAATGCGTTGTGGCCTTGCTGCCGGGAAGCCGGATCAGCGAGCTGAAGCGCCTGGGCCCGCTGTTCGTCGATGTAGCGGCGAAGATCCAGCGTTCCGGTAGGCGTGACGTGCAGTTCCTGGCGCCGTTTATCAGCGCCGCAACTCTGGAGTACTTCCAGGATCTGGTTGCCCGCAAGGCACCGAACCTCCCCGTGCGCCTGCTGCAAGACCGCTCGCGACAGGTCCTGGCGGCAAGCGACATCGCGCTGCTGGCATCGGGCACCGCCGCCCTGGAGGCCGCGCTGCACAAGACGCCAATGGTGGTAACGTACAAGGTGTCATGGTTCACCAGCGTGATGGTGAGGCTGTTCGCCCGGGTATCGTACTTTTCAATGCCCAACAACCTGCTGGAAAAGCCCGTCGTCCCCGAGTTGATGCAGAACCGCGCCACGGTGGATGCGGTTTGGAAGGAGATCGATCGGTACATGACCGACGAAGGCCTCAGGCGCGATATGGAGCGGACGCTCGGACGGATACACGAGATGCTCCGCTGCGGCGCGAGTGCCCGGGCGGCACGGGAAGTGCTTCGCGTGGCCGGGCGGGCAGCGAATTGACGGGCCACGTTGCCGCGCGATCCGGCTTCGTGGCGGGGGTCGATGAAGCCGGGCGCGGCCCGCTGGCGGGGCCGGTGGTAGCCGCCGCGGTCGTACTGCCGGCACGCTGCGTCATCGATGGCCTCAAAGACTCCAAGAAGCTCACCGAAGCGAACAGGCAGCGCCTGGCGACCGTCATCAGGAGCCGGGCGGTCAGCTGGAGTGTTCAATGCGCTTCGGTGCACGAAATAGACGCACTGAACATACTCAATGCCACGATGCTGGCGATGCAGCGAGCGGTCAACAGTCTGCTTCTGCGGCCGGCAATTGTGATAGTAGATGGGAATCGATCCCCTGGGTTAAGATGTCCGGTCGAGGCAATCGTCGGTGGTGACGACAGCGAGCCGCCGATTTCAGCGGCGTCAGTGCTCGCGAAAGTGTACCGGGACGCTTTGATGGTTCGAATGGATCAGCTCTACCCCGGATACGGGTTTGCCCGGCACAAGGGCTACCCCACCAGGCTTCACCTTGACGCCCTGGGGCGCAAAGGCGCGACCGATGTGCACCGCAAGACGTTCCTCCCGGTTCAACGAGTTCTGCAGCAAGAGAATATTGAGCGCCGCCCATAAATTGAACAATAGATTCACCCATTTGCACGTTCAGACGGAGTACTCGCTGTCGAACAGTGTACTGAGGATCAAGGACCTGATATCCGGGATCGTCGAACGTGATATGGCCGCGGTGGCGGTGACGGATCGCTGTAACATCTACGCGGCCGTGAAATTCTTCTCGCAGGCGGTGGAGCGAGGCGTCAAACCCATCGTCGGCGTCGACCTGCCGATCCGGCGCCCCGGAGAGAATGGCGGAACTTGCCGGCTCACGCTGCTCACCATGGACCGGGGCGGCTACCGGAATCTCTGTGAATTGGTCACCGAGGCCTACCTCCGGCAGAAGGCGCACGGCACACCCGCCCTGGACCGCGCGGCCCTGTCCGGCAGGACCGCGGGGTTGATAGCGCTCTCTGGAGCCCAGGAGGGGGAGTTGGGCTCTGTCCTGTCCGGAGGTTCCAATCAAAAGCGTCTGGATGAAATACTATCCGCCTACACGAGCCTGTTCCCGGATCGTTACTACGTGGAACTGAGGCGAATTGGGCGGCCAGGCGAAGCGGAATACAACGACGCCGCGATGCACGTCGCAAGGAGCCGTGGTTTGCCCGCAGTGGCGACCAATTCCGTTCAGTTCGTCAATGCCTCGGACCACGAGCAGCACGAAGTACGGGTCTGTATACACGACGGGCGCATTCTGAACGATGCCCGCAGGCCGAGAAAATACACGGAGCAGCAATACCTGCGCTCGCCGGCGGAAATGGAGGAGTTGTTCCGGGACTGCCCCGAAGCCGTGCTCAATACCGTCGAGATCGCCAAGCGTTGCAACTATTCGCTCGAGTTCGGAGACTACTTTCTGCCGCATTTCCCGGTGCCCGACGGGTTGACGGCGGAGTCGTATCTTGCCACCGAGGCCCGCGAGGGACTGCGGCAACGGCTGGAGGGTGCGCCGGAACTGAATGGCTCCGAATACGAGCAGCGACTCGACAAGGAACTGGATGTCATCAACCAGATGGGATTTCCCGGCTACTTCCTGATCGTCGCGGACTTCATCTCATGGGCCAAAGAGAATGCTATCCCGGTGGGTCCGGGTCGCGGCTCCGGGGCGGGTTCCCTTGTGGCGTGGGTGCTCGGTATCACGGAACTGGATCCGATAGCGCACGGATTGCTGTTTGAACGGTTCCTCAATCCCGAACGCGTTTCCCTGCCCGATTTCGATATTGATTTCTGCATGGAAGGCCGGGACCGGGTCATCGAGTACGTCGCCGAGCACTACGGCCGCGACAAGGTATCTCAGATCATCACTTACGGCACCATGGCGGCCAGGGCCGTGGTGCGGGATGTGGGACGCGTGATGGGCCTTTCCTACGGTTACGTGGACAAGATCGCCAAGCTGGTGCCTTTTCAGGTTGGTATGACGTTGGACAATGCCCTGCAGCAGGAAGCGTTGCTCGCCGAGCGATACGAACAGGATGAGGAGGTCAAGCAGCTCATCGATACCGCCATGGCGCTCGAAGGGCTGGCCAGAAATGTCGGCAGGCACGCCGGTGGAGTGGTGATCGCCCCTTCCAAATTGACGGAGTTTGCTCCGCTGTATTGCGAGCGCGGCAGTGACCAGACGCTCACTCAGTTCGACAAGGACGACCTCGAAGCGATCGGACTGGTCAAGTTCGACTTCCTCGGTCTGCGTACCCTGACCATCATTGCCCGCGCCATTGATCGTATCAATCTGAAGTTGAAGAGGGAGGGGGGGACGCCGGTGGACCTCGACACCATGCCGCTGGGCGACCCCGCCACCTACGAGTTGATCAAAAGCGGCCAGACAACTTCCCTGTTCCAGTTGGAATCGCGGGGGATGAAGGATCTGATCAAGCGGCTGAGTCCGGATTCCTTCCAGGATCTCGTGGCTCTGGTGGCGTTGTTCCGCCCCGGGCCGCTGCAATCGGGGATGGTGGACGATTTCATCGATCGAAAGCATGGCCGTCAACCCATCACTTACCTGCATCCGCTGCTCGAGCCCATTCTCAAGCCCACGTACGGGGTGATTCTCTACCAGGAGCAGGTCATGGAGATCGCCCGGGTCCTGAGCGGCTATTCCCTGGGCGCGGCGGACCTCTTGAGGCGCGCGATGGGCAAAAAGAAGACGGAGGCGATGGCCCGCCAGCGCGAGGTCTTCCTGAAGGGCGCACGGGATATGAGAGTCGACACCAGCACCGCGACGACCATATTCGATCTGATGGAAAAGTTCGCGGGCTACGGTTTCAACAAATCGCATTCAGCGGCCTATGCCCTGATCACTTACCAGACAGCCTGGCTCAAGACTCACTATCCGTCCGAATTCATGGCGGCCGCGCTGTCTTCGGACAAGGACAACACGGACCGCGTAGTGGACCTGATATCGGACTGTCGGGACATGAACATCAAAGTGCTGCCGCCGGATGTGAACAGCGGCTACCATAATTTCGAGACCACGGCCGATGGTGGGATCCTCTACGGTCTCGGCGCCATCAAGGGACTGGGACAGGGTGTCTCGGCTGCCGTGGTGGAAGCCCGGGAGGCCGGCGGGCCGTTCCGGGACCTGTTCGACTTCTGCGAACGAGTGGATCCCCGGCGCTTGAACAAGCGTGCATTGGAGTCCCTGATATGCGCGGGTGCGGCGGATTCTCTCGGTCCCCATCGCGCCGCGATACTTGCCGCCATGCCCACGGCACTGGAGTTGGCCCACCAGCAGACCAGGGCCGAAGGGCAGGGAGAGTTGTTTGGCGGGCAGTCGGGCAGTGAGCAGGTCAGGCAATTCAAGGAAGTGCCGGTCTGGAGCAAGGACAAGCAGCTTACAGCCGAACGAGAGACGTTGGGCTTATACTTCAGCGGCCATCCCATTGACCGTCACCGCGATTACCTGGACTGTCTGGTGGACGCCCGTCTGCGGGACTTGAAACCAACCAGCGATCGAAACGTCACCGTGGCGGGCCTTATCTCGGCGATCCGAACCATGAATACACGGCGCGGGGACCGAATGGCGTTCGTGACCCTGGACGACCAGACGGCGCGCATGGAACTGGCCGTGTTCTCGGAACTGTATGCACAAAAGCGGGAAGCAATACGAAAGGACAATCTGGTGGTGGTCTACGGACCGGTCACGGTGGACGAGTACACCGGCGGATTCAAGATGTCAGCCGAGAAGCTGTATGACTGGGACGAGGCGCGCGTCGCCCTCACCGAACGGATCGTGCTGAGCCTGGACAATGCGGAGATCAGGAACGGAAGCTGTATCGAAAAGCTCCGGGAGATAGTCGAGGAACACGGCACGGGCCGATGCCCGGTGTGGATTCGTTATACCAACGAGCAGGCGGAAGGATTGTTGAAACTGGGCGCGGACTGGATGATCCGTCCCTCCACCGCCGTCGTCGACGCCCTGGCGGAGATCGTCGGCCGCGAACGGCTCGAGGTCGTGTTCAACCGCCATATCGAGCACGGCGAAGCACAGGACATAGACCACGCGGCTTGACCTCCGGCAGCATCGGGGTCTGATACAATGAGCCGATTCCGTGCCGTGCCCGGCTTGCAGTCCGGTCGCCGGCGAGGGAGGGGCAGGCGGGGACTTTGCGGGCGCCCCTCGCGAGAAAGGCTCCAACCTCCATTGCGCCATCCCAACACATCAACAGAGAACGCCAACAGCAGTCAATGGATCTAAGATTCCTGGATTTTGAGCAACCCATCGCCGAGCTTGAAGCGAAGATCGACGAGTTACGCCATGTCGAAGTAGGCGACGAAGTGGATATCGCCGAGGAGATCGACCGGCTGCAGAAGAAGAGCACCAAGCTCACCCAGAACATCTTTGCCAATCTCACGCCGTGGCAGGTCTCGCAAGTCGCCAGGCATCCGCAAAGACCTTATCCACTGGACTATATCGGCCGGATATTCGACGACTTCGAGGAGCTGCACGGAGATCGGATGTACTCGGACGACCCGGCAATGGTCGGTGGTCTGGCCCGCGTGGGCGACGTTTCGCTGGTGGTGATCGGTCAACAGAAAGGGAGGGACACCAAGGAAAAGATCCTCCGGAATTTTGGTATGCCGAGACCGGAGGGGTATCGCAAGGCTCTGCGCCTGATGCGGCTCGCGGAGAAGTTCGGCCTTCCCCTGGTGACCATGATCGATACGCCCGGAGCCTATCCCGGGGTGGACGCGGAGGCGCGGGGCCAGAGCGAGGCCATCGCCCGCAACCTCTACGTCATGGCAGGTTTGAGAGTGCCAGTCGTGTCGGTGGTGGTGGGGGAAGGCGGCTCCGGCGGGGCCCTCGCGATAGGAGTGTGCGATCGTCTGTTGATGCTGCAGTACTCCACCTACTCCGTTATCTCCCCGGAGGGCTGCGCATCCATCCTGTGGAAGAGCGCTGACCGGGCCAGTGAGGCCGCGGAGGCGATGGGCTTGACCGCCAAGCGGCTGCAGGAACTGGGTCTGGTCGACCGTATGATCACAGAGCCTCCGGGCGGTGCGCATCGCGACGTGGACCGCACGGCCGCCGCCGTGAAGGATGCCGTTCTGAAGGAAATCGACGAGCTCGGAAACTACTCCCTCGAGACTCTCGTTTCCGAGAGGCGTAAACGACTGCTGGCATACGGCAGGTTCGAAGACGGCGCATGAGCCAGACGCCGGGCATTGATCTATCGTCGGTCAGAACCCGGATCTTCGACACTCCAGGAATACGGGAGGGGTCTACCTGGTTTGCCGCTTACAGCGGCGGTGTAGACTCGACGGTCCTGCTGCACATCCTGGCTGCAATCTGCCGGGACTGCGGGAACCGGCTCATCGCCCTGCATGCGGATCACGGGCTCCACGACCTGTCATCGGATTGGCGGCGACACTGCGAGAGACAGTGCCGGGAATGGGACGTCGAGTGTCTGACGACGAGCCTGGACTTCACGTCCCGGGGCGGCCGCGGTCCGGAGGGAAACGCCAGGGAAGCCAGATACCGCTGGTTCTTCGAGATGGCCGGGCCCGAGGCGTGGGTGTTCACGGCGCATCACCGGGGCGACCAGGCGGAGACCGTAATCGAGCGCATGACGAGAGGAGCCGGCCCCAGGGGGCTTCGCGGCATGCTGCCGGCGACGCGTCTGTACGGCGTACGGATCGCGCGGCCGCTGCTCGACGTCCCACGCGCATCCATCGAGGCCTACGCCAACCAGCACCGGCTTCGTTGGGTGACGGATCGATCCAACAGCGACCTTCGCTTCACCCGCAACTATATACGCCGCCGGGTACTGCCGGTGCTGGAGGAACGCTGGCCGAGTGTCGAGTCGGCACTGGCGGCGGTTGCCGATGCAATGCGTGAGGCGCAAACGATATTGGATGAAGGCGCCGCAGGCGATCTGGCCGGCCTCGACGAACGGGTCATCGGCGGTGATCCCTCGCTGCGGATCCCGGCGCTCACGGCTCTTCCCCTCGAGCGGCAACGAAACGCGCTGCATTACTGGGTTCAACGGGAACTCGGTATTTCCCTCGGCCGACGCCGGCTCGATCGGGCCGTGAACGAGATCGGACGCTTTCCGGAAAGTCCCGGGGGCCTGCGTTGGCCGCCGGTCGAGCTGCGCGGATACCGTGATCGGCTGTACCTGGCAGGCCCGCGAGAATCCTTCGCGGCACCCATCCCCTGGGACCTGCGCAGCGAGACGGCTTTGGAGAACCGGGCCGTACTGCGGCCACGCATGGCCAGGGGGCGCGGTCTGAGAACGAGCGTATTGTCGGAGACCGTCACCGTGGATCGTCGGCGGGGTGGAGAGAAATGCAGGCTTCGTGGACGGCCCCACCGTCGCGCCCTGAAGAAGATCCTGCAGGAAGCGGGTATTCCGCCCTGGCAGAGACCGGATTTCCCACTGGTGCTCGTGAACGGCCAACTGGCTGCCATCCCCGGGGTGGACTGCTGTGAGCCCTATGCCGCCGGCCCCGATGAGGACGGTATCGAGGTAGAGTTGGTCCAGGTACCCCGGCCGCCGGGTTCGTATCCCGGGCGCGATTCCGGCCCGCGCCGGACCTGAGCGGCGCGAAATGCCGCGTTCGATGGTCGCCATGGTCTTGTGTGCGGCGCTGTTGCACGTGGGCTGGAATGCGGTGGTGAAGACCAGTCGGGACCGCCTGCTGGTCGTGACCCACGTTGCCGGCAGCGCGGCGCTGGTGTCGGCGGTTGCGCTCGTATTCCTTCCCTTTCCACGGCCGGCGAGTTGGATCTACGTGCTCCTGTCCGCGGCTGTCCATACCGGCTACTTCCTGTTCCTGCTCCGCGCCTATCAGCACGGCGACCTGAGCCAGGTGTATCCCATAGCCAGGGGCACGGCGCCGCTGCTGGTGTTGGCGCTGGCGTTTGTCGTCGCGGGCGAAGTCCCCCACCGGACCGCCCTGTGGGCGATGTTGCTCATAATCGTCGGAATCATGTCCCTGGCGTTCCGCGGTGGCCGGCGGGTCGGCGCCGGATCGAAAGCGGTGGCCTACGCTCTGGGCACGGCGATGTTCATCGCCGTGTACACGGTGGTGGACGGCTTGGGTGCGCGCCTGGCTGGTTCGCCGCATGGGTATACCGCCTCGCTCTTCGTCCTCAATGGGCTGATGTTGGTGGTGCTCCTGTATCTGCGCCGGCGGCCGGTGGCGATCACCGCCCTGGTGGGAGACGGCTGGAAGGCCGGGGCCGTGGCCGGGATGATGTCGCTGGTCGCCTATTGGCTGGTGATCTGGGCACTGAGCCTGGCGCCCATGGCCCCGGTGGCCGCCCTGCGGGAGACCAGCGTCATCTTCGCTGCCTTGCTGGGTGCCGTCTGGCTCAAGGAACCGTTTGGCCGCTGGTCGGTCGCTTCGGCCGCCTTGGTCGTGGCGGGCATCGTCCTGCTGCAGGCCCGGTGAACTATTTCACGCGGGTTCATTCGAAGGAAAGATCGGGCGAAGCGAGCCGTGGGTGAGCGCTCGAAAGGGGGGATCCCGGATGCCGTGCCAGGGTTGCCCTGACATTTCATGACAAAGAGAGGACTGCGTATCATGCTGAAGAAACTGGTGTTGTTCGCCGTGACCGTGGGTCTTGTCTCCGTGTCCGCAGTATCGCCGGCCCAGGACGAAGCCGTCATCAAGTACCGTCAGAAGGTGGTGGACGCCAACGGCGCCAACCAGGGGGCGATGGCGGAAGCCATCGACGGTGGTTACCGTTTTCTCAGCGGCGAGGACCGTCAGGCGATTGCCGAATACATCCTGTCGTTGCCGCCCATCCGGCACAAAGTAAAATAGTCGCACTACTGTTGAACCCCGGATCGTAGGAGCGGTTTCAACCGCGATAGCCGTTTCCATGAAAGCCGTTACCTTCGATCCCAGGCGCCACGCCGCCACTGATCCCCGGATCGTAGGAGCGGCTTCAGCCGCGATTTGCCGTGTCGGAATCGCGACTGCACCGGGATCGTTCCAAACGACCCCGGTATTCCCTCCATCCGTGGAGCTAAAGCCGCTTCTGCAATCCGTGGTTCCACGTACTCCATCGCCGCAATCCGCGATTCCTTCCAGCGTCGAATTTTGTTATCCTTTAGCGCCGTCCGGAGTCCAGCCTGCGGCTTCGTATATCCTGTACTGAATATCGACGTGGGCACAGCGAAGTGGCGCACATGACAAAATATATATTCATTACCGGCGGGGTCGTCTCATCGCTCGGGAAGGGAATCGCAGCGTCCGCTCTGGCGGCGGTGCTCGAATCCCGGGGCCTCAAAGTTACCCTCCTCAAGCTCGATCCCTATATCAATGTCGATCCCGGGACCATGAGCCCGTTCCAGCATGGGGAAGTCTTCGTGACCGCCGACGGCGCGGAGACGGATCTCGATCTGGGTCACTATGAACGATTCGTTCGAACACCCATGACCCAACGGAACAACTTCACCACCGGCCAGATCTACGAGCGGGTGATACGCAAGGAGCGGCGCGGCGAGTACCTGGGCGGAACGGTGCAGGTGATTCCGCATATTACCGATGAAATCAAGAAATGCATTGCAGAAGGGGCGGACGACGCGGACGTCGCCCTGGTGGAGATCGGCGGTACGGTCGGCGACATCGAATCTCTCCCTTTCCTGGAGGCGATCCGGCAGATGCGGATCGAGCTGGGAGCGGGGAATACGGTATTCATCCACCTGACGCTGGTGCCTTACCTCGGTGCGGCGGGGGAGGTCAAGACCAAGCCGACCCAGCACTCGGTGAAGGAGCTGCGCAGCATCGGTATCCAGCCCGATATTCTGTTGTGCCGCGCGCAGACCGCCCTGACCGCGGACGCGCGCCGCAAGATCGCCATGTTCTCGAATGTTCCCGAGCGGGCCGTGATTTCAGCACCGGATGTGAACAACATCTACCGGATTCCGGGGGCCTTTCACGATCAGGGACTGGACGCCATCGTTCTGGAGCAGCTCGCCCTGGAGGCGCCGGCCGCGGACCTGTTGGAATGGGACAAGGTCGTGAACGACGGTGAGAATCCCACGGAGCGGGTGACGATCGCCCTGGTGGGCAAGTACGTCGATCTCACCGAGTCCTACAAGTCTCTGTCCGAGGCCTTGAGCCACGCCGGGATTCATACGCGAACGAAGATAGATATCGTATACGTGGACTCCGAGGATATCGACGGCCAGGGCACCGATGTGCTCGCCGACGTGGACGGAATCCTTGTGCCGGGCGGCTTCGGCCAGCGCGGCATCGAGGGCAAGATCAAGGCAGTGCAGTTCGCCCGCGAGCACAATATTCCCTACCTGGGTATTTGCCTGGGCCTTCAGGCGGCCGTTATCGAGTTCGCCCGCCACGTTGCGGGTCTGGACGACGCCAACAGCACTGAGTTCGATCCCAAAACGCCACATCCGGTGATCGCCCTGATCCACGAATGGGTGGAAACGGACGGCACGGTGCAGGTGCGGAGCGTGGATTCCGACCTGGGCGGCAGCATGCGCTTGGGCAGCCAGGCCTGTTACCTGAGGGAAGGGACCACCGCCCGCCAGTGCTATGGCAAGGACGTCATCTACGAGCGCCACCGGCACCGGTACGAAGTGAACAATCGCTACCGTGATCGCCTCGAGGAGAAAGGCCTGGTCGTGGCCGGCGTCTCCCAGGATGACCTGGTGGAGGTCGTCGAGTTGCCGGATCATCCGTGGTTCGTCGGTTGCCAGTTCCATCCGGAATTCACGTCGTCGCCCAGGGACGGCCATCCCCTTTTCTCGGGATACATCTCGGCGGCGCGGCGATACCGGGAATCCAGATACGTCACTTCGAAACGGGACGGCCAGAAGGTAGCAGTCTGATGGACCTGTGTGGGTTCGACGTCGGGGGAACGCACCCGATGTTCCTCATTGCCGGTCCCTGCGTGATCGAGTCCGAATCCCTGGTGATGGACGTAGCGGGGGAACTGAACAACATCTGCGACCGGTTGGACATCCGCTTCATTTTCAAGGCTTCCTACGACAAGGCCAATCGCAGTTCGTACAAGTCGTTCCGCGGACCGGGAATGGAGCAGGGATTGGAAATCCTGTCCGCCGTCCGGTCCCGGATAGGCTGCCCGGTGCTCACCGACGTTCACAGTCCGGAAGAGGTGGAGCTCAGCAAGTCGGCGGTGGACGTGCTGCAGACACCGGCGTTCCTGTGCCGCCAGACGGACTTGATCCAGGCCGCCGCGGCGAGCGGCCGGCCCGTCAACATCAAGAAGGGCCAGTTTCTTGCCCCCGATGAAATGAAGAACGTGGTCGACAAGGCTTTTGCCGCGGGTGGCCGCGAACGCATCCTGGTGTGCGAGCGCGGCACCATGTTCGGTTACCACAACCTGGTGGTGGACATGAGGTCCCTGGCCATCATGCGGGAGACGACGTGCCCGGTGGTGTTCGACGCCACCCACTCCGTGCAGCAGCCGGGCGCCAGGGGCGCCAGTTCCGGTGGCGAAAGACAGTTTGTCCCTGTGCTTGCCCGGGCCGCCGTGGCAGCCGGGGTGGCGGGAATATTCATGGAAACCCACCCCAGGCCGGATGAGGCCTTGAGCGACGGGGCCAACGCCTGGCCCCTGGACCGCATGGAGCCGCTGTTGGCGTCCCTGCTCGAGATCGATCACCTGGCAAAGCGGGACGCCGCGTCCGCGCAGGCGGACCGGGAAGACGTAGCATGAGTTCAAACCAATAGGAGCCAAGCTTCAGATGTCGCAAATCATCGCCGTCAAGGCACGGGAAATACTCGATTCCAGGGGCAACCCAACGGTGGAAGCGGAGGTGCACGTTCAAGGAGGCGCCCAGGGCCTGGCCGCCGTGCCTTCAGGGGCGTCCACCGGCTCCCTGGAAGCGCTGGAGCTGCGCGACGGTGACCCCCACCGGTACGGCGGCAAGGGCGTCCTCAAGGCCGTTGAGCATGTGAATACGGAAATCGCCCAGGCGGTGCTGGGACTGGACGCTTCCAAGCAGGGGGACCTGGATCAGACGATGTTGGAACTCGACGGAACGCCGAACAAGGAGCGCCTGGGCGCCAACGCCATCCTGGCCGTGTCCCTGGCGGCGTCCAAGGCGGCGGCCGCCAGCCGCGGCGTCCCTCTGTACGAGCACCTGGCGGAGCTGTATGGCGTATCCGACCCGGCCGAGCTTCCCGTCCCCCAGATGAACATCATGAATGGCGGCGCCCATGCCGACAATGCGATGGACTTCCAGGAGTTCATGATCCTGCCCACGGGGAGTGAAAGCTTTCACGAAGCCCTGCGCGCCGGCGCGGAGATTTTTCATGTGTTGAAGAAACAGCTGGCTGCGCGGGGGTTGAGCACGTCGGTAGGTGACGAGGGTGGATTCGCGCCGGAACTGGGATCCAACGAGGAAGCGGTACGGTTGCTGTGCGAGGCCGTGGAGGGCGCGGGGTATCAGCCCGGGACCGATGTGGTCGTCGGCATCGACGTGGCGTCGTCGGAGTTCTACGCGGACGGTGAGTACCGGCTCGCTGCCGACGGCAGGACGATGAGCCCGGTGGAGTTCGTCGACTACATCGAGTCCTGGGTGGACAAGTACCCCATTGTGAGCGTCGAGGACGGCATGGCGGAGGACGATTGGGAAGGCTGGGAGGCTCTCACCCGGCGACTCGGCGAACGGGTCCAGCTCACGGGGGACGACGTGTTCGTCACCAATCCGGCTATTCTGCGGCAGGGCATAGACCGGGGGGTCGCCAACTCCATCCTGATCAAGGTGAACCAGATCGGCACCCTGACCGAAACCTTCCAGGCCATGCGCCTGGCGCAGGACTCCGGTTATCGCACCACCATTTCCCATCGCTCGGGTGAGACGGAAGACACGTTCATCGCCGATCTCGCCGTCGCCACCCGCGCGGGCCAGATCAAGACCGGCTCGTTGTGCCGCTCCGAACGGGTCGCCAAGTACAACCGGCTGCTGCGTATCGAAGAGGAGCTGGCTGCACGCGCCCGTTTCGCCGGCGCGGCGGCGCTGGGTCTGTAGATCCACGTGCCCGGCCTGTCCGCCAAGTTGACGCTGGGAATACTGCTCGCCCTGTTTCTCGGCCTGCAGTTCAAGCTGTGGCTGGGGGATTTCGGGCTGGTGCGCTACTGGCAACTCGAGAAGCAGGTCGACGCCCAGGTGAAAACCAACGATCAATTGAAAACCCGCAACCGACAGCTGCAGGCGGAGGTCTTCGACCTGAAGCACGGCACCGATGCGCTCGAGGAACGCGCCCGCTCCCAGCTGGGCATGATCAAGAAGGGCGAGGTGTTCTACCAGGTCATTGAGAAACCCGACCCCCGGTCCAGGGACAACGCCCGCTGAGCCCGCCTAAAGTATCGCAACCCCCGAACCACGGATCGCAGGAGCGACTTCAGTCGCGATCCCGCCGGCCCCAGGCAACCCCCGAACCCACGGATCGTAGGAGCGACTTCAGTCGCGATCCCGCCGGCCCCAGGCAACCCCCGAACCCACGGATTGTAGGAGCGACTTCAGTCGCGATCCCACCGGCCCCAGGCAACCCCCGAACCCACGGATCGTAGGAGCGACTTCAGTCGCGATCCGACTCCGCCGGGATAGCGCCCCGGCCCGAATGCGCCGCGGTACCAGGCGCGCCGCTAACTGCCGGGACCGTGCGCCTCGCTGACTTCGTCGGGGAACGCCTCGTAAGGCAGCTCCTGCTGAAACAAGACCGGGCCATTGCCGTTTCTGAGACACAAGGTGTGTCTACCGACGTCGGCAATCCGCACCACCGCCAGTAGTTCCCATCCCGATGCCGGTCCGGGTTGGCCATCCACAACGGTACCGATCGGCGACGTCTCGCCCTGCATGTACACCCGGTCACCGGCTACCGGACGCCGGTCATCGTCCATGCGAAACCTCGCCATGCGTTGCTTCAGGTTGCCCAGGTAGTGCATGCGGGCGACGATCTCCTGACCCGGGTAGCAGCCTTTTCGAAAACTGACCCCGCCGAGGAGATCCAGATTGACCATCTGGGGGATGAAGGCTTCGGAGGTGAGCGCGCCTATATTGGGAATTCCCGCCAGGATATCCAGGCGCGCCCAGGTCCAGGAACCCACTATCGTGGCGTGTTGCTTGAGCTTGTCCCAGGCCGCCATGCAGGGCTTGACCGGTCCCACCACCTGGAACCGTGGTCGACCGTCGCCCGGTATCCTCGTCACTGTGAACTCGCCATCCCGATGGCAATAATTGTCCTTGTCGGGCAGCTGCCCGGTGATCTGCTCGAGGCCCCGGGCCGCGGTCTTGCCGCAGACGCCGAAGGCAACTCGCGCCGGGTCGACAGCCAGCTCGACGTCTGATCGAAGAACATACTTGCGGAGCCGATCCGTCAGAGGCTGCTGCAGATCGGCGGGCATCTGGAGGAGGAAACCCGAGTCTTCCCGCCACACCCGGAATATTCCGAGCAGACGACCTTTGGGGTTGCAGTAGCCGGCCAGCGCCGCCTGCCCGGAGCCCAGTTCCCGTATGTCGTTGCTGAGCTGGTTGTGAAGAAAATCCTCCGCGTCATCGCCGGTTGCGCACACGAGGACCGTGTGGCGAAGGTCACAGAGTGTGTCACCGGTAAGCTTCTGAAAAGTATCGACGTTCTCGGAGCCCGAATGCGAATAGCCGTCTTCCCCGGCAGTGATATCCTGTTCTTCCAGGAACTCCGTCCAGCGATCGGTCATGGCGCGCTTCACATATTGGTGCAGGATGCGCATCTTAACGTAACCGGCGGCGAAGATTGAATGCGATACTCGCGGCGGCAGTCCGGCAGCCGCGCTGCTCGAACGCTGGTGGCATGCGAATCCGCGGGCATGGTTGTCTTTTTTGACTCGAAAGAGCACAATAAGCTGATACTGCAGTGCACAAAAGCCGATGAGCGACGCACGTATCCAGGATAAGAACACGAACCGGCGGACGGCATCGAACGGGCCGCAAGAGGCTCCATCGGCCGGAACGGCAAGCGACTCCGGGGCGACCAAACACGAACCCACGGGCGCAAACAGCAAGGAGGTAGGCGGACGCCGCGGACTCGATCCGGTTCGCTATGGCGACTGGGAAAAGAACGGACGCTGCATCGATTTTTAAGCGCAGTCCGCTCGGCTTGGCAGCCGTGTTCCCCGGCCGGCCTTCCCGGCGGCCGATGCGCGAGGTTTCCACGGCGATCGTATCTACTTTGGGTCAAAACGACTAACGTGTAGCGAACCGACGACCGACTCGATATGGCAAACACCAACCGGCCTCTGTCTCCGCACCTCCAGGTCTACAGACCACAACTCACTTCTGTCCTGTCCATCGCTCACCGCGCCACCGGGGTCGTTCTCACCGCGGGCGTGCCCTTTTTTCTCTATTGGGTCTGGTCGCTGACCACCGGCGCCGAGCATTACGCCCGGGCGCAGTCTTTGTTCGGATCGGTGCCGGGGCGGGTGTTGTTGCTGGGATTCAGCTACTCGCTGTTCTACCACCTGTGCAACGGTATCCGGCATCTCGTCTGGGACACCGGACGGAGCCTCGAGCTCGACGCGGTGTACCGCGGCGGCCGGATAGTAGTGGCTGCATCCGTGGTCCTGACACTGGTCACCTGGCTGGTGGCCTATGCGGTGCGGGGAGGTGCAATGTGAATCTTCAGACGCCGTTGTCGCGGGTACTGGGCCTCGGTTCCGCAAAGGAGGGCGTGGAGCACTGGTGGTGGCAGCGACTGACGGCGTTGGCGCTGGTCCCCTTGGGCATCTGGTTCGTGGTGGTGGTGATTTCCATGGTGGGTGCCGACTACGCGACGGCCCGGACGTGGGTCGCGCAGCCCGTGAATATGGTCCTGCTGATCGCCTTTGTCGCGGCCCTTTTGCACCATGGCCAGCTCGGCCTCCAGGTGGTCATAGAGGACTACGTGCATCGCGAGGCCTGGAAGCTGACCCTGCTGCTCGCGGTCAAGGCCCTGTCGGTGCTGGCCTTTATCTGGACCGTCGTGTTGTTGTTTTCGGTGTCATAGGAGTCAATCGGCGTGAGTCAATCCTATCGGTTTGTGGATCATACCTACGACGTCGTGGTCGTCGGTGCCGGCGGCGCCGGGTTGCGCGCAACCTTCGGTATGGCCGCCTCGGGTCTCACTACCGCCTGCGTCAGCAAGGTGTTCCCGACGCGCAGCCACACCGTGGCCGCCCAGGGGGGCATGAGCGCTTCTCTCGGCAACATGGGGGAGGACGACTGGCGTTGGCACATGTATGACACGGTGAAGGGCTCCGATTGGCTGGGGGACCAGGACGCCATCGAGTACATGTGCCGTGAGGCGCCGGCGGCGGTCATCGAGCTCGAGCATTACGGGGTTCCGTTTTCCCGCACGGAGGACGGACGCATCTATCAACGGGCGTTCGGCGGCATGACGTCGCATTTCGGCGAAAAGCAGGCCCAGCGCACCTGCGCCGCGGCCGACCGGACCGGGCACGCGATTCTGCACACCTTGTATCAGCAGGCGCTCAAGCACGACGCCACATTCTTCGTCGAGTATTTCGCCATCGACCTCATCATGGAGGATGGGGTGTGCCGCGGTGTGGTGGCCTGGAACCTGGAAGACGGCACTATCCACCGGTTTCGGGCCCAGATGGTGGTGATGGCCACCGGCGGCTACGGACGGACTTTCTTTTCCTGTACCTCGGCCCACACCTGCACCGGCGACGGCAACGCGATGGTGCTGCGGGCCGGTTATCCGCTGCAGGACATGGAATTCGTCCAATTTCATCCTACCGGGATCTACGGCGCCGGCTGCCTCATCACCGAGGGTGCCCGCGGCGAGGGCGGCTACCTGACGAACTCCGAGGGAGAACGGTTCATGGAGCGCTACGCGCCGAACGCCAAGGACCTGGCCTCCCGGGACGTGGTGAGCCGGTCCATGACCATCGAGCTGCGTGAAGGCCGGGGAGTCGGTCCCAACAAGGATCACATCCATCTGCACCTCGAGCACCTCGGTCCCGACTTGCTGGAAGAACGTCTGCCGGGCATATCGGAGACAGCCCGCATCTTCGCCGGCGTCGATGTCACCAAGTCGCCTATCCCGGTGCTCCCCACGGCGCACTACAACATGGGGGGGATCCCGACCAACCATCGCGGCGAGGCGGTTACCCTCAAGGACGGCGACCCGGAGACCGTGGTTCCCGGTCTCATGGCCATCGGCGAGGCGGCATGCGTGTCCGTGCACGGGGCGAACCGTCTCGGCTCCAACTCGCTCCTGGACCTCATCGTGTTCGGCCGGGCGGCAGCCCACAGGGCCGCGGAGATCCTGGAGCCCAATGCCAGCCAGAAGGCGCTGCCGAAGGATGCGGCGGACCGGGCGCTCGGCCGCCTGGATGCGCTTCGCTATGCCAAGGGATCGACGCCGGTGGCCAGGATACGCCTGGACATGCAGCGCGCGATGCAGAACGACTGCGCGGTATTCCGCACCGCCGAGAGCATCCAGGAGGGCATCGACAAGCTGGAAGGGATCGTGGCCTCGACGTCCGATGTCAAATTGTCGGACCGCGGCATGATATGGAACACGGATCTGGTGGAGGCCCTGGAGCTCGAGAATCTGCTGGCTCAGGCCCAGGTGACGATATGCTCTGCCCTGAACCGCCAGGAGAGCCGTGGTGCCCACGCCCGGGAAGACTTCCCCGACCGCGACGACGAGAACTGGATGAAGCACACCGTGGTGTGGCTCGACGACGACAACAAGGTGCGCATCGACTACCGGCCGGTGCATGACTACACCTTGTCCGATGAGATCAAACCCTTCCCGCCCAAAGCGCGGGTGTACTGACCGGGAGCAATCGAACTCATGGCCCAGTTCCGTTTACCCGAAAACTCGAAAGTCCTGGAAGGCGAGCGATTTCCAGCCCCGCAGGGAGCGGGCCGCACCAAAACCTTCAAGATCTACCGCTGGGATCCCGACGATGGGGCCAACCCCAGGACCGACTACTACGAGCTGGACCTCGACGAGTGCGGTCCCATGGTCCTCGATGCCCTGATCAAGATCAAGAACGAAGTCGACTCGACATTGACGTTCCGGCGTTCATGCCGGGAGGGGATCTGCGGCTCCTGCGCCATGAATATCGACGGCACCAACAGCCTGGCATGCACCACCCCCATCGAAGACATCAAGGACGAGGTTCGGATCTATCCGTTGCCGCACATGGAGGTGATCAAGGACCTGGTTCCGGACATGGGGCATTTCTATGCCCAGTACGCCTCGATCAAGCCCTGGTTGCAAACCCGTACTCCGGCGCCCCCCGATCGCGAGAGACTGCAGTCCCCGGAAGAGCGGGATCGGCTGGACGGACTGTACGAGTGCATCCTGTGCGCCTGCTGCCAGACGAGTTGTCCCAGCTATTGGTGGAACAGCGACCGCTATCTGGGCCCGGCGATCCTGCTGCAGGCGTATCGCTGGCTCGCGGACTCCCGGGACGAGGCCACCGGCGAGCGCCTTGATGACCTGGAGGATCCCTTCCGGCTTTATCGCTGCCACACCATCATGAACTGCACCAACACCTGTCCCAAGAACCTGAATCCCGGCAAGTCCATCGCCGAGATCAAGAAGATGCTGGCGGAGCGCCGATAGCGGCGACCTTGGAGGTTCCATCCAGACTGCGCTGGCGCTGCCGCCGGGGCACCAAGGAACTGGACATAATTCTGCTCCGGTTCCTGGATACCGAATATTCCAGCATCGGTGTCGAGGAGCAGGGCGCTTTCGAAAGCCTGCTCAACGAACAGGATCCCGACCTCGCCGGATGGTTGTGGGGCGGAAAGGCCCCGCCCTCGAAGTGGAAGCCCCTCATCGACCGGATCCGGCGAAGTGCCGGAATCACACCCCATCGCGGCTAACGCCGGTCCTTCAATCCCGGGATCAGCGCAATGCCGAACCGCGGCTTGTAGGAACGACTTCAGTCGCGATCCCCGCAGCGCCGGGCGCGATGCCGGGTTTTCCCGGACACTGGATTGGTCTATCGCGGCTCAAGCCGCTCCTACAATCCGGGGATCGCCGTGGTGCCGGCTCGCCGCATCGTAGGAGCGACTTCAGTCGCGATCCCCGCAGCGCCGGGCGCGATGCCGGGTTTTCCCGGACACTGGATTGGTCTATCGCGGCTCAAGCCGCTCCTACAATCCGGGGATCACCGTGGTGCCGGCTCGCGGCATTGTAGGAGCGACTTCAGTCGCGATCCCCGCAGCGCCGGGCGCGATGCCGGGTTTTCCCGGACACTGGATTGGTCTATCGCGGCTCAAGCCGCTCCTACAATCCGGGGATCGCCGTGGTGCCGGCTCGCGGCATTGTAGGAGCGACTTCAGTCGCGATCCCCGCAGCGCCGGGCGCGATGCCGGGTTTTCCCGGACACTGGATTGGTCTATCGCGGCTCAAGCCGCTCCTACAATCCGGGGATCGCCGTGGTGCCGGCTCGCGGCTTGTAGGAGCGACTTCAGTCGCGATCCCCGCAGCGCCGGGCGCGATGCCGGGTTTTCCCGGACACTGGATTGGTCTATCGCGGCTCAAGCCGCTCCTACAATCCGGCGATCACCGTGGTGCCGGCTCCCGCATCGTAGGAGCGACTTCAGTCGCGATCCTCCCACACCGGCCCATGCAGCCGGCCGACGAAATTCTTGGGGGTCAGCACCGTGTCCCGCGAATAGGCGGCATCGTCGGGCGCGGGATAGTCCAGGGTGTAATGCAGGCCCCGGCTCTCCCGGCGCTCCAGGGCGCACAGCACCGTGAGCTCGGCGACCGTCAGCAGGTTGCGCAGCTCGACCAGGTCGTTGCCGACCCGGAAGTTGCTGTAGTAGTCGCGGATCTCCTCCTTTAGCAGGTTGATACGATGACGCGCTCTCTGCAGCCGCTTGGTGGTGCGGACGATGCCCACGTAGTCCCACATGAAACGTCTGAGCTCGTCCCAGTTATGGGAAACCACGATCTGCTCGTCGGGGTCTGTCACCAGGCTTTCGTCCCAGGGCGCAAGTTCCAGCCGGGGCGCTCCGGCCCGGTCCCCCTGTTGGAGGATATCGGCACACGCCGACTGGGCCAGCACCAGGCATTCCAGCAGGGAATTGCTGGCCAGGCGGTTGGCGCCGTGCAGGCCCGTCCAACTGCATTCGCCGATGGCATACAGGCCCGGCAGGTCGCTGCGGCCGCGCAGGTCCGTCATCACGCCACCGCAGGTGTAGTGAGCCGCCGGCACCACCGGGATGGGCTCCCGGGTCATGTCGTACCCATAGCGCTTGCACACCTCGTACAGGGTCGGGAAGTGCTCGCGGACGAATTCGGGGGGCTTGTGGCTGATGTCGAGATTGACGTGCTCGATACCGTGGCGCTTCATCTCGTAGTCTATGGCCCGGGCGACGATATCCCTCGGCGCCAGCTCCGCACGCGGGTCGTGGCTCGCCATGAACTCGGTGCCGTCCGGCAGGGACAGCTTCCCGCCCTCACCGCGTACGGCCTCCGAGATCAGCAGCGTCTTGGCACGTGGATGAAACAGGCAGGTGGGGTGAAACTGGACGAACTCCATGTCCACGACCCGGCACCCCGACCGCCAGGCCATGGCGATGCCGTCTCCCGTGGACGTGTCCGGATTGCTGGTGTACAGGTAAGCCTTGCTGGCGCCTCCAGTGGCCAGCACCACGAAGTCTGCGGCGAGGGTATTGACCATGCCGCTGTGAAGGTCCAGGGCATAAACGCCGAGGCACCGCGTCGGCGGCTCAACCCCGGGACGACGCGAGTTGATCACGTCCACCGCGATGTGGTTCTCGAGTACGGTGATATTCGGATCCCGGCGGACTTTTCCCTCTAGCGTGGTTTCGACGGCCTTGCCGGTGGCATCGCGGGAGTGAATGACCCGCCGGTGGCTGTGACCGCCTTCCCGGGTAAGGTGGTACTCGTCGACGCGGTTCTCGTCGGTGAAACGGCTGAACTCCACCCCCTGGTCTATCAGCCACTGAATGTTCTCGGGCCCGTGGCGCACGATGAAGTCGACTGCCTCGCGGTTGCATAGACCCGCCCCGGCATCCAGGGTGTCCTGAATGTGGGATTCGAAGGAATCACGCTTGGACAGGGCGGCGGCAATGCCGCCTTGGGCGTAAAGGCTGGAGCCCTCCGTCAGGCCTTTCTTGGCGAGCACGGTCACTTTGATCCCTTCGTGGGACAGGCGCAAAGCGAGGCTCAGCCCGGCGAGCCCGGCGCCGACGACCAGCACCCGGTCGCGACGATTGGCGGTCATATCTGGATTCTCGATAGAGGAAGGCGAAATGGTTTGATTTTGGTTATTATACCGGCCCGTTGCCGGACTTCAGAAGGCTGTTCCGACTGTCTCGGAGCTTCTCACAACACCAAAAAAGCTTGTATTCAGGTAATTTTGCTCGAACTTTGTACCTACAACACTGTCCCTTGTTTGAGGGTCGAAAGAGTAACGCGCCGGATCGAGGACGAAACCGGCCGTGACTGAGCAGCCCGTTGATAACGTGCTCGTTGAGCGGGTGCGGAATGGCGACCAGGATGCCTTCAATCTTCTGGTCAGGAAATACCAGCATAAGGTGTCGAACCTGGTGTCGCGGTATGTTTACGATTCCGCGGAGGTCGAGGATGTCTCGCAAGAGGTGTTCATCAAAGCGTACCGGGCGATAAACGGCTTCCGGGGTGACAGCGCCTTCTATACTTGGCTATACCGGATCGCGGTCAACACGGCGAAGAATTATCTGGTGGCCCAGAGCCGGCGACCGCCCAATACGGACGTGGACGCGGCCGATGCCGAACAGATCGAAGTGGGGCGGCGTATGAGGGAAATCGGGACGCCCGAGTCAAACGCACTGAGCAAAGAGCTGGCGGAATGCGTGGCCCGCGCGGTGGCGGAGCTGCCCGAGGACCTGCGCACGGCCATTACTCTGCGCGAGCTCGAGGGACTGAGCTACGAGGAAATAGCGACGGTGATGGATTGCCCTATTGGGACGGTTCGCTCCCGGATATTCCGGGCCCGTGAAGCGATAGACAAGGAGATGGAACCTCTGCTCCGCTGATTCGAGCCAGAATGCAACGTAAGCCATGGCAACCATGGGAAATTAGTGAAATGTCTGAAAAACTGTCAGCCTTAGTCGACAACGAGCTGGAGGAATTCGAGCGCGCCCAGATACTCAAAGAGTTGGGGCGGGACGAATCTCTGGCCGAGCAGTGGTCCCGCTATCATATTATCGGGTTGGCCATGCGGCGTGAGGCGATCAATCCGTCGCGGACCCTGGTGGAACGGGTCGCAGGGCAACTCGCCGATGAGGCGGACCCGCGCGCGCGCGTACGGCGGGTAGATACCCGGCGGCCGTGGATGCGGTCGGTTGCGGGGTATGCCGTGGCGGCGTCAGCCGCCGCCGTGTTGCTGCTCGGAGGGCTGATGGTGAAGCTGTACAACGACAGCCAGATCGGTCCGCCGGCCGCGCCCACCTCCCAGCAGATCGCCGGGCTCGACGAGGCGACCCACTGGGACAGCTCCAATCCGCAGGTCCAGGATGCACTGAACACCATGCTGGTGGAGCACGGTGAATTCACGCCTGCTTCCGGAATGAACGGTCTGACGGCGTACACCAAGTTCGTGGCCTACGACGGGCAATAGACAGTTGTCGATGAAGTCGCTTATCGTATTTTTCGGCTTGACCCTGGTTTGCGCGACCGCCTTGGCGGGGGACGACGGCGGTCATTGGCTGATGAAGATCAACGACGCGGCCAGGGAGCTCAACTACCAGGGGACTTTCGTCTACGTTCAGGGAAGCCAGGTCGAGTCCATGCGCGTGACGCACCGCGCCCACGGAGGCAGCATGCGCCAGCGGATCTACTCGTTGAACGGGGCGGCGCGGGAGGTTATCCGCGATGACAAGCAGGTTTGGTGCTACATCCCCGATCAGAAGGTCGGCGTCCACGAATATTCGCCAGGTGTCCAAGCAGGGTTTTCCCAATCTGCTGCCCGAAGGCCTGGAGCATCTGGTAAAGTACTATCGCGTCTATATGGGCGCGAACGGTCGGATAGCGGACCGGCAGGCTCAGCAGATCATGGTCTTGCCCAAGGATGAGTATCGATATGGGTACGACCTTTGGGCCGACAAGAAAACCGGATTGCTGTTGAAAGCCGCCCTGCTCAACGGGGGCAAGCACCCCGTCGAACAGTATCTGTTCACGAATGTCGAGATAGGAGGCGATATTCCGGAGTCCGCTCTGGAGCCGGTCACACCGAAGGACGACCTGGTATGGTACGGTGACGCGCAGACGGATGATGCAGACGATGACTCCGAGCCCTCAGCGTCGCGGGACGAGGACATTGCGGCCGGCAACTGGGTGATCGGACGGGTGCCCGCCGGATTCGAACTCACCCGCACCATCAGGCGCGTGTCGCCGATGCGAGCGAGCGTGGTCGAGCACTATGTATACTCGGACGGCCTGGCCAGCGTATCTGTTTTCGTGGAAGCCATCGAGAAGGGGTCGAGTGTCAGGATCAACGGGGTCAACACGATGGGAGCGGTCCACGCGTTCGGCCGGGAGATGAACGGGCACCAGATTACCGTCGTTGGGGAGGTGCCTTCACAAACCGTCGATTTGATCGGCATGTCGGTAAGTCCGAAGGAAAAATGAAAGCAACAGTCAGCACCAGACCGGGCCGGACCGTGCCCGGCGCCAGGCTCGTCCTGGCTGCGCTCTTTCTAACGGGCCTGTTGTCGTCCGCGAGCGTCAACGCCAGTGAGCTCCCGGACTTCACCGGGCTGGTCTCCGACAATGCTCCCGCGGTCGTGAATATCAGCACCACCCAGAAGGTCTCCGGTGACAGCCTGCCCAAGAACTTCGACATCCCGGATCTGCCGAAAGACAGTCCGTTCCGCGATTTCTTCAAGCGGTTTCTGGACGAGCTGCCGGAACAGCAACGGAATACGCAGTCGCTGGGATCCGGTTTCGTCATCTCCGGAGACGGATACATCCTGACCAGCGCGCACGTCATCAAGGACGCGAACGAGATTGTGGTGCGCCTGAACGACCGGCGCGAGTTCGAGGCGAAGGTGATCGGGCAGGATGACCGGAGCGACGTCGCCTTGTTAAAGGTACCGGCCAGCGATCTCAAAGCGGTCAAAATCGGAGATCCGGCAAAGCTGCAGGTCGGCGAATGGGTGCTGGCCATAGGCTCGCCGTTCGGATTCGACAGCACCGCGACCGCCGGTATCGTGTCGGCCAAGGGACGCAACCTGCCGAACGAAAATTATGTGCCTTTCATACAGACCGACGTGGCGATCAACCCCGGCAATTCGGGGGGTCCCTTGTTCAACCTTCAGGGTCAGGTCGTCGGCATCAACGCCCAGATCTACAGCCGCACCGGCGGCTTCATGGGGTTGTCCTTTGCAGTCCCGATCGACATTGCCATGAAGGTAGCCCAGCAATTGCAGACCAAAGGCCGGGTAACGCGGGGCTGGCTGGGCGTATTGATACAGGGTGTCACGCGCGACCTGGCTGAATCTTTCGGAATGTCCAAACCGGTCGGTGCGCTCATCTCTGAGATCGTGCCGGATAGCCCGGCGGCCAACTCCGACCTCAAGCCCGGTGACGTCATCGTCAAGTACGACGGCAAGCCGCTTAAGGAGATGTCGGATCTGCCGCCGATGGTTGGTGCGACCCCGGTGGGCGAGAATGCGGAGCTCGAGATCATCCGCGACGGCAAAACGAAGACCGTCACCGTGGAGATCGGCGAGTTGCCGGCCGAGAGCGCCCAGGAGGCCGATACGGGCCAGCCCGCGCCCAAGGAGTCCGGTGAACTGGTCCTCGGGATGCAGCTCGAGAACCTCGGAGACGACGAGAAAAAGAATCTGGAGCTGGATCACGGTGTCAAGGTCAGCGAGGTGAAGGATGGTCCGGGCCGGCAGGCCGGTATCCAGCCGGGCGACATCCTGCTCCAGATCCAGGGGACGCGGGTCGACGATGTTGATCAGGTCCGGGAATTGGTCGGCAAGCTGCCGGCCGACAAGTCGGTGCCGGTGCTGGTGAAGCGCGATTCCCGGTCGCTGTTCCTGGCCTTGAAGAACGGCGCGGCGGCCGACTAACGACCAGGGGTGGACGCGGAACCTTCGAATTGATCGTCGATTCCTGTTAATATTGCGGCGGTTCATTGGGGCGCCTCGGAGCGCCCCTTTGTTGTTCCCGCTAACCCGCACCTACTTCAATGTCCGCCGCCCAGATTCGGAATATTCGAAACTTCGCGATCATCGCGCATATCGACCACGGCAAGTCGACGCTCGCGGATCGCTTCATTCAGCGCTGCGGAGCGCTCAGCGAACGCGAGATGTTCGACCAGGTGCTCGATTCCATGGAGTTGGAACAGGAGCGCGGCATTACCATCAAGGCCCAGAGCGTGCGCCTGATGTATCCGGCGGCGGACGGGCAGACCTACCAATTGAATATGATCGACACCCCCGGCCACGTGGACTTCTCCTACGAGGTGTCGCGTTCCCTGACCGCCTGCGAGGGAGCGCTGCTGGTGGTGGACGCCTCGCAGGGGGTGGAGGCGCAGACCGTCGCCAACTGTTATACGGCGGTGGACCTGGGCCTTGAAGTCATCCCTGTATTGAACAAGATCGACCTCGCGGCGGCCGACCCTGACCGGGTGGCCGGTGAGATCGAGGATGTGATCGGCATTGACTGCAGCCACGCCGTGCGCGTCAGTGCCAAGACAGGGCAGGGCGTGGACGAGGTACTGGAGGCCCTGGTACACCACCTGCCGCCCCCCACCGGGGACCCGGAGGCGCCGCTCAAGGCGCTGATCATGGACTCCTGGTTCAACAATTACCTCGGCACCATATCCCTCGTACGCGTCTTCGACGGCCGGCTTGCGGCGAAGGACAAGGTAAAAATGATGGCGACCCGGCGCGACTACGTGGCCGAGGAAGTGGGCATCTTTACGCCGAAGCGAACACCCTGTGCTGCGCTCAGCGCCGGAGAGGTGGGCTATGTCATCTCCGGGGTCAAGAGCGTGTGGGGCGCGAAGGTGGGCGACACGATCACCCACACCCACAGGGCCGTGGACAAGGCTCTGCCCGGATTCAAGGAGATACAGCCGTACGTATTCGCGGGGCTGTTCCCGGTGGACGCGTCCGATTTCGAGGACTTTCGAGATGGCTTGGAGAAGCTGCAGCTGAATGATTCATCTTTGCGGTACGAGCCCGAGACCTCGGCCGCACTGGGTTTCGGTTTCCGCTGTGGATTCCTGGGGCTGCTGCATATGGAGATCGTGCAGGAACGTCTGGAGCGGGAGTACGGCATCGACTTGATCACCACCGCGCCGACCGTGATCTACAAGGTGCTTACCAAAGACGGTGTGTGGCACGACGTGTCGAATCCCTCCCAACTGCCCGAGCCGGGCCGTGTCGAGGAGATCAGAGAACCGATAGTCGAGGCGCACATGCTGCTTCCCAAGGAGTACGTGGGCGCCATCATCACGTTGTGCATCGATAAGCGCGGGATCCAGAAACAGATTCGCTACCACGGCCGGCAGGTGATGGTGGTGTTCGAGATGCCCTTGAGCGAGGTTGTCATCGATTTCTTCGACCGCCTGAAGTCGGTGAGCCGGGGCTATGCATCGTTGGACTACGAGTTCCTCGAACACCGCCCCGCAGACATGGTGAGGGTCGATATCCTGATTAACGGAGATCCAGTAGAGCCGTTGTCCCTCCTGGTGCACCGGGATCAGAGCAACTACAGGGGCCGGCAGCTCGTGGCAAAAATGAAAGAGCTCATCCCTCGGCAAATGTTCGACGTGGCGGTGCAGGCGGCGATTGGCTCCAAGATTATTGCCCGCGAAACCGTGAAGGCGCTGCGTAAGAACGTTACCGCGAAATGTTACGGCGGCGATATCACGCGTAAACGAAAATTGTTGGAAAAGCAGAAAGAAGGTAAGAAGAGAATGAAACAGATTGGCTCAGTACAGATTCCCCAGGAAGCGTTTCTGGCGGCTCTGCAGGTGGAGGACAGGTAGACATGGACTTTGCTTTGATACTGTTCATTGCCCTGGTGATTACGGGCTGTTTCGCGGCCTGGGACCGGTTCGTCCGGCGCCCGCGGCTGGAACGCGAGGGCGGGATCGACAACAAGGAACCGCTCCTCATCGAGTACTCCAAGGCATTTTTTCCCGTCATCCTGATCGTATTCGTGCTCCGTTCTTTCGTGCTGGAACCGTTCAGGATTCCTTCCGGATCGATGCTGCCCACCCTGTATCATCGGCGACTTCATACTGGTCAACAAATTCATATACGGCATCAGGCTGCCGATCATCGACAAGAAGATCATCGCCGTCTCGGAGCCCAAGCGGGGAGATGTGATGGTATTCCGTTTCCCCCACGATGAGTCCATAGACTACATTAAGCGAGTGGTCGGGCTTCCGGGGGACCAGATCGAGTACAAGGACAAGACCCTGTACATCAACGGAAAGAAAATGGCGCAGTCCAAGGCGGGGGATGCCGTGCTGCAGGATATCGGCAACACTAAACCGTCCATCAGCCATTACACGGAGCTGCTTGGCAGGGAAAACCACAGTATTTTGAGGGACCGCGAGCGCCCCAGCACGAATATGAGATTTTCCGTACCGGCGGGACACTACTTTGTAATGGGGGATAATAGAGACTACAGTAACGATAGCCGGTACTGGGGTTTCGTACCGGAGAAAAATCTCATCGGGGAGGCTATTTTCATATGGTTCAGTTGGGATGTCCAACACGGAGGGGGGGTAAACTGGTCGCGTATCGGAGATACCATTCAATAGATCGGAGCTCGAGCATGATCAAGACGCAGCGTGGCTGGACTATCTGGAGCCTGCTTTTCGTCATTGTGGTGATCCTCATAGTGGTGTTGTTGTTCATGAAACTGATGCCGGTGTACCTCGACAACTACAAGCTCAAGGAAGCCATGCAATCCGTGGCGGAAGATCCCAGGGCCGCGGACTGGGACAAGCGCAAGATCATTCGGGAGATGAACAATATCCTCTATATCGACTACGGCGCGGATATTGTTGATCTGAACACTGCCTTGACCATCGAAAAGACTGACACCCATTCTTACATCAAGGTGAAGTATGAGGTAGTCGTTCCGATGGTCCACAATCTCAGCGCGCTGGTCAACTTCGACGATCAGACGGAGATCGTGAGATAGAGGCGCGAGGGGCTGGATCGAGATGAACAACATGCCTCCGCGGCAAATGGAAGCCGAAAAGCTGGTAAGAGGCATTTGACCTCGAGTTCGCGAATCCAAAGCTTCTCGAGCGGGCCCTGACGCATCGGAGTCGGAGCCAGGAGAATTACGAGCGGCTCGAGTTTCTCGGCGACAGCGTATTGGGATTCGTAGTGGCGGAGATCCTGTATCACCGGTTTCCAGCCACCCCCGAAGGCAAGCTCAGCCGCATGCGCAGCTACGTGGTGCGCAAGGAGACCCTGGCAAAGGTGGCGCGATCCATGGCCCTGCAGGAGTATCTTCAGCTGGGGGAAGGCGAGCTCAAGAGTGGGGGCTTCAATCGGGATTCGATTCTTTCCGACGGCCTTGAGGCGATCATAGGAGCGGTGTATCTGGATAAGGGGCTGAACGCAGCCAAGGCATTCATCCATCGATGCTTCGACGAGGTGCTTACCTCCCTGGCGGTGGAGACGGTCTACAAGGATTCGAAGAGCAGGCTGCAGGAATACCTGCAGCAAAAGGGCGAGCCTGTCCCCAGCTACGATATCGTGTCCATCGGCGGCGAGCCTCACAACCAGACGTTCAAGGTGGCATGCCGGGTGTCGATCTCGCCGGAGCCCTATATGGGGATCGGGTCCAGCCGGCGCGGTGCCGAGCAGCATGCCGCCAAGCTGGCGTTGGAGTCTTTGACACTCAATGAGTGAGGCTTTCCGGTCGGGCTTTGTCAGCCTGGTGGGTAAACCCAATGTCGGAAAGTCGACGCTGGCCAACCAGCTGGTGGGGCGCAAGGTCAGCATCACGTCGCGCAAACCGCAGACCACGCGTCACAGGATCCTGGCGATAAGGACGGACGCCGATACTCAGCTCGTCCTGGTCGATACGCCGGGTTTGCATAACGCCGCTGGCAGAATGGTCAATCGCGTTATCAACCGCACAGCTCGCAGCAGCCTTTCCGGTGTGGACGTGATACTGCTTATGATCAACTCCAGCGGTTGGACGGGAGAGGACGATCTGCCCTTCGAGCTCGCGACGTCCCAGAAAGTGCCGGTGATCCTGGTGATCAACAAGATCGACAAGCTGAAACAAAAATCCGACCTGCTGCCGCTTATCGAGGAGTCGCGCCGGCGCTTTGACTTCGATGAGATCGTCCCCGTGTCAGCGCTCAGTGCGCACAACGTCGAGCATCTCTATGAGGTCGTCCGCGCCCGCCTGCCTGTAGCTCCGAAGTGCTTTCCGGATGATCAGGTGACGGACAGGAGTGCGAGGTTCGTGGTGTCGGAACTGATCAGGGAACAGCTGTTCAGGCAGCTGGGGCAGGAATTGCCGTACGTTACCGCGGTCAAGATCGAACGCTATGATGAGACCGACGGCGGTATCCGGGTGCACGCCGATATCTGGGTCGAGAAGAGCAGCCACAAGGCCATCATTATCGGCAGGAAAGGGGAACGCCTGAAACAGATCGGGACCGAGGCGAGGCAGCAGATCGAAAAATTCGTGAACAAGCACGTCTTTCTGGAACTGTGGGTCAAGGTTCGAAAAGGATGGAGGGATGACAGTGCGGCGCTCGAGGGCCTGGGCTACTCGGAACACTAAACATCATGCGGGTCCAGAAAGAGCCCAGCTTCGTTATCCATACCCGTCCGTACAGCGAGACAAGCCTGTACGTAGAGATCTTCTCCCGCCACTACGGCAGACTTACGGCCATCGCCAAGGGCGCGCGGCGCCAGAAATCGAAGTTTCGCGGCGTACTGCTGCCATTCCGTCCCCTGCTGGGCGGGTGGAGCGGCAAGGGAGAGATCCCTGTGCTGACGCTGGCGGAGCCCGCGCAGTCCTGGACCGATATGAGGGGGCAGAGCGTCTTGTGCGGCTTCTACGTCAATGAGCTCGTGATCCGTCTTCTTCACAGATACGACGCCCATCCGGAGCTGTTCGACTACTACGCGGACACCATGAGCCGGCTGCGACAAGGGGGCGATTTCGAGGACATCCTCAGGCTGTTCGAGAAATGCCTGCTGCGGGAGCTGGGCTACGCCATGAACCTGGAGTTCGACGCGGACGGCCACCGGGAAATAGACCCGGCCCTCCGCTATCGCTACATCCCGCACCTGGGCGCGGTCACCGAGGACAACCACCGAAAGGGCGGCATACCGGTTTCGGGGGCAACGCTGCGTGCACTGCGGGACGAGACCTTCACGGACGAGCGCGAGCTCAAGGAATGCAAGAGGCTCATGCGCGCCATGATCTCCCATCAGATGGAAAACCGTCCTTTGTATTCCAGAAAGCTGTTCAGATAGGCAAGCCGAAGCGCGCCTCGGAACAGCCGGCTCGTTATCGTCGCCGGGAGCGACCAGGCGCGGCGGTGACGGCGCGGACCTGCAGTCGGGATATCCCGGCGGCCGGCCACGATCCCCCGGATCAGATCACCGGTACCCCGATGAGCACGGGATGCAGCCAAGCCATGAACAGCAGGTAGAGGACCAGCCCGGCGGCCACCACGATGGCGTCGTTGCGCACCGCTTCAGCCGCGCCGGGCACGGGCCGGGGACTGCGGTGCTTGAGGGAGATGCGGTCCAGAACCGCCCATGCCAGGAAGCTGCCGAACAGCACCACGTCGGGCAGGGTGCCGTTCGACAGCAGGTGGGCGAAAGCCCACAGCTTCACCGCCGCCAGCATCGGGTGCTTGGTCATGGTCTTGATGCGGCCGGGAAGATAGGCGGCGAGAAGCAGCGGGAACACCGCCAACATGAGTAGAACCGTGATCGGATGCATCCAGGAAGGCGGCTGATAGAGCACGACCGGGCTGACCCGGGCGCTCCCGAATCCTTGAATGATCAGCACCAGGCCGACGAGAGAAACGACGCCGCAGAGGCCTTTCCAAGTCTTTTCTCCCAGGCGCGCGGCCATTCGGTTGCGCCAGGGATCGTTGATGATCGAGATCGAATGGGCACCCAGAAAGAGTACCAGGCCCAGAATGAGAGTTGTCATGCAAGCTCCGGCAACCGCAGGCGGTTGTTGATTTCAGTGTGCCACAGTACGTTACTAAATCCCCCGCCTCAATACCTGAATCACGACCAGGTTCAGCGCGGAAAGAACGGATGTAGAAGATTTCGCTCGACCATTTCCTGGATCACGATATCAGGCTGCGCCTTGGTCACCAGGCGCCAGTCGATGTCCGGTCGGGCATAGAAAACGAACACGGAGCGCGCAAAGCCCTCCGCCAGGAAGCGGTTCATGTCGGTCTCGAAGAACGAATCGTGCAGTACCAGCGCTGTGGGGAGCGCGGCGTCGTCGATGGCCCGGGCGTGGCTCCTGCGGCCATATCTGTCCGTCTGCCGCGGAAAGGGCGTCGGCACGGAATGGCTTAGCGCCCGGTCCGGTCGTACGGACCAGCTGGCATCGGGTTTGAGGCCGGGAAGCGCGATCATGCGACCGAGGTCGCCGAGAGTCTTTTTCCCGCGCCGCCGGACTTCGAATGATCCGATGCGGCGGGCCGACGGCAGCAGACTCCGGATCCGCGCCGCCAGCAACGGATAGGCGGCGGTGATCCCCCGCGCGTTCCAATGGGTGTCAGTGCGGGGCCAGATGGGAACACCGGCCCCTGCAGCGCGTCTCAGCGTCGTACGGAAATCCACCAACTCGATGCCGCTGCGGCGTGCCAGCGCCTGTTTGAGCTGGTCCAGCCGGGTCGCGCCGTGTTGGCATGTGAATCGAGCCGGCAAATGCCCGGGCAGCACCGTAAGCTTGTTGGGGGGCACCACGAAAAGGTAGTCGATGCCCCGCGCGGCGAGCCGGTCCCGGTTCGCAGTGATTGCCTCGACCCATTGATTCAGTTGACTGTCGGAGAATGCGAATCGTCCGCACCAGTCCCGCATCAAGGGTGCCGTGTCCACGTTCTCTTCCACCCCTTTGCGCAGGTACAACCAGCCGTCGCGACCGACAACGACCTTGTCCGGACTGCGTAGAAGCCGATCCGTGAGCCAGCGGTAGCCGGATACGAGCCTACCCCGCAGGCCCATGTGGTCCGCGTACCAGTCCTGGAAACGGTGAGGGAAAGCGGTGACGTCGTCGATAGTTCCCCGTAGAGGCGGAAACGCTGTCAGGGCCCGGTTGTCCACCACGCGGACGGGCGGCAGAATATCGAGGGCCTGTTGGACGAACGGCAGGCCAATCCCCGCCGCGAACAAGACGATCACGAATGCGTTGGCGAGCCCGTGAAACCGCACGACTAGAAACGGAAGTAGATGAAAGGATCGAACGACTGACCCGCCACGGCAAACAGACAGCCGGCAAACAGGAGCACCCAACCCACGTCCCGTGCCACGACGGCGGTTTGCGACAATGACCATCCGTGGCCGGGTATCTCCACGTCGGGGCCGGCCTTCATCTTCTCCCACCACGGGAAACTGAAGAGGATTCCCGCGGCGAGCGAGGCAAGCAGTCTGGGGGTCAGCAGCGAGTAGACATAGCCGTCCAGCGCGTGGCCGGAAAGGCCCGTCATCGCCGTCAGATAACCGACAGCCTGTCCCAGGTCCGGGGAGCGGAAGAAGACCCAGGCAACGCCCACCACCAGCAATAGATACAGGTGTTGGAGCAGGTTCGGCAAGCGGCCGAGAAATGTGCCGAAGCGGGTCCGTTCGAGAGCGAGAAAGGCGCCGTGAAACAGGCCCCAGATCACGAAGTTCCAGCTCGCTCCGTGCCACAAACCGGTGAGGAAGAACACCAACAACAGATTGAAGCGCACCCGCAGCGGGCGCCTCCGGTTCCCGCCGAGCGGTATGTAGACGTAGTCGCGGAACCAGGTGGATAGTGTGATGTGCCAGCGCCTCCAGAATTCGCGCAGCGACCGGGAAGCGTAAGGGGTCCGGAAATTCTCCGGAAAATGGAAGCCGAACATCCGTCCCAGGCCGATCGCCATATCGGAATAGCCGGAGAAATCAAAGTAGATCTGCAGGCCGTAGCAGAGCACCCCGAGCCAGGCGAGGGCCAGGTCGAGCTGCTCCGGCTGGTGGTCGAAGATCTGATCCGCCGCCTCGCCCACGGTGTTGGCGATCAGGACTTTCTTGGCCAGCCCGATCGTGAACCGTCGGACTCCGGCGGCCACATCGTCCAGGCGGGCGGTCCGGTCGGTGAGTTGATCGGCGATAAAGCCGTAGCGGACGATGGGTCCGGCGATGAGCTGCGGGAACAGGCTGATATACAGCGCCAGGTCCAGAAAGCTCTCCTGCACCTCCGCGTCCCGGCGATAGACGTCGACGATGTAGGAAATGGCCTGGAACGTGAAGAACGAGATGCCGAGGGGCAGGTGGACCGGCTCGTGGGCCATGGACGGTGCGCCCATGGCGTCGAGCAGCGCATTGACGTTGGCGACGACGAAATTGGCGTACTTGAAATACCCGAGCAGCCCCAGGTTCACGGCCACCGCAACCGCCAGGTTCCAGCGCCGCGATGATCCCTCGCTGCGGCTGATACGGGTGCCGAACCAGGTATTGGCGGCGATCGATACCAGCAGGATCAACAGGTATTGCAGCTCTCCCCAGGCATAGAAGAACAGGCTCCCCGCCAGCAGCACGAGGTTCCGAGCCCGCAGCCCCGGCAGCAAAAAATAACCGGCCAGAATGGCCGGCAGAAACAGGAACATGAAAACAGGGCTCGAAAAAACCAAGAAGCGGGTCCCGTGCTGATGCAGCCGGGATTATAAACCCGGTGCATGGCTCATTCGCGCCAGCCGGGTGCGCTACGGACCAGCCGCTTCGTTCACCAGCACAATTCCGTCTATCAAACCGGCGAGCGTGCCGTCGCCCGGATCGATTGTAAAGCTGTAATGGGTGGTTTCGTGGGCGGGGAAACCACTGACGGTGAAGTCTCTATTAACGGTGTGATCGAATTCCTCCAAACCCATCATGAGAGTCATGACTTCAGTCGGAGCGCCAACAAATTCAAAAACGTACAAACCGGAATCCAGGTTGTAGTTGATCCGGTACAGGCCTCCTCCCGCGTCGGTGATTGTCACGACCAGCGGAAGCTCGTTGAAAGCAAATCCGGCGGTCGTACAGTCTCCTCTGAAAGGACCTCCGGCGCTTTGCGTGCCGTCGTAGATATTGACTAAACCCGGGGCCCCTCGAGGGGTTCCGGAGAAGGTAAGACTGAAAGGAATGCTGCAGGTGGCGGGAAAACTGGTTTGTGCGTGCGCCGGCAGCACGACGGAATCAACGATGGGCAGCTTCCAGTCGCCGGGCAGGCTTTTCAGCGTGGCCGCGACCCCTCCAGTGAAAGTAAGCGTGCTCAGGAGCCTTCGTCGGCTGTCCAGCTTCTTCTTCGATTGCTTGTCTGGCATCGGTGTCTCCCCCGATCAGTATATATTCGACATACTGAAACTCCGCAATGCCGCCCTCCGGAATGGCGGCCCTCTCTCTGTACCGACAGAACTGGAGAGAAGGATTTTGGATGATAGCCCAATGCCACTGAACGGGCAATCCGGGCACTGTTCCCGATTTGGAGGCGAAAATAGTGGGGGAAAGGGACCGGGGGATCAGGTCTCCGTTCCGTTTTGTTGCTTTTGCTGGATTTCTGTAGCTTTTGTTGGTTCTTGTTGCCGTATCAGACCCTGCCCGGGATGCAGCGTCCGGCGAGTGGCAGGGAGCACCGCGCCATTGGGGTCGATATGGCGGTATTCGCTGGGACGGGCTATCATCGACGGGAAACACGCGAACGAGAGCCCCCGTTATGACTATCGAGGCCCAGGAAACCACAGAGCGGGCAGCATCCGGAGAGCTGAATGTCTGGCCCGCGGACCAGGAAGTGGAGGTGTTTTGTGAAAGCCCCACAATAGTAGGGACGCACTTTGAGGATGCGCAGGCGTTTCGCCAGACATTGATCGAATATATTCTCGAGTTGGGGCGAGATCCCGAGTTTACGCATCAAATGCCGACCGGCGGCAGCAAAGTGCGGCGCGTTGATCTGTGGGACTTGCCCGAAGCGAAGCTCGTCAACCAGCGTGCCTTGTCGTTCTTCGTCGAGGCGACCAAGAAATCTGATGCCAAGGTCGACTTGAGCTGGGCTTCGATCTATACAAAAGGCAGTTATCTGACGCCCCACGGCCACCCCCGGACAACAGCCAGCGTATTGTATTGTCTGGACTTGGGCGATCCCGACTATGAACAAAACCATTATTCGGGCAAGCTGGTATTCACGGATCCTCGCATCGACTACTGCTGCAACGTGGAGGAAGGTTGCGTAACCCGCACACTCTCCGTCCACCTGCACGACGGCATGATGCTTCTGTTTCCCGGGCCGCTTGTGCACTTTGTGCATCCCTACAATGGAACTCGACCAAGGATCACGATGAGCTGGAATATAAACTGATCTCCCATGGAGTGATCGACCTCGTCTAAACCCCTCAAGGCATTGTGGGTCCGCTATACATCCCTCTCGACCCAACTGTTCACGCGCCAGCGTGGGCTGAGACTCCCTTTCAGCTCCGGTTCCTGTTCGCAAGTGCCCGAGTTCGTGCGCCGGGTGCTGGCCATCGTCTACCTGGCTATCGAGACCGATCTCATCCACCAGGCCGGGTGCCCGCACCATGACTAAGATCGGCGTCGGCAACGGATAGGAAGGATAAGCCACAGTTCATCGGCTGAACGTTGCTGTCAGACGGGACCTCCGGGGGGAATAGCAGCTTGACCAAGTGCCGCTATGGTGCTGAATCAGCGCGTGGGTGCGTTCCCGTTGACCAGCGCGGAAAATGGGGGCTAGGAGCCTGTCCGAGCAATCTTTACGCATGGACCGCTCTCCCGCTTTCGCAGTAGTAGAACGATTACTCGGACAGGCTCCCAGGCTTCCTATACTGGCCATTCTTGTGTACGCTACCGCACAGACGGTATATACGGACGGTCGGGATACTTCAATCGTCGGTTACGGCGCGGTGTTACAGGCCGCGACGGCCCCATCCAAACAAGGAGTACGCATGACTGCACGGCCGTCCTACACACTGACCTGTATCGCCATGCTGGCCATGGCACTGTCCGCGGCCAGCGCTCATGCCGCGGAGCCGGCGGCCCCGGTGTTGTCATTCAGCGGTTTCGGTACCGTGGGCCTGGTCCACTCCAGCGAACAACAGGCTGACTTCACCTCCAGCATTTTGAAGCCCAACGGCGCCGGCTATACACACACCTGGAGCGCCGACGTCGACAGCCTGATCGGCGGGCAGGTCACTGCCGATTTCAGTTCACAGCTCTCGGCCGTTTTACAAGTCATATCGGAGCAGAATTACGACGACACCTACCGGCCCCATGTGGAGTGGGCGAATGTGAAGTATCAGGTCACGCCGGGTTTCAGTGTGCGCGCCGGTCGCACCTTGCTACCGACCTTCCTGCGCTCCGATACCCGCAAAGTGGCTTATACCTATCCGTGGGTCCGTCCGCCGTTGGAGGTGTATCATCTGGTGCCTGCCAGCAACATCAACGGGGTGGACGCTCGATACCGCTTACGCTCTGGAGACATCACGAACAGTTTTGCAGGCCAATTACGGCAGTGCCGAGATCACGCTACCGGGCGGCGGCACAATCAAAGGGAGGCAGGCGTGGAGCCTGTCCTATACGGCCGAATATCACGCCGCAACCGTACACGTTGCGTATCAATCGGCCCGCGTGACCCTGGACTCCGTTAAACCCCTCTTTGATGGGTTCAGGCAGTTTGGGCCGGAAGGCATCGCACTCGCAGACAAGTACGACCTCGACAACAAGTCTTTCCCTGTATTTACCGTCGGGGCCGCATACGATCCTGGCCAGTGGTTCGTGATGACTGAGTGGGGCAACGTAGATTCCCATTCCCTCTATGGCAGCGGAACCGGCTGGTATGCCAGTGGTGGTTATCGCCTTGGGAAGTTCACGCCCTACCTCTCCTATGCCCGGGTGACGGCGGACAATCTCTCCGACCCCGGTTTGAACCTGTCCGCCGTACCTCCTTCTCTGGCAGGCACTGCCGCCGGTCTCAACGCCGCCCTCAATTCGCTCTTGAGCACGAAACCGGTTCAGAATACCGTGTCCATCGGCGCGCGCTGGGATGTCCTGCGTAACGCCGCCCTCAAACTGCAATATGATCACACCCGCATCGGCGCCGGCTCGTCCGGCGTATTGGCCAACCTCCAGCCGGGATTTCAAACGGGCGGCACGGTCAACGTGATCAGCGTGTCGGTCGATTTCGTGTTCTGATCCTGCCCATGCGAATGATGAACCGCATTGGATTGACGCTCATTGGCCTGGCACTGAGCCTGCCGGTCAACGGGGCGGTGGCCGACATGGTTGCGGTCGTTTCGGCCAAGAACCCGGTGACCACCCTCAGCAAGCCCGACATCGTGGACATTTTTCTGGGCAAGGTGCATGAATTTCCCGATGGCCGGCCGGCCGTGGCCGTCGACCAGGTCGAAGGTTCGAGGAGACGTGACGAGTTCTACCGTGAGTTCTCCGGTTGGTCGGCTGCGCAGGTCAAGGCCTATTGGTCCAAGATCATTTTCACCGGCCGGGGCCAGCCGCCGCCGGAAGTTGCGAATGGCAGCCAGGTCAAGAAGTACATCGCCGAGCACCCCAACGCGATCGGCTATATCGACGATAGCCTGGCGGATGACAGCGTGAAAGTAGTGCGCACGAAATAGCCGGCGCCCCGTCCCTGGGAGCGTTCCTGGGAGCGTTCCTGGGAGGGGCATAGCCGCTTGACCCTGGAACCCCGGAGAACAATCGCTTCGCACCCAAGTCGGGGAAGTGATCGTAAGTGATTGAGAAACCTGGCTCCCCGGGACGGACTCGAACCGCCGACAAGGTGGTTAACAGCCACCTGCTCTACCAACTGAGCTACCGGGGAAGAAGAGGAAGCGGATGCTAATGAACCGGGCACCTCCGGTCAAGGTTCCGATCGGCGTGGCACCGTGGACCAGGGAGGTGCGGTTTCGCGGGGGGAGCGCTTGCAGCGGCTATCGCGGCTGAAGCCGCTCCTACAATCCGTGGTTTTGGGGTTCGGCCGGGCCTGAGGTTGGCAGCGGCCGCCTGGAGAGTTCGAGGGCTGCCCAGCAGCCTCAGCCGCAGTCCAGTGGATGACTGCCGGGGCGCTTGTCCGACACCCTGGGTCGGCCGGTGTAGTACAGAATCAGCGCCCGGGCGTGTTTCGATCCTCGGAAGTCGCAAAGCGTGAAGCTCCCGTTGCGGGCACCGCCGTTGGGGTGATAGATCACGCGCCACCATTGGTTGAAACGAAGGCTCATCCCCTGGGGCAGGGCGGAGCGCACCTGCAGCAGCGGCTCTTCGGGATCCCGCTTCGTGTCGCCGTCGGAATTGACGTAGATGATCCACCCCGAGCTCCAGTCGGCGTTCGGCCCGGTGCTGCGGCTGCAATGGCGGCCGTCGCTCGAACGGCACAACACCACGTCCCGGTTGCGCTTGATGGCCTCGAGGCGCGCGAGGTCGACATCGGCCAGCAGGCCGTTGATTTCGGCGCTGATGCGGTCGTTGTAGACCATGGCCATGAAGCCCGGTGCGGCCGCGGCCAGCAGCACACCCGCGACTGCCAGCGCCACCATTACCTCTACCAAGGAAAACGCACTTCCTCTTCTCGGGCTCGTCCCGAGGTCCGTCCGGGACATGAATCGACCTCCTTGCCGTTGCCTTATCCTCGAGCGGCAGCTTAAGGAGGCTGCCTGAGAATGGCATCACCCGTTCAGGTGAGTGCCGCTGCCCGAATGCCCTTGTCGGGACAACTGCCGCGCCGATATCGAGGTTTGCGACCGCACTCACGCCGGTCGGGACGACTGCCGACCTACAGGGAGGCAGGAAGTGGGTCGGAACGTCGGGAGCGAACTGCCGCCGCTTACACGCCGATGACCCGTTCCAGGCGGTCCAGGGCCTTGTCGAGGGTGTCCATGTCCGTGGCGTAGGACAGGCGCAGATGGCCGGGAAGGCCGAAGGCGGAACCCGGTACCAAAGCGACCTCGGCGTGGTCCAGCAGGTATGACCCCAACTCCACGTCGTCCTTCACGCCGTCGGTCGCCTCGATCACCGCGGAGCAATCCGGAAAGCTGTAGAACGTGCCATCGGAGGGCAGGGCGTGTACGCCCTTGAGCTTGTTCAGACGCTTCACCACGTGATCGCCGCGCTTTTCGAATTCGATCACCATGTCGGCGACGCAGGACTGGTCCCCGGACAAGGCGGCCACGGAAGCCGCCTGCGAGATGGAAGCAGCATTGGAGGTGCTCTGCGACTGCACCTTCTTCATCGCCGCGATCAGTTCCTTGGGACCGGCGGCATAGCCGATGCGCCAGCCGGTCATGGCGTATACCTTTGATACGCCGTTGACGACCACCGATCGGTCGTACAGATCCGGCGCCACGTTCACCAGGTTGAGAAACCTCGGATGGGTCCACTGAATATGCTCGTAGATGTCGTCGCTGGCCACGAACACCTGGGGATGCCGGCGCAGCACCTCGGCCAGTCCCTCCAGCTCGGCTTCGGAGTACATCACCCCTGTGGGATTGCTGGGGCTGTTCACCACCAGCAGCCGGGTTTTGTCGGTGATGGCGGCCTCGAGCTGGTCGGGCGTGATCTTGAAATGCTGGTCCGCTCCCGCCTTGACAATTACGGGCCTGCCGCCCAACAGGGTCACCATGTCGGGATACGAGACCCAGTAGGGGGCGGGTATAATCACTTCCGAGCCTTCTTCGACCAGGGACACGAACAGGTTGAACAGACTGTGCTTGGCGCCGGAGGAGACCAGGATCTGGTCCGGCTTGTACTCGAGATCGTTGTCCCGCCGGAATTTCTCGATAATGGCCTTTTTCAGCTCCGGGGTACCGTCGACCGCGGTGTACTTGGTCTGACCCGCGTGAATGGCGTCGATGGCCGCCTGCTTGATGTGCTCCGGGGTATCGAAGTCCGGCTCTCCGGCCCCCAGCCCGATAACGTCCTTGCCCTGCTCGCGCAGCTCGCGGGCCCGGCTCGTCACCGCGAGGGTGGGGGAAGGCTTGATGGCATTGACACGTTTTGTCAGTGGTATGTTCATTGCGTTCGCTTTTCGCCGCTCTTAGAGTTGAAATTCAAGCACCGGTGTGGATAGTGGCCGACGCCGGTCCTTGAGAGAAAACCGCCGCTCCGTGGGCGCCGGCGCGCGACTCGCCTCGACGGACGGTGAAGGGCCGTGGGTCGCGGAGGGTATTTTATCGCAGTCCCGCTGCCGATGCAGAGACCGAGGATCCATGAAACATTTCGAGCTGGTGAGTGAATTCGAGCCCGCCGGGGACCAACCCAAGGCAATCCGCGCCCTGGTGCAGGGCCTGAAAGACGGCGAGGCTTTCCAGACCCTGCTGGGCGTGACCGGCTCGGGCAAAACGTTCACGGTGGCCAACGTGATCCAGCAGATGCAGCGGGCGACCCTCATCATGGCCCCCAACAAGACCCTGGCGGCTCAGCTTTACGCCGAGATGCGCGACTTCTTTCCCGGCAACGCGGTGGAGTACTTCGTCTCCTACTACGACTACTACCAGCCCGAAGCCTACGTGCCGAGCTCGGATACCTACATCGAGAAGGACGCCTCCATCAACGACCAGATCGACCAGATGCGCCTGTCGGCCACCAAAGCCCTGTTGGAGCGCGAGGACGTGGTGATCGTGGCCACGGTTTCGGCGATCTACGGCCTTGGTGATCCCGCTGCCTATCACGGCATGATCCTGCACCTGAAGGAGGGAGGTATTACCGACCAACGGGATATCCTGGCTCGGCTCGCCGAATTGCAGTACACACGCAACGACTTCGAGCTCAAACGGGGCACCTTCCGGGTCCGGGGGGACGTCATCGATATCTTCCCCGCCGAGTCCGACGATTTCGCCATCCGCGTGGAGCTGTTCGGGGAAGAGATCGAAAAGATTTCGCGCTTCGATCCCCTCACCGGCGAGGTGACGGAAAAGCTGCGGCGGACCACGATTTATCCCAAGACCCACTACGTCACCCCGCGCGAGACGCTGCTCAACACCCTGGACCAGATCAAGGACGAGCTCAGGCTGCGCCTGGCCCAGTTGCGCGGCGCCGACCGCCTGGTCGAAGCCCAGCGCCTCGAACAGCGCACCTTGTACGACCTGGAGATGATGCAGGAGGTCGGCTATTGCAGCGGCATCGAGAACTACTCCCGATACCTGTCGGGTCGCGCCCCGGGCGAGCCGCCCCCGACATTGATGGACTATCTGCCGGACAACGCCCTCCTGATCCTCGACGAGAGCCACGTGACGGTACCGCAGTTGGGCGCGATGTACCGGGGAGACCGCTCCCGCAAGGAGACGCTGGTCGAATACGGGTTCCGGCTTCCGTCGGCCCTGGACAATCGTCCCTTGAAGTTCGAGGAATTCGAGAACCTCATTCCGCAGGCGATATTCGTTTCCGCGACACCGGGTCCCTACGAACAGAGGCGGGCGCCCGAGGTCATCGACCAGGTGGTTCGGCCCACCGGCCTGGTGGACCCGGAAGTGGAGGTGCGGCCGGCAAGCACCCAGGTGGACGACCTGCTGTCTGAAATCCGCAAGCGGCGGGACGCCGGAGAGCGGGTGCTGGTGACGACCCTGACCAAGCGCATGGCCGAGGATCTGACCGACTATTTCTCGGACCACGGGGTGCGGGTGCGTTACCTGCATTCAGACATAGACACGGTGGAGCGGGTCGAGATCATTCGCGATCTGCGCGCCGGTGAGTTCGACGTGCTGGTGGGAATCAACCTGTTGCGCGAGGGATTGGATATGCCGGAGGTCTCATTGGTCGCCATCCTGGACGCCGACAAGGCGGGTTTCCTGCGATCCACGCGATCCTTGATCCAGACCATGGGGCGGGCGGCCCGCAACCTTCACGGCAAAGCGATCCTGTACGCGGACGAACTCACTGATTCCATACGGGCGGCCATCGACGAGACGGAGCGCCGGCGCGAGAAACAAAGGGCCCACAACGAAGCGCACGGCATCACGCCCAAGGGCGTCGAGAAAGCCGTCCGGGACATCATCGAGGGTGTCATGGAGCGCGGTCCCCGCGGTATGCGGCGCTTGAACCAGACCGCGAAGGAATTGGCGGAAACCAAGGCCAGATACGGCGACCTGGGGCCCAGGGAGCTGGGCAAGACGCTCAAACGGCTGGAAAAAGAGATGTACGAGCACGCACGCAACCTGGAATTCGAAGAGGCGGCCCGCCTGCGCGACGAGATTCACCTGTTGCGGCAAGAGCACTTCAGCGTCGGCTAGTGACAGGCTCCCGGCGGCGGATCGAACGTGCTGGCGTCCCCGGCAGGGGCACCATGGGGCTCGGTGCTTTGAACTGCGGGCCGAAGACCGCGCCTTCTCTGGCAAATTATTGATCTATATCAAGCCGACAGTGGGCCTCGCCCGGTGAAGCAGCCCCGATGATCTTGATTTTCGATATTCGAAATTGAATTTCTCTATAGATTGCCATCTCGAGGGGTCGAGATCAAAATGTGCGCGAACGCACATACATGAGAGCAATGGAGGCCTATTTTCCGACTATCGGCGCTTAACAAATATGTAAATAATGCCGACAGTACAAGGGGTGTCAAGATTTTGGACGTGACAAAAACAACATGAGCAGTCGGGACGCGCGGGAGCCAAGAAACAACTTCATATTGGGTCAGATCCCTGATCCGGAATATAGGCGCATCGCCCCCAAGCTGGAGTATGTACCGCTGAGCCTTGGGGAGGTGCTCTATGAAACAGGGCAGGAGAAGGATCAGGTCTATTTTCCCGTCGACGGGATCATAGCGGTCATCGAGATCCTGGAGGATGGTGCCAGCTCGGAGCTTGCCCTGATCGGCAAAGAAGGCATGCTTGGACTCAGCGCGGTGCTCGGCGGCAAATCCGAAACCAGTCGGGTGGTGGTGCAAAGTGCCGGCGGCGCTTATCGCCTGCCGGCCAAGACGCTGGTGGACGGGTTCCGCGTGTCCGACCGGTTGATGGAGCTGATCCTGCTTTACATACAGATCCGATATACGCAAGTCGCACGGACCGCGGTGTGCAACCGCCATCACAACCTGCAGCAGCAACTGTGCCGGTGGCTCTTGTTGAGCCTTGATCGTACCGAAACGAATGACATCTCGATGACACAGGAGCTGATCGCCGGGATGTTGGGAGTGCGCCGGGAGGGAATCACCCGTTCGGCCAGGGAGCTGCAGAAGCTGGGGGTCATAGAATACGGGCGGGGCAGCATCACGGTCGTCGACCGGCAGCGGCTCGAGGAGCTGAGTTGCGAATGCTACGAAGCTTGCAAACGAGAGACGAACCGCCTGCTGACGATACAAAAATCAATCGTCTGAAAAGAAGTTATGGGGTCAGGCCGCGCATTGTTACATCAACCAGAGGAACGGGGTCAGGCCGCGCATTGTTACATCCGGCCCAGCGCCCGGTTGGAGAATTGTTTCGCGGTGTCTGTCCATCTATTTGTATCTTGTCGATGTAACAATGCGCGGCCTGACCCCATTCCTCTGTCCCCGTTACCTGATTCCGGCCACCTGTCTCAAGACCTCCCCGGCCGGCAGCACGTAGCCCACGCCCGTGTTCAGCACCTGGCCGTCTCCGTCGCGCACTACCTGGTACCCAACAATCATCCCCACCCACTGACCTCGGCCATCGAACACCGGTCCGCCGGAGAATCCCGATTCCACTTTCATATCCAGCACTACGGGATCCCTGAACCCGAACGGGCCGAAGCGAAATTTCTTCCTGGATACTGGAAGGCGCACAACCCCATGACTGAGCCTTGTTTCACCGGATGCGCCTACGCCAAGTCCCACGACGGCTTCACCGCTGCGCGGCTGCGAATCGACGCGAAGTGGAGCCAGGGCAAAGGCCCACCGCTGCGAGACCCGCAGGACCGCCAGGTCCGTGCCCGGCAGCACCCGCTGAATTCGCGCCTTATAGGTCGTCCCATCGAAAGCCGTAACACTGGCCGTATTGTCGACGGACCGCGCCACGTGAGCCGCCGTCACCACAATGCCGTCCTCTCCGACAATGATTCCGCTCGCTACCCGAACCCGGTCCCCGGCACCGTGCACGCTAACCGCCACATGATGCCGCTCAAACGCATCAACGCTCGCCGCCCGAGCACCGAGCATGCCATGACAACCACACACCACGACAAGCAATAGAAATGGGGTCAGGCCGCGCATTGTTACATCCTCATGATGAGGAGTATGGCCCAAACAAACGGATGGTGATCTGCTCCGAGCCAGGGCACGCCGTATCCGTAGATGTAACAATGCGCGGCCTGACCCCAGACCTAATCATTTGAACTCCCGAGTCGGGTCTCTGTAAAATGAAAACGGTAACAATGCGCGGCCTGACCCCAATTGTCGCACAAGGGGTACGAGGGAGTGGGTGATAGAACATAAGGACGAGGATTGAGTGTTGAGTAACGCAGAAGAAGAACAATGGCACGGCCGCTACGAATAGAATTTCCCGGCGCACTGTATCATGTGATGTCCCGCGGGCACCGCCAGGAGGCGATCTACCAGGACGGTACGGATCGCAAGTCCTTCCTGGACATATTCGCCGACGTCGTGGAACGGTTCAACTGGCGATGTTACGCCTACTGCCAGATGACCAATCACTATCATCTGGTCGTGCGGACTGTCGAGGCCAACCTCTCCGCCGGCATGCAATACCTGAACGGCGTCTATACCCAGGCATCCAATCGGCGGCACAAACGGGTGGGCCACGTATTCCAGGGCAGATACAAGGCCATGCTCGTCGATGCGGAAAGCTATTTCCTCGAGCTCGCGCGGTACATCGTGCTCAATCCGGTACGCGCCGTGGTGACGAGAACGCCCGCTGGATGGGCCTGGAGCAGCTACCGGGCGACGGCCGGGCAGACGGTCGCACCCGAGTGGCTTGACGTCAACGAGCTGCTCGGCCACTTTGCCACCGATTCCCGCGAGGCGCGCAAGCACTACGTGGAGTTCGTCCGGGACGGTGTCGGCAAAAACGATCTTTGGTCATGCGTCCAGCAGCAGGTCTATCTCGGCGACGAAGAGTTCGTGAAGCGCGTGCAGGAGAACTCTGATATTCCGGATACACCGGACATCTCCCGCGCACAGAGGAGGCCGCCGGCTCCGTCGATCGACGCCATTGCCGAATCCTCCGCATCGAGGGACTGCGCGATCTTGAAGGCATACCGGACCGGGGCTTACAGCTACGCCGACATAGGACGGTATTTCGGGCTGCACCCCGGTTCCGTGGGCCGGATAGTACGGCGCAACTCATGAAGGGGAACGCGGGCCCGTGAGCACAGCGGGGGCGAGTGCCCTGAACCACGCTCGAGCGCCGGTACACTCCGCGAACCCACGCTTCACGCTGAGCACCGTGGGAGTGGTTGCGATCATCGCGGTGATTCCGGTGATGCAGGGGGGGCTGGTTACGGCGACCCTGCCGGTCCTGTCCCTGCTTGCCGGCCTCGCGTTCCTCGCCGAATGCAGGCGTTTCCTGTTCGAGGACAAGGCAGCCTGGAAGGAGGCGGCGCCCTGGATTTACCTCTGGCTCGGCGTCAGCGCGTACATTTTCGTACAGCCCGCAGTGCGCGAGCTGCTGGGCTTGAGGTTGACTGTCGGCGGTATCGATTTCACCCGCACGTATTGGCTGCAGCACGTGAAGTACTGGTCATTCTTCACGGCGTACTGGCTTCTGGCCTGGACGGTGAGTCGCCAGAACAGATTTCCCAAGGACGCCATCATACTCGCCGTGATCGCCATGGCTTTGTTCGAAGCCCTTTACGGCACCATCGCCTTCGTCAACGGTCAGCAGACCATCCTGGGGATCTGGCCCAAGAAGAGCTTTGGATCGTCCGTTACCGGCACCTTCTACAACCGCGACCACCTGGCCGGATTCTTCGGCGTGGCGATGCCCTTGGGGGCGGCCTATCTGATGTCGTGGCGATGGAGCCTCAACATGCGGCACTTGCCGATCGTGAAGCTCTGCGCCGCCATCTTTTTCCTGCTGGTGACCGGTGCGGCGCTGATCGGCACGGCCTCGCGCCTGGGAATATTTTCGGCGCTGGTGGGGCTCTTCCTATGGGCCTGGCTGCATGCGAGGTCGGAGCATGGGGGCGCACACTGGAGCCGGATCTGGCTGATCGGGCTCGTGTTGCTGCCGGCCTTCGCCGGCGTGTGGTTCGGACCCCAGCATCTTATCGAGAGGCTATTCCAACTCGATGAATCTACGGCTCGCCTCCGGATTTGGGGCGCAATGCTGGATGTGCCGATCAAGGTGTGGGTGCAAGGCATCGGCGCCGGTTCCTTCGCTGACGTGTTCAAGCTGATCCAACCACTCGGTTATGACAAATCCGTGTGGCGTGCCCACAGCGAGTATCTGCAGTTTGCCTTCGAGTTCGGCCTGGTCGGCATCGCGCTTCTGGCTCCGCTTGCGATCTACTGGCTCAGGAAGTGCCGCCCGCCCGAGCTCGACACCCTGCAACGCGGCGCGCTCGCAGGCGTTGTTGCCGTCATGATTCACAACATCGCCGACTTCGACATGCAGGTGCCGGGCACCGCCGTCATGTTCTGGGTCGCCCTGGGTATACTGTGTTCGCATGCCACCCGAAGCAGGAGATCGACAGCACCGTCATGACATCTTTGCAGCACATCATCCGGCGCTGGCTCCCCGTCATCGCCGCCGGGCTGCTGCTCTCGGGCTGCATAACCCTCCCGCCGCAGGTCCGGAAAGAACTCTCGCCCCCCGACGGCAAACGAGCCAACAACTACAGTATGGGGTCAGGCCGCGCATTGTTACATCATCAAGGTGACAGCTGACTCCAAAGCAGTAGCGTACCCGGTGCATCGAACACCGGCGCGCGCCCGGGCCGGATGTAACAATGCGCGGCCTGACCCCTTGCTCATCAAAATACTCCTGTTGATCCTGTTGCTTTGCCCGGCATGCGGCAACGCCGCCAGCCGAAACTTCGCCCCCCGCAATGCTCAGATCATCCTCACCGAAAGCGGGGGTCCTATCAGTGCCTTGCTGGCACTGATCCCCGACGAGTTCTATCCCTTCAGCCACAGCGGCATCATCGCAGTCGAAGACGGGAAGGCGTACGTATACGAGGCACGGGGCGCGTATAAGATGGGGACCGGCAGGCCCGCGGCCGACTGGTTCAAGAAGGAAAGCGGCATTCGCCGCACTTCGCTAAAGCAATACGTTGAAAGAGAAGGCTACGCCGTCGTATACGATCCGCCCCCCGGCGTGGACGCAAAGCAAGTGATCGCATTTGCGCAACAGCGCTACCAGGCCGGCACACCCTTCGATCCTTACTTCGATTTCAGGACCGGAAATCGGCTCTACTGCGCGGAATTTGTCTCAGACGCCCTGCGAACCGGCGGCTGGAAGGGGATGAGCCCCGTGCCAAATCGATCGAACCCATCCCTCCAGGCCGTGCTGAACTGGTGGGGCATCAAAGCAAAAAGCACGTTGCCCGTCGGCTCGCTGGTGTCCGGTCTGCACAAAGCGAAGGAACTAGGCGACCAGGGGGCACGGACGAACGCCATAGTCTTCAACGCGTTCAAGAAAGAAATCTATCGGCGCTTCACGCCGAACCAGAAGCTGGGCAACATCTTCAAGTTCGATGGTGACCTCGAGTTCCGTCCGGCTGTACGCAAGTTGCTGGTAAACGCGGAAGTCACCCTCGAACCCCACGCACCAGCGCTTACGCTCGACCTCGCCAACAGCAGGGTCAAGGCCCTCGCCACCCGCATGTTCGGGCCCCTGAATTAAATTGGGGTCAGGCCGCGCATTGTTACATCGCGGGCACTCCGCTTTACCCCGCAACAGGTCGCTGAAACTCAGACACCACCGACACGTCGGCGGGGAAGCGTTAATCGGGTGTTTAATTATTGTAACAATGCGCGGCCTGACCCCATTTCTATTTCCTTCCACGAAATGCTGTGCAGCTTTTAATTTCGCGTTCGATGTAACAATGCGCGGCCTGACCCCGAAGTTAAATTTTGTCGGGGCGGTTGACATGTTGGAAGATCCGGCAGTAGTTTGTTCAACAGGTTGACGGAGATTTTTGAATTAAACGGGAACTGATTTGAGTGTGCGCGGTCGCACATATTTCGAGCCGTTGAAGTGATAGTGTCAGATAAGTTGACATAAGAAATACGAGTGGGAGGTGCTGTAAAATGGCGAGAGCTGTCCGTAAGAGCATGTGGCTTGTGTTGTTGGCGACACTGACAGGCAGCGCATGGGCCGCACAGAGTCCTATCGGAATGCTGAAGGTGCAAGGGAGTGCGACTATCACTACCCCCGTATCAACCTTCACGCTGAAAAACCAGGAATACGCGTACTTCTCCGGCGACCAGATAAAAACCTCCAAAGGCGCCGAAGCAGTGGTGAGCCTGTCCGACGGCTTGAACGTCACCTTCGTCGGCCAGGCGCAAGGCGGGGTTTCCCAGCAGAAAGGGACCTACAACATCGAGCTGCAGCAGGGATACATCCTGGTCAAGGCCGACAAGGGCATCAACTACCAAATCCTGCACAACGGCAAGCCGGTCTCTCCGGATCAGGCGCTGAGTGCGAGCGACGCTCCTTTCGTGGTCTCGGTGGCCAGCACCGGTGAAGTGCAGTTCTATATGCCGGCACAGCTCGACCAGGGTCAGGAGTCGAAAAAGAAGAAAGCAGCCGCGGGCCTCAAAGGCTCGCTCCAGAGGGCAGGGGTCTCCCCCGGTCAGATCGCGGCCATTCTTGGCGCTCTGGTGGGGGCCGGCACTCTGATTTTGACGAGCGACAAAGGCCCGTCGTCTTAAAACAATTCCCGTTCAATTGACAGCTGGCGGAGCGCGCCGGCGCGGGACTGTGCGCGGTGTCGGAGAAACAGGTGGGGCCGCCAACAGAGTGTGGCGGCGAATATGTGAATGACGGAGTCGGTTCATCGGTCCGGATAGACCACGCGCAGTAGATTGGTCGGCTTCACATAACTAAAGAGTATTTGTCTTGAAGACTGAGCCGTTCACCTCTCGACGAGGTGCATTCAGGGGAGACAGCGTCACCGGTGCACGCATCGGCGGCGCAAACACAGCTAAAGGGGGTATCCGACGTAGCTGCGGTATGGCCGGCACATTGCTGGCGATCGTGGCGATCCTTGCGTCGGGCTGCAGTTCCACTCCGATTGCCAAGGAAACGGTGGATGCCCAGCGCGCGGTGCAGCAGCGCACGTCGAAGGAGGATCTCAACCGCAAGCTTGCAGCCATGGCGGTTCGCAACGCCGCCAGCGGCGAGGTGCTGCAGCGCGAATACCAGGTAGGTACCGGGGACGTCCTCGACATCTCGGTCTTCGGTGTCGACGAGCTCAACAAGACGGCGCGCGTCAACGCCAAAGGCGCCATCGTCCTGCCGCTTCTGGGAGAGGTGTCGGTAGGCGGCAAAACCCTGCGCGAGATCGAGGACCTCCTCGTCAAGCGGCTCAAACACTACATGCATGATCCCCAGGTATCCGTCTACGTTTCCGATTACCAGTCCCAGCAAGTCTCCGTGACGGGCGCGGTCAACGATCCTTCCCTGCACACCCTGACGCGCCCCCGAACCGTGCTCGAATTGTTGTCCATGTCCGGCGGCCTGTCACCGAATGCCGGCAAGAAGATCTACGTTCAGACCACCGTGGACGGCCAGCCGCAGCGCCTCATCATCGACCTCGACGAAGTGTTGAACAATCCCACCGACACCAGCTTCGCGCTGCTGCTCAAAGGCGGCGACAGCATATTCGTGCCGGAGGCCGGCACCGTGTTTGTCGAGGGTGCGGTCAAGAAGCCGGGCGCCTACCAGCTCAAGGGCGACACCGGCGTACTCGAAGCGATCGCCATGGCCGGCGGCGCCGAGTTCGCGGCCCGGCAATCGAAAGTCCAGGTCATCACCCTCGCCGGCAACGGCGGGCAGGGCAAGGAAGTCGTGGCCGTGGACCTCGACAAGCTCCGCGCCAACGAATCTCCGAATGTCGTGCTCAAAGACGGCGACATCGTACTGGTGCCCACGAACACGGTGAAGGCCGGCTTCGCGGGCTTCTGGCACGGTCTTGCCGGAATCTTCGGCGTCGGCTACAGCGTGAACGGACCATGAACGACACAACTCGCGGCAATCAGCACGGACCCTCGGACACGAGTCCGGACAGCACCCAGGGCGGCGACAGCCGCCGTGGCTGGAGTCCTGGCGATCTGCCCCCCCACACCGGCCAGGGCCCGATCCCCGGGCAGCCGGGCGGCCCACGGACCGGTCCCGGAAACGGTCAAGGCAATGGGCCCGGTCAAGGCCAGGGCAACGGCCACGGGAACGGCCATGGCAATGGCAATGGCAATGGCAATGGCAATGGCAATGGCAGCATGGCGAACGGCAATGGGAACGGCAATGGCCAGGGCTACCCACCGAACCACCATCTGCCGGTCGCCGCCAACGGCCACGACATGGTGGTCTACAACCCGTACAACCAGCCGGAGTGGGTCGACGACGAGATCGACCTGCGCCGCCTGTGGCAGATCATCAGTAAATACCGCTGGTTGATCTTCACCGTATTCTCCGTATCGGTGATTACCGCCTTCATCGCCAGCGTGCTGATGCGGCCGGTCTACCGCGCCTCGGCCCTGATTCAGGTCGAGCCCAACCACAGCGTGGTCAAGATCGAGAACATCCAGCAGGCCAAGGTCGACAACCGCGACTACACCAACACCCAGGAGAATATCCTGCGCAGCAAATCGATTGCCGAGGCCGTCATCGATAAAATGGACCTGGCCGGCGATCCCGAATTCAACGGCGAGCTCACCCAACGCGGCCTGATGGCCGGCCTCGGTGCGGTCAAGGCAGGCATCACCAGGGCCTTCGTCGCGGCGGCCGCCACCTTCTCCTCTTCGGGGCAGGAAGAGAACGGGCTCGAGAACTCCGGAGATTTGCCGCCGGAGGTCCTGCAGCGGCAGCAGGTGGTGAAGCGCTACCTGGGCAGACTGACGGTGGAAGAGGTCCCCAACTCGGATCTCCTCCGTATCAGCTTCGACAGCTTCAGCCCCAAGAAGGCCGCCGAGCTGGCCAACGCCCACACCCAGGCCTACATCCGCACCAGCGACGAGCGCCGCTTCAACTCCACCTCCAGCGCCAAGACCTTCCTGCAGAGCCAGATCAAGCAGACCCAGGCCGAGGTGGAATCCTCGGAGAAGGCCCTCACGGACTTCGCGCGCGAGCACAACATCGTCGACGTCGAGGACCGCAGCAACATCATGGAGACGCGCCTGGAGGACCTCAGCAACGCGCTTACCGAGACCCGCCGCAAGCGCATCACCGCCCAGGTCGAGTACAAGCAGGCCCAGCAGGGCAACATCCAGGCACTGCCGGCGGTGCTCCAGGGCGACCTGGTGAAGAAGCTTCGCGAGCAGTACGCCACGCTGAAGTCCCAGTACGAGGAAATGAGCCGGGTATTCACGGACGCCTACCCGAAGATGCAGCAGCTCAAGTCCAAGATGGACGACATCAAGAAATCGCTCGACGAGCAGAGCACGGATCTCGTCGGCGGCCTGAAGAACCGCTATGAGCAGCTCCTCCAGGAGGAGAAGCAGCTCGCCAAGCAGGTCGCGGACCAGCGGGCCAAGTTGTTGGATCTCAAGGACCGTGCGATCTCCTACAATATCCTCAAGCGCGAGTGGGAGGCCAACAAGGAGCTGTACAGCGGCCTGCTGGAGAAACAGAAGGATGTGTCCGTCGCCGCCGGGATGGAGACCAACAACATCTCGGTGGTCGACAAAGCGACCATCCCCACCGACAAGGATAGTCCCAAGACCAAGCGCAACGTCGCCATCGCGGGCGTCTTCGGCGGCATGGGGGGCATCGGCATCGCTTTTCTGCTGGCGTTCCTGGACAACACCTTCAAGAATCGCGAGGAGCTGGAGCGCGAGCTCGGCCTGCCGTTCCTCGGCCTGGTCCCCAAGGCAGAGCCCTTCGACATAAACGGCGACGTGCCGCTTCCGCTGCTGGCGCACCACGACCCGACCAGCTCCATCTCCGAGGCCAGCCGATCGATACGCACCAATGTGCTGTTCTCACGCCCGGAGAACGTGCCCAAGAAGATCCTGATCACCAGCACCACCAGCGGCGAGGGCAAGAGCACCATCGCCAGCAACCTGGCCCTGGTGCTGGCGCAAGGCGGCTCGCGGGTGCTGCTGATGGAGGCGGACCTGCGCCGGCCCGGCATCGCCGAGTGGATGGACGTCGAACCCACGCCCGGCCTCACCGAGTACCTGACCGGCGAGGCCGGCGAGTGCCTCAAGGCGACGCCTTTCGACAACCTGTACTGCGTGCCGGCGGGCAGGGTGCATTCCAACCCCACGGACCTGCTGGGTTCCCTGCGCATGGACGACTACCTCAGAACACTCTCGAATCATTTCGATTTCATTATCCTCGACGGCCCGCCGATCCTCGGCCTGGCGGATTCCATGATCCTCAGTTCCAAGGTGGACGGCGTGCTGCTGGTGGTGAAAGCCGGCAGCACGGAGAAGGAAGCGGCAGGGGAAACGGTCAAGCGTCTGCGCACCATCAATGCGCCCCTGATCGGCAGCATTCTCAACTACGTCGATCTCAGCCAGCGCGAGTACGGCTACTACAAAAACTATTACTACAGCTACGGCGGCTACAGCAAGAACGGATACGGCGGCGAAAGGAACATGCAGCAGCGGCCGCAAGAGACGGAAGATTTCGCGTGAAGCCGCGAAGGGAAGCCGGGTGTCCCGATGACAACTTCCTCCCTCCCGGACTGCCCTGCAGGCCGGGGACTCGAGGCAGGGACGCCTCACCCGCGGATCAGGAACCAGCGCACCTGATCCGCAAACACCGGGGCCGGCCCCACGCCGGCCCCGGTGAATTTGCAGAAAGCCCGGACAGAGCTTTCCCGACACCAGGCCACGGATGAAGCAGTACGGATACGGATAACAGGAACTTGGTTCCACGGACGGAACCGGCACGGACTGCCTGAAAAAGAAAGAAACAGTTTTCGGAGCAAGAGCAGGAGCAATGTGGAGCAGTACCGACCACAAACCGGGGAGACGAGCGTTAACTGGAGCAGCCCGCCCAGACGGACCCCTGCATCCACAGATTCTCTCTCCGGGAGCGGGCCACACAAATCCCCTCCCTCTGGGAGAGGGCCACACAAATCCCCTCTCCCTCTGGGAGAGGGCAGGGTGAGGGCATAAACCAATGACCCTCTCCCTCCCCCGAACACTGATATTCCTGGCAATCCTCCCGGCCGTCTGCGCCTGGTGGTACTGCGCCACCCTCGAATGGCGCGGCGAACGAGCCGTTGACAGCATCGCCACCGGGCAGGTCTCCCCAACGGCCTTCCAACCCGTTCCCCTGGCCGCCGAACCGGCCAGGACCGCCGCCCAGCGGCTGCTCGCGCAGCGCTCTCCGGACCACGTACTGGTCGACGCCCTGCTGAAGCACAGCATCACCCTGCGCCCGCTCTACGCACCCTACTGGCTGGATCGCGCCGAGGCCGCCTTCCAGGCCGGCGACCCCAAGGATGCCGAGCAATACCTGCACACCGCCACGCGCCTGTGGTCCCACCGCCCGGTGCTGCTGTGGAAGGCGGCCATGCTGCGCACTCGGGTGGGCGACACCCAGGGCGCCCTGGCCAGCCTGCGCCAGTTTCTGCAGGCGGATCCCAACGACTATCGCCGGGCCCTGGCGGTCGCCGCCCGCCTGCAGCCGCAACCGGCCCAGTTGCTCAAGACCGTTCTCCCCCAACACACCAGCGGCCGTTTAAGCCGCGACGACATTGTATGGGGAATCCTGCGCCTCGCCAGAACCCAACACGACCCCGCGCTGGGAGAAGCCGCCTGGCAGCAGCTTTCCCCCGCCGCGCGACGCATAGACGACACCGCCGCCTACTACGCGGAATGGATGGCGTCGCTCGACAAGCAGCCGGAAGCCCTCGCGGCCTGGCGCCACTATCGCCAGGTGCCGGACCCCGATCCGCTCGAAAACGGCGACTTCGAGCAAACCCTGCAAGGCGGCCTCGGCTGGCGCGCCTGGAAGCACCAGGACGTCGAGATACAACGTGATCCCCACGTCGCCTACAACGGCCGCTACAGCCTGCAGGTGAGGTTCTCCGGCGACAAGAACATCGGCCTCGCCGGAATACGCCAGTACTTGCCGGTCGAATCGGCCACCCGATACACCTTGAGCTTCACCTGGCGCGGCCGCGATATCACCACCCGTTCCGGTCCTTATGTTTCCGTGCGCAGCCCGAAGGCGGGACGAATCGCCCGAACCGAGGACCGCTGGGGAAGCTGGGACTGGGAGCATCAGCGGTTGTCGTTCACGGCGCCCGACTCGGAGCATTTCGTGGAGGTGCTGCTGCGCCGCGACCGCACCGATGCCCTGGACAACAAGATCAAGGGCGAGCTGTGGCTGGATGACTTCCGGCTTACCGCCGATGCGGGGGAGGGAAGTAGTGGCTGAGGGCGGCCAATATACGGACTTCATCGGCGGGCTGGTCCGGGGCGATGTCTCCCCGCCGACCTCCGGGCAGCTCGACGCCTTGCTGCACTGGCTGGTCGGCCGCCACAACCCGGCCGCGGAGTCGATAGCAGCGGCGTTCCACGCACAGGGGGTTGCGGAGGACTCGGCCCAGGAGCGCACGCTGCTCTACCTGGATGCCGTGCTGTTCTCCCACGAGAAGGATCCATACCGCTTGTTCGGCCTGATGCCCGGCTGCGATCTCGACGCGATCCGCGCCCGGCACAAGCGCCTGCTGCAGGTATTCCACCCCGACCGGCACAAGGACCACGAGCAGTGGTTCACCGAGCGCTCCGAGCGCCTCAACCAGGCCTACGCCTATCTCAAGGCCCACCAAGGCCGGCCCCATTCGACCCTGTCGTCAGCCACGATCACGCCGCCGCCGGCGCCGCGGCGCCCGGCACGTACCGCAACCGCCCCGGCCCGGTCCCCGTGGCACTCCCTCGCCGCCAACCGGGGCGCGCTGCGAAGGCAACTGAAAGCCCACCTCGGCAGCTCCGACCATCTGGAACGCCGCGTGTACATCATCCTGTTCGCGGTGCCCGTCGTGCTGCTGGTGGTGGTCTACCTGAAGCAATCAGAGCCCCTGGAACAGCACAAACCCGCCGCCCCCGTGAACACGGAAGAGCACACCCAAGTCGCCGGGAACGGCCCCGCCGCCATACACCTCCGGAAAGAAGCGGCGGCCTCGTCAAGCTCTGCCTTACCGCAACGCGCCGCGGCGACGCCCGCCCCCGAACAACGCCCAGCCGAACATTCGCCCGCGAGCGAGAGCATCCAGGCCGGCACCACGGCCACCCCGGCCAAAGCCTGGCCCAACACTCGGCATAACGCCTGGCCCAACGCTCGGCCGCGCCACCACTTGCCACCGACGCGCGCACACGCGGCCGTCCATCGCGCCGCGACGACGCCCGCCCCGGAACAACGCCCAGCGGAACATTCGCCTGCGAGCGACAGCATCCTGGCCGGCACTACCGCCACCCCGGCCAAGCCTGGCCCAAGCCTGGCCCAACGCCGCGCCCACGCCGCCACTTGCCGCCGCCTCGCACTCACACGGCCGCCCATGTCGATGAAAAGGCTCCAGCAGCCCGGGCCCCGGACACCATGAAGCTCGCCGCCGCCGACACGAGACAGGCACAACGCCTCGCCAAGCCGCTGCCGGCTGCAAAGCCGCCGCGTGCGCCGCGCGAGCAAGCCGCACCGCGCTCCACCACCCTCATCGAGACGGCCGAGGCCGCGACCGCCGACACCGCCGCGCCAGGGCAGGGGCCCGCGCCGCGGGATCCAGCACCGGCCGCGCCCAAACCGAAAGCCGCAAAGCCGGAGCGCCGGGACACGAAGTCGCAACCGACGCCGACGCCGATCCAGGCGGCCAAGGCCGAGACCACACCCGCGCAGCAGCCCGCCGACGACCTGGCCGCCGTAAAGGCGTTGTTGCGCCAGTACCGGAGCGCCTACAACCGCTCTGACATCGACCAGTTCGCCCGCCTGTTCGGCGACAACGCCGAAACCAAGCACGCGCGCAACCGCACCGAGATCACCAGGAAATACGAAGCCCTGTTCCAGAGAACCAGTGAACGGGACCTCGTATTCAGCCACGTTCGAATCACGAAGTTGGGCAATACGAGTACCGGGTCAACACCCGGTACACCGTCAACTGGACCTACCCGGACGGCGAAAGCAAAACCGACACCGGCCAATTCGAGATCCTTCTCGTGAGGGTCGACAACGAACTGAAAATCCGCCGTCTGGACTACTGAACTGTAGATCGGAATTCGTTCCGACTAGCAAAGCCTTCTCCCCGCGAGGAGAAGACAAGGACGAGGGGGGCAACCTCTGACAATCCGCAGCCGCGAAAGGTGTGTGCGCAACCGCACAAACGCCATGGCGGTAGCGTGCCCAAACCACCAAACCAAACCAGAACCACCGAACCGAACCACCAAACCAAACCACGAACCCCCACCAAATTCCCCACCAAATTCCCCTCTCCCCCAAGGGGGGAGAGGGCAGGGTGAGGGGGAAAAACAATACATCAACAAACCCAATACCAAAAACCCCAAAACCCAGATGCAAAAAAGCATCCTCCTGATCTGCACCGCGAACAT
>CAVSUY010000025.1:0-7856 GCA_963731035.1 uncultured Gammaproteobacteria bacterium | reverse complement strand
TGTCCGGTTCCCGCTGGCAGCGTCCGGAGCCTGCAGCAACATCTTTCACCCACAGCGCATGTGGTTTATTCTGCCTGTCCGTAAGGCATCCACGCGTAAATACTCGAGGCGCGGCGCCGTTGTGAATACCGGTTCAAGTGATCTGTGCGTTTGTATCACCGCGTGCGGCAGCGCCCGTTACATGGAGGTGGCGGGCCTTTCCGTCGTTTCCGTGCTCAGGAACAGCAACTTCGGCATCTTCGTGGGCTCCGATCGGTCCGAATGTCCGGCGTGGGCCGCCGATCCCAGAGTGCATTTCGAGACTTTGCAGGAAGAGGCTGCCGGCGGCAGTCCCTTGTTCCTGAGGAAATTCGACACGCTGGAAGCGGCACTGAGCAGAACCGGTGCTTCTTTATACATACAACTCGATGCCGACGCCATGTTCGTCGCCCCAGTCCGGACAGACGAAGTCGCCGCGGAGATCGGCAACAGCGACTTCGCCATGGTTGAACAACCGACGATCTCCGGGTCCAACCTGGGCCGCGATTTCTTCCTCGACCACTACGTGGATCACACCTTGAAGTGGTTCAACCACGCCGGCAGCACCCCCGCCGAGCCCGACTTCAGATACTACAATTCCGGATTGGTCATGGCGCGACGGGATCCGTTGGAGCAATTCCTGCGTTGGGCCACCAAAGCTCGCGCCACTCGCCCGGAGCACCATACCGTCGGGAAACACATGATCGGTGACCAGGACTATTTCCAGTACTGGACCAACTCGTTGCACCCGGGACGTTGCCGGGATCTGGACTGGTACTGGAATCACTGCGAGCACTGGGACGATCACTTCCCCAGGACCGGCGCCAAGGTGCTTCACTTCAGCAACTTCTGCCGGGGGCCCGATGAGGATACCGTGGAACGCATGCGCGCCGGTTTGCATATATGAACATCTACTACGTTCTGCCCGGTACGGGAATCTACGGCGGCGTGAAGAATGCATTTCAAACCGTCGAGTATCTCAACCGGGCGGGCTATACGGCGTTCGTGGCAACACCGGAGGGAGGGCACGCCCAGTGGCTGGACTCCTGCGCGAAGACCGTGCCGCGCGAAAGGCTTCCGGACCTGTGCGTCTCGGAGGACATGATCCTGTTTTCCTGGCCGCCCGATGCGGACTTCGTCTCGTCGCTGAAGCCCGCGCGAAAGATCGTGCATATGCAGGGGGCGAATACCTCTGCGGACGAGCAGTTGATGCTGCGGCGGGACGAGTTCGAGTTCATATCCCACGGTCTGCACATGACACAGCGCTTACTCGCGCATGGCATCGTCGCCCCATATGTTCCGCTGTCGGTGTCCCCGGTGTTTCGTTGCCAGGACAGACCGAAGCAGATGAACAGCATTGCCTACATGCCGAGAAAGAACGGCGAGGCCGTCGACAGGCTGCGATCCAGCGTTGCCGGCGACCCGACATGGCTCCCGATCTCCGATCTCCCGGAATCGCAGGTAGCGGCCATACTGCAAAGAGCGGACATGTTCGTGGCCGTCTCTCCCAACGAGGCCTTCGGACTTCCACCCCTGGAAGCGATGTGCTCTGGTTGTTGCGTAGTCGGCTACCCAGGGGACGGAGGCTTCGAATTCATGCGCCACGGGGAAACCGCCCATGTCGTTACAAACAATGACGAACGAGGACTGCTGTTCGCGCTGCAGCACTGTCTCGAGCACCCGGATTACCGGGATTACCTGCGCCTGGGGGGATTGCAACTGGCGGCGTATTACACGCCGGAGCGGGAGTCCAGAGGCCTGCTCCGGGCGCTGGGCCTATAGAGCAGCGCTCGCTCTTCCCAGCGCGCGCTGATTCGCCGCGTGAGGATATCGAATTTGCTGCCCGGCTGGACCTCCTGTTCCCACTTGTTGTGCCAGTGCCACGCGAACGCGCCCTCGTAGATGTTGGCGCTCGCCGGGTTCGCCCGCATGAAGGTCTCCGGATTCTCCGCAAACGAGTGGACCTTCCGGTCGAACCAGACCCATTCGGGGTTGAAGAAGGCATAGGGCAATACCGTTACACCGAAGGATCGCCTCGCCTGAGTGTAGCTTCCGGCACCCCAGCAGTTGGTTCCAGGTTGGGGCCGGCTGTCTCGGATCAGCTCCAACATGGTATGAATGAACGGGCTGCCCGAGAAGAAGCGCATTATGGCGCCGTTGATATGACCGGTAGCCCCCCAGGAATACATGAACTCGAACGATAGCAACGGTGAAAGATCGCGCAGCAACAGCATGTCCATGTCGACATAGACACCGCCGTAGCGGTACAGGACGAGCAGTCTGAGTAGATCGCCGTCGAGGTAGCAGCTGTCGTCCTGCAGGCGAAGCAGTTGATCGGCGCCGGCCAGCGGGGTCCCTTTGGCCAGCTCCAGGGGATCATAGACAGACGCCTCGACCAGACCTTCCTCGATCAACCGCTTCAGTCCCGGACGTCCCAGCATGTCTTCGTCCACGTACCACAATCGGGCCTTGTGGAAACGGAGATCCTGGGTGGCCAGGAAGCTCGTCAAGGCGGCGAGCTGCTTTTCTCCGAAAAGATGCCCCGACTCACGCCAGTAGTAGTGGAAGTCGAGGCGCTTGTCGTATTTGAGCGGGCGGATACTCTCGAGGAGCTCACGACACTCGTCGGGATCGCTATACAGATCCGGGTTCCTGGCGATATCGAGACCGCGCAACAACTCGATCTGGGCCTGGTCGTCCGAAGGCGGCGACCCGGTTGCGCCTGCAACGGCCGCCGCGGGCGCGGGCGCGTCCGACTGAAGATCCCTGACATACGGGTCCACGCAGCATCCCAGACCGGCGTCGGAAACATCGAAACGCCTTTCGTTCCTGTCCAGGTATTCCAGCAGCCGTTGGTATTCCGCGTTCCAGTGCGCACCGTACTGCTCCAGGGCTCCCTGGAGGTAACGCGCGCTTCGAACCGCGTCATGATCCCACCGGAAATGATGCACCACCGCCTGGCAAAGCTCGATCGGCAGGCCGCGTCCGTTCTCGGCGAAATGCTGGCCGCCTCCCAGCACAACGTCTGCACGGGCCAGGACCACTTTCCTGGCATCGCCCCGGCGAACATGCCCCGTAACCCAGGCGCGCAGGGGAAACTGATTCCACAGCGAACGGTCGTTCAACAGGTGCAGGCGCCCGTCCGCCGAAATGCGATCAATCAGGGTTCCCCACAAGAAGTCACATCCGTGTTGCCGGCAAAGCTCCAGTGCATGGCGCGGGCCGTTTGGGTAAACCTGGAACTCGTCGACATCGCTGTAGAGTATCCAGTCATCGGGATCCGCTTGCTCCTCGATTACCCGTCGGGTGGTGAGATTGGACTCGATATACGGGTACGCGTGCACCCTGGCTATGCGCGCGCCGTGAGCGTCCGCGATGCGGCCGACGGTTTGCAGGAAATCGTTGCCCCATTCGGGCCGCGCATGGACGTTCAGCCAGATATCGTCGACACCCATGCTGCCGTAATAGGCCAGGGTTCTCAGCAGGAGGCGAGAGTCCCTACCCACCGGGATACAGAGAATAAGGCGTGTGCCGGCCATCACTGTTCTCGGACAAAGGCCATCGTGTCGCGGTCCGCATACCACAGACCGAGCCGCCCGTATTGTTCCAGCGGGCGGTCTGTCAGGCTCTGCGGAAAATGTACGAGCACCCCGTTGCTCGAGAGCATATCGGCGTAATCGCGCCGGCCGTTATGCGAACGATGCCCCTCCGGGCCGACGATAACGAGATCGTAAGATCCAGGGGAGGGCTCACGCCCACGTCCCGGTCCGCCACCGATCTCGGCGCCGTAGACCGTGGGTGGCGTGGAGAGCCCCGTGACCGCCACCCGGGCATCGGGCCGCGATGCCAGGAGCAGGTCCACCAGAACCAACTCGTTGACCGTGAGCCCCGGATGCCCGATCTGGGACGCCCAGACGAGCTCGTTCCGGTTCCTGTCGGGATCCTCGCGGCCGGTCCATTTGAGCTCGCTGGTCTGGGAGAAGAAATCAGGATTGCTGCCGTCGCTGAGGTTGGCCGGCAGGTTGCCGATACCGTAGCCTTGATCGAGGATGCCGTAGCACAACAGATCCTCCGCCCAGTAATGAGAGAACCGTGATTCATCGAAACCTCCGAGGACATCCCAGAGCGCCCTGCGTACGCCGAAAAAACTGCCGTTGAAAAACAGCAGACGTTTCTTCCCGATCCTGGAAAAGACGCGCCCAGTGAACCACGGTGCCTGCTCGACAGCCGCAGAGTACTCCAGGGAAAGCTCGTCGCCGTCCCGGCAGTCCATGTCCTTGTCCTGCGGACGGACGGTGTATACGAGATCGTCGCCAATCCAGTGGCTTCCCTGTTCCCGGCTACCCCATTGATAGTGCCAACCGACCGCCCCGAGCTCGGGATTGCCTTCCATCCGCCGGATGCATTCATCGACGATGCCGGGCCCGACCGTGACGTCGATACTGATATGGAACACGTACGGCGCATCGGAATGCCACACGCCCAGGTTCACTCCCCTGACGTGACCATGCGACGGCTCGGCGCGAAGCAAAACGTCTATGACGCCTTCAAAGGCAAGAAACTCGAGGTAAGACCTCAACAAGGGCGACGCATCGTGGTAGACGACCACAACCTGTTGTCGTGGCGTCTTCCATTCAGCTATGCGCTGCAAACACCGCTGCGTGTACCACACTTCCTCGCCGTGGGTCGTGACGACAATCGCAGCGTCATAGGCATGGTCTTTCTGCCCGTATGTCCGCAGATCCTTCGCCGGCAGGCCGAAGTGGTGTTCGGAATCCGCATACTGTCGGCCGGGTTCGACAAAGCGGCCGTCCCAGATCTGTTTCACCTTGTCGGTGCAACGGTTGATCGACAACCAGGTGCTCAGAAGCCTTTCACAGACGAAGGGGTGCAGCGTGGCGCTGGACTGTCCGAAGATCTTCCGCATCTCGCTGTCATCGAGATTTTGGACTTGGTAGTGGGCATTGACACTCAAGGCTCGATTCAACTCTTCATCGGCCTCCATCAGCTCGATGGCGGGAGCGAGCAACCCATCGCAATAGGAACGAAGCAGCTGGGGGCGGCACAGAAAGTGATTCTGGTAGATGGCCGGCGCAATCAACTCCCTGACGTCAACGCGCATGCCAAGCTTGTCGAACAGCAGCGCCGCCGCGTTCATGATGCCCGGGTGCTTGGCCTCCGCGGTGTGCCAGATGGGCGCCTCGCCGACCAAGCCGAAAAACGAGTACAGTTCATGGGAGAAGGAGTCCAGTTTGCAGCGTTGCAGGAGCTCGTAGAGGCTTAGAGGTATCTTCTGGAAGAACTTCCAGGAGAAGATGCCGACGTAGTCGAGCGCTTCGATCTCTTCACTCCGGGCGAGCTGCAGGATTACCCGGTTCTCGAGGTATCTGTCTGTTTTTTCCGCGACGATAGGAATGCAGTCGATGCCTATGTCCGCGGCGGAGGCGGGGTCGTAGGCGATTTGATAAACAGAGATCCGGTTCCCCGAGATGCGCACGGATGGGATTGAGGCCTTCCCGCTGAACGATCCGGTCTGCAGTTGTCGCTCGAAACGAAGGTTCGCCTTGACCCGGCTCACCATCTCCCGGCTGGTGACTTCCATGAAGTGGCGCTCCACTTCATACGTGTCCTGTTGCAGCTCGAGGTGGCCGATAAGATAGTTCCTGATACGGTCCTCCCAGTAGTTCGGATAGATCGCTCCATCGGGGCGTATGAAACGATGTATCCAACGCAGAAAAGGCAGACACAGTACTTTTCCACCCTGTCGGCGAACCTTCTCGTGAATGTATCCCTCCTCGCCCCCAAAGCCCCGGAAGTCGGCGTTGAATCCCGGCCACGCCTCCGTTCGGCAGGCAAACAGTCCCAGGCCCTGCATCCGTATTTCGAACGGCTCGCCGTCCAGGTCTTCGGCGCGTTCGTCACGGGCCCATCGGCCGTACATACCGTTTTGCCACGTCGGTTCGAAGAACGCCGAAAGACCCTGCAGGTCGTCACTCACAAGAGGACCCTGCAGGAGGTCACGGCTCCGTGGGTGCGTACGAATGTAGTCGACAAGACGCGACAAGGCATGCGGCATGAGCATGACATGCGAGTCCACGCACAATACCCACGGCGTCCTGGCGATCTCGAAAACGACGTTACGCACTGCGGTGCCCGTGACCGATGTATACGGGCGATAGTGGATATTCGGCAGCGTGTGGGCGAACTCCCTGACTGCCTTTCCAGCCGGGCTGTCGGGATTGTTGTCCAGGATAACGAATTCGACGTCAGGCATCGATTCACAATGCTGCAGGCGGATGCCCTGAATCGTGAAATACACGCCGTCAAAGTCGTCGTACGTGGCCATGCCGACGGTCAGCAACGGCGTCGTGTCGGGATGCCGGACAAGTTCAAGATCCTGCCCGGGATCCATGAGGTGGCTGTATAGCTTGTCCCCTATTCGGCGGGTATCGAGGGTCTGAGCAAGCATCCTCGTTCTCTTGCCGCTCGGTCCGAGCAGGCCGGAAACGGACCCTTCAGGGAGCCTGACATGGCGCTCCATTTCCACGAACGAAACCCGGGACTCAGAAAAGATGAACTCGTAGCGCTCGAAATCGGGCTCGACGCCTGAATCAGCGATTTGCACTGCCACGCATTCGGGTACCGTGGAGCCGGCGGCATCGTCCGCGGTCGAACAATAGACGAAGGCGAGATCGGATTCCCGCGGATCGTCGACCACCCGCACCGTGAAACAGGAAAGCAGCGCATCGAGAAAGAAGTTGTCCAGGCGCTCGGAATCAACGGGAAATCCCAGATAGGCAACCCGGATGAGATGAACAGTGTGCCGCTCATCGCCGGCTTCGTGTGACAAACGAACCAGTCCCAGGCGGACCAGTTCCTGCAGGCCTTCTTCCACCTCGAGGGCAATCGAATTCGTGTACTCGTTTTGAATTCGGGCCGCGATTTCAAGGCGCGACAGCGTGCCGTCGCACAGCTCGAGAATGCGTATCAGAGTAGGGTTGAATACCGCGCGGTATTGGGTGTCACGATTGCGCAGCTCAAATCCAGCACCGCGGGCCTGATAGACGGTCCCCGTGACATGCCGGGGCCTCACGACGATGACGCGGGCCGGCGATATGGCTGAAGGTCAAGTCCGCCCATCGAAGCCGGCGACGGGACGGTATCAGGGCCCGAGGGTAAATGGGGGCGAAGTGGTGGGCGCAGGGGTTGTGACGGGTGGCGAAGTGGTGGGGGCGGAGGTAGTGCTAAGCGCCAACGTCGTGCCGGGTGCCGGTGTGCCCCCGTTCCCGCCGGACCCGGAGTCCGAATTACTTCCACCGCCGCAGGCGGCAAGCAGTCCACTCGTCATTGCCGCGAACGTCAAAGCGCGCCTTGCCTTGTTCACCGGTGAGATCACCGAGGCCACCGCGGGTTTTTCCCATTTCGACCCGCTCGAGCCGGTGTCCTCCTCGCGGTCAGCCAGTATCCTTCTCAGCGCGCCCCGCTTACGGCCTGGTCTTTTCGGTCTGTTCTCCACGACGAGCCTCCAGGTGAGTAGAGCCAGTCTAAGGTACTCGCCGCAGGGACACAAGCAGTCCCGCCAGGACCTGCCAACGGTCGCGCAGGCAACTACGCTGCCTTGATCTCACCAAATCGGCGTCGGTCCAGCAGGCGTTTGCGCTCCTCGCGCACCTTGGCGACGTTTTGCAGCTTCACGTGGCCGAAACCCCTGATCTGCTGCGGCAGCTCAGCGATGTCGACTGACAGCTCGTAGTTCGAGGAGTCGAGATCGCTGAGCAGCGTCTCGATTGTTTCCTTGTACTCCCGGATCAGCCGACGCTCCAGCTTTCGTTCGCTGC
>CAVSUY010000024.1:0-3996 GCA_963731035.1 uncultured Gammaproteobacteria bacterium | reverse complement strand
GCCAGTACCTCGAATACGTTGACTGGGCCAATGTACTGCTGCAGGAGCCGCTGCTGATCGCCGACGGTCACGCCTTGATCCCGCAACGGCCGGGCAACGGCATGGTGTGGGACGAGGAAGCGGTCACGCGCTATCGCATCGACTGAATGTGCCTTCGACAACAGGGTCTCGCCGGACTGCACAAAGCGATCATGGTTGGCCATGCAGCTCGACGGCGCGGCTCCAGGGCCGTCGCAGGTGGCGAAAAAGTGGTGCGGCGCCGTCTCTTGACCTTCACGGCGCCGCACCTTCAAGGCGCTAGAACAGGAACCAGGCCCCCAGCATGAGCTGGTTGTGGTCGGAGGCGCCGGAGGTGGTCCCCCCGAGCTTCGCGTAGTCGGTGTACTGCAGGGCGAAGCGGGTGTTGAGGAAGGGGGTGTAGTCCAGCTGGAACAGGAAGGCGTCCGAGTTCTGCTTGCCGGGATCGGCGAAGCCCTCGGTAATGTCGTCGCTGCTGCTGACGGCCCCGGAGGACGACTGGGCGCCGCGATAGCCAACGGTGAATCCGTAGGTCTGCTTGGAGTACCAGGTGAGATCCACCCTCATCGTATCCAGGTGCTGACTGCTGTCACCGGGAGAGGTGGCGTCCAGGGTCTGCGCCTCGTGGATGTAGTTGCCGTCCAGGGTCAGGTTGCTGTCCCCCATGTTCCATTGAATCTGCGCGTCCAGCGCGGCATCCGTGATCTTGTCCTGGGCGCCGCCAAAGCCATTGGTCGGGATCTCGGCATGCAGGCCGAAGGTGCCCACTTCCCAGTTCACTTTCCCGGACTCCTGGGCATAGGCCAGGCGCCAGTATGGCGCGGTCCCTTTGATGACTTTGCCGCCATCGGTGCTGGGCCCATCCTTACCGACACTGTTGGCCGCCATGTAGCCGCCGAACTCCGTGTAGATATGATTGTTCCAGAAGCCGTAACCGGTCAGACCCGCCACGGCGCCGCCCACGGCGCCGATCACGGCGTGGGGATACTCATAGCCATAGCCGGCCTCAAACCAGGGAAAGCCCCATACCGGCGTGCTGTTCCAGGGATCCTGCACCGTGGGGTTGTTGTTGAGGGAAGCCCCGTAGATGCCCATGCTGCCGGAGTCGGCAAAGCGGATATCCGTGTTGTCCTGGCTGAAACCCTGGCCGCTCTCCGCCGTGACCTGGACGAACGCCCCCGTCTTATCGGTGATGCCCCCGGCGTAGAAAATGCTGAGCTGGGAGGGCAGCAGGAACTTCGAATTGTCGCTGCCCGGCTCCGGTGACTTCTTCAGCTGGCTCCAGTTGGTCTGGATCATCATCGACAGCGGCGCCCACAGGCCGATGTCCAGCCCCTCGCTCTTGACCTGCTTCGCCGAGCTCAGGGTATAGCCCCGCAGCTTGAACTGGCGCCCGAAGGCCGTAAGCTGCGGAAAAGCCGTGTGGCAGGTGGCACAGGTCTGCCCCGTCTGGCGGGCAAATGACGGTACCGCGTGTGCGGCCGGCACCAGTGTAAATGAGAGCAACGTGCCGCCAATGGACAGCAGCAGCCCTCTCACAGTGGATTGCGTACGCATGATAGCGCTCCTTAAATTCGTTCATAGGTTGTTCTGGTCGATGCAGGAAACACTCCCCGCTCGAAGCCGGCCTCCGGAATGCTGAAGACCGGTACCGCGCGTGCCGGCAGGCGCAGCCGGACACGCGGCGCCCCTATAACCTGAAGCGCTCGGTGATGAGATAGACGTGGAGGGGGCACGAGCCTTTGTGCGCTACGGTCGGTCGAGGCAATGATCGTGCACGGTTCAGTTGCGCTCTAAGATTGCCGGACGGCCATACGATGTCGACGTGAGTGCGCTTCTCTCGGTCGGACGGCGCATCGGCAGCATCCTCGAGTAACACCTCGGAATCGTCGTTTCCATCCTGCCTGCGACGTGGCGAAGACCGGGATGCAGCGGAGGCGGGCAGTTGGTATGCGGAGGCTTGCGGCCTGGGGGAGATAGGTCCATCGGCGGCTGCCGAACAAGTGCAGTACGCTAACACAAACGCCGCCACGACTTCCGGAAGAACCCGGAGAAAGGCGCCTTTTGGGGACCGCGTCACAACGTATTCGCCGAGCCTGTGGTTTCGGGGATTTTGCTGTGTGCCCCCCGGTCGCGGACGGCGGCTCGCACCTGGTCCCAGGAACTACGACCGCCCGCTTAGGTATAATTAGCACACTCAGTGTGGGGTTTCAAGGTGGCCTGAAGCGCTCTGGAAGAAAGCGGTGCCGGGGGGGAAATTTCGGGTTGCGGCCCATGAAGGACCGAACGCTATTCCTCGTCGCTGATCTTCTTCAGCTCCCGCGCCAGCGACCTGGACAAGGGGATCTCACCACGCTGCGCGAAGCGCTCGTGGTTGGCGATGAGGTCGTCGGTGTCGTACAGATAGTTTGCCATCACGCCGAAGGCGATCGCGCGCCCATGATCGGATTCGTCGGCGAAGGTGTTGATGCGCTCCAGGCGCGCGCCGTTGGTGAGATGAAAACGCGCCACCGGGTCCAGGATGGCGCTGGTGCCTTCGGTGCGCGCTGTCAGGTAAGCGAGGGCCAGGCGCCGCAGCACCGGGCCGAGCAGTTCCGGGCCGGTGCCGGTCTGTTGCTCGAGCAGCTGCAGCGCCGCGGCGTCGATGCCCTCGGCGTCCGGATACATCTTGCCGAGCGGGCCTGCAAAGCCTTCCAGCGCACGATGAAATCGCTGCCGCACTGCCTCCTGACAGTTGCCGGCCAGGACGTTGCGTACCGTGCGCGCGAATCTCGGCAGCGGTGACAGGGTGGCAAAGACTTCTATATGGGGGAGGTCCTCCTGCAGGGCCTCCACCACGCGCTTGATCAGGAAGTCGCCGAAAGACACGCCCCGCAGACCCGTCTGGGTGTTGTTGATGGAATAGAAGATCGCGGTGTTCGCGGCCCGCGGGTCGCCGACGGGCGCCTCCGGGTCCAGCAGCGGTTGCACCCGCTCGGCGACGCCTTCCACCAGTGCCACCTCCACGAAGATCAGCGGCTCCCCCTCCAGCGCCGGGTGGAAGAAGGCGAAGCAGCGCCGGTCGGAGGCGAGCCGGCGGCGCAGGTCGTCCCAGCCACGGATCTGGTGCACCGTCTCGTACTCGATGAGCTTCTCGAGAGTGCGCGCCGGGCTGTCCCAGTCGATGCGCTCAAGCTGCAGAAATCCGGGGTTGAACCAGGACGCGAGCAGGTGGCGCAGATCGAAGTCCACAGTCGTGAGCTCCGGGTGCGCGCGCATCATCTGGAGTAGGTCGGAACGCATCCGCACCAGCGCCGCCGTTCCGTGCGGCGAAGCATTGAGGCGCCGGAACAGCTCCTGGCGGCGAGGCTCGGCGAGCTGCATGAGATGCTGCATTCGATCCGGTGTCTGTTCCTGCAGGCAGGCCCGGGCCGTCTCCTCGATGGTGGCCACGTCCACCCCGAAATCGGTTCGCAGACCCTCGAAGAAGACCAGCCGCTGCGAGTCGTCCATGCCGGCGTAGGCGGTCAGGATGTCCTTAGCCAGCGCCAGGCCCGAAGCGACGCCGCGGCGCTCGATCAGGATATCGCACCGCTCCAGAGTGTGCAGCGCGTCGTCGCCTTCGCCGGAGCGCGCGAGGAACTCGCGCCCGCGCTCGGCAATGGAATCCAACAGGGGCCTAAACCAGACAGTCTTCACTTCTCAATCTCCGGGCGCTTGGGTGCGGTACGACGTGTCAAATCAATCTTCCATCATACCGCGCACCCGCAAGGCGCCGGAATTACACCGGCGGTTCAGGTCTGCACGACGAGTCACGGCTGCGGAACGTCCGTCGCACAGCGCCCAGACAATACCGTCGGCCTGCGGGCACTCGATCAAGTTCCCGGCGACGGACAGCGTCAGCCGATCGCCTTCCAGCTTCTGTTTGATACCCTCGAGGCGGCGCGGGACCGATTGAAGATTGGTCACTACTCTTGCTTGGCTTCCGGTCTCTTCGGG
>CAVSUY010000023.1:0-9586 GCA_963731035.1 uncultured Gammaproteobacteria bacterium | reverse complement strand
GTAATGAGAGTGCCAACGACACTGATAAGGACAACGGCAAGCCAGTAAACTGACGGTACGTACTTTCTTGCTCTGAACTGAACGATCAGAACGACGAAAAGTAGCGTTCCCATGATGATTGATGTTCCTGTCAGACCAAAATGAAAAGTTTCATTTAGATAGTCAGCCGCGGTTTCTCCCACCGTCGTACAAAGTACCTTGATGATCCAGAAATAGAGCGTAACTTCCGGCACCTTGTTGAGCATATGTCTCGCAAGAGAGGGCTCCGGTTTCGCTTCTTCTGACTGACGATTCATGTCAATTCCTTTGTTTTCGTTGCGTTGAACGCGTTCATCGTTGTTTGTGGCACTTCCAGTGGCCCAGGTGAAACCGATACACCTACACTACCGGTTCCCTCTCATCTTGATAACGGCATAGTCGGCGCTGGTAGTTCATCGGCATTGAGCCCTTGTTCACTGTTCTCGAGCTCCTTGCCGGTCCTAGTGTCCACGCAGACCTCATGGGTCACCGAGTAGCGCCGGATGTCAAAAGAGTAGCGCGAGCCGCGGCCTTGGGAGAGTGCGATAAAGATGCACCTTGGCACTATACACTTGTCAAAGACGGATCATGATTACAAAACCGTAAAGTTGCTCTGAGAGTAACCGGGTATAGTTCACTGAGATAAGTAAAATGATCCGGCGATTCGGAGGAGCGGTTTGCGCTATTCCTTCGATATTAAAAGCGGAAAGTTAGCTAAGACCCAGGAAGTCGGCGTGGATGCGATAAGCGGCAAGGTATTGGAAAACGATCCTGAAGGACCGGATTCGGACTGACAATCCAACCGGGCAGTGAAGAATGTTTTTTTCACGTCGGAAACAGGGCGGTGGTCGCTACCACAAATAAAGAGGTATCAGATGAAGGTTGATTCATGGAGACATTCACCACCAATGCTAGTGGGCGTTGTGGTTATCTTCACATTGCTCAGCGGCATGCAACATGTAACGACATCCGCAATGGCGGCGGAACAGCCGGTTGCGCAGGAAAAGAACCCACCCGGTGACATCCCCGACTCGCAGGTTTTCGTCGTCTATCGTTCCGCACTGGGGTTTTCGCTCAAGGTACCGGAAGGCTGGGCACGAACCGACCGCAGTGACGGAGCGAGTTTCGCGGACAAGTACAATATGATTGATGTTGCCGTAAATCCAGACACCACTGGTGCTCCGACCACCGCGTCCGTAAAGAATCATGAGGCTGTGGATCTGGTCAAAGCCGGTCGCGCTGTCAAGATCGAAGCGATCCAGAGCGTGAAGCTGCGATCAGGCCCGGCGATCCTGATCGCCTACTCGTCAAATTCTGAACCCAACCCGGTCACGAACAAGCAACTGCGCCTCGAGAACAATCGCTACCTGATCTACCGGGGTGGGAAGCTGGCCAGCATTAATCTCTCTGCACCTCTCGGGGCCGACAATGTCGACCAATGGAAACTCGTCGCCAATTCGTTTCAGTGGCGCTGATATCACACCGCTGGAAGCGTTCGAGCTCTATCGCTTCTATCACAGCGGTGACGACGAAACAGCCGCATTGCGAGGCGTTTCGCTAAAGCTCGAGGCTGGTCAGTTCCTCGCCCTGATGGGCCCCTCCGGCAGCGGCAAGTCTACGCTACTCGCATGCCTGGCCGGGTTGGATGAACCCGATGGCGGTCACGTTGAGGTGATGGGTTCGCGCCTGTCGCGCCGGCCGGAAGAGGTGCGCGCCACTTTGCGTTCCCAACATATCGGCATCATGATGCAGTCCGGCAACCTGTTTGAGCACCTGACGGTTGAGGACAACATGCGGCTGCAAATGTCGCTCGCTGGAAAAAGCGATGCGAGCAGGATCGACGGCCTGCTGGAGGTGATGGGCATTACGCCACGGCGCCTCGCCCGCCCGTCCCAATTGTCGGGCGGAGAAGCCGCGCGCGCCGGATTGGCGGTCGCCTTGTCGGCCGACCCGCAAGTGCTGCTGGCGGATGAGCCCACAGCGGAAGTGGACACGGCGACGGAGGCTAATATTCTGAAGCTGCTGCGGGAGCGATGCCAGACCGGCGCTGCCATTCTGGTCGCAACTCACAGCCAGGCGCTGGCGTCGACTGCCGACAGCGTTTTGCACATCCAGGATGGACGGCTTATCCATGAATGACATTCTCATCGAGGCAAGCTCGCTCAGTCGCAGCTATCAACAAGGCGAGGCCACTATCACCGCCGTCGAGTCGGCGACATTTCGTCTGCGCGCCGGTGATCGGGTGGCGCTCGTGGGCAGATCCGGCAGCGGCAAATCAACCTTATTGCATCTCATGGCGGGGCTCGATCTACCCACGAGCGGCACCATCGCCTGGCCCGTGCTGGGTCCGGTGGCGACGTTACTGCCGGGAAAAATTTCGATCGTGTTTCAGTCGCAAAGTTTACTGGAACCGATGACCGTGAGCGAGAACGTTGCGTTACCCCTGTTGCTGGCCAAATCGACGGATGCCATCGATGTGGCAGTGAGTACCGCGCTGGCGACCTTCGGCCTTGAAAACCTTGCGCGCAAACTGCCCGAGGAGTTGTCCGGTGGCCAGATGCAACGGGTGGCGATGGCGCGAGCGATCGTCGGCAACCCAAGCGTGATTCTGGCAGACGAACCGACCGGCCAACTTGACCAGCCGGCTGGTCATGCGCTGCTCGATGCGTTGATTTCCCATCTTGACGGTACCCGCACCGCGCTGATCATCGCAACTCACGATCTATCGATTGCCGAGCGAATGAATACGATCTGGCGAATTCAACGTGGCGTGCTCGTTGAATCGACGGATACCCTGGAGGACGTGTGATTACATCCTGGTTCATCGGCCTGATGAAGGAGCGCAACGGTCGTCTGGTAGGCTCCGCAGCAGGCATCGCGGTTACTGTGGCGATGCTTGCATCACTGGGTGCATTTCTGGCGCAGAGCACCGCATCGATGACCCAGCGCGCTGTCACTGGCGTGCCAGTTGACTGGCAAGTGCAACTCGTCCCCGGAACGACCGTGCAGTCGGTCACCGCAGCGATCAAGCAGGCTGCCGCGGTTTCAACGCTGCATGAAGTTGGTTATGCGGAAGTCGACGGCTTCCAGGCGCATACCGGCGGCACCGTCCAGACAACCGGCAAAGGCAAGGTGGTCGGCATTGATGCGTTGTACGCCCGCGACTATCCAAAACAGTTCCGTGCGCTTCTGGGTTCTCTGGATGGCGTGCTGGTTGCGCAGCAGACTGCGGCCAACCTGCATGTAGCGGTGGGCGATAGCGTGAGCATTCATCGCCCGGCGCTGGCGCCAGTGGCGGTCAAGATAGCCGGCGTCGTCGATCTGCCGAATGCTGATTCGATGTTTCAGGCTGTCGGAGTTCCGGCCGGGGCGGCACCGCAGGCGCCGCCCGACAATGTACTGCTGATGCCGCTGGCCGAATGGCATCGCCTGTTCGATCCGCAGATGGCGGTCAGGCCCGACTCGGTCCGAATCCAACTGCAAGTCGGCCTGAATCACACCAAGCTGCCGCGCGACCCCAATGCAGCGTTTGTCGCAGTCCAGGGTGCGGCGAAAAACCTTGAAGTACGTATCGCCGGCAGCGGCATCGTCGCAGACAATCTGGCGGCGCGGCTCGATGCGGTGCGTAGCGATGCGTTGTATTCCCGAGTGCTGTTTCTGTTCCTCGGCGCACCCGGCGCCCTGTTGGCAACTTTTCTTACCATCGCAGTGGTGGCATCCGGCGGCGTCCGGAGGCGGCGCGACCAGGCGCTGTTGCGTATCCGCGGCGCATCGCGCGCGCAGATCATGAAACTGGCAGCAGTGGAAGCGGCGTTCGTTGGCATTGCCGGCTCCGTACTCGGACTTCTGGCGGCGATGCTGCTCTCCAAAACGCTGCTTGGCGTTGGTATCTTCAACGCCACGGCGCTTTACTGGGTCGTCGGTGCGGTTGTGGCCGGGATAGCGCTTGCCCATGCGGCCATCCTCACCACCGCCTGGCTGGATGCCAGGCAGACGACGGTCGCGGCAGCTCGAATGGCAACGGGCGGCGATCATCCGCAACTCTGGCGGCGCATCGGCCTCGATTTTATTCTCATCATCTTGTCAGCGATCGTCTTTTCGAGAACGTGGAGTACGGGCTATCAGGTTGTACTGGCGCCCGAGGGCACGCCCTCATCATCGGTTGACTATACCGCGTTTCTCGCCCCCGTCCTGCTGTGGCTGGGCGGCGGCCTGCTAACGATCCGGCTTTGCCTGACCGGCCTGCGGCGCGGTCGTGGCTTCGTGGCCATGGTGCTGAGACCCATTGCCGGCTCGCTGGCGGGAGTCGTGGCGGCCACGCTAAGCCGACAAGGTAAGCGGATGACGCAAGGTATCGCTCTGGTTGCGCTGGCTTTTGCCTTCGCAACCTCGACTGCCGTGTTCAACACCACCTACCATGCGCAGACGCGGATCGATGCCGAACTCACCAACGGCGCGGATGTCACGGTCACCGGCACTGCGCTGACGCCTGCTTCGGAAAAACTCAAGGCACTCGCGGCCATTCCTGGAGTTAGCGCCGCGCAACCGATGCAGCACCGGCTGGCCTACGTAGGCGCGGATCTGCAGGACCTGTACGGCATAGACGCCGCGCATATCGGCGCTGCGACGAGGATGTCGAATGCCTATTTCGCGAGTGGCGATGCGAAGAAAAGCCTGGACCTGTTGCAACGGACTCCGGATGGCGTTTTCGTGTCGGCGGAAACAGTCAAGGATTTTCAGTTGAAGCCAGGCGACAAGATCAACCTGCGGCTGCAAAGCGTAGTCGATCACCAATATCACGTCTTTCCGTTCCGTTTTATCGGCATTGCCCGTGAGTTTCCGACCGCGCCGCACGATTCATTTCTGGTAGCCAACGCCGCTTATGTTGGGCGGGTGACGGGCGCGGATACAGCCGAGATTGTGCTGTTGAAAACGACAGCGCCGAACGCGGATCTTGCTGCCGCCGCACGTAGGATCGTTGCGCCATTGCCGGGGGTAAAGGTCACCGAGCTTGGCGAAACGCTGCGCCTGATCGGATCGAGTCTTACCGCCGTCGATCTCGGCGGGTTAACGCGGCTAGAACTGGGCCTTGCCATTCTGATGGTGGCGAGCGCAACGGGCCTTGTTCTCGCGCTCGGGCTTGCCGACCGGCGGCGCACCTTCGCCATTCTTTCGGCGCTCGGCGCTAATCCACGGCAACTTGGTGCTTTTCTGTGGAGCGAAGCGCTGCTGCTCTTTCTTGCCGGAACCGTCATCGGAACACTGGTTGGATTCGTGCTGGCATGGATGCTGGTCAAGCTCTTGACTGGTGCTTTTGACCCACCTCCCGAATTTCTCAGTATCCCCTGGGTTTATCTGGGCACCCTGATCGGCATCGCGCTCGTCTCAGTCGCCGTGGCGGTGGTTGGCGCACTACGCGAGACACGCGTACCGGCGGTGCAGCGCATGCGCGAGATATGACGCTCTTTAGGCGTGTTGCGAAACTAAACGAAGTTTTTGCGAAGTGTTAATTCGTTGCCAATTCTGGTACTGCACCTATGAGCTGGGGCGGGAAGCCCGGAAGATTCCGATGGGCCGGAGGCGACGGATGCGCGAAGACTGCGTCGTGCACGCGAGCGTTATCGAGCGTATGTCGGGGCTCGGCTACCGCCCGCCGAATCTGCCAAGTAGGTGGCCTTTATGGATGTGTCCGGGAAATCGGGGTAGAACCCCGGCAATCGAAAACGTCAAGTCGGACACCACAAGCTTCTTGGTCCTGATCGATCCGCAGGCGAACCGTCCCGTCGCCGAGAGGTGCTGCAACAAGCCCGTATTTTTCTCACCCGAGGGGCGTAGACGGCGCAGGTCCAGGTTGCAGCGCACGGCCTGGAATTCTGCCCCGGTCAGTTTGTCTGCATAGTGGAGCGTTCCATCCGTGAAAGAAATCTTTTCCACGTCAATGGCAGGAAATGACCCCCCGCCCCGTTCCGATGTCCCGAAGTTAAACTTGCCGTCGTCGCCCTGCTCGATGAAGATCGCGGGTGAGGCCAGGTCGATTTCTTTGATACGGACTTCGTGGTGAAGCAGCGGAAGGAGAGGAATGTGCAGTATGGCCGACTTCGCTGACGCAACATCCGCGCCCTGGTTACGGATGTGCACATCCTTCAGCGTGACGTGCAAGCCCGAAAAAAATCAACTCCCAATCGGCCGCCGACTTTGATTTCCATACCTAAGGCCCTCGAGGCGGCTGTCTCCAGCCTTGTCTTGTTAGCCGTGGTGTTCACGAAAAAATACAGGCTCGTTACGATTAGGACGAGCAACCCAGCCAACCCACTGACGATGAAGAGGACGGTCTTATGGGAGCGTGTCATTGTTCTGATCCGTGTTCATCGGTCCTCTTGTTGATGAATTGGGTATATCAGTCAGAGGATCGACGTTTCACTGCTTGACGACCGGGCACGGCGCCGAAGACGGCTCCTCGTCGGTATCCGGACACCAAAATTCCCGAACAGGTCTACCGCCTCCGGATCCAGGGGTCCCCCCACCACGGGGTACATATGCATCCTGTTCATGATATTTCTCGCATGAATGGCTATCAGCCAGGCAGGCAAATCCTCCACGTTCCTCACGGGCGCGAAGTCGGCGGCATTGCGGTGATGATCGTAGAAGTATACCGTCTTCGGAACGCTTTGGCGGCCGGTCCGTTCGATCAATGAGAGTGTGTTGGTGCAGTCCGTCGCTCTGCTCCGGTGGACCACATTGGCTTCCATGTCATACAGGTAGCCGTTGGGAAAGTTCACAAAGCTTCTCGGGCTGGGAACGAAGCTGTCCTGGACAGCGCAGACGAAATTCTTGTGCAAGGCATCGTCGTTGTCGAGCCGGGTGCTGATGACGTGGCGGTCATCCGGATGCCCGGTAGCCTTGATGATTTCCCAGTACCTGCGAGAAACCAGATAGTGTCTGGATTTTCTTGAATGGGTCGTCGGCAGGAAGACCGGCGAAAAGACGCGGACTTCCTTCCCGATAGCCGCGATCTTCCTCTTGTACCGCTTCGCGGTTTCCGCGCTGAAAAGAACGAGCCACGTGAAGTCCTGATTCGTCTGTCCCGCCACGGAGGGCAGGCAGATTTTTTCGAACACGTCGAAACGATGCGCAGTCCATACGTTGTCGACCAGGTCCTCTTCCGGCCAGTGCAAGGGGATGTTGAATCGTGTAATGACGTAGTGCTTGAAATGTGCGGACATGGGCGGGGGTGTCAATCGGCCGACAGACTCGGCCGCCCTAGGAAATCTTCTTCAACCCGGCCCGTGCCGTGACATCCATCTGCTTTACGCGCCCGGCGATCGCCTTCTGCCGCAGAGTGCGGTAGGCGTTGCCGACCAGGTAGCTCTGGGGCTTGCGGTACAGGTTCTCCGCGGTATACGTCTGCCACTGCTCCGTTCTGTGGTCGTGGTGCGTATGGCTGATGTCGTAGACGTAGAGGTATTCGTCGATAAACAGGGCGCGGTGTCCGGCGAGCTCCGCCATCTTCGGGTGTATGGACAAGTCCTCGTTCATGATCAGCCAGTTGCGGCCGTTGCGCTCCCAGAAGTACGGATTGGGGACCTTCAGGAACAGGCCCCGAACATAGGTACGGAGATGCATCCACGAGGGATAGACGTCGACGTTCCACGGCTGGGAGTAGTCGATCTGTCCGCGGTCGAACTCGTTCTTCCAGCTCGCGTATCTAACGGAGTATTCGTCACCAGTCACTATCCTGAAGTCACCGAAGGTCTTGAGCACGCCCGTGGAATAGGCGTCCGTCAGGATATCCAGCACGTTGACGTCTTCGAGATAGTCGTCGCCGTTCACCTCTACACATACGGTTTCATCGCCTATAACGAGGTTATGCACCGCGTTGTAGAGGTTGCGGCTGTAATACTTTCGCTCCCGGTTGCGAACGGCGACATACGGCTTGGAGCAATCCCGGAGCGTGTCCAGTCCCACCGCCAGTGATGCGTCGCTGGAATCGTCATCAATGAAAATAATGCCGTAGTCGTGAGCCTCCGGCTGACGCAGTATCGACCCCAGGCAGCGTTCGATACTGTTTTCCTCGTTGCGGGCGCATACGATGAACACGTACCGGCATGACAGCGGCGAGCCGTGAATGATATCCAGATCCTCGAGGCGATCAACCGGAGGCGCCTCGGAAACGGGATAGACCTGATGCGCGTTCACTGCGGGGAGGTTCCGGTACACCGCTGAATCGCGAAGAGATTGGTAGAAATACCGGCCGTCGAGCTCCCTCTTGTCGAGGCCCGCGAGGTACTCGTACGCTTCCCGGATGTACGAGCGATCGAGTATCTTGACCGCCGCTTCCTCGAGAGAGTCGAAATAGAACGGATAGTCGTCCCCAAGGTACTCTCTCACCGCAGGCAGGGGGTTCACCATCACCGGGGTATTGCGCCTTATGCACTCGACGATGACGTTGTTCGCGCTCGAATCATACAGATCGAGGAACACGATATTCCGGCTCAGCAGGTCATCATACTCGTCGTGCGGCAGCCAGCTCCGCACCTCGTAGTCACCTACGGCTTCAATGCCGTCTTCGTTGTAGACGCCGCTGAACCCCTCCTCCAGTTCCTGGTAGCCCCTTCCGGTTTCGCCCGTATCCAGGCATATCTTCCTGTACTCGGTCAGCGGCAGATGCTTCAATGACTGGAACCTCCTGAGCCACGCCCCGACTTGCACGACGCTCTTATCATGATTCTCCAGGAACCTTTCCATCGAGAATTGCTTCTCCGCCGGCTCGGTGGGATGGACCAGTGAGACCACGGGAACTTCGAGCCGGCGCGTCAACCAGTCACGAAGGTATTCCGACAAAGTGATGATGCCCCGGCAATACGGCAGGCTCTCGCAGAAGTAGAAGGAATTGAGTATGGCCTCTGGCGAGCAACACGAACCGCAAAATGCAGGGATCGTCGGTGGGTTGTGAAAGACACCAATCCACGGCCGCGTCAACGGCAGAATGCCGGTATCGACATTCGCCTTCACGCTCCAGCCGAACTCCTGCTCCACGACCCCCACAAAGCGGGCACCCTCCATGTTGTGCAGGGGCTTCAGGGATTCGACGGCATACCGCCAGCCGGAACGGTGGAATGGGAAAGTCGTGTAGCCGGAGAGATCCAGCCGGCCGGACGGCCTCGAACGGAATTGAACGGCGTTGGATCGCGGATGGGTTCGCTCTCGGGAAGGCTTAGAAAACGCGACCATCGGTCCGCCTCATTGGGGTTTATTGTCGATCGGAATCCAACCGCTGTCCTTGTGCTTCAAGGAGAATTATTAAAGAGGGCCATCAGCTTGTCAAACCTCGGGCGGCACGGGGTCGGGCCCATAACACTGGCGGTCGAATGCATATCTCAAGATGAGCTTGACCCGTTCGAAAGCTTCAAGCAATATGAACCGAGAGAAGCTGTCTCGTCAGGGCATGGAGCCCACAAACCACTTTTGGGGGAGGAAGAATCGTGTCCAAGAAAGGCAGTTCCAATCCAAGTAAACGTCGTGACGCCCTGCGCAAGCTGGCGGTCTCGGGTGGCGTCATCGGTGCGGC
>CAVSUY010000022.1:0-620104 GCA_963731035.1 uncultured Gammaproteobacteria bacterium | reverse complement strand
CAAAGAGAAGTTGACGTTGAATTTCTCGTGGATGTTCTATCCGTCCCCTGCATGTAGCGCTGAGATGAGCCTCGCCGAAGCGGGTGGACTCACGGGGCAGTATACGTGCGAAAACCATGGCGAATCCGGACGTGTTGTGATCACCTTTTGAAGTCGGAGCAAGCACAGTAGCGACGGAGAGAACGACGTGATGCTTTAGAGACTAGTTCAGGTGATATGCTGATTGTGTCTTCCCATGTTCAAGAGTGCGGGCGGCTAGGAACGAGGAGTAATGAGGAGTTGTGCCAAGTGAACATCGTCACCTCAGAGATTGGATCAGAATGCCCATCAGGACGTTGACAAGAGCCGTGATTGGGGTATTCCTGCTCTACGCTTTCGGGAACGCGATGGCGCAGCAGAACACAGGGGCTGCCCTTGCGACCATAACTGTCAGCCCGAATGTTACCGTTCCTGTGAAGGCCAGCCCAGATCCGTTCAGCGCAACAATCGACCATGTAGACAACGGTGGAAGTTTTCAGTCCACGGGGAAGGTGGGTGACTGGTTTCAAATAAAGAAAGGGGACATGGAGGGCTACATCTTCAAGGATTACGTCACAAGCACGCGGACCTCAAAGCAAGGGGGTATCGTCGATACGAATCCCCCTTCGACGGTGAAGCCCAAGGAGGAGGTGAAGAAGTCGGAGTCCGAAGGAGACCTGCAGAGCGAGCATAATAGCGACGCTCCCACGCAAACAGGCCCTGCCACGGAACGAGTCGAACCACAGCCGACAGAGATTGAACAGCTTTTGTCACGGGCCGACCACTACGTGGAGAATGATCAGCTAACCACCCCACCTCACGAGAACGCATTTGATATCTACCAGAGAGTTCTCTCGATGGACCCGACAAACGAGGCAGCCAAGAATGGTCTGAGTCGGATTGCTGACCGCTACTATCGGCTTGCTCGTGCCTCATTGGATCGGGGAGACAACCGAAAGTCTCGGATTCTGGTGGAACGTGGGCTAAGGGTGGATGGTGATCATGCCGGATTGGTGTCTCTGTCCAAACGACTGAAGCCGGAGGAACACGTTACGGGTGGCAACTCCGAGGCCACCTATCAGGCCGGCCTCGCAATGTTTTTTGGCTTGAACGGGGTAGATCAACGACAAAGAAGCCTTCCGCTTGTTTCGCGGGGCTGCGTCCCAGGATTTCCCTCGAGCTCTCACGATGCTGGGCTATATGTCAGCCAGGGGCCTTGGTACCAGAAAGGACGATGGCACGGCCGCCGAATATTTTCAAAAAGCCGCTCAACATAGCGACCCCCAGGGGGAATACTACTACGGCTTGTGCCTGGTCGCCGGATTCGGCGTTCCCGGCAACGCACGCAAGGGTGCTCAATATGTCATGCAGGCCGCCAACGGCGTCCTACCCGAAGGCCTACCACGTTCTTTCTCGGCTATATCAGACTGGCACTGGCGTCGAAAAAAGCTTCACCAAATCAGTGAAGTGGGGGGTGAAGTACACGGGCAATGAAATCAATGAAGTCCTAAGAAATGTATCGACGGGCCAGGGACAGAGAGTGCTCAGGGTCCCAGAGCTCGAGGATGCATATTTCGACGCAAAGAACAGAAGCTAGGCCGGTGAAAATAATGAAAGTCGATACCATGAAGGTAGTGTTCTTGTTCTTGTCATGTTTCTGGTGTCTGGCGTCGCACGGGCCCAGTCCAACACTGAATACCCCGTTACCAAGCCCGCCTACAGTCCGGCCAAGGAGCTGCAGGTATTGAAGGACCGACACCAAAGAGATTTGAAGAAGGTACGGGCCGACCACGAGGCGGCCGTAAAAAAGCTCATGGAGGAGAAGCAGCAGCTCGATGCAAAACTTGCGGACTACCAGGCAAGACTTCAGGCGTTTAGATCGGAGGAGACCAGCAATTTTGTGACCGACTCGGGGTATCCTCGTAGCTCGAAGAGCCGTGGGTTTCGCGCTGTTTCCGACTCAACCCCTCGAATTCCTCATCGGAAACAACCTGGTTATCATATTCTTCCCAATAACCGTGCTGGGCCTGATTCTCTTTGGTCATTCAAAGTACTCATTCGTCCACGGCAGGATGCGAGCGGCGCTGACAGCGATACTGATACTCTGCGTCATTCTCTTCTACCTGCCGAATATCGCGCGTGCCGATGACAACGTCCAGGCCTTGAGCCAGACCCTGGATAAGACGAACAAGCTGCTCAAGCTATCGAAAACGGAACGATATTGAGCTGCTCGAGTCCGAGAGCGAGAGGACTGTGTCGATTCCAGACCTGGTGTCAGGTGACCCGTATCTGAAGGTCTACCCTGTCGCTTAAGGAGGTCTTATCCTCCTATCTCGACCACAGCTTGGCCGCGCTGTACTTCGCTGACGCAAGGCCGGGGGCGGCGGTCGATACAATCGTCAAGTCCTTGCAGAACATCGATCAGAACAGTGTTCTGCCGAGCCGAGAGTACGAGGCGGCGCTAAACGGCATACGATTCCTCATCGAGCAAAGACGAATATCTGATGCTACCGCAGGAATCGAAAGGCTGGCGAGCGCAACCTCGGCTTACGATCGCTTGTTGCAGTTACTTCAGATCACCAAGAAGCATAAGCTACTCAGTTCCGGGGACATCATCAGGCAGAGTTTGGAAGCCGATGCGAAGTCCACGCGTTCTGTCGATACTCTCCTAAAGATCGTTTCGGGGTTGAAGTCCGCCGAGGAGCCGGAGCTGGCCGAAGCAGTGGTCAAACAGGCCAAGCACCGGGCCCGGACGGACGAGGAGGTCTTCGAGCTTGGCCGCTACTATCTCAACTCCGGAGAAACCGGTCAGGCAGAAGAAATGTTCGAACGTATTCTTGGCGGCAGCCCACCCTTGAATATGGTCGAGAAGGTATATGCCGTATCAAAGGAAGGAAACTTACATGGCCCTGAAAAAGCCTCCTTACAGAGCCTGGTACTAAGACTACAGGTCGCCGACAAGAGGTTTGACTCATATCTGGCTGCTGCTTTGAAGGCGCGGGATACCGAGACCGTGTCGTATGGCATTAAGAAGGTATACGAGGCAGACGGACTCGGGGATAAGTACGAAGCTTTCATCGACAAGCTGGTGCACTACGATGTACCTGACTACGTGAGAATGGCATATGAGATCCCGCTGGCAGGCTTCGGGGGAAACGACCCGGAAAGACAGGAGGAGATGCAATTTATTGTCGACTCCGCCTTGAAACGCAAGCTGTACGACATCGCCGCAAAGGCGCTTTACAAGCTTGCTGTCTACCTGGCCGGCGATATAGACAAGTACCGAGTAGTGCCCCCCGGCATATTGCATGACAGGGACGAGCTGCCGGATCCGGAAGGAAGAATCAGCGTGCAGACTCTGTACGGTATCTTGAACGAGAAACTGGGGCTGATGGACAAGGCAGGAACACAGTATATGGACGCAGTCGGAAAAGATCTCGCGCAGATCAATGAAAGCTATGCAACGGATACTCCTGATTTGAACGACTTATATTATCTGCGCCGATACCTCGCCCAGTCTCAGAATTCGGCTCTATTCAAGAAACTGCAGCCGGTCGTCGATCAGATGATACAGGTCTACGAAGGTCAGGCAGAGAAGAAGAATAAATTGAAAGTAGCTGCGCTATTGAAGACGCAGGAGTCGAAAATGGAGCAACTCCGGAGCACCAACGAAGAAGAGATTGTTCGCTCGCGCAGAGGAACGAGAAGGAGCGTAAGCTTCTCGCAACGTATCCGGAAAAGCTTGAAAACAATCAAGCGAGACTCGGAAATCCACTCTCTCAGTGATATGGGATTGGCGAGACTGATCGCGCTTGTGGTGGTCCTGGCCATCGTGGTAATCGGTCTCGTGTTGCAAGGGTGGCGATACTCAAGGGAGTGGGAGAAGAACAGATACTTTGCGTTCATCGCGAAAGTAACAGAGTCCTACGGATTCTTCTGCTTCGTACCATTATAAACTGGCCAGTCGCCATCTTTGCGACTCTGGTCGGTCAACTGATGATCCTCTTCCAAGGCAGGCCGCACAACGACAAATATCAGAGGAGGCAGCGGGCGAAGCGGATAAGAAAAGGCGCACGGACCGGGTACAAATGTCAAAGATCGGGGTGCTCGCAACAGTGGAATTGAATCACTGCCTCGCGGCGACCGAGGTTCAAATAGTGGTGAACAATATGAAATGAGAAACACCAACGAGTAGGAGTGACCAATGGCACTTACGAATGAGGAGAGAAGACGAATTTTTGAAGAAGAACAACTCCGTAAGGAGATGAAGGGGAAGAGCCCACTAGTATCTATCATCCTTTCATTTTTTATCCCCGGGCTGGGGGATCTGTACTGCGGAAGTTGGATTAAGGCCTGCATATTCTTTTTGTTGGACTTCCTTGCGTTCATGCTGATTTTTGCAGCGGGCATTGGCTTCTTTTTGTGGACCATCGTGTGGATTTGTGGACTTATATCTGCATGGATATCTGCCGGCAAGTCCGATAAGAGGACTATGAAGAGGGTCGAGAATTCCATAGGCGAAACGTGAATACAATGTAGAACATATAGCTGTCATTGAGCGCTTCTGCACTTATATTGGTATAAGGGGGTATGACGAATGCTAGCGAGAGTCAGACGTCTTGTTTTGTGCATATTGGTAACGTCCATTGTGGGGCCGTCGGCGATGGCAGGGGATAGCGGAGCGCTGGTCGAAAAGTCCCTGCTATCACATATCAACACGGCGGGGTATTTCGCCGAACCGATGATGGGAAGACACGTGCCGTGCCCGTGTATATCGCTTGGCGTAGCTTCTGTAAATGGTGAGTACCGCGTATACATAAGCTCAAACAAAAGAACCTGGTGGATGTTCTCTTGTGTCAAACTGCAAGAGGAATCCGGTTGGATGTGCCGTGAACCGGAAAGCATTAACATCGGGGCTTTCATGCTTTCGCCTGTTGACTGAAGCTACCCCGTGATCTGGTAGACGGTACCGAGCCCAAGTTCGGTAATAACCGACTGGTGGTGTACACAACGGTATTTCACCAACCGGAAAGACATTCAAGAAAGGGGGTAGGAAATGAGAGAAATAGGCATGGGAGCGACTCCCTCGCTGCTTGTCCGCCGGGTATTCCAGGGCCGGATAGCGGGAGCAAGCCGCTCGAGTCCTGAGTCAAGAGCTGGAAACGGCTAAGGCAATCGAGGCCTCAGTGGTGGGACTGTGCTGGATTGAACCGCCCCGGGAATCGAGGAGGCTGTTTGGTTTAAGTTAGGCCGCTTCAACGATGGTTTCGCTGAACTGCCGGTAGTAGTTTGCCTCAGCTTCTGCAGGAGGGATATACCCCAAGGGTTCCATTAACCTGTGATGATTAAACCAGGATACCCACTCCAGCGTGGCCAGCTCCACCGATTCCCGGGATTTCCACGGACCGCGACGGTGAATCAGCTCCGCTTTGTACAGACCATTGATCGTCTCGGCCAAGGCGTTGTCGTAACTATCGCCACGGCTGCCAACCGACGGTTCGATACCCGCTTCGGCCAAGCGCTCGGTGTATCGAATACTGAGGTATTGGGAGCCTCTGTCCGAATGGTGAATCAATGCATCCGAGTCTGCAGGTTGACGGGCGTAGAGCGCCTGTTCCAGGGCATCGAGCACGAAATCCGTAGTCATGGTGGTGCTGACGCGCCAGCCCACGATACATCGGGCGAAAACGTCGATGACGAAAGCCACATACAGCCAACCCTGCCAGGTCGAAACGTAGGTGAAGTCCGATACCCACAGCTGGTTCGGCCTGTCCGCCTGGAACTGGCGATTGACCCGGTCCAGCGGGCATGGCGTCGAGCGGTCGGGCACGGTGGTGCGAACCGTCTTGCCACGGCGTACGCCCTGCAAGCCCAGGCGCTGCATGAGCCGCTCCACGGTGCAGCGCGCCACGGGAACACTTTCCCGGTTCAGCTGCTTCCAGACTTTGTCGGCGCCATAGACCTCCAGGTTGGCCTGCCAGACCCGCTTGATCTGAGGCATCAACGCCTCGTCGCGCTTGGCGCGGGCGCTGCGCAGTTGCGGATTGCGCTGACGGGCCGCATGGCGCCGGTAGGCCGACGGGGCGACCTGCAACGCTTTGCAGATCGGCTCGACCCCGTAGGTATCCCGGTGCTGGTCGATGTAGGCGTTCAAGACTTCAGTTTGCGGTCGAGCTCCGCTTGGGCGAAAAAAGCGCTTGCCGTGCGCAGAATATCATTGGCACGCCGCAATTCCTTGACCTCGCGTTCCAACTCCTTGATACGCTGCGCTTCGGCTGTAGTCGTTCCGGGACGCGCCCCGGTATCGATTTCCGTGCGCTTGACCCACTCCAGCAACGTCTGTGGCACACAGCCGATCTTCGGGGCGATCGACTCCACAGCCGCCCAAAGCGACGCATACTCTGCACGATGTTCCTGAACCAGGCGCACGGCACGCTCACGGACTTCTGGTGAATACTTGTTCGACTTGTTCATGGCTCCATTCTCTCAAGAGTTGAAGCCTCCGCAAAACCCGGGGCGGTTCATACCTCAACGGTATTGGGTCTTGCAGCAACGCATCAACCAGCCTGTTTTGTAGGATGGACCGCCCTTGATCTATATCTTATGTGATCAAGCGCACTGACCCCAATCTCCGTGGCGCTGTAACCTGTCTCTCGTGGAAATTTCTTGAGAAAAAGTATAGCTTAGAGGGGGGGCAAGATGAAGAACATACTGGCTGTAGTACTTCTCTCAGGAGCATTAGCCGCGTGCGGAGGCGGTAGTTCGAGCGGCGGCGGCTTCGCTGTAAGTGAAGCCTATGTAGGCAATTATACGGGTACCACTACCACCATACTTACTGGACCTGGTGGAACCGTTTCGACTCAGAGGTCCGGTGTTTTCAGTGTTAGTGGGAACGGTCACATACAGTATGTTGAAGGGAGCCAGGGTGCCCCAAGCTGTGTGCCACTTGCGCCTACTGGGTTACAGGGAAATGGGTTTGGCTTCTCGCAGACTTATGTGTGCCCAATATCCGGTCTTGGCTCTTGTACTTTCCACAGAGAGATAAACGGAATGCTAACCCCTACGACTGCACATATAACCAATGTTGGCTACGTTCAGTGTCCGGGATTGCCTCGCGTCTATTTCAATTCAAGCTTCCGGGGGACCAAGTCCAAGACCAGGTCGCTATCGAATGCCGAGCGTCAGGAACTGACACGCGCGTTTGCGAACGACGTAAGGCGCGCTGCGGGTAAGTGAACGAAGATGAGAGATGGGAGAAGCTGGTAATAGATGGAGACAAAAACTACTCAGACTAGTGAACATTTGGTGAACGACCGGAGAGATAACTTGGGGAGTCTGCTATAACTCTCTGATTTTATGGTGGCCAGGGACAGAATCGAACTGCCGACACGGGGATTTTCAGTCCCCTGCTCTACCGACTGAGCTACCTGGCCATTGGGGCAAGTTTGCTTTTTGATCTGGGCTCGAGCCGTTGATTTGGCTCTGGCTGGTGTTCGGTGCTGGGTCCTCTCTTTAAGATAATCGCGGCTGAAGCCGCTCCTACAATCCGTGGTTCCAATCCGTGGTTTGGGAGAGGGGGTATTTAAGCGGGGGAGGCGGCGTCCGTCAATCCCCGTGGTTTACTGGCCGGATTGGTCCGGGGGGACGTAGCCGGCCGGTCGCTCGGCGCCTTCACCGAACAAGAACTTCTCCATCTGCTCGGCCAGGAATTTGCGGTGGTCCGGGTTCATGGGGCTGAGCCTGTTCTCGTTGATGAGCATGGTTTGCAGGTTCATCCATTCCTGCCAGGCTTCCTTGGAAACGTTTTCGTAGATCCGCTGGCCGAGCTCGCCGGGGTAGGGCGGGCGGTCCAGGCCTTCGGCCTCCTTGCCGAGCTTCACGCAGTGTACGGTTCGGGTCATGAATCAGCTCGAGTTTTCGATGAGTCGCTTGACGGGCGCCGCGAGTCCCAGCGCCCGGGGCTGCCCGGGGTTATACCAGAGGAGCTTTTCGTTATCCATGACCGCTTCGAGCGGCGCGCGCACGCGGGCGGGGATCGGCGTGATGTCGAGATCGAAGTGCGTGAAGCTGTGGCGAATGACTTCACCGGGCGGACCGAGTTCCAGGATCAGGCCCAGCGACTCGAAGCCGCGGGTGGCGGCGGTCAGGCCGGCGTCGCACTCCGGCAGACCCCACAGTCCGCCCCAGATACCCGTGGGGGGACGCTGCTGCAGCAGCACCTCGCCGCGCTCATTGCGGATAAACAGCATGCCGGTGGACCTCAGCGGCCTGGCTTTTCGGGGTGCGCGTTCCGGGTAGCACTCGGGATCGCCGTGGCGAAGGGCTTCGCAGAAGCCGGCCACGGGACAGGTATCGCAGCGCGGGTTGCGGCGCAGGCACACACCCGCGCCGAGGTCCATGATGGCCTGGGTATAGTCGTCGACCCGTTGCTCGGGGGTGTAGGAGTCGGCAAGGGTCCACAACCGCTTTTCCACCTCGCGCTTGCCCGGCCAGCCGGATACGCGGTGCACTCTTGCGAGCACGCGCTTGACGTTGCCGTCCAGGATCGGATGCCGCTGGCGGTGGGCGAAGGCCAGGATCGCCCCTGCCGTCGAGCGTCCGATGCCGGGCAGCGCCATCAATTGCTCGATGTCGTCGGGGAAGCATCCTTCCAGGTCGTCGGCGATGATCCGCGCCGCCCTGTGGAGGTTTCGCGCCCGCGCGTAGTAGCCCAGGCCCGTCCACAGGTGCAGCACCTCGTCCAAATCCGCCCCCGCCAGCTCCGCCACGGTGGGGAAGCGCGCCATGAAGCGCCGGTAGTAGCCGATGACGGTGGTGACCTGGGTCTGTTGCAGCATGATCTCGGAGATCCAGATCCGGTAGGGGTCCTTGCCCTGGCTCCAGGGCAGGTCGCGCCGGCCGTGGCGGTCGAACCAGTGGAGCAGGCGTTCGCCGAACTCCCGGGCGTGTTTGTCGTCGGCCTCCGAGCTCAAGACGCCTACTGTTGGATCAGTCCGGATTCTTCGAGATCCCGGATAAAGCTGTCCAGATCGCCGCGGGCCTGCTCGGCGTCGACGTCGTATTCCTCGACGATTCTCTCCACCACTTGCTCCGGATCCAGGTTCTCGTCGATCAGCCTCCATATCCGGGTGCCGAGCTCGTCGAGGCCGTAGTAGCAGCCCTTCTCCAGGGACAGCAGCACGGCTTCACCGTCAAGCTCCTGGAACAGTACGTCTTCGGCGATTTTGTAGGCGCGCATGGTGTCCGGGTCGTTGCGGGGTTCAGCATCAATCATAGTCGGTTCGCGCCGACCGGGAAACGCCGCCTGGAGGTCAGGAAGTGTGGCGGATCGCCGGGAGCGGGATGCCGACAACCTACCGCCGGTGCAGGGCCAGCCACTTCACCATGTCGTCCTGGGCCACGAGGCCCAGCACTTCCTCCCCCCGGACCACCGCCAGGGGCGAGCCGGACAAGGACAGGCGCTCCATCGCTTTCATCGCGTCGGCGTGCGGGGGCAGGCTCAACTCGTCGAGGTCGGTACGCATGATGTCCCGGATGCGCAGGGTGTGGCGCCGTTCGGCTTCGAGCTCCTGGATGGTCTCGAGGTTCGCGAACCCCACCAAGCGGCCCGCCGCGGTCACCGGCCACAGGCGCTGGTTGCTCTTGAGCAGGAAATCGTCAATGAAGCGGGCAACCGGGATGTCGGCGTCGACGGTCTCGAAGTGGGTGCGCATGACGTCCTCCACCCTGCAGCCCTGGAGGGTGCGCCGCATCATCATCTGGCTGTAGCTGGACGACGCGGCGCTGGAGAGAAACCAGCCGATCAGCACCAGCCACAGTCCCTGCACCGCGGCGCCGCTCAGCACCTGCATGACGCCCAGGGCCATCAGCAGCCAGCCGAACAGGCGGCCGGCGCCGGCCGCCGTGCGGGTCGCGCGCTCCAGGCTGCCCGTCAGCCACCACACCGTCGCGCGCAGCACCCGGCCGCCGTCCAGGGGGAATCCCGGCACCAGATTGAACACGCCGAGAATGAAATTCACCGGTCCCAGCCAGAAGAGCAGGGTGGTCAGCGGCGCCAGCGACTGAAGTGCACCGGCCTGGTCGCGGATGAGCAGATCGGCGAACTCTGCCGGCGCCAGGATCCCGGCCAGCGTTGAGAAGATGAGGCCCAGCAGCAGACTCATGGCCGGTCCCACGATGGCGATGAGGAACTCCGTCTTGGGGGTAGTGGGCTCCGATTCCATCTCCGACACGCCGCCGAACAGAAACAGGGTGATGCGAGGCACCCTGATACCGTAGTGGCGGGCCATGAGCGAATGCGCCATCTCGTGCAGCAACAGCGACACGAAGAACAGGAGACCCGCTCCCAGTCCGGTGATCCAGCTCAGACGGGCACTCCAGTCCGGATGCCAGGAGGGGAAGACGTTGCCGCCCAGTATCCACACCACGAGCGCGAAAATGATAAGCACACTGGCGTCCAGGTGGATATCGATGCCCAGCAGCGAGCCAATTCGCATGCTGTGTGTAAAGGGCCTGGACTTGGGGGATTTGGCGGTGCGCCCCTGGGATTGGCTCAATGGTATTGCTCCCGTTTTGCGAGTCGTGTGTTCAATCGTTCTCGGCGCGCCAGGCCCGCCAGTAGTCGGCGAAGCGGGCGGTGAGTCGGGCTGGTTTCTCGGCATACAGCCGCATGCCCAGCGCCCTGGCGCGGCGGCGTAGGTTGGTGCGGCGTTGATCCGCCGCCGCCAGCATCTCGTCGCGGCGGTCGTTCTCGCCGAACCAGTGGGTTTGCGCCTCCAGGGTAGCGCGGTAGACGGCAAGGTCGTGCTCGTCGCCCAACAACGCCGCCAGCCTGGCCGCTTCCCGGCGACGGATGTTCATTTCCGCGGGCCAGATCTCGCACAGCAGACGGCAGGCGTACCAATGGTACTTCACCCGCTTGCGCCAGTCGTGGAACTGTTCATCGGACAGCAATCGGTAGGCCGCGTTCATCGACCGCCGCCCGCGTCGATAGGTCTCCTTCAACCCGGGCTCCAGGCCCTGGAAATTGCGTACCCGCCAGGCCCAATCCGGCACCCGTGCACGTCCTTCGAGCAGTCTCTCACGTGCCGTTTGAAGGCGGGCCTCGACGGGCGCCTCCGTCAAGGCGCCGTGCCGGGCGGCGAGCCGGTCACGAACCGCAGCGCATGCGACGAGGACGTCGGGATTCCTGACATCCCGGGTCAGCGCGTCATGGGTCTTGATCAACACCTCGGCGTCCCTCAGCTCCGACAGGTCCGCGGCGGTGTCGCGAAAGAAGGCGTTTTCCACCTTGTAGGTACCGTCCTTTTGCAGCGGACCCCGCGCCAGGCGCAGCACGGCGCGTATCTTCTTGCAGCGCAGCCGTACCTGGTGGATCGTGGTTTTGACGTCCAGCTTGCCGTCGTCGATTTCGGCCAGCGCCCGGTCGATTTGCTGCTCGACGACGCGCCGGACCTCGTCGGATACGGCTTCGCTGTCTTTCAGTCGGTATCCCACGTCCGCTCCGCGCCTAGCGGTGCCAGGTGACTCGGAACAGGTTGTCGCTCCTGGTGTACTGGTGGTCCAGCGCGCCCTGGTAGGCATTATACAAGGCTTCACCCGTGCCGCTCGCCAGGTGCTGGTCGGTGAAGGACACCACCAGTGCCTCCTCTCCGTCCTCGATTTTCATAATCCGCTTGAGAGGGTGCTCTGCTCGTTCCCGTTGCTCGTAGTTCTCGATCAGGTGCACGATCTCTTCCCTGTGTTGCTCGCGAAAATCACCCGTGAGTGTCAGGAACGCCGCCGGTACCCGGTCGTGGATTCGCTGGCAGGCGGGGCATCTGGTCTGGTGCGCGTCTTTCGGTGGTTTGCCCCAGGTCCAGCGGCCATGGGAGTAGACTGCGCTGCAGTCCGTACAGCGCGCGGGCTCCTTGAGTTTCATCCTGGCGCGGTAGGGGTCGTGCTCCATCTCCTCCAAGCGCCGGTCGCTCTGGTACTCGCGGGCATTGGTGGGAACGGCTACTTTGTTTGACATCACGAACCTCGGATTCGGTCGGTGTGGTCCCGGATCGGCGGATGCCCGGGACACAGGCCGCGCCCCGTGGAGCCGGGCCCGATCCCGCATAGCTATCGCCGATGGTCCGGGCTAGACTAAGTCAGGCCCGGCCTGCAGTTGTTGATCGGGATCAGTCTCGAAGGGCATTTTCGTATTTAGTATATTCGCGGCTTTCTAGGTTTCAGGGGGATTGGCCATGAGTGAGATATTCCAACTGCCGGATAACTTCATCGGCAGGGAGGACCGCGGGAAACTGGAAAGCTTCGGTGGCCACGTGATCGCTCACGGCCGCGCCACCCGCTGGCATTGGACCGCCGACGCGCAGGGCAACGACGTATTTCAGATCTACAAAGGGGGGGCAGACGAAGTGCTGGCGTACGACATCAGCCGGGACCGGAAACGGGGCGTCTTCCTGGTCCATGACCATCTAGGCCAGGAGGTGCTGGCGGGGGATCTGGAGCAAGTGATGGCGGGGCTGGAGAATATACTGGCGACCGAGCACGGGGAATCTCCTGCTTGACCGCGACGGGTGGAACTGCGTTTAGAATTCGGTTCCCGGTAATTGACCCCAAGCGGTGACAGTCCGTAGATGACCCGTGAAGCGCAAGCTCGGCAGCTCCTCGATATCCTGCGCGACAGGATCGGCGACCGCCAACTGGTTCTATTCCTCGACTACGACGGTGCCTTGGCGGCGGCGGCCGAGCATCCCGACGCGGTGTTGCTCGACGATGAGACCCGCCGGAATTTGCAGCGCCTGGCCGGAGTCCATCCGTTGCAGGTGATGAGCGGCCGAGACCAGGGAGACGTGCAGGCGAGGCTGGGGATCGAGGGGATCGAGTGCATCGGCAGCTACGGCTTCCATATGATGGATGCCCTGCCTCAGATCGACCGGCCAGCCCTGGAGGAGGCGGTCGTCGAGCTGGACTGCGCCGCCAACGAGCTGGAGCACTGGCTCGACTATATAGAGGGCGTGGTGATCGACCGCAAGAAGTACTCCTTCGCTCTCCACTACCGGATGGTGGACCGGGACGATCTGCAGCAGATCAACGCCGCCGCCAGCGATGTTCTGGAGCGCTACGCGTCACTGGCCTGGAAGAAGGGGAAGAAGGTCATCGAGTTCGTTCCCGATATCCCCTGGGACAAGGGACTGTGTGTCAAAGCCGTGCTGGCCAGGCTGCGCGAGACCTCCGGCAGCCGCGAGCCTTTTGTGGTCTACATCGGTGACGGTGCCGCCGCCGAGGAAGCATTCGCCGTTCTGGACCCAGACACCGGCTTGAGCGTGCTGGTGGTCGATCACGAGTGCGACTCCGCCGCGGAATTCCGGCTGCGCGACCCGGAGGCGGTCGGGGAGTTTCTGGGGATCCTGGACTGAAGAGCGGGCGGTCCCGCCCGGGACGGGGACGGGTTGCGGGTAATGGAGCGGGTGATGGGAATCGAACCCACGTCATCAGCTTGGGAAGCTGAGGTTCTACCATTGAACTACACCCGCGCCCGGGCGCTATTCTACTCACCAACCCGAGATCGAGGGAAGCACTCCCGCGCGCAGCGTCGGGGCGCCTGTGGCGCGCAAATTGACGGACAGTCCACTGAGCAGTAGTCTGTCCCGTATGCATTCGGAGATACTGGTCAACGGTGAGAAACGTTCCGTGCCGGCGGGCCGGACCCTGGCCGAGCTGGTCCGGGAGCTGAAGCTCGAAGGCCGGCGCGTGGCTGTCGAAGTGAACGAGGAAATCGTGCCCCGCAGCCGCTACGCGAAGCATATTCTCAACGGCGGTGATCGCGTCGAAGTGGTCGCCGCCATAGGCGGCGGCTGATCCAACCGACATCCCCCTGGGTATTCCTATGAGCGAAGCTGACCCGTCCGTCGTCATCGACGACGATCCATTGGTGATCGCCGATTTCGAGTTCCGGTCGCGCCTCCTGGTCGGCACCGGCAAGTACAAGGATCTCGATCAGACCCAGGCCGCCATCGAAGCGAGCGGCGCCGAGATCGTGACCGTGGCGATCCGCCGCACCAACATCGGGCAGAACCCGGACGAGCCCAGCCTGCTCGACGTGCTGCCGATGTCGGAGTACGTGATCCTTCCCAACACCGCCGGGTGTTACAACGCCGACGACGCGGTGCGGACCTGCAACCTGGCCCGTGAGCTGCTGGACGGCCATTCCCTGATCAAGCTGGAGGTGCTGGGTGACGAGCGCACCCTGTTTCCGGATGTCGTCGCCACCATCGAGGCCGCCGGCCGGCTGGTGGACGATGATTTCCAGGTTATGGTGTATACCAACGACGATCCCATCGTTGCCAAGGAGCTCGAGGACATGGGCTGCGTCGCGGTCATGCCGCTGGCGGCGCCCATCGGTTCCGGCCTCGGCATCCGCAATCCTTACAACATATTGTTCATTCTGGAGGACGCGGACGTGCCGATCATCGTGGACGCCGGAGTCGGCACCGCCAGCGACGCGGCAGTGGCCATGGAGCTGGGCTGCGACGGCGTGCTGATGAACACTGCCATCGCCGCCGCCGACAACCCCGTGTTGATGGCTTCGGCCATGCGCAAAGCGGTGGAGGCGGGGCGCGAAGCCTACCTCGCCGGACGCATGCCGAAAAAGCGCTATGGGAGCGCGTCTTCGCCCATTGAGGGCACCTTCTTCTAAGGCCGTCCCGGGGAACGGATATCGTGTCCGGCACGGCACGGGAGCGCCCCTTGACCACCGAAGGCAGGCCGCGTCGACCCATTCGAAGTTTCGTTCGCCGCGAAGGGCGGATCACGCCGGGCCAGGCCCACGCGCTCGCCGAGCACTGGTCCGAGTTTGGACTGAAGCCGGGCGGCCGACCGATTGACTGGGCCGAAGTATTCGGCCGCCGGGCGCCGGTGGCCTGCGAGATCGGTTTCGGCGACGGCCGGGCGCTGTTGGAGATGGCGCGCAACGAGCCGGAACGTGATTTCCTCGGCGTGGAGGTCTACCGGCCCGGTGTCGGGGCGCTGCTGGCGCGTTTGAAGGAAAGCGGCTTGTCCAACGTGCGTGTGGCCATGATGGATGCCGTCGAACTGTTGCGCGACGGCGTGCCTCCGGAATCCTTGAACCGGCTGATGATCTTCTTCCCCGATCCCTGGCCCAAGAGGCGCCATCACAAGCGGCGCCTGATTCAGCGGCCGTTCGTGGAGCTGGCGGCCACCCGGCTGCGACGGGGTGGGCGTCTGCACTGCGCCACCGACTGGCAGGACTACGCCGGGCAGATGATGGAGGTACTCAGTAGCTGTCCGCTTCTGGAGAACGCCGCCGGTCCGCGTCGATTCGCCGACCTGCCGGCCTATCGCCCGCGGACCAAGTATGAGCAACGCGGGGAGGGACTTGGCCACCGCACCTGGGATCTTGTATTTGCGCGCAAGGCCTAGGGTAGGGGGGTGCTTGCAGCTTGGCGTCGGGGTTCTCTCTATCGCGGCTGAAGCCGCTCCTACAATCCGAGGCTTGGCACCGCATTGAACCCCGGATTGTAGGAGCGGCTTCAGCCGCGATCGTCAGCCGCAATCAATCGTCATCCCGCCGAGCCCGAACGGAAGCCAGCGCCCCGCCTTCCACCATGGTCTCGAACAGGATCGGCCGGCAGCAGACGAAGCAGTCCTCATAGTAGGACTGTGAGCCGGCTGAGCAGTCCACGTCGGTTTCGAACTGCTCGCCGCAGTAGGGGCATTGAACGGTGCAGGCCTCAATCATGGCAAGATCCGATACCTGTTGATTGATATGATGATCACATGAGCCCCGGCTATCCTTCCTGGTGGGACCCGTATTCCAACCAGCCCTACAAGCTCTCGAAGGAAAGCAAACCCCGCCTCGCCGCGGGCAACCTGGCCGAGTATCTCAAGATCGCCGGCACCCTGCTGGTTGCGTCTCCACGCCTGCTCTGGCAATTTGCCGCCGCCCGGCCGCTACCGGATGCCCGTTCGGCGGCGGACTTCGTGGGCCTTGGCGTTACGCCGGACGAGCGCTACAACGACCGGATTCAGGCCATGGTCGACGAGCTCGGCGTCGAAGAGCTGTTGATCCGTGTCCCGTCCTGGGATCTCGACCGCCTTGATGCGTATGCGGAGTTTGCCGAGCGCTTCAGCGACCGGCGTATTCTCTTCAACATTCTGCAGTGCCGGGACTGTGTGATACAACCGGGCTACTGGCGCGACGCCCTCGAAGCCATATTTTCGAAGCTCGCCCACCTGGCCGCCGATTTCCAGATCGGCAACGCCATCAATCGCACCAAGTGGGGCTGCGCCCACAGCGGCGAGTACCTGTCCCTGCTGGAAACCGCGGAAAGCGTGCGAGCGCGCCACGCGGGGATCAGGCTGGTGGGCTCCTCGGTGATCGACTTCGAGCCGCTGGTGACCCTGCGCACCCTGTACAACCGCCGCCGCTACCACCTCGATGCCGTCAGCGCCTTGCTCTATGTGAACCGCCGGGGCTCTCCCCACGGCCGGCAGTACCTGTTCTTCGATCTGCAGCGAAAGCTGAGGGTGCTGCACGCCATGGTTGCCGTAGGCAAACGCAACGACCGGCGGCTGTGGATCACCGAGGTCAATTGGCCGCTGCTCGATACCAAGCCCTATACGCCCAACTCCGGACATCCCGACCGCACGGTGGACGAGGAAACACAGGCGCGCTACCTGACCGACTACTATCGGATCGCCCGCCGCTGTGGCTGGGTGGAGAAAGTTTACTGGTGGCAGCTGGTCAATCCCGGCTATGGCCTGGTGGATCACCGCGGCGGGGAACTGCGGAAGATGCCTTCGTATTACGCTTTCAAGACCCTGATGGAAGGCGGCTTGTAGGTCGGTGGCATCTCGCCCCCGGCGATCTGCCGAACTTCCTGACCTCCATCCATGGATGGAGGAAATGCTGGGATTGCCTGGAGCAATCCCTGTGCACGTCCCTGTAGGTCGAGATTCATCCTGGCGAATGTGCGGGGCGCCACGGACGCCGCTGTCGGCACGAATGCCGGCCTGCATTAGTGCCGTACTAACGCTGCTTCAGCCGATACGTTCGACCCCGGATTCCGATCCCACCAGCAACAGGTCGGCGCCCCGCTGGGCGAATATCCCGTTGCTGACCACACCCGGGATCTGGTTGATCTTCTGTTCCAGGACCACCGGGTCGGAAATCTCCAAGTTGTGGACGTCGAGGATCAGGTTGCCGTTGTCGGTGGTGAGGCCTTCGCGCAGCACCGGTTGCCCCCCCAGCTTGACCAGCTGACGGGCCACGAAGCTCCTGGCCATGGGAATTACCTCCACCGGAAGCGGGAACGCCCCCAGCACGTCCACCAGTTTGCTTCCGTCGATGATGCACACGAACCTCTCGCTGGCTGCGGCGAGGATTTTCTCCCGCGTCAAGGCGCCGCCGCCGCCCTTGATCAACGAAAGATGCCGGGTCGCCTCGTCAGCGCCGTCAACGTACAGGGGCAGGTCACCGGAGCGGTCCAGCGTCGTCACCGGCAGGTTGTGGCGCTTCAGCTTCGCCTCGGTGGCGAGGGAGCTGGCTACGGTGCCGTCCAGCTTGCCTTTGACCCTGGGCAGGGCATCGATGAAATGATCCACCGTGGAGCCGGTCCCGACACCCACTATCATGCCGGATTCGATGAAATCGAGTGCCGCCTCCGCGGCGGCGAGCTTGGCTTTGTCTTGTGACATGGACTTTCCGAGGTGCCTGGCCGTGGTGTGGATGGCAGCGACAGCAGCGCACATTGGCTGACAGCTAAACCGCTACCTGTTAAGTTAACATGTTTCCGGTCCGAAAACCGACCCCCATCCTCTGCGATGGTCCCCATCCGATTCACCGGCAACCAACAAGCTGAAAAAGTCCATGCTGCAGGAGTACCTCAAGAAGATCCTCACGGCCCACGTCTACGACGTGGCCGAGGAAACCCCTCTCGACTATGCCTCGAACCTGTCCTCGCGGTTCGACAACAACATCTGGCTCAAGCGCGAGGATGAGCAGGCGGTGTTCTCGTTCAAATGCCGGGGGGCCTATAACAAGATGTCCCAGCTCAGCCGGGCCCAGCTCAAGAAGGGAGTTATCGCGGCATCGGCGGGCAACCACGCCCAGGGCGTGGCCTTGAGCGGCCAGGTGCTGTCCACTCCCACGGTGATCGTCATGCCCAGGACCACCCCGACCATCAAGGTCGACGCGGTGGCGATGCGCGGCGCCGAGGTCATTCTCCATGGCGACAACTATGACGACGCCTACGGCCAGGTGGAGGATTTGATGCACAAGCGCAAGCTCACCTTCGTGCATCCCTTCGACGATCCCTACACCATCGCCGGCCAGGGCACCATCGGGTTCGAGCTCCTGAAGCAGCACGTCGACGACATCCACGCCATTTTCGTGCCCATAGGCGGCGGTGGCCTGATCGCCGGCGTGTCCGCCTATGTGAAGCAGGTGCGGCCCGGGGTCAAGATAATCGGCGTCCAGTCCGACGAATCGGACGCCATGTACCAGTCGCTCAAGGCCGGCCGGCGGGTGCGGCTGAAGGAGGTCGGGATCTTCGCTGACGGAACCGCGGTGCGCCAGGTCGGCAAGGAGACGTTCAGGATCGCGCGCAAGTGCGTGGACGAGGTGGTGCGGGTCAGCAACGACGAGATATGCGCCGCCATCAAAGACGTGTTTGAGGACACGCGCTCCATTATGGAGCCCTCCGGAGCGTTGTCCGTCGCCGGCATGAAGTCGTACCTGGGCCGCCACAAGCTGAAGGACAAGAACGTGATCGCCATCACTTCCGGTGCCAATATGAACTTCGACCGGCTGCGCCACGTATCGGAACGGGCGGAGATCGGCGAGCGGCGGGAAGCGATACTCGCGGTGACCATCCCGGAGCGGCCCGGCAGCTTCCGGCAGTTCTGCGCGATACTGGGCGACCGCAACATCACCGAGTTCAACTACCGCTACGCGGACCCCGACCAGGCGCATGTGTTCGTGGGCCTGCAGATCGGCTCCACCCGGGAGGTGGACAACCTGGCGCGGGAGCTGCGCCGCCACGACTACGCAACCGTCGACCTCACCGACAACGAGATGGCCAAGCTCCATGTGCGGCACCTGGTCGGCGGCCATGCCCCGTTTGCGGACAACGAGCGTATATACCGGTTCGAATTTCCCGAGCGTCCGGGTGCCCTGATCAATTTTCTGGAGCACATGGGCGAGGATTGGAACATCAGCCTGTTCCACTATCGCAACCATGGCGCCGAGGTCGGAAGGGTGCTGTGCGGACTCCAGGTCCCGCCGGCGGAAAAACCCCAGTTCCGGGCATTCCTGAAGGATCTCGGCTACGCCCACAGCGACGAGACCGAAAACCCCGTCTACCGCCTGTTCCTGGCGTAGCGCGGTCCATCGGGACGAGGGGATCTTCATGATCGCAAACCGGAAAATCCCGCAAGGCGCCGCGGGCCGCGAATACCCGCCGGCCGTCGTCGCAAGGAGGTGCCGGCCCGTCGGTTCCCGCAGTGACGATGGAAGCGCACGCCGTCACGGATGAACACTTCCGTTAACTGGGAAGCCGTCACCACGGTTCCACCCCTTCGGCCGGGGGAGGTTCATCTGTGGTGGCAGGATCTGCACACGGACCGGCTGGACTCGGACGTGCTTGCGACACTGTTGAGCGAGCGGGAGACCCGTAGAGTGCGCCGCTTCCGTGTGGACGTCGTCAAGCGCGAATTCATGGCGGCGCGGGGCGTGCTGAAGCTGCTGCTGTCCGGCTATCTCGGCCATCCCGTCGACAAGCTCGAATTCCGGTACGGGCCGCTCGGCAAGCCCTCCATGCCGACCGCTTCCAACGGCGACGAGCTGTGTTTCAACTACACGGACTCGAAAGGCTATGCGCTTTACGCCTTCGCCTGGAATCTCGAACTCGGCGTCGACCTCGAGAAGCTGTCGCGCGAGGTGAGCTGCCGGCGAATCATCGAGCGCCGTTTCGCTCCCCTGGAGTCGGCTGCCCTGCTGGCGATGCCCGAGGAGGAGCAGCGTCGGATGTTCCTGGCCTGCTGGACGCGCAAGGAGGGATACGGCAAGGCCCTTGGGCTGGGGATTCGCTTTCCCTTCGACTGCCGCGAGCTTTGCGTGGATTGTGACTCATCACCATTGTCGGTCGGGGACCACGTGAAGGGGGAACCCTGGGACATCCATCAGCTTTATCCGACCGACGACTTCGTCGCCGCACTGGTGCATCCGAGCGGCCGTCTTGGGCGACGTTGTCTAAGGTTGGGGGATATCCTTTGAGAAGTCCGACGATCGCGGCTGAAGCCGCTCCTACAACCCGAGGTTCTCCTTCAGAGTCAAACCCGGGATCGTAGGAGCGGCTTCAGCCGCGATCCCGTGCTGGCTCCCTAGTGTACCCCGTCAAACAGTCTGTAACTTATCGGCGGCTTGCCGATCCGGGTTGAATTGTTTGATAGAGCATCGAAAGGGCGCCGCCGGGGTCTTTTTCACCAAGCGAGTGTCGGGGAGCGACTGAAAAAGACCCCGGCGGCGCCCGTTTGCGGATCGGGGCCACCGTCATCCCCGCCTGAAATCATTTGCATCATTTCTGGCGGGGTACACTAGTGACAGGCTCCTAGAGCTTGAACCGGTACCACAGCCGCCCCAGGTACTCATGCAACGCGTACGTGGTCCCGGCCAGGGCATTGACATTCGGCACCCAGCCCAGCGCGGCCGGCGCACCGGTCTTCACCGCAAGGTAGTCGACCGGCACCGGAATGACGTCGACGCCGGCGGCGTGGAAGGCCATCACGGCGCGGCGCATGTGCGACGCCGAGGTGATCAGCAGCACTTTCTTCCAGTGGCGCTTTTCCAGTACGCGGGCGCTGAACTCGGCGTTCTGGAGAGTATTGCGGCTCTTCGTCTCCATCACCACCGCCGATTCCGGAATGCCCCACAGCTCCAGCACCCCGCGTGCGTAGTACGACTCGCTTTCCAGGCCCGGTTCGGGAAACACATTGCCGCCGGTCAGCAGTACGTGGTCCGCTTTGCCGGCCCGATACAGCCGCAGTGCGTGCAGCAGCCGGTCGGAGCTGGTGTTCAGGTCCGGATACAGGCGCGGCGGGTGCGGCAGGTCCAGGCCGCCGCCCAGTACCACGATGACGTCCGCTTTCGGCGTGTCTTCCACCGATATCGGCGGATACTCGTTCTCCAGGCCGCGGATCAGGGCGTACGCCGTGCGGTCGTTGCCGGCCACGAATACCAGCAGCACGATGACGAACACCAGGGTCCAGGCCGCGCGGAGCCGTTTGGCGAACATCAGCAGCACCACCAATATCAACAGGCTGAAGGCCAGGCCCACGGGATACAGGAACAGCGGAATGAACTTTGAAAGGAAAATTTCCATCGGTGATCAGCCCTCTACTTGTGATGCCCGCCAGATCCGCCACTGCTCCTCGAGGCGTTTTTCCGACACCGGCCGCGCGGTCCTGAGCTCCTGCGCGAACGCTGATACGCGGAATTCCTCGAGCATCCAGCGGAACCTGGCAAGCTCCTCCGGCACCGGATCCGGTGGCGGCGGGTGGGCCAGCAGCAGCGGTTTCCAGAAGGGGTCGATTCTCTTCATGCGCGAACGGTCCTGCTCAGGGTTATTGAGACAACGGGCGATGCGTTTCTGCACACCGTTCAGATAGCGGTCGTAGTGCTCGAGTTGTCCGGCGGGTGCGTGCGCGACAAAACCGGGGAATACCAGTAGATCGAGCTGCTGCGCAATGTCGGTGCGGGCTTCCGGGGGAAGCGAGTCCAGACGGCTTATACAGTCCCTGAATCGATCCAGCGCCGGCGCCACGGCGTCGCAGATGGCGGTCGCCGCGGGCACCAGCGACTCGTTGATGGCCACGATCTCCTTCTCGAACCCGGCCGCGCACCGGATGGACCAGGCCTGTCCGCCGCCGGCGCGGGACAGGGCGGCATCGATGATGTCCCGCTTGAGCTGCCCGCAGGTTCCAACCGGCGCGAAGTTCAGGCACATGCGTTCGGCCTGCGGCAGATTCTTGTGCAGATACTTCAGTCTGCCGGCCAGGCGCAACCGGATCAGCCGCCGCAGCCCGCGTTTCATGCTGTCCCGCGCATCGTCCTCGCGGTCGAACAGGGCAGTGGCGACGCTGTCACCGTCGTCCCGCAGAGCGACGAAGGCGCGAAGGCGCACCCCGGCTTGCCGGTACTCGATAGTCTCCGGAAGATCGCCGAACGACCAGTCGGTCAGGCCTTCCGCGAGCCATGGAACCGCATCCGTCTGCACGTTCCCGGCCTCGTCCGCATTGCCGGCGAGTTGGGTCTGCAACCCCTGCAAGTCGCGGCCATGAGCCAGGACCGAACCAGCGGCGTCCGTCACCTCGAGGTTCATGCGCAGGTGCGCGGGCAGCTCCTGTTCGTCCCAGGCATCTACCGGAATGTCGATGCCTTTCTGCTCCTCGAGCGTACGGGACATGCACTCCCCCAGGCTCTCGCCGGCATCCGGCTTCATGGATCGAAGGCAAGTAAGCGCCACCTCGTTCGCCGGGCCCAGACCGCGGCGACGCGCCTTGGGTAACGCCTTGATCAGAGCCGTCATCTTCTCCGCCAGCAGTCCCGGCACCAGCCAGCTCAAGCGGGCGGGTTCGAGCTGGCGCGCCAGCGGCGCCGGAACCCTGAGGGTGACGCCGTCATAGGGGTGACCCGGTTCGAAGCGATACCGGAGAGGCAGGCGGTTGCCGTCGATTTCCAGGTAGTCGGGAAAGCGATCGGGATACTCCTCGTCCACCGCCGTGGCCCGCGCGCTCTCAGGGTCCAGGTGCAGGGCGTCCAACTGGCGGCCCGTGGCGTGCTCGAGCCAGCGCCGCAGACCGCGGATATCCCTGACGTCCTCCGGCAAGCGTTGGTTGTAGAACTCGTACAGTCGCTCATCGTCAATCACCACGTCCGAGCGCCGGGTGCGCTGCTCGACTTCTTCCATTTTTCCGAGCAGCGTCGTGTTGCGGCGGATGAACTCCGGCACCGGATGCAGGTCGCCGGTTACGACCGCCTGGCGGATGAAGACTTCTCGACTGGCCGCAGGGTCTATCTTCGAGAAGCTCACCTGCCGGCCCCTGACCAGTGTCAGTCCGAACAGCGTGACCTGTTCCCTGGCGATGACTTCGCCGCGTTTGGCGTCCCAGGCCGGCTCGAGATACTGCCGCCTGACCAGGTGGCCGGCGGGGCGCTCGACCCAGGCGGGCTCGATGGCGGCCACGGTGCGTGCGTAGAGTTTGTGGGTCTGCACCAACTCGGCGCACATCAACCACTTGGGTCCGGTCTTGAACAACGCCGACGAAGGATGGATAAACAGCTTCTTGCCCTGGGTGCCCAAGTACTCTTTGTCTTCGTGGCGTTGGGCTATATTGCCGAGCAGGCCGGTGAGCAGCGCCTTGTGTACCGCGGACTCCGGGGCAGCGGTTTGATTGACCGCTATGCCAAGCGCGCGGGCGATGCCCTTGAGCTGATCCCGGACGTTGCGCCACTCCCGCATGCGCACCACGGACAGGTATCGCTCCCGGCAGTACCGGGCCCGCTGGCGATGGGACAGGTCACGGGTGTCGCGCCGGTAGTGCTCCCAAAGCAGCAGCAGGCTCAGGAAGTCCGACCTGTCGTGGCGGTAGCGGGCATGGGCCTCGCGGGCTCGTTCCTGGGCATCGGCCGGGTAGTCGCGCGGGTCCTGGATGGACAACGCGGCGGCGATGGTCAGTACTTCGTTCGCGCAGCCGTGCTCCTGGGCGGCGAGAAGCATGCGCCCGATACGGGGATCCGCGGGAATGCGCGCCAGGCGTTTTCCGGTGCGGGTCAGTCGGTGCCCGTCGTCGACGGCACTGAGCTCCTCGAGCAAGCGGTAGCCGGCCTTGACGATGTTGGCCGGCGGTGGCTCTATGAAGGGGAACTGCTCCACATCTCCTAGGCGCAGCTTGTGCATGGTCAGGATGACACTGGCCAGGGATGTGCGCCGGACCTCCGGCTCGGTAAATTCCTCCCGGCTCTCGAAGTCCTTATCGTCGTAAAGGCGGATGCAAATGCCCGCGGCCTCACGCCCGCAGCGCCCGGCCCGTTGTTTTGCCGATGCTTTGGATACGGGCTCGATGGGCAGCGCCTGGACCTGGCGCGCAGGGCGGTAGCGGCTGATGCGAGCCAGCCCCCCGTCGATCACGTAGCGGATACCGGGTACGGTGATCGAAGTCTCGGCGACATTGGTTGCCAGCACGATCCGCCGCGCGCCTCCGGGTTGGAATATGCGCTGCTGTTCCCGGGAAGAGAGTCTGGCGTAAAGGGGCAGGATCTCGGTGTTCCGGTAGTGCTTTCTGCGCAGCAGGCCGGCCGTCTTATGGATATGGAACTCCCCCGGCAGGAACACCAGGATGTCGCCCGGCCCTTCGCGGGTCAGCTCGTCGACGGCGTGAAGCAGTGCGACCTCCAGGTTCCGCTCCCCGGCATCGGCGTCGTCGTTGTCAAAAGGCCGGTAGCGGATCTCGACCGGGTAGGTGCGGCCCGATACCTCTATTACGGGGGCATCGTCGAAGTACCGCGAGAACCTCCCGGGGTCTATGGTCGCGGAGGTGATGATCACTCGCAGCTCCGGCCTTTCGGGGAGCAAGCGCTTCAGGAACCCCAACAGGAAGTCGACGTTGAGCGAGCGTTCGTGGGCCTCGTCGATGATCAGCGTGTCGTACTGCGCCAGGCGCCGGTCGGTTTCGAGCTCCGCCAGCAGCATGCCGTCCGTCAGTACCTTTATATAAGTCCGGGTCCCGAGCTGCTCGGCGAAGCGAAACTTGTAGCCGGCGTGGCCTCCCACTTCTCCGCCCAGTTCCTCTGCCAGCCGTTCGGCGATGGCCCTGGCGGCCACCCGCCGGGGCTGGGTGTGGCCGATGAAGCCGCCGATGCCGCGGCCGATCTCCAGGCAGAGCTTGGGCAGCTGGGTACTCTTGCCGGAGCCCGTCTCCCCGCAGACTACGACCACCTGGTGGTCGCGGATCGCCTGCTGAATCTCGGTCTTCTTACCGGTGATGGGCAGGGCGTCGTCGAAACGCAGGCGCGGAACACCTTCGGCCCGGGCCCGCCGCAACGCGGCCGAGGCGTCGAACAGGCGCTGGAACTCGTCGGTACGGCCCCCTTCCTGAAGCCGCATCAGACGGGCCTGGTCGCGGCCCATGCAGGCTGAGAGTCCGCGGCCGGGCTCGGCCGCGTGGCCGCGGCTTATGGGTTCGACTCGGCTCATTTTGATGGCTGGTTATATATAAGAAGGAATTATATCAATATTGATATTTATACTTTTTTCTTCTTAGGCGGAATCGCTAGTATCAACCGGAATCCGGTCGAAGCCCGGTCCGAGACACCACAACCCAGCCAACGCCCATGTATCAATACGACGACAGTGATCGATCACTGGTGAATCAGCGCGTTAACCAGTTTCGCGGGCAGGTTGATCGATATCTGGGCGGGGAGCTCGCCGAAGACGAGTTCAAGCAGCTGCGCCTGAGGAATGGGCTGTATCTTCAGCGCCACGCGTACATGCTCCGGGTCGCCATTCCGTACGGCCTGCTGAGTTCCACGCAGCTGCACGCACTGGCCCGAATCGCGGACAAGTACGACCGGGGCTTCGGCCACTTCACCACGCGCCAGAATATTCAGTACAACTGGCCCGAGCTGAAAGACGTGCCGGACATTCTACAAGAACTGGCGGACGTCGACATGCATGCCATACAAACCAGTGGCAACTGCGTGCGCAACGTCACTGCCGACCATCTGGCCGGCGTCGCCGGTGATGAAGTCGAGGACCCGCGCCCGTACTGCGAGATCATCCGCCAGTGGTCCACGCTGCATCCGGAATTCTCGTGGCTGCCGCGCAAGTTCAAGATAGCGGTCACCGGGGGCGAGCGCGACCGCGCCGCCATACGCTTCCATGACATCGGGCTGCGCCTCGTGGACGGCGAGACCGGCAAGCCCGGGTTCGAGGTCTGGGTCGGCGGCGGCATGGGGCGCACTCCGGTGGTGGGCAGGCTGCTGCGGGAATTCCTGCCGCGCGGGCACCTGCTTTCCTACATCGAGGCGATACTGAGGGTCTACAACCTGCTGGGCCGCCGCGACAACCTGCACAAGGCGCGGATCAAGATACTGGTCAACGCAGTCGGCATTGACGTCTTCCGCGAACGGGTGGAGCAGGAATGGCAGAGCATGCTGGCGAGTGGTGAACCGCTCGAAATAGGCCCCGACGAAGTCGAGACCGTGGCCCGGTTCTTTCGCGGCGACGTCGCCGGCGAGGCAGCGCCGCGGGCGGAGGATACGCGCCAGATCGAGCGCTGGATGCTGGATACGCGTTTTGCCAACTGGTACCGGCAGAACACTATCGAGCACAAGCACCCGGGTTACCGAATCGTCGTCGTATCCCTCAAGGCACCCGGGGTGCCTCCCGGAGACATCACATCCGCCCAGATGCACGCCGTGGCCGATATCGCCGAGCGATACAGCATCGGTGAAATACGCAGCACCCACGATCAGAATCTCATCCTCGCACACGTGCGCCAGGAGGAGGTGGTGAAAGTCTGGCGCGAGCTGGACCGGCACCGCTTGGCGACGCCGAATATCGGCACCTTGAACGACATGATCTGCTGCCCGGGACTGGACTTCTGCTCCCTGGCCAACGCCGGGTCCATACCTATCGCGAAGCAGATCAACGAGCGGTTCGAGAAGTTGGATCGGTTGTACGACGTCGGCCGGATACAACTGAAGATGTCCGGCTGCATGAACGCGTGCGGTCACCACCATGCCGGCCACATCGGCATCCTCGGCGTCGACAAGCACGGCGAGGAGTGGTACCAGATCACCCTCGGCGGCCGCGCCGACGATGCGGCGTCCATCGGCACCCGCCTGGGGCCCAGCGTCCCCAAGGACGCAGTGGCCGACACCATCGAACAGATCGTCAACGTCTATATAGAGCAACGCGTGTCCGGCGAGAGCTTCATCGATACGTACGCGCGGGTCGGTACACAGCCATTCAAGGACCAGGTTTATGTCAGTCATCATCAATCGAAAGATCCAGGGCAATCGGTGGTCGCATCTGGCTGACGACGCGCTGCCGGAGCCTGGGGATATCACGGTTTCGCTGGGTCGTTGGTTGCGGGAGCGCGATTTCCTCGAGCGTCACGACGGCAGGGTCGGCGTCCGTCTGCTTCCCGCGGACGCCTTGCAGGACGTCGCGCCCTTCGTGCCCGGCCTCGACCTGATCGTGCTGGAGTTCGACAAGTTCGGCGAAGGCCGCGGCTACTCCCATGCGTACCTCCTACGGGAGCGCTATGGGTTCGAGGGCGAGTTGCGCGCCCTCGGCGCCCGCCGTGATCACGTGGCGTACATGGAGCGCTGCGGGATCAATGCTTTTGAACCGGTGTCGTCGGATAGCGTCGATGGACTGCTGGAAGGTTTCGACGAGATCACAGTTAGCTATCAGCCGTCTCACGACCGTATCCCATTGATATTCCGCAGGCGCTCCCAGGGCGCGCCGGAAACAACCTAAGGAGCATTCAGCATGACGAGTTTCGAGTTCGAGCCTCTGGCGAGACACCTGGCGGGCCAGCATCCCGAGGAAATTCTCGAATGGGCATTGACCCAGTATGACAACCTGGCGGTGTCGTTCAGCGGCGCCGAGGATGTGGTGCTGGTGCACATGGCCAGCCGCATCCTCCCCGGAGTGCCGGTGTTTACCCTGGACACGGGGCGGTTGCATGCCGAGACGTACCGGTTCATCGAGACCGTGCGGAAGACTTATCCCATCGAGTTGGAGGTGCTGCATCCGGATTCCGGTCAACTCGGCTCCCTGGTGGGCGAGAAGGGCCTGTTCAGCTTCTACGGGGACGGTCACAGCGAGTGCTGCGGGGTCCGTAAGGTGGGCCCCCTCCGCCGCAGGCTGGTGGATCTCGACGCGTGGGTCACCGGCCAGCGCCGCGATCAGAGCCCGGACACGCGGGCCGGGGTGGCGGTGGTACAGCAAGACAATGTGTTCTCGGCACCGGATCACCCTCTGGTCAAGATCAATCCCCTGGCCAACTGGTCCTCGCATGACGTGTGGGCCTTCATCCGCGAGAACGACGTGCCGTACAACGAGCTGCACCGCAGGGGCTTCGTCAGCATCGGCTGCGAGCCCTGTACCCGCGCGGTGCTGCCCAACCAGCACGAGCGCGAAGGACGCTGGTGGTGGGAGAACGACGCTGACAAGGAGTGCGGTCTGCATGCAGACAACGTTCGAAAGGCGGGCTGATGCGGGAGTCCACCGACATGCCCAGGGTCCTGTTCGTCAAGAAGCTGCTGGCGGACGGCGAGCCCTGTCCCAAGTGCGGGGATATCGAGCGTCGTCTGCAAAAGGACGGCCTGATGCGCTACGTGGGCGACATTGTGCCGGCGGTGGAGGGCGATCCGTCCAGTCCCGGCATACGTATCGCCGAGCGGCACGGCGTGCGGCGGGCGCCATTCTTCGTGCTGCAGCATCCGGACGGTGGAGAGCAGGTCATCGAGTCGTACCTGGCGTTCAAACGGTGGTTTTCGAGCGCCGGACCCGGAGGCGGAGAACCGGACCCGGCTGTAGAGGATCTGGCGGACGCCGTCGACAGACATCCGGATCTCGCGTTTATATAAAATACCCTTATGGATTTTCTCCTCGTCCCCGCGGGCTTCGCGGTGGGCCTGCTGGTGGGCTTGACGGGGGTTGGCGGCGGTGCGTTGATGACACCGACGTTGATCCTTTACGGGATTCCACCTGCAGTCGCCGTCGGTACCGATCTTGTCTATGCCGCTCTCACCAAGTCCGTGGGCGTGGCCCTGCACCAGTTTCGGCGCAATATCCGCTGGCGCATCGTGGGGAGCATGGCGCTGGGCAGCCTGCCGGCGTCCGCCGCGACGCTCTGGCTGTTGAGGATCTGGCAGGCCAAGGGCGCGGGCTACGAGAGCCTGCTGACCATCACCTTGGGCGTGGCCCTGGTGCTGACGGCGGGTGTGACTCTGCTGCGTCCCTGGTTGATGCAGCACAGGAATTTTCAGGTCGAAGGACGCGCGCTGTTTCTCGCCACCGTGGCGGGAGGCGCTTTTGTGGGCGCGCTGGTGACCTTGTCTTCGGTTGGAGCGGGGGCCCTGGGGGCGGCGTTTCTCCTGCTGTTCTATCGTTCCCTGCCCATGACGACGATCGTGGGTACGGACCTCACGCACGCGGTGTTCCTTGCGGCACTGGCTGGAATGGGGCACTGGGGACTGGGTTCGGTGGACATGGACCTGTTGCTGCCGCTGTTGATCGGTTCCGTACCGGGTCTGTACCTGGGAACGCGTTGGGCGAGCGGCATCCGCGACGAAGTGTTGCGACCGGTAATCGCTTCCTTTCTGTTGATACTGGGACTGGGCTTTTCCCTCAAGGAGTTGATCTGATCGGCGGTTGGCAGGCCGGTCGCCGGCCGGATTCGTTCTTGCGGCGCCACTTCGTTCCACGATGAGCGCGCCGCTGGGCGAAGACAAGTCCACCGCCGTGGTGCGTTTTGCCGGGGATTCCGGCGACGGGATCCAGCTCGCCGGAGGCCGATTCACGCTTGCCGCTGCCTACGCCGGCAACGATCTGGCGACGTTCCCGGATTTCCCCGCCGAGATACGGGCGCCGGCGGGCAGTCCGGCCGGAGTCTCGGCTTTCCAGATACAGCTCGGTGATCACCGCGTTTATACCGCCGGCGACCGTGCCGACGTCCTCGTCGCCTTGAATCCCGCCGCCCTCAGAACCAACCTGGACAACCTGGAAGCGGGTGGCATCCTGATCCTGGACAGCGGCGCTTTCAGCGCGAAAACCTTGAAGCAGGCTGAATATGAAGCCGACCCGGTGGAAGATGGCAGCCTCGGCGACTATCGCGTGATCACCGTCGACATGACCGCGCTGACCCTGGAAGCGACACGGGACCACGGCCTCAAGCGACGGGAGGCGCTAAGAGCCCGCAGCCTGTTCGCGCTGGGGATCGTGCTGTGGCTGTTCGAGCGTGATGTGAAAGACACCGTCGCCTGGATCGAGGGCAGGTTCAAGGACGACGAGCCGCTCATGCGATCCAACGTTGCCGCCTTGAGTTCGGGCTTTTACTACGGTGAAACGGCGGAGCTGGTCGGCGCCAGGCGGCGCGTTCACGCGGCAAGACTCGAGCCGGGTCTGTATCGCAACATCACGGGCAACGAGGCCCTGGCGCTGGGCCTGATGGCGGGCGCGGTCCTGGCGGATCTCGATCTGTTCATGGCGGGATATCCCATAACACCGGCGTCCGACCTCTTGCATCACCTGGCGCGGGAGAAGGCGCTCGGGGTCAAGACCTTTCAGGCCGAGGACGAGATAGCGGCGGCTTGTGCCGCCATCGGCGCTTCTTATGGCGGCGCCCTGGGCGTTACTGCGACCAGCGGGCCGGGTTTGGCCCTCAAGAGCGAGGCCCTGGGTCTGGCGGTGACTCTGGAGCTGCCGCTGGTGGTGGTGGACGTGCAGCGGGCCGGACCCAGCACCGGCATGCCCACCAAGACCGAGCAGTCGGATCTCAACCAGGCAATCCACGGGCGAAGCGGGGAGGCGCCGCTGCCGGTAATCGCCGCCCGCAGTCCGGCGGACTGCTTCGGTGCCGCCGTGGAGGCGGTGCGGGCAGCGGTGGAATTCATGACGCCCGTGATCCTGCTCTCGGATGCTTCCCTGGCGAACGGGGCGGAGCCCTGGCAGATTCCAGACCTGTCCGCGCTGCCTGCCATCGAGCCCCGCTGGGCGGCGCCGCCATCTCCGGACGGGGGTCCGTTCAGGCCGTTCGAGCGCGATTCGGACGGGGTGCGGCCATGGGCGATACCCGGTTCTGTCGGCCTCCAGCATCGCATCGGCGGACTGGAGAAAGAGAACGGCACCGGCCACATCAGCTACGACGGAGCCAACCACGAGCTCATGTCGGCGTTGCGGCAAGCGAAGGTCGATCGGCTCGGCGCCGCCACCGGAGCGCTGGATTTATTTGGAGAACCGAGGGGGCAAGTATTGCTGATGAGCTGGGGCGGCACCTACGGGGCGGTGCGCAACGCGGCAATCGCGGCGCGTGTCCGGGGTCGTGACGTCAGCCATCTGCATCTGCGCTGGCTCAATCCCCTGCCCGGCGATGTCGGCAATACTGTGCACTCCTTCGAGCAGGTCATCGTGCCGGAGTTGAACAGCGGCCAGCTCGCCCGTCGGATCCGGTCCGAATACCTGGTTGACGCCCGACCGCTGAGCCTCATGCGGGGCAGACCCTTCACCCAACACGAGCTCGACGATGCCGTGGAGGCGGCTGTCCACCGATGACGAATCTGGCGGAAGAAATCAGCAAAGTGGGCAAGCCCTTGTCCCGCAAGGACTACCAGACCGACCTCGAGGTGCGTTGGTGCCCGGGATGCGGAGACTATGCCATCCTCGCGCAGTTCCAGAAACTGCTTGCCGCCACCGGCGCCCGCAAGGAGGAGCACGTCATCATCAGCGGCATCGGCTGCTCCAGCCGTTTTCCGTACTACGTGGACACCTATGGGCTGCACGGTATTCACGGCCGGGCGCCGGCGGTGGCGGCCGGCCTCAAGGCGGTGAATCCGGATCTCACGGTATGGGTAGTTACCGGTGACGGAGACGGCTTGTCCATCGGGGGCAACCAGCTGCTGCACGCCCTGCGACGGAACGTGGACATCAAGATCCTGCTCTTCAATAACGAGGTCTACGGCCTCACCAAGGGACAACACAGCCCGACCTCGCCGGTGGGCCAGCGCAGCCGGTCCAATCCGGACGGCAATACCGACCCCCCCGTCAATCCGCTGGGGTTTGCGCTGATGGCCGGGGCGACGCTCGTGGGTCGTGCCCTCGACACGGATTCGGCCCACCTGCAGGAGGTATTGCAGGCCGCGGCCGCCCACCGCGGCGCAGCGTTCGTCGAGATTCTTCAGAACTGCCCGATCTTCAACGAGTCGCCCTTCGAGGCGATGAAGTCCGCGGACAACAGATTGTATCTACGACCAGGCGAACCGATGCGCTTCGCGGACGGTGTTTTGCGCCTCGACCCCGCGTCGCTGTCCCTGGAATTGTCGGCGGGCAGCCCGGACGAGGCCGCCGTTCACGATGCCGGCAACAGGACATTGGCCCGCCTGCTCGCCGACCTGGACGCTCCGTCCCTGCCGACGCCACTCGGCGTACTTTACCGCGAGGAGCGGCCCGTGCATCACGAGGCGCTTCGTGCCCAGGTGCGGCAGCGGGGCGCCGACGGCCTGGGTCTGCTGCAGTCGCGGCTGGAGGCCGGTGCGGCCTGGCAGGTGTCCTGAGGACCGGTAAGCTGGGCAAACCGGGGTTGTGGGACGGGGACCTTTCCGGACAATCGCGGCTGAAGCCGCTCCTACAACCCGAGGTTTGCCGGGCTGCCGGGCCCTGGATTGGCCCCTGGATTGGCCATTGCCGCCAGCTGCGAATCCTTAGTCGAGACGCTCGGCGTGCTCGATCACCACGGGCGTTTCAGGCACGTCCTGGTGTCCGGCGGTATTGGTGGTCTTGACGGCGGCAATCTTGTCGACGACATCCATGCCTTCGACCACCTTTCCGAATACGGCATAGCCCCACTGGCCCGAGCCCTGATAATCGAGATGCGGGTTGTCGCTGAGGTTGATGAAGAACTGCGAGGTGGCCGAGTTGGGATCGGGAAGCCGCGCCATGGACAGGGTGCCCCGCAGGTTTTCGAGTCCGTTGTCCGATTCGTTGGTGATGGGCGAACGCGTGGTCTTGCGCTCCATGTCCGGGGTCAGTCCGCCTCCCTGAAGAACGAAACCCGGGATCACGCGATGAAATATCGTGCCGTCGTAGAACCCGTCGTCCACGTACTGCAGAAAATTCCGCACCGTTTCCGGTGCCTGTTGTTCGTACAGCTCGATCGTTATATCGCCGAGGCTGGTGGTCATTTTCGCCATTGGATGGGCACTCGTTTGTTGGCCGTAGCCGTGGGTGGGGGAGAGCAGGCAGCACAATAGCAAGAGCAGAGCGGTTCGTACCGTGGTCATTTGTCCTCCAGCTTGAGAATGAAGTCCCACTCCCGCTTGGTGACGGGCATGATGGACAGGCGGTTGCCTTTGCGCAGTAGCCCCATATCCGCCAGAGTCTTGTACGACTTGAGTTCCTTGAGGGTGATGTTGCGTTTCAGCTTGCGCACGAACTTGACGTCCACCATGAACCAGCGGGGATTGTCCGGGTCGCTCTTGTCGTCGAAGTGTTTGTCCTTGGGGTCGAAAGCGGTGTGGTCGGGATAGGCCTCGCGGGCGATTTCCATGATGCCGACGACGCCCGGTTCTTCGCAGCTCGAGTGATAGAAGAACGCCCGATCCCCTTTCTTCATGTCGTCGCGCATGAAGTTGCGTGCCTGGTAGTTCCGAATGCCGTCCCAGTGATCGACCTTGAAGCGTTTCAGGTCATCAATGCCGTAGGCATCCGGTTCGCTTTTCATGAGCCAGTATTGCATGTGTCAATTCATATATATGTGTCTAGCACGTAGATGGAAAGTGGCACCAGGACTCCCCCGCGCCCTGTCCGTGTCCCCCGAGGGGAGAGGGGATGCTTAGTTCCATCTCATTGCGACGCGGGTTCCTCGATGCGGACGCGTTCTATGCGCGTGCTGCGGCCGGTCGACGGATCCACTTCAACCACCACGCCACACAGCGTTCCCCGGCCCGTCGCCACTTCCAGGCGCTGTGGCACCTTGTGCAGGAAGCGTCTAAGGGAAGGTTCGACCTTCATCCCGATAATCGAATCGTAGCAGCCCGTCATGCCGACGTCCGATATGAAAGCAGTACCGCCCGGCAGAATCCGCTCGTCCGCGGTCGGCACGTGGGTGTGGGTTCCGAGCACCGCGCCGACCCGTCCGTCGAGGTGCCAGCCCATGGCGACTTTTTCACTGCTGGCCTCGGCGTGAAAATCCAGCAGTATGACGTCGCAATCGTTAAGGTGCGTATCGAGTATGCGGTGCGCACACTGAAAGGGGCAGTCCAGGGTCGGGTGCATGAACACGATTCCCATGGTGTTCAGTACACCGACGGACACTCCGCCAACCTGGGTCTTGTACCAGCCTTTCCCCGGTGCGTCGTCTGGAAAGTTCTCGGGACGCAGCAGTCGCGGCTCGTCCGCAATGAACTCCAGCGTCTCGCGCTTATCCCAGATATGGTTGCCGGAGGTGAGAAGGTCGACGCCGCTGTCGAGGAATTCCGAAGCGATGGTCCTGGTGACGCCGAAACCGGCGGCGGCGTTCTCAGCGTTGACGATCGTGTAGTCGATGCCGTGGTCGCGCTGCAGCTCTTCGAGGTTCTGGAGCAGGACCCTCCTGCCGGAACGGCCGACGACATCGCCGATGAACAGAATTTTGAGCAAACAGGGCCTCTCGTCTGGTCAGGAAAAGATGGTGGCGCCCCGTTCGGTCACCACCGCGGTCAGCGGTATGTCCCAGGGCTCTCGCTCGATATGCTCGACTTCCTGGAACGAGAACGCCACCCCCACCAGCTTAGGCTGGTGCCAGTGCTTTCTCGACGCAAGAAATTCGAACGTGGCGTCATAGTAGCCGCCTCCCATGCCCAGGCGCCCGCCCCGGAGATCGAATGCCACCAGTGGGGCAAGGACCAGATCGAGTTCATGCGCGGTCGCGAGAAACGCGGCGTCCACGTCGGGCTCGAGTATGCCATAGCGGTTCCTCTTGAACGAAGTGCCGGGCCGAAGATCCGCAAAGCACATACGCAGTCTTCCGGGAGAAGGTACCACCGGCAGATAGTAGCGCTTGCTCGCGTAGCGTCGTACCGCCGTGGTGAGGTCGATCTCGCCGTCGTTGGCCGCGAAGATCGCGATCCGCCGTGCCGCGCGAAACACATTGAAATGACCGAGAACGCCTGCCACCGCAGTGGATGCCCGGATTCTTTCTTCGGCGGGCAAGGCGCGCCGGCGTCGACGCATACGCCGGCGAATGTCGTGCTTGCTGGTCATGACGATCCTCGGCCGTGTATCCGCGAGGGAGGGAATAAAGGAAGTAGGTGTCGCCCGCATGTGCCGAAGCCGGCCGTGCACCTTGAACCAAGTCGGTTCAAGTGGGCGCCTCGCGAGATGTATCAGGCTTTCCGCTCTTGCGCGGACTTGCTCAACAACATGCTCGATACCGGCTCCCTGGAAATGATTTAGGTTCTAAGGGATTTCAGGCCGGCGCGAACACCGCAGGCGACACCAATCCTGACCGATTATAGCAGGGGTTTGTGCTCCTGTACCGCTGCTTCGAGCTTCTGGGTGAGGGCCTGCAGCTGGCTGGTGACCTGGCTGGAATGAGCCGTCTTCTCCTGCAGTTCCAGCAGCTCGAAGGTGATATTCAGGGCGGCCATGATCGCACAACGCTCGACGCCGATTACCTTGCCACTCTTCTGAATCTGCTGCATTCTGTCATTCAGATGACCGGCCGCCTTTCGCAGTGCGTCTCTTTGCTCCGAACCGCAAACGACGGAATATTCTTTCCCCAGTATGGAGACTTTGACATTCTGGTGACCATCGAAATTCACGTGGTTTTCTCCAGAGCCCTCAGCCGATCGACGATGGACTCCAGCCGCGTGCGGGCCATCTTGTTCTTCTCGGCCAGCTCGGTACGTTCCTCGATCAAGGATTCCCGGCTGTGCCTGAGACCTTCGTTTTCCTGACGCAGACGCCGACACAAACCGATGAGGTCGTCGATACGTTCCTCCAGCGCCTTGAGGTCGTTATTGATGGGACTGCCTCCAACCATAGCTTATTGAAATATAGGCATACAAAAATCACGGGTCAACGCTTTTTGCTCTTGACAGCAGCCGGGTACAATGAGATCGAGTCCATCAACACCACGGTATAATCCCATGCCCGCGGAGCAGCGCACAACGAGCCACCTTCAACTCCAGGCCGCCCTGGATCTGGCCGGCGTCCAACTTCGCGCTTCGGAGGTACACGGTATGGTATGCGGCGAAATATGCCGCCGGGCGAGCTTCGGGCAGGACATCGACTTGTCCGGCCTGATGGGCATCCCTGACCCGGAAGCCGGCAGTGTGCGCGGCCTGCTGGAGTTGGTGGACGCGTTGCTCGAGGAGACCCGGCGCGAACTGGATGCCGGCATGCACTTCGAGCTGCTGCTGCCCGCCGATGAGGAGTCCGTCGATGAGAGGACGGCTTCCCTTGCAGATTGGGCGCGGGGTTTCGTGCTGGCCCTGCTGCGTGGGGACAATACCGCAATGACCGGCCTCGAGGGAGACAGCGGCGAGTTCATGCAGGATCTGATCAAGATTGGCGAGGCCCAGGCCGGCGGTGAGTCGGAGGAGGACGAACGGGCCCTGGCGGAGATCGAGGAATACATACGGGTCGGCGTGCAGCTTGTGTTCGAGGAGCTGCAGCCGGACCCTCAAGCGGAAACGGCGCACCGGAGCGTATACTGAATGTTGGACCCCAAGGTTTTCAACCGGAGACGGCAAGACGTCATGCAGTTGATGGGCGGCGGCGTTGCCGTCGTCCCGACCTCGCCGGAGTGCGTCCGCAACCGCGACGTCCTGTTTCCTTTTCGCCCGGACAGTGATTTCTTCTACCTCACGGGCTATCCCGAACCCGATGCAGTCGCCGTCCTGTGCCCGGACCGGGAGCAGGGCGAGTTCGTCCTGTTTTGTCGGGAACGAGACGATGAGCGGGAAACCTGGGACGGAAAGCGCTCCGGCCTGGACGGCGCGGTGTCCGAGTATGGCGCGGACGACGCTTTTCCGATTGACGACATCGACGAGATCCTGCCCGGCCTGCTGGAGAACCGGAGCAAGGTATTTTGCACCGTGGGCAGCCACACGGAGTTCGATATCAAGCTGCTGAACTGGGTGCAGGAGGTCAAGAGCAAATCGGTGCGCAGCGGCTTCACGGCACCCAACGAGATCGTCGACCTGAGCCATATCCTTCACGAGTTGCGTCTTGTCAAACGCACTGAGGAGGTCAACGTGATGAAGCGGATCGCGAAGATCTCGGCCTCCGCGCACCGCCGGGCCATGGAAGTCTGCAAGCCCGGGATGATGGAGTATGAAATCGCCGCCGAGCTGGAGTACGAGTTCAAGAAGGCAGGCTGCGAATCCTGGGCCTATCCTCCGATCGTCGCCGGCGGCGCGAATGCCTGCACCCTCCACTACATCTCCAACCGCGATGAGCTGCGGGCCGGGGACCTGCTGCTCATCGACGCCGGTGGCGAGCTCGACTGCTACGCCTCGGATATCACACGGACATTCCCGGTCAACGGCAAGTTCACGGGACCCCAGAAAGAAGTCTATGAGATTGTCCTGGCCGCGCAGAACGCGGCGATAGAGAAGGCCCAGGTCGGGAACCATTGGAATCAGCCCCACGAGGCGGCGGTCACGATCCTGGTCCAGGGGCTGATTGATCTGGGCCTCCTCGAAGGCGACGTGGACGGCAACATAGAACAGGGCAACTACCGGCGGTTTTATATGCACCGCACGGGCCACTGGTTGGGCATGGACGTCCATGATGTCGGGGATTACAAGGTGGAGAACGAGTGGCGGGTTCTGGAGCCCGGGATGGTGATGACCGTGGAGCCCGGCCTGTACATCGGCGGCGGCGAGGACGTCGACCCTCGCTTCAGGTATATCGGCATGCGCATCGAGGACGACGTTCTCGTCCAGCGAAAGGGCAACCTGGTGTTGTCCGCCCATGCGCCCAAAGCGGTCGACGAGATCGAATCCCTGATGGCATCCGGTTAGACGCCATGGCCGGGTACGACCACGATATCGTTATCGTCGGCGGCGGCTTGATCGGTGCGAGCCTGGCCTGCGCGCTGAAGCCGCTGGGCCTGGACATCGCTCTGATCGAAGCGGTGCCGTTCCGGTCCGACACGCAGCCAAGCTACGACGAGAAGACCCTGTCCCTGGCGCCGGCGTCCAAGCGCATCCTGGACGGCCTGGGCGTGTGGCCCGCCATAGAGTCCCATGGCATGACCCCTATCGAGCATATTCTCATCTCCGACCGCGGACACTTCGGGAAGACCCGATTGTCGGCGGCAGAGTTCGACATGCCCGCCCTGGGATACGTGGTGCCGGCCCGGGTGATCGGGCTGAGCCTGGTGCAGTGGATCACCGACTCCCGCGCGGCGAGTCTCCATTGCCCCGCGCGGGTGACCGCCATCGAGACGGACGACGAAGCGGTGTCCGTTTCCCTGGACACTCAGGGCGAGCCGCTCCGGGCGCGGGTCGCGGTGCTGGCCGACGGCGGCGCGTCCGCTACCCGCGACATGCTCGGGATCGCGTCCACCACCCACGACTACGGGCAGACCGCCATACTGTGCACCGTGACGCCCGAGGCGCCGATGGCAAACACGGCGTTCGAGCGTTTCACTTCCACCGGGCCGCTGGCGTTCCTGCCGACGTCGAACAATCGCTACGGGGCGGTGTGGACGGCGCGCAACGATCAGGTGGAGCGTATCCTCGGGTACTCCGACGCGGACTTCCTGGAGCGGCTGCAGGAACGCTTCGGCAACTGGCTGGGAGCCCTCGCGTCGCCCGGCCGGCGCCGTGCTTATCCGTTGAAACTGATACAAGTCCCGGACCCGGTGCGGGGGCGGGCGGTGGTGATCGGAAACGCCGCGCATACCATCCACCCGGTGGCAGGGCAGGGGTTCAACCTCGGGCTGCGCGACGCCGCCGTGCTCGCCGAAGTCCTCGCGACCCACTGGAAACGGGACCGCGACCTCGGGCGCACCGCCGTTCTGAATCAGTACCGGGACTGGCGCCGGCGGGATATCGACAACACCACCCGGTTCACCGACGGGCTGATCCGAATTTTCGCCAATGATCTCGCGCCCATGATTGCCGGCCGCAACATCGCCCTGGCGGCGCTGAATCACTTTCCACCCGCCAAGCGGTTTCTCGTACAACGAACCATGGGCCTGAGTGGAAGGCTGCCCCGCTTGAGCCGGGGCCTGCCGCTGTCCCCGTGATATGAAGGCGCGGGACTACGACATTATCGTTGTGGGCGCCGGCATGGTCGGCTCCGCTTTCGCGGCGGCCTTACGGGACTCGCCTCTTTCCGTCGCCCTTCTTGATGCCGGGGCTCCCACCAGGGCCCTGCCCGGGGACCACTACGACCTGCGGGTCAGCGCCATCAGCCCGGGGAGCCGGTCCATGCTGGACTCGGCCGGCGCCTGGGAAAGGCTGCACGCGGAACGCGTCGGCCCATACGAGTCCATGTACGTGTGGGATGCATTCAGCGGAGGATCGATCGAGTTCGACGCCGCCGAGATCGGCGAGCCCTGGCTGGGCTACATCATCGAGAACGCGAATATTCAAAACGCCCTGCTCGAGTCGATCGAGGCGGCGCGCGGCATCGATCTGCGGCTTGGAACAACCCCCCGGCACCTGACCGTGGAGCCGGATCGATGCCGGCTCGCGATCGAAGACGGCGGAACATTGAGTGCGAGGCTCGTCGTCGGCGCCGACGGCGCTCATTCGTGGGTGCGGGAGCAGCTGGGGATATCCCTGGATATGCGCCTCTACGGCCAGCGCGCCTTCGTCTGCGAAGTGGCCACGGAACTTCCCCACCGGCGGACGGCCTGGCAACGCTTCCTGACCACCGGGCCAGTGGCCTTCCTGCCGCTGGCCAACGGCCATTGCTCGGTGGTGTGGACCTGTGATGCAGAGCTTTCGGAGGAACTGTCGGAACTGGACACGCAGTCATTCGGCCGCAGGCTGGAGACGGCGTTCGAAAGCAAGTTGGGCGCCGTCGAGGTCCTGAGTCCAGTCGGGAGCTTCGACCTGTCCAGGCGCCGGGCGGCCCGTTACGTGGCGGCGCGGGGCGCGTTGATCGGGGACGCCGCCCACGTTGTACATCCCCTCGCCGGGCAGGGCGCGAACCTCGGATTCGCAGATGCGGTTTCGCTGGCGCAGGTGATGCTCGAGGCGGGGAGCCGGGGGCGGGACATCGGGCGCCTGGACGTACTGCGGCGGTTCGAGCGCTGGCGGCGCAGCGAGAATCTCTCCATGCTGGGCATGCTCGACGTACTGCACGGCCTGTTCTCCAGTGAATCGGAGTTTCTTCGCCGTATTCGCGGACTGGGGCTGGATGCGGTGGATCGCCAGGACTGGCTGAAGCACTTGCTGGCACGGCGGGCACTCGGCGTACAAGTGGTCAAACCTTAGTCCATCGGCGCGGTTATTTGCGATAATGAGGGCTGATACTTGATGTGGCCTAGTCCCACCGTGGAGATCTGGCGGTGCCATCACCCAATGAACTGAAGAAGGCAGGCCTGAAGACCACCGTCCCGCGCCTCAGGATTCTCGGTATCCTGGAGCAGGCCAAGGTCCGGCACATGACAGCGGAGGACGTCTACAAGGAACTGCTCGACGCCGGGGAGGACATCGGCCTGGCGACCGTCTACCGCGTGCTCACGCAGTTCGAGAATGCGGGGCTGGTGATCCGCCACAACTTTGAAGGTGGCCGGTCGGTGTTCGAGCTGGACGATGAAGGCCACCACGATCATATGGTGTGCATGGAATGCGGGCGGGTCTTCGAGTTCTACGACAAGACTATCGAGGATCGCCAGCGCAAGGTTGCGGAGAACGCAGGCTTTATCCTGGAGGACCATTCCCTGCACATGTACGGGGTCTGCCAGGGTATGAAGAAGAACGGCAAGTGCTCAATAAAGAAGTCGGAAGGAATACTGGGTGCGTCCTGACGGGGTCCCGTCGCGGGTCTTTGCAGTCGGAGAGCGTTGGTCCGGCGCTCTCGCGCCACAGTGCCGGGACCCCCGACTACTTCAGTATCGCTCCCGCGTCAAGCTAGAGTTCGATCTTCATGCTGGCTATAGTTCGCGTTGCCCCGGATTGCCGTACACCGGGGCGTGTCATTTGATTCTGGGGAGGTTCTTCGACGATGAGTGAGATTCCTGGCGAACTGCGATATACGAAGTCACACGAGTGGATCCGCCGTATGGAGGACGGACACTTCGAGGTGGGCATTACCGACCACGCACAGGACCAGTTGGGGGACATGGTGTTCGTGGAGCTGCCCGGGGTTGGAAGCACGGTCGGCGCTGGTGACGAGTGTGCGGTGGTGGAATCGGTCAAGGCCGCGTCCGACATCTATGCGCCGGTCAACGGCGAGATTGTCGAAACCAACACGGCCCTGGACGACACCCCCGAACTGGTCAATCAAAGTCCATTCGCCGACGGTTGGTTGTTCCGCATCCGCCCGGATGACGAGGACGATTGGAACGAGTTGCTGGACGCGGACGCCTACCAGGAACTGCTCGACTCCGAATAGCCGTCGAGCCTGCAACGGGAGTATTGAATGTCGGTACTGATTTGCGGATCGTTCGCCTACGACACCATCATGGTATTCGAGGACCGATTCAAGAACCACATCCTTCCGGACCAGGTGCACATACTCAACGTGTGCTTCGTGGTCCCCGCCATGCGCCGAGAATTCGGCGGTTGCGCCGGCAACATCGCCTACAACCTGAAGCTGCTCGGCGGAGATCCCGTGCCTATGGGCACGGTGGGGGATGACTTCCGGCACTATGCTGAATGGATGGACCGGCACGCTATCGACCGCAGCCATGTCACGCCGGTGCCCGGCACCTACACCGCCCAGGCATATATCACCACGGACATGGACGACAACCAGATCACGGCGTTTCATCCCGGGGCCATGAACGAGGCGCACCGCAACCGGGTCGACGCTGCAAGCGGCGTCGATCTGGGGATCCTGGCTCCCGACGGCCGCCAGGCCATGATCGAGCACAGCCGGCAATACGCCGATCGCGGGATACCGTTCATTTTCGATCCCGGCCAGGGCCTGCCCATGTTCGGCAAGGAGGAACTGGACGAATTCATCGATCAGGCTTCCTACATCACGGTCAACGACTACGAGAGCCGCCTGCTTCAGGAGCGCACGGGCAGGGACCTCGAGGCCATCGCGACCCAGGTGGAGGCCATGATCGTGACCCGGGGCGGAGAGGGGTCGTGGATCTACACGGACGGTCAGGTGTTGGAAATCCCCACGGCCCGGGTGGACAAGGTCGTGGACCCGACGGGCTGCGGCGATGCCTATCGTGCGGGCCTGTTGTACGGCTTGAGCCGTCGCTTCGACTGGGAGACAACGGGCCGCATCGCTTCCTTGGCCGGAGGAATCAAGATAGAGCAGCACGGTACCCAGAACCACTCCTTCACCCGCGAGGATTTTGCGCGGCGCTATCGAGATAGCTTCGGAGCCTCGATCGAGCTGTAGGCCTCGGTGACACCTATCGCGGCTAAAGCCGCTCCTACAATCCAGGGTTTGCCATGGTGCTGAACCACGGATTGTAGGAGCGGCTTCAGGCGCGATTGCTTAAGCTACGCAGCCGCGTCGGCACCGGCCCCCGGCATTGCCTGAGCAGCGAGCGTGCCGTTCCCATCCCCGGGACATGCAGCCCCGGAGCGATCTCCACCAGCGGGTATAGCACGAACGGACGCAAGGATATGCCGGGATGCGGAATTATCAGGCCCTGCCGATTCATGGTACTGTCGCCGTACACAAGGATGTCCAGGTCCAGCGTGCGCGGTCCCCAGCGCAGCCTCCTGACCCGCCCGAAGCGGCGCTCGATCTCGTGGAGTGCCAGCAGCAGAGCGGGCGCCGTCAGGCGCGTTTCCACCTGTACCACGGCATTGACGAACGACTTCTGGCTCACCACTCCCATCGGCGGCGACCGGTAGAAGGACGACCGGCGGCCGACCCGGGTGCGGGGCAGGCGATCGACGCTTTCGATGGCGTTTCTCAAGGTGACGGGGCCGTTGCCGATGTTACTGCCCACTCCGACATATGCAGCCACGGGTTCGTTATGGGGCTGTTGACGGTGCAAGGAAGGGATCGACTGGGTCCTGGATGGGGCGTTGGATCAGCACCGCACACTTTATACGTTTTTTCGCATGATATACAAACAAAGTCTTATCGTCGGAGCGGCCTTCATACTCGTTTCTGAGTTTGTGCTCGCATCCATGGGAGCGGTGATCAAGACGCTCTCCCATGACCTGCCGAACGAGAGCATCGTCTTCTTCCGCAATCTGTTCGGGCTCCTGGTCCTGCTGCCTTTCCTGTTCAGGGGCGGCCTGTCGCGGCTCAGGACCGGAGTCGTTCATCTGCATGCCGTACGTGCTTTCGCCGGCCTTGCCGCCATGTATTGCTTCTTCTACGCCATCGGGCACATGAAGCTGGCGGACGCCATGCTGCTGAAGTTCACCGTGCCGATATTCATTCCGATCGTGGCGTATCTGTGGCTGTCGGAACGGTTCCACCGCAGGGCCGCTGCCGCATTGGTCCTCGGATTCGCGGGCGTGGTATTGATCCTGAAGCCCGCCGGAGACGTGAACTGGGTGCTGCTGATCGCCCTTGCCGGAAGCTTTTTTGCGGCGGTGGCCAAGACCGCGGTGCGCCGATTGTCCAGCACTGAGCCGGCGTCCCGCGTGGTTTTCTACTTCGCCCTTATCGGTGTGTGCGTGTCCGCGGTGCCCTTGGCCTGGGCCTGGCAGACCCCGACGGCTCGGGAGTGGGCCCTGTTGCTGTCCCTGGGACCGCTGGCGACGGTCGGGCAGCTGCTGATGACCCGGGGCTACGCCGCCGCCCCCGCGTCGGAGGTCGGTTTGTTCTCATTTTCCGCCGTTTTGTACGGCGCGGGTTACGGCTGGCTCTTCTGGGGTGAGCTGTGGGGCTGGCTGTCGCTGCTCGGTGCGTTTCTCGTGGCGAGTGCGGGTGCCATGATGTTGCGCGGTGAGCGCGACAAGGCCCATATCATGACCCAGGATGAGCAGCTTGCGGTTCCTCTGGTCGAGGACGAAACCCACGTGAGGGGGGCGTCCTAGTGTACCCCGTCACTAATAGTGACGGGGTACACTCGCCGCCGACGGACGGCGGCAGGACGCCGCTTCGGCTCATTCCTCGGCGCCCCAGCCGAACTCCTCGACGATATCGAACAAGTCTGTATCGGACACCACGCCCACGGGCGTGTCCTGGGTCTCGACCACCACCCGGCGGATATTGTTCTCGCTGAGCATCAGGGATACCGAACGCAGGGAAGCGTCGGTGGGAACGGTGATCAACGGGCGGCTGGCGATCTCGTCCACTGTGCTCTTGTGGGTGGATTTGTTGGCGCCGACGATCTTGGTGATCACGTCACGCTTGGTCATGATGCCCCATCCCTTGTCCTCGACTGGCTCCACCAGCAGGTAGCTGACGTCCGACTCGCGCATCTTGTGCATGGCGTCCTCCACGCTGGTTCCAGGAGAGACACTGGTGATCGGCGACATGATGCTCCCGGCGGTGGACGGCTGGTGTCCCGATTCGCGCATGGCCTCGATAGGGTTCTCCACGCGCCTCGCTTCCCGTTCCTTGCGTTCCGCATCCAGCGCCTCCCGGCGCTCGCGCTCGAACCGGCTCAGGTCGTCGGCGTCGCCGGTGATCTTGGCGATCAGGGCGTCGGCGAAGGTGCTGGTGGAAACGGTATGGGCGGCCGTCATCTGGCGCGCGAAGTCGTAGGTCACGAATCGGTCGCTGATCACTTTGGGATACGCCGCGTTGATCAGGTCGGCGGCTTCGTTCCAGCCCATGTACTCCAGCATCATGACGCCCGAAAGCAGCAGCGAGCTGGGGTTGACCTTGTTCTGGTTCGCATACTTCGGCGCAGTGCCGTGAGTGGCTTCGAACACCGCGACGTGGTCGCCGATATTGGCGCCCGGCGCGATCCCTATGCCGCCGACCTCGGCGGCAACCGCATCGGACAGGTAGTCCCCGTTCAGGTTCATGGTGGCCAGGACGTCGAACTCGCTGGGGCGCAGTTGCAGCAACTGGAAGATGATGTCGGCGATCCGGTCCTTGATGACGATCTTGTCATTGGGCTGCTTTCCGCCGTACTCGTTGTACAGTTCTTCCTCGGTTATGATTTTGTCCGCGAACTCTTCCTTGGCGAGCTCGTAGCCCCATTTTCGAAAGGCGCCCTCGGTATACTTCATGATGTTGCCCTTGTGAACGAGTGTGACGCTTTCCCGTTTCTGGTCAATGGCAAACTCGATGGCCTTGCGGACCAGTCGCTTGGATCCGAAGGGGCTGATGGGTTTGATCCCGATCCCGGCATCATCGAAGAATTTCGCCCCCATCTCTTCCTTCAGAAACTTTGCCACCTTCTTGTTCTCGGGTGTCCCGCTCTCGTACTCGATCCCGGCGTAGACGTCCTCGGTGTTCTCGCGGAACACCACGACGTCCACCTGCCCCGGATCGCGCATCGGTGAGGGCACACCCTCGTAATAGCGCACCGGCCTCACGCAGGCGTACAGGTCCAGATTCTGTCTGAGGGACACGTTGAGGGAGCGGAAGCCCTCGCCCACCGGAGTGGTCAGGGGTCCTTTGATGGCGACCACTATTTCCTTGATGGCCTCCAGGGTTTCAGGAGGGAAATACTCGCCGTCGTAGATTGACGCGGCTTTCTCTCCAAGATAAAGCTCGCACCAGTGAATCTTCCGCTTTCCGCCGTAGGCCTTTTCGACGGCGGCGTCCCACACGCGCATGGATGCGGCCGTGATATCCGGTCCGATTCCGTCGCCTTCGACAAATCCCACGATCGGCTGGTCCGGTACGTTGATCCTGCCGTCGACTACCGTGATTTTCTCGCCGGACCCGGGGATCTTGACGTGCTGATAAGTCATGAATGGCTTCCTGATTGGGTTAATTGAGAGTCTGTCGCTGCAGGTCGGCATTCATGCCGACAACGGCGTTCGAGGCGCCGCCGGTATTTGTCGGGACAAAAATCCCGACCTGCATGAACGGAGGATGTGCCGGAATCCAATCCATGTCGTCCAGCACCAGCGCCGGGACCCCCGGTACGAAATACGGCTAAGGATTCCCCAACTGCCGCTGAAACTCCGACTGCCCGGTGATGGGCTCGCTGCAAGCCGTGCCGCGGCACACGTACGCCGTAACGTCACCACGAATTTTCATGTCGGCGATTATACCGGGCGCGGTTCCCGGGGTCTGCATGGGGATGGAAAAGATCTGCCGGTCGGGCTGGTAGCCGCGGCACAGGGACCGCCATTGCGCCGCGGCGGCAGGGTCGCCGCGCAGCACTATGGTCTCCACCGGTTCCAAGTGCTCGCACAGGGCGGCCATCAGTGCGCCATGGGCGGAAGGGTAGCGGCGCATTATTTCGGACATCGCCTCGAGGATACGGTTGCCGGCGTGAAGATAGCGGGTTTTCGCCAGCAGGTGTCCCAGACGCAGCAGCACCCGGGCGGCGATGCCGTTGCCGGAGGGCGTCGCGTCATCCATACCCGGCTTGTCCCGGTGCAGCAGCATTTCGTGGTCGTCGGAGGTGAAATACATCCCGCCCTTCGCGGCGTCCTCGAAGTGGTCGAGGACGAAATCGGCCAGCTCGACCGCCCAGTGCATACGGTCGTTGTCCCAGGCGCATTGGTTCATGGTCAGCAGCGCGTCGATCAGGAAAACGTAGTCGTCGAGATAGGCGTTCAAGCGGGTGATGCCGTCCTTGGTGGTCGCCCACAGCCGGTCGCCGTCCCACAGATGTGTGCGGACGAACGCCAGTGCCCTGTCCGCGGATTCGATGAAGGCGGGCTCGTCGAGCTGCAGACCGGCGTGCGCCATCCCCTGAATCATCAAGCCATTCCAGCTGGTGAGCACCTTTTCGTCGCGCAGCGGGCGCACCCGCCGGGCGCGCACCTCCTGCAGCTTGGCGCACCCCGAGCTCAGCAGCGATTCGACGCTGCCGCGGTCCAGGGCGGTCTTCGCGGCTACGACGTCGAGCGCATTGGCAACGCTCAGATGCCATTTCCCCTCGAAATTGGTGCCGCCCGGCTCCAAGCCGAAGCGGCTTTCGGCCACGCGCCACTCGTTCTCGCCGAGTGCCTCTCTTATCTCGTCCAGGGTCCACAGGTAGTACCGCCCTTCCTCTCCTTCGGAATCTGCATCAAGGGTGGAGTAGTAGGCACCGGCGGGTGACTGCATCTCATTCGTGATCCAGCGTCCGGTGCCCAGCGCGATCTCCTTGAAACGCACGTCGTCTGTGGCCAGGTACGCGTCGGCGTATAGAGGCAGAAGCTGCGCATTGTCATACAGCATCTTCTCAAAATGCGGTATCCGCCAGGCGGCGTCGACGGAGTAACGGAAGAACCCGCCGCCGACGTGGTCGAACAGGCCGCCGTCGGCCATGGCAAGCAGAGAGTGATGCGCAATATCCAACAGCCAGTTGCGCGCCTGTCCCTGCCGCTGGGACCGCCGCCACAGCCGCATGCAAAGCGCCAGGTTGGTCGGGTGGGGAAACTTGGGTGCGGTGCCGAAGCCGCCGTTCCCCCGGTCGTAAGCGCTTTCGAGTTCGGCCTCGGCACGATTCAGCAGTTCCGCATCCGCCGTGCCCGCCTCGCCGGCGAACAGCTGGGACATCGCATCCTTGATCGCACCGGCCTGGTCGCGCAGCGTATCGTCCTTGTGCGTCCGATAGAACCCGGCCACGCGCGTAAGAACGTCCAGAAAAGCCGGCATGCCGTGGCGGGGCCGGTCGGGGAAATAGGTGCCGGCGAAAAACGGGGCGTGATGGACTGGATCCATGACGATGGTGAGCGGCCAGCCGCCGGGCCGCTGACTGAGAAGCTGGTGCGCGATTTGATACACCTTGTCCAGGTCGGGGCGCTCCTCGCGGTCCACCTTGATGCACACGAAGTTCTCGTTCATGTAGGCCGCGGTAGCCTCGTCCTCGAAGGACTCCCGCTCCATGACGTGGCACCAGTGGCAGGCCGTGTAGCCGATCGACAGCAGAATAGGTTTGCCCTGCTCCCGGGCAAGCGCCAGGGCTTCAGGTCCCCAGGGATACCAGTCCACCGGGTTGCCCGCGTGCTGCTGAAGGTACGGGCTGGTCTCGCTTGCCAGATGATTGCGTTGGCCGGGCGTCACGAGATGGGAGATGCAGTCGCGGAGGCCGCGGTCCCTCAGCCCCCGCTGGTGCCGCCGGAACTGGTACTGGTCCCGGTGCTGGTACTGGTCCCGGTGCTGGTACTGGTCCCGGTGCTGCTGGTGCTCGGCCCGCTGCCTTCACCTCCGACGAGGTTGCCGGTGTAGGAAGTTGCCGCGCCACTGCAGACCTCGGTCTTGGGACCAAACGAGGTGGAAACCACCGCGGAGCCCTGGGGACCGCGGATCGGCGCTTGCGCCCGCAGGGTCAGGACGCAGGGTGCGGAGGTGTTGCCGGAGGTGGCGGTGAATATGCAGGTGGTCTCGTAGGTGAGGATGTTGTTGTTCACGCGTATGTTCAGACCGCACTCGGAATCCGTTTCCATAATGACGGCGTTGCCGGATGCACCGACGATGAACTTGGTGGTGTCCGTCAGAAACGTTGCGGTGCCGGCGACGTTCACGTTCAGCGTGGCCATGATGAACCAGTTGCCTGTGAATGGAGTAGCACTCCCGGCAGCGGCCCCGGAATCGCTGCTGCCTCCCGAGCAACCCGCCAGAGCCAGAGCCAGGGGCAGCCACATTTTGCGAAACACTCTTGCCACGTTGCGGACCTTTCGACCAGTTGAAGGCATTGTGCCACATCCCTAGTGGCAAGCGAACCGCGCTGGCAACGGCGCGGCAGCTGCCGGAGTTGCCGCGCCATCGACTATCGAGTAAGGTTTGGGCGCCTCGCAGAACAGGACCCCTTCGTGATCGTTCATCCCGGTATCGACCCCGTCGCCTTTTCCATCGGACCCATATCGGTGCATTGGTACGGGCTGATGTACCTGGCGGGGTTTACGGCGGGCTACGGTCTCGGCGTAAAGCGCGCCGCCCGTCCGGGCAGCCACTGGGAGAGCCACGAAGTCGGCGACGTGCTGTTTTACATCGCGATCGGCGTCATCCTCGGGGGCAGAATCGGTTACGTTGTCTTCTACAACCCCGCCTACTATTTGCAAAAGCCCCTGGAAATATTCCAGGTCTGGTCCGGTGGTATGTCGTTCCACGGCGGCTTGGCGGGGGTGATCCTGGCCATGGCGTGGTATGGCCGCAAGACCAAGCGGGGTTTCTTCGAAGTCGCCGATTTCATCGCACCCCTCACCCCCCTGGGGCTTCTGGCCGGCCGCATCGGCAATTTCATCAACCAGGAGCTGTGGGGCAAACCCACCGATCTCCCTTGGGCGATGGTCTTCCCGGCGACGGATCCGGCACGAGTGCCCCGGCATCCCTCGATGCTCTACGAAGCCTTCCTGGAAGGCCTGGTCCTGTTCGTTATACTTTGGGTGTACTCGCGAAAGCCCCGAAGAATAGGGAAGGTCTCGGGCTTGTTTCTCATGTGCTACGGGGTTTTCCGGTTTGCCGTAGAATTCGTCAGGCTTCCCGATCCGCAGATCGGATACCTGGCGTTCGGCTGGTTGACGATGGGCCAGGTTCTGAGCATTCCGATGCTATTATTCGGGGCGACCATCTTCTTTTGGCCGGTGAAGCCGGCGAAAGAATCCGCCGACGGCGGGAAGGCGTAGAACACATTGGTTGTTGATATGAATCGCAAAGTTTCGTGCGCAGTACTGATCACTTGCCTGGCTTGCACGGCGGCGCAGGCGCAGACCATCACCAAGTGCCAGGACAAGGACGGCAACTGGCACTATGGTGATTATGCGTCGCAGGCTTGTGCCCAGGATTCAACGATTACCGAGATCGATCAACATGGCGTAACGGTCAAGAAGTCGAATGCGCCCCCTACCAAGGAGGAACTCGAGGAGCGCAAGGCGGAGGCGCAGAAGCAGCTGGAGGAGGCCAAGGAGCTAGCCAAGCAGGAGGCGGAGGACAAACGCCTGCTGAGGACCTACGATAACGCCCAGAGCATTATCGACGCGCGCGACGAACGGGCGAACGCCATGGACCGAAAGCTCGAGAGCCAGCGCGTGTTTCGCCAGGATCTCGTCAACGAACGGGACAAGCTCAAGGACAACGAGCAGAACCACGAGCACATCCAGTCTCTGGACGAGCAGATCGCGCAGTACGACAAGGCCATCGAGACGATTCAAAGCGAACGTCAAGCCACCATAGAGGACTACGACGAGCAGTTGAAGCGATACTACGAGCTTACGAAGTAATAGCGCACGATGAGCGTCAAATGAACTGCGGCCTCTTTCTGGTCCACCGCTGACAGACAGGGCCAGACATGGCAGGCCAGGATCTTCGACCGCAGCAGCGACTGAGGAACTGCGCCAAAAATGTGATCGCGAGACTGGGGTTGGGAATGACGCCCTCCTCTTATACCCTGATGGAAAGAATGATAAACAACGGTATGGAGAGGATGGAGAGTCAAGGGGTGTCCGACCGAGAGGAGCAGATCTGGTTCGCGGAGCAGAGCCTTTTCCGGTGTCTGGGCAAGCTGTGCACAAAACTCCAGAGCACAGGTGTCTTCCCGGTGGCGGACGACGAGCTTTCTGAAAGAGTCCTGAAGGAACAATGCCCTGTGTGGCGTTACTGCTGAACCGATCATGGCCGGCCGCGAAGAGCGCACCATTTATCTGATTGATGCCAGCATCTATATCTTCAGGTCCTGGTTTTCCCTGCCTGACACGCTGACGGCGTCGGACGGTGCCCCCGTCAACGCCGTATACGGCTTCATGAGGTTCCTGACCGAATTCTTCGAAACCGTGCGCCCCAGCAACGTCATGGTGGCCTTCGACCAGAGCCTTACGACTTCCTTTCGCAACGAACTCTATCCGGAGTACAAGGCCAACCGCGACCCGGCGCCGCCCGAGCTCAAAGTTCAACTCGAAGCCTGCGAACGACTGGTGGAATCCCTCGGGATTTCCTGTCTGAAACATCCCCGGTTCGAAGCCGACGACCTGATCGCGAGCGTCGCGGTGCTGGCTCGAGAGAACGGGTACAAGGTGGTGGTGGTCAGCGGTGACAAGGACCTGTCCCAGGTTGTGCACGAGGGAGACCTGTGGTGGGACTATGCCCGCAACCGCAAGCTGGATATGCGGGGCGTGTACGAGCTTTTCGGCGTCTGGCCCAACCAGATCAAGGATTTCCTCGCTCTGGTGGGAGATGCCGTGGACAACATTCCCGGGGTGCCGGGCATCGGTCCGAAGACCGCCTCGCGACTGTTGCGCGTCTTCAGGGACGTCGACCAACTCTACGAACGCCTCGAGGAGGTGCCGCGCCTCGGCGTTCGCGGCGCAGCGCGGCTGGCGCGGGAGCTTGGCGAGCGTCGCGAGTCGGTCATGCTGGCCCGGCGCCTGACGGCGCTGGCTTGCGATGCGCCGGCGGGCGACCAGTCGCCGCACCACAGGATAGGGGCCGTCGATCCTGCAACGCTCGACGAGCTGCTCGCCTGGATGGCTCGTGGTGAAGGCTACGTCGACCGCATCCGATCCGCTTGTTCCGCTTTGGTTTGAGGTTGGCGGCACGGTCTATAATAGCCGCCGAAACCACCAATTCGGGGTCCATGTACGAATCCTCTTTCGGCCTGACCGAGGCGCCATTTTCCATTTCGCCGGATCCGCGCTACCTGTACATGAGCCGGCGGCACCAGGAAGCAATGGCCCACCTGCGCTATGGTATCCAGGAGTCGGGAGGTTTCGTGCAACTCACCGGGGAAGTTGGAACCGGCAAGACCACCATATGCCGGTCCATGCTCGAGCAGCTCCCGGACAATGTCGACGTCGCGCTCATTCTCAATCCCCAGATCAGCCACAACGAGTTGTTGGCGGCTTTGTGCGACGAGATCGGCGTGTCCTACCCGGAAAGCGCCACGCCCAAGCAGCTGCTGGACCTGCTGAACGAAAGACTGATCGAGAACTTCGCACAGGGGCGGCGCACGGTGCTGGTTATCGACGAAGCCCAGATGCTGACCCGGGAAGTGCTGGAGGAGATCCGGATTCTGACCAATCTGGAGACCACCAGGCAGAAGCTCCTGCAGATCATATTGATCGGCCAGCCGGAGCTGAGCGCCACGTTGTCGCGCCAGGACCTGCGCCAACTGGCGCAACGAATCACCGCCAGGTATCACCTGGAGCCCCTGATGAAGGACGAGACCGCCGAATACATAAAGTACCGGCTCGGGGTCGCGGGCTGCAACCGGCAGGTGTTCAGTTCCGCCGCCCTGCGGCGCGTGTTCAAGCTTTCGCACGGCGTCCCGCGGCTTATCAACGTGATCTGCGACCGGGCCCTGCTGGGTGCTTATTCCACGGACAACGAGAAGGTCACCGCTTCCATGGTCCGCCGGGCGGCGAAGGAGGTCTTCGGCGACGGGCAGCCGCGAAGCCGCATGTGGCTGTGGGTGTCCGGAGCGGCCGTCGCGTCCGCCCTGGCCGTCGCGGTTGTTCGTTTTCAGTGGATCAATATTGATCTGAATCCCTTCAAGCCGGTGGAGTCCACCCCCCGCGCCGAGCCGCAGAAGCAGACCTCGAAGAAGGAAGCCCCGGTGCCTTCGGACTCTTCTTCGGCCGTGGCGATGGCGGCGGTTTCGGCCCCGGCCACCGCACCAGAGGTGGTCGCCCCCGCCCGGCCTCCATCCATTGCCGAGCTTCTAACGAGTCCGGACGCCGGCCGCAGCGAGGAAGAGGCTCTGGTCAGGCTGCTCAAGGCGTGGCACATAGGCTTCGACGATCCCGAGGGTGTTTCATGCCTGAAGGTGGAACGGATTTACGGGCTGCGCTGCCTCAAGGATCGAGGCAGCTGGGAAGATCTTCAGGATCTGAACCGCGTCGCGGCGCTGGTGCTCCGGCACGACGGTGACGTTTCCTATCTGTTGCTGACCGGGCTGGGCCCGAACCGGGTCATGTTCTCCGGAAACAACGGGGTGTACAGTTTCAGCCGGTCGCAGGTGGAGCCGTTGTGGCGAGGCGGCTATCTCCTGTTGTGGCGCGCCCCACCGCACGGTGCCCGCACCCTGGCCGAGCATTCCGAAGGTGTTGACGTGCTCTGGTTGCGCCAGACGCTGAATCGTGTGCCCAGCATACAGCCGATGAATGTCGACAATGCCCGTTTCGATTCGACACTGAAGCAAAAGGTCATGGCATTTCAGGAGTCCAACGACCTGCACGTGGACGGTGTAGCCGGCATTCACACCATAATCCGGCTCAACGGAATCGTCGATCCCGATGTGCCCAAGCTCGAACTGGAAGCGGGTTAGCAGTCATGTCGTACATCCTGGAAGCATTGAAGAAGTCCGAGCGTGAGCGGCAGCGGGGCAACATCGCCTCGCTTCACACGCCGTCGCAGGTTGTGCTCAATCGACGGTCCCTGTGGATGGGCATGTTGATCGGGGCAATGGCGTTGACTGCCCTCGCGGGGGCCGGTTGGGTCGTGCACCGGCAGCTCATGCGCTCCTCCCCGGGCGAGCCGGTGGTCTCTCCCGTGCCGTCGCCGCTGCCCGAGCCGAAGGGCTCGAGCCGGGGAGTCAGCCGGGAATCGAGTCGGAGCCCGGCAGCGCCGGCAGCCGCCGCCGACTCTCCCGGTGCAGCCACCGTCGAGCCCGTGTCGCTTCAGGAAACATCGAAAGCGGTGCGCGATGTCAATAGCATCGAGGAGCTCGATCCCGCGGACCGGGCGCTGATCCGGCGTCTGTCCCTGAACGTGGTCTCGTACTCCGAAGTGCCCGCTCGTCGCTTCGTTATGATCAATCAGCGCATCGCCCACGAAGACGAGAGCGTCGGTGACGGTGTGGTGGTGGAGCGCATCGTGCCGGGCGGTGCGCTGCTGCGGGTCGGTGGCTACCGCATCATGATCAGGCCGGACTGAGGTGTAATCGCGGTTGAAACTGCTCCTGCACTCCGCGGTCCTGCGTTGCGCCGAACTCTGGATTGCAGGAGCGACTTCAGTCGCGATCGCGCTTGCTGTCGAGACCGCGAATGCGAGCCGCGGTCACGCAGCGGGTCACGGTCGCCGACTCAACGTCCCGCTTTACCGGCCAGGAACAGCCACGTCTCCACCACGGTGTCCGGATTAAGGGAGATGCTGGAAATACCCTGCTCCATCAGCCACAGTGCCAGGTCCGGGTGGTCGGAGGGCCCCTGGCCGCAGATGCCGACGTACTTGCCGGCCCGACGGCAGGACTGGATCGCCATCTGCAGCAGCTTTTTTACCGCGGGGTTGCGCTCGTCGAACGAGCGGGCGATGATGCTGGAATCGCGGTCCAGCCCCAGGGTGAGCTGGGTGAGGTCGTTGGAGCCGATGGAAAAGCCGTCGAAGCGCTCCAGGAACTCGTCCGCCAGCAGCGCGTTGGAGGGGATCTCGCACATCATGATGAGCTGCAGCCCGTCCCGTCCCCTTTCCAGGCCGTTCTGCTCGAGCAGCTTCACCACCTGGTCCGCCTCGGCCAGGGTCCGCACGAACGGCACCATGATCCAGACGTTCTTGAGTCCCATTTCCCGGCGTACATAGCGCAGGGCACGGCATTCCAGGTCGAAGCAATCCCTGAACGCATCGTCGACATAGCGGGAGGCGCCCCGGAATCCGATCATCGGGTTTTCTTCCAGAGGCTCGTACTGCTCGCCCCCGATCAGGTTCGCGTACTCGTTCGACTTGAAGTCCGACAGCCGGACTATGACGGGGTGGGGTGCGAAGGCGGCCGCCAGCGTGGCGATGCCTTCGCCGAGCTTGGTGACGTAGAACTCCACCGGTCCGGGATAGCCCGCGATCCGCTCGTCGATCATCGCCTTGACGTCTTGTTCGTTGTCCTCGTAGTTCAACAGCGCTTTGGGATGAATGCCGATGATGTTGTTGATGATGAACTCGAGCCGTGCCAGTCCGATGCCGGCATTGGGCAGCCGGCGGAAGTCGAACGCCCGGTCCGGATTCGCGACATTCATCATGATCTTGAGGGGGATTTCGGGCATCGCGTCCATGCTGACTGTCTTGACCTCGAACTCCAGCGCGCCGCGGTAGATGTTTCCGGTGTCGCCCTCCGCACAGGAGACCGTCACCTCCTGCCCGTCCGACAGACGCTCGGTGGCATCGCCGCAGCCGACCACCGCCGGGACACCCAGCTCGCGGGCGATGATGGCGGCGTGACAGGTGCGGCCGCCGCGATTGGTGACAATGGCCGAGGCGCGCTCCATCACCGGCTCCCAGTCGGGATCGGTCATCTCCGTGACCAGCACGTCTCCCGCCTCGACCTTGGCGAGGTCCTCGATGCCCGGCACGATCCTGACCTTGCCCGCCCCGATCTTCTGGCCGATGGCGCTGCCCGATGCGAGCAGCTCGCCCTTGCCCTTGAGGTGGTACCGTTCGAGAACCGTTTTCGAATTGCGCGACACCACGGTCTCCGGGCGCGCCTGCAGAATGTACAGCTCGCCGTCCACGCCGTCCTTGCCCCATTCGATGTCCATCGTCCGGCCGTAGTGTTGTTCGATGGTCCGGGCCATCCCGGCGAGGGCTTCGGCGTCGCGGTCGTCGATGGAGAATCGGCGTCTCTCCGCCTCGGCGACGTCCACTGTGCGGACCGCCGCGCCGTCTTCGCCGTAGGTCATCTTGATGAGCTTGCTGCCGAGCTTGCGGCGCAGGATTGCCGGGTGGCCTTGAGACAGCGTCGGCTTGTGGACGTAGTATTCGTCCGGATTGACGGACCCCTGAACGACGCATTCGCCCAGTCCCCAGGAGGCGGTGATGAACACCACATCCTCGAAGCCGGACTCGGTATCCACTGAGAACATCACTCCGCTGGCGCCGAGATCACTGCGCACCATACGTTGGACGCCGGCCGACAAGGCCACCCGGGCGTGGTCGAAGCCGTGGTACTCGCGGTACGAGATCGCGCGATCGTTGAACAGCGAGGCGAACACGCTCTTGAGCGCTTGCAGGAGGTTATCGCGCCCCTGGACGTTCAGGAATGTCTCCTGTTGCCCGGCGAAGGACGCTTCGGGCAAATCCTCGGCGGTTGCCGACGAGCGGACCGCCACAGATATCCCGCCGCCGCTCTTCGACTCCAGCTCTTGGTAAGCCCGTGAGATGTCCTGTTCCAATTCTTCCGGCAGGGGCGTCTCCATGACCCATTGGCGGATCTGGGAGCCGCACCGGGTCAACGCCTCGACATCCTCCACGTCCAGGGCGCTCAAGGCCTCGGCGATGCGGCGGTCGAGGCCGTCATGCCCGAGAAAACGCTGAAAGGCTTCCGCGGTGGTGGCAAAGCCGTCCGGGACGCGGATACCGGCGCCTGACAGGTTGCTGATCATCTCCCCCAGGGACGCATTCTTGCCGCCCACGAGGGGTACGTCCTTCATCCCCAGCTTGTCAAACCAGACTAACGATTGCCCCACGTTGCCACAGCTCCTGACCCGAATGATCTAGAATAGCCGGTTTCGCCGTTTCGGTTCGGTACCGGACCCGGCGGCGCCGAATCAAGCAGTTACGCGCAGGCTGTCGAGACTACAGCCCGACATTGAGAAACACCGGGGATCCACCTGCGCTGAAATCGCGAAAGGGCGGTATTGTACTGGAAAATGGTAGATCGTTACGTCTTCACCGTGTCCGACAGGACCGGCATTACCGCCGAGAGCCTCGGCCTGAGCCTGCTGTGCCATTTCCCGAGTCTCGACTTCAAGACGGTGGCGCTGCCCTTCGTGGATACGCCGGAAAAGGCGCGGGACGCCGCGCTCAAGATCCACGATGCGTTCGAGAAGGCGGGCGTCAGGCCGCTGATATTTGCCACTCTGGCGGACGACGAGATCCGCGAAATCATCGCTTCCAGCAGCGGGGTCCTGTTCGACCTGTTCGACCAATTCCTGGCACCCCTGGAGAAGGAGTTGGAGATGGAGTCGGAGCACAGTATCGGCAGCTCCCACGGGGTGTTGAACCCCAACAAGTACACGGCACGGATCAGTGCCCTGAACTTCACCATGCGTACCGATGACGGTATGAACTCCACCCACTACGACCACGCGGAATTGGTCATCATCGGGGTGTCCCGGACCGCCAAGACCCCGACTTCGCTGTATCTTGCTCTGCAGTTCGGGATATCGACCGCCAACTTCCCGCTGCTCGAGGAGGACCTCGAGCGGGCCCGGTTGCCGGATAGGATCATCCGCCATCGTAAGAAGTTGTTCGGCCTGACGATTGATCCGGAGATGCTGCAGCAGATCCGGCAGGCGCGCTACGACAAGGGCCGCTACGCGCAGCTTCGCCAATGCGAGTACGAGGTCGCCCAGGCGGAGGCGCTTTACCGACGGGAGCGCATACCTTTTGTCAATACCACGGCGAAATCCGTCGAGGAAATCGCAACCACGATACTGCATAAGGTAGACCTGAACCGCGACCTGATGTGAGCCTATGCCGATCTACGAGTTCTATTGCCCAGATTGCCATGCGATCTACAGTTTCTATTCCAGACGCATAAACACGGACAAGGTCCCGGCCTGCCCCGTGGAACGTGGCGATGGTCATCGCCTGGAACGCCAGGTTTCCCTGTTCGCGATTTCCAAGGGCCGTGAGGAAGCCGAAGACGGCGACACGCTTGGCGCCCTGGATGAGAGTCGCCTGGAGCAGGCGATGATGTCCATGGCCGGAGAGATGGAGAATATCGACGAGGACGATCCGCGCCAAGCCGCCGGGATGATGCGCAGGCTGTTCGACAGCACGGGCCTGAAGCTCAGCGGCGGCATGGAGGAGGCGATCAGTCGTATGGAAGCAGGCGAAGATGCCGAGCAGATCGAGGCCGATATGGGGGACCTGCTGGAGGAGGAGGAGCCGTTTGCGACAAAACCCCGAAAGCTGCTCGGCGACCTTCGGCGCAAGTATCTGCCGCCGAGGGTCGATGAGACGTTGTACGAGATGTAGAGGTATCGCGCCGCCAAGGACGGCGTCCGACCCGGCCCGCTTCCAGCGGGGGGACGGGAGGCGTCAGGTCAGCGGGTGAGCTTCAGCCACTCCAGGGCTGCGGTGATAATTCCGAGCGACGCCACGGAGGCCAGCCATTGAGGCAGGGGAGGTATTGTTCGGCTATGCGGGGGATCCACGTCCTCGGCGACCGTGCAGGTCTCGAGCCTGTCCGACATCAATGGCTGGATGGCTCCGGCGTGACGACGTGGTACCACGCCGACGGGCGTCGCCTTTTGGTGGCAATTGCGCATAGTGGTGGTTTCCCCTGTAATTTTAATCCGCCTCTTGAATACTTATAGGAAACAACCATTGCATTGCATAGGAAAAATTATGGCAATTTCATGGTTTTGGAGCATTCTCTCCCGGGACCGGGGTTTGGCCCGAGTTCGTCTATAATCCGCCGCGCCCCGGGGACTGACCGTTCAAACAAGCCATTGTTTATGACAGATTTTCGAGCCCAGGTCGCGAAACGCCGGACCTTTGCGATCATTTCCCATCCGGACGCCGGCAAAACCACCCTGACGGAGCGGCTGCTCCTCAAGGGCGGTGCCATCCAGCTGGCGGGCACCGTGAAAGCCCGCAAAGCGGGCCGCTACGCGACTTCCGACTGGATGGAGCTGGAGAAGCAGCGGGGTATCTCCGTGACTTCATCGGTCATGCAGTTCGAGCACGGCGGGCGGATCGTCAATCTGCTGGATACGCCGGGCCACGCCGATTTCTCCGAGGATACCTACCGCACGTTGACGGCGGTGGATTCCTGCCTGATGGTCATCGACTCCGCCAAGGGCGTAGAGCAGCGAACCATCAAGCTGATGGAGGTGTGCCGGCTGCGCGACACGCCGATCATGACCTTTGTGAACAAGATGGATCGGGAGGGCCGGGAGCCCATTGAGCTGATGGACGAGGTGGAGTCGGTCCTCCACATCGAGTGCGCGCCGCTGACCTGGCCCATCGGTTCGGGCAAGGGGTTCCGCGGCGTATACCGGATATTTGACGACAGTGTCCACCTGATCGGCGGGCGGCCCGGGAACCCGCGCGAGGACCGGCGGATCGAGGGGCTGGACAACGGAGAGCTGGCGGCGATACTGGGCGCCGACACCGGGCGCCTGCGCGAGGAGATCGAGTTAGTGCGGGGCGCGAGTCACGAGTTCAACGCCCAGCGGTACCTGGAAGGGAAGCAGACGCCCGTATTCTTCGGCTCCGCGCTGAACGACTGGGGGGTCGAGGAACTGCTCGGCAAATTCGTGGCCTACGCCCCGGCTCCACAGCCGCGCCGGGCAATGGAGCGTGTCGTGGAGCCGCAGGAGGCGAAGTTCACGGGCGTGGTGTTCAAGATCCAGGCCAATATGGATCCGGCCCATCACGACCGCATCGCCTTCGTCAGGGTCAACTCCGGGCGTTTCAACCGCGGAATGAAGCTGCGTCACGTGCGCCTGGGGCGCGACGTGACTATACACAGCGCCATCACGTTCATGGCCTCGCGGCGGGAGCAGGTGGACGACGCGTATGCGGGGGATATCATCGGTCTGCACAACCACGGTACTATCCAGATCGGCGACACGTTCACCGAGGGCGAGGAGCTCAAGTTCAGCGGCATCCCCAATTTCGCGCCGGAGCTGTTCCGGCGGGTCCAGCTGCGCGACCCCCTGCGGGCCAAGGCGCTGCAGAAGGGACTGATCCAGCTCAGCGAGGAAGGGGCAACTCAGGTGTTCAAGCCGCTCAACAACAACGACCTGATCCTGGGTGCGGTCGGTTCCCTGCAGTTCGATGTCGTGGCGCACCGGCTCAAAACCGAGTACGGCGTCGATGCTGCATTCGAGGCGGTGCCGGTGTCTACCGCCAGGTGGGTGTCCTGCCCGGATGCCAGGACGGAGCAGGATTTCCGCAACAAGGTTTCCGACAATCTGGCCACGGACGGATCCGGTAGCCTGACCTATATCGCACCCAACAGGGTCAATCTGCAGCTGACCCAGGAAAGATGGCCGGACGTGGAGTTTCGCGCCACGCGTGAGATATGAGGCGCAATAGCAGTCCATTCGTTCGTATCTCCGGATAGATATCGCGCTCGGCGTGTCTATACAGATATTCAGACAACTCAAGATAGAGGTTCAACAAATGCGTAATTCAATCATCATCGGCGCCGCCCTGGGTACCGTGCTCGCGGCGGGCTCGGTCTATGCCGCCGACGGCAAGGCGGTCTTTAACCAGGCGTGCACGGTCTGCCACTCGCAGGGCGTCGCGGGCGCACCCAAGTTCGGTGACGCCGAGGCCTGGGCGCCCCGCATAGCCAAGGGCAAGGACACCCTGTACCAGCATGCGATCAACGGCTTCACCGGCGATTCCGGCACCATGCCTCCCAAGGGCGGGTTCACCAACCTCAGTGACGACGACGTCAAGGCGGCGGTGGACTACATGGTGGAGAATGCGCAGAAATAGGGGCGCCCGCGTCGCGGCCCGCTCTGCGGGCCGCCTTGCTCGTTGGTGATCCCTGCGGGGAATCGCTCGTTGTGAGGAATCGCGGCTGAAGCCGCTCCTACAACCCGAGGTTTACCCCGGTGCGAGGCCCGGACTGTAGGAGCGGCTTCAGCCGCGATTCCCTCCCGATTGCCCCAATCCTATCCATGGGCACCGACCTCGATCCGTTCCTGGAGCACACGAGTGCGGTCCGCGGTTGCGCCGCATGCGGCCGCTACGCCCCAAGCCCGACCGGGGACCTGCACTTGGGCAACCTGAGAACGGCGCTTGTGGCATGGCTGCAGGCCCGATTGGCAGGCGGCGTGTTTCTGCTGCGCATGGAGGACCTCGACCGGCCCCGCAATCGGGCCGGCTCGGCGGAGAAGATCCTGCACGATCTGCGGCGGCTGGGCCTGGACTGGGACGAAGGCCCTGACCGGGATGGACCGCTGGGCCCCTACGTCCAGTCGGACAGGAACGAGTTCTACAGGACTGCGTTCGACAGCCTGCGGCAAGACAACCGCGTGTTTCGGTGCTACTGCTCTAGAAAAGACGTTCGTGACGCGGCCAGTGCGCCGCACGGCGGCGAGCTCGTGTATCCCGGCACCTGTCGTCCGGGACAGTCGCCACAGGAGGCGCCCCCGATGTCCTCCCGCCGCCTGGCGCCGGCCTGGCGCTTCGCCGTGAGGGAAGGGGTGGTGAATTTTCACGATTGCCTTCAGGGCATACGCTGCCAGAACCTGGTAACGGCGGTCGGAGACTTCGTCGTGAAGCGTCGCGACGAGGCGTACGCCTACCAGCTGGCGGTGGTGGTGGACGACGCCCTCATGGGAGTAACGGACGTGGTTCGCGGGGAAGACCTGATCGACTCGACGCCGCGCCAGATTGCCCTGCAGGAAGCGTTGGGTCTGCCCACGCCGCGCTACTGGCACGTTCCGGTGCTGCGGGATAACCAGGGCCGGCGCCTGAGCAAGCGGGATGGATCGGCGTCACTGGATGAATATTGCGACGCCGGGGGAACGGTTGAGTCGCTCATCGGTCGTTTCGCCGCCGAACTGGTCCTGGCCGAGCCCGGTATGGTCCTGAGTGCCAAGGAGTTGCTCAGCGGTCTCAAGGTGTCGGACCTGTTTCACGGCCCGGCCACCCGATTGTCGTAGGTCGGGATTTCACGCCGACCGCAGCTCTGGGCCCCCACGAACATTGTCGGGACAGGCTCCTAGAACGCCTCCGCCGCCTGCAGCCTCTCCGTGTCGAAGAACGCCCTCAGCGCCCGGTACAGATACTCGGGATCGGCGGCTCCGCAGGTCTCGCGAATCGAATGCATGGCGAACTGGGGAATGCCGGCGTCCAGGGTCTTGACCCCCACGCCGCCCGCGGTGATGGGACCGATGGTGGTACCGCAGGCCATATCGGCGCGGGAGGCGAAGCTTTGCACCGGTATCTCGGCGCGCCTGCAGATCGCCTGGAAGATGCTGCTGGTCTCGCTGTTGGTGGCGTAGCGCTGGTTGTGGTTGACCTTGATCACCGGGCCCCCGTTCAGGACCGGTCCGTGGTTGTCGTCGTGTTTGGCCGCATAATTGGGATGCAGACCGTGGGCGTTGTCCGCCGAGATGAGCAGGGAGTTGTCCATCACCGCAGTCATGGCGGCGCGATCCCCCAGCCAACGGAGAATAACGTCGCGCAGGAAGGGGCCGTCCGCCCCCGCCGCCGACTGACTGCCGACTTCCTCATGGTCGTTGCACACCAGGAGCGCAGGCAGTCGGTGGTCGTGGTCGGTGATGGCGCGAAGTCCGACGAAGCAACTGGCGAGATTGTCGAGACGGGCGCCGGTCACGAACTCACCGCCGATTCCGACCAGGGCGGCGGGCTGAGTGTCATACAGGCACAGCTCGAAATCCAGAATCTCGGCCGCGGTGTAATCGGGATGCTCCCTGGCCAGCTGCTCCGCCAGCAGTGCACGAAGCTGCGGCTTGTCCTCGGTGGTCCGGAACAGCACGGGAAGCGTGTCTGTTTGGGCATTGATGGATCGGTTGGTGTTGGCTTCGCGGTCGAGGTGGATCGCGAGGCTGGGGATCACGGCGACCGGACGCCGGAAGTCGATCAGACGATGCACCAGGTCTCGATCACCGGTCTGCAGCGTGACCCTTCCCGCGAGCGAGAGGTCGCGGTCGAACCAGGGATTGAGCAGCACTCCGCCGTAGACTTCCGCGGACAGACGGAAATAGCCGTTGTTGACGCGCTCGGGACGCGGCTTGACCTTCAAGCACGGGCTGTCCGTATGGGCGCCGATCATGCGCACCCCGTCGCGTCCGGGTTCGCCGGTGTTGCAGAAAGCCACGATGGAGGAGCCGTTGCGCACCACGTAATAGCGCTTGCCGTCCTCGAGGTGCCAGGTGTCATGCTCCCGCAGGCGAATGAATCCGGCTTCGTCGAGCCGCCGGGCGATGTTGGCCACCGCATGGAACGGGGTCGGGGAGGCGTTCAGGAAATCGAGAAAGTCGTGGACGAAGCTGTTGGATTCCACTGCGGCAGATCTGGTTGTTATGGTGATCACAAGAGTTATATGGAGCCTACTGCAAAACGAGCCGAGTTTCGACCGTAGTGTGCCCCGCCGGGACTTGCCATCCCCGGACCACGCGAACGGCGGAGACTTCTGCGAATGGAGGAAGTCCAGAGCAATCGCCGCGAGCCGACAGCGACCGCCGCTGCGGTATAGTAAAGCATCCAGGTCAACGCATCAGCGACCCCTCAACCGATGTCCGACGACGACAAGCTCCCCGCCAAATCCTCGACACAGGACATTCAGGCGTTCGTGGATCGGGCCAAGCAGGTGCCCGTCAAGACGGAAGGGGCCCGCGGCCGCCTGATCTTCGCCCTGGATGCCACCGCCAGCCGCCAGCCTACCTGGGACCAGGCCTGCGCAATCCAGGGTGATATGTTCCAGGCCGCTGACAAGGTCGGCGGCCTGGAAGTGCAGCTGTGCTTTTATCGCGGATTCGGCGAGTTCAGGGTGAGCCCCTGGTCCGGTTCCTCGCTGGAACTGGTCCGGCGCATGACTTCCGTTTTCTGTCTTGGCGGGCTGACCCAGATCGGCAAAGTATTCCGACATGTGTTGAAGGAGGCCAGAAGATCGAAGGTGAACGCCGTGGTTTTCATCGGCGATTGCGTGGAGGAGAACCCGGATCACCTGTCGCACATCGCAGGGCAGGTAGGCATCCTGGGGGTTCCCGCGTTCATGTTCTACGAAGGAAACGATCCCCTGACCATCCGTGTGTTCAAGCAGATCGCGCACCTCACCCGCGGTGCCGCCTGCCCGTTCGACCAGGGCAGCGCCGGGCAGCTGCGCGACCTCCTGAGTGCAGTGGCGGTCTATGCAGCCGGCGGTTGGCGCGCGCTGGAGCAGTTCAGCGACGGCAGGCACGGCTCGGTGAAACAATTGACCCGCCAGCTCGATCCGGACCGCTGACCATGCTGCGACTGATCCTGCTGTTCGCCGTCGTTGTCGCGACCATCGTATTCGTGAACTGGCTGCTGAAGGAGGACCCGAAACGCGTCGCGGCGGCCCTCCGGCGCTCCGCCTTGTGGGCCGTCGCCGGGTTGGCGCTGCTGTTGGTAGTGACCGGGAGGATTCCCTGGCTGCTGGGCCTGATCGGAGCGGCCGTACCAGTCGTGGCACGCCTGCTTTCCCTGCTGCGCTACGTACCGCTCTTCAGCCAGCTGTATAGCCACTACCAGAATGCCCGCAGCGCCGGTGCCGCCGCGGGCCGGGCCGGCGGCGCCACAGCGGGCGCCGCCTCCCACGTGCGGTCGAAATACCTGCACATGACCTTGAACCACGACAGCGGCGATATGGACGGTGAGGTACTGCAGGGCGACCTCCAGGGACGCCGCCTGTCCCAGTTGGGGATTCAGGATCTGCTGGAGCTGCTGAGAGCCTACCAGGCCGATGACGGCGACTCCGCGGCACTGTTGCAGGCGTATCTCGACCGCTATCACGGTGGATGGGAGCAGCGTGGAGAGCAGGGACAACAAAGGTCGGAAACGGGCCGCGCTTCGGCGATGAACCGGGACGAGGCCGGACAGATCCTCGGGGTGAAGCCGGACGCAACACCGGAAGAAATCATCAGCGCCCACCGCCGCCTGATGCAGAAGCTGCACCCCGACCGCGGCGGCTCCGACTACCTCGCCGCCAAGATCAACCAGGCCAAGGATCTGCTCCTGGGGAATTGACCTGCAGCTCGGCCGGATCCCGCTCCCGGCGGTCTCCGGCACTTCTTACGTCCCTGTAGGTCGGGATTTATCCCGACACTCTTATCGAGTTGCTCCTTCGTGATCCACGGAACCAGGAGGTCGCGGGCTGAACCTTTCGTCATTGCGAGGCGGCACGCCCCTGCGGCAATCCAGAGGTTTGATGGAAACGAGGGAGTCGCTGCGTGGTGGGAGCGTGTGGATTGTTGACGGGAGTGCCCTGCATGAACCGGGGAGGGGTTTGCGCGGGACGCCGCAAGTACGTCCTTGTAGCCTCGCTTCCGGCATCCCTGCCTCCAGACGCCCGCGCAAACCCCTCCCCGGTTCATGCATTGACACCCATCCCTTCGTTCGCTGAGGGTGAATCTGGTTGCATCGGTGCTTTATCGAAGGGTGACCGCGGTCAGGCATGGGTTGGGGGAGGCTTTGGCCGACCGTCTGGAGGCAGGGATGCCGGAGGCGAGCGTACAGGGAAGTATTTACAGCGTGTCGGACAAAGCCTCCCCCAACCCATGCTCTCCATGGTCTGATCAACTGGCAACCAAGCAGGAATGCAGTAAAGGCCCGGTCTCCGTGATCCCGTCACCCTGGGCCACTTCCTCAGGCTTCGTTTACAGCAATCCCAGCTCAGACGCCTTTCTCCCTTGAAGTACCTGGTTTATCCTTCCTGTCCGCCATCTTGACCCATCCACAAACCCGGAAGGATATCCATGCGTAGCTCAGCCTCCCGCTCCATCGCCCTGATCGTTGCACTCATCTCGACGCTGATCGTTCCCCGGGCCGGGGCCGTGTATCCGCCGCCGGTGACGGCGCAGCACGGCATGGTGGTGACGGCCCAGCACCTTGCGACGCAGGTCGGGGTCGATATCCTCAAGCAGGGCGGCAATGCCGTTGATGCGGCCGTTGCCGTGGGATACGCGCTCGCAGTGGTGCATCCGTGCTGCGGGAATATAGGCGGTGGCGGCTTCATGCTGGTTCATCTGGCTGACGGCGGTAACACGTTCCTGAACTTCCGGGAGAAGGCTCCGCTCAAGGCTACCCGTGACATGTATCTTGACCAGCAGGGCAACGTCATCGCGGGGGCGAGCACCGATACCTATCTGGCCGTCGGGGTGCCCGGTACCGTGCTCGGCTTGGATACCGCGCTGCAGAAATACGGTACGATGAGCCGCGAGCAGGTCATGGCGCCGGCGATCAAGCTGGCCCGGGACGGTTTCGTGCTGACCGACGGCGATATCGCGATCCTCGACAGGCGGCAGGAAAAGTTGAGCCGGGAGCCCAACGTCAAGGCAATCTTTCTCAACGACGGCCAGCCCTATCAACCCGGCGACCGCCTGGTGCAGGAAGATCTCGCGCACTCGCTCGAGTTGATCGAGAGGGACGGGCCAAAGGCGTTCTACGACGGGCCCATAGCACAGGCCGTAGTTGAGGCGAGCGAGGCCAACGGCGGGCTGCTCTCCCTCGACGATTTCAACAGCTATAACGTCGAATGGGAAGACCCGGTCGGTTGTGGCTACCGGGGCTACAAGGTTCTGTCGTCGCCACCGCCGAGCTCCGGCGGCACGACGGTATGCGAAATCCTCAACGTACTTGCCGGCTATCCTATGCGCTTCATGGGCTTCCATTCGGCGCAGTCGGTGCATTACATGGTCGAGGCCATGCGCCACGCCTATGTCGACCGGAACACCCAACTCGGTGATCCGGACTTCGTGAGCAACCCTCTGGACAAGCTGCTGTCGGCTCAGCATGCAGACGATATCCGGGCGGCGATCGACCCCTATCTCTCCACACCATCGAGTACCCTGGGCCCGAAGAACCTGCTTCAAGAGGGAAATGACACCACCCAGTACTCCATAGTCGATGTTGACGGCAACGCCGTATCGGTCACCTATACCATCAACTACCTGTTTGGCACCGGCAAGATCGCCGGCGACACCGGATTCTTTCTCAACAACGAGATGGATGACTTCACCTCGAAGCCGGGAGTGCCGAACAGCTACGGGCTGGTTCAAGGCGAGGCCAACGCCATTGCGCCGGGCAAGCGGCCGCTGAGCTCGATGTCCCCCACCATCGCGCTGAACGGGCAGGACAAGGTATACATGGTCACCGGGAGCCCCGGCGGCTCGCGCATCATCACCATCACCCTCGAAACCCTGCTCAATGTCATCGACCACGGCATGGACATTCAGGCGGCAGTGGACGCTCCGCGCATTCACATGCAGTGGCTCCCGGACACGGTCTTCATTGAGCCCGGTGCGCTGTCCGCGGATACCAGGGAGAAGCTCTCCTCGATGGGCTATCGGTTCACGGAGCACGAGCCCTGGGGGGCCGACGAGGCGATCCTGGTCGACCCCGAAACCGGTCAGCTGCACGGCGCGAACGACGACCGGCGTCCGGCGGGCATGGCGCTGGGGTATTAACAGAGTGCCCCATGCGCGACGAGTTCACTGAGCAGGAGCGGTCATTTATCGACTATGTCAAAGCCATAGCGATAGCTTTGGTCGTGGTCGGCCACTGCGCATGGGACGCTTGACCATCTACCAGCCGGACCTGTTCCATGCCCACTCTCCGGGGGCCGCCGGTCGGTAATCGAACGCGTGGGCTCCGCGGCCTTCAGTTCTTTCCGATGGTGTTGCGCAGGATGCCGACGTCTTCCACCTCGCACACGACCTCGTCGCCGGGCTTGAGGAATTCCGGCGGCGTGCGCGCGAACCCGACGCCGTCGGGGGTGCCGGTGGCGATCACGTCCCCCGCTTCCAGGGACATGCCCCGGGACAGCGTGCTGATGATGGTCGGGATCTTGAAGATCATGTGACGGGTGCTGGAGTCCTGCTTGCGGACGCCGTTCACGTCGCAGCGGATGTACAGCTCGTGAGGATCGGCGATCTCGTCGGCAGTGACGATCCAGGGACCCATGGGACAGGCACCGTTCAAGCTCTTGCCTAGGAAGAACTGCTTGTGTCGGAACTGCAGGTCGCGCGCCGACAGGTCGTTGATGACCGTGTAGCCGAAAACGTGGCTCATGGCGTTGCCGGCCTCGATGGCGACTCCGGGCTTGCCGATGATCACACCGAGCTCCACTTCCCAGTCGAGCTGCTCGGTGACCGCCGCATCGAACGGCACCGCACAGTCCGGACCGGTGACGCTGGTGACGTTCTTGGTGAAGACGATGGGATGCTCGGGCAGCTTTGCTTCGCGATCACTTACCGCCGAGGTCTCCATCACGTGCTCCGAGTAGTTCCACCCCAGGCACATGATGTTCTTGGCTGGCCGGGGAATCGGGGCGAGCAGGGTGACATCGTCCAGCATCACCGTGGCGCGGTCTTTTTCCGATTCCTGCAGGTCCTTCAGCAGCTCGTTGGCTTTGCGGAAGTCGCGGACAAAAGAAAGTGTGTCCACGAAGCCGGGGTACCGTGAGATCAGGGCAGGAAGCAACACGACGCCATCGTGCACTATGCCCAGGTGTTTCTGATTCTGGTATTGGCAGGTTGCGATCTTCATGGTGCGGGTAGTGCGTAATTCGTTTCTCGTGATCGAATCATTCTACACCAGTCGGCCGCGGCGTTTGTCCGTCAATCCTTTTGGAATGCGGCATGGACAGGCGCTCCCCGGACTATGGATGTCGCTACCGGTCGTCGTCCCGTATAGCAGACTTGCCCACCCATGCCGGCCGCGTGAGTCGCAGCCGGGGAGTCGGGTTGACGGTATCATCAGTCCGTGAAGTACATCTCCGGTGCATCTTCGATCCCGGGCCGCCAGCGGTACTGTTCCAGATCGAAGCGTTCACCGACCGGCAGGATGTTCTCCGCGATCAGCCGATCACGCTGCTTCCGGTGCTGGGCGCTTCCCGGTGGAAACGAGATCCGTCCCTGGGCGTTGATGACGCGGTGCCACGGTATGTCATAGTGGTCCGGCGTTCGGTGCAGAGCGTAACCCACCATGCGGGCTCGTTTCCCCAGGCCCGACAGGCGTGCGATCTGCCCGTATGTGGCCACGCGACCATATGGTATGCGGGAGACTGTTTGCCAGATCCTTTCGTAGGCGGACAGGTTGTCGGCCACTTCGGTGCCCGTTGCGGTGTACAGGCTCGCGGGATATAGGCGTAGTCCGCCGTAGGCGCAAGTACGGTGGCTTGCCCCGCCCCCGGCTTGCGCGAAGACTCAGTTGAAATCCGGAACCAGCTTGGGACGGCCCAGTATCCACGAGCCGTTGGCGGTGAGGCACTTGGTCCCGTAGGCGCCGTGCTTCTTGCCGTCGATCTCCATAGTCGTGGTGTACTCGCGGGTCATGCGGCAGTTCTCGCCGGCGAACTCGGAATCGACCTCGACCACGCGGGCGGGTTGGGGAACCACGCGGACGTATCTGTGGTAGTCGCCGTAGCGGTAGCCATAGTCGCGGTATACCGGACGATATTCGCGGTATCCGTAGCCATAAACCCGGTCCGGGTCGTCCCAGTACACATCGTTCCGGTAGTGGCGGTCCTCGTTGATCATGTAGCCGACCAGGCCGCCGAACACCAGTCCCGCCAGCAACGCCGGTCCTGCGTCGCCGCCGCCGTGATGATGGTAGCCGATGTGGCCGCCGTAATAGTGACGGCCGCCATAGCCGTAGCCCCCCGCCAAGGCGGGGGCAGCCAGCGCGAGACCCAGGAACAGGACGAGATAGCGTTTGAACATCAAGCACCTCCAGCCCGGAATCTGCCGGGCGGTATTACTCTCTCAGTACGCATTTTCGGTATAAATCCTTCAGGTGTCCATTGGGATCGTATTTCCGTTTCAACGAGCGATAGGCGCTTTGGTTATAGTACTCCCAGAATTCGGGTTCGGGGTAATACGAATCCGAATAGAGCGATTTTATGCCCCCCAGCTCGGCGGTCCGCTTCTCCACCAGCTTGTTGAAATATCCCTCGGGTTGGGGCTGTCGGCTACTGACAACATCCCAGTGCCCGAAATTGACGTATCTCTGGTCGGCGTCCATCGGATACAGGGGGAATTTCGCACTACGGTCGAAGACGCCGATGGGGCAGACCCACACCGGTCGGATGCCGATCTCCCGATCGAAGAATTCGTAATAGGCGGCGCAGTTTTCCAGTGGGATGTCGATGTCCTGAATGACCGACTCCGTGTGCACGCCCCGGAGCCGGTTCGGCCAGCGGGTGAAACCCCATTTCGCGTTCCAGCGCATCAGCTTGGTGTAGAACACGGAATTCAGGCGCTTGCGCCCCATCAGCCTGCGCAGCAGCGGGTTCTGCGCCCCGACGTTTTTCGAGCACCAGAACCAGTCTGTGTCCCAGCGCCATATATAGTCGCGAACGGTAAGGTAGTCCTCGCGCCGCTGCCGTATCGACTGGTAATAGATATCCTTGTAGGTGTAGTCACTCAGATAGGGGGCCCGGTCGGTGAAGCGGCCCACGGTGATGTAGAACTGCCCCGGCTCGAACAGGGTTCCATCCAGAAAGTCGACATCCGGCTCGTTGCACAACTCGCCGAGATGGCGAAAGTAGGTTTCCGCATCGGGGTGATGTATGTGCTCCAGCCGCACGTACGGCCGCACCGGGATGGTCCTGGCCTTGAGTTTCAGCACGTAGCCAAGGGTTCCGTAGGAATTCGGCAGGCCGAAGAACAGGTCGCTGTGTTCGTTGTGTGGACTGCAGGTCACTATCTCGCCGCTGCCGGTCAGGACGTCCATCTCCAGGATGGTTTCGTGGACCAGGCCGTAGCGGAACGATGTGGACTCGATTCCCACCCCGGCGATGGCGCCGCCGATGGTGATGCTCTGGAGCTGGGGCACCACGCAGGGCATCGCGCCGTGCGCCAGCGTCGCGTCGGTCAGCCTGACGTAGGGCGTCATGCCCTCCACTTCCACCCAGCCTTCCCCGGAGTCGACCCCGACGACCTGGTTGAAATCGCGCACGTTGAGGCGGGCCGCCTTGTGCTGTGCGCGGTCCCGGAACAGGTTGGAGGTGTCCTTTTCCAGCCGTAACTCGCCCTGGGCGCTCTTGAACTGGTCGGAAATTCGTTGCTTTTTCTCTGGATATGATGCCATTGTGGGAAAATCGGTCAGATGCGGCTGCGCGCGCGAGTCTTGATATTTCTTTTGCGGGGCTCCGGCGCGCGATTCGGTTTGGCATGCCAAGTGTACTATGCTTACGCTCAGCGATGCAGTGCGGCGGGAATCCCCGGTATCGCCCTGCGGCGCGGACACCGCCGGCAGCAGCCGGTCCCCCGGCAAGACAACGATGTAAGGCGAGCATGACGATAAAACTTATCAGGCAACTACTAGTCGTACTGATGGTGGGGGGTGCGTCCAGCGCGCTCGCGATTCCCACGACCGTCAACCCGGCGGATCTGCACCCGACGGTGGAGGAACAACGCACCACTAAGCTGATCGAGTATTTCATCGACCGCTTCCACTATCGGGAAGTCAAGCTCAACGACGAGCTTTCGGAGCATATCTTCGACCGCTATCTGGAGACTCTCGACGGCAACCGGAGCTATCTGCTGGCGTCGGACGTCGCGGAGTTCTCCGAGTACAGGGATACATTGGACGACGCCATCCGGGATGCCGACCTGGCACCGGCCTTCGAGATTTTCAAACGGGTTCGCGCGCGCGTGGATGAGCGCGTCAAGTACGCATTATCCCTGCTCGACAAGGGGTTCGACTTCACCATCGATGAAAAAGTGACCCTGGACCGGAGCGACGCCCCGTGGGCCGCGGACCGGAAGGCGCTCGACGAGATCTGGAGGAAGCGCGTCAAGAACGACTGGCTGGTGCTGTCCTTGTCCGGGAAGCCCGACAAGGAGATCGTCGACGTCCTGCGCAAGCGCTATCAGCGCATCGAGACGCGCATCAGCCAGCTCGACCGCGAAGACGTTTTCCAGTCGTTCATCAATGCGTACGCGGGCTCCATAGAGCCCCACACCAGCTACCTGGCGCGGCGCGCGTCGGACAACTTCAACATCAGCATGAACCTGAGCCTCGAAGGCATCGGGGCGGCGCTGCAGACAGAGAACGAATACACGGTGGTGCGGCGCGTCATACCGGGAGCGCCCGCGGACTTGAGCCACAAGCTGTCCGCCGGCGACCGGATCACGGGTGTCGCGCAGGGCGATGGGGACATGGTGGATATCGTCGGCTGGCGCCTGGCGGACGTGGTTGATCTTATACGGGGTCCGAAAGGCAGTGCGGTGCGGATCGAGATCCTGCCCGAGGGTGAGCCCCAGGGCGGCTCGCGGCGTGAGATCCGCCTGGTCCGTGACAAGGTCAAGCTGGAAGGGCGCGCCGCGCACAAGACGATATACGAGGTACCCACACCGGAGGGAACGAACCGCATCGCGGTTATCCGGGTGCCGACGTTCTATTCCAATCTCGAGGCCCGTGCGCGGGGGGACGAGAACTTCCGCAGCACGACCCGTGATGTCAGGAAAATTCTCCACGAGTTGAGCCAAGAGCGGGTCGACGGGGTCGTGGTGGATCTGCTCGGCAACAGCGGGGGTTCGCTTCCCGAGGCCATCGAGCTGACCGGCCTGTTCATTGCCAAGGGACCGATCGTGCAGGTTCGCGATTCGCTGGGGCGGGTCAGCGTCAGCCGGGACCCGGACCCGGAAATCGTCTATTCCGGCCCGCTGGCAGTTCTGGTTGACCGCTACAGCGCTTCCGCATCCGAGATCTTCGCCGGCGCCATCCAGGACTATCGACGTGGCGTGCTCATCGGTGAGCCCACGTACGGTAAGGGCACGGTGCAGCGGGTCGAAAACCTCGGCAACGGAACGGACCTCGGCAAGCTCAAGTACACCATTGCGAAGTTCTTCCGGATCAGCGGCGACAGCACCCAGCTGCGCGGCGTGACCCCGGATATCCTTTATCCCGCCGCGATGAGCAGCGACAAGCAGGGTGAGCGGGCGTTCGACAATGCATTGCCATGGGAATCCATCAAACCCGCGCAGTACAAGGTTTCAGGCCTGAGCGCCCTGAACACGCCGACGCTGCGGGAACTCCACGAGGATCGAGTGCGCAACGATGTCGGGTTTGCGTACCTGCGAAGCGAAGCCGAGGCCGCTACCAAGATCGAGGAGAAGAAGCAATTCAGTCTCAAGCGCTCCGAGCGCGAGAAGACGCGCAAGGAGCTCGACAGCCAGGAGCTTCATCGACTCAATCTCTATCGTGAAAGCGTCGGCGAAAAACCCTTTGCCAGCTTCGAGGAGCTGAGCGAGAAACAGAACGATGCCGACCCGACGGACATCTCCGACGATCGCAGGGTAAAGCAGAAAGAGGCGGCGAACATCGTCTCGGACCTGGTTCAGCTGCAGCGCCGTCAGTTGATGACCCAGAGCAGCGCGGGCGGCGCAGTTTCCGGCGACGAAACCGAGGTACGCTGAATCAGGAGCGCGCCAGGCCCTCGCGAGCTGATTCGAAGGTCTTGTCGACGGCGGTGCCGATCCCGGAAAGCAGGCGTTCGCTGACCGATTTCCTGGGGATGTAGGCCACTTCGTAGAGCTGGGCGTCCTTGCTGGCGTTCAGCAGATAGTCGTCGCTGGTCCTGATTTCGTCCACCAGCCCCATATCCACGGCGTCGGTCCCATACCAGATTTCACCGGTTGCCACCTTGGCCAGGTCGAGCTTCGGCCGGTGCTCGGCGACGAAGGCCTTGAACAATTCGTGCGTCTGTTCGATCTGCTCGCGCAGCTTGGCGCGTTCCTTGTCCGTATTTTCCCCGAACATGGTGATGGTGCGCTTGTACTCGCCGGCGGTTTCCTGCTCGAAGGCAACGCCGTGGCGTTTGAGCATCTGGTTGAAATTCGGGAGCTGGGCCAGCACCCCTATCGAGCCAACCACGGCGAAGGGGGCGGCGATGATTCGGTCCGCCACGCAGGCCATCATGTAGCCGCCGCTGGCGGCTACCTTGTCGACGGCGACGGTGACATGGACACCGGCGTCCCCGAGCCGCTTGACCTGGGAGGCGGCCAGACCGTGCTCGTGGACGATACCCCCCGTGTTCTCCAGTCGCAGCAACACCTTGTCCCCGGGGTCGACAAGGGTGAGTATCGCCGTGACCTCCTCCCTGAGCGAGGCCACGGCGGTAGCCTTTACGTCACCGTGGAAGTTCAGCACATACAATCGCCTGGAGTCCTTGTCATCACCTTTCTTGCGAGCCGATTTACGCTTCGATTTGTCCTGTTTGGCCAGCTTTTTCGCCTCCTTGGACGGCAGTACGTGGGAGCGGAGCAGGTTCCGCATGTCGTCGTACCTTCGGTTCAGATTCTTGATCTCGAGCTTTTCGGGATGCCTGTTCTTCCTCGAAAACGTGGAAACCAGGGCTACGAGCACCACCACCGCCAGCACGAACGTCAGTGACTTGGCGAAGAACAGGCTGTACTCGATGAGAAATTCATTCATTGGAGGTCCCCCAGGCCGTGCGGCGGTAGCAGATCCAGAACCTGATCGAGGGATGAGACTTCGTGGTCGGCGCTGAATTCCTCCTTCCAGCGTGCTCCATGGCGGTTGACCCAGATCGTTCTCATCCCGACTCGTGCTGCGCCGAGTATATCCTGCACGGGATGATCGCCGATATGCAGGACCTGATCGGGCGCCAGTTCCAGGTGATCGCAGGCGGCGAGGAATAGTTTCGCATCGGGTTTGGCCGCGCCTACGTCGCGTGCCGAAATATGGGTCAGGAACAACTCGCTCAGCCCCACTCGTCGCAGGTCGGCGTTGCCGTTGCTGATGCTGAGCAGCGGGAATGAGCCGCTGACCCGGCTAAGGAAGGGCATTACATCTGGGAAGAACTCCACCCTGTTTCGGTGTTCCAGAAACTCCATCATGGCGTCCTCCACGAGGGAGCGCGGGTACGCCGCTTCGATGACGATGAGGTGCTCGAGGGATCGCCGCCGAACCTCGGTCAGATCGTGGGCGATGTCTTCGTTTTCCCGGGCCAAGAGCAGGCGGATTTGCCGCATCGTCTCCACGTCGTGGGCGCGAACCACCCTGGGACAGTGCTCCGACAACCACTCATAGAGCCGCTGCTCGGCGGCTTCTATGACTGGATCGATCGGCCACAGAGTGTCATCGAGATCCAGGGTGATAGCGCGTATTTCGTCCATCGATGTGTCGTTTTGTGGCGATTGAAAGGTGCGAAGGATTATATATTGCGCATCAATCATCAATAATCCCATATGAGAGAGTCATCGACTGTGCCGGCAAACTTCCGATCAGGTCGAACAAGCGGAGTCGTGATGTCTTGCAAATGTTACAAAAGGTTACAAACGTCGCTGAATTCGTTGTGAAAAACGCACTAACGACGACTCTGCAATTCTGTCGAGCCTCGATACACGTTCAAACCAACTGTCTTCGGGGAGACTGAAAAAAAGAGTGCTCGAACAAGTTCTGTTTGCACTACGCATGCGCAGTCTGATTCTGAATTCAAAACAGCGATTTCATCGAGTTGTTTTTTTGCACAAAAGTTGTTGTATATGACTTGACATTTTTTCCAACGTGCATATAGTTTGCGACAAATCGTTTCAGGACCATGCTAAAGATTGCATCGCAACAGGTATCAGGGACGGTCTGCAAGAACAGGCGACACAAGTCGATATATTGGCGGAACAAGTCATAAGCGCCGGCAAAAACGGTTACCGTGTGATGCGCGTAACCGGGATCTCTTACTCTCTATCCTTCAAGCCCCACTCCCGTTCGATTCCCGGATTGCAGTTCGAATGGCAGTTCTGTTCGCAGGCGTTGGCCGGCGAGTGGACTAATTCAACTCACTAACTAAACCTCAAACGAGGAGACGCGTCATGGCAGCAGCCAAAAAACGAGCCAAGAAGAAGGCTACGAAGAAGAAGTCGACCCGAAAAAAGTCGGCTCGTAAAGTAGCCAAGAAGACCAAGCGGAAGACCAAGAAGAAGGCGGCCAAGAAAAAGGCCAAGAAGAAGGCTACCAAGAAAAAGGCCAAGAAAAAGGCCAAAAAGAAGGCCAAAAAGAAGGCCACCAAGAAGAAGGCCAAGAAAAAGGCTAAAAAGAAGGCCAAAAAGAAGGCTAAGAAAAAGGCAACCAAGAAGAAGGCCGCGAAGAAGAAGTCCAGGAAGAAGGCCGCAAAGAAGGTGAGCCGCAAGAAGACCTCTAAGAAAAAGACTTCGAAGAAGCGAGGCTCAAAAAAAAACGCTAAGAAAAAAGCGGGGATGAGGATACCCCTGCCGTTCTAGGCAAAGCAGTATGTTTGAGACCGCCGGCCCCCGGGCCGGCGGTTTTATTCCACGCCTCCGCGTTCTCCCGTCCTCCGGATTACCCCCGCCCGTCGGTGAACAGGAACCTCGGGACTTAGAAACGCCGGCTCGTTGCGCTATTCTCCCCGAAGACCGGTCGGTTTTTCGGACTCAGATACCGCAATGGCCCAGATATCCGCTGAATTCGCCCTGAATCTGCCAGGATACGAGATCGTACGCGAGCTCGGTCGGGGTGGTGTGTCTACGGTCTATCTCGCCCGGCATCGACTGCTCGACAGGCAGGTTGCTCTCAAGGTCATGTCTCCCGCCTTGGCCGTGGAGGAGGGATTCAACAAGCGTTTCATACGCGAAGGGCAGACCATCGCTCAGCTCGAACACCCCGGAATCGTTACGGTCTACGACGTGGCGGTGGTGGATTACAGGCCCTATATCGCCATGGAGTATCTTCCTGGAGGGAGCCTGAAGGACCGGATGAAGGGGCCCATGTCCCCTGGAGAGGCCATCTCCCTGCTGCGGTCGATCGCCGAGTCCCTGGGCTGCGCGCATGCCATCGGTGTCTGCCACAGGGACGTGAAGCCCGAGAACATCCTGTTCCGGGAAAACGATGATCCCGTCCTCACCGACTTCGGTATCGCAAAATGGGATTCCCAGGATACCTCCCTGACCAGCGTCGGGATCGTCGTGGGTACTCCGCGGTACATCAGTCCCGAGCAGGCACAAGGCCAGGGCAGCGACGCGCGCTCCGACATCTATGCCCTCGGTGTGATTCTGTACGAGATGTTGACGGGGCAGCCTCCGTACGACGTCAAGGGAAGCATGTCGTTGCTGTACGCTCACATCAACGATCCGATCCCGCGTCTGCCCGAAGGACTCTCGGAGTACCAGCAGCTTGTCGACGAACTGATGGCCAAGGACCCGGAAATGCGCGTGCCGGATTGCCGATCGCTGACGCTCAGGCTGGACAGATTCGAGGATGCCGTGTCCGGGAACGGACTCGAAGACATGAGGAACCTGTCGATTGATCAGTCCGCAGTCAGGAGCAGGCATGCCCGGGGACGATCGCGTTGGCCGGTCGTAGTGCTGCTGGGACTGGTGCTGCCGGCGCTGGCACTGTTTCTGTGGCTGCAGGGGTATCGCTTCACACTGCCTCCGGCCGGCCAGCAGGCGGATGGATTCAGGAGGATGGTGTCTCATCTCATCGCCCCCGATGACGAACAACCGGAATCGGTCCAGATCCAGGAACAGCCAATCCAGCCGCCTTTGCCGGCGCTGGTGCAACCGATACCGCAACCCGGGCACGACTTGAGTGGGGGGCGCGAAGTTGTCACCGCAGAGCGGCAGACTCCCAAGGTTGCCGCTGACGCGAGCGAAGGCGGCGCCGGTTCGGGGACTCCGACGGCTTCCGGTGAAAGCACTACCGCCTCCAGGACGGGGTTCCCCACGAACCGGGACCACACGGACGAGGCCGCGAAAACGGATTCCATCATTCGCCTCTACCAGGAGACGGCGGAACAGGGGCGGGCGCCTTCCCAATTCTATCTTGGCGTGGCTTACGGCAACGGCGACGGCGTGGCGCGCAACGACGAGCGAGCCTTGTACTGGCTGACGCGCGCCTCCGAGGCTGGCATCAGGGACGCCAAGTACAACCTGGTGCTTGCGAGGATCTTCAGCTCCAAAAGGGATACGCATGCCGCGGCCAGGTTGGCCTTGCAGCTCGCCGATCAGAAGTACACGCCGGCATACCGCATACTCGGCTGGATGTACAACACGGGCACCGGTGTCGAGTCGAGCTTCGTTCAATCCGTGCGTTGGAACATGAAGACCGTGGTCGGCGATGTGACAGGTACGGCCGGACCGCCCCGAAGGGTGGTGCGGCGCTGGGAGCGCCAGCTGGAGATCGCGCTGAGCAAGATCAAGGACCCGAATCCCCCGGAGCCCAATCCCCTCGTCAAGTAGCCGGCCGTTCCGGAAAAGCCGCGATTGAAATCCGTCGTGGCCGCCCTTATTATAGTTCGTGTGAAAGATACACTAACTATCCCGGAAGACTGCGAAACCGGCAGTTTTCGCGTCTCCACGGATGTCGTGATATTCACGATCCTGGACGATGCGCTGCAGGTGCTGTTGCGGCGTCTAGATCGACCAGACGGTCCGTCCTCGCCATGGGCGCTGCCCGGCGGGTATGTCCGTGCCGGTGAGCCTTTGGACGACTGTGCCCAGCGCACGCTGCGCGAGCAAACCGGGCTGGCGGACGTCTACCTCGAGCAGCTCTACACTTTCGGGCAGCCGAACCGGCACCCCGCTGCGCGGGTAATCTCCGTCGCTTATTATGCGCTGGTATCGGGCGACCGGCTGGCCGATATCGGGCAGGGGTGGCGCGGCGGCTGGCACGCCGTCGACAAACTGCCCGGGCTGTACCTGGACCATGATCGAATCGTGATGGCGGCTCGCGGACGACTGGAAGCCAAGCTGGAGTATTCCACCATCGCGTTTCAGCTGATGCCGGAGGATTTCACCTTGAGCGAGCTGCAGCATGTCTACGAGACGATCTGTGGCAGGCCCGTAGACAAGAGGAATTTTCGCAAACGGGTTCTGGCCATGGAGCACGTGAAGGCGACGGAACGCACGAGGAGAAACGGTTCGCATCGCCCGGCCCGCTTGTATCGATACACGGCCCGAGAGGCCATTCACTATCTGAAGTAGGAGTTGGACATGACCGCACAACTGAACTCGATACCCGAGGCGCTGCAGGCCCAGATAGATATGGCGGCGCTGCGAGCCCGTGGTCTGAAGCATCTGGATTTGTCCAGCGACCAGAAGGCGGCGGCATTCGAGCGTATCAAACAAAAGCTGCGTGAGCAGGATGCGGTACTGGTCGCGCATTACTATGTCGATGACGACATTCAGGATCTGGCCGACGAGTCGGGAGGCATCGTCGCGGATTCCCTGGAGATGGCTCGTTTCGGCTACGAGCACCCGGCGCAGACGGTCATCGTGGCGGGAGTCAGGTTCATGGGCGAGAGCGCGAAGATCCTGAGCCCGGAGAAGCGGGTGCTTGTGGTGGATGCCGACGCGGAGTGTTCGCTTGACCTGGGCTGTCCCGCCGAGGAATTCACGCGCTTTTGCGACGCCAATCCGGATCGAACGGTGGTGGTGTACGCCAACACGAGTGCTGCGGTGAAGGCCCGGGCGGACTGGGTTGTGACCTCGTCTATCGCCCTGACGGTCGTCGCGTACCTGAAGGAGCGCGGAGAGACGATTCTGTGGGCTCCGGACCGTTACCTGGGCGCGTATGTTCAAAGACAGACCGGCGCGGACATGCTGCTGTGGCAGGCGGCCTGCGTGGTGCACGAGGAGTTCAAGGCCAAGGAGCTGGCGGAGATGAAGAAGGCTCATCCGGAGGCCGCCGTCCTGGTGCATCCGGAATCCCCACCGGATGTTATTGCCCTGGCCGACCGGGTGGGGTCCACCAGCCAGATCATCAAGGCGGCCGTGGAAATGGACAACTCTACCTTCATCGTCGCCACCGAGGATGGGATTTTCCACAAGATGAAGGAGAAGGCCCCCGGCAAGACGTTCATCGCCGCCCCCACCGCCGGCGAGGGAGCCACCTGCAAGAGCTGCGCCCACTGCCCGTGGATGAAGCTCAACGACTTGCAGCGCCTGGAGCACGTACTGGATACGGGCGAGAACGAGATCCTGATCGACGAGCCGATCCGGGCCGAGGCGGAAAAATCCCTGAAACGCATGGTGGAGTTTGCCCGCGAGCACATCCACCCGACCATGAAAGTCTCCGGCGACGCCTGATCGCATCCAGCTACGCCCACACGAAGGTCGACCGTCTCCCGCTTACGGGACGACTCCACGGACGGACGAGGCAGGGCGAAGCCGGGAGGTTTTGGTGCGCACAAACGGTTTTAAACGAAGGGTCCCCTCTCCCTCAGGGAGAGGGTCAGGGTGAGGGTAAACGGCGTTTGGATTTGGTGCTGTGTTTCTGCGTGGTCGGTAGTTGATGGGACCACGGCGAAGCATGGGTTGGGGGAGGCCTTCGCCGACACGCTGTAAATACATCCTTGTACGCTCGCCTCCGGCATCCGATGCCTCCAGACGGTCGGCGAAAGCCTCCCCCAACCCATGCCTAACGGTGCCCCCTTCGAGAAACACCACGGATGTGTCAGGTACACCCCCTCGCCCCACCAAACGAAGGGATGGGCGTATAGGCATGAACCGGGGCGGGGTTTCAGCGGGCGTCTGGAGGCTTCGGATGCCGGAGGCGAGCCTACAGGGAGGTACTTGCGGCGTCCCGCGCAAACCCCGCCCCGGTTCATGCACGGCACGCCCGCCAATACCAGCGTCTCCACTCCTCCATGCACGTCAGGATACGCGTGGCCGCGCCGCCTGCAAGCGAAAGGTCCCGCCGCTCTTCCGGTTGAGATGCCGCCGCTGCACTTCCGCAAGCGAAGCGCGGTGCTGATACCGCCGCTCACCGGCGGTTGCTGCGACGCATTTTTGGTACGCCTCGAGCGCCTGCTCGCGGGAGGATTTGAGATCGAGGACAGGCTCGGGGTAGTTGCCGCCGAGTCGGACCCCCGCCTCGCGTAGAACGTCGTCCGGTGCCGTCCAGGGGCTGTGAATGTATCGGTTCGGGAGCGCGGAGAGAGCGGGGATCCAGCGGCGGATGTAGTCGCCGTGCGGATCGAATCTCCGGCCCTGGGACACGGGATTGAACATTCGGAAGTACGGCGCCGCGTCGGGACCGCTGCCGGCGATCCACTGCCAGCCCATGGTGTTGTTGGCGAGGTTGGCATCCACCAGGGTATCCCAGAACCAGCGGGCGCCGACCCGCCAGTGAACGCGCGCGTTCCTGGTCAGGAAGGACGCCACGTTCATGCGTACCCGGTTGTGCATGAAGCCCGTGTGCCACAGCTCCCGCATGCCCGCGTCCACCAGCGGTACTCCGGTCTCGCCTCGCGTCCATGCCTCGGAGAGCGGAGAGTCGTCCTGCCAGGGAAAGGCGTCGAGATTCGGTTTGAAATTGCGTTCCGTGATCTCCGGGAAATGGAACAGAAGCTGGTGGGCGAAGTCCCGCCACAGCAGTTGGCGGAGATAGGCATAGACCGCGTCTTCCCTGTTTTTTCGTGCCAGCGCCTCTACGACCGCATGCCACAGTGCCCGGGGAGAGACCTCACCGAAATGCAGGTGGGGGGAGAGTCTTGATACTCCTTCCTTGTCCGGCCGGTCGCGGGCGTCGCCGTAATCGGCAAGGTGGGAACCGATGAAGGCCTCTGCGTGTCGCCATGCCCCGGCTTCCCCGGGCTGCCAGTAGTCGTACAGGCCCGCGTCCCAGCGTACCTTCGGCAGCAGGCGCAGAGAGTCCAGGTCGTCGCCTTCGATCTCATTTGTCGATGAGTCGGTCGGACGGGGCGGCCGCACCGGCTTCGGGGGCGCTTCCAAACGGAAGCTGGCCCGGCTGTACGGCGTGAACACCTTGTAGGGCGTCTCGGCGGCGGTCATCACCTCCCAGGGCTCGCGCAGCAGGTAACCTGGAAAACTGCGGGTCCGGACGCCGACCGATTCCAGGCCGGTCTTGATCCGGGCGTCGCGGCGAACGGTGGCCGGGTCGTACAAGCGGTTCCAATACACGGCCTCGGCTCCGTTGCGCTGGCTCAGCAGCATCAGCATGGAAAGCGTGTCCCCGCGCAGGATGAGCAGTTGGAGCCCGAGAGCCTGGAGGCCGCCGTCCAGCGACTGCAGGCTGTGGTGCAGCCACCACCGGCTGGCGGCGCCCGGCCGCCAGGGGTCTTCCTCCCCGGGGGAGTGAACGTACACCGGAATCAGTCGGATGCCGTCTTTGCGCGCGCAAGACAGCGCGAGGTTATCATTCAGCCTCAGGTCCCTGCGAAACCAGACGATGATGGTGCCGGACAAGCTGTGCCTTTGAGTTTTGCGTGGGGAAAATGAATGCGTAGAGTATATGATCTCGATGAGCGACTACCTCGGTCAATCCCGCTTCCGCCACGACCAGCCCCTGCGCGCCGGGGTGCTGCTTACCAACCTGGGCACGCCCCAGTCCCCCACCCCCGGGGCGCTGCGCCGCTACCTCAGGGAATTCCTGTCCGATCCGCGGGTGGTGGAGTTCCCGCGCGTCGCGTGGTGGCTGATACTGAACCTGGTGATCCTGAACATCCGCCCGGCGCGCAGCGCCCGTGCCTATCGCAGCATCTGGACCGAGCAGGGCTCGCCGTTGCTGGCAAACACCCGGGCGCTGGCACAGTCGCTGACGGAGCAGCTCGATACCCGTTTTCCGCAGCGGCCGCTGCTGAAAATCGCGATGCGCTACGGTCAACCCTCGATAGCATCGGCCCTGCGGGAGATGCACGAGGCACAGGTCCATCGCCTGCTGGTGCTGCCGATGTACCCGCAGTATTCCGCATCCACCACGGGTTCCACTTTCGACGCGGTCAGTCGAGAACTGAGCCGGTGGCGCTGGGTGCCGGAGCTGCGCTTCGTGGGTGGCTATCACGACCATGACCTGTATATCGACGCCGTGGCGGAGCGTATCCGACGAGCATGGCAGGACAAACCCCGCGGGCAGCTCCTGTTGATGTCGTTTCACGGAGTGCCCAGGCGTTTCCTGCTGCAGGGGGATCCATATCATTGCCAGTGCCAAGCCACGGCGCGTCTGCTCGCCGAAAGGCTGGAGCTGAGCCAGGACCGGTGGATGGTCGTGTTCCAGTCGCGTTTCGGTCGTGAGCCGTGGCTCGGCCCGTACTGCGACGAAACACTCAAGTCGCTGCCGTCCCAGAGTGTCCGCAGCGTCGATGTGGTTTGCCCGGGTTTTTCGATGGATTGTCTGGAGACGCTCGAAGAAATCGAGATTCGAAACCGCGAGCTGTTTCAGGAATCCGGTGGCGAGTCTTTGCAATACATTCCCTGTTTGAACGACGAGCCGGCACACCGGGAGCTGATGCTGAAGCTGGTCGAGCAGCACACGCTCGGCTGGAACGAGTTCGAGCGCCCCGTCGATCCCGGTGCACTGGATCGACGTCGCGAGCGGGCAACGGCAATGGGAGCCGAGCAGTGAACGAGGTTTCGCCCGCGTCGGGAATCAGGATCGGGGTCAGCAGCTGCCTGCTTGGGCGCGAGGTGCGATTCGACGGCGGCCACAAGCGCGACCCGTTCGTCGCCGGGGTGCTGAGCCGCTACTTCGAGCTCGTTCCCGTATGCCCCGAGCTGGAGATAGGACTGGGTGTTCCCCGCGATCCCATCCGGCTGCAGCGGCGCGGCGCCGAGGTCCGCGTGGTCGGGGCCCGCGACCCCGACCTTGACGTTACCGAACCCCTGCGCGCGCTGGGTCGCCGAGTTGCTGAAAGCCGGGGCGACCTCAGTGGCTACATCCTAAAGAGCAAGTCGCCGAGCTGCGGAATGGAACGGGTCAAAGTGTACGACGGTGACGACGGGGTGCCCGGTCGAGATGGCGTCGGTGAGTTCGCCCGTGTCCTGATGGAACGCCGGCCCGACTTACCGATCGAAGAGGAGGGCCGCTTGAACGATCCCGTGCTCCGGGAGAACTTCATTGAGCGGGTATTCACCTACAAGCGCTGGCAGACCGTGGCGGTGGAAGGACTGAGCGCCGCACGTATCGTCGATTTTCATGCCCGGCACAAGCTGCTGCTCATGGCCCATGGCCAGAGTGCGTACCGCGCACTGGGACGGCAGGTGGCCGGTTGCGGCAGGGAAGACCCGAAATGTTTCGGCCAGCGCTACATCGGCGAGCTGATGACAGCCCTGCGTACGCGGGCAAGCCGCAGCAACCACACCAATGTGCTCAAGCACGTGCAGGGGTTTCTCAAGGACCGGATCGAGGCCGAGGACAAGCAGGAGCTCAACCAGGTGATCGAGAGCTACCGGATTGGACAGGTGCCGCTGGTCGTGCCGATTACGCTGCTCAATCACCACTTCAGGCGCCATCCCGACGAGTACATGCTCCAGCAGGTGTACCTCAACCCGCATCCGCCGGAGTTGATGCTGCGCAACCTGATCTAGCAGGCTGTTGAAAAACAGCACGGCTAGTGCGAGACAGGGACGTCTCGCTGCGAATCAAGCACTGTAAGTGCTTGATTCGGCGTAGCCGAGTGCGGACAAGCGCCGCGCCCGGCGCGTTGAAAAAGGCCAGGAAGGCGTTTTTCAACATCCTGTTAGGAGCCCGGCGCAGGACAGGTGGGGCCGTCGGACGGCTCGCTTGCGCTGCCGCACCGAAGGCGCTTGTGTTTTCTGGTATGTTGTACGAAAAAGGCGAATGTGCCGGTGGGGTATGTCCGGGTAGGGAGTGGATAATCCACGCAGCTGTTCATGTATCGGGCGCAGCAGCCGTCCCGCGAGACAAGACCGAAGAGGTTTCGATTTCCCAATGAAGTCCTGGTTCAGCAAGCCCCCTCATCACGATTCGACCGACTTGCCTCTTTACAAGCGCCGCGGACGCTTCATGCGCGAAGTGGACCGCACCCTGTTCGAAAGCCTGAGACAGGTGGTGGGCGAGGCCTATCACGTGTTCGTCAAAGTGAAGCTTTCGGAGCTGGTGGAGCCGCAGGTGGAGAGTGGCAACCGCGTTCATCAACTGCACTGGATCAAGGTGCACCGGAAAACCGTCGACTTCCTGATCTGCCGGCGGCACGACATGGAGCCGCTGGTGGCCATCAGGGTGCTTCCCAAGACCGAGTACGCACGCCGGGGTCTTTCCCCCCATGACATCATCGATACCGTGCTGCGGGATATCGGGCTGCCCAACGTGACGCTGACGGAGAAAAGCCGCTATAACCCCGAGGACCTGAAGAAGAGGCTTCGGATCGCCATGTCGGAAAACCAGCAGCACAGCGCGGGGGACGGCGGCGGGAATCCGCGTTCTTCGATCGACCCCATGCCCAACTGAACGGTGTTCGGGGCTGTGTCAGGGCGGGACCGCGACGGAGGCTTCGGGCGCAATCGCGGCTAGGAGCCTGTCCGAGTAATCGTTCACTACTGCGAAAGTGGGAGATGCGACAATGCCCTGGCATGATCGATGTGAAAACCCCTCCGAATTGCTGACCAGGCTTGATCACCGCGGCCGTTACTGAGCTTTTCCGGGACCTCGAAGACGGGGCGCTGGCGATCACGTCGACGCGCCGTTTGGCACGGCAAGTGGAGCAGCGCTACGCGGACTGGAAGATGCACCTCGGGGTCGCGGCATGGGCCACGCCCTGGATTCGTGTCTACGATGACTGGCTGCACGAGACTTGGTCGCTCCTTGCAGCGCACGAATCCAGCGCCCTGCAGCTGTTGAGCGAGGATCAGGAGTTGCTGCTGTGGGAGCAGGTGATCCAGCACCACACCGCCGGTGCCCAGGCTCCCTATCTCCTGCAGTTGTCCAGCACCGCGCGAGCGGCCCGGCAGAGCTGGCAGCGGATTCACCAATGGGAGCTGGACTGGCAGGGCCTGCGCGACCACCGAAGCGCCGATACGGAAGCACTGATGCAATGGGCGGAGGCTCTGGGGCAAAGGTTGAAGGACAACCGCTGGATCACGTCCGCTCAGCTGTCTCGCTGTCTGCTCGAACGCCCGCAAGACTGGCCGGTCGGTCGAGCCGCGCGGGTGTGGTGGATGGGTTTCGATTCCGTGCCCACTGTCCTCGCGAGGATGATGGATGTTCTGCGTGACCGTGGTGTGCGCCAGAGGCACTACCGCAACCCCGGCGTCTCCGGATCCGAGGCGGCGACGGTGGAGTGCTCCGACGCCGAGGATCAGTGGCAGCGCGTCGCCCGCTGGGCCCGCCGGGAGTTGAGTGCCGATCCGAGGACTTCCCTCGGAGTGGTGTGTCCCGACCTTCAAGGCCAGCGCGATCGCATCGAAGACATCCTCGAAGACGTGTTGCATCCCGAGCTGGCCTGGCGGGTGGACGCGCCGCGTGCATTCCATATCTCGCTGGGGCGGTCTCTGGCGGAGTATCCGATCATCAAGGCGGCTCTCGATTTGCTGCACTGGACCCGCCGTCGCATCCCGTTCGACATAGTCTCACGCTCATTGCGATCCCCTTACCTGGGCGGTGGTGAGACCGGGCTTTCCGGTCGAGTGGAACTGGAGCTGCTGCTCCGCAAGCAGCGCCAGGAATCGTTTACGCTGCGCCATCTGGACAAGCTCGCCCGCAGGGTGGATGGCCTGGACGGATTCGCCGTCCTGGTCAAGACGGCGGCCGAGACCTCATTTCCCGAAAGCGCCGCGCCCGCCGAGTGGGCGGCGATCCTCAGCGAGTGGCTCCACACTTTCGGCTGGCCCGGCGAACGGCCGTTGGACAGCCACGAGTTCCAGACGGTGCATGCGTGGCGCGAGCAGCTTGCCCGGTTCGCCGGCCTCGGCGTTGTCCGCCAGCGGTGGACCCTGGACGACGTCCGGGCAAAGCTCTCCTCGACGGTGTCGATGCGAACACTGCAGTATCACGATGATCAGGCTCCGCTGCAAATCATGGGGGCCGGCGAGGCGGCGGGCCTGTGGTTCGACAAGCTGTGGCTCGCGGATATGTCCGACTCGGTGTGGCCCCCGTCACACCGCCCCGACCCCTTCATTCCAGTTTCGCTGCAAAAGGCCAGCGGTATGCCGGAGGCGTCGGCGCAGTCGGTGCTCGAGTACACCGCCGCGCGAACCCGAGACCTGCTGGCCGCTGCGGCCCTGGTTCGGATCAGCTTCGCCTCCTCGCAGGAGGGTGCTCCCGCCTCCCTGAGCCCGATGTTCACCGGGTTCCCCGCCGACGCAGAGAGTGGGGAAGACCCGGCAGGCCGCAGCGACCAGCTCATGCGACATCCCGCTCGCCTGGAATTGATCGAGGATCAGCAGGCCCCCCCTCTGGCGGGGGGCAGCCTGTACGGCGGGGTCGCCCTGATCGCCGATCAGGCGAAGTGCCCCTTTCGGGCCCTGGCTCACCACCGGCTGAAGGCCCGCGAGCTGGACGAGGCGGGCCCGGGTCTGGATGCCGGCCAGCGCGGCACCTTGGTCCACGACGCCGCCAGGAGGCTGTGGCAGGCGCTGCGGGACCAACACACCCTTCTGTCCATGGAAGAGGCGGATGTGCGGCGCCTCGTTTCGGAGGCGGTCGCCGGCGCCGTGGCGGAGCTGGTTGCTCACTCTCCGTTCCAGATACGCTTTCTCGAGATCGAAAGGAATCGGTTGGAGGCGCTGTTCGTGGAGTGGCTCGTCCTTGAAAGACAGCGTGGACCGTTCCGGGTGCTGGAGATGGAGCTCGAGACCCATCTGGAACTCCGTGGCGTACGTTTCCGTCTCCGGGTGGATCGGATCGATGAGTTGGCGGATGGACGCCACCTCGTCATCGACTACAAGACCGGCCGGCTCCCCAGGGTGGACGACTGGACGGAAGCCAGGATGGAAGAGCCGCAGCTGCCCATATACGCCTTGACCCGCTCCGAGGACGTATCGGCCCTGGCCCTGGCAGGCATCAGACGGGGGGAGTGCGAGCTGCGCGGCGTCGCCGACGCTGGCCTCGACGCGCTGTCGCTGCGATCCGTGAGCGAGCTCGGTTTCGATAGCATGTCCCGGCTCCAGGACTGGTGGCGGTCGGCGCTCGGAGAACTGGTGGACGAATATGTCCGGGGCGTTGCCCGCGTCGATCCCAGGAACACGAACATCTGCCGGTTGTGCGATGCGGCGTCCCTGTGCCGGATCTTCGAGCGCGACCAACGGGCGGAGGTCTGAGCGCCGTGGGCGATGTCGACGGCGAGGCTCCAGCGGACCAGGCGGTCCGCCGGCGGGCGTTGTCCGCCGATGGCTCGTTCATCGTCCAGGCCCCGGCGGGGTCGGGCAAGACGGAACTGCTGATCCAGCGTTATCTCAACCTCCTGGGGAGGGTACGCGAGCCCGAGGAGATCGTCGCCATCACGTTCACCCGCAAGGCCGCCGGTGAGATGCGTGAGCGCGTCGTGGACGCCCTGCGCCGGGCGGCGGCGGGGTGCACCGGAAGCGGCGAGGTGGAAGCCTTGCGTCTGGACCTGGCGCGGCGGGCGATGGACAACGATCGCCGGCACGGCTGGGAGCTGACTCACCATCCGGCGCGCCTGCAGATTCAGACCATCGACGCCCTGTGCCTGTCGCTCACCCGCCAGCTGCCTTTCCTGTCGGGATTCTCGGCTCCCGCCGGGATCCTGGATGATGTCGGTGCCGCCTACCGGCGCGCGTCCGTGGAGACGCTCAGGCTGTTGGGCGGATCCAACGAGGAGTGGCGGGACGCATTGCGGCGCTTTCTGATCCATACCGACAACGATATATCGCGCGCCGCCGCCCTACTGGAGGCCATGCTCGCGTCCCGCGACCAATGGTTGCGGCACATCGGCGAAGGCGCCGTGTCCACCGGCGGGCTGGAGGGTGCCTGGTGCGAGGTCATCCAGGCCGCCCTGGGGCGGGTGGGTGCCTGTTTCCCGGCTTCCCTCGAGGCGTCGATGTTGGAGTGCGCCGATGCTGCGGCCCGGCAGCTGGAGGGCAGTATCGGCGCCACCGCGTGGCACACGGACAGCGGGTTCCCCGGAGCGGCTGCCGGGGATCTGCCGCGCTGGCGGTTCATTGCCGACCTGCTGTTGAAGAAGAACACGCCGCAGTTCAGGAAGATCGTCAACCGGAGCGACGGCTTCCCGCCCGAATCTCCGGCCAAGCAGCCGATGATGGACTTGTTGGCGGCGCTGTCGTCCGGCGACCCGGCGTTGGCCGACGCCCTGCACGCGGTGAGATGGCTGCCGGACCCCCGGCTCGATGGGGTTGAGACCCGGACAATCGAGGCCATGGTGACGGTGCTGAAGCTGGCTGCGGCCCAGCTCCAACTGATCTTCGACGAAACCGGCGGGGTCGATTTTGTCGAGGTCAATCAACGCGCCATCACCGCCCTGGGCGCGCTGGAGAATCCCAGCGATCTTGCCTTGAAGCTGGACTACCAGATTCAGCACCTGCTGGTGGACGAGTTTCAGGACACCTCTATTGCCCAGTACCAGCTCCTGGTACTGCTTACCCAGGGCTGGGCGCCGGACGACGGCAAGACGCTGTTCCTGGTCGGCGATCCCATGCAGTCCATCTATCGTTTCCGCGAGGCCGAGGTCGCCGTGTTCCTCGAGGTGTGGGAACGGGGCCTGGGCACGGTGTCGCTGGAGCCCCTGATCCTGCGCACCAACTTCCGTTCCGCCGCAGGCATCGTCAACTGGGTGAACGACACGTTCGGCCAATGTTTTCCCGAGGTCCCGGAGCCCGGCTCGGGCGCCGTCGCCTACGCCGAATCCACGCCCCGGGACTCCACATCGGATCCGGAAGCGCGCGTATACGTGCATTCGTTTCTCGACCATCCGGAGTCCGCGCAGGCCGCCCGATTCGCCGAACTGGTGGGAGAAGCCCTGGGCCGGTCGAACGAGGTCGCGGTTCTGGTCCGGGCACGCGCGCATCTGAAGGAAATCCTCCCCGCCCTCCAGTCGCGGGATATTCCGTTCTCGGGTGTGGACATCACTGCGTTGATCAACGAGCCGGTGGTGCGCGACCTGTACAGCCTCACCCGCGCGCTGTTGCACCCTGGCGATCGCATGGCCTGGCTGTCCCTGCTCAGGGCGCCATGGTGCGGGCTGGCACTGGAGGATCTGCTCACGGTTGCCGGATCGCAAAGAGTGCTGATCTGGGATGCTCTGCACGATCCCGCCGTGCGGTCCACGTTGTCCGGCGACGGCCTGGCTCGGATCGAGCGGCTGAGCCGCGCCCTTCAAGGCGCCGTGCGGCAGCGCGGCCGGCTCGCTCCCCGTCAGTGGGTGCGGCGCGCCTGGGTCAGCCTGGACGGTCCCGCATTCGTGGACGAGGGGGGGCTTGGGCATGCTCGGACCTATTTCGAGCTGCTCGGCCTGCACCAGGCGGGCATGACCGTGGTGGATGACCGCGCCTTCCGCAAGGCATTGCAAAGCCATTGGGCACATGCCGAGGCGCGTGGGGGCGCTGTTCAGCTCATGACTATTCACCGTGCAAAGGGGCTCGAATTCGACGAAGTTTTCCTGCCGGCCCTGGAGCGACCTACCGCGCGGGACGAGAAGCGCCTGCTCTTATGGGACGAGTCGGCGGAGCGCCGAAGCCTGTTGCTCGCCACGCTTTCTCCGCGGGGAACCGACGACGATCCGCACTACCGGTTCCTGCGCCGCCTGCAGGCGCGAAAGTCGGAATACGAGGATGATCGACTGCTGTATGTGGCGTGCACGCGCGCCCGGCGCCGGCTGCACTTGTTGGCCAATCTGACCACCCGCGACGGAAGCGTGACCGGCCCGCGTAGCGGCAGCCTGCTCCGGCACATCTGGCCGGCAGTGGCTGCGTCGTTCGAGGCGGGCGATAGCGATGCCGGGACCGCCATATCCAAGCCGGAGGCGGCTTCAGGCGCCGGACAGCCGCTGAAACGGGTGTCGATCGACTGGCAGGCGCCGGCCTGCCCCGAATCATTGCGCCCGGTGGCCGCCGCGCCGATAGAGGAGCAGCGCATCGAGTTCTCCTGGGCGGGGGAGACCGCCCGCCAGATCGGTATCCTGGTGCATGAGCTGATCCAGCGTATCGCCGCGGATGGCCGAGAGGCCTGGAATGAGAATCGGGTCGAGGCGATGGAGCCTTCATGGCGCGGCAGGCTCGCCCACATCGGCGTGCCACCCGGGGAGTTGGACGCCGCAGCCCGGCGCACAGCGCGCGCCATCCGCAATCTGTTGGAGGACGACAGGGTGGCCTGGCTGCTGCGCCGCGATCATGCGGAAGTGGAGAACGAATACGAGCTGAGCGTCGTCGCTGGTGAGCGGGTGCGCCGGCTGCGGATCGATCGCACCTTCGTGGACGAGCACGGCGTGCGCTGGATCGTCGACTACAAGACCAGCGCCCACGAGGGCGCCGACCTAGAGACGTTCCTGAATGAGGAGGCGCGGCGCTATCGCGCGCAGATGGAGGACTACGCCGACGCATTCGTGAAGGCGGGCGCGGCCGAGATCAGGCTGGGCCTGTATTTTCCTTTGCTGAAGGGATGGCGGGAGTGGGCATATTCCTGATGAAAGCCGGAGCACAAAGCCCCCGAAGGTAGTGTTGCGATATGGAATGAGGTAGATTGCCGGAACCATGAAAAACGTGCGCAAGCTCGTGGTCGGGATATCCTCGCGGGCCTTGTTCGACCTGGAGGAAAGCCACCGGGTCTTCGAGACCGAGGGTGTGGACGCTTACTGCCGCTACCAGATCGAGCGCGAGAACGACGTCCTCGCCCCGGGAGTGGCTTTCTCGCTGGTGGAGAAGCTGCTGCGGCTGAACACCCTCGATATGCAGCGCGAGCGCGTCGAGGTCGTCCTGTTGTCGCGCAACAGCGCCGACACCGGCCTGCGGGTTTTCAATTCCATCCAGCACTACGGCCTGAAGATCGCCCGGGCCGCATTCAGCGGCGGCCAGTCCCCGTATCGCTACGTCGAGCCCTTCAACGCACACCTGTTTCTGTCCACCAACCCGGTGGATGTGCGCAGCGCCCTGGATCAGGGCTATGCCGCGGCAACTATTCTTCCTTCAAACGTCGGAATGAATCTGGGCAGGAACGATCATCATCAGCTCCGGATCGCCTTCGACGGCGATGCCGTCCTGTTCTCCGACGCGGCGGAGCGCATCTACAAGGCCGAAGGCCTGGAGGCGTTCTCGACCTCGGAGCGGGCGGCCGCCAACGAGCCGTTGCCCGGGGGCCCGTTCAAGGAGGTGCTGGCAGCTTTGCACGGCATCCAGTCGGAGTTCCCTCCCGAGGAGTCGCCGATACGCACTGCCCTGTTCACGGCGCGCGCGGCGCCGGCGCACGAGCGGGTCATCCGCACGCTGCGGGCGTGGAAGATACGCATAGACGAGGCGGTGTTCCTCGGCGGATTGGAGAAGGGCGCATTCCTGCGCACCTTCGGCGCGGATATCTTCTTCGATGACCAGGAGGGGCACTGCGAGTCCGCCCGCCAGCACGTGCCGACCGGGCACGTGCCCCACGGTATCGCCAACGAAGCTTGAGGGACGCCGGGATCGGGTGGGGTCCGGCCGGACGGGACATGCTGAAGCTTACCCTCAACCGGTTCCTGATCTTCGTGACCATCGTGCTGTTCGCGGCACTGGCGCTGCAGCAGTGCTGGCAGCGCAAGTCCGACGCCGAGAAATGGCTCTATCTGTTCGATCGACCCGCCCGCGAATACGCGGGGCGTGTCCTGGGTCCCGATCGGGGCACTAATCCGCCATTGCCCGAACCATTGAAGCAAATGATGGTCGAAGTGCACGAAAAGGAAGGTTACGTCGTGTTCTCTTCCGCCATGTTCTCTGAAGACGGTAAGCCGTCGCTGCGCATGGCGTTTGCGACCGATGGGCCGCCGACCGATCCGAAGGGCGAGCCCGGCAAGCGCTGGGTTCCCGTACGCAATAGCTGGTACCAGCTGCGGGATGCGCCTTGAAACGGTGAAGCGGCACCCGGATCTTCTTCAGCAGTGGTCACAAATCCTGGCGGCCTTCAGATTGATTGCATCCTTTTAGACATGCAAATGGCGTATTCGTACGCCGCTCCGAAGAGGCCCCGCGGCACCGGGATAAGTCCCGTGCGCCGTTGTCGTAAGAGTGACGAGTGGAGCGGGAAAGCATTCCCTCCTTCGGTTTTACGCGCTCTGACATCACGGACGGCAACCAGCATCCGACGACACTCCGGACGCATGGAAGGAATCATTCAGAGCCCCTTTGAAACGTTCAAAATTGACAAGAGGTGTTCACGTGAAATACCTGTGTAAGTGGTTGTTTGTAATTCTGATCATGGGCAGTGCGTCGGCGGCGTCGGCGTCGCTGCCCGTATCGGCGATGGAAAACGGGGTCCCGAGCCTGGCTCCCATGTTGAAAAAGGCGGTCCCCGCGGTGGTGAACATATCCACCACGAGCACCGTGCGGATGCAGCAAAACCCCCTGTTCCGCGACCCATTCTTCCGCAAATTCTTCAATCTCCCCCCGGGCGATCAGCAACAGCAACGCAGCAGGAACAGAAACGTCAGGCTCTGGGCTCCGGCGTCATTATCGATGCCAAGAAAGGCCTGGTGGTCACCAACAACCACGTCATCCAGAACGCCGATGAGATTACCGTCAAGCTTCAGGACGGCCGGCAGTTCGAAGGCAAGTTGGTGGGCTCGGACCCGGAATCCGATGTGGCGGTGGTGCGCATCAAAGCCGACAACCTGACGGAGCTCCCGATCGGTGATTCCGACAAGCTCCAGGTCGGCGACTTCGTGGTGGCCATCGGCAACCCCTTCGGTCTCAACCAGACGGTGACCTCGGGCATCGTCAGCGCACTGGGCCGCACCGGGCTCGGCATCGAAGGCTACGAGGATTTCATTCAAACCGACGCATCGATCAACCCCGGCAATTCCGGCGGGGCGTTGATCAACCTGAAAGGAGATCTGGTCGGGATCAATACCGCCATACTCGCGCCCTCGGGCGGCAACGTCGGCATTGGTTTCTCCATCCCGATCAATATGGTGCGCCAGATTACGGAGCAGCTGGTGGCGCACGGATCGGTGAAGCGGGGTCGTCTGGGTGTCTACGTACAGGACCTGACCCAGAAACTGGCAAAGGCCTTCGGCATCGACAAGGAGCACGGTGCGGTGGTGTCCCAGGTCGTTCCCAACTCTCCGGCGGAAAAGGCCGGATTGAAGGAAGGTGACGTCATCACGGAGCTGGATGGCAAGGCCGTGACGAGCGCGGCCCAGCTGCGCAACGATGTCGGACTGATGCGGGTCGGCAAGTCCGTTAATTTGACGGTGATGCGCGACGGCAAGAAGATGACAGTCGATGCCGTTCTCGAGGCACGGGAACAGCAGGCGCTGAAAGGCGGCGACATCAGCGATGCTCTGGAAGGTGCTACCTTCGCCCCGGTTCCGGAAGAGCTCAAGCAGCAGGGCGTGGATTCGGGCGTGTACGTGAAGTCTGTCGAAGAGGGCAGCACCGCATGGAACAATGAGCTGCGCGCAAAGGATGTCGTCACTTCGGTGAATCGGCAACGCGTGACCTCCATGGACGAGTTCCGACAACTGGTGAGCGGCGCCTCACAGTTGCTCTTCAGCGTCCAGCGCGGCCCGCGCGTGTTCTTCCTGGCCATACGCTGAGGCAGGGATACCGGGACGGGCGCCGGCTTTGCGGCCGGCGCCCGTTCGCTTGTCCAGGGGATCCGTTCCCACGGCGTTCGAGCGCGCTTTGTGGCATCATTGGCTCCCGCCCTCGGGAACCGGTTGCTGCTCATGAGTGACTATTGGATCGCACCGTCGATACTGTCGGCGGACTTCGCACGCCTTGGTCAGGAGGTGGACCGGGTGCTGGCTGCCGGCGCCGACATGGTGCATTTCGACGTCATGGACAACCACTATGTACCGAATCTCAGTTTCGGCCCCGTGGTCTGTTCGGCGCTGCGCAAGTACGGCATTTCCGCGCCGATAGACGTGCACCTGATGGTGTCACCGGTGGACGACCTGGTGCATATGTTTGCCGACGCCGGGGCAAGCTGTATCACCTTCCATCCGGAAGCCACTCGTCACGTGGACCGAACCCTGCAGCTGGTCAGGGAAACAGGTTGCCGCTGCGGCCTGGTCCTCAACCCGGCGACGCCTTTGAATATCCTGGACTGGACCCTGGAGAAGCTGGATATGGTGCTGCTGATGTCGGTCAACCCCGGGTTCGGCGGCCAGATGTTCATTCCCGCCATGCTGGACAAGCTGCGCCAAGCCCGGGAAATGATTGAGCGGAGCGGGAAGGACGTGCGGCTCGAGATCGACGGCGGCGTGAAGGTGGACAACATAGGCGCCATCGCCGCCGCCGGCGCGGACACCTTTGTCGCCGGCTCGGCGGTTTTCGGCAGCGACGACTACGCGCAAACCATCGGCCTGATGAGGGCCGAGATCGACAAGGCAGTGTCGTAGCGCGTTATGCGGGCCAGCTCCGATTCCGATAACAAGCGCCGTTTGGGGAACGAAGGGTTCCCTCTCCCGCTGGCGGGAGAGGGAAAGGGTGAAGGCGGTGCGCCGTCATCCCCCCTCACCCCAACCCTCTCCCCCGTGGGCGGGGGAGAGGGAGTTCACGGGTAGGGTGCTGGATCGTGAAGAGACGATCACCTGCTCTGTCTCATGATAGTCCGGTCGCGGTCTTGTTCGACCTGGATGGCACCCTCGTGGACACCGGCCCCGATATAGCGGCGGCCGTCAACCACATGTTGGTGGACATGGGGCGGCCGGTCCACAGCGCCGCCCGGATCCTCGAGTGGGTGGGGGAAGGCTCGCCGCGTCTGGTGCAGCGGGCGCTGACCGGTGGGATCGACGGCGAGGCACCGCGGCGGGATTTCGAGCGCGGCCTGGCACTCTTCTATCGGCACTACGCCGCAGGCATCTGCGATCAAAGCGCGCCTTATCCTCATGCCCGGCGGGTGTTGCAGGACCTGAAGGATTCGCGGCTCAGCCTGGGGTGCGTCACCAACAAGCCGGAACGTATGACCCGCCTGCTCATCGATGCATTGGAACTCGCGCCGCTGTTCGACGTGATCGTGGGCGGCGATACCCTGGAGTTTCGCAAGCCGCGCCCGGAGCCGATCCGTTACGCCTGCGACCGGCTGAAGGTATTACCCACCTCCGCCGTCTACGTGGGTGATTCAATGACCGACTGCCGGGCGGCGGAAGCGGCGGGGGTTGCGATGGTGGCGGTAAGCTACGGTTACAACCGCGGTGCGGACTTGACGCAGGGGCCGTGCGCGGCAATCATAGACGACCTCGGGGAGCTTCCCGGGATTCTGAACAATATGAGCCTGCAATGATTGTTTCCGGAGAAATCAGGTGGCGTTGGAACGGCTGGCGATGGCGCCGCTGAGTCCGTCCGCGTCCTGATTTCAATTGTTTTTTCCGGAGATGATCCATGTTCCACGACAAGCCTTCCGTTAGCGCCGCCGACATCCGCCGATTCGCCGGCCTCGGTTTCAACCGGGTGCCCGTGATACGCGAGATCCTCGCTGACATCGACACCCCCGTCAGCACCTATCTGAAGCTCGCTGCCTCCCCCTACACCTACCTTCTCGAATCCGTACAGGGCGGCGAGCAGTGGGGCCGCTACTCGATCATCGGACTGGCCTGCAGAACTCACCTCTCGGTGCGGGGCCGCGAAGTGGAGCTGATCGTGGACGGCGCCCCGGTCGAGCGGCGAACCCTGGACGATCCCCTGGAGGCGGTGCGGGATCTTCAGGGCCGGTTCCGTGCTCCCCAGATCCCTCACCTGCCGCGCTTCACCGGCGGGCTGGTGGGCTACTTCGGCTACGACACGGTCCGCTACATCGAGCCGAAGCTGGGTGAATGCCGGAAGCCCGATCCCATCGGTGCCCCGGACATCTACCTGATGGTGTCCGAGGAAGTAATGGTGTTCGATAATCTCAGCGGCCGCCTTCACCTTATCACCCACGTTGACCCATCCCGGGACGGCGCCTGGACGAAGGGCAACGAGCGCCTGGACGAGCTGATCGATCAGCTGCGCACGCGGCAGCCGGAGCTGCCCCGGGCTCCCGGCGACGCCGTGGACGAGTCGGATTTCATTTCCAGTTTCGGCGAAGATGAGTTCAAGGCGGCGGTAGAGCGCTGTCGTCGATACATCCATGACGGCGATATCATGCAGGTGGTCCTGTCGCAGCGCCTGTCGATTCCCTATCGGGCCTCCACCTTCGACCTGTATCGGGCCCTGCGTACCGTGAACCCCTCGCCCTACATGTACTACCTGGACATGAAGGACTTCCAGATTGCCGGTTCATCGCCTGAGATCCTGGTACGGCTGGAGGATGGCACCGTGACGGTACGGCCCATCGCCGGCACTCGCAGGCGGGGCCGCAGCCGGGAGGAAGATGAGCGGCTGGAAAAGGAGCTGCTCTCCGACCCCAAGGAACTCGCGGAGCACGTGATGCTGATGGATCTCGGCCGAAACGACGTCGGCCGCGTAGCGGCCACAGGCAGCGTGGCGGTGAGCGACCGGATGACCATAGAACGCTACTCCCACGTGATGCATATCGTGTCGAACGTGGCAGGAGAGCTGGCGGGGGACAACGACGCCCTGGATGTGCTCCGCGCAACCTTCCCCGCGGGAACGGTATCCGGGGCTCCCAAGGTGCGGGCAATGGAGATCATCGACGAATTGGAGCCCACCAAGCGCGGTATCTATTCCGGTGCCGTGGGATACATAGGTTGGAATGGCAACATGGACACCGCCATTGCCATCCGCACCGCGGTGATCAAGGATCAGATGCTGCACATCCAAGCCGGGGCCGGCATCGTGGCCGATTCCGTGCCGGAGCTGGAATGGAAGGAAACCATGAACAAGGGACGCGCCATCTTCCGCGCTGTGAACATGGCCAGCGAGGGCCTCGACGGGAGTCTACCGGAAAGTAGATGAACGAAGGTTGATGCTTGCGAACGTCCACGGTCGGCGGCAACTTGCCGCAGGCGTGTGGTCGGATTGTTTCACCGTACGGAAAGCCTCCTTATCCACCGACTTTCCTGTAAAATGAGATACTCGGGGCGTGGTGCTCATTTCGCAGAGCGTCCAGCCGGATTGCTTCGGCGGTTAAAGAAGACGGTGACCGACTCCATCTAAGCCTCTGAAGTCAAAGGGATTTGTGCCAGCTTTGCGTCGAAAGGCGGCAATAAACCGACTGACGAGCCGCTTTGTTTATTGACGGGGAGTATCCCCGCCACTGAATCGCGAGGTGATGTCAATGAACAAGATCAACAGTGCAACCGCAGCCAATTGTATTCTTCCTTAGCTTCTTTCCCGGATAATTTTGCTCGATTCTCTTCCGTTGGCACCGCGCTGGCTCCAGGATCGTGCTGCCTTGATTTGCATGCCATACAAGCCTGTAGGGATCTGCAGCGACACTGTCAACTGAACGAATGAAGGAGTACCAGCTATGACCCGAGTTGCGAACAATAAGATCAGAATCGGCATTGTCGGTATCGGCAACTGTGCCAGCTCATTGGTTCAGGGGATACGCTATTACGAGGACAAGGATCCTGATCAGGCCATTGGCCTCATGCACTGGAGCATCGGCGGCTACCGACCGTTCGATATCGAGGTTGCCGCCGCCTTCGACATCGACGCGCGTAAAGTGGGAAGGGATGTTTCCGAAGCCATATTCCAGCCACCCAACTGCACCACGGTGTTCTGCCCCCACATTCCGCCCAGCGGCGTAAGCGTACGGATGGGACGTACCCTTGATGGGTTCTCGGTGCATATGGAGCATTACGAGCCGTCGCGGACCTTCGTGCCGGCCCGCCATCCGGAACCCTCTCAGGATGAGGTGGTGAAGGCTCTCAGGGACAGCGGCGTGCAGGTGCTGTTGAACTACCTTCCCGTAGGATCCGAAGAGGCCGCCCAGTTCTACGCGGAGTGCGCGCTGGAAGCTGGCTGCGCGTTCGTCAACAACATCCCGGTATTCATCGCTTCAGATCCCGAGTGGGCGAGGCGGTTCGAAGCCGCCGGGCTCCCCATCATCGGCGACGACATCAAGTCGCAGATGGGTGCGACCATCATTCACCGCGCGCTGGTCGACCTGTTCAAGAATCGCGGTGTCAAGCTGGAGCGGACTTACCAGCTCAATACCGGCGGGAATACGGATTTTCTCAACATGCTGGATCGCAGACGCCTGGAGTCCAAGAAGACGTCCAAGACGGAAGCCGTGCAGGCCGTGGCGGCGGAGCGTTTGCCCGACGCCGATATCCACGTCGGACCCAGCGACTACATTTCCTGGCAGAACGACAACAAGGTCTGCTTCATCCGCATGGAAGGCAAGCTCTTCGGCGACGTGCCCATGAACCTCGAGATGCGCATGTCGGTGGAAGACTCGCCGAACTCCGCCGGCGTGGCCATCGACGCCATTCGCTGCGCCGGGCTGGCCCTGGACCGGGGACAGAGAGGCGTGCTTTACGCGCCCGCCAGCTACTTCTGCAAGCACCCGCCACGCCAATTCACCGACAGCGAAGCGCACCGGCTGACCGAGGCGTTTATCAGCGGCGACGGCGAGATGCTTCACGAGGTGTCGAAAAACGGCGACAAAGGGAAGATCCAGGCGGCGGGGTAGGCTGGCGGCGCCGGTCTCCCCTTGCCCGGCGCGATGCGCCGCTGCCGGTGCCCGCCATCGGGGCTACTGGCTGCTTGAAATCGGGCCGCTTGCCCTCATGTTTTCAGCATGAGTGACGTGAAGACCGACGTGAGTGAATCCCCTTATGTCAGCGCGGCGACCGCCGCGGATTTCAATGAGAAAGTCCTCGAGTGTTCGAGAGACGTTCCCGTGCTGGTGGACTTCTGGGCCGCTTGGTGCGGTCCGTGCCGTTCCCTGGCTCCGGTCCTCCACGGCATAGTGGACGAGTTGAAAGGGGCCGTGCGGCTGGTGACCGTCGACACCGACCGCGAGTCCGAGCTGGCCCAGCGTTATCAAATTCGGAGCCTGCCCACGGTGAAGCTGTTCCAGGGCGGGCGGATAGTCGACGAGTTCATGGGTGCGCTTCCCGCCTCCCACGTACGCAGTTTTCTCGAGCCCTACGTGTTGCGGGAGTCGGACCAGTTGGCGGACAAGGCTGTTCAGCTCTCGCGGCAGGGGAACTTCATCGCAGCGGAGGACCTCTTCAAGCAGGCCATGCATGGGGACCCGGACAACCTGAGTGTGCGCCTGCGCTATGCCGCCTCGGCCATAGAAGCCGGCAAGCTGGACCTCGCCACCGATCTGCTCGATTCGGCCTCGGCCCAGTCTTCCAATGACCCTGATCTGCTGCGCCTCAAAGCGCTGATTGGCTTTCACAAACTGGTTGACCCCGGCGTCAGCGACGCGCATCTCGAATCGGTCACCACCGAGTCCTCGGCGCCGCCGGCTGCCCTGCGGGACCTCGCTGCCCGCAAAGTCCTCAAAGGCGATTACGCCGCAGCCATGGACCTGCAGCTGCGGTTGATGCAATCGCACAGAATCTGGAGCGACAACGCCGCCCAGAAGGACATGCTCGCCGTATTCGCCCTCGCCGACGATCCCGACCTCGTGGAGAGCTACCGCCGGCGTCTGTATACGCTGCTGCACTGACGATTGTCCGGGCCGGGCTCTGATTACCGGCTCCGGCGTGCAGACAACAACCCGCCTTCGCGTGCCCCGCCAAGCCCTTCAGGCGGCGTCCACTGTCGCCTCGTCGTGCTTCCGTACGGTCTGCGCACGGCAGATCGAACACGGCATGACGCGAAACCTCCGAATCTGGGACAATAGGGGAGCTCCCAGGTCGTATCGACGAAAAGAGTGGGTAGAAAAACCGGTGTTCCGCCGAGTCTAGTGGAACATAGCTTCGTATATTCAACAGGTTAAGTCAGACATGCTCTTGATGATCGACAACTACGACTCGTTCACCTACAACCTGGTCCAGTACCTGGGTGAGCTGGGGCAGAAGGTGCGGGTGTACCGTAATGACGAGATCGGGATCGACGATATCGAGCGGCTGAAGCCCGAGCGGATAGTGATTTCGCCCGGCCCTTGCACTCCGAACGAGGCGGGGATATCCGTCGACGTGGTGAAGACCTTCGCCGGCCGGGTGCCGATTCTGGGAGTGTGTCTCGGGCACCAGAGCATCGGCCAGGCTTTCGGAAGCAGGATCGTGCACGCCCGAACCCTGATGCATGGCAAGACTTCCATGATTCACCACCAGGATGAAGGCGTGTTCAAGGGTCTCGCCAATCCCTTCGAGGCCACCCGCTATCATTCGCTGGTGGTTGAACGCGAGACGCTGCCAGCCTGCCTGGAGGTCACGGCCTGGACCGAGGATGGCGACATCATGGGCATGCGCCACCGGGAGCTGGACGTGGAGGGAGTGCAGTTCCATCCCGAGTCCATCCTCACCCAGCACGGCCACGATCTGCTGCGCCACTTCGTGGGCCACCGGCCGCCGCTGGCGGCATGAGGTCGGGGGGCCGGCGCGCATTTGCAGGATCGCGCGCCCGGGCATGAGAAACGGCCCGGAACAGTGAGTATTCCGGGTACGCCAAAGAGAACACCATGAACATACAGCAAGCCATCAAGGCGGTGAGTGAACGCCGCGACCTGAGCCCGGAAGAAATGACCGCGGTGATGACCCAGATCATGACCGGGGAGGCGACCCCGGCGCAAATCGGGGGGTTTCTTATCGGTCTTCGGATGAAGGGCGAGACCATCGACGAGATCTCGGCGGCGGCCGGGGTCATGCGGTCGCTCTCTGCGCGGGTGGAGGTGGACGTCCCGCACCTGGTGGATACCTGCGGCACCGGCGGCGACGCCAGCAAGATTTTCAATGTATCCACGGCGAGCGCCTTTGTTTGTGCCGCTGCCGGGGCCCAGGTCGCCAAGCACGGCAACCGCTCCGTCTCCAGCAGCTCCGGCAGCGCCGACCTGCTGGAAACAGCCGGTGCGCGCATCGATCTATCACCGAACCAGGTCGGTGATTGCATCCGCGAAGTGGGCATCGGGTTCATGTTCGCGCCGGCGCACCACGGCGCCATGAAGCATGCCATAGGGCCGCGCCGCGAAATGGCGGTACGCACCATATTCAATGTGCTGGGTCCCCTGACCAATCCGGCGAGCGCCCCGAACCAGCTTCTCGGGGTGTTCACTGGTGAGCTGGTGGAGCCGCTGGCGGAGGCCTTGAGGAAACTGGGCAGCCGCCATGTGCTGGTAGTGCATTCGGACGACGGCCTGGACGAGATCAGCGTCGCTGCGCCCACCCAGGTGGCCGAGCTCAAGGACGGGCGGGTGACCCCGTGGGTGCTCAACCCGGACGACTATGGAGTCCGTCACCAGAGCCTCGCCGACCTGTCCGTTGACAGCGCGGCCGCCAGCTTGCGACTCATCAAAGGTGTATTCGCGGGGGAACCGGGGCCGGCTCGCGAAATGGTGGCCCTCAACGCCGGTTCGGCGATCTACACCTCGGGTGTCGTCGAGACGCTGGAGGCCGGGATTCGACGGGCGCGGGAAGTGATCGACGCCGGTGGTGCACGTGACAAGCTCCAGCAGTTCGTCGAATACACCATCAGTCTTCCGGCCGACTAGGGGTTCTCGTGTCCGATATCCTGTCCCGCATCGTTCGACACACGGCCGGCGAGCTGGCCCGGCGGTCACGGGAGACGCCGTTGCAGGTACTGCGCGAGCGGACGGCCGCCCAGGAGCCGCCGCGCGGTTTTCTCGACGCGCTGGAGTCCCGCATCCGTAAGCAGCAGACGGCGGTGATCGCCGAGATCAAGAAGGCTTCGCCCAGCCGGGGTGTGATCCGCGCTGACTTCGATCCCGGCGCCATCGCCCAGAGCTACTCCAGCGGCGGTGCCGCCTGCCTGTCGGTGCTGACCGACCGCGAGTTCTTCCAAGGTTCGGACGAATACCTGGTCACGGCCAGGACGCGCTGTCCATTACCGGTGCTGCGCAAGGACTTCATGATCGATTCCTACCAGGTTTGGGAGTCGCGTGCGATCGGGGCCGACTGTATCCTGCTGATCGTCGCAGCGCTGGGCGACGCGCAACTGGTGGAGCTGTCTCAGCTTGCCCTGGAACTGGGCATGGACGTGCTGGTGGAAGTGCATGATGCGGCGGAACTGGAGCGCGCACTTGCCCTTCGCCTCCCACTGATCGGAATCAACAACCGCGATTTGCGCACGTTCGAGACACGGCTCGAGACCACGCTGGATCTGCTTCCGATGATCCCCGAAGGTCACGTCGTGGTTACCGAGAGCGGCATCCACACCCGCGAGGACGTGGCATTGATGCGCGGCCATGGTGTCCATGGTTTCCTGGTAGGGGAGGCGTTCATGCGTGCTCAGGATCCCGGACAGGCCCTCGTCGACCTGTTCCCGGTCGAGGAACGGGTGGGATGAGGGCCTCGGTACGCTGGCTGGACGGTTTGATGTTCGAAGCGACCGCGGGCAGCGGCCACACCATCGCCATTGACGGTCCCCCCGATCTCGGCGGTCGAAACCGTGGCAGCCGTCCGATGGAGGTCGTGCTGATGGGAACGGGGGCGTGTTCGGCGGCGGACGTAGTGAGCATTCTCAACAAGTCGCGTCAGGATATCACCGACTGCGTGGTGGAACTCGACGCCGAGCGTGCCGAGAGCGTGCCCAAGGTGTTTACCCGTATTCACATGCACTACGTCGTCACCGGCCGCAAACTGAAGGCCGAGGCCGTCGAGCGCGCGGTGAAGCTTTCGGCGGAGAAGTACTGTTCAGCCACGCAGATGCTGAACAAGACGGCCGAGATCACCCACGATTTCGAGATCAGGGAGGCCTGACGGGCTCTCCCGCCGGCGGCGCGACTCCGGGGAAGACCAGGTAGAGCGAAGCCTGGAGCCGGAGACAGGACGGAAGCGGAATGCGGAGATGTGCTGCATCCGTACTTGGTTGCTAGTTGATCGGACCACGGCAAGCATGGGTTGGGGGAGGTATTCGTCGACACGCTGTAAATACATCCTTGTACGCTCGCCTCCGGCATCCGAGCCTCCAGACGGTCGACGACCACCTCCCCCAACCCATGCCCAAGCGGTGTCACCCTCCGACAAGCACCCGGGAGAACCGCGGAACACCCCACCCGACCGAAGGGATGGGCGCAAGAGCATGAAGCGGGGAGGGGTTTCGGCGGGCGTCTGGAGGCATGGATGCCGGAAGCGAGCCTGCAGGGAAGTACTTGCGGCGTCCCGCCGAATCCCCTCCCCGCTTCATGCCCGGCACTCCCGCTGAAGCTCTGTACTCCTCACATCACACAGAGACGTACCTCTATCCAGTCAATACAATCCCAGTGAACCAGGCGTCACGTCCGGGAATCACGCCGGCTCGAAGCCTTGCAGGGTCATGGTGAGGGTGCCGTTCGGGTCCAGCTCCGGCATGACCCTGAGATCGAGGATCTCACCGAGCGCCTGCACCAGGGACAGGCCCAAACCGGCGTAACGTCCCTTGGTCCGCGCCTTGTCCTTGCGCCAGAAGCGGTCGAACATCAGCGGCAGGTCACGCTCGGTGAGATCGACCGTAAGGTTCGAGACCGAGAACTGAATCCCGGAGTCGGCTTCCCTCGCCTCCACCACGATGGTGGAGCCGGGGGGGCTGTAGCTGACTGCATTGGAAAACAGGTTGACGACGATGAGGTTCAGCTTGTCCTCGTCAGTGGTGACTCGAAGCTCGCTTCCGATACGGTTGTCGAGGCCGATCTTCCTGAGCTCCGCTTCCACCGCGGTCTGCTTCCAGCACTTCTCGATCAGTCCGGACAGGTTGACCGAATCCAGATCCACGGAATGCTGTCCGGCGTCGAGGCGGGCCAAGCTCAGCAAATTTGTGACCGTTCGCTCCATGTCGTCGGCGAGGTTGACCAGATCGCCGAAAAACTGCGCGACCATGCCCTGATCGCCCGGCCATCTCTTTCCAACTTCGGCAAGGGTGCGCAGCTCGGCTATCGGGGTGCGCAGCTCGTGAGCGACGTTGCCGGAAAAGCGCTTCTCCCGCTCGAAAGCGTCATGCAGTCTCTCCAGAAGATGGTTGAGCTGGTCGGTGATCGGCTTCAGCTCCTCGCTCTTCGGATCAGTGGCAAGCTGCGTGTTCAGCTTGGTCGAGTCAAGGCTGCGGACTTCGTCCGCGATTCTCCTCAGTGGCCCAAGGCCTCGTTGCACGCAATAACGCACCAGCAGCCAAACGGCGGCCATTAGTGCCAGGCAGGTGGAAACCAGGGTGATCCGGATGGTGTCCAGAACCTGCACCAGGGATTCCCTTCCTTTTGCCACGGATATGCGGATGCCGGTGTCCGTGGGCAGGCTGTCGGGGATCTTCGCCAGAGTAACTTTTTCGCTGCTCCCCTTGGTGGCGCCGGCCGCGTCCACATCCTCGTCGTTGTCCTTGCGGATCTCGGGCGCGAAGATGAAGCTGACCATTCGACCCTCGTGGCCGTCCGGGAGCAGCACGTCCCGGTAGCTGGGAGTTTCAAGTCGAGATGAAGCCCGCGGCAGTGAAACGGCGCCGAGGGACCGGGACTTCGCGAATGTGGTCCCATCGGGGAAAGAGAGCTGGAAGTATTCCATCTTCTTGTTTTCCAGGGCATCGAACTCGGGCATGTAGTCGTAGCTGAAGTCGAACTCGATGACCCGGTCCTCACGGTCGGCAAGCCGCACCAGGCCCATCGCCTCGTAGAGCAGGTTTTGGTCGAAGTCACTGGCGAGCTGCCGGCGAATCATGTGATCGACGGCGATTCCGGCGATGATCAGCAGGCCCGCGGTTCCCACGACGATGTAGACGGTGAGCCTTTCTTGGATCGAGCCCATGGTTGTTCTATTCATCCTCCCCGAGTGGCCGGGTAGCAACACCGGGACGCCGTGCGCGTGCCTTGAAGGGAAACTCAATCAATACAGTAACCAAAGCCGCGCTTGGTCGTAATGATGTCGTCGGCGCCGGCGTTCCTGACCTTCTTGCGAATATTACTGATCAATACTTCGATGACATTGCTTTCTGCGAGCGAGTCGCTGTCATAGAGCTGATCGCGGAGCTGTGCCTTGGAGATGACGTGTCCCTGGCGCAGAGCCAGGTACTCGAGAAGGTTGTATTCGGCAGGGGTGAGGGACACTGCCTCACCGTTTGCCCGCACCCGGCGTCCCCCCATGTCTATGGCCAACTGTCCGAGCTTGATCTCGGGGCTCTTGATCGCGTGTCTGCGCCGCACCAGGACCTTGATCCTGGCCACCAGCTCTTCGAAGGCGAAAGGCTTGGTGAGATAGTCGTCGGCCCCGAGCTCCAGACCCTTGACCCGGTCCTCGACCTGGTCCTTGGCCGACAGGATGAGCACCTGAGCGCGGCGACCGCCGTCACGCAGTTTTCGGAGCAGACTCAGGCCGTCCAGCCCCGGCAGCATGAGGTCCAAGAGGATGACGTCGTAATCGTTGGTCTGCGCGAAAGCCAGGCCCTCCTGGCCGTCGCCGGCGACATCCACGGTGAACCCGCACCTCCGCAGACCCTCGAGGAGGGCGCGCCGGAGGCGCTCCGAATCTTCAACGACCAGCAGTTTCACCGGGCAATCTCTATGGTGGGTTCCCTACGGATGGCAACAGTATGACGCAAACCTTAGGTTTTCCTTAAAGGTGTGTACCCTCAGTCAGGAAAGTCAAAACCCGATTGTTCCAGAGTCCGCCGAGAGGAGTGCATCGCAGGCCGAAAAGCTGTGACGGAAAGGATCCCCTGTCAGGCGGCGGCGAGCGAGCGCAGATGCCGGAGGGTGCATTCGGCGACGTCCGAGGCGGATCGCGAGTGGACGGAAAGTGCGAGGCAGTGCCGCCCAAGCGGCGCGTAGTCCGCCGGGTTGGTGGCGCGGAACAGGCCTATGGTGGGCGTTCCCGACGCGGCGGCCAAGTGCATCGGCCCGGAGTCGGCGGCCACGAACAGGTCCAACAGCGAGACGAAGGCTGCCAATCGATCCAGTTCCTCGAACGATATCGTGGTGATGCCGGGCAGCAGCCCCGTGGTTTCACCGGGCGGTACGATCTGCAGCAAGCGTGGCCTTTCAGTGCTCGACTGGATCGCCTCGGCCCATTCGCGCCACCACGACGCAGCCAGCCGCTTTTCGCCGGTCGCGTTCGCGAAAAAGCCGATCTCCGGCCCGCTCCCGGGGCGGTTCCGCCCCGCCGCCAGCCGCTCGCGGGCAGCGTCCACCGCTGCCGGTGGCGGTCGTAGCTCGAGCCATTGGTGGACCGTGGCGTTGATCCCGGGGATGCCCGCTTGCAGTAGATATACCGCTTGGCGGGCCTGGTGCGGTTCGTCCTCCGGTACCGAGGCGGCGTGAGTGAGGCGCACCCATTGCTCGGGGCCGGCGAAGCCGAGCTTGTATCGCGCGCGGCACAGGCTGATGCCGATACGGTTGCTGACGGCATTGACGCTGGGGTCTATCGCCAAGTCATAGTGGCGCTGACGAAGGCGCCGGGCGAAACCTGGCCATGCGGCCGGACTGCGGGGGACGCAGATGATCTTCCGCACCCCGGGCAGGCCGGCAAGCAGCCGCCGGTGCGCGGGATCCATGATCAGGACGTCTATGGACGCGCCCGGAAAGGTGTCGGCCAGCGAGCGGATCAAGGGGGTCACGAACAGCGTGTTGCCAAGCCGCTTATTGACCCTGGAGACGAGGATGGTGTGGGGAGGCTCGGGCAGGGGTCGCCCGCATGGCTTCGGGGTCCCGCCGTGGCGGGCCAGCCAGGTCGAGATACCGGCACGGATGGCATGACGTCGGTACTTGACCCAGAGCTTGAATCGACGGCGGCGGTCCATGTCCCGTTTGACGGCGTCCATAGGTATACCGGGCCTGTTCAAGAAACTCCCTCGATGGAGTCGGCAACATCATGCTCACACGCCGAGGCGATATACGGGAGGTCCGAAAGTGACGATAATGGTGTCCGGCAGTTCAAACTTGAGGTTCGCTTAGGGCAGTCTCGATTCAGGGCGCATATTAGCCTGTCCTGGAACGGGCTGCATCACATCGCGGCGCGGCAATCCCTGCGTACCCGCGCCCTGGAGCGCGCGCGGAGGCATGCGTTGCGGTAAGATGCAAATCACAACCACGACACGGCGACCTAAGCCTTCCGTGGCCGACACTATTTCTCCACCAAGGCCTTTCGGAAACAATCCGACGACGGAGGAGCGCTATCTTCATGGTCCCTCCCGGAGGGGCGGCATAGCGGGCGCCCCGCGTAACGCGAGTCTAATGAAGCCAGCCTACCTTATCGTGAACGCGGATGATTTCGGATACTTCGGCGGGGTGAGCCGGGGTATCGTCGAAACCGCGAGACGGGGAATCGTGACGGCGACCGGGATCCTCGCGAACGCGGGTGACCTGGAGGAGCACGTTCGTCTTCTGGGAGAGATCCCGCGCCTGGACACGGGCGTGCACTTGAACCTCACCCACGGCGATGCTGTTTCCGATTTCATGCGTGCCCGGCTTGGCCCCTGGGGCGGGCGGTTCCCGGACAAAGTCGGTCTCTTTCGAGCCTTGGCGTGCCGTTCGATCGACGCGCGGGTTGTTACCGGGGAGTGGCGTGCGCAGATCGAGAGGTGCCTTTCCCTCGGGTTGCGCGTGCGCTTTCTGAATTCCCACGAGCATGTGCACATGCTGCCGTCCCTGCACCGCGTGGCGATAAGCCTTGCCCGGGAGTTTGACATACCCCACGTCCGCAGGACCCGCGCCGAGTGGCGGGGTGGAAGTTCGCCGGGGTCGGTGATTCGGAACATGCTGCTGGGCGCGATCGGCACGATGCATGGGCGGGACAGCGGCGGCCCCGCGCCCCGCATGCTCGGCCTGGCCGAAAGCGGGAAGTTGAGCCGGGAGTACCTGCAGGGGCGGCTGCGCACGCTTCGCGGCGGGGAAATCTACGAGTTGATGTGCCATCCGGGCAGGCTCGATCCGCGCGAGCCGATGGACCCGAGGATCAGGAGCTACCACGACTGGGAATCGGAACGTACACTCCTGTGCAGCGACGATATTAAACGGTCCCTGGGTGATCTCGGAATACGCCTGATCGGCTTCCGCGACCTCGAGGTAAGGGATCGACATCTGGAGATTCTGGAACGGGACATGCGCGAGTGAAAGAGAACAAAGCACCGAAGGAACAGATGGAGAGGCATCCGGTACGGCAGCCGTCCCTGGTCAGCGTGGTGATCCCGGCGCACGATGAGGCAAGCGCCATTGCACACTCGATCGGTGAGGTCGATACCGTGCTCCAGTCGCTGAACTGCCCCTACGAGATAGTGGTGGTGGATGATGGGAGCGGGGACGCCACCTTCGATATCGTCGCCCGCCTCGGCGACTCCAACCGGTCCTTGCGGGGCATCAGGCTGAGCCGCAGGTTCGGCAAGGAAGCGGCTCTGCTCGCAGGCCTGGAGGCCGCCGCGGGGGACGTCGTCATCACTATGGACGCGGATCTTCAGCACCCCCCTTCGCTGATCCCGCAGATGCTGGACCGGTGGCGCGCCGGGGCGGTGGTGGTTCATGGCGTGAAGCGCAATCGTGACCGGGACAGCGCCCTCATCCGCCACTTTGCGACGTTGTTCAATACGGTATTCTCGATCAGCGGCGGCATCGACATGCGCAATGGCTCCGATTTCAAGCTGCTCGACCGGGCCGCCGTGGACGTCGTGGTCAAGAGACTGCCTGAGCGGAGGCGCTTTTACCGTGGCCTCGCGGGCTGGGTGGGATTCCGGCAGGAGACCGTTCCATTCGACGTCGATATTCGCGTGTCCGGCGCCCGGAAGTGGTCTTTGTTCGGGCTGGTAGAGCTGGCGACAACGGCGATCGTGTCCTTTACCAGCGCGCCCCTGCGTATCGTGACGATTCTCGGATTGGCCACCCTCGTCTTTGGAATAGTGGTGTCAGCCGATGCGCTGTGGTCGTGGTTCAGGGGCTACGCGGTCTCAGGCTTCGTCACCATCATCATCACCCTGCTGCTGCTCGGTAGCTCAATCATGATCAGCCTCGGTATCATCGGCGAGTACATTGCCAAGATGTACGACGAGATCAAGGACCGCCCCGCCTACCTGGTCGAGTCGCGTTGCGGATTCGACAAAGGCGAGAGTGATTGACCCGACGGGCCGGGACGGATCCCTGCATCGTCATTCCCGGATCGCGAAGTCGCCCAGGGTAGGTTTGACCAGGTCCAGGTAGTCCGACGCGGACACCACCCCCATCACCGTCGGATGGTCCGCCAGCTTGACCAGCACCGCTTTGGCGAATTCGCGTCGCGGGACCACGCTGGAAGCAGCGACCTGGTGCGCCGTGTAAGCGGGCGAGTGGTTGATGACAACGTACTTGATTTGCTGCTCGTCCAGGAAGGCCTGCGGCTTCCGAACCGGCATGGCGGTCAGTCCAGGTGTTCCACGAGCTTCTCGAGCCGCTGGGCAACCGCATCCCAGATGCCCATGGGTCCGGCGCGGGTGGCAGCCTCGCGTTCCCAGTCCTCCGGTCCCTTGTGCTTCATCTGTGACAGGTGTTCGGCCAGCTTCTCTCGCTTGCCCTTCAGGTCCTGCAGCTCTTCCTCGGCTCCGGCCGGCTTGTTTCCTGCGGCGATATGCTTATCGGCGCGCTGGAGCATTTGGTCGATGTGCCGGAGATGGGACTCGTACTGGCGGATATGCTGTTCGATCAAGTCGTTACGGTCAGTCATCGCATTTCTCTGATTGACATGTTGGGAGTCGGAGGTCGGTTTCCGGTGCCGCCGGCTGACACGGGTGGGCTTTCCCCGTTCGCGACCCTCGTGTGTATCGAAGCGTCGGTGCGACCGAGCCGATGCGGCCACGAAAATCGATGGCCGGCCCCGGAAACGAATGGCTGGGGGAGAGGGATTCGAACCCCCGCTGGCGGAGTCAGAGTCCGCAGTCCTACCACTAGACGATCCCCCAGTTCAGAAAACCGCGGCCCGAGCGGACACAATCGGGCTCAAGTATAAGGAAATGCGCACCGATCTCAATGGCGGCGGGCCGGAGCTTACCAGAAAGAGCAGCCCGGCGGCCGCCGGGGCGGTCCCGGCCCGGGTTTTGGGGCGCGGACCGCCAATCATTGACCCAGGTCAATACACGAAAGCCCGTGCCGAATGCTTAATAACCCGTTTTCCGAATTGGGCCAACGATGACCCGGACGCAGACGGCTGTACAACGATTGAGAGACGTTCCCCTGTTCCGAAGCCTTTCGGCCGACCGGCTGAAGAATCTGCTCGACGGGGCCGGCCAACTCGATCTGCGCCCGCGGGAAACCCTCTACGAGCAGGACGACCGCGCATCGTCGTGTTTCGTGGTGCTCTCCGGGACCATGCAGTTCAGCGTGCGCCTGGGCCAGCAACGTGCCATCGCCAGCCTCGCCTTTGCCGATGACATGTTCGGCCTGGAGGCGCTGCGCTCCCGTGCCGTCCAGCTCGAGACCGCGACGGCCGTGTGCGCCACCCAACTGCTCGAGATAGACGCCAGGGCGCTGGAGCGGTTCCTTCTGGACCACCCGCAGTTCCAGCTCGACCTTCTCGACTACGTGATCTCGAAGGTCCACGAGAAGACCACGCACGCCGTTCGGACCGGCCACTACGATGCCGAGCAGAAGATCGCGGCCTATCTCATCAGTCATTCCGGCGAGGTGTCGCGGCAGGGACAAGGCGCGGAAGCCTTGAGCCAGGCGGAGCTGGCCGACTACCTGGCGCTGACTCCGGAGACCTTCTGCCGGAAAGTAAGCAAGTTCCGGCAGCTCGGCTGGATAGCCGGGCGCGGCAACGAGTACACCGTCAAGCAACAGGACGCGCTGCGGCGCCTGCTGGATCGCTAGTCGGCCCCGGCATCCCACGGCCGCCGCGTCGCCTCGCGCGGGGATTCCAGCCCGGGCCGCGCGCGCATATTGCGCGGCGAGCCGCCGCTTTGAATTCACTCTCCCCTGGATGCGGTGACTGCGTTTGTGTAGATTCCCTGTCACATAGATGGAACGCGCACACGAAATCCTCAGGGACGTCTACGGCTACACCACCTTCAGAGGCGAGCAGCAGGCGGTTGTCGAGGCCGCCCTGGCAGGCCGCGATGCCTTGGTGCTCATGCCCACCGGGGGCGGCAAGTCGTTGTGCTATCAGATTCCCGCCCTGGCCCGACAGGGGCTGGGGATCGTGGTGTCGCCGTTGATCGCGCTGATGCAAGACCAGGTGGATGCGCTGCGGCTGTTGGGCGTCAAGGCCGCTTTCTTGAACTCGACCCTGGGCCCGCCGGAGCAGCAGGCCTTGTTCTCCCGGCTCGAGTCGGGCGACGTCGATCTCCTCTACATCGCGCCGGAGCGCCTGCTCCAGCCCGGCACCCTGGAGCGACTGGCCCGATATCCGGTGTCGATAATCGCCATCGACGAGGCGCATTGCGTTTCCCAGTGGGGCCACGATTTCCGTCAGGATTACCTCGGCCTGAACGTTCTGCGCGATTTGTTCCAGGGGGTGCCTCGTCTGGCGCTCACGGCCACCGCCGACCGGCGCACCCAGGAGGAGATCATCGAACGACTGGCGCTCGATGATCCCGCACGGTTCATCAGCGGCTTTGACCGACCGAATATCCGTTACACGGTGCAGATCAAGAACGATGCTCGTCGGCAGCTGCTTCAGTTTCTCGCAGCCCGGCGCGGGCAGTCCGGGATCGTCTACTGCACGTCGCGGAAGAAAGTCGAGAGCACCGCCCAGTGGCTGTGCGGGGAGGGATTCACCGCACTGCCGTACCACGCGGGACTGACATCCGAGATGCGGGAGGACCACCAGAAGCGTTTTCTGCGCGAGGACGGAGTGGTCATCGTTGCCACCATCGCTTTCGGTATGGGTATCGACAAGCCGGACGTGCGCTTCGTTGCCCACCTCGACCTGCCCAAGAGTATCGAGGCCTACTACCAGGAAACCGGACGGGCGGGACGCGACGGTGAGCCGGCCGAGGCCTGGATGGTGTACGGCCTGCAGGACGTCGTGCGTCTGCGGCAGATGCTGGATCAGTCCGGCGCCCCCGAGCAGCAAAAACGCGTCGAGCGCCATAAGCTCGATGCCCTGCTGGGATGGTGCGAGGTGACCGAATGCCGGCGCCAGGCGCTGCTCGACTACTTCAATGACACCCTCGAAGGAGACTGCGGCAACTGCGACATCTGCCTGCAGCCGCCGAAGACATGGGATGCCACCGTGTCCGCGCAGAAGCTGCTCTCGTGCGTGTACCGCACGGGTCAGCGCTTCGGATCGGCCCACGTCATTGACGTGCTGATGGGCAAGGAAACCGACAAGATCTCCCAGCACCACCACGCCGGCCTCAGCACCTTCGGGATCGGCGCCGAACACGGGCAGCAGCAATGGCGCTCGATAGTCCGCCAGTTGCTGGTGCAGGGGTACCTGAGAGCCGACGTGGAACGCTACGGGGCCCTCACCCTCACGGAGAAGAGCCGCCCACTGCTGCGTGGCGAGATCACGCTGCTTCTACGTGAGGATCTGCGCGACAAGGAGCAGAAGGCGCTGCGCAAGAAGCCCAAACGGGTCCTCGACGCCGTTGCCGAAACCGACCGGGAGCTGTGGGAAGCCTTGAGGAGCTGCCGCAAACGGCTGGCCGACGAGCAAGGCATTCCGCCGTACGTGGTCTTCCACGATTCGACCCTGATGGAAATGATCGAGCACCGACCGGGCAACGCGGAGGACCTGATCACTTTGAATGGCGTGGGGCAGGCGAAGCTGGAACGCTACGGCAAGGCGTTTCTCGACGTGATCAAGTCGGCGTCCTGACGCCGTCCACAGTGGAGTTTGACGCAGATCAACGCGCCGCGCATCGATCGGATCCAAAATCCGCTTTGACTGGACATTGGAGAAAACCATGAACATCGATACTGCCGTGTTTCGCTTCGCGGGCGTGCTGATCCTCGTCAGCCTGTTGCTGGCTTACTACCACAGCGGCTACTGGCTGTGGTTGACGGCGTTTGTCGGGCTCAACATGCTGCAGGCTTCCTTCACCGGCTTCTGTCCGCTGGCGCGTATCCTGGCCAGGCTGGGACTCAGGCCCGGCGCCGCATTCGGCGAGGGGAAGGCCTCCCAGTAAGCGACGGACACGTTGCCGGGACGCTCCGCCCGGTTTCGCACCCACACCCTGGTATGCATGGCTTCGATCCTGCTGCTGCTGACCCTGTACCAGCCGGAACTCCTTCCCAAGCTTCCTGCCGCTGTGAACCGGCTCGACCCGACCTACATGGCGCAGGGCGTTGTGATCGGCATCATGCAGACTGGACGAGACGCCGGAGTTCAAGATCCGCGACGCGAGCGAGTGACTTCCGGGGCTCGCCTTCAGCGAGCAGCCGGGTCCTTCAGGGTGCCGCGCAGGAAGATATTCACCGCATGCCGTACCCGCTGGTCGCATTCCTGCCGCGAGAGTTGCAGGCGCTCGCCGAGAAGCTGGCGCATGTATACGTCACCTTTGATCATCTCGACGAACTGCACCGCCGCGAGGTGGGTGTCCTCGACCTGCATCACCCCTTGCCCCACTTGGTGGTCCAGATACCCCGACAGAATGCGGTACAAGCGGTTGGGCGCCTGTTCCAGAAATATCTCCCGCAGCCTGGGGGTGCGGGAAGCCTCGGCGATCATGAGCCGGTTCAAATCGGTGGTGTCATCGACCAGTATCAAGTCGAGGAGGCGCCGGCCCACCTCGAACAGGACTTCTTCGGGCGGCTGGTTGGGCAGCTCCGGCAGATCCAGCTCTCCGTAGGCTGCGCTTGCCTTGCGCTCGATAACCGCCTGGTAGAGTCCTTCCTTGTTGCCGAACATACGGTAGAGCGTGGCCAGTGAGCCGCCGGCCCGACCGACGATCTCTTGCAGGCTGCTGGCCTCGAAGCCTTTTTCCACAAACATCTCGGTGGCGGCGTCCAGAAACAGGTCGCGGCGCCTGAGCCCCCTTTCCCTGGGCTCGTAGCCCGGCTCGGCCATGTGCACGGCAGTTTTTTTAACAGGCATTTTCGGGTTCTCTCGATCGTTGAGGGGCAAATCATCTCGAAACCTTGACAGATCAAAAATGTAGCGTAATATTCGTTACATTACAAGTGTAATGTACCTTACCGTACGGAGCTAAGTCAGTGAAAACACTCTTGAAACGCGCACTCATAGTCAGCATTCTGGCCTGCATCCTCGGAAGCGGCGGCTGGTACGGCTGGCGCTGGTACGAGGTCAAACAGTACCTGGAAGCCACCGACGACGCCTACGTCGCGGCCGATGTGGTGGACGTGCGGCCCGAAGTCACGGGCCGCATAGAGACCGTCTTGGTGAAGGAAAACCAGCGGGTACACCGGGGGCAGGTCCTGGTGCGTCTCAATCCCGCAGACTTCCGCGCCAGGGTCGAGAGAGCCCGGGCGCAATTGTCCGTAGCCCGGGCTTCGGTGGAGGATGCGGCGGAGCAAACCGCCCTGCAACAAAGAAAAATCGAGCAGGCTGCGGCGGGTGTCGAAGCCGGAAAGGCACGGATGCGGCGCGCTGGACTCGAATTGCATCGGCAGCGCGACCTGGCGAGAAAATCCTTTGTTTCCAAGCAGGCGTTGCAGAACACCGAGGCTGCCGCCAGCGTCACGGGGGCAGGCCTGACCGAGAGCAGGGCCAACCTGGCAGCCGCGAAGCAAATGCTGCAAGTGCTCGAGGCCAAGCAAAAGAGCGCCAGGGCCGAAGTCGCTTCCGCCAGGGCGGCTCTGGACTATTCGGTTCAGCAACTTGATAAGACCACCATTGAGGCGCCCCGCGACGGTGTAGTCGGCGACCTCGGAGCGCGGAAGGGCGCCATGGCGCAGCCCGCACTGACCCTCCTGCGCCTGGTGCCGGTTCCCGACGTGTACATCCGCGCAAACTTCAAGGAGACGCAGATCGCCAGGATGACCGTCGGCCAGCCGGCCACCATACGGGTGGATGCGCTTCCCGGCGTAGTCCTGCATGGCGAGGTGTCCTCGCTCGCACCGGCGACCGGGACCGAGTTCAGCCTGCTGCCGCAGGACAACGCCACGGGCAACTTCAATAAGATCGTGCAAAGGGTGCCGGTCCGCATTCGCGTCACCGCCCCGGCCGCCGCGATCGCCCGTCTGCGGCCGGGACTGTCAGTGGTGCCCGAGGTGGACACGAGCCGATTCGATCCCGGCCGCCAGGTTTCCTATCTGAACTCGGAGCCCGCTTCGGGAACGGCCTCCGAGATCGCGCAGAACGCGACTGCCAACCCCTGACGCGAGGCGAGGCCGTCGTGACACAGATCGTCGACATGCCGCCGTTGCGCCACCGCCTTGGCTTCGCCGCCGCCCTGTTGGGTATGTTCATGGCCATCCTGGATATCCAGATCGTCGCCAGCTCACTCAACGAGATCCAGGCCGGTGTTTCAGCCACGCCTGACGAGATCTCCTGGGTGCAAACCGCATATCTCATTGCCGAGGTCATCATGATTCCGCTGTCGGGGATGCTGACCCGCGTGTTGTCGACCCGCGTCGCGTTTGTCGCGTCGTGCCTCGGCTTCGGCGCGGCCAGCGTCGGTTGCGCACTGGCGCAGACGCTCCCCGAGTTGGTGGCCCTGCGAGCGATGCAGGGCTTCATCGGCGGCGCCATGATACCGATCGCGTACGCTATCAGCTTCGGCACATTCCCAAAGCGCGTCATGGGCATCGTACAGGCGGTCATGGGCCTGATTGCGACCATCGCTCCTTCCATCGGCCCCACCCTCGGCGGCTACATTACCGACCACGCCGGTTGGCACTGGTTGTTTCTGATCAATACGGTTCCGGGTGTGCTGGCCGCCGCCGGTGTCTGGTTTTGCCTCGACATCGACCGAAGCGACTTCGATGCGTTTCGACGTATAGATTGGCTCGGCCTGGGGCTGATGGCCGTGTTCCTGGGCACCCTGGAATACGTACTGGAGGAGGGTCCGGGGGACGGCTGGTTCGACAGCCGGCTCATCGTCGTGATGACCGCGATGGGCGCCTCGGCCGCGGCTGGTTTCTTTGTCAGGACACTGCGTGCCGAGAACCCCATAGTGGACCTTCGGGCTTTCGGCAACCGCAACTTCGCCATCGGCGCAGGGCTCGGTTTCGTCCTGGGCATTGCTCTGTATGGATTGGTATACCTCATGCCCTTGTACTTCGGCGAGGTGCGCCACTTCAACAGCCTGCAGATCGGGGAGGTGATGTTCGTTACCGGGGCGGCCATGTTCTTCACGGCACCCATCGCGGGACGGGCCTCCGACAAAGTCGATCCACGCATTCTGCTTGCCATCGGCCTGGCCCTGGTGGGAACCGGATCGCTGATGAATGCCGGGCTTACCGCAACGGCGGGCTTCGACCAGTTTTTCTGGCCGCAGGTGGTACGGGGTGCGGGACTGGTATTGTGCCTGATTCCCATCACACGGATCGCCCTGGGCACGCTGCCGGCATACGAACTCGGCAATGCCAGTGGCTTGTTCAATGTGCTTCGAAACTTGGGAGGTGCGTTCGGTCTGGCGATGATGGATACCTTCGGCGACTATCGGTTCGACTACCACTGGACGCAGATCATCCCGTCGGTGGACACCGCCCGTATGGTGGTGGTCGGCCAGCTCCAGCAGATTCAGGCGATGGTCGCAGGCGCGGTGGCGGACCCGGGTGCGGCGGCGGTGCATATCCTCGGTGCTCGTGTCGCGCTCCAGGCACGAACGCTGGCCTTCGACGATACGTTCCTGTGGCTGGGCGTAATCTACCTCTCCGTCGTGCCTTTGATGCTCCTGCTGCGCAAACCGGATGGCGGGGCGGCGCCGGCGCACTAGACGGACGTCACATCCGTCCGCAACGCCGTGATATTTGCCTGCCTAAGGAGCCGGTTGTCTCCTTCGCGCAGCGGGAGGTCAGTCGGGAGCCTTGAGCTGGCGCCGAAGGCCATCGACGTCGAGCAGCGTGATGGACTGCCTGTCCACTTTGATCAGACCGGCCGTGGACAGGCGGGCGAGGATACGGGAGAACGTTTCCGGCTTTATGGACAGGCGTGAGGCGAGGATGTTCTTGGGCACGCTGAGCTCGATGCACTTGCCGTTGGCAACGCCGTCGTCACCCGGTTTGAAAACGAAGTCCACGAAGCGCGATGTTGCGTTCTGCAGGGCAAGCCTGTCGATTTCGTTGAGCTGCCACCGCAGGCGCCTGCTCATCACGGCCATTAGTTGCAGGCAACTTTCATTGGACTGGCGCAGCAGGCTGAGGAAGGTTTGGGCGTCGAATCCCAACAGGTGGGTGGGCTCCAGGGCGTCGGCATTGACCGGATAGCCGGCGTGGCGTTCCATGAACACCACGGCTTCTGCGAAGGTCTCGTTCGCGCCGATCAGATCTATGACTTTCTCGTATCCTTCCGCGGACAGTCGATACAGCTTCATTTGCCCGCTTTCGACGTAGTAGAACCGCCGGATCTCGTCGCCCTGGTTGAACAACCTCTGACCGGGCTCCAGGAAGATCCGCTCGGTGACCTTCAGCATTGAAGACAGCTGCTCGTCGTCGAACGCGCTGAAAAGGTAGATATCGCGCAGAGATTTCGTGTCGACGCTCGGGCGGACGGTAGTATTGCCGGACATCGCCTGGAGCGCAGTCCCGTATCCGGCTCAAGCGTCGGCGAGTCTTGGTATCACCCGCAGCACTTCTTCCATGTTGGCGAGCCCGGCCGCGATCTTGCGGGCGCCGCTTATGCGCAGCGGCTGCATGCCTTCCTTGTAGCCCTGTTCCCTGAGCGCGGCGAGATCGGTGCCTTCGTGGATCAGGGCGCGCATGTCGGCAGTCATCTTAAGTATTTCATACAGGCCGATGCGCCCCAGGTACCCGGTATTGCGGCACTCCAGGCATCCTTCCGCGATGTAGGTGTCGACCGGCAGGGCGACTTTCCACGGCTGGGTCAGAGCCCGCCACTGGCGCTCGTCCACGGCGTGCTTCTTCTTGCAGTGCGGGCACAGGGTTCTCACCAACCGTTGGGCCACGATGCCGAGCAGGGTCGCGTTGATCAGGTAGGGCGCCACGCCGATTTCCAGCAGGCGGGTGATGGCCGAGGGCGCATCGTTGGTGTGCAGCGTCGACAGAACCAGGTGCCCGGTGAGAGCCGCCTGGATCGCCATTTCGGCGGTCTCCAGGTCGCGGATCTCGCCGATCATTATGATATCCGGATCCTGCCGCAGCAATGACCTCACGCCGGCCGCGAAGGACAAGTCGATTGCCTGGTGCACTTGAATCTGGTTGAAGTTCGGCTCGACCATCTCGATGGGGTCTTCGATGGTGCTTACGTTGACCTCGGGGGTGGCGAGCTGCTTCAACGTGGAATAGAGCGTGGTTGTCTTGCCCGAGCCGGTGGGGCCCGTCACCAGTACGATCCCGTAGGGCTGCTCGACGAAGCTCTGCCAGAGTTTCAGTTCTTGCTGCGAAAGCCCGAGCTGCTCGTAGCTCCGGCTGAGCACTTCGGGGTCGAAGATGCGGATGACGAGCTTTTCACCCAGGGCGGTGGGCACGGTGGACAACCGCAGCTCCACTTCGGCGCCGTCGGGCGTTCGGGTCTTGAGCCTGCCATCCAGGGGCCGCCGCTTCTCGGCGATGTCCATGCCTCCCAGTGTCTTGATGCGGCCCACGATGGCGATCATGACGTTGCTGGGCACCTGGTAGACCCGGTGCAGCACACCGTCGATTCGGAACCGCACGTAGCCTTCGTCGCGGCGTGGCTCGAGGTGTATGTCGCTGGCGCGCTGCTCGAAGGCGTACTGCAACAACCAGTCGACGATGTGGACAATATGGCGGTCCTCGGCGTCCAGCTTGCCGGTGCGACCGAGTTCCACCAGCTTTTCGAGATTCTGGAACAGCCTGACGCCGTCTTCCTGGCCCCTGCGGGTGGCATTTTTCAACGACCGCGCCAGGTTGTAGAACTCGTCGGTGTAGCGACGACGATCGACGGGGTTCACCAGGACCCGCTGAACGTGCTTGTGAAGAAGCTGGCCGAGCTCGTCCACCCATTCGTCGTCGAATGGGTTGCTGGTAGCGATCACCACGCTGTCCTTGTCCACGCGCAGGGGCAGTATTGCTCGATTCGAGGCGTAGGCATAGGACACCACCGACGTGACCTGGGTGACGTCGATTTTCAAAGGGTCGATGCGTTCGTAGGGTACGCCCGTCTTGTCCGCCAGCCACTTGAACAGATCCTCCTGCTTGAGGGTGCGACCCGGGTTGCGGGCGTCCTCCAGGTTCTGCTCGGCGATGGCGGTGAGGGGGTGGGTCTTGCTCAGATCCTTGACCCGACTCAACAGAAGGGCCCGTTTGCCATCCTCGTACTTGACCAGTCCATCGCTGACCAGTCCTTCCAGCAATCCCTTGATATCCAGGGATCGGATGGCGACGGCGGGCTTGTTTGCAGCAGGTTTGGCCACGGAAGTGTGCGACGTTTGGATTGAGACAGCCATGGTAGTTGAGTCCGCGGGCCTTGACCAGTGTGTTCCTCGCGGCTTGACGGCATCCGCTCCGTTTTCGCGCCTTTGCTGGTATGGTTACGCCCTCGCGAAACGAGAAGACGAGATGCTGTGGATCATATTGGTCATAGCCGCCGGGCTGCTGACGGGGTGGTTGATCATCAGCTACGGCTACCGGCACTCCATATTGATTGTGCTGGTCCTGCTGGCGGCGGCGGCGACGGGACTGGTCTGGCACATCCGTTTCGGTCAACAGGCAGGCACCGGGCTCCTCGGTCCCGACGACGTGCATCTGAACAACCTGGAGATGACCCGGCAGTACCGGACGAGCTACCGGATGACCGCCCGCCTGGTGAACACTTCGGCCGAATTCACGCTCCGCTCCCTGAAGGTCACCATCACGGCATCCGACTGCAAGAACGCGGGCGCCGACTGCATCGTCGTCGGCGAGGATGAGCGAACGGTGACGGAGGAGATCCCACCCGGGCAGGCGAGGGACATTGTCGAGCAGTACGTGTTCCCGCGATTCGTTCTGCAGGGAGAGCTGATGTGGCGCTATCGAATCTCGGAGGTCAAGGCCACGCACCAGTGACCCGCAGGAACCTGTTGCTGATCCTGGTCAAGGCCGGCCTGCTGATTGGATTGACGGCTTTCGCAGCCGTTTTCATGAAGGGCCTTCTTGCCCCGGGCCGGGATTCCGGCGACCTGATCGACGTCGGCGGAATGGCGCTGGGCTCCGCCCGCCTGGCAGGATGGGACGGCAAGCCGGTGTGGGTGGTGAACCGTTCCCGGCAACAGCTGCGGGAGTTGGACGCACTCACCGACTACGTCGTCAAAGCGGATGACGCCGGGAACCCTGCGCTCGACAACCCGGGGCGCTCGCTGGAACCGGCCTTCGGCATATATCTCGCGCACACGGCCCGGCCCGGTGTCATCGTCCAATACACCCTCAGCCGGCCCGCGGGGTTGGGCGACGAGATCCCATGGTTTGGCGGTTTCGTGGATCCGGCCAGCGGGGCGCTCTTCGACGTCGCCGGCCGGCGTTATCGAGCGACTACCGGCGGGCCGCTGCAGGTGCCCCCTCATCGTTTCGTCGGTCCGGGCATCGTTCAGTTGGGACAGTGGTAGCGCCGCTTCTGCGGTGAACGTAGATACTGTACAATCATCCAGTATGAACGGCGGTCCCATTCGAGTCAGGAAAGGCCGCGGGGCGGTGAGCAACGCGGACGGCCGCTATTCTGCCTGGCAGCATGAGGTGGAGGACGACGGCTGGGAACAGTGCGATCGGGACGAGCCGAGCCTGCGCACCACGGTTCAAAAGGACACGACGCGCTCCATCATCGCCGAGAACAAGTCACCGGACGTGCCGTTCGACCAGTCCATCAATCCATACCGCGGATGCGAGCACGGATGCATCTACTGTTTTGCGCGGCCGACCCACGCCTACCTGGACCTTTCCCCCGGTCTGGATTTCGAGACCCGGCTGTTCTACAAGCCGGACGCCGCGCGCTTGTTCCTGGAGGCGATTTCCCGTCCGTCCTATCGCTGCCGAACGATCGCCCTGGGCACCAACACCGACCCATATCAACCCATTGAGCGGCGTTTCGGTATCATGCGCGGCATTGTGGAAGTGTGCGTCCGGACCCGGCACCCCATAGGCATAACGACCAAGTCCAGCCGGATCGAGCGGGATCTGGATCTGCTCACGGACCTGGCACGGGATGGGCTCGTGGGGGTGGCGATGTCGGTCACCACCTTGGACAAAGACCTGGCGCGCCGGCTCGAGCCCCGGGCGGCGGCGCCGGCGCGGCGCTTGGAGACAATAGAGCGACTGGCCGCTGCCGGTGTTCCCGTATCCGTTTCCGTCGCGCCCGTCATTCCGGTGCTCACCGACTCGGAGATGGAGGCCATCCTGGAAGCCGCTGCCGCCCGCGGCGCGCGCTGTGCCGGTTATATTCTGCTGCGCCTGCCGCGCGAGGTGAAAGTGCTGTTCAAGCAGTGGCTCGGCGAGCATTGTCCGGACCGCGCCGAGCACGTTATGAGCGTGATTCGTCAATCCCGCCAAGGCCGGGAAAACGACACGGAGTTCGGCCGGCGGCGGCGCGGCACGGGTGAGTTCGCGGAGCTGATCGCACAGCGATTCGGGCTGGCGACCCGGCGTCTGGGTCTGAACCGGACATGGCCGTCTCTGAACACGGATCGCTTTCGCAAGCCCGGAGCGCAGCTCGAATTGGGCATTTGAGGGCAGGCGCGCATATATTCGAGCACTAGCAGGCTGTTGAAAAACAGCACTGCTGGTGCGGGACAGGGATGTCTCGCCGCGAATCAAGCACTGTAAGTGCTTGATTCGGCGTAGCCGAGTGCGGACAGGTGCCGCGCTCGGCGCGTTGAAAAAGGCCAGGAAGGCGTTTTTCAACATCCTGCTAGTGTACCCCTGCCAGAAATGATGCAAATCATTTCAGGCTGGGATGACGGTGGCCCCGATCCGCAAACGGGCGCCGCCGGGGTCTTTTTCAGTCGCTCCCCGATACTCGCTTGGTGAAAAAGACCCCGGCGGCGCCCTTTCGATGCTCTATCGAACAATTCAACCCGGATCGGCAAGCCGCCGATAAGTTACAGACGGTTTGACGGGGTACACTAGCAGGCGGTTGAAAAAGGCCAGGAAGGCGTTTTTCAACATCCTGCCAGGGTGGGCCGGTGGCTTGATTGGTCGAGTGCCTTTACTTCGGCGCCGGCGTCATATCAGGTAGTATCGCGGACCACCAATCCACGTCGTCTTATCTAGTGCTCACGAAAATTCTCGTCACCGTCCTGGTCGTGCTGGGCGTGATGACGTTCTACAGGGTCAAAAACTCCGGCCGCGTCGAGTCGGCGGCCAGGCGTGTCGAAGCACAGGCCGCGGCGGCGGCCAGCCGTTTCGGACGCAGGGTGGCCTACGGTATCGTCGCCGGCCTGCTGCTGCTCTCCGCGATTCTGTACGGCCTGCACTGGCGGGAGCAGCACCGGATCATGACGATCCGCGTCATCGGCGACAACGGCACGGCCACTTACAAGGCATACAAGAAAGACCTGAAGGGCAATCGCTTCAGATCCATAGACGGCAAGACGGTGATTCTGGGCAGCTCGGAGCGCGTCGAGATCATCGGCACGCAGTAGCCGACGCAAGCGGCCCGCGCGCCGGCCGGGGGCGTTGTCAGCGAGGCCCCCCTGGTTTAGCATAGGCGGTCGCTTTGAAAACCTGGTGAGTGTTCAAGTTTTGGACGGAAAAGGCAGACACATGCCGCTCGATTTCACCGACGATGCGGCAGCCGAGGCCAGCACGTCCGGGCGGGCCACAATCCTCGAGAAGCGCCTGATGACGGCGTTTCTGCGCGCCATGCACGGGCCTTCCCTAGCGGTAGAGCTGTGGGGCGGCGAGCGCCTGTATGAAGGAGTCGGCGAACCGGAAATCACGCTTCGGATCAAGACCCGCAGAGCCCTGTGGGGGCTGCTCACCAACCCGGACCTCAACTTCGGCGACCGCTACAGCGATGGCACCGTCGAAGTGCTCGGCGATCTGTATCGGTTCATAGAGATCGCCAGCGCCCAAAGGCCGCAGGCTGTCTCGGACACGAGCGCTTTCGTCCGGTTGCAGACGGTGCTGGGCAAGGGACGCCCGCGGCGCAATACCCTGTCCGCATCCAAGGAAAATATCCATCATCATTACGATCTCAGCAACGATTTCTACAGCCTGTGGCTGGATCGCGACCATATGCAGTATACCTGCGCCTACTACCCTTCGGCCGACATGACGATCGAGCAGTCGCAAGCGGCGAAGCTGCACCACGTGTGCCGCAAGCTCCAGCTCAGGGAAGGGGACGAGGTGATCGAGGCCGGGTGCGGATGGGGCGGCCTGGCCCGGTTCATGGCCAGGGAATACGGTGCCAGGGTCCGCGCTTACAACATCTCCCACCAGCAGATTCTGTTCGCTCGCGACAAGGCCAGGGAGCTGGGCGTCGACGACCGGGTGGAATATGTCGAGGACGATTATCGAAATGCCACGGGCGAATGCGACGTGTTCGTCTCGGTCGGCATGCTGGAGCATGTGGGGACCGCCAACTACCGTTCCCTGGGGGCCGTCGTCGACAGATGCCTGCGTCCCGACGGACGCGGCCTGATCCATTCCATCGGGCGCAACCGTCCCAGGCCGATGAACCGATGGATAGAGAAGCGGATATTTCCCGGCGCCTATCCGCCGACCCTCAAGGAAATGGCCGCGATCTTCGAGCCGTTCAATCTTTCGGTGCTCGATGTGGAGAATCTCCGCCTCCACTACGCCCTGACCCTGGAGCACTGGCTGCAGAGGTTCGAAGAGAACGTTGCCAAAGTTCGCGATCTATTCGATGAACGATTCGTCCGCGCCTGGCGCGTGTACCTGACCGGCTCTATCGCCGCGTTCCGCCTCGGCGACCTGCAACTGTTTCAGGTGGTGTTCAACCGGGGCGAGAGCAACGAGGTGCCGATGACCCGCGAGCACCTGTACCGCTGACGCCTACCAGCCGCCGGTCTCGAGCCACTTCTCCACCTGGTACAGACGGTCCGCGCCCCAGAACGGCTCGCCGTCCACCAGGATGTAGGGCGACCCGAAAACCCCTTTCGCCAGGGCGGCATCGTTGTTCCGTTTGAACAGGTCCTTGACCGCCTGGTCCCGGGTCGCCTCGGCCAGCCGCTCGCCGTCTGTTCCGCAGGAGTCGCCGATAGCCTGAAGCTCATCCAGCTTGGATATGTCCCTTCCCTCTCCAAAGAACGCGTGGTACGCGGCCTTGGCAAAGGCATGGGCACGCTCCGGATCCTGCTCCTGGAGCCAGTAATAGGCGCGCGAAGCGGCGGTGGCCACGAGTGGAAACGAATCCGCGAGCCTGAGGGGAACCCCGAGCAGGCGCGCAAATCGCGGCACGTCCACGAGCACGTAGTCCCGGAACATGGGTGTATTGACCATCGGTTGATGTCCGGTGGCTTTCATGGCCGTGCCTACCAGGTAGGGACACCATTCCACCCTGCGGCCATACCGGGCGGCAATATCGTCAATCTGTGTGCTCGCCAGGTAGCCGTAGGGCGAGGAGAAGTCGAAGTAGAACTCTATGGTGCTCATCGGTCTCGTCAGCTGCCGTGGAAATGTCGCCGCCATTGTAGGGTGCCACCGCTCGCCCGTCACGAAGCCGCCCCGCATCTGTCACTTGAACCCGTGGAGACGAACAAATTATGATTGCGCGCGTTGCTGTCGCGAATCCACTTCCGCCCACCCCATCGGGATCCTGATTCATGAGACGGGTCTACACTGCCGCTCACTTGCCCGACGCGCACCTCGTGGTGCATTCCCTCGAGGCCCACGGGGTAATGGCCCGCGTGTTCTACGAGAACCTCCAGGGAGGCGTCGGGGAGCTTCCCCACATCTATCCGGAGGTGTGGATCGAGGATGAGTCCGACTGGCAGCAGGCCAGGGCGCTGGTCCGAAAGTTCGAGCGGGATGTCAACCGGAGCAAGGGGGTGGTTCGTTGCCCGCACTGCCATGAGGAGAACCCGGCGTCTTTCGAAATCTGCTGGCAGTGCGGTACCGCGCTGCCGGTAGAAGGTCCACATGGCAGCGAAGAAGAAAAAGAAGGCGGCTAAGAAGCGCAGCACGAAGACGCGCCGGCGAACGAGCCGGTCGACGTCGCGGGCCCGCCGGCAGGAGTCGACCGCCCGTTACTGGCTGCAGCGTGCGGGGCTGCTGGTCGTGCTGGCGCTGGTTGTCTACATCGTATACCTGGATTTCACTGTCCGCAGGCAAATGGAGGGCAAACGCTGGGCGCTTCCGGCAACGGTCTACACCCAGCCTACAGAGCTCTACACGGGTAAGGCCATGAGCCGCGAGCGGCTGGAGAGCGAGCTCAGCCATGTGGGTTACCGGAGAACGGGTGGCGCCACCCAGCCGGGCACTTTCACCGAGGGCTCGGGTTCCGTCGAGGTCTACACGCGGGCGTTCCAATTCGAGGACGGGCGGGCACCGGCGCGCCAGCTCAAAATAGACTTCGGCGGCGGCCGGATAGCCTCCATCGAGAACGCCGAGGGCGGCACGGTGGCGATTGCCAGAATCGAGCCGCAGCAGATCGGCACTGTGTCGCCGACGCGCCGGGAGGAGAGAAAGCTGATCGAGCTGGACGACGTCCCTCCCCACCTCGTGGGTGCGCTGCTGGCGGTGGAAGACAAGAACTTCACCGAGCATTTTGGAGTCGATCCGCGGGGGCTGCTGCGGGCCATCTGGGCGGACATCAAAGCCGGAGAGATCGTTCAGGGTGGCAGCACCATCACGCAGCAGTTGGTGAAGAACTTCTTCCTTTCTCCCGAACGCAGCGTCACCCGCAAGATCAACGAAATGATCATGGCGATTCTGCTTGAACTCCATTACAGCAAGAGGGAGATACTGCAGACCTACATGAACGAGGTGTATCTCGGACAATCGGGAAACAACGCGATACACGGCTTCGGGCTGGCGAGCCTGTTCTATTTCAATCGTCCCATCTCCGAGCTGAAGGTGCCTCAAACCGCGTTGTTAGTCGCCCTGGTCAGAGGTGCCTCCTACTACAACCCGCGGAAACATCCCGAGCGCGCTATGGAGCGCCGCAATCTGGTCATCAGCCAGATGGAAAAACTCGGCTACGTGGATGCCGCGCAGGCGGATGCTGCGCGGGCCGCACCCCTGGGAGTTGCGGCACGCGGGCCGGCTACCGACGCCGTGTATCCCGCGTTCATGGGGCTGCTGCGCGAGCAGCTGCAGGATGAATACCGCACCAAGGATCTGCAGACTGACGGATTGCAGATCTTCACCACCCTGGACCCGGAAGTGCAGCATATCGTGGAGGCCGCCACCCGCTCTCGTTTAAAGGAGATCGAAAGCAGGACGAAGAACAAGCCGGGTTCCCTGAATGCCGCCGTGGTAGTGGCCCGGGTCGAGAGCGGCGACGTAGTGGCGGTACTGGGTGGCAGACGCGCCCGGTTCCTGGGCTTTAACCGCGCGGTGGACGCCGAGCGCCCGGTGGGGTCGGTGATCAAACCGGGGGTATACCTGGCCGCCCTGGAGGCGAGCTCGCAGTTCAATCTTGCCACGGTCGTCGAGGACGAGCCCATCACCATCAAGCAGCGTGGAACGCCGGACTGGTCTCCAAAGAACTACAGCAGGAAATACTTCGGGAACAACCTGCTGATCGACGCTCTTGCCCATTCCAGGAACGTGTCCACGGCCCGGGTGGGCATGGCCGTGGGCATCAACCACGTTGTGGACATGCTCCACCGCCTGGGTATCGGGAAGGACATACCTCCTTATCCTTCCGTGGTCCTGGGGGCCGTGGACCTGTCGCCTGTCGATGTCGCGCGGATGTACTTGACCATCGCCAATGACGGTTTTAGAACCTCGTTGCGCACCACCTGGGCAATCCTGTCCAATGACGACAAGCCGCTCAGCCGCTATCCCATTGAAGTCAAGCAGGTGGTGGAACCGGATACCATGGCTCTCCTGCACTACGCCTTGCAGGAAGTGATACGCTCCGGTACGGCCCACGCGTTGGAGAGCCGCTTCGACCCCGACCTGGGACTGGCCGGCAAGACCGGCACGACGGACGGCTTCCGGGATAGCTGGTTTGCCGGATATTCAGGCAACTACGTGACCGTGGTCTGGGTCGGCCGCGACGACAACAAGTCAACCGGCCTGTCCGGTGCCAGTGGGGCGATGCTTCTGTGGGCCGACATCATGCAGAAGCTGGATCTGACCCCGACCTACCCGGTCAAGCGCAATCGTATACGCTTCGTCAAGGTCGATGACCGCGGCAGGTTCGCCCAGGGCTGTATCAACGGACGCTATCTGCCTTTCGTGGAAGGGACGGCGCCTGGAAAGTCGGCACCCTGCGCCGTGAGGTCGGTGGGCGAACCCGATCTGGCACGGCCATAGCGCACGAAGCAGAGTGCCTTTGAAGATACGACAGCAAAAAATCTGGTCGCCCCTGTTGCTTGCGGGGCTGTTGGCGAGCGGCTGCTCGGTGCCGCCGGCGGCGGAGCAGCCGGGTGGGTCGACCGGGCCCGCTCGGCCGGGCACGTCGAGCTCGCCCGCGGTGCGGCAGCCGGGTGGGTCGACCGGGTCCGCTTTGCCTGGCACCTCGAGCTCGCCCGCGGTTGTCGAGCTTTCGAGCCAGGCCCGGCGGGCGTTCGACAGCCGGCAGTTCGACGCGGCGGTGCAGCTTCTCGAGCGGGCAATCAATATCGATCCGCGCAACGGCAGCCTGTGGCACGAACTCGCCCGGGCGCGCTACGCGCAAGGCAACTACGAGCAGGCGATCCAGCTCGCCAAGCGTTCCAATGCGTTGCCCAACGTCGGGTCCTCGCTGAAGTCCAGGAACGACGAGCTCATCCAGGCTTCGCGCCACGCACTCGGGGATTGAATCCGTCGGGCCCGGCGAATCGCGGCTTCGCCGCTCCTACGATCCGAAGTCTGCCGTCGTGCCGAACCCTGGATTGTAGGAGCGGCTTCAGCCGCGATCCGGCCGGGTGAACGGCTCGCACCGCCGTTGCACGGCTACCTTCATCACTAACTGCGGCTTCGCCGCGCCGCCACGACAGGCGGTCAGGTGTTCTCCGCCACCATTTTGATGCCGTTCCTGGAACGTTCCTCGTCGTTGCGTTTTTCCAGCTCCGCCTGGGGCACCGGCACGTCGAGGCCCCGTTTCACCGCCGGCCTGCTGTTCATGGTATCCAACCAGAGCCGCAGATGAGCGAGGTCGTCGATGTCGACACCGGACCAGTGGTGCCTGCGTACCCACGGAAAGATGGCGAAATCGGCCACCGACAGGTCGCCCGCCACATAGGGATTACGGGCGAGCTGCCCGTTCAATACCTCGTACAGGCGCCGCGTTTCATTCCGGTACCGCTGGATGGCCCAGGGCAGCTTCTCCGGCGCGTAGCGATAGAACACATTGGCCTGTCCCTGCATCGGGCCTAGTCCGCCCATCTGGAACATCAGCCATTGGATGACTCGGTACCGTTGGTGGCCGTCCACGGGCAGAAACGAGGACGTCTTCTCGGCGAGATACAGCAATATCGCGCCGGATTCGAACACGACGAGATCGTCGTTGGCGTGGTCGACGATGACGGGTATCCGTCCGTTGGGGTTCAGTGCAAGAAACCACTGCTTCTTCTGCTCCATGTCGCCGAGGCGTACGTGCCTCGCCGTGTAGGGAAGTCCCAGCTCCTCCAGAAATATGGACACCTTGTAGCCATTGGGCGTTGGCGCTGTGAGCAGTTCAATCATGACGTGATCCGTGTAAGTCGTGGATGAATTGGATGCCGCCGCCGGCCCCCTTGGAAGCCCCGCTGTTGGCAGGGTCGGCGCGGGCGGGACCGCGGGAGCGAACCTGGGAGTGCGCCCGAGTAATTGTTCTACTACCGCGAAAGCGGGAGAGCGAGGACAGGCTCCTAGCGGCCGGCTTCCCGGAATACGCGAAGCAGCGTTGCGTTTCTGGTCTGGAACACGCGCGTCGCTCGTGCATACGTGCTGACGCGGGTGGCGGTTACGGTGCCGCTGACCTCGCCGGACAGCCCCGCGCAGGAGGCGCCGCTGGAGGACCATGTTCCGGTAAAGCCGGCGCCGCCGTCTCTACCGGACGAGAAAGTGCCACTGAGCGTGATGGTGCCCGAGCAGCCGGGTTCCACCATTGCGGCAGCATCGTCCGTAATGTCGACGCTGTCCTCGTGCAGGGGGCCGGACGTGTAGATTGTCGATTCGCCGCGGCCGACCTGAACCAGTCCGTCGGGATTGACGTAGACGGCTATCGGCTCGTTCATGGTGTGCGGCCCCGATCCGGCCGTCACGGTGACCGCGGTGGAACCGTGGTAGGTTCCCACGAACGGCGAATTGGCTGTGCCGCCGCCGGAACTGCTGCTCCCGCCACAGGCGGCTAACGCCATGGCGAGGCCGACCGGCGGCAGGTATTTCACGAACCAGGTCATCGGTATAGAGCGAATATCGTCTATGGGCCGGCTTCGATGTACCGGCACTTGTCGTGCGGCGTCTCCAAGACGATGTCTTGGAACAGCGGCTGTGGAAGTCTACTTTTTGACTGCGGGAGAGCGCTGGACGGACGGCTCGTCGGCCTTCCCGGTCTGCTCCGCTTCAGCCGCAGACGACCCATCGCCGATGTTGTCGGAGCTGCGACGGAAGTCGGCAGGGAGGTCGCCGACGCGGAAATCCTCGGCAGGAACCACATTGGCGTTGATGTCCTCGATCACCCTGACCTTGTAGTCGCGTCCTTTCGGTGCCTTCTCCTCGGCGTGGACAATGCCCTGATCGTCGACCCAGACGTAATACCTGAACTCTTCCGCGGCGACCGGACTGCTGACAATTCCAGTCAGGCACAGGACCGCGAGGGTATAAACAAAAACAGTACGCATAGGTGTCTCTTGGTTCCCGGATTGTACGCCGAGGGAGGCAGCGGACCAAGAGAATTCTAAAGGTGCCGCCGATTGGCTTGATGGCTGACTCCCAACCGCTAAAATACGCCGCCATGACAATTGACTTGTATGACCCCAAAGCCGTTGAGCTCAATGCCCAGGCCTACTGGGAGGACACCCGGAGCTTCAAAGCCATCGAGGAGCCCGGCCGGGAGAAGTTCTACTGCCTGTCGATGTTCCCGTACCCCTCGGGCAAGCTGCATATGGGGCACGTGCGTAACTACACCATAGGTGACGTGATCAGCCGCTATCGGCGGATGCAGGGCATGAACGTCATGCAGCCCATGGGCTGGGATGCCTTCGGCCTGCCGGCGGAGAATGCGGCCATTGCCAACAAGGTGCCGCCGGCGCGCTGGACCGAGGAGAACATCAATTACATGCGCCGCCAGCTTCTGCGGCTCGGTTACGCCTACGACTGGGACCGCGAGGTCGCGACCTGCAGGCCCGAGTATTACCGCTGGGAGCAATGGTTCTTTACGCGCCTGTTTCGCAAGGGTCTCGCCTATAAAAAGAATGCCGTCGTCAACTGGGACCCGGTGGATCAGACCGTGCTCGCCAACGAACAAGTGATCGACGGGCGCGGTTGGCGCTCCGGCGCGCCGGTGGAACGGCGGGAAATCCCGCAGTGGTTTCTCAGGATTACCGATTATGCCCAGGAACTGCTCGACGATCTGGATCAGCTCGACGGATGGCCGGACGCGGTCAAGACCATGCAGCGCAACTGGATCGGCCGCTCGGAAGGCGTGGAGGCGGCGTTCGAGGTCGTTGACCGGGACCAGGACCTCACGGTGTATACCACCCGGCCCGATACGATTTTCGGCGTGACCTTCATGGCGGTTGCCGCCGAGCATCCGCTGGTGGCATCGGTGGCCGAGCACGACGCCGACGTTGCCGCCTTCGTCGAAGAATGCCGCCACCGCGGCGTTACCGAAGCGGACATCGAGACGATGGAGAAGAAGGGCATGCCCCTCGGGCTCGAGGCCGTGAATCCGCTGAACGGGGAGCGGGTTCCGATCTGGGTCGCGAATTTCGTTCTCATGACCTACGGCACAGGTGCCGTCATGGGCGTGCCGGGCCATGACCAGCGGGATTGGGAGTTCGCAACCCGCTTCGGCCTGCCTATCACGGCGGTGGTCCATCCCGCCGACGGCTCGGACCCCGGCATTGATCGGGCCGCCTACGTGGAAAAGGGCCTGCTGCGCAATTCGGACCGCTTCGACGGGCTCGATTTCGAACAGGCATTCAACGCCATTGCGGACTTCCTGGAAAGCGAGGGGAAGGGCGATCGGCGCGTGAACTACCGTTTGCGGGACTGGGGTGTTTCGCGCCAGCGGTACTGGGGCTGCCCGATTCCCATTATCAATTGTCCGGCGTGCGGACCGGTGCCGGTACCCGACGCCGATCTGCCGGTGGTGTTTCCTGCGGTCACGGCGCTGGAGGCGGGCCTGGACCGGGCACGCCTGTCGGCCGCTTTCGTGCACACCTCGTGCCCGGAGTGCGGTGGCGAAGCGGAGCGCGAAACCGACACGTTCGATACGTTCGTCGAGTCTTCCTGGTATTTCGCACGCTATGCTTCTCCGGACTGCGAGACCGGCATGGTTGACGAACGGGCGGATTACTGGCTGCCGGTGGATCAGTACATCGGCGGCATAGAGCACGCGGTGCTGCATCTGCTCTACGCTCGCTTCTTTCAGAAGGTCATGCGCGATGAAGGCCTTGTCTCCAGCGGCGAGCCCTTCAAGCGCCTTTTGACCCAAGGCATGGTGCTCAACGAGATCTTCTACCGTAAAAGTCACGAAGGCAGGATCACGTATTTCAATCCGTCGGAGGTGGAGGTGCTCGCCGACGAACGAGGCGTGCGAGCATCCGCGGTTCTGAAACGGGATGGTCAGCAGGTCGAATCGGCAGGCATCGGCACCATGTCGAAGTCGAAGAACAACGGTGTCGATCCCCAGACGCTGATCGATCGCTACGGCGCCGACACGGTGCGCCTTTTCATAATGTTCGCATCACCGCCGGATCAGACCCTGGACTGGAACGACGACGCAGTGGCGGGATCTTTTCGCTACCTGCGCAGGCTGTGGAACTTCGTTCACAAGCACGCCGGCCTCATCAAGGCCGCGCCGGAAACGGGGCCGCGGGACGATCCGGAGCTTGCTTCGCTCCGCACCCGGACCCACGATATCCTCGACCGGGTGTGCCGCGACTACGAGCGCTATCAATTTAACACCGTGGTTGCGGCCTGCATGGAGTTGACCAACAGCCTGGAAAAAATCGATTGGGGGAAGAAGGGAGATGCCGGGTCGGCGGTGCTCCGGGAATCGGTCACCATCCTTGTCAAGGTTCTGGCACCCGTGGTGCCGCATATCTGCCACGTCTTGTGGCAGGTGATGGAATTGCCGGAGATGCTGCTGGATGCAGCCTGGCCGGAGGTGGATCGTACGGCGCTGGTCCGACAATCGGTAATCATAGTGGTGCAGGTGAATGGCAAGCGCCGCGCGGAGATCGAGGTGCCGAGCGGAGCCGGGGAGGACGCGGTGCGGGAAGCCGCGGTCGCCGATCCCGGCGTCCGGCGCCACATGGAGGGCAAGAGCCTGCGCAAGTGCATAGTGGTGCCAGACAAGCTCGTGAATCTGGTGGTCGGATGAGCCGCCTGTGTATAATGCTTGAAATACATAGAACACCTTGACCGGGGACGGCTAGATGAGCTTTCGCGCGTTGATTCATATCCTGGCGGCCGCTGCGCTGATGTCCTCCTGTGGGTTTCACCTGCGGGGCAATCTGCCTCTGCCTGACCAGCTGCAGGTAATCGCCGTATCGAGCACGAATCACGCCGTCAAGGAGGAAATGGTCAGTGCCCTGCAGGCCAGCGGTGCCCAGGTGATAGATGACGAGACCGCAGCACGTTCGGTCCTGGACATGTATGACGTGAAGTTCGACCGCAAGGTGCGGACCATCGATACGCGTGGAAAAGTCACGGGATACGTCCTGCGGTACGACGTCAGCTACCGAGTGGTGAACAAGGATGGCAAGGAGCTGCGAAATTCGACCCTCGCGATACAGCGCGACTATAACTTCGATCCCAACCAGGTGCTGCAGGCCGAGGAAGAGGAAGACTCTCTGAAGGACGACATGATCAAGGAGCTGACCCGGCGCATCATGCGGCAGCTGGTGACCATCGCAAGCCGGACGATCGGAGCTCCGGGGCCCTTGGAGCATGCCTCGGCTTGAGATGGTGGACGTCATCTGAAGGGGGCTGAATGCGCGTCACCCCGGATGATCTGACGCAGCGTCTCGCGAAAGGACCGCCCCGGGCCATTCTGCTGTTCGGCGACGAGCCTCTGCTGATCGAGGAAAGCGTCCGTCGGACCCGCGCCGGAGCGCGTCAGCACGGTTTCGCCGAGCGCATCCCCCTCAGTGCCGAATCGGGATTCGAGTGGGGTAGACTGGCCGGCAGCAGCCAGACCTTGTCCCTGTTTTCCGAACGCCGGCTGATTGAGCTCCGTCTGCCCACCGGGAAGCCCGGTGATGCCGGCACCCAGGCTCTTATCGAGTACTGCCAGGCGGCGGATCCGGACGTGTGTCTGCTGGTCATCACGGGTCGCCTCGACTCCCGCAGCAAGCAGGCCAAGTGGGTCAAGGCACTGGATGACGGCGGTTGGGTGGTCGAACACAAGGCGCTGGGTGCGGTGCAGTTCCGCGGCTGGTTTCGCGGTCGCCTGCGGGACAAGGGACTGGCAGTCGACGGCGACACCATCGAGAGCTTGTGCCATTTTCTGGAAGGGAATCTGTTGGCAGCCGCCCAGGAGATCGACCGAATGGCGCTGTTCGCGGGGTCCGACGGGCGCGTCGATGCCGGGGTGGTGGCCCGCGGCCTGGTGGATCATGCCCGCTTCAACGTCTACGCGCTCACCGATGCGTGCCTGGCCGGTGACACGCGCAAGGCGCTGCGTATACTGGCGGTGTTGAAGAACGAGGGTACGGAGCCGGTGCTGGTGTCCTGGGCCATGGCCAGGGAGCTCAGGAGCCTGGCTCGGATCGAGCACGGCCTGCGTCACGGCGAGCAAAAAGGTCGTCTGTTCAAGCAGCACAACATCTGGTCGAACCGGGCGCCCGTGGTCACCGCGGCGTTGGGCCGGCTCGGGGAGCGACAGCTCGAGAGCCTGACGCGCCAGATGGCCCGCTGCGATCGGGTATTGAAAGGGCGCGAAAGGGGACTTATCTGGCATGAGCTGGACGTGCTGGTTTTGATGATGTGCGATACGACGTACATACCCGTGCATTCGGCGGAACTCTATGCAGCAAGCTGAGACAGACATCGACATTCAGTCATACATGACCGGTCTGGGTGAGCGGGCGCGGGCGGCGTCCCGCGTGCTGGCCAGGACATCGACGGCGGCAAAGGACAGCGCACTGGCGGCGATCGCAAAACGAATCGACGAGTCGCGCGACGCCCTCATGGTCCAGAACCGCAAAGACCTGGAGTGCGCCCGGCACAGCGACCTGGACGCGGCCCTGGTGGACCGACTGGAACTCACCGACGCCCGGGTGGATGCCATGATCGCGGGAATTCGCCAGGTGGCGGAGCTGCCGGATCCGGTTGGGGAAATCACCGATCTGAGCTATCGTCCCTCGGGCATCCAGGTGGGCAGGATGAGAGTCCCGCTGGGGGTTATCGGCATCATCTACGAGTCGCGACCGAATGTTACTGCCGACGCAGCGGCACTGGGTCTGAAGTCCGGCAATGCGGTCATCCTGCGCGGGGGTTCCGAGGCCCTGAGCTCGAATCTGGCCATAGCCCGCTGCATCGGGGAAGGCCTGGAGACGGCCGGGCTGCCGGCAACGGCCGTCCAGGTGGTGGAATCCAGCGATCGTGAGGCGGTTGGAGCCCTGTTGCGCATGTCCCGGTATGTCGACGTCATCGTGCCGCGCGGCGGCAAGAGCCTGGTGGAGCGCGTGATGCGGGAATCCACCGTCCCGACCATCAAGCACCTCGATGGCGTGTGCCACGTCTACATCGACCACCAGGCCGACCTCGACAAAGCGGTACGCATCGCGGTGAACGCCAAGACCCAGCGGCTCGGGACCTGTAACACCATGGAAACCTTGCTGGTGCATAAAGACATTGCCGAGGCGGCGCTTTCCAGGATCGCACCGCTACTGGAGCAGGCTGGGGTGGAGTTGCGCGGTTGCGAGCGCACGCTGGCCTGGGTTGATGGCAAGCCGGCGACGGAACAGGACTGGTACGAGGAATATCTCGGGCCGGTGCTGGCCGTAAAGGTTGTCGAGCACCTGGAACAAGCCATGGAACACATCGAACGATACGGCTCGAGGCATACCGACGCCATCGTGACGGAGAACATTTCCCGGGCCCGCCGTTTCCTGGCGGAAGTGGACTCGAGCTCCGTCATGGTCAACGCCTCGACCCGCTTCGCCGACGGTTTCGAGTATGGCCTGGGGGCGGAAGTCGGCATCAGCACCGACAAGCTCCATGCCCGCGGGCCGGTGGGTCTGGAAGGCCTCACCTCACAGAAATACATCGTGTTTGGAGACGGCCATATTCGCGAATAAGCCAGTGCCAGCGCCTGCCCCAAGGGAGCCCGGTTGTCGGCGCTGATCGGCCTTCTGGGCGGGACCTTCGACCCGGTCCACAACGGCCACCTCGCCGTTGCCACCCACCTGCGGGCGGAGCTCGACATGGACAGCGTGCACTTGATTCTGAATGCCCGGCCGCCCCACCGGACACCTCCCGTCTGTCCCACCGAGCACCGCCTGGCGATGCTGCAGGCCGCGGTTGCCGGCGACGGGCGTCTGGAAGTGGATACCCGGGAATTGAAGCGAACGGGACCTTCCTACTCCCTATGGACTCTTCGGTCCCTGCGCCGGGAGTTTCCACGCGCGTCGCTGTGTTGGATTATCGGGGCCGACGCCTGGCTGGGCCTGACCGGCTGGTACCACTGGTACGAGCTGTCTTCGTTGGCCCACTTCGTGGTGGTCAAGCGACCCGGCTGGAGTTTGTCGAGCGGCGGCACGGACGGATTGTCGCGCGACGGCCGTGTGCTGAGACGGCGCACCGCTGGCGCCCGCGTGATGTGTGACGGGCCTGGAATCGATCTGTCGGCAAGCGACATCCGCGGCCGAGTCACCGCCGGTGAAGACGTCTCGGGCTCGGTTCCCGCGCCGGTCTGGAGCTATATCAGAAAGGAAGGTCTTTACGGTTACCAACAATCGAACAGATGAGGTCCTATGGAGATTGATGTCCTGAAAAATCGAGTCGTTGATCTGCTGGATGAGATGAAAGCCCTGGATATTCAGGTTTTCAACGTCGCCGAAATGACCAGTGTCACGGACTACATGATCGTGTCCAGCGGCACCTCCAACCGGCACGTCAGATCCATCGCCAGCCATGTGCTGGATGAACTTCGCGATGAAGGCCTGCGGCCTCTTGGTAGCGAAGGGGAAGAGCACGGCGAATGGGTACTGATCGATTATGGAGACGTGGTCCTGCACGTGATGCAGCCAGAAACCCGGGATTTCTATCAGCTCGAGAAGCTGTGGAGCCCGGATGTCAAAGAGATGCTGCGCCTCCACCAGGAGAGCGTCACCGAATGACGCCGGCGTGAGGCTGCACGTTCTGGCGGTCGGTACCCGGGTTTCCCGCTGGGTGAACGAAGCCTGCGCCGACTACCAACAGAGGTTTCCCCCTCACTGTCCCCTGTCCATCGAGGCGGTGCCGGCGCCCAAGCGCGGCAGACACCTCGAGGTTTCAAGACTCAAGGAAAAAGAGTTTCGGTCCTTGTCCGCCCGCGTGCCCGACGGATCCCTGACCATCGTTTTGGAGGAGAAGGGCAGGAGCTGGACCACCAATCAGCTTGCGGCGCGTCTGAAAGACTGGATGCATCACGAAAGGGACGTCGTCTTCATGATCGGCGGGCCGGACGGCCTGGCACCGGCCGCCGTCTCCGGCGCCCGGGAGAAATGGTCGCTATCCACCTTGACCCTCCCCCACGCACTGGTACGAGTGATCGTGGTGGAGCAGTTGTATCGGGCCTTTACCATCTTGAGCGACCATCCGTACCACCTCGGGCATTGAGCTGCGGCGGGTGGATGCCGCTAAGCCCGAGGCGCAGCACCGGCTTTGCGGCGTGCCCATTCCTGGAAACGGTTGATCGGAGATTTCCCGCTTTGTCGCGCCGGAGGCACCCCAAGGTTTTCCGACCGAGCGTGTATCCCTGGATTGCCGCGGCGGCTGCGCCGCCCGAATTCTTGCCGACACCGGCCTGATAGAATCCCGGGTCATGATTTATCTGGCCTCAAGGTCTCCCCGGCGCGCGCAGCTGCTCGAGTCCGTGGGTCTGGAATTTCGGGTGCTTTCGCCGGATGTAGTGGAGAACACGCACGACCACGAGATCCCTGAGCAGGCGGTGGAGCGACTGGCGCGGGAAAAGGCGGCAGCGGGAGTATTCGTGCTGCGCCGCGATGGTCTGGAGCCTCATCCCGTGTTGGCGGCGGATACGGTCGTGGTAGTGGACGATCGGGTCCTCGGAAAACCTTCGGACGCCGAACAGGGCGCCCGCATGCTCGAAAGCTTGTCCGGTCGGACGCACCGGGTGCTGACCGCGGCGGCGTTGCACGACGGGACGTCCGTTGGGCTGCGGACCAGCGAGAGCCTCGTAACCATGAAAACCCTGGCACGTTGGGAAATAGAGCACTACTGGGCGACAGGGGAGCCCCGGGACAAGGCGGGGGGCTACGCGATCCAGGGTCTGGGCAGCGGGTTCGTGGCCAGGATCGAAGGCAGCTATAGTGGGGTGGTGGGACTGCCGATGTTCGAAACGAGAGAGCTTTTAGCTACCGTGGGGCTCGACTGGTTGTGAGCGAAGAGGTGTTGATCAATGTAACGCCTCAGGAAACCCGGGTGGCCGTGGTGGAAAACGGCGTGCTGCAGGAGGTCTATATCGAGCGCACCCAGGCGCGCGGTATCGTGGGCAACATCTACAAGGGAAAGGTGGTTCGAATCCTCCCCGGCATGCAGGCCGCGTTCGTCGATATCGGCAGCGAGCGCACCGCTTTTCTTCACGCCACGGATGTTGCCAGGCCCTGGGTCGGTGACGTCGGACCCGGCGGGGCGAATGGGGATGTGCCGCCGATGACGGAGCTGCTGCGCGACGGCCAGGAAGTTGTCGTGCAGGTGCTCAAGGATCCATTGGGCACCAAGGGCGCGCGCCTGACCACCCAGCTCAGCATACCCGCGCGCTATCTGGTTTACCTTCCGGACGGCAGGCAGGTGCGTATCTCCCAGAAGATCGAGGCCCCGGACGATCGAGAGCGCTTGAAAGACCTGGTGTCGCGGCTGGCGAACGAAGAACAGATTCAAGAAGGGCTGATTATACGGACTCTTGCGGAGTCCGCATCGGACGAGGAGCTGCGTTTGGACGTTCAGTTCCTCAAGAAGGTCTGGGGGCGTGTGAGGGTCGGCATAGAGCAATCGTCCGCACCGGCCCTGATTCACGACGACACGCCGCTCGCGATGCGGACCATGCGTGACCTGGTTCGCGACAATGTCGAGAAGGTCAGGATCGATTCTAGGGAAACGTATCAGAAGGCTGTCAAGTTTGCCCGGGAACTCATCCCGGAGGTCGTCGACCGCATCGAGTACTATCCCGGCGAGCGTCCGATCTTTGACCTGTACTCGGTGGAGGACGAGATCCAGCGCGCGCTGGACCGCCATGTTCCACTCAAGTCCGGCGGCTACCTCGTCATTGATCAGACCGAAGCCATGACCACGGTGGATGTCAACACGGGCGGGTTCGTCGGACGCAGAAACCTGGAAGAGACGCTCTTCAAGACCAACCTCGAAGCATCGCATTCGATCGCCAGGCAGCTCCGCCTGCGGAACATCGGCGGCATCATCATTATCGATTTCATCGACATGGCGGACCCGGAGCATAAACGCCAGGTGCTGCGGGCGCTGGACAAGGCGCTTGCCAAGGACCGCACCACCACCTTTGTTACCGAGATGTCCCCGCTGGGCCTGGTGGAAGTTACTCGCAAGCGGACGCGGGAGAGCCTGGAGCAGATCATCTGTGAGCCTTGTCCCGTATGCGCGGGCCGTGGCGTTACCAAGACGGCGCGCACCGCGTGCTACGAGATCTTCCGGGAAATACTGCGGGAGGCGCGCCAGTTCGAGGGTGCGGAATATCTGGTGTTGGCCTCCCAGATCGTGGTGGACCTGTTGCTGGACGACGAGGCCGCGAATCTAGCGGAGCTCCAGGGATTTATTGGAAAACCGGTGCGCTTGCAGGTGGAAACTACTTACCAACAACACGAATACGACGTGGTGCTGTCGTGATGGAAAATGCCGGTACCGACCGCCCGGCATGCCGCGGCCGGCATCTCCGGGGAGGCCCTGGTGTATCCCGTCACTAGGGGCGCGGGTCGTCGGGGACTTCGCTCTGCTCGCAGATCTGGCTTACGGTTTTGTAAACCAGTTCGAGCTGTTGCTCAAGCGCCTGGGCGAGTTCCAGTGTCGAGGAAAGGTCGTCTATGCATCGATCGATGGCGCTGTTATGAAACAATTTATGTACCCCTGAAAGAAAGGTTAACCGCTTGTTGAATAATGATAGCCGCATACCGGGCGCTGTAAATCGAGTCCGGATCGGTTCCTGGCTGGCTCGGACAAACGGCTCGAAAAGGTGGCTGAACGCGCGGACCGGCGGCAGGGGCGGTGCGGCCAGATGAAGTGGTTTGTCGCCAGGTTGCTGCGCGTTCTTGTCTATGCCTTCACGGCCCTGGTGATCGTGCTTACGGTAGTGGCCGGCGTCGTCTGGTTCTGGCTGCCCAAGTTGGACAACTACAAGCCCGAGGTGGAACGACTGCTGTCCGGCTACCTTGGGCAGCGGATAGCCATAACGACCTTGAGCGCCGAGTGGGAAGGTCTCAACGTGACATTCAAGGCGGGCGGGGTGCGAGTGGCCGTCGCGGACCACCCGGGTTCGGGCATGCGTTTCGGCGAGATCCTGGTGTCTTTCAGTCCCCTGGGGTTGCTGCACGGGGACAGGACCCTCGACCGGCTGGAACTGCTGGGTCCGACAATAGAGGCTGCCCGGCTGGACGACGGCAGAATCCGCGTCGGGGATACCATCCTGGGTACGCCACGCGGAACGGTCCGGCGCCTGCTCCAGGGCCGGAATCTCGAAATCGCGGGGGGCACCCTGATTTGGCACGACGCACTGTCCTCCGAGGGGGACCTGCGGATCGAGAACGTGCACCTCCTGGTTCGACCCAGCGGTAACCGCAGACGCTTCGATTTCACGGCGTCGGCGCCGGTCGACCTGGTGCACCAGGTTACAGGCTACGGAATCTATGATCCGCAGTCGCTGAGCTCGGGCTCGTGGACCACCTCGGCCAACGTCATTGTCAAGCACCTGAACCTGGCCCGGATTCCGGCGATAATCCAGGAGCGGTTGCCATGGAAATCGCGGGGCTATATCGACACCGACTTCCACGCGAAGTGGAGTCGGGGCGTGCTGACGTCCGCCTCCGCCGATATCACCGCCAGTGACTTCTTTATCCCGTATTCCAAGGACAAGACGCCGCTGGCGGCCAAGCGTTTCTCCAGCACCGTCTCCTGGAAACGCTCGCAGAAGGTATGGCGGCTGGTTTTCACCAATCCGGAGATCGTGTTGAAAGACAACCCGGTGTCGGTGTCGCGCTTCGAGCTGGAGCGCCAGAAGGAGCGCAGGATCTACTCCGCCCAGGATGTGAACGTCCAGGATCTCCTGGGTGTAGTGGATCAGCTCGATATCGAGTTGCCATGGAGAACACTGATTGGCAGGCTGCATCCCAAGGGCGTGTTGCCCCGGGCTGCATTGACGCTGACCGGACCCTACCTGGAAGCCACCGGCTGGCGTTTTGACGGCGACTTCCGGGACGTTGGCTGGCGCGCGCAGGAGCGCTACCCGGGGGTGCAGGGCCTGAATGGTCACCTGCGCGTGGACGCCAAGGGTGGAGAGCTGTCCCTGTCGTCCTCGAGCCTCAAGGTGGATGCCGCCCATTCCCTTCGCCGGACCGTCGACCTCAACCGTGTCGAAGGCAACGTCAAGTGGTACCGGTGGGGCGGCGACTGGGTGGTGGACGTCAGTGACGGCAGCGTCGGCAATGACGACCTGGATCTCGCCGGCATCAATCTGTACACCCGTGTATCGGAGCGCAGCGATCAATCCCCTTTCGTACTTGCACGATTTCGCATCCGGCGCGCTGATGTCGGCGCCCTGCCCGATTATCTACCCGTCAAGAGAATGACCGACAAGCAGGTGGAATGGCTGGACCGGGCGCTGGCGGGCGGCGAGGTCACCGAAGGCAGGTTCTACCTCAACGGGCGCCTCGCCGATTTCCCATACGAGAATGGCTCCGGGGAGCTGCGCGTCAACGCCCGCGTCAAGAACGGGACCCTGGACTTCGATGAGAAATGGCCGGCTCTCGCGGCCCTGGACGGGGTGGTGGATATCAAGAATTCCCATTTCGAGGCACGGATCTCCCGCGGCCGCATGATGAACGCCTCCGTGCAGAGCGCCGATGCATGGAGCGACGATTTCTTCCGCCGCGACCGCCTGCTGCACATCAAGGGTGACCTCGCTGCGCCCGCCGCCGACGTGGTGCGCTTTCTTCGCCGCGGACCACTCGTCAAGAATCCGCCCCCGGACTACAGGAAGATGTCGGCGACGGGAGAAGGGGACCTGCAGCTGTCCATCGACCTCCCGTTCACCCGGCTGAAACAGGACAGCCGTGTTCGGGGCACCTATGCCGTGCACAATGCGACCCTGGAGGTGGCGGAAGGGGTTGAGTTCACGAAAGTGTCGGGCACGGTGCATTTCACCGAAAGCACGGTGCGGGGCGAGGGCCTCAAGGCCGAGCTGTTCGGCGGGCCGGTGCGCGCCGATGTAACAACCGTCAAGCCGGGTCATCCCATGAGCTTCGCCGTGAGCGGATCCGGGGAAGCCAATGTCGCTGAACTGGAGCCCGTGGTGGGTCCCATTCTGGTGTCGGAGCTGGCGGGCAGGACGCATTGGAGCGGGCGTTTCGTCGGTGGTCCCGGCCCCAACAAGCTCGAGGTGCAAAGCGACCTCAAGGGTGTTGACGTATCGTTTCCGTATCCGTTGTGGAAGCCGGCGGAAGAGGGCGTCCACATCGACGTGCAGGCGCAGTTCGACGACGACCGCAGGCGGATCGTCATGGACCTGAACGATCGACTGCGGGGCGAACTGCGCTACGACCGGATTGGGGGCAGATCAGTCCTGACCCGCGGCGTGTTGAACCTGGGTGGCAACCGCGAGCTGCCGGCCAGAGATCTGGCGGTCGACGTGAAAGGCGAACAGGTCGATGTAGATGAGTGGCTGGATGAAATCGACCGCTTGACACGGCTCAAGGAGAGGGTTGCCCGCTCGAATCCCGACAGGGACGCTCTGTTCGACCATCTGAGAACCCTGGACATCGACGTGGAGCGATTCCGGTACCTGCACCGGGATCTCGGTCCCATGGCGGTCGCCGCGACTTCCGGCGACGGCCATGCGTGGACGGCGAACTTCAGCGGCCCGCGGGCGCAGGGGGTCGCCCGTATGAACCTGGGCACCCAGGATCCATCCTCCTACGATTTTCGATTGACCCGTCTGTACTGGCCGCAGTTGCAAAACGTCGAAACCGCCACCAGTTATAGGACGCCACCCGACCCATCGAAGTTTGCACGCTTATCGATCCAGGCGGAGGACTTCCGGTACGGTGACATGCATTTCGGCCGGCTGGAGTTCGAAGGCGAGCCGGCAGAGTACGCGTGGCGTATACGGCGTTTGGTGCTGCAGCAGCCGGAGCTGAAGGTGGACGCCAAGGGAAAATGGTCATCCGACCAGTTCGGCGCGCAGCGCAGCCAGGTGGAGGTATCCGCCGAGTCGGGAGACTTCGGCAAGGCGCTGGATCAGCTGGGTTTGAAGGGTCAGGTGGCCAACGGCAAGGCAAGCTTGAACGCCGACCTCAACTGGGGCGGAGAGCCCGGGGACTTCCGGCTCGCGGCACTGAATGGCGACCTGTCGTTCAAGGCGGACGATGGCCGCTTTTTGAAACTCGAACCCGGCTCTGGTAGGTTGCTTGGGCTGTTCAACATGGATACCCTGCTGCGTCGGTTCAAGCTGGATTTCACCGATGTATTTCAGGAGGGACTTACGTTCGACCGTTTGGAAGGCAAGGCCGAAATCAATGCAGGGGTGCTGCATACGGATGGCGTAGTCATAGTCGGTCCGTCCGCGTTGCTGGAAATGCGCGGCTCTACGGATCTGGCAAAGGAGACTTACGATCTCGACGTGACGGTGGCTCCACAGCTCGGAGGCAACTTAAGCCTTGCGGGGGTAATCGCCAATCCGGCCGCGGGGGCGATGATATTCGTGGTGCAGAAGCTGTTTCGAAGACAAATGGCGAAGCTTATACGGTACAAATACCGGGTCACGGGTAAGTGGGATGATCCACAGGTGAAGCCGGTCGAGCGGCCCGTGCGGGACGGCGACAGGCACATCGGGCGGAACTGAGCATTGGGCTCGACAACGCAGCGCGCATTCTGGGCCGCCTTCTTCACCGGATGGCTGGGCTTCTCCGTATCCGCATGGGCGACAGAGTACATCGCGCGCGATGAGTGGCCCGATATCCAACGCGGAATCCAGGTTACCCAGTATCCGAAGCTCGCCAGCGTCGTGGACCGCTTCGATCGCACCCCGGGCTCCGGCATAGTCATACTGTATCCTGGGGGTGAAGCGGGTCACCGCTGGGCGACGGAGATACGGGATTGGTTCGTGGCGCTGGGGGTGCCCAGCCGGTTGATCAGCCTGCGGCCCGGCTCCGGCGTCCCGGGTTCCCTGGCGCTTGACGTGGAACAGCGTAACCGCGAATAGGAGGCGGTGTTGACAAGACTGGCCGTGGTGCAGATGAACTCGTCCGACGATCCGGGATCGAACCTGGAGGCGGCGGCGCGGCTCATAGAGGCGTCCCGCGAACAGGGTGCAGCCGTGGTTCTGCTGCCGGAGAACTTCTCGGTGATGCCGGGGAAGGAGCAGGACCGGCGGGCTTTCGCAGAGCCGGACGGCGACGGGCCGGTGCAGGCATTTCTGGCCGAGCAGGCCCGCCGGCACGGGATCTGGATTGTCGGCGGCACTGCGCCCCTCGGCGCCGGGGACGGCACCCGGGTCAAGCCGGCGTGCCTGGTGTTCGACGACAAGGGTCGTCGCGCGGCCCGCTACGACAAGATACATCTGTTCGACGTCCAGGTCAGCGACACGGAATCGTACCGGGAGTCCGATGCTTTCGAGGCCGGTTCGCCGGACGACGCCAACCTGGTGTGCGTCGATACGCCGGCGGGCCGGGTCGGGCTGTCGGTGTGTTATGACTTGCGCTTTCCGGAGCTGTACCGTCGTCTGGTAGACAAGGGAGCGCAAATCCTGACCGTGCCAGCGGCGTTCACCGCCACGACGGGGCAGGCCCACTGGGAATCGCTGCTGCGCGCACGGGCCATCGAGGACCAGTGCTACGTCGCGGCGTCCGCCCAGTGGGGCCGCCACGCCAGCGGTCGCGAAACCCACGGTCACTCCATGATCATCGATCCCTGGGGACGGGTGCTCGCCCACCAGGCCATCGGCGACGGTGTCATCACGGCCGATATCGACCTGGAGAAGCTGGCGGGTATCCGAAGCCGCTTCCCGGCCCTCGCCCACAGACGACTGGAGCGGTAACGGACCGGGCCAGTAGGGGCGTCGCAGGCTGGTTTCCGGATGCTGGCAGGCGGAGCCCACCGATCAACAGACTTAAAGCCGAGGCTAGACTCGGGAGGACTACTTGACAGATTCTTTGGTGTTGGCGAAGCAGACGCTGCTGGAGCCCGGCGGCCTCAGTGAGTCGGATCTCGATCGCGTTCTCGGACGTCTCGCCCATCCGGCTATCGACTACGCAGACATGTACTTCCAGTACGCGCGCCACGAATCGTGGGTGCTCGAGGAAGGGCGGGTCAAGAACGGCAGTCACAGCATCGAGCAGGGCGTCGGCGTGCGCGTCAATTCCGGGGAGAAGACCGGTTTTTCCTACTCGGACGAGCTGCAGCTCGCGGCCTTGACGGAAGCGGCCGACGTCGCTGGCGCCATCGCCCTGTCGGGCCGCAGCGAATCTGCACTGGTGCCGGGCCGCGACGCCGTCCCGGCATCCCCCCTTTACGCCGGCATCGATCCGGTCACGTCGCTGGAGGACGCCGCCAAGGTGGCGTTGCTGGAACGGGTGGAGGCCGAAGCCCGCAGGCAGGACCCGCGGGTCAAAGAAGTCATCGCCTCGCTTTCCGGGGTCCGCGAGGTGGTAATGGTCGTGCGCAGCGATGGCCGGCTGGTGAGCGACGTACGCCCGCTGGTGCGGTTGAACGTGACCGTGATAGCGGAGCACAAGGGTCGGCGCGAGCAGGGCAGTGCCGGCGGCGGCGGCCGTTGGGACTATCGGTACTTCAGCGATGAGCTGGCGTTCGGCTATGCGCGCGAGGCCGTACGCCAGGCGCTGGTGAACCTGGACGCGGTGGATGCGCCCGCGGGCACCATGACCGTGGTGCTGGGACCAGGGTGGCCGGGGGTCCTGCTGCATGAGGCCATCGGCCATGGACTGGAAGGGGATTTCAATCGCAAGGGCACTTCCGCGTTCTCCGGACGGATCGGCGAGCGCGTCGCCGACCCCCAATGCACCGTGGTGGACAACGGCACTCTGGCGAACCGTCGCGGGTCCCTGACGGTGGACGACGAAGGCACTCCCACCCGGAACAACGTTCTGATCGAGAACGGCATATTGAAGACCTACATGCAGGATACCCTGAATGCGCGCCTCACCGGCACCCCGCCCACCGGCAACGGCAGGCGGGAATCCTATGCGCACCTGCCGATGCCGCGTATGACCAACACCTACATGCTGGCCGGCAAGTACGCGCCGGAGGAGATCATCCAGTCGGTGGACAAGGGTCTGTATGCGGTCAACTTCGGTGGCGGCCAGGTCGATATCACCTCCGGGAAGTTCGTGTTCTCCGCCAGCGAGGCTTATCTCATCGAGAACGGCAAGGTCACCAGGCCGGTGCGGGGCGCCACTCTGATCGGCAACGGACCCGACGTCTTGACCCGGGTGTCCATGGTGGGCAACGACCTGGAGCTGGATACCGGCGTCGGCACCTGCGGTAAGGAAGGCCAGGCCGTTCCGGTCGGCGTGGGGCAGCCGACCCTGCTGGTGAACGAGCTGACGGTGGGCGGGGTGCAGGTATGACCCAGGCTCCGGTGCTGCGGGACTCATCGAACATTGATCTACGCGAGCTTGCCGGCGACGCGCTGGCCCTCGCGCGACGCAGGGGCGCGAGCGAGGCGGAAGTCGCTGTGGACGAATCCGACGGCTTCTCGGCGACGGTGCGCCTGGGTGAAGTGGAGACCGTGGAGCACAATCGTGACAAGTCGCTGGCCGTGACCGTGTTCTTCGGGCACCGCTCGGGCTCCGCCAGCACGTCGGATTTTTCCCCGGCGGCGCTGGAAGACACCGTACAGGCGGCTTGCTCCATCGCCCGTTATACCGCCGAGGATCCCTGTGCGGGACTGGCGGACCCGGAGCTGCTGGCCAAGGAGTTCCCCGACCTGGATCTCTATGCGCCGTGGCAACTCGAGGTCGGGCAGGCGATAGAGATGGCGACCCTGTGCGAGCAGGTGGCCCGGGGCGAGGACAGCCGTATTGTCAACTCCGAAGGAGCCACCGTATCCACGCATTCGGGCCGCGAGGTATATGCCAACAGCCTGGGCTTCGTCGGCGACGCCAGGGGGTCCCGGCATACGGTAAGCTGCGTCGTCCTGGGCAAGCAGGATGGGAACATGCAGCGGGACTACTGGTACACCACGGCCCGCCACGCCGAGGACCTCGAGCCTGCCGAGCGCATAGGGCGTCTCGCGGCGCAGCGAGCGGTCCGCCGTCTCGGCGGACGACGGATCGCGACGCGCCAGAGTCCGGTGATCTTCGAGGCACCCGTCGCCACCAGCCTGCTGGGCCACCTGGTCGGGGCCTTGCGCGGCGCAAGCCTGTATCGCCACGCCTCCTTCCTTCTGGACCAGCTGGATGAGCAGGTCTTTTCCCCGGGCATCCGCATCCATGAACAGCCGCGGCTCCCGCGCGGGGCTGGCAGTACCGCCTACGACAGCGAAGGCGTGCAGACCCGGGCCAGGGACCTGGTGAGCGACGGTATTCTCCGCGGCTACGTTCTCGACTCGTACTCCGGACGTAAGCTGCAGATGAAGAGCACCGGAAACGCCGGGGGTGTCCACAACCTCACCGTGGAGTCCGGAAGGCTGGATTTAGATGCCCTGCTGCGGGAAATGGGTAGCGGGCTGCTGGTCACCGAGCTGATCGGTCATGGGGTGAACACGGTCACCGGCGACTATTCCCGCGGCGCGGCGGGCTTCTGGGTCGAGGAAGGACAGATCCAGTATCCCGTGGAGGAGATCACAATCGCGGGGAATCTCAAGGATATGTACAGAAGGATCGCGCATGTGGGCTCGGACCTGGATGCGCGCGGCAACCTGCGCAGCGGTTCCGTGCTTATCGACGGTATCACTATCGCGGGTTCTTAGCGGGATAGGACGGGATACTGGCAGGGCGCCCGGCGGAACCGCGGACCCGGGTGCCACGGCCGAAGCAGGAGCCGGGGCCCCTCGGGCGATGCACATCGTGCCTTCGTGCCAGTATAATTCGCGGTTTTTCCCGCCGTGCCCGCGGCGCCTACGGGCCGGCTGTTGATTTCCTTAGAGGTGGCTGAAGATGCCCATTTACGCGTATGTCTGCACCGAGTGCGGCCACGAATTCGACGCGCTGCAGAAGATCAGCGACGACCCGTTGACGGAGTGTCCGGCCTGCGGCAAGCCCGGCCTGCGCAAACGCCTCACGGCGCCGGCGTTCAAGCTGAAAGGGACCGGCTGGTACGAGACGGACTTCAAGAACAGCGGTAAGCAGGCCAAGTCGGCGGCGGCCAAGGAAGGAGACGGCAAGAGCGGAGCGGCCGACGCGGGAAAGGACGGCGGAAGCGATGACAAGAAGGAGTCGGCCAAGTCCGGGAGCGAAGCCAAAACCACCTCGTCCGGCGACGCCTCGAAATCGCCGGCTTCCACCGCCAAAGACGACTGATTCCGCGCACTTCGCGGGTATCCCCCGCGCGGATGTCGCCGGTGTCCATTACACAATCGCTGAACTCAGCAGGCAATCGGGTCCAATATTCATGCGCAGCCACGAATGCGTAGCAATTGATGAGTCATTGATCGACCAGACGGTCACGGTCTGCGGCTGGGCGCAGCGGCGCCGCGACCATGGCGGGGTAATTTTCATAGACCTGCGTGACCGCACTGGTCTGCTGCAAGTGGTAGCCGATCCCGACGAGAAGTCTGCATTCGAGACTGCGAACCGGGTGCGCAGTGAGTTCGTCCTGCAGGTGCGCGGCCGCATACGCCGGCGCCCGGAGGGAACCGAGAACCCGGCGCTGGCCACCGGTAAAGTGGAGCTGTACGCCCACGACGTGTCGATCTTGAACCGAGCTGAAGCCCTGCCGTTTCAGCTCGACGAGGAGGACGTCGGCGAAGCGGTACGTCTCAAGCACCGGTATCTCGACCTGCGCCGCGAATCCATGCAGCGCAATCTGCGACTCCGCCACCGGGTGATCAAATACCTGCGCGCGTTTCTCGATGACCGGGACTTCGTGGAAATCGAAACCCCGATACTCACTCGTTCCACCCCGGAGGGCGCCCGCGACTACCTGGTTCCCAGCCGCACCCATCCCGGGCAGTTCTTCGCCCTACCCCAGTCGCCGCAGCTGTTCAAGCAGATCCTCATGGTGTCGGGCTTCGAGCGGTACTACCAGATTGCGCGTTGCTTCCGCGACGAGGACCTCAGGGCAGACCGGCAACCGGAGTTCACCCAACTCGACATCGAGACATCGTTTCTGGACGAGGATCACATCATGGCCATGATGGAAACCATGATACGAAGCCTGTTCAAGAACGTACTGGACGCGGACCTGCCGGATCCATTCCCCATCATGACATACAGCGAGGCGATGACCCGGTTCGGCTCCGACCGTCCCGATCTGCGCGTGCCCTTGGAACTGACCGACGTTGCTGATCTGATGAAATCCGTGGAGTTCAAGGTATTCGCGGGGCCGGCGAACTCTGCATCGGGACGAGTAGCCGCCATGCGCGTGCCCCGCGGTGGATCACTCACACGTCAGCAGATCGACGGCTACACGGAGTACGTCAAGCAGTTCGGCGCCAAGGGACTCGCGTATATAAAGGTGAACGACCCCGCCGGTGGCCGGGACGGATTGCAGTCGCCCATCCTGAAGTTCCTGCCGGACGAGGTAATCGAGCAACTCGTTACGCGAACGGCGGTGGACGCCGGTGATCTCGTATTCTTCGGCGCCGACGAGGCCCCGGTGGTCAACGCCGTGCTCGGGGCACTGCGCGTGAGCCTGGGCAACGATCTCGGTCTGGTGGAGCCTGGCTGGCGGCCCTGCTGGGTGGTGGACTTTCCCATGTTCGAGTACGACCGGGAGACGAAACGGTGGTACTCGCTGCATCATCCTTTCACAGCCCCCAAGACTGACCATATCGAATTCCTGGGGACTGATCCCGGCGGCACTCTGTCGCGTGCCTACGACATGACCCTCAACGGCGTGGAAATCGGTGGAGGGTCGATCCGTATCCACCATTCTGAGGTGCAGCAGAAGGTCTTCGACGTCCTGGATATGGACGAAGCCCAGGCGCGGGAGAAGTTTGGTTTCCTGATGGACGCCCTCAAATACGGAGCGCCTCCGCACGGTGGAATAGCCTTCGGGGTGGACCGCATCGCCGCCATGATGGCGGGTGCCGAATCTATTCGCGACGTGATTGCCTTTCCCAAGACCCAGAAGGCCTCCTGCCTCATGACCGAGGCGCCCAGCGAGGTGTCGGACGACCAGCTCAAGGAACTGCATATCCGACTTCGGCGCAAGCCCTCGTCGGAATCTTCGGGCTGACGCGGGTGTGGACGAAAGCCGTTTCAAACGACCCGAATCGGTATTGGTCGTGGTATTCACCGTCGCCGGGGAGGTGCTGCTTTTGAAGCGCAGCGATCACCCGGACTTCTGGCAGTCGGTCACCGGGAGCCTGAAGTGGGGAGAATCGTCGGCGCAGGCCGCGCGCCGTGAGCTGCGCGAGGAAACCGGCCTGGAGTATGGCGAAGCCATCGAGGACTGGCACCGGGAGTTCACCTTCGAGATTCTCGAAATGTGGCGGTATCGGTTCGCGCCCGGGGTGATTCGCAATCGGGAGCACCTGTTCTCCCTGGAATTGGAGGCACGACCGCCGATCCACCTCAATCCCCGCGAGCACTCGACGTTCTGCTGGAAGTCCCGGGAGGCGGCGGCGGAGCAGGTCTGGTCCTGGACCAACCGCCAGGCGATTCTGGATGTCGTTCCCGGATAAGCCGGTGGCTACTACATGTTCCATCTCGGCGTTCGCGAGTCCCAATATATTGGGGAAATCCGTCCCGGATGCTACACTTTCGCGATGCGGGGCGCCCTGCAGTCAAGATCCAACTGACTCCCGGAGGTAATTCGAAGCACGGTCATGGCAGGTCACAGCAAATGGGCCAATATCAAGTTCCGCAAGGCGGCTCAGGACGCCAGGAAGGGCAAGCTCTTCACCCGCTTGATTCGTGAAATCACGGTAGCCGCCCGGGAGGGCGGCGAGGATCCGGACGCCAATCCGCGGCTGCGCACGGCCATGGACAAGGCTTTTGCCGCCAACATGAACAAAGACGCTGTGGAGCGGGCGATCAAGCGCGGCGCGGGTGGCGGCGAGGGCAGCGACTACGAGGAAGTGCGTTATGAGGGCTACGCGCAGGGCGGCGTTGCGGTTCTCGTGGAGTGTCAGACCGATAACCGCAACCGGACCGTCGGCGAGGTGCGGCACGCGTTCAGCAAGCACGGCGGCAAGCTCGGCACGGACGGATCCGTGGCGTACCTCTTCGAGTCGCTGGGTGTGATCACGTTTGCGCCGGGAAGCGACGAGATGGCCATCATGGAAGCCGCCGCCGACGCGGGTGCGCGCGACATCACGACGGACCCCGAAGGCTACATCGAGGTCACCGCCGACCCGACCGACTTCCATACCGTCAGACAGGCGCTCGAGGAGGCGGGTCTGAAGCCGGACCGGGCCGACGTCGTGCAGCGGGCGCAGGCCGATATCAAAGTCGACGAGGAGGACGGCGCCAGGGTTCTGACCCTGCTCGACGCGCTGGAGGATCTGGACGACGTCAAGGATGTATATTCCAATGCCGATTTTCCGGATGCGCTCCTGGCGGAGGCGGGCTGATCGAAACCTTGCGAGTAATGGGCATCGATCCCGGGTCGGCCATCACCGGCTACGGCGTGGTAGAGGCGCGTGGCGCGCGTCTGTGCCACATCGACAGTGGAGCCATTCGCGTTCCCAAGGCGGAGACAGGCGGCGACATCGGTACCCGCCTGTGGTTCATCAGTGACAAGATACGGCAGGCGATCCAGCGCAACCAGCCGGACTCGATCGCCATCGAGAAGGTATTTATCGCCCGCAACGCCCGCTCGGCGCTGGTGCTGGGACAGGCGCGCGGCGCCGCGCTCGTGGCCTGCGGTGAACTGTGCGACTCCATACGGGAGTACAGCGCGCTTCAGGTAAAACAGGCGGTGGTGGGCCGAGGCCGGGCAGACAAGACTCAGGTCCAACACATGGTGCGGGTGCTGCTGGCGCTGGGCGCGGCGCCCCAAGCGGACATCGCTGACGCCCTGGCGTGTGCGATCTGCCACATCAATCATTCCCGCAGCCGCTCGCGCTACGCCGAGGCGGCCGGGGTATCGCCATGATCGGGTACCTCAAGGGGACCCTGCTGGACAAGCGGCCGCCGACCCTGGTTCTCGACGTTCACGGGGTGGGCTACGAGCTCGATGCCCCGATGACCACCTTTTACGATCTGCCTCCCACGGGAGACAGCGTGACCGTCTATACGCATATGGTGGTGCGGGAGGACGCGCAGCTGCTGTTTGCCTTCAGCGACCTGGCCCAGCGGGACGTATTCCGGAGTCTGCTGAAAGTCAGCGGCGTGGGGCCGCGCGTGGCCTTGGCGATACTGTCCACCTTGTCCGCCGCCGAGTTTTACGCCGCTGTAACCGACAACGACATCACCCGATTGACCCGGGTACCCGGCATCGGCCGCAAGACCGCCGAGCGCCTGGTGGTGGAAATGCGCGACCGGGTTATGAAGCAGATCGAAGAGCGCGGCCAGGCGCCGGCCGTGGCGGTTGCGCGACGGGACAATCCGGTAGAAGACGCCGTGGGCGCACTGATGGCCCTGGGCTACAAGCCGGCGGAGGCCAGCCGCGCCATACGCGATATAGACAGTAACGGCCTGAGCAGCGAGGACCTGATAAGAAAGGCCTTGCGTCAGCTTGCGGGAGCCCATCCGTGAGCGACCGGCTGGTATCGCCGGACACTGAGAACGGCGAGGAAACCGCCATCGACCGGAGCCTGCGTCCCCGGCGGATTGGCGAGTTCGTGGGTCAACCCAAGATCCGGGAGCAGCTGCAGATCTTCGTCAGCGCCGCCCGGGCGCGCGGCGAGGCCCTGGACCACGTGTTGTTGTTCGGCCCCCCGGGGCTCGGCAAGACGACGCTGGCTCATATCGTCGCCAACGAACTGGGTGTTCAGCTACGCCAGACATCGGGGCCGGTGCTGGAGAGGCCGGGTGATCTGGCGGCGATACTCACCAATCTCGAGCCTCATGACGTGCTGTTCGTGGACGAGATTCACCGCTTGAGCCCGGTGGTGGAGGAGATCCTGTATCCGGCGATGGAGGACTACGCGCTCGACATCGTTATCGGAGAGGGCCCGGCTGCGCGATCGGTCAAGCTGTCCCTGCCCCCCTTCACACTGGTCGGAGCCACGACCAGGGCCGGCCTGCTGACCTCCCCGCTGCGCGACCGGTTCGGAATCGTCCACCGTCTCGAGTTCTACGACCGGGAGGAGATCGCCGAGATCGTGGTCCGCTCGGCACGGATTCTCGACGTGCCCTGTGTCGAGGGCGGAGTCCGGGCGATAGCCGAGCGCTCGAGGGGGACGCCGAGGATTGCCAACCGGCTGCTGCGGCGGGCGCGCGATTTTGCGCAGGTCAAGGGCGAGGGACGGTTGACCGAGTCCATGGCGCGCGGTGCACTGGACATGCTGGAGGTGGACGAGCACGGCCTGGACCTGCTGGACCGCGCCTTGCTGAGGGCGGTGATCGAGAAGTTCGACGGCGGCCCGGTGGGGGTGGACAGCCTGGCGGCGGCGATCGGGGAGGAGCGCGGAACCATCGAGGACGTGATCGAGCCGTATCTGATACAACAGGGATTCCTGATGCGGACGCCGCGCGGCCGGATGGCGACACGGAACGCCTGGAAGCACCTGGGGATGAGCGTGCCGAACGATGTGACGGGCGGACAACCGGAGCTGTTCGATGCAAAATGAACGCCTGCTCCCGGCGGCGATGACGACCGCTGCCTGAGAGCGCGATGTTCTCGATTCCGGTGCGCGTGTACTACGAAGATACCGATGCCGCCGGCGTCGTGTACCACGCCAATTACCTGAAATACATGGAGCGCTGCAGGTCGGACTGGCTGCGGCACTGCGGTTGCGACGTACAAACGGTCGTGGAGCGTTTCGGTATACTGTTCGTGCTGCGGCGGGCAGTGCTGGACTATCTTGCCCCCGCGAGGCTCTGCGATTCACTGGACGTCACGCTGGCCGTCGCCAGGCTGGGCAAGGTCACCCTGGATCTGGAACAATCCGTTCACCGCAAGGGTGAGGTGCTGTGCAGTGGTATCCTCCGCCTCGCATCCCTCGAGCCCGTATCGTTGAAACCAAAGAGCATGCCCGATCGTCTGCTCAGCCTGATGAGAACCCGAGCGACATGACATGAAAACTCCATTCCAAACACGGGAGAACGCCCAAGAATGGAAAATGCCATAAGTCTTGCAGCACCGCACGATACGATGTCCATCGTAGCGTTGGTGACCGAGGCGAGCCTGCTGGTCCAGCTCGTGATGCTGATCCTGTTGATCGCCTCGGTGGTGTCCTGGACCATGATTTTCTCCAGGTATTTCAGCATCAGGGCCGCCTCCCGCGCGGCCGACGACTTTGAAGACGATTTCTGGTCCGGGGGAGACATGGACACGCTGTTCCACGCCTGGGCCGGACGCGGCAAGCATCCGGAGGGCATGGCGTCGATATTCGTGGCCGGTTACCGCGAATACACCCGGCTCGGCGGCACGGCGAGTGCGGGACGTCAGGATATGCTGGATGCTGTGCAGCGCTCGATGCGGGTTGCGCTGATGCGAGAAACTGATGAGTTGGAAACCAATCTGTCGTTTCTGGCGACGGTCGGCTCCACGAGTCCGTATATCGGTCTGTTTGGAACGGTGTGGGGGATCATGAATGCGTTCCGTTCCCTGGGGGTGACGCAGCAGGCCACCATAGCGAGTGTCGCGCCGGGCATCTCCGAAGCGTTGGTTGCCACTGCGATGGGCCTGTTCGCGGCAATTCCCGCGGTCATTGCTTACAACCGGTTTTCCAACCGGGTGGAGCGCTTGTTGTCTCGCTATGAAGCCTTCGCGGATGAGTTCCTGAGCATCGTTAATCGCCAGACCATGTCCTCGAGGGCCGCCTGACGATGCAGGGATACCGCTCTTCCAAGCGCAGAAAATTGATGGCGGAGATAAATGTCGTGCCGTATATCGATGTCTCGCTGGTGCTGCTGGTGATTTTCATGATCACAGCGCCCCTGCTCACCCAGGGTGTCGACGTACAGCTGCCCCAGGCGGCGGCGAAGCCGATGCCGGAGGAAACCGAGCCGGTGGTGGTGACCGTGACGGCGGATGGCGATCTGTATATAGACAAAGACCGCAAGAGCCCGGAGGAAGTACAAGCTTATGCCGTCGCTGTCCGCAACCGGAACAAGGAAGCCAGATTCATGGTGCGGGGCGACGCGAACGCCCAGTACCGGTACATCGTGAAGGCCATGGTGTTGCTGCAACAGGCCGGTGTCCCGAGCGTCGGAATGATTACCGAGCCGCCGGACGAGAAGTGATATGAAGCCTCGCGTGCGGCGGATTGGGCTCACGTCCAAGTCATTGTTTTTTGCGATTCTGTTTCATGCGATTGTAGCGGTACTGCTCGTGATCAATTTTAACTGGCCCTCGCGTATCTTTTCGGCGCGCCGTCCCGAGCCTGCTCCGGTTCAGGCCAGCGTGGTGAGCGAGAAGGAGGTTCAGAAACAGATGGAGGCCATCAGGAATAAGGAAGAGGCGAAGAAACAGAAGCAGCTGGAGGCCCAGAAGAAGCTCGAGGAACTGTTGAACAAGAAGAAGGAGGAGGAGCAGCAGTTAGTGGAAATCAAGAAGCACGAGGCGGAGGAGAAGAAGAAGGCCGAGGAGATCAAGAACAAGAAGGAGCAGGAGCGCCAGAAGCTGGCCAAGATGCAGCAGCAGGAAGAGGAACGAAAGAAAGCCGAAGCTAAAGCCGAGCAGGAACGTCGGCAAGCCGAGCGGAAGCAAAAGGAGGAGGCGGAGCGAAAGCGCAAGGCCGAGGAGGCGAAGCGCAAGAAGGAACTGGAGGCGAAACGCGAGCGGGAAAAGGAGCTGCAGCAGCAACTGGAGCAGGAACGGCTGCAGCGGCAGGTCAACTCGGCACTGGCCCAATACATACCGATCATACGGCAGAAGGTGAGCCGCAACTGGAACCGCCCGGCGGGCCTGCGGGACGACATCGAGGCCCATGTTAATGTACGCCTCAGCCCGACGGGCGAGGTGTTGTCCGCCCAAGTCGTGAAATCGAGCGGCAACCCGGTGTTCGACCGCTCGGTGGAGAACGCGGTGTTGAAGGCCTCACCCCTGCCCATTCCCCAGGAAAAGGGGGTGAATGAGGAGTTTAGGAATCTGACTTTGAAATTTAAACCGGCAGAATTGGTTTCGTAATGAGAATGCAACAAAGAATCAGCGTCATTATCGTGCTGGCTACCGCGCTGCTGGCCATCAGGCCCGCTGGCGCGGCGCTGGAAATCGATATCACCCAGGGGGTGGCGGCGGGAATTCCGATCGCCGTCGTTCCGTTCGAGTACCGGGGCAGCGAACCGCCTCCCCAGGACGTCAGCAACGTCGTGGAATCGGATCTTCGGCGAAGCGGCCGCTTCGAAACAATCTCACACGACGATTTTCTGAGCCATCCCCACGACCATAACGACATCAACTTCAAGGACTGGCGCTTGATCAAGTCCGAGGCCCTGGTGGTGGGGCGCGTCATCCGCATGGCTACCGATAGGTATCGTGTCGAGTTCCGTCTGTTCGACGTCTTCAAGGAAACCCAACTCGGCGGCTTCCGCTACGAGGTGAGCGGGGACAAGCTGAGGAAAATCGCACACCAGATCGCGGACTTCGTATACCTCAAGTTGATCGGAGAGCCCGGTGCGTTCGATACGAAGATCGCATACGTCACCCTGGAATCGCACAATGGGACGTCTACCTATCTGCTCCAGGTGGCTGATTCCGACGGCTATGACCCACAGACCATCCTGAAGTCGAGCGAGCCCATGCTGTCTCCCGCCTGGTCGCCGGACGGCCAGAAGCTGGCCTACGTTTCATTCGAGCAGGGACGGTCGATGGTGTACGTCCAGCGGCTTCGGGACGCCTCGCGCCAGCTCGTGGCTTCCTACAAGGGAGTCAACGGTGCGCCCGCCTGGTCACCCGACGGACGGACCCTTGCGTTTACCTCTTCCAAGGACGGAAACCCGGAAATCTATCTGCTGGATCTCCAGTCGGGCGCAGTCACGCGCCTCACGCGCAATCAGGCTATCGATACGGAAGCCGCGTGGTCTCCGGATGGGAGGCACCTTGTCTTCACGTCGGACCGCTCCGGGAGGCCGCAGATCTATCGCATTCGGCGCGATGGCACCGGCGTCGAACGGCTGACGTTCGAGGGCGCCTACAACGCGCGTGCTTCCTACGCTCCGGATGGCGACCGCCTCACCCTGGTGACCAACGAGGGGCAGGGCTATCGAATCGGCGTGTTTTATCTGAAGAACCAGGAGTTGCATGTCTTGACCAACACGAGCCTGGACGAATCCCCCACCTTCGCCCCGAACGGGGCGATGATTCTGTATGCGACGCAGCAGAACGGTCATGGAGTTCTCGCGGCAGTCTCTTCCGACGGACGAGTGAAACAGACTTTGCGGTTCCAGAAGGGTGACGTGCGCGAGCCCGCGTGGTCCCCGTACAACCAGAAACTCTAGAGGAGTGAAGACGATGTTGAAGCGAAACCAGTTTGTAATCGCGGCAGTGCTGAGCTTGATGCTGGCGGGTTGTGGCGGTCACAAAAGCGTGAAGAAGGAAGAGGGTGCGCAAGGCGCAACTGCGAGCGGCCTCAGCGAGGGGTCCGGTGCCTCCGGCAGCATGCTGAGCGAGGACCAGAAGGACCTGCTCAATTCCAACAAGGTCTACTTCGAGTTCGACAGCTCGGCCGTCGACGACCATTCGCGAAAGGTCATCGAGGCTCATTCTCAGTTTCTGCTGAACAACCCGGACGTCAACGTGGTCTTGGAAGGTCACGCGGACGAGCGGGGCACGCGGGAGTATAACCTTGCCCTGGGTGAACGGCGCGCGAACGCCGTGGCCGAAATCATGGAGGCCTATGGCGTATCGCCGGGACGCATTCAAACCATATCCTATGGGGAGGAACGACCCGCGGCCCTGGGCCACGATGAGAGCGCGTGGCGACTGAACCGCCGAGTCGTTATACTGCGGTAATGGCACCACGAATGAGAAGCACGGCCGTTCCGGCATTCGTGGCTTTGCTGGCGATCCTGGCTACCGGTTGCGAATCCGCGCCGGTCGCCCCGGCGCGGAGCGCCGGGTCCAACGACTCTGTCAACGAAGCAGTCGGCATCCAGGAGATGCGTCGCGAGCTGGCGGATCTGCGTGACAATGTGGAGGTCCAGCGGAACGAGTTGAATAAGCTGCAGGAACGTCAGCGCCAGCTGTACGATGATCTCGACTATCGTCTGCGCCGGGCCGAGCGGGCCACCGGCACCGGCCAGCCCGCCGACCAGGCCGGAAGCGGCGGTCAACAGCTCGGCTACGGGCAGAAGCAGGAGGGCTATGGTCAGTCCCAGGGTGGCAGCCAGATGCAGCAGCCGGCATCCACCCAGGGTTCCGGGACCGCGGGGCAGGCGACGGACCAGGCGGGAAGCCAGCAGGGACAGCAACAGGTCTATGGGCAGCAAGGCGTGTCCCAGGGTCAGAGCCAGGGTCAGAGCCAGGGTCAGCAGTCGGCCCAACAAGGACAGAGCTCCGACCAGGCCGGCGATCAGGTCCAACAGTCGGCATCCCTTGCTCCATCCCAGGGAGCGGGCGGGCAGCGTCCCGCCCAGATGGCGGTGGCCAGCGCGGATGAGCAGGCGGCCTACGACGATGCCTTCGAGCTGTTGAAGCAGAGCCGCTATGCCGACGCGATCATTGCGTTCCGGTCGTTGATATCGAAGTTTCCCAACGGCGCACTGATCGACGACGCCCAGTACTGGATCGGCGAAGCCTACTACGTGACCAGAGACTTCGACAGCGCGCTGGACGCTTTCCAGGCGGTGGTGAGCCAGTACCCCGACAGCCAGCGGGTGCCGGAGGCGATGCTCAAACTGGGTTACGTTCAGGCGGAGCTGGGAAAAACAGATGAGGCACGGCAGACCCTGAATCAGGTGATTTCGCAGTATCCGGGGAGCCGCGTCGCTATATCGGCGGAGACGCGATTGAACAAAATCCGATAGCTCGCCACCTGTCCACGGACCGGGTCGGGGCTTCGTTGACACCTCCGGAGCGCCTCGGGATAATCCCGCGCCTTGTGCGCGGCATGGGCCGTTAGCTCAGTCGGTAGAGCATCTGACTTTTAATCAGGTGGTCGCAGGTTCGATCCCTGCACGGCCCACCATAATCCGTGCCCACTTCTTGCCGGCGGGGCCCGTCGTGGGGAGGATATAAGCGTGAAATCGGGCGCCTGTGTGGCCCCCCGGGCCCGATAAAGTACCGTTTGACGACTATTTCCTCCCCGCAGTAGCATGTTCCGAACAACGACACACGAGGAGCCCGTGCCCCACCGTCCCAACACATACCTGTCACGCAAGTCAGCGCTTCTTCTGTTTCTCGCCATAATCGGATTGTCGCTGCACGGAGTGGCGCTCGGTGATGATTTCTGCAGCGAGCCCGTAGCCCCTTACTGCGTGGACAAGGACAGCGACTTCCAGAGCAAGCTCGAAGTCGACCGGTGCGAGAAGGACTTTTCGGACTACGAAAAGGAGCTCGCGGAATACGAGAATTGCGTCAAGGACCAGATCGACACCTTGCGCAAGGACCTGAGCGCAGCAAAGAAGAGGTTGGAGGACGCCAAGCAGAAGTTTTAAGGGCCGGTCCCTGTCCGATGGCGGCACGCCGCCGCCGGATTCCCACCGCCACTCTGCCGGGCTCATTGAGCACTCGCGCCAACCGAATTCGCCGGCCCCCATCTCTGGTCCGTGGCTGAGAATTTCCTGCTAGACTTGCGCCTAACAACAGGATTATTAAGGAATTTCGCATCCACCTGACGCCATGGTTCCGAGATCAGCGGTAATTACTATTGCAAGTGCCTTCGCCTTGGCCTCGTTACTTGCCGTGGCCGGGGACCTGAACCTGTTTCGAATCGGGACTGGGGGTGCGGGCGGCACCTACTACCCGGTGGGCAGGCTGATCGCCAGAGCGGTGAGCCAGCCAGAGGACGGTCAAACATGTCGGGATCCTGAACGTTGCGGTGTGCCGGGGTTGGTGGCGGTAGCCCAGTCGGCGAACGGCTCGCTGGCGAACGTCAGGGCCATTGGCTCGGGCGCGCTGGAGTCGGGGTTCTCCCAGTCGGACGTCGCCTACTGGGCCTATTCCCGAACCGGGGTATTCAAAGGGACCGGGTTCTATCCGAACCTGAGGGCGATTGCCAGTCTCTATGCGGAGACGATCCATATCGTTGCCAGAAGGGACGCTTCCATACATTCGGTTGCGGACCTCAAAGGCAAGCACGTCTCACTCGACGAGCCGGGATCGGGAACTCTGGTGGATGCGCGACTGGTCCTGCACGCATACGGGCTGTCGGAATCGGACATCGAGCCCGAATACATCAAGCCCAATCTCGCGGCCGAGAAGATTCGAAATGGCGACCTGGACGCTTTCTTCATTGTCGCCGGATCTCCAGTGACGTCGATCCGGAAACTCGCCCGCTCGGTGGCCATCAACCTGGTACCGATCGACGGCCGCGAGCGAGCGGCGCTGATTGACAAGTATCACTTCTTTTCCATTCAATACATCGAACCCGGTGTTTACAAGGGAATTGGCAGGGTCCCCTCCATCGGAGTCAGGGCCCTTTGGGTGACTCGCTCGGATATCGACGACGAATTGGTGTACGAAATAACCCGAGCTCTGTGGAATAAATCCTCTCGACAGCTCCTCGACCAGGGCCATGAGAAGGCCAGGGAGATCCGGCTCGAGAGCGCGTTGCAGGGCGTGGCCATTCCGCTGCACCCCGGGGCAAGACGCTACTACAAGAAGGCGGGCCTGATTCCATAGCACGACGGCCCGACGAGAGCATGAAATCAGCAAAGCGACTGTCCACCGTCCTGTCCCGTGCCTGGCGCTCGAGGACGGCGCCATTGTTGGTTCTGGCGATTATGGCGGTCATCGGAGGTGTTACCTTATACATCGACAATACCTTGAGCGATATCGAACGCGCGCTGCCGTTGAAGATTCTGGAGCAGCGGCGCGACATAGGAAGCCTTGCGCAGCAGGTAGGAGAATTGAACGACCTGGTGCAGAACACGACCGCCACGCCGAGCCAATTCAAGAGAATTCTCACCAGGATCGATGCCCTGGAGCTCCGCCTCAAGAAGATCCGTGGTACCTACAAGCTCGACAACCTGATGGGCGCCGCCTCGCTGCACGCGGTGATCGCCCCGATGTTGTTCGACATCAATACCTGGTTGACCGACGGCGTCAATGGCTACGACCTCTCGGACGAGCAAGTGCTCTCGCTCGTCCGCACCCGGGTCGCGGATGCCTATTCCCAGGTTCAGAGCCTCGTAGACGGCTCGGACAGACTGGCATTTTCCATTCTCGAGGGGCAGAGTCGGAAAATAACCTCTTTCCGCATCCAGATGATGGTGGTGTTCGCCGTCCTGTTCCTGGTGGCGGCCGCCCTGGTGTATTACATAACTCGCATCAACGCCGCCCAGCGGGACCTCGGCGAAGAGCGCCAGAGAGTTCAGCTGGCGATTGACGCTGCGAATCTGTACGACTGGGAATGGGATGTGAAGAATGACCGGATGCGCTGGGGACGTGATCCGAAGCAGCTGCTCGGTCCAGCGGACGAGCTTGGGTTGTACCCGGACTTCCCGAGCCTGGTCCTGGAAAGCGATCGTGAGGAATTCCTGGGCGCAGGGAGGTCCGCGTTGGAGAGCGATGATCCTTACAAAGTCGAGTTCCGTATCAGCCGCACGGACGGCGCGGTCCGCTGGCTCGAAGCCCAGGGACGCCGTATCGTCGACGAACGCGGTGATACCGCCAGGATGATCGGTGTTACCCAGGACATTACCGAGCGCAAGCACGCCGAGCAGGAGATACACCGGTACGCCTACTTCGATTCCCTCACGGAACTCCCCAACCGCCAACAGCTCGTCAACAGGCTGGATTCCGCCATCGAGCACGCCGTGCGGCTCGACCGCAAAGGCGCCCTGTTGTTCATGGACCTCGACCATTTCAAGAATATCAATGACTCCCTGGGTCATGCCATCGGGGATCAGCTTCTCAAGAAGATCGCGGACCGAATACGCGAAATCGTGCGCACCACGGATCTGGTGGGACGATTGGGGGGAGATGAATTCACCGTACTGCTGCCCGATCTCTCCCAGAGCCAGGGTGAGGCCAAGAGGCTGGCGAGACGAATCGGCGAAAAGATCCAGCGGCGGCTGGCACTGCCCTACCAGGTCGGCGGGCACGAGCTGCAGGTGTCCGTCAGCATTGGCATATCCTTGTTCCCGCTGGAAGGATACGCGGTGGAGGAAATGGCGGCGGAGCTGCTGAAAAATGCCGATACGGCCATGTACCGCGCCAAGGTGGCGGGGAGGCATACCATCGAGTTCTTCGTCGCGAGCATGCGGGAAGCGGCCAACAGAAAGCTCGACTTGCAGCGGGTGATACAGCAGGCATTGGTGCGGGACCAGATACGCTTCGATTTTCAGCCCCAGGTGGATATCCACGGCGGCATTGCCGGCGTCGAGGCACTGCTGCGCCTCGACGGCACCGAGCAGGACGAATCGGAAACCAACGAGGTTATAGACATTGCCGAGGAGTCGGGGTTGGTGCTGCCGCTTGGAGACTGGGTGATTGTGCGCGCCTGCCGGCACCTCAAGCAGTGGATGGACGATGGCGTCGAGCTCAACAGGCTTTCCATCAATGTGAGCCCGAGGCAGTTCCACCAGAGCGACTTCGTGGGCAGAGTGATCCGTATCCTGTCGGAGACCGGCGCCGATCCAACGAAGCTGGAAATGGAGATCACCGAGGGGGCGGTGATGATGAACGTGGAAAGTGCCATAGAAAAGATGCGTGCCTTGAAGAAGCTGGGCATCCAATTCGCCATAGACGACTTTGGAACCGGTTATTCTTCCCTCGCATACCTCAAGAAATTGCCGCTGGACCGCATCAAGATAGACCAATCGTTCACCCGCGACGTCGTGGTGGATCCAAACGATGCCGTCATTGTCGAGACCATCGTTTCCATGGCCAAGAACCTCGGCCTGGAAGTCATAGCTGAAGGTGTCGAATCAGTCGCCGTGTTCGACGCTTTGAAGTCGCGTTCGTGCCTGGTATTCCAGGGACACTACTTCAGTCGTCCGGTGGGAGAGGGCAGACTGTTGGACATACTGCGTAACGGGTTGACGGACCCCAGAGACAACGTCCGGAGCATCGGGCGCAGCAGGAGGAATGCCGTCTGACGCGCGCCGCGAGCCGGGAACCGGAGTTCCTCAGGACTCGCAGCCCTCGTTTCCGCAATAACGCTGCAAGGTGATGTCACGGGGATCGAGCTGTCCGGCGAGTAGAGCATTGACGTCGCGGGTGGTCTGATCCACGAGTGATTCCTCCTCGCCGCGGTCCAGGGCCTTCACCAGAGCTTGTCCCCAGATCGACAGCTCTCGGGAGCGAATGACGCGCTTCTCCGACTTCTTTGCCCATTCGGCCGATATCAGCTTTCCAAGGTGCGCCAGCTTGGTCTCGATCCTTTTCTTGCTGTCCGGGTCGTTGACTCCCGCGACGATATCCCGCGCCGTCGCCTGCCAGCCGTCTTGATACAGCTTCCATCCCTTGTAGAAACGGATGACCCAGGCCAGATACTGTTGTTCCGATTCGACCGCCTGATTGGTCTTGTCCTGGCGATACATGTGCCTGTAGTAGGAAATCGGGGGCAGGTCACCCGGCCACTCCACGAGCCTGGCCGGCATGCGAATGCAGGCAACGCATATCAGCGACAGTAGCGCTACGGAGACGAATGGGTGGACTCGCGCGCCGTCGTCCCAGCGGCCGGGAAGCACGCGTTTCATACGAACAACAATTGTCAACATGGAAGAGTGCGGTTCAGGCCAGGGTGGCGGCGAGACGCAGTGTGCTCGGGTAACTGCGAGACAACGGTCTCTTCACCGCAGGATTATACCCGATTCACTTGCGGCCCGTCCGCCATCGGCCCCGGGGGAGGGGCCCGGATTGGAGGATCCATGACCGCGGGTCTGGTGGATCGGCGGGTCTGGTAAGATCGCGGGCTTTATTATTCCGGAGGCCACAATTGCCCGTAAGGTGTCCCTCATCTGCCGTTCGCGGGATCGCCGTCGGACTGCGGTCACCGGTCGTCACGGCTTCGTTCGCCGGGATCTGGCACTACACCGGAGTCGGGACCGGCCCGGTCTCCACCGCGTACCATGCTGAAACCACTCCGTGTCCCGCCGCCCGTTGAATGACAAGAGGGCACGGAGCCAGCTCGGCCTCGTAGCGGGCCAGTGGAAGTTCCTGCTGCTCGCACTCCTGGTTCTTGTGGGTCTTGCGGCGCTTCTCATCACGCCGCTAAGCGCCTACTTCACCGAGCGGGGGCTGCGCGAGCTTCTCGGCTCGTTGCACGCCGTCTGGTGGACTCCGCTGGTCGTGATCGGCCTGATCATAGCGGCTTCGCCGGTGGGTATACCTACGACGCCGCTGCTGCTCGCCGGCGCAGCGTTCGGCGTGTGGCCGGGCGCGTTCTACAACACCGTGGGACTGATCCTCGGCGCGGAGCTCAGCTATGAACTGGCCAGGTTGCTGGGCCGCGATTTCGTCATGGCCGTCACGGGAGACCGTATCCGGGGTATAGAAAGGCGCATGAAGCGTTTCGCGTTCTGGCCTCTGGTACAGTTGAATTTCACGCCCTTGCCGTTTCCGGTGGTCAACTTCGGCGCGGCCTTGTCCGGCGTTCCAAGACCTCTTTTCCTCTCCGCCATGACGGTAGGCCTTATACCCTCCACCTTCATTCACACATATTTCATGCACGCCCTGGTCGCGGCGGACTGGGACAGGAGGGGAATATTGTTGGCGTTGTATATCGCCACGTTCCTGGGGTTCAATGTCCTGACGGGTTATCCCTGGATCAGCAAGCAGCGAAAGAGGCGTCATATGTACAGACACCTCAAGTCCATGAGAGCGAACAGGGATTCCAAGTCCTGAATCAGCAACGGCGATTGCCATTCGGAGAGCGGCGCGCCGCGGGCCCTTGGAACCGCCCGGCGGGACCATGGTATCGTCGCCGTTCCAAGGCTAGAGACTCTGCATGACGACACTTCCCCGGCGGGGATTCCCGGACACCGAATTCGAACTGCGTACCACCAGAACTCAGCGGTTGATGCACCAGGAACGGTTGGATGCGATCCTGGTGATGACGGAAGCGGAAGTCCGGTATTACACCGGCTTCCTGTCCCAATTCTGGGAGAGCCCGACGCGGCCGTGGTTTGTCGTCGTGCCTCTGGACGGCAGGCCTATTGCGGTAGTACCGGAGATCGGCGCCGTCGGCATGCGCGGGACCTGGCTGGAGGACGTAAGGACATGGTCTTCGCCCCATCCCACGGATGACGGTATCTCATTGCTGACATCCACCATCCGGGACCTGCCGTCGCGCCACGGCCGTATCGGCGTGCCGATGGGTGCCCAGACCCATGTGCGGATGCCGGTGGCGGATTTCCTGGCACTCAGGGAGAATCTCGCGGACCGGCAGTTCGTGGATGCCGGCGGGATGTTGCGGAGCATCCGTTTGATCAAGTCCGAGGGCGAGATCGAGAAGATCAGGGCGGCCTGCGAGATAGCGTCCGATGCATTCGAGACGCTTTCCCGGAAGATCCTCCCGGGCGACAGCGAGCGCGATATTTGTCGCGCGTTCAGGATCGACCTGTTGGCCGGCGGTGCTGACAGCGCACCGTACGTAATGGGGGGTTCCGGGCACGGCAGCTACAACGACATCATCATGGGCCCCACAGACCGCGTGCCTTCACGTGGCGACATCATGATTATCGACACCGGCGCCACCTTCGACGGCTACTTCTGCGACTTCGACCGCAACTACGCCTTCGGATACGTGAGCGACGAGGCCCACCGCGCCTACGATACTGTCTTTCGAGCTACCGACGCCGGCTTCCAGGCGGCCAGGCCCGGCGCGACCACCTCGGACCTGTGGCGCGCGATGTGGCGGGTGCTGGAATCGGGCGGGGCGCAGGGCAACGACGTCGGCCGCATGGGTCACGGGCTGGGCATGCAGCTGACGGAGGGGCCATCGAACATGCCGGGCGACGATACGCCGCTGGAACCAGGGATGGTGTTGACCCTGGAGCCCGGTATGGTCTTCGCTCCCGGCCAATGGATGGTGCACGAAGAAGATATCGTCGTGCGTGCCGACGGTGCGCAGTGGCTCAGCCGGCGCGCCTGGCCCGAGATCCCCGTCATAGACCAGGATTGATGCATGCCATGAAGAAAATCAGCGAAGACCTGACGAGTTTGATGAAGACGGTGAGGCACGACCTGCACCGGCATCCGGAGCTGGGATTCGAGGAGCATCGGACCTCCGGTGTGGTGGCCGGGCGGCTGAAGGCGCTGGGGATGGAGGTCCATGAAGGATTCGGCGGCACCGGCGTGGTAGGCGTACTGAAGAAAGGGTCGGGCGGGCGCGGGATCGGCCTGCGAGCGGACATGGACGCCTTGTCGATTCCGGAAAGGAACACGTTCGAGCATCACTCGGTTTACGATGGAAAGATGCACGCCTGCGGCCATGACGGGCATACCACCATGCTGTTGGGCGCCGCCGAGCACCTGGCACGCGAAGGCAACTTCGATGGACGGGTTCATTTCATCTTCCAGCCCGCGGAGGAGCACGGCAAGGGTGCGCTGGCCATGCTGGACGACGGGTTGTTCGACCGATTCCCGATGGATGCGGTGTATGCCATACACAACCTTCCGGCCTTGGCCGTCGGCAGGGCTGTTGTCAGGCCCGGTCCGATCATGGCCTGCGAGGACAACTTCGAGATAGTTCTCCAGGGAAAAGGGGGCCATGCGGCGATGCCGCATCTCACCAACGACCTGATCGTCGTCGGTGCCGAGATCGTCTCCGCGCTTCAGACCGTCGTTTCGAGGTCGCTGAAACCAACCGACAATGCAGTGGTTTCCGTCACGGAATTCCTGACCGACGGGACGCGCAATGCCCTGCCGGGAACGGTGACGTTGAAGGGAGACACCCGTGCATTTCTGCCGGCAGTGCAGAACCAGCTGGAATCCGCCATGGAGAGGATTGTGTCCGGTATCTGCCGGGCACACGGGGTGTCGGGACACTTTCGATACTCCCACGAATTCGCGGCCACCATCAACACGCCGGCGGAGACGGCCGCCTTGGCGCGGGCCGCCGCCGACGTGCTGGGGGCGGACGGCGTGGACGACGCCAGCGACCCCATCATGGCTTCCGAAGATTTCGGCTATATGCTCCAGGCCAAGCCGGGCTGCTACCTGCTGCTTGGAAACGGTGGGGAAGGTCCCGGGGGCTGCGGTCTGCACAGTCCGGATTACGATTTCAACGACGCCATCCTGCCCCTGGGAGCCGGGATATGGGTACGGCTGGTCGAGAACGTGTTGAATCCGACCTGACACCACGCCAACACGAACCGAGCCCGCACGGAAAATCGAAAATGGAACCCGTCTTCGATGCCGCCGAAATACGTCGTCTGCGCCAGGCGCTCGGACTGGTGCCCACCAGTGAAATTCTGGTGCTCGGTACGGAAGGTGCCACCGATCCACGAATCTACCAGGAGCTGGTGGGCATGATGTCCGGCGCCGAAGCGGCGGGCTAGCACCAGCTTAATCGTCCCGTGACCCCATAAGAGCAGGAGAGTCGATATGCATCTTGATGCAGAAACCCTTCAACATTTGATGTCGGTGTTGAGCGAGTACGGGCTCAACGTAGTCGGCGCCGTGGTGATCCTGCTGGTCGGCTGGTCGTTGTCGAAGTCGACGGAGAAGTTGACCCACAAGGCGCTGACCCGTACATCCAGGGTGGACCTGACATTGACCGCGTTCCTGTCCAGCCTCGCGCGCTACCTGGTGCTGGTATTCACGGTCATCGCGGTGCTTAACCGGTTCGGGGTGCAGACAGCCAGCCTGATTGTCGTTCTCAGCACTGCGGGCCTCGCCATCGGTCTCGCCATGCAGGGCACTTTATCGAACATCGCTGCGGGGGGCATATTGTTGGTATTCCGACCGTTCAAGATAGGGGACTACGTGGAGGTATCCGGCCAGTCCGGCACCGTGCAATCCATCAACCTGTTCGTCACCGAGTTGGCAACCCCGGACAACAAGCAGATCATCATTCCCAACGCCAACGTCTGGGGCCAGTCGGTCGTGAACTACTCGTACCACGCAACCCGGCGGCTGGATCTTGAGGTCGGCATCGGCTACAGCGACGACATCGATCTGGCGATTCGTGTGGTCCGGGAGATCCTGGACGCCGAGAGCCGGGCGCTGAAGGAGCCCGAACCCATGGTGGCGGTGGGCAACCTGGGTGCCAGTTCGGTTGATCTGACCATCCGCATATGGGTCAGCGCCACCGATTACTGGCCCTTGAAGTTCGACCTCACCAAACGCCTCAAGCAGACTTTCGATGCACGCGGCATCAGTATCCCGTTCAAGCAGATGGATGTTCATCTGCACCAGCAGGGAGAGCATCCGGATCGGAACTGGTAACGATCTGTATCTCCCCCTTCAAGGTTTTGTGCACCGGGCACTTGTCCGCGATCTCCATCAGCCTGCGGTGCTGTTCGGCCGACAGGGCTCCCTCGTATCGAATGCGTCGCTCGATCCTGGAGACGTAACCCTCGGTGCTCTCGCAGTCTTCGCAGTCCCGGGCGTGTATGCGCTCGTGCCTGAGGCGGACCTCGATGTTGCTAACGGGCAGGTTCTTGTGCCCGGCGTACAGGCGCAGGGTCATCGAGGTGCAGGCGCCGAGGGACATCAGCAGCAACTCGTAAGGATCGGGCCCGAGACCCGTGCCGCCGTTACCGCGCGGCTCGTCCGCCTGCAGGTAGTGGGCGTGGGTGTACATGCCGCGCAGAAACTGCTCGTTCTCTTCGGTGACCAGGACCTCGCCGTCCGACAATGCGGCTTGCCTTTCCGCCGTCGGTGTCACCGTCGTCTCGGACAGGTAACGGCTGGCCCAGACCGCCAGCACCGCCGCGACATACTCGGAGTCCTCCTTTCGCGACAGCAGGTGATCCGCCTTATCCAACGAGATGAAGCTCTTGGGGTGTTTCGCCGCCTGGTAGATTCTCGCCGCCTCGTCGATGGATACGACCCGATCGATAGGCGAGTGGAACACCAGCAGGGCGCGACCCAGGCGCCCGATATGATCGCTGTCGGCAAACTTCTCGAGGTCTTCGATCAGCCGCGACGTGATGGTGAACTTGCGCGTTCCCAGGGTCACGACCCCTGTGCCGCGTTTCTTGATCTCGTCGATACTGTCATCGAACAGATGTGCGAAGTGAGCCGCGGTCGCCGGCGCACCGATGGTGGCAATAGCCTTGACGTCCGGCAGGTCGTGCGCCGCGGACAGCACGGCGGCGCCTCCCAGGCCGTGGCCGACCAGCAGTTCCGGTGCACGGTAGTGTTTCTCCAGGAAAACGGCTGCAGCCACCAGGTCCCCAACGCTGGGGGAGGAATCGCTGTTGGCGAAGTCTCCATCGCTGTTGCCGAGGCCGGTGAAGTCGAATCGAAGGACGGCTATTCCGCGCGCCGCCAGGGCGCGGGCGATACGTGACGCCGCGGCGCCATCCTCGCCGCAGGTGAAGCAGTGTGCGAACACCGCGAACGCGGAGGCATGGCCGCCATCCGGCAGCTCCAGCGCTGCGGACAGGGTATGCCCCTCATCATTGGGGAATTCCAGCTTCTGACTTGGCATAGCATTCTCCTCGAATACCGGGGGTTGAAATCGCGTGCCGCGGCTGCACATTTAAGCTCATACCGCGAATCTCCGGATCAGGGTACGAGCTTTGACCGGGCTTTCAACCTCAAAATCCCGTTTCGGTACTCAAGAAACACTCACCAACTCAGGCCAGGAAACTATATGACCACCACAGTAATCACCGGCGCCAGCCGGGGGATCGGACTGGAGCTCACCAGGCAGGCGGCGGCACGCGGCGATCAGGTGATAGCAGTTTGCCGAAAGCCCTCCGCAGAGCTGGAGGCCCTCGACGTGCGCGTCGAATCGGGTATCGACGTTTCGGTCCAGGAAGACGTGGATCGATTGGCGGCCCGGTTGCCGGACGCTTCGATCGATGTGTTGATCAACAACGCAGGAATCCTGACCCGGCAATCACTGGACGATCTGGACTTCGACGCTATCCGCAGGCAATTCGAGGTCAACAGCCTGGGGCCCCTCAGGGTGACCGCGACTTTGCGCGGGAAGCTGAAGAACGGTGCCAAGGTCGCCATCGTTACCAGTCGCATGGGTTCGGTGGCGGACAATACCTCCGGCAGTCACTATGGCTACCGCATGTCAAAGGCGGCGGTGAACATGGCAGGCGTGTCGCTGGCGCGCGATCTCGAGGACCGGGACATTGCCATCATTCTTCTGCATCCCGGCTATGTGAACACCGACATGACGAACCACACGGGCAATGTCGAGCCGGCGGATGCAGCCGCAGGGATCCTGCAGCGTATAGAGGAGCTGGACCTGGCCACCTCCGGGACATTCAGGCACGCCAACGGCGAAGCCCTGCCGTGGTGAGGTCGAAGGGGCGGAGGGCGCTTATCCGACGGTAAGGATGATCTTGCCGATGTGCTCACCGCTGTCCATGAGGCGGTGGGCTTCAGCGGCTCGCTCGAGAGGAAAATGCGCATGAATCACCGGCTCGACACTGCCGTCTTCGAGACGGGGCCACACTTCGCGCTGCAAGGCGCGGGCGATTGAGGACTTCTCGTCAACGCTACGCGGGCGCAGTGTGGACCCGGTAACGGTCAGGCGATTGAGCATGATCTTGAGCAGGTTCACCTCGGATTTGGGTCCACGCTGGAGTGCGATCTGTACCAGTCGTCCCTCCGGCGCCAGGCATTCGAGGTTCCGGGGAAAATAGTCTCCGCCCACCATGTCGAGGATCAAGTCGACGCCGCCGCCATCGGTCAGGGCGGCCACCTCGGCCACGAAGTCTTTTTCCTTGTAGTTGATCGCCGCCCCGGCGCCAAGCTCGAGGCAGGCATCACACTTCTCGCGCGTGCCGGCGGTGACGAGCGCCTCGGCGCCGGCTTCTCTGATCAACTGAATCGCGGTGGTTCCGATCCCGCTGGAACCGCCGTGCACCAGCGCGCGCTCCCCGCGTTGGAGGTGTCCACGGTCGAAGACGTTGGTCCAGACGGTGAAGAAGGTCTCCGGTATGCCTGCGGCTTGGATCGCATCGAGGCGCTTGGGTACCGGTAGGCATACGGGGGCGGCCGCAATACAGTATTCGGCGTATCCCCCTCCCTGGACCAGTGCGCAGATTTCATCTCCCTCCCGCGGTGTGTCGGCTCCGGGGCCCCTGTCCACCACGATCCCCGCGATCTCCAGTCCAGGGATATCCGGGGCGCCTGGCGGCGGCGGGTACATGCCCTGGCGCTGCATCACGTCGGGGCGGTTGACGCCCGCGGCCTGCACCCGTACCAGCACCTCGCCCGGCCCGGGCCTGGGCACCGGCCGTTCAACGGGTCGCAGAACCTCGGGACCGCCGGGCTCGGAGATCTCGATACAGGTCATGGTTTCCGGAATCTGGCTCATCACTATCGACTCGTGTTGTAGATGTCTCGCGGCGCTGGCCGCGCTTGTCCCGCGATTGGGGCGTCGGGTTGGCGGCTTGCGTTGTGGATATATCTGCGCAGTATGCGCCACGGCGCGTTGACAAATTTTGGCAACATTGCCGTTTACTGGCAGAAATAGATATTACCTTTTTAACCTATTGAATTTAAATAGATAATTGTCTTGCCTAAATTTTGGGCAATCTGCCATCAAGGCCAGGATTTGTCCCTGCCGACGGCAGGATTTCAGACTTGTCAGCAGCTTATCCACAGGCTTATGCACAGATTTTGTGGATAATCGTCGATGACCGCGTCACGAAGCCGGTGGCTTGCGTTTATCGTGACGCAGGCCCACGCTGTATCGCAACGACGTGATATCGCCGACCATGTGAAACGGCCTGTCCCCGCGCCCGGCGTAACCCGGACCCGGCATCAATATCGCCCATCCCGGAGCGGACGGTATCTCCCGGCAGTGCCCGCCCCGCCGGTCCTTGCAGACGAAGTAGCGACCGCGGCCGCTCAACAGCACCAGAATAATGAGTCCGGTGTATGAAACATGGTCCCGGTGCGGGCTTATGCCGCGGTCTCCTGGCAGGTATTGCTGGCAGACGATGTCGTTGATGGTGAAGTCCATTGGGATCGGGGGGGATTGCATCAGAACGAGGACGTCTCGAAGTCGCGTTTCGAACCAGGATGCCAGCCTGGACACGGCGTGGGCGGCCGGGATCGAGCCGCAGTACCCGAACTCCTGGTAAACTCGCGCCTCCGGTTTTCCCACCTCGGACCTGGCGGGCCGGAACGCGAGTCCGCCGGCTGCGTCGGCCAAGCGCCCGAGCACCGGCCCGCACAGTATCTGCATGGAGACGGCCGCCCTCGTTTTGAGGCGGTCCAGCTCACCGGCCAGCGCGGCGCCGTCGAAGCAGGCCGCGTGTTCCAATTCATCGAACCATGGTTCGCGAACGCTCAGTGATTCGGTGCGCATACTTTCGAAGTCCCGGGCTCCGGTTGTGATTCGGCACGCCATATCGAAATATATCGCAACGGCCATGGTTGTCTCGATATTGCCGGCCACCGCGTCCGCGCAACCTCCGTGCCGGACTGCTATCGAGGATCCCGACTTTGCGTTCGCCGCCGGCTGCCTGATCAAGCACGACGGACGGATGCTGGTGGTGCGCCAGTTGTCCAGCGGCAAGCTCGGAGTCCCGGGTGGCGTGAGCAAGTCAGGGGAGAGTTCCCAGTGCGTGGCTCATCGGGAGACCTGGGAAGAGACCGGCGTGGATGTCGTCGTGCACGGCATGTTAAAACGCTTCTCCAATGGATTGGCGGTATATCAATGTGAGCTGACCGACGGCGGTGCGGCCGCAGGCGGCGAGTTGCCGGTTCCGGCGACCGGCAGAAACGAGATAGCGCAGGTACTTTGGGTGGACCCCGGCTCGATCGAGGCCTCGCAATGGCGGTTTCCGCGCCAATACCCGGTAATTCTCCAGTTATTCAGGCGGTGAACACGATCCCGGAATGATATGCATGGGCGGGTCTGAGAAAAAATTCGAGCTGGCGGGCTGGTTCCTGTTCATGGCCTCATCCCTGTTCTTCATGGCGTCCAGCCTGCTGGGCGGTGATCCAATCGGTTTCATCGGCGGTCTGTTGTTTTTTATTGCCTGCGTCGCCTTCCTTTTGGGGATGCGGCACAGGCGCGGGAGCGAGAAGCAGTGACGGCGGCGGACGGAAAGGGGACTGAGAAGCGGCCCCTGGCCGGCCTCAGAGTTCTGGAACTGGCCCGGATTCTCGCCGGACCGTGGGTCGGTCAGACCCTGGCTGATCTGGGGGCCGACGTGATCAAGGTCGAAAGCCCCGAGGGGGATGACACGCGCCACTGGGGTCCTCCCTTCGTTGCCGGGGCGAACGACGAACAAGGGGACGCCGCCTACTTCCATTGCTGCAACCGTGGCAAGCGCTCGGTGGTGCTGGATTTTCACGGCGAGCACGGCCGGGAGGCCGTCAGGCGCCTGGCCCGGCGGTCGGACGTGCTGATCGAGAACTTCAAGGTGGGCGGCCTCGCGAAGTATGGGCTGGGCTACGAGCAGCTCAAGGAGACCAATCCTCGTCTGGTGTACTGCTCGATCACCGGCTTCGGCCAGGATGGCCCGTATGCCGATCGCGCCGGCTACGACTTCATGATCCAGGCCATGGGCGGGATCATGGACATCACCGGGGAGCCCGAGGGCGAGCCGATCAAGCCGGGGGTCGCCTACGCGGACATCTTTACCGGCCTGTACGCGGTCATCGCGATTCAGGCCGCCCTGGCGCACCGCGACCGCACCGGCCGCGGACAGTTCATAGACATGGCATTGCTGGACAGCCAGGTCGCGGTGCTGGCAAACCAGGCGCTCAACTACCTGGTATCCGGCAGGCCGCCGCGGCGCATGGGAAACGCCCACCCGAACATCGTGCCGTACCAGCCATTTCCCACGGTTGACGGTTACGTGGTGATCGCGGTGGGAAACGACGGTCAGTTCGCCCGCCTGTGTCGCGTGCTGGGTTGCGAAACGCTGATCGAGGACCGGCGCTTTGCCACCAATCCGGCCCGGGTATCCCATCGCGAGGAACTGATACCGGTGCTCGTCGAGCGAACCGGGATGTTCAATCGCGAAGACCTGCTCGAACGCCTGGAATCCAATACGGTGCCGGCCGGTCCGATCAACACCGTCGAGGACGTGTTCAACGATCCGCAGGTCCGTCATCGCCGTATGATGCGTCCCCTCGAGGCGCCGGCGACGAAGGCCGGGAACGTACCCACCGTCCGTACGCCCATCGTTTTCTCGCAGTGCGAGTTGAAGCTCGAGCGCGCGGCGCCGAGGCTGGGAGAGAACAGCGCCGAAGTCCTGGCGGAGGTCGGCATGGAGCCCCTGGATTGACCACGGGGGCCGGGACATGAGCGACCGGACGATCGAGCGGGAATCGTTATTGCCCGAGGAATTCGCTTACGCCGACGAGATGGTTCCGGGGCTGGGCGCGGACCTCAAGTACTGTGGCTCGCACAATTTCGTCGGCGAGCCCGTCGACGGCTACGAGGCGCCGCGGGTCATTGCCACCCGGGCGGCGGCTGAGGCGTTGGGCGCGGTGCAGGCCGAGCTCGCTCTGTTCGGCCTTGGCCTGCGCATCTACGACGCATATCGCCCGCAGCGCGCAGTGAACCATTTTATCCGCTGGGCCCGGGACGAACGGGACCTGAGCACGCAGCAGGAGTTCTATCCGGGGCGCCGCAAGCAGCAGTTGTTCGACGAAGGCTACATTGCCAGGAGGTCGAGCCATACCCGGGGCAGCACCTTCGACCTGACGATCATTACGCTGGACGAGGACAACGCACTGGAGATGGGCACGGACTTCGATTTCTTCGGTCCCGAGTCCTGGCCCCAATGGGGCGGCGCTACCCAGGCGCAGCGGAACAATAGAATGCTGCTGCGCGCTGTGATGGGCAAGCACGGGTTCGCGCCGCAGGACTGGGAATGGTGGCATTTCACGCTGATCGACGAGCCGTTTCCCGATACCTATTTCGATTTCCCGGTTCGCTAGACGTTCATGTAGGTCGGCATTCATGCCGAAAAAGCACCGGCAGCGGTACGATGACAATGTAGTCGGGAGCGAAACGACAGACCATAGAATCGGCATTCCATGCCGATAACGACGTCTTGATCGGGGGTGACACCGAGATCGTCGGGATTCGCCGCTTTCGACTCCCGCCTCCAGCGAGACCAATAAGTTCCTGTACGTCGGAATCCCGACCGACCTACAGGTCCGCCACGAACTTCACCATCCTGTTCCGCTGGGCGGCGTTCGGTATCCGCCCCAGGCCCGCATTCATGTTGTCCACCAGGTGTCCAGGCTCGCTGGTGGCCGGGATCAGGTTGGTGAGGCTTGGCTCGCCTATCAGGTACTTCAAGAAGAAGTTGCCCCAGGTCCCGCAGTCGAAGTCCGCGGCCCAGTCCGGCAGCTCCACGCCCTTTACCCGTCTGAAAAGATTCCCATTCTCGAAGTTGCGGTGGGCGATCGTCGCCACCCCGAGGTCGCGGGCCGCCGGAAGCAGGCGTTTCTCCGCCGCGCGATCGGCGATGGAATAAGGAAATTGAACATAGTCGAGCTTCTCCTTTCGCATCCACGCTTCGAGGTCGTCGAATGCCCCCGTACTGTAGTGGGTAATTCCGACATAGCGAATGCGTCCCTGGTCCTTCAGTGTTCGGATGTTCCTGATCTGGGTCGCGGTATCGGACAGGTTGTGCACCTGCATCAGATCCACCAGCGGTGTGCGCATGAGCTCGAAGGACCGGTTCATCTGCTCCATACCCGCCTCCTCGCCGCGGGTCCATACTTTCGTTGCGTAGAAGATCTTTTCCCGAACACGAAGGTCGGTCACCAGCCTCCCGACCACTTCTTCGGCGTTTCCGTACATGGGCGAGGAGTCGATCATCCTGCCGCCCCGTTGTATGAACAGGCGCGTGACCTCCCGCAGCGGTGCGAGGGCGGACGCCGTGGGCGGCACGTCGAAGGTGCGGGCGGTGCCCAGGCCCATCACCGGTATTGACTCACCGGTGGAAGGAATGACGCGCGTGCGCTGTGCCTGCGCGGCGGTTTCTCCGCCGAGCGCCGGATCGATGCCGGCGGACAACAAGGCGAGCACGGCCTGCAGGCTGCGCCGCCGTGACGGGCTGGCGATCTGTCTATGCTGCCGGGAGTTCACAATTTGCCTCCTTCGGGTTCGGTGTCGTATTGGACCGCCGGTCCCAGTTTGAATTCCAGTTCCCGGTATCGGCGGCCGAGGAACAGGCCGACGAGCAGCCAGGCCAGCGCCAGCGGGATGGCGGCCCAGGCTATGCCCGCCATACCCAGGCCGAGGGCGGCCATGGCGGCATAGATCCAACCGCTGACGGCGTCTCCGCCTCGGTACACCACGGTGTCGATGAAGTTCTTTGATTTGTACTTGTCGACCCGCGGCAGCACCCCGTACAGCATCTCCCTGCCGGGCCGCGCAAGGGCGTAGTTGCCCGCCCGCCGCAGGACCTGCACCGTTGCGATGAGCACCAGAACCGGTGCCCAGCCCAGTATCAGGAAGCCGGCAGAGACGACAACGGGAACGACGCCGAGCAGCGTCGACAGGCCCCAGCGTTCCACGATTCTGCCGGTGAAGAACAGTTGCAGCACCACGGTGAGGGCGTTGGTGGCCAAGTCGAGCAATGCGAACACCTGGGTGCGGCGGGCCGGGTCGTCGAACGAATCATGAATGATGTGGGCCTGTATGAAATAAAGGAAGGTCGCGACGGTGGTATAAAGGAGTATGTAGGTGCTGATGCCCCACAGGTATCGGGATTGCAGCACCCGGGTCATGCCGTCCCACCAGCGCCCCTTCAGAGCTTCAACGTCGTCGTTCGCAGAAGGGGTCCGCCGGGACCAGGCGCGCAACCGCCAGATGCTCAGCAGGGCGAGGCTGAGCATGGCGGCGGAGACCAGCAACAGGTTGAAGATGCCCACCACTTGCGCCAGCTTCGCGGTGACGGCGGGTCCGGCGATGGCGCCCATGCTGCCGCCCGCCGCTATCAATCCGAACAGACGCCGCGACTGCTCGCGGTTGAATATATCCACCATGAACGACCAGAACACGGAGACGACGAACAGGTTGAATACGCTGAGCCAGACGAAGAAGATACGGGCGATCACGGCGACGGACGCGCCGCCGGTGAAGGCGACGTAGAATACGAGAAGGTTGACGATGAAAAAGCCGTACACGACGGGCAGCAGGGAGCGGCGCGCAAACCGCGTCGCCGCCCAACCATACAAGGGAACCGCGAGCAGCATGGCGACGAAAGTCGCGGTGAACAACCAGGGCAGATTCTGCAGACCCGACTGGATGCCCATCTCGTCCCTGACCGGACGCAGGACGTAGTAGCCGCCCAACAGGCAGAAAAAGTAGAAGAACGACCAGGCTACCGGCCGCCACTCGTCGTCCTCGAGCTTCAACAGCTCGTACAGCCTGGCTCTAGCGTTTGTCATTGCCCGTCAGCTATGATCGAAACGGCATCGCCGCGTCGACTCCTAATGTAGGAGCGACTTCAGTCGCGATCAAGCGCTCCCGACACGTATCCGAGGATCACTGGCAAATCATGCGTTGGTCCAAAACGCTGACAATGGTTGAAGCTCATGCCGAGGGTGAAGTGGGTCGCGTCGTGACGGGCGGTGTCCTGGACCTGCCAGGAAGTACGATGCTGGAGAAGATGACCTTTCTCAACGAGCAGGACGATTCGCTGCGCCGCTTCTGTGTTTTCGAGCCGCGCGGCTACGCCTCGATGAGCACCAATCTGCTGTTCCCCCCGAGCCGTCCGGATGCGGACGCAGGCTTCATCATCCTCCAGGGGGACAAGGCCCATGCGATGTCCGGGTCCAACTGCATCTGCGTGGTGACCGTTCTGCTGGAAACCGGCCTCGTACCCATGAACGAGCCCGAGACCGTCGTCAGGCTCGATACCCCCGCCGGCCTGGTCGTTGCCAGCGCGAGCTGCCGCGACGGCAAGTGCGAACGGGTCAGCCTGGATATGGTGCCAAGCTTCGTGGAGGACCTGGATATCGAGGTAAACGTGCCCGGCCTGGGCCCGGTGCGGGTGGATGCCGCGTTCGGCGGCGTCTACTACGCACTGATCGATCCCCGCCCGCTCGGCCTGGAGATAGCTCCGTCCTCGGCCCGGGCACTTGTGGACGCCGGCTGCCGCATTCACCGCGCCCTCAACGAGCGGGTCGATGTGCGGCATCCCGAGTTTCCGTCCATTCACGGTTTCGCCTATATGATGTTCACCGACCGCCGCGAAGACGGCGACCTGATCGGCGCCACCATATTGCCGCCCGGGCGCATCGATCGTTCGCCCTGCGGCACCGGCAACAGCGCCAGGCTGGCGGTGCGTCACGCCCGGGGCGAGGCGCGCGAAGGGGAAACCCTGACCGCGAGATCCATCATAGACAGCCGTTTCGAAGTGTCTTTCCTCGGCCGGACGTCCGTGGCGGGTCGGCCTGCGGTGCTGCCGCGCATCTCGGGACGCGGTTGGATACACGGCATACACCAGATCGGCGTCGATCCCGACGATCCCTACCCGGAGGGATACCTGTTGTCCGACACCTGGGGCGACGCCTTCGACCTGCTGAACTGAGGGCTGTCACGCAACTGGGAGATCCGATCGTTGGGATCCGTGTCATCATCCGTCGCGAACCTGCCCAGTGAGAGATCGCGGCTGAAGCCGCTCCCACAATCCGTGGATCAACACCACGGTGAACTTTGGATTGTAGAAGCGGTTTCAACCACGATATGCTTGCAATGCGCCGCAAGAACGAATCACTCACGCAACAACAAGCAACCCCACCATGACCGAAGCCATCAAGTTCATTCTGCCCGACGACGCACTGCCGAGATACTGGTACAACATCGTCGCCGACCTTCCCGAGCCTCCCACGCCGGTTCTGCATCCCGGCACCGGGCAACCGATAGGTCCCGCCGACCTTGCCCCGCTGTTTCCGGATGCCATCATCGAGCAGGAAATCTCCGCCGAGCGCGAGATCGAAATCCCCGGTCCGGTGCTGGACGTCCTGAGGCAGTGGCGTCCCTCTCCCCTGTATCGCGCCCGGCGCCTGGAGAAGCAGCTCGATACACCGGCCAGAATCTACTACAAGTACGAGGGCGTGAGTCCGGCCGGCAGCCACAAGCCCAACACCGCCGTGGCCCAGGCGTTCTACAACCGCGAAGCGGGAGTGAAGCGGATCGCCACGGAAACCGGGGCCGGCCAGTGGGGTTCCGCGCTGGCGCTGGCGGGCTCGTTGTTCGGCCTGGAGATCGAAGTATTCATGGTGCGAGTCAGCTTCGAGCAGAAGCCTTACCGCCGCGCCTTCATGGAGACTTTCGGCGCGACCTGCGTGGCCAGCCCCTCGGAGCTGACGGAATCGGGGCGCGCTATCCTCAAGGAACATCCGGACAGCACCGGCAGCCTGGGTATCGCCATCAGTGAAGCGGTGGAACGGGCGGCGACCCGCGACGATACCAAATACGCTCTGGGGAGCGTGCTCAACCATGTTCTCATGCACCAGACCATTATCGGCCAGGAAGCCCTGCGCCAGTTCGAGCTGGCTGATGACTACCCGGACGTGGTGATCGGATGTACCGGCGGCGGCAGCAATTTCGCCGGCATTGCGTTTCCGTTTCTCGGCCGCAAGCTGCGCGGCGAGCAGGACATCGAGGTGGTGGCCGTCGAGCCGGCCAACTGTCCGTCGCTGACCCGGGGCCGGTACGCCTACGATTTCGGGGACACGGCGAAGTTGACCCCGTTGGTGAAGATGCACACCCTGGGCTCGGCGTTCGTGCCTCCGGGCTTTCATGCCGGAGGACTGCGTTACCACGGTATGGCGCCCCTGGTGAGCCAGCTCACCCATTTGGGTGAGATCAAGCCACGGGCCTATTCACAGGCTGAATGCTTCGAGGCCGGGGTTCTTTTTGCCCGGTCCGAAGGGATTATTCCGGCGCCCGAGGCCAACCATGCCGTCAAGGGGGCGATCGATGAAGCCCTGGCGTGCCGGGAGTCGGGCAACCCCCGGGCGATACTGTTCAATCTGTGCGGCCACGGCAACTTCGACATGCAGGCCTACACCGACTATTTCGCCGGCAAGCTCTCCGACCAGCCGTACGAGGAAGCCGAGCTGGCGATGGCGCTTGCCGGTCTGCCGGTAGTCGAAACGGGCTGAGGGCGCGGGTCAGCCGCGGGCCGCCCAGGCTTCGACCTCTACCAGCAGCTCGGGCGCCGCCAGGGCCTCGATGATCAGCAGGGTGGACGTCGGCGCGCAGTCGTCGCCGAAGACCTTGCGGCGCGCTTCCCTGAACGGCGCCACGAAGCGGGAGTCGGTGAGATACGTGGTGGTCTTGACCAGGTCGCGCTTGCTCATTTTGTGGGCGCGCAGGCAGCCGAGTATGTTGCGCAGGGCTCGTTCACTCTGCGCCGCGATGTCCTTGGCGATTCGCCCCTTGCCGTCGATGCCGACCTGTCCGGAGATCACCAGCCAGCGTGAGTCAGGTGGAACCTCGATGGTGTGGCTATAGCCACCGAGCGGCGGGTGGACGGTTTGGGGATTATTTGCCTCATTCATGAGATGGACCTCGCTTTTTCGTCTGTGACAGTACGGTGCGGCGTTCAGAAGATGCCGGCTTCCAATCCCGCTGCCATGGCCATCCCCAACTCCTCGCAGGGCTGCAGCCACTCCTGCCTGAAACTGCCGGTCATCACGATCGGGTTCTGTACGGCTCTCCAGCGCAGGCCGGCGATGATGCGCTCCACGCTGGTCTTGGCGCCGGTGCCGTCGTTGCCGCCCTTGATGAACAAGGCGTACGGCAGGCCCTGGGTCTTCTCCAGGCAGGGGTAGTAGATACGCTCGAAGAAATCCTTCAAGGCTCCGCTCATGTAACCGAAGTTTTCCGTGGTGCCGAGAATTATCCCCTGCGAGCGCAGGACGTCGTCCGGTTCTGCTTCGAGCGGCGGAAGCGCGCGGACCTCAACGCCGCTGATGTCCTCGTGCCGGGCGCCGCGTATCACCGCGTCGGTTAGAGCGCGGGTATTGGGCGACGGGCAGTGGGAAACGATCAGCAATTGTGGCATGGTGGCGTCATACGGCCTGGCTGCCGAGCGGACGGGCTTCCGTCAAACCGCGATTCGTTGACGTTCGTCAAAAACAGCATCATACATCCGCCTTGCAGTGGATATTCTAGTGTACCCCGTCACTGATATGGACGTATTCTTAACCCCTCTATCCACGACAATCATTCGGAGACGAGACATGCGTATACGGCTTACCAGGGTTGTTCGTCTAGGAGCGTTGCTGTCGGCGCTGGCTTTTCCCGCCGCCGGCTACGCCCAGTTCTATGTTGGAGCCGGACTGGGCCAATCCACGTATCATGACGTCAGTCGTGTGCAGACCGCGTGCTCCACCGTCGGCGCCACCTGTGGTGTCGACGACACCGACAACGGGTACAAAGTGTTCGCCGGCTACAAGTTCGGGCAGTTTCTCGCCTTCGAGGGCGGGTACGTGGATCTTGGCGAAGCGAAGGCCACTTCCGCGGTACCGGTCGCCGCCAAGGCCTCGCTGAAGGCCAGCGGAGGCTATATCTCCCTTATGCCGCAAATACCTCTTGGGACGACGGGCGCGATATTCGGCCGCATCGGTTTGTCCGCAGTTGACGCCAAGCTCGAGGCATCGGGAGGTGGTTTGAGCTACTCCGACAGCAGCGGGGCCGCCAGTCTCTTGTATGGCGTCGGCGCCGAGGTCCACTTGACCAACAACGTATCGATTCGCGGCGAGTGGGAGCGGCACAGCTTCAACGATGCCTTGAAAATCGCCGGTGTCAAGATCGATGCTCCCGATGTTGATCTTCTCTCGGCGAGTCTGGTGTTGGGGTTCTAAGAGCCCCGGACCGTCTCCGTCCCGGACCGGCACAATGCCGGCCCGGGACGGAGACGCGCCAGGCACGGGGTTTCGTCGCCAAGGCGCTTGCCGTCCCCACCACCGGTTTCCCTCCCCGCACCCCGACACGGTGCTCCACGACGGTCCAAAGCCGTTTATGCCCCGCCGGTAGCACCACCCTACCTTCGACGAAACGGCGGCCTTCCCGGTAAACTTCAAGAGGATCTTTGCGCTGGTGTCGCGCGTGATGTACAAAGAGGAGTGGCGCTGGTGGTGTCGCCGGCCGTCTACCCTGTTAGAATTATAACCTGCTGATCCAACGGAGGATTTATGCAAGGTCGTGCCCTCTCATGGCGGCGAATGACGCTTCAAAACCTGCTGGTGGCGCTGTTGGTGATTTCCGCATGGGCTCCTGCATCGCAGGGGGCGGAAGGGATCCGCATCGAGTTGAATAAGCTGGAACCCATGGAATCTGCCTGCCGGGCTTACCTGTTGTTTCAGAACAATACTTCTGCGGAGTTCCAGTCCCTGAAACTGGATCTGGTGATGTTCAACCCCGATGGCATCATCAACAAGCGGCTGGCGGTGGAAGGCGGTCCGCTTCCCGCGGGTAAGACCAGCGTGAAGCTGTTCGACATCGACGGCGTTACCTGCGATTCCGTGGGACGGGTCCTGCTGAACGGGGTCCTGGCCTGCACCGACTCCGCGGGGGAGCGCACGGACTGCCTGCAGATGATCGAGACCGCTTCGCGAAGCAAAGCGGACTTTTTCAAATAGGTTAGCGGTGAGAACACTCAGCGGGGGCCGGGGCCTTGTTTGAACGGTTGAGCGAGTGGATGCAGCTGGGCGGCCCCGTGCTGGTGTTGCTGTTCGTGATGTCCATCATAGCCCTCACCATCATCCTGTTGAAGCTGTACCAGTTCGGAGTCATGCGAGCGGGGGACAGCGGCTTCGTGGAACAGGTTCTGAAGTATTACCGGGCCGGCCACTACGAAGAAGCCCTGCGAATCCTGGCGCGCCGGCGGAGCCCGGTGGCGCGGGTGCTGGATGTGGCCATCGTTGGGCACGCCCGCGAGGACTTGGACGAAGGCCTGGTCAGGGAGGAAGTGCAGCGGGTTGCCAACCGCCATCTCGAACAGATGCGGTCGTATCTGAGGGGACTGGAGGTAATCGGCACCCTGAGCCCGCTGCTCGGCCTTCTGGGGACGGTGCTGGGCATGATCGGTGCGTTTCAACAGCTCGAGCAGGTCGGGCACCACGTCGACCCCGCGGTGCTTTCCGGCGGCATCTGGGAAGCGCTGCTCACCACGGCCGCGGGGCTGATCGTGGCGATCCCCGCCCTGGTCATGTTGAATTGGTTCGAACGGATCGTCCAGGGCACGGCGCATGCCATCGAGGATGCCGTCACCCAGGTTTTCACCTGGTCGGTCCAACTACCGGCCAGGCCCAGAGGCGCCGACAAGCTGCGTGCAACTCGAAGATAAGTCCGCTGCGGCGCGCGCGCGGAGCCGCCGTCCGCTGGTCAGTCTGACGCCGCTGATCGACGTCGTCTTCATACTGCTGGTTTTCTTCATGCTCGCCTCCAGTTTCTCCACTGAGCAGGTTATCGACATGCTGGCGCCCAGCGATGCTGAAACCGCTTCCAGCAGCGATGAAGGCGCTGCACTGGTGCGTGTACGCAGCACCGGGGACCTGGATCTGAACGGCGAGGGGCTCACCCGTACGGAACTGGCCCAGCGTGTCGCGGCCTTGTCGGTATCCGAGCCCGGGCGGCGATATCTGGTGCAGCCGGCAGCCGGAGTCTCGATGCAGCAGCTGGTCACCGTGGTCGATCTCCTGAAGTCATCCGGTGCTGGAAGCGTGTCGTTTACCCGACCGTAGCCATGAAGATTGCGCCGCCACCCGAGGAAAGCCGATCGGAGCTCAGCGTAGTACCACTGGTGAACGTGGTCTTTCTGCTGCTGGTGTTCTTCATGCTGGTGGGCAGGCTCTCGTCACCGGAACCCCTCGATATCCAGCCTCCCCGGTCCGTGAGCGGCAAGGACGATAGCGGTCAGGCGGTCAAGATTCTGTTGACGCGTGACGGCCGTGTCGCCGTCGATCGCGACATCGTTCCCGAGTCGGCGCTCACCGAGCAGGTCGCGAAGATCCTGGCCGAGCGACCAGCGGCTTCGTTTCAGGTGAAGGCGGACGGCCGCACGGACGCGGTGTGGGTGATCCGGATAATGGAGCGTATGCGTGCCGCCGGCGTCCAGCGTCTCACTTTGTTGACCGAACGCGGGGCACCGGGATGATTGGCGGTGTTCAATGGCTCGTCGCCACAGTAATTGCGGTGGCGATCCACGTGCTGGGCTTGTTGTGGCTCAGCCTCGCTCCACCCACCCGCCAGCCACAGCCGGAGCGCAGCGGCGAAGGCGTGGTTGTGACCCTGGGACGCAGCGCCGTTGATGCGGCGCGCAGTGCGACGGCGGTGAAGCCGGTGGAAGGAACGGTAGTGAAGGCGGCGTCCCCCGGCCCGGCGCCGGCCGCGGTCGATGCGACGGCCGCGCACCAGCCCGGGCTGGTTGGCCTGGACACGGTGGATGCCGGGAAGTCGGTGGAGGCACAAACGGCATCCACGACGCCGCCGTCCCAATCGAGGCCCGTCGAGGCGGCCGCGGCCAAGCCGGACCGCACCACGGAGGTGGCGGCGTTGGAGCCGGAAACGGCCTCCCCGCCGATCTCCAACCAGACGGCCCAACCGGTCACTGCGGTTGCCGTGCGCACGCAGGAGGCGACTGACACCCGACCTGCCGAAGCACCGGCGGAGGAGGAAGCCCGGCTCGAGTCCGACAATGCCGTCGCGGCTGAATCCGTGGCGGAGACCCCGGCCGCCAATCAGTCCGAAACGATCGTGAATGACGTAGAGATCCGCAGTGCGAGGGCCCCGGCCGTGCAAGCCGTTCCGGCCGCCGGCGAGTCGGAAATCGAATCGGCTGAAACGGAATCCGCCAGCGAAGCGGCCGGCGTGGAGGTGACCGCCGCCCGGGAGCCGGCGCCGGAGGTCGAACAGGCGTCCACTCCGGATATCAGTGCTGCCGAGAAGCCGCAAACCGTGGACCTGGAGAAGCTGCTGCAGGCGGAAGAAGTGAACTCGGTGGGAAGTACCGGCGGCACCGGCGTGATGGCGCGCTACGCCGGCGTGCTCAAGGGATGGCTGCAGAAGAACATGCATTATCCCCGGGCCGCACGCCTCGCCGGGCAGGAGGGCAAAGTGGTCGTGCGCTTCATCATTGACCGTGACGGCAAAGTAAGGTCCATCAAGCTCGAGTCACGCTCCGGATTTCCACTGCTGGATCGGGAAGCCAAGGAAATGGTCGAGCGGGGTAATCCCTTTCCCGCCATACCGAACGAAATGCCCGGACAGGAATTGGAAGTGCGCGTGCCCGTTTCGTTCCATGTGCGGAAGGATACTCTCACCAAGGAGATCCCCCCGATCGACCTCCAGTGATCACCGGACGAGTCCGGACCGACGCGCCCTCCGGTCAGGCCGGCTGGTCGTCGAACTCGATGGTAATGCGGCGATTGCGTTTGCCTTTTTTCTCTATCTTCCGCACGCGCACGGGACCGATCTCTTCGATGGCCTTCAGGTGGGTCCCTCCGCACGGCTGCAGATCCACGCCTTCGATCTCCACAAGCCTCACCTTGCCGCTTCCCCGAGGCGGCTGCACGGACAGGGTCCTGACCAGCTCCGGCTGGGCGTCCAGTTCCTCGTCCGTAATCCAGCGTTTGCTGACCCGGGCGCCGGACTGAACCACTTCGTTCAGCTTCCGGTTCAGCTCGTCCTTGTCCAGAGGCTCGGGGGCGTCGAAATCCAGCCGCGCGCTGCCGTCCCTGATGGAGCCGCCGGTGACGCCGAAGGGAACGAGAGAGCACAGCACATGCATGCAGGTATGCATCTTCATCAGCCGGTAGCGCCGGTCCCAGTCTATCGTGGCTGTAACTTGGTCGCCGACCGCCAGCGCCGCAGCTTCCGCGTCAAGCACGTGGGCGATGTCCTGTTCGGTCTTGATGGTGTCCACGACCCGGTATTCGCGCCCATCGGAGCCGATGAGGACCCCGGTGTCACCGGGCTGGCCGCCGCCCGTGGGGTAGAACACCGTGCGATCCAGGGTGACATGGATGCCGTCCACCGAACTGACCCGCGCGTCGCAGGTATCGAGGTAGCTGTCTTCCCGGAAAAGTTCTTCTGTCATGGTTTCTGATATCGTGTATGGGCTTATAGAATCGTGATGTTGATTAAAGAACAAAGCGCTTGGGGATGCAAACCGCGGAGGACGGAGTTGAAACCACGTGATTGACCTCAGGACCGGCGACGAACAATCGATCACACGATCGCTGAAGGCGTCATTGCCGCCGGCACGGGAGGTCGTCCGCGAGGGCCGGATACTGTGCGAGCAGATTGTGCCGCGGCGGTCCGCGTTTCTCCGACACGTGGGCATGGGCTCCGAATACGAATACAAGCGCCACTGCATGCGAAGCGGGCGGGTTATGTACCACGCCCATATCGGCATGAACGACTGGGCTGCCACCGCCCAGGCCCTTCGCTATCTGGAGGGCGTGGCAGCGGAGCAGGATTTCGTCATCGACCGGGCCGGCATCGCCCTGGACCGCCGCATGGGGCTGCCAGAGGCGCAGCGCGGGGCCTGGCCCGCCGAGACCGGTCCGCTGCTGGTGCGCGATGAGGACTGGCGGGAGCTCGCCGAATGCGCGCGCATCCAGCCCCACATGGGGGATTTCATGATCGGCCAGCCGGCTGCCGTCGACAACACCGTCCGTGCGCTGCGCGCCGGCGTCACCACCATCGGCAACCTGTCCCAGTACTTTGCCTTCGAGGCACCGGGATGGATCGACGGCGAGAAGACCGCGGTCGAATCCATCAAAGCCATCGCCGTGCTGGCCGGTTTCCGGGAGCGCGGCGTCATGCTGCACTCTTACCTGGAAGACGGTTTCGGGGCGTTGTTTCAGGACTGCGCGACGGTAGCAGGTTGGGCGTACCTCGAACGGCACATCGTCGAAGAGCTGATGGGCGCCCGCTTGGCCCACTGCATCGGCGGATTGACCAGCGATCCCGTCAAGCGTGCCGGCTGGGTGTCCGCCTTCCAGCGGATCCATGGCGATGATGCGGCCGGGTCCATGATCTACGGCGATACGATTTCCTTCACCGAGGATTTCAATCGCAACCGAGGACTGGTAGCCGAATACCTGCTGTGGGATATCATGGCCCAGTTGCGCCGGCCCTCCGGACACGCGGTGCTGCCGCTGCCTGTAACCGAGGCAATTCGAATTCCCTCGGCTCAGGAGATCGCGGATGCTCAATGCCTGGGACGCCGCGTCGAGCAGACGGCCCGTCGGATGCTGCCGTTCGTGGATTTTTCGCCGGTAGAGCGGTTTGCCGACACCGTCTGCGAGCACGGCGACAAGGTGTTTCGAAACGCGCTGGCGGGTCTGGCGGATCTTGGGGTGAACACCAAGGACCCCCTGCGCCTGATACACGCCCTGAAGAGTATGGGCGCGGCGCGTTTCGAGCGTCTGTACGGCGTTGGAGCACTGGATGAGTCCCATTCCCACGGCCGGCGTGCGATCATACCGACCGATATCTACGAGCTCTCTTTGAAGGTGATCGAGGATCACCGGGATGTGTTCCAGGTGCCGGAGAACAGGGCCAGGATTGCCGGTGTGCGCCTGCTGCTGGCTTCCTCCGATGTCCACGAGCACGCCATCCATGCGCTTGGCCGTCTCCTGGACGAGGCCGGAGCGCGGGTCGTCAATCTCGGTCCGGAGCGCAGCCCGGTACAGATTGCCGAGGCGGCGCTGGCGCATCGGGTGGATGGAATACTACTCAGCACCCACAATGGGAACGCCCTCGAGTATGCCAGACGCCTCAAGCAGTCTCTGCGGGACCTGAAGTGCGAAGTGCCGGTGATTATCGGCGGCGTGCTGAACCAGAAAATGGAGGGCGACGAGCTTCCGGTGCCGGTGAACGGCGAGCTGGAGCAGATCGGGTTCGGTGTCGCCGGAAGCCTGCGGCAGCTGACCGCGCGGTTGCCGGAGCGTTGACAGTGGGCGGGATCTCGAGCGGGTGTGCCTGGAGCCGCCGACCCTCACACCGGCCCTTTCCCGGGGAGAGGGGGAGCGGCCTACGTATATCTGCCGAAGGGTTCCCTCTCCCTTTGGCAGAGGGGCGGGGTGAGGGCCTCCCCGAAACGAACTCGAGCCGAGAAGTGGAGATATGACTGAACGAGAATGGCAGTTCTGGATCGACCGCGGCGGTACTTTTACCGATGTCGTGGGGTGCCGTCCCGACGGCTCACTGGTCACCCGGAAGCTGCTGTCCGAGAACCCGGGCGTCTACGATGATGCCGCGGTCCAGGGTATACGTGACCTGCTGGCGGGCGAGCAGATGCGGGACGCGCTGGAGGACCGCATCGAGGCCGTGAAAATGGGTACCACCGTTGCCACCAACGCTCTGCTGGAGCGCAAGGGCGATCGCACCTTGCTGGTGATCACCCGAGGTTTCGCCGACGCCCTGCGCATCGGCTACCAGGCGCGTCCGCGGTTGTTCGACCGCCATATCGTTCTGCCGGAGTTATTGTACGAGCGAGTAGAGGAAGTCGACGAGCGGGTGGGTGCCGGGGGCGAGGTGCTGGTCCCCGTGGACCTCGACGGCCTGCGCCCCCGGCTTGAACAAGCCTGGCGGGATGGCATCCGCTCGGTGGCGATCACCTGTCTGCACGGCTATGCCTACACCGATCACGAGCAGCAGATAGCGGACCTGGCGCGGGACATCGGCTTCACCCAGGTATCCACGAGCCACGCCACCAGCCCGTTGATAAAGCTGGTCGGGCGCGGAGACACCACGGTGGTGGATGCCTACCTGTCTCCCATACTGCGGCGATACGTGGAGCAGGTGGCGGGCGAGCTCGGTGACGTCCGGCTACAGTTCATGCAGTCCAACGGCGGCCTGACGGATGCCCGCCTGTTCCAGGGCAAGGATGCCATCTTGTCCGGCCCGGCGGGCGGCATCGTGGGCGCGGTCAAAACCGCCGAGCAGGCCGGTTTCACACAGATCATTACCTTCGATATGGGAGGGACGTCCACCGATGTAGCCCACTACGACGGCGAGTACGAGCGCGCCTTCGAAACACTGGTGGCGGGTGTACGCATGCGGGCGCCGATGATGCACATCCATACCGTGGCCGCCGGCGGCGGCTCGATGTGCCTGTTCGACGGCGCGCGCTTCCGGGTCGGTCCGGAGTCCGCGGGTGCCCATCCCGGGCCGGCCTGCTACCGCAAAGGCGGTCCGCTCACGGTCACGGACTGCAACGTCATGCTGGGCAAGCTCCAGCCGGAGTTCTTTCCCCGGGTCTTCGGGCCGCAACAGGACGAATGGCTGGATGCCGATGTGGTTCGTCAAAAATTCGACGAGTTGGCGCAAGAAATAGCGGAGGCCACCGGCAGCTCCCGCGCTCCGGTGGAGGTGGCGGACGGGTTCCTGAAGATCGCCGTGGAGAACATGGCCAACGCCATCAAGAAGATATCCGTGCAGCGTGGCTACGATGTGACCGAGTACACGCTTGCCTGCTTCGGCGGCGCCGGCGGGCAGCACGCCTGTCTGGTGGCCGATGCCCTGGGGATGACCCGGGTGCTGCTGCATCCCTTCGCCGGCGTGTTGTCGGCTTACGGGATGGGACTGGCCGACGTTCGGGCCATGCGCGAGCAGTCCGTAGAGCTGCGCCTTGACCAGGCCTCGATGCGTGAAATAGAGCCGGTGGTCGAGCAACTGGCGACCCGGGCCCGCCGGGAGCTGCTGGACCAGGACGAGCCTGCCGAGAGCATCCATCTGCACAGGAAGCTGCACATCCGCTACGAGGGATCGGATGTGGCGCTGGAAGTCCCCTATGGGGCGCAAGCGGACATGGTGGAGGCGTTTAAGGCCGCGTACCGCGCGCGTTTCGGTTTCGTCATGGGCGACAAACCCCTGATCGCCGCCGCGGCGGTGGTGGAGGCGGTGTCGGGTCACGAGGCGCTTTCCTCCGATACCCGGGTTTCCGGCCGCGGTGGCGCGCCGCGAGCCGCCGCGACGGTGGAGAGCTATATGGCCGGCCGCCGGCACTCGACTCCGGTCTACCGCCGCGACGAGCTGCACGAGGGTGACGCGCTGGCGGGGCCGGCTATCGTCGTCGAGGACACCGCCACCACCGTGATCGAGCCCGGCTGGCAGGGCGAGTACACCCGCCACGGCAACCTGTTGCTGACCCGCGTCGAGGCCTTGGCGCGGACCGTGGCGGTGGGCACGGAATGCGACCCGGTGATGCTGGAGGTGTTCAACAACCTGTTCATGTCGATCGCCGAGCAAATGGGGTACACGCTGCAGAACACCGCCTTCTCGGTCAACATCAAAGAGCGGCTGGATTTTTCCTGTGCGATCTTCGACGCCGAGGGTCAGCTCATCGCCAATGCACCTCACATGCCCGTGCATCTCGGCTCCATGGGGGAGAGCGTGCGCGCCGTGATTCGCAATAACCAGGGCGCCATACGGCCGGGAGACGCTTTCGTTCTCAACGCGCCATACAACGGCGGCACCCACCTGCCCGACGTGACGGTCATCACGCCCGTGTTCGACCAGGAAGGGCGGGAGATTCTGTTCTATACCGGCTCCCGCGGGCATCACGCCGACATCGGCGGCATCACACCAGGCTCCATGCCGTCCCACTCCGGCACCGTGGAAGAGGAGGGCGTGTTGATCGACAACTTCAAGCTCGTCGACGAGGGCGTTCTGCGGGAGGCGGCATTCCTGGAATTGCTCACTTCCGGGCGGTATCCGGCGCGGAATCCGCAGCAGAACATGGCCGACATCCAGGCCCAGGTGGCCGCCAACGAGAAGGGCATCCACGAGCTGCGCAAGATGGTGCGGCACTTCGGTTTGTCCACGGTCCAGGCCTACATGGGCCATGTGCAGGACAACGCCGAGGAATCGGTGAGACGGGTGATCCATGTGCTCAAGGAAGGCGCGTTCGCCTATCCCATGGACGACGGCTCGGTGGTGAAGGTGAAGGTTTCCATAGACCGGGAGCGGCGCCAGGCAACGGTGGATTTCTCCGGAAGCAGCCCGCAGCGCCCCAACAACTTCAATGCGCCGTCCGCGGTCTGCCGTGCCGCGGTGCTGTATGTATTCCGTACCCTGGTGGAGGACGATATACCGATGAACGAGGGTTGCCTCAAGCCGATCGACTTGATCATTCCGGAAGGTTCGATGCTCAACCCGACCTATCCGGCGGCGGTGGTGGCGGGCAATGTGGAAACGTCGCAGGTCATCACGGACACCTTATACGGGGCGCTCGGTGTTCTGGCCGCGGCCCAGGGTACGATGAACAATACGACCTTCGGAAACGACAAGTACCAGTACTACGAAACGGTGTGTGGCGGCTCCGGCGCGGGCCCGGACTTCGACGGCACCTCCGCGGTGCACACTCACATGACCAACTCCCGGCTCACCGATCCCGAAGTTCTGGAGCTGCGCTACCCGATACGGGTGGAGGGCTTCGAGGTCCGCATCGGGTCGGGAGGCCGCGGCCGGCACTCGGGCGGCGACGGGGCGCGACGGAGACTCCGGTTTCTGGAGGAGATGGACGTGGTGATCCTGGCGAACCACCGCAAGGTGCCGCCGTTCGGGCTCGCCGGCGGCGCGCCCGGGGCGACCGGCCGCAACTGGGTGGAACGCACCGACGGCTCGATAGACGAGATGACGGCGACGGATCAACGCCGAATGAGCCCCGGCGACGTGTTCGTGCTGGAGACGCCGGGAGGCGGGGGATTCGGAAAGCCGTAGCCGCCGCGTTGTGACGCCACCGGGCATCCGGCCGCAGCACTAACCCGTACTGATGGGACATCCAGTACGAGTCCGGCTATGTCCTGGTCTAGAATGACTGGTCCACCTCCACCCCCGGCGCCTATATGGCCGACGCAGCCGACTACTGGTTCGCGGAAGGTACCTATGCCTTCAAGGCGGGCATAGCGCTGGCAGACCTTGTGCGCCACTATCCAGAGAGGGACATGAACGCCGTCGAGTGGGGTGCCTTGGAGCGCGGATGGGTGGCCCAGCGCACCAAGATCCTGGAGGAGGGCGGGCAAACGCGGCTGTTCTAGTCGTGCCCCGGTCCACCTTCAATCGCGGCTTCAGCCGCGATTACAGGACCGGCACCCTCAGTTCTGATTCACCGCTTTCGGGGCGGGGGAATCCTTCGGGGAGGGGGACTCCATGTCGTCTATGGTCGGAAATCGGTCCCGGTACCTGATCAGTTCCCACCAGGTGGGCGCCCGCAACGCCGGATCGTCGAGGTTCAACCAATGACGTTTCCCGCCGCGGGTGAGTACGAGCATCCGATGCTGCTCGCAATCCAGCACGGTCCAGAATTTCTTGACCAGGTAGCTGTAGCTTTCCCCGTGACTGGAAGGAGATATATCCTCGGCTCTGGGTCCGGGGTGAGCGCTGAATTTGGTTTTGGTAAAAATGACCGGATCGCCCTTCTTGAACTGCTCTGTACGCATCGTGCCGCCCTGAAAAAGATATTACTATATATATAATATTACTATTTATTGGAAGCCAAAGCAATACTCACCTATATATTTAGATAATACACATATTCCGCTGATTATAAAGAGACTTTTCGTGACACTGGCATAGCGTGGGGCCGGCAGAGGCTCCGCTGCACACTGGCGCGTGAACGGCGCTTTGCTTTATTTATCAAACACTTACTGCAATAAGGCAGGAATGGAAGCGTCAGGGATACAAGCGGGTGGTATCCCAGGTGCCGTCCTGCCACTCGAAGCGCATGCGGTCGTGCAGCCGATTGGCGCGGCCCTGCCAGAATTCGATGGCATCCACATATATTCGGAATCCGCCCCAGAAGTCGGGCAAGGGCACGGTCTGCCCCTCGAACCGTCGCCGTGATTCCCGCTCGCGCTCCTCGAGCACCGAACGGTCCTCCAGCGGGCGGCTCTGGCTCGATGCCCAGGCCCCGATCTGGCTGCCGCGGCCGCGGGAGCGAAAGTATCTCTCGGACTTGGCCTGGTCCACGCGGGCGACCGGGCCCTCGATGCGCACCTGTCGCTGCAGGACCGTCCAGTGCAGCACCGCCGCTGCCCGGGGGTTTGCCTTCAACTCTCGTCCTTTGCGGCTTTCGTAGTTGGTGTAGAAGACAACGCTGCGATCCTCTATTTCCTTCAGCAGAACCATACGCGCCGAAGGCTGGCCGTCGGGCGTGCAGGTAGCCAGACACATGGAGTCCGGCAATATGATTCCCGACTTCCTGGCCTCGGTGAACCACTCGCTGAGCAGGATGATGGGGTCGCGCTCGGCGATGTCCCCCGGCAGACCCGCCAGCAGACCCCGGCCGGCGGTGAATCCTCTGCGGATCAGTGACATTACGGACATATAGAGGTATGGATCATGGGAAGTTGAAAGATTGGAAGCTGAGGCGCTATTTTACGGATATCCGCAAGGGTTTCAGGTATCTTAATGCCTGAAAGCAGGTTTTCCTTTTCAACCCATCGGTGAATTTGACGAAACTCATGGCGATAGAAGAAGGCAAGACAGCACCGCACTTCACCCTCAAGGACGCTGACGGCAACAAGGTCGCCCTCAAGGACTTTCGCGGCCGGAACGTTGTCGTCTATTTCTACCCCAAGGACGATACGCCGGGATGCACCAAGGAAGCGTGTGGTTTTCGGGACCTGTGGAAAGACATTCAGAAGCAGGGTTCCGTGGTGCTGGGAATATCTCCGGATGATGATGCCTCCCACCGGAAGTTCAGCGACAAGTACAAGCTGCCGTTCACTCTGTTGTCTGATCCGGACAGGAAGGTCATGACCAAGTATGACGCCTACGGAGAAAAAATGATGTATGGGAAAAAGACCACGGGGGTTATCCGCTCCACCGTCTGGATCGGACCGGATGGCAAGGTCGTCAAGCACTGGCGAAGGGTCCCGAAGGCGGCGGACCATCCGCAGAAGGTCCTGGAAGCCCTGCAGGCGTTCTAGTCCGCCGTCGCGCCGCCTCGTTCAGCGCTGATCGAAACGACGAATGGGGCGAATGCTTCGAACACGGCGGGGCGGGGCGATGCGTCTTGCCTGCCTGGCGTGTCTGTTCATGGTATGTCCGTCCGCGTCGCCGGCGACCGCGGATGACGTCCTGCGGGTCTACGTTGCTATCAAGCCGCTCCAGTTCCTGGTGGAGCGCGTTGGAGGACGAGAGGTGACAGTCAAGACCCTGGTACAGCCAGGCCAGGAGCCGGAGACCTATGAGCCCACGGCGCGCCAGGTTGCCGGGCTGTCCGACGCCGGTGTCTTCTTCGGCGTCGGCCTGCCCTTGGAAGCTGTTTGGCGCCGGCAGCTTCCGAAGGGGTCCGACCGGCGTCCGTTGTGGGTCGACTTGTCGCAAGGGTTGACGTCCGGCGAGGGCGACTCGCGGGTCGCCGGGGGACGAGATCCTCACGTCTGGCTGAGCCCGGCCAATGCGCAGCGCATGGCCGCAGCCATCGCGGACGCTCTTGCCCAGATGTCGCCGGACCGCGCGCATCGCTTCCGGGCGAATGCCGGGAAACTGGTCGCCGACCTTCAGACACTGGATCACGAGATCACCGAAATCTTGAAACGTTCAACGGTCAGATCATTTATGGTTTTCCATCCTGCCTGGGGATACTTCGCACGGGAATACGGACTGCGGCAGATCGCCATTGAGTCCGAGGGAAAGGAGCCGGGCCCGAAGGCCTTGACGCAAATCATCAACAGGGCGAGAGAGGAAGGAATCCATACCGTATTCGTCGACCCCTCGCACAGCGACCGATTGGCAGCGACGATGGCCGCGGCCTTGGGCGGCGGTACCCGGGTGCTGGATCCGCTCGCTTACGACTATATCCACAACCTTCGCGACGTGGCCCGAGCGATCGCGGACTCCGGATCATGAACGGCGTGGCGGCGGGGGCCCTCCCGGCGATCGATATCCAGGACCTCTGGTTCCGGTTCGACGGCGGGCCTTTGGTTCTAGAAAACGTCACTCTACGGATACCCGACAGGGAGTTCATCGGGGTCGTGGGTCCCAATGCCGGGGGCAAGAGCACGCTCTTGAAGATCATCCTCGGGCTCTACAAGCCGTTCCGCGGCCGGGTCCAGGTTCTGGGAGATACACCCGCCCGGGCGCGCAGCCGGATCGGTTATGTGCCCCAGTATCCGACGTTCTCGCGGGACTTTCCCACCGACGTGATGCATGCCGTGCTCATGGGACGCTTGGGGATGAGCGGTAGGTTCGGCGGATACACGGAAGCGGACCGGGCCGGCGCCCGGCGTGCGATGGAGGAGACCGAGATCGCTTCTCTTGCTGACCGTCATCTCAACACCTTGTCCGGAGGACAGCTGCAAAGGGTGTTGGTGGCCCGGGCGCTGGTCTGCGAGCCGCGAATTCTGCTGCTCGACGAACCGACCTCGAATATAGATCAGCGGGTGGAGACGGATATCTTCGACTATCTCAAGGAATTCAACCGGCGCATGACAATTGTCGTCGTGTCTCATGATATCGCTTTCATCTCCCGCTATGTGCAGCGCGTCGCCTGCCTGAACCGGACCCTGATTTGCCACGATACCGCCGGCATCGACGGCCGTACCATCCAGGAACTGTATGGATCGGACGTCCAGATGGTGGCGCACAGGCACTGACGGATATGGATTTCGTGGCGGCCCTCATGGAGTACCGCTTTCTGCAGCTCGCCGTGCTGGCGTCGCTGCTGGCAAGTGTTTCCTGCGGCATGGTCGGGACCTACGTGGTGGTGAAAAGGATGGGCTACCTGTCGGGTGGTGTGGCCCACGCTGTTCTCGGCGGGATCGGGATCGCGTTGTTCCTGGGCTACCCGGCCACGGCCGGGGCCCTGGCAGCGGCGGTCGTGGCGGCCCTGGTACTGGGCTGCATCAAGCTCTACTGGCGGGAGCAGGAGGACGTGCTGGTGGGAGCCTTGTGGGCCGTGGGCATGGCCGTGGGCGTCATATTCATAGCCAAGACACCAGGCTACCAGGCCGATCTCATGACCTATCTTTTTGGAAACATTCTGCTCGTTTCCTCCGCCCAGATGTGGCTCATGTTCGGCCTCGATATCTGCCTGGTGGTGGTCATCCTGCTCTACTACAAGCACTTCGAAGCGATTGCCTTTGACGAAGAGTTCGCGCGCCTGCGAGGCTTGCCGGTGACTCGGCTCTACCTGGTGCTGGTATGTCTGATCGCGGTCTCGGTGGTTCTGCTGGTCCAGCTCGTGGGCCTGATCCTGGTAATCGCTCTTCTCACCCTGCCGGCAGCGATCGCCCAGCAGTACGTATACAACATCGGGCGTATGATGATTCTGTCCACGGTGATGACGGCGGTGTTCTGCCTGTCCGGTCTGGCGCTGTCATACGGCCCGGACCTGCCGGCGGGCGCCACCATCGTGCTGGTGGCGGCGACCGCGTACCTCGCCTCCACTTTCCTGTTAAAGTGGCGCGCGCGATCGTAGGTAATCCGACCGAGGCCGATCATGTCAGTCAATTCCGAGCCGCAGCGCAAGAGCGTTTCCATCAACACCCTGAAACGGCACAAGGAGAAGGGAGAGAGGTTCGCATGCCTGACGGCGTATGACTATTGTTCCGCCCACGCGGTGAGCACCCAGGGCGTTGAAGTCATTCTGGTTGGCGACTCGCTGGGAATGGTGATCCAGGGCCACGCGAGCAGCCTGCCGGTCACTATCGAGGACGTCGCCTACCACACCCGGTGCGTCAACCGTGGAAACCAGGGGGCGTTCCTCATCGCGGACCTGCCTTTCATGAGCTATTACTCGGAACTGAAGTCGCTGGAGAACTCCGCTGTGCTCATGCGCGAGGGCGCCCAGATGGTCAAGCTCGAGGGAGGAGCCTGGCTCGCGGATTCGACCCGCCTGCTGGTGCGGCATGGCATTCCCGTCTGTGCCCACATGGGGCTCACGCCCCAGTCCATCAATCACCTGGGTGGGTACCGGGTGCAGGGACGAGATCCCAAGAAGGCCCAGGAGATGATCGACGAGGCGCTGATACTACAGGACGCCGGCGCCGATTTGATCCTGCTGGAGTGCGTCCCGGCGGGCCTGGGGAAGAAGATTACCGAACGCCTGGACGTACCGATCATCGGCATCGGCGCCGGTCCGCATACCGACGGCCAGATCATGGTGCTGCACGACATGCTGGGCCTTTATCCGGGCCGGCCGGCCAAATTCGTCAAGAACTTCCTCGAGGGACAGAGCGACGGGATTCAAGGGGCCATCGCCGCCTACGCCGATGCCGTCAAACGCGGCGCCTTCCCCGCGCCGGAGCACTGTTACGAGTAGCCGGCGGTATCAGATTTCGCCGCCGCCCCACAACCACGACCAGCCGCGGCTTTGCTTGTGTTCCCGCACGTCCACCGTGGTGAAGTTGCGCTCCGTGGGACCGACATACAGCTGGCGCGGTCTGCCGATGGACACGGACCCTTCCTCCATCATCTCCTTCCAATGCGCGATCCAACCCACGGTCCGGGCGATGGCGAATATCACAGTGAACATGTGCATCGGTATACCCATGGCCTTGAGAATGATCCCCGAGTAGAAATCGACGTTTGGATACAGCTTGCGCTCCACGAAGTACTCATCCTCGAGGGCTACCTTCTCGAGTTCCATGGCCGTTTCCAGCAGGGCGTCGTCGATGCCGAGGGTTTCCAGGACCTCGTGGGCGGTTTTCTTCATGACCTTCGCCCGCGGATCGAAATTCTTGTAGACCCGATGGCCGAATCCCATGAGGCGGTAGCTGTCGTCCGGATTCTTGGCCCGGGCGACGAACTCGGGGATCCTGTCCTTGGTGCCGATTTCCGTCAGCATCTTGAGCACCGCCTCGTTGGCACCGCCGTGAGCAGGGCCCCACAGTGACGCGATACCCGCCGCGATGCAGGCAAACGGGTTGGCCCCGGACGAGCCCGCCAGCCTGACCGTAGACGTCGAGGCGTTCTGCTCGTGGTCGGCGTGCAGGATCAGTATGCGGTCCATCGCGCGAATCAGCACCGGATCGGGTTCGTACTCCTCGGCGGGCACCGTGAACATCATTCTCAAGAAGTTCTCGGCGAAGGTGGACTTGTTATCCGGGTATATGAACGGCTGGCCCAGGGAGAACTTGTAGGCATTGGCGCCGATGGTGGGCATCTTTGCGATCAGGCGGTGGGATGCCGTCATCCGCTGCAGGGGATCGTTGATATCCGTGCTGTCGTGATAGAAGGCGGACAATGCTCCCACGATACCGACCATGATCGCCATAGGATGAGCGTCGCGGCGAAACCCGCGGAAAAACTGGATGAGCTGCTCGTGGAGCATGGTGTGATGGGTGATGTCGCGGTCGAACTCTTCCTTCTCCTCCGGCGACGGAAGCTCGCCGTGCAGCAGGAGGTAGCAAACGTCCAGGTAATCACTGTGCTCGGCCAGGTCCTCGATGGAGTATCCACGGTGGCGCAGTATCCCTTTGTCGCCGTCGATGTAGGTGATTCCAGACGAGCACGATGCCGTGGACTTGAAGCCTGGATCGTAGGTAAACACGCCGACCTGCCCGTACAGGTTCCGAACATCGATGACACGCGGGCCTTCGGTCCCTTCCAGAACCGGAAGTTCGTACGATTTGTCGTTCAGGTTGTCGTACAGCGTGAAGTAGTGTTGACGCTGTTCGTCTTTGCCGTTCGGATCAGTCATAGGACTCTTCCTCTATACGTGCGTGGTCTCGAGTTCGATCGAGGGATGCTGTCGTGCCCGCAAACTACTACAGGACCTGGGACAACGGGCGGCCGGAAATGACTCCGCGTGCGTGCTGGTCGGATGCCCCGGGCCGGTGCGGACCGTTGGCGCGGGGAGCAAATGGTATTGACCGCGCCCCCGCGGTGCAAGCTCGGCGCCGTGCGTGGCGCGGTTGTGCCTCCGCCCTTGTCCATTTTCGCACAGGTCGAACTCCAAAAAACCCTTGACGACAGTGGGACATTCGCTTCATGAAGCGGCCGCGCAAAGGCCGGCGGCGCCGGCTTCATCAAGGCTCCAATCCATTCAACCATTCGAATATGGCGGTGAACCGGTCGCGGGTGGCCTTGGTGAGTTCCGGGCGGAGCCGCTCCACGTTGTCGGCAAACAGGCGTGCCGGCCGGCGGTGATTGAAGCGGATATCCTCTGTCAGAACGCCGCTCTCGAGATAGTCCGCGACACGGTCACGCAGGCGCACGTGGTCGCTGCGAAGATTGGTCACGCGCACCGGCTCCTTGAGGTAGGTGCGGTAGGCGGCGTTCACCAGATTTATATAGAACACGATGTCGAACAGGTCCTCGATGCCCGCCTCCCTCGTCTGGGAGAAGACGGTCATCGCCTTGACCTGGGGTTCTGGAAGCAGATGCTTCTCCCGGAACGCATCGAATATCTCCTTGTCTCCCGCACCGATGGTACCAAGCACCGCAGTGATTCGAGGTTCGTCTTCGGCGTTCTCCTGTCCGAGTAAACTGGGTATGTTCTCGACGCCGGCCACCGGGATGATGACCCAATCGTCGAGACCGGTATAGTCGGAGGTCGAGTGCGCACGGGACATCGCCCGCAGATAAAGAGAGTCCGCCACGTCCTCCACCAGGAGTTGCTTTGCAATTCGCGGCTTGTCCGGAGCCTGGCTGGCGCGTTGAATCAGGTCCAGGGGCATCACACTCTCGAACGACACCTGCGAGGCCTCCTCGCCGACCTTGGTTCCTTGCGTCGCATTGTCCCGCTCGCCGTCCTCGGGCACGTGGGACATATCCTCCACGTAGCGGATGCGCTGGGGTTTCTCCGGGTCCACCATGAAAGGAGAGTGGGTGGTGTAGATGAGCTGGTGGCCGGGGATCAGTTTCTCCTCGAAGAAGCGGAGTAGATCCGCCTGAGCCTGTGCGTGCAACGACAGGCCAGGTTCGTCCAGCAGGAGAATCAGGGGTACTGCGGACTCCTTGAGCTGTGAATACCAGGCCAGGAAGGAAAAGAACCAGACGAAGCCGCGGGAACGGGTGCTAAGGAGGGTGGAATGGGAATGCGCCGGATCGAATACGCTGGTCCAGATGTACATCCCGCCCGGTTCGCCGCTCGGGTCGTCCGGATTCGCCGGCCGCACGTCGAACTTGACCTGAAGATCCGGATTTTGCGACCAGTACTTGAACATCTGGGCGCTGATGGTATTGCCGGCGCCTTCGAGCTTGTTGATCAGGAGCTGGGTGCGGCCGGGATGCAACAGCTGGTCGATCTCCAGCCGGGCCAGCTTCATCAAACCGATCATTGCATAGTCGGACGCCCGCAAGGCGTCCGCGTCCAGACGCTCCTTGAGCGCCTGGAGGTCTTCCTGGCCGCGCAGCTGGTAGTAGTCGTTGAAATAGGCGAACTTGGGAAGATTGGGCCTCAGGTAGTTGAGGTAGATGTACCTGTCGAGTCCCTGCTTCTCGATGAGCTCGAGGTTGTCGATGAGCTCGCGTATGGCGGGGACCGACGAAGCAGTGCGCTCCAGATACTTTGCCAGTTCGCCGAAGTTGAAGCACTCGTATGTGCCTTCGCTGATTTCGGCCGGCAGCTCGAGGTTCCTGACGAAATACTTGTACGCTGCCTCGGTATTGACGTCGAGGAAGAAGCTGCGCACGTTGTCGTATCCCTTGGAAACCGTAAGGACGGCACTGTTCAGTACATCGGGCCCGAAGTCGTCCGAGATGGCGCCCAGCTCATCGTCGTCGAGCTGGAATTCAGCGCGACTCACCGTCGCGGGCTGCCTTTCTCCCCGGGAGATCTCGAACTCGTACTCCTCGACCCCGGACCTCGGAAAGTCGTCAACGACATCGTACGCGGAATCGGATTCGATGACGGGATTGAGCTTGTACAGTGCCCGGAGCAGGGCCGTCTTGCCCGCCTCGTTCTTTCCTATCAGACAGGTGAGGTCGCCGATCCGAACGGGGTTCGACGCCCGCACGCACTGAAAATCCGTTACTTCAAATCTGCTTAGCTTCATGTCTGCCCACTTTCTAGTCGTTCCCACGGCTTCGAACGCCGCCAGCACGCAAGTCTACTGACGCCGAGTTTACAGGTCGAGCGAACCGGGGGCCCCACGGTGAGCCGGCCTTGGCGGCGCATGATATACCACCTGCCCTTCCCGGAAGTCGCCCTTTGAGCGACTTTTATCTGGCGGTTGCCCTTTCCAGCAGGCGGACCACCGCCGGGTTCCCGAATGCGCGGGCAGCTTCGAGCGGAGAATCGCCGCGGTTGGTTCCGACATGGGGGTCGGCGCCGCGCGACAGGAGCTCCGCCACGATCTCGTAGTGCCCTCTGCTCACGGCCGCGAACAGCGGAGTTTCGTGGCCTATGGTCAGCGGATTCGGACCGGCCCCGGCCTCCAGCAGCAGAACCACGGCGCGCAGCTGGCCGTGCTTGGCGGCATAGTGCAATGCTGTCATGCCGTACTTGTCGTGCAGGTCCAGCCTGGCGCCCTCCGATACGAGGTACCGAAGTACGGGATATTGGAGGTTGGCGGCGGCCGCCACCAACGGGGGGGTGCGATCGGTTCCGTCCAGATTTATGTCCGCGCCGGCGCGCACTAGTGCCTCCACCGTATCGATGTGACCCTTGGCGCTCGCCTCGGTCAGGGCGGTTGCGCCGTTGTCGCCTCTTGCGTTGGGATCGATACCCGACTGCAGCAGGTGCAGGACCGTCTCGAGTTGTCCGTCACGGGCAGCGGTGATAAGTGCGTTGTTGCGCGCTTGTTGTCCGCTGGATTCGGCGGCGCAGGGTATCGATGTCCCCAGTGTGGCCAGGACGAAGACGATGCATCGGATCGTTTGCTGCAATGGGTTCCGCCGCTCTACTCAGATGCCTTGTCGGCGGTTTCCTCGTCGTAAATTTCCATTTCGTGCTGTATGTCCTTGATCCGCGCTTCGATGCTCGCCTTGGCGTATTCGCTGTCGCCGACGTACTTCTGGGCCAGCTTGAGCTGATGGTAGGCTTTCGGCAGATCGGATCTCAGATAGTAATATTCGGCGAGGTCCTGGTGGGCAACGAGGGAGTTTCCCATTTCGCCTTCGGCCCGGGCCAGCAGCGAATAGACCGGTGCGTCGTCGTTGTGCTCGAGCAGACGCTGTTTCAGGATTTGTTTGGCTTCCTCGTAGTGCCTGGTCTGGATCAGAGCCGACGCGTAGTACAGGTCCAGTGTGCGGTTGTCGGACCATTTGCCATGGATCCGCTTGAAGTCCTTCAATGCACTGTCGTACTTGCCCGCATCCATTAGTATGTTGGCCCGCGCCACCTGGTGAAACAGCGAGTCCGGAGCCTCCTGGATCAGCTTGTCGATGACCTGGATCGCCTCGTCGTACCTGCCGGCCTTGGACAGAGCGAGTGCGTAACCGTAGCGTTCCGCAGCCTCGTTCTCGTATCTGCCTCCCTTCAGATTCGCGGCGAACCGCTCGGCCGTGGCTTGTGGGTCGTCGGAGAAAATCGCCTTGATCTTCGCCCGCACGTGATAGAAATCCGTTTGATCGGGCGGGGGTGTTTTTGGATACTCGTCGGCGCGGACTCGGGCGTCGGCAATACGGTGCTCGGTCAGCGGATGGTCCCGGAGAAATTCAGGTGCGCCGGTGTCGTAGGCACGCGCCCAGCGCTGCAGCACCTCGAAAAAACCCGCCATGGCACGCGGGTCGTAGCCCGCCTCGGCCATGGTGTGAATTCCCCTGTCGTCCGCCTCCCGCTCGAAGCCGCGTGTGTACTGGAGCTGGTTCGAGATGGCGTTGGCATTGGCGGCCACCACCGCGGCGCCACCTGCCTGCCCGCCCAGAAGAATAGCCGCAACCAGAGCCCCCATCAGTTTGAGTCCCTGTCCCTTGGTGTTCTCGACCATGCGGGATAGGTGATGCTGGGTGACATGGGCGATTTCATGGGACAGAACCGCCGCCAGCTCGGCCTCGGACTCGGTCGCCATGATCAATCCGGTGTTGACTACCACGTAGCCGCCGGGCACTGCGAAGGCATTGAGGGCGCTGTCCCGGATCAGATAGAAGTGGAAGTTGTCGTTCGGCTCGTCGCTGTGGGACGCGAGGCGGTGTCCCAGGTCGCTGATGTATTGAGTCAGTTCCGGGTCTTCGACGAAATCCATGGACCGTTGGGCCCGTCGCATGAACTGACGTCCGAGCTTCTCCTCGTCCATCTCCGACAGTCCCGTGGTGCCGCGCCCAAGGGTGGGGAGATTCTCCTGGGCTGCTCCCGTCACCGGCAGGGCACTCAGGCAGAGCGCCATGACGGCGGCCAGGCAGGAGGCTTGGAAAATTTTTCTGAGCATATCGGGTAGTATCGTTTCAGGAGCGGATCGAAGCAATCTGCGCCGCCTGCGGGTGACTGCCGCACGGGCAACCCGTGTCGGTGGTGCGTGAACGGATCCGGGGGGATTGTAGATGACGATCATCGCGATGTAGAGGCACAATACCCCGCATTTGACCGTCCCAGTGATCTGCACGATCATGCGGGTTCACTTCGGTCCGGGATCCGGCTGCCACATGAGCGACTACGACGAACAATTGGATGCCAGAGGCCTGAGCTGCCCATTGCCTATTCTCAAGGCCAAGAAACGGCTGTACGAGCTCGGTGCCGGACAAGTCCTGTGCGTGCTGGCGGATGATCCGGGATCGGTGAAGGATTTTCGCGCCTTTGCCAGGCAGACCGGCAATGAACTGGTAAAATTCGAGGAGTTGGACGATCACTACATTTTCGTTCTGCGTAAGAATGCGTCCTGACGGGGCTCGGCTCTGTTCCTGCCCCGGCCTCTGGCGGGCGCGCCCGCCAAGGACAACGGTGTGACCATCAACACCCGGCGTTGTTGTTTCGCGGACGCGCTGGACGCGCGCGTCGCAGGTTGCTCCAAGGCGCTCAAGTCCGCGAGGCAGTACCGCAGGATGGTCTATTGCTCCAGCGAGGAAGCGCACGGACGTTGTGCCGCATGGCTGGATCACGTCAGAAGGCACTCTCAATTCACGCTCGGTACCCGCCGCACCCCCTCGGCTTTGCCTCGCCGCGTGGCCGTGAAGCTGCAGGGAGGTGGGTTGCTGGCGATCCGGGACCTGCTGGACGGCGCGGCGGGCGATCGCATCCGTGATGTCTCCGGCCTCCTGCGGCGGGCCTTGACGCGTTACGGGTCGCTGGACGAGGTTCCGATGGAGACGATCGTGCGGCGTATTCATGGCTTCGAACGCGATGAGGGTTGACCCGGATGAAACCGTGGTGTTGCTGGTGGCACACGGCAGCCGGGTGTCGGAGTCGAACACGGAATTCGAGGCCCTGGCGCGGCGACTGGCTGGGGAACCGAAGTCCGGCGGCGTGGCACACGCGTTTCTGGAACTGGCCCGGCCCTCGATCCCGGAAGCGATAGATGCCTTGGCCGGCTCCGGTACGAGGCGCATCGTCGTGGTGCCGTATCTGCTTTCCGCTGGGCGCCACGTCAAGGAGGATATTCCGGCACTCGCAGAGGAGGCGCGCCGGCGGCATCCCCACCTTGTCATCGAACTCACCGACCATTTCGGCGCCCTGCCCGAGGTCCAGGAACTCCTTTCGGATCTGGTGTCCAACCCGCACGAACGCTGATTGTCGTCCGCCGGGGTTGAAATTCGCCTCCGTGGAGCCCATCGATCGGTGTAACCCGCGCTATCGTCGGCAAATCCCACAAATAGGGGTTTACTTTCCCGACAAATACAATATATTGTCTAGCAGGGACTCAACCATGAAAGAAACGCTATCGGCGTATGGTGTGCCGGGGTTCTGGAGCTTCCTGCTCCTTGCCGTGGCCGTGTCTATTCCCGCGACCACCGTGTTGAGCGGGGTGCCCGCCAAAGCGGCGCCCAGGACAAGAGTGAGCATTGCCCCTGGTCCACATCCCCTGGTGCCCGAAGCGCCCCTGGGGCTGCAGGTTCGCGAAGACCCGGTGGCCAAGCGGCGCCGGCCGAAGTTTTGGACCGTGCGTTCGCGCTATGACTCACTAATCGAGTCCGTGGCGGCGCAACACGACGTCGACCCGGCCCTGGTCAAGGCAATCGTGCAGGCCGAGTCCGCCTTCAATCCGGACGCGGTGTCAAGCACCGGGGCCCGCGGCCTCATGCAGGTCCTCCCCGAGACCGCTTCGCGCTTCTCTGTTCATAATCTCGACGACCCGCGCCAGAATCTCCAGGCGGGGGTGTTGTACCTCAAGCACCTGATCGATCTCTTCGACGGCAACGTCATGATGGCAGTGGCCGCCTACAACGCCGGTCCCAATCAGGTGCGCCGCCATCGCGGTGTGCCGCCGTACAAAGAAACCCGCCGGTATCTGGGCAAGGTGATGGGCCTGCGCCAGGCCTACGCCGATCAGCTGCGCCGCTCGTAGCGAAGCCTGTCGACAATCAATGCATGGAAGTCGGTGTTTCCCCGGAAGTGCCATCCGAGGTGGATACTGCATTGTCCGCAGATGAGATAGCACCAGGCGTTGCCGGGAAACCAAGTGTGCTCGAGGGTATAACCACCTTCGCGCCGGCACCCGGGGGCCTGGGTGAAGCACTGAAACGAGAACTCGATATTGGCCGGGTTTCTGCGTCGGTGGGTGTGCCGGCCCCCGATCGTCGTGAATCGACCGGCATCGGTGATCAACGCATCACAGCGCCCGCATAGAATGCGCTCCGGGGTCCCGAGAGAGGCCCCTTCTTCCTCGAGTTCGGATTGCGTAAACTTTTTGAACATCGCACCGCTTCCGCCCGGGTATCCGAGACATGAAGTTTGCCGTTGTCGTCAACGAAGGTCCGTATCAGCACCAGGCTTCCCAGACGGCCTACCGCTTCACCCGTGCGGCCCTGGACAAAGGCCATGACATCGTGCGCGTCTTCTTCTATCACGACGGCGTGACCAACGGTACCTGCCTCACCGCCCCGCCGCAAGATGAACCGCGGATCGTCGACCAGTGGAGCAGGCTCGGCCGGGAGCACGACCTCGATCTGGTGGTATGCGTGGCCGCCGCCCAACGCCGCGGCGTCATGGACCAGCGGGAAGCGGCCCGCCACGGCCTGGCCGCCGCGAATCTCGCGCCGGGCTTCCGGATTTCCGGGCTGGGGCAGCTGATCGATGCGTCCATCGAAGCCGACCGGCTGCTGGTGTTTGGAGACTGATCGCAGATGACCAGTCGCAGGAAGATACTGTTCATCAACAGGCGGGGGCCATACGGATCGGTCTACGCCCAGGAAGCTCTCGAGGTAGCTTTGATCGGCGCTGCTTTCGAGCAGGAGATATCCCTCGCCCTGATCGATGACGGTGTGTTCCTGTTGCGCAAGGGCCAGGATACCCGGAACCTCGGGATGAAGGAGTTCAGTGCCGCGTACCGCGCCTTGGGCGATTTCGACGTTCACAGGGTCTACGTGGAACGCGAGTCGCTGGCGGAGCGGGGCATGGGGGGAGAGGATCTGGTGACGATTGCGGACGGCGAGGGCGGCAACCTGGTGGAGATCATATCCAGCGCCGGGATGAGCGACGTGATCCACTCCCACGACATTCTCCTCAACCAGTGAAAGCCGCCGTGCTGCACACCGTCAACAAGTCCCCGTTCGAGAAGGACAGCCTGAACACCTGCTTCAGGCTGGCGCGCCCGGGCAGCGAGATCCTGCTGATCGAGGACGCGGTCTACGGGGCGCTGGCCGGAACGCGAATGGAGAAGTTGATACGGGATGCCCTCGAAAAGTACGCGATTTTCGTGCTCGAGGCCGACATCGAAGCACGGGGCATAGCTCCAGCGGCTTTGATACCGGGTGTCGCCACCGTGGACTACGCCGGGTTCGTGGACCTCTCCGTGCGCAACGATTGCGTACAATCCTGGTTGTGATCACTCGAGGCGCTGAATATGTCACTCGAATACAACGGCAAGACACTGGAGACTGACAAGGAGGGGTTCCTGCAGGATATGTCGGAATGGACCCCCGAGCTGGCGGAATTCATGGCCCAGAGAGACGACCTGGATCTGGGCGGGGACCATTGGGCGGTGATCAACTATATCCGCGAGTACTACGAGGACTACCGGATCGCCCCCGCGGTGCGCATCCTGATCAAGGCCCTGGGCCGCAAGCTCGGCCGCGACAAGGCCAACAGCCGCTATCTGTATCAATTGTTTCCCTACGGTCCGGCCAAGCAGGCCTGTCGCTACGCCGGGCTGCCCAAGCCCACGGGCTGCGTGTAGCCCGCGCCCGCGGCCAAGGGGCGGCTTCGGGCATCCTGTTCCTGCAAGACGCGCTGGGTCGGTGCCGAAGCGGAGTTCCGGCACACGAATTGGGTCGACGCGGTGCCTGCGCGGATTGAATCGCGGCTGAAGCCGCTCCTACAATCCTTAGTCGGGCACCACCATGACCCCCGGATCGTAGGAGCGGCTTCAGCCGCGATACCGTCTGCATGCAATCACCGCCAACAAGACGCGATCCGTCGAAACTCGACCAGTTACCGGGAGCCGGAGCGGCACGAGGCCGGCTAACCCGCGCGCGGCCCGCGGCGGACCAGGTTGATGATCGCAACGCCGCCGATGGCGAGCAGGCCGCCGACAACCAGGCGCGCTGTCAAGACCTCGTGGAGCAGCAATACACCGCCGAGCACCGTGGTCACCGGCAGCAGCAGAAGGAACGGCGCCACCTGGTAGACGGGGTGCTTGCCCAGCAGGTGGTACCAGATACCGTAGCCCACGGCGGTCATGACGATTCCCAGGTACAACACCACCGCCCAGACCACCCAGCCGGCCGTGCGAATCGCCTCCAGCTGGCCGTGCTCCACCAACCAGGACGCCGCGAACAGCTGCGGTGCCCCGAGTGCGGCAATCCAGGCGATCAGGGTGAAACCTCCCACCGGACCGAGGGACTTGATCATGACCTGAGCCACCGCCCAGGTGAACGCGCCGCCGGCGACCATGAGGACGGGGACCAGGTTGTCCTGAAGCCGGGGCTCTCCGGCGATGGCGATTACTCCCACGAAAGCCAGCGCGATGCCGATCAACCTGGTGGGCCCCACTCGGTCCTTGAGGAAGATGACCGCCATCAGCACGGCAAACGGTACTTCCAACTGGACGACGATGATGGCCGTGGAAGCATTGAGGTACTTCAGCCCCGTAAATGTAAGGCTGTACTGAACGGCGCCGCCGATCAGGGCGACCCAGAACAATCTGGCGAGCTGCCGCCGAGGGACCGGTACGAACCACACCAGCACCAGGGCGGTGAGGGTGAAGCGCAGGGCCATGAGCAGCACCGGCGGAAAATGCTCGATGGCGATCTTGGTGAACAGGAAGCCGCCGCCCCAAATGACGGCGACCATGATCCCCAAGACAATGTCTACGAGTTTCAGCCCCAGCTCTCTTGTGTCCGCGTGTTGGCCCGGTTGCTCGGCGCCCGGTCCCACGAGGGTCCGCCGAGGAGCGCCCGGCGATTTTATACGAACTTGTGCACCGGGCGAGGGTCTGAGAACCTATCGCCACTGCGGCATTGCGCTCCTTGGAAAAGGGCTGGCCCTTCACTGCGGAGCGCGCCTGGCATTACCGGCTCAGGCGCGCTCTGAATGGGTCTGTAGTAGTGACGGGGTACACTAGTGGGAACACTCCGGGGGAAGTCATGAAGAAAATCATTCTGATCCTGTCCTGCGCGCTGTTGTCCGCCACCGGGGCCGCTGCCCGAGCCGGGTCCGCGAGTCACAACAAGCACGTGGTGGAGCTGTTCACGTCCCAGAGCTGCTACTCGTGCCCGCCCGCGGAACGGCTGTTGGGAAAGCTGATCGAGTCGCGCGCGGACGTAGTGGCCCTGGAGTTTCATGTGGACTACTGGAACGACCTGCGATACGGCTCGGCCGGAACCTGGTCCGATCCGTTTTCCGACAGCCATTACTCCCAGCGTCAGCGCCACTACCAGGCCCGGGGCCTCGACGGCAACAACGGCGTGTACACGCCCCAGGCGGTGGTGGACGGCAAGACGGCGCTGGTGGGGTCGAACAAGCGGGAGCTGGATGAGCTCCTGATGGGCCGCGCGCCGATGGCGGCGAGCCTGGTTCTGGAGCGTGGGCCGGGTGCGATGCGGGTATCCGTATCCGAAGGCGCATCCGGTAGGCCGAACGAGCCGGCGGAAGTGTGGCTGTACAAGTTCGATGTACACCGGGTTACGGACATCGGCGGCGGTGAGAACAACGGCAAGACTCTGACCAACCACAATATCGTCCGGGAAATGCGCAGGCTCGGGGTCTGGAACGGCGGCTCCCGGGCATATTCCGTGAAGGGCCTCGATCTGGACGACGGACAGGGTTGCGCGGTGGTGGTTCAAAGCCCCGCCCAAGGGCCCGTTCTCGGAGCCGAGCTCTGCCCGTCCTGACGACTCGCCGGCCAGGTACGGGAGACACGCGGCTCGCGCACGCCGGTTGTTTTGCGGCTTCAGTTGTGGGCAATCGTCGTATACGCTCAGGTAATGGATAGCCTGAGAAAACGCCTGCCGCCCACCAAGGCCCTGGTCGTCTTTGAGGCCACCGCCCGACACCTGAGCTTTACCCGGGCGGCGCAGGAGCTGCACCTCACCCAGGCCGCGGTCAGCCGGCAGATCCATGTTCTCGAGCAGGACCTCGGGGTGTTGCTGTTCAGCCGCGAGCGGCGCGCCGTGAGCCTGACCCCGGAGGGGGAGCGCCTTAAGCGCACGGTGGCGATGGCGCTCGGCCACATCGCCGAGACCGCTGTGGCCCTGCGGCAGACCCACGGGGAGCCGCATGTCAATCTACACACCACGACCGCCTTCGGCGCATTGTGGCTGATGCGGCGTATCGGTCGCTTCCGGGCGGCGTGGCCCGACGTCCAGCTTCGCCTGGTTTCCTCGGATGACGAGATCGATCCCGCCGGCACCAATCTGGATATCTCCATTTCCTACGGTGAGGGCGACTGGCCGGGGCTGGATGCGACCAGGCTTCTCGACGACGAGCTGTTTCCGGTCTGCAGCCCCGATTTCATGAGCCGCTTGCCGAAGGATTTCTCTCTGGCCGATTTGCCGGCGGAGCCGCTGCTGCACCTGGAATCGGTAGAGCCTACCTGGATGAGCTGGTCCACCTGGTTTCGTCACCTGGGCATCGAGGTCGATGACCGCGAACCCCGGGCCACGCGCTTCAACAACTACCTGGTGATTCTGCAGGCGGTCCAGGAAGGGCAGGGCGTCGCCCTGGGGTGGCGCCGGCTGGTGCAGCCGTTCATCGAATCCGGCCAGCTGGTGCGGCCCGTGGCCGAATCCCTGATCGCCGACAGCGCCTACTACCTGTTGGTGAGGCCGGGCAGCCTGGAGTTTCGTTCGGACCTCCGCGCGGTCCACGACTGGCTGCTGCAGGAGGCGGCGCGGGATGCCGGCGAATCCGCCTCTCATTCTCCAGGATCCATAACAAATTCTGATCCAACACCCCCACAAAACGTTGTTTGACGGCGTCTTGGGGTCGCCCCTAATCTAGCCGCGCCACGCACCGAAGATGGTGCCATTTCAGCAGGTTTCTCGAGGGCGCAAGCATGTACGAAGATCCCGCCGTTTCCAGCACCCCGGGGGCGACCCCGGATATCTACGCCGCCGTGCAACGTCCTGTCGCCGAAGCCAGGGGGCTTCCCAATGAAGCCTATGTCAGCCCGGCCCATTGGACGGCCGAGCGGGACAAGTTATTTGCCCGAAACTGGACCTGCATCGGTTTCGCCAGCGATCTGCCCGCGGGCCCGTACGCCCAGCCACTGGACTTCATGGGCATGCCTCTGGTCATTCTTCAGGACGCGGCCGGTGGGGTCCGGGTGTTTCACAACGTGTGCAGCCACCGCGGCCAGCGGCTGGTGGCCGGCAGCGGGCCGGTCAAGGGCGTGTTGCGCTGCCCGTACCACTCCTGGACCTACGACCTGGAGGGCGAAGCTCCGGGGCACGCCGCACATTGGCGGCACGGGCGTGCACCGGCTGGAAGGCTTCGACTGCGCCGCCCACGGCTTGAAAGAGGTCCCCAGCGAGATCTGGATGGACATGATATTCGTCAACCTGTCCGGCGGCGCGCCGCCTTTCGAGCGGCACATCGCTCCATTGATGGATCGCTGGCGGCAGTTCTGGGGCGACGGCCACAGTCAATACAAGCGCATCGGCCACGACGACGACGTGGAGCTGGAGCTCAGGGCGAACTGGAAGCTGGCCATCGAGAACTACTGCGAGAGCTACCATCTGCCCTGGGTGCATCCCGGCCTGAACAGCTACTCGCGCCTGGAAGACCACTACAACATCATGATCGAGGACCGCTTCGCCGGTCAGGGGACACGCGTATACCAGCTCCCGGCCACCGCCGACCGGCTCCCGCAGCTCGGCGTATGGCCGCGCGACAAGCTGCGCACCGCGGAGTATGTCGCCGTGTACCCCAACGTCATGCTGGGCATCCATGTCGACCAGTTCTTCGCGGTAAGGATCGATCCTCTGGCGCCGGACCACACCCGTGAAAGCATGCGCTTGTACTACGTGGAATCGGGCAGCACCGACGCGAACCACGATGCCACCCGACAGGCGCTTCAGGACTCCTGGCGTTCGGTGTTCGTCGAGGACGTCGGTGTTGTCGAAGGGATGCAGTTGGGACGCGGGTCGCCTGGTTTTGACGGAGGCTTGTTCTCGCCCGTCATGGACGAGGCCAACCATCACTTTCACCGCTGGGTGGCGAAAACATTGTCGTCCTGACGGCGCCGCGGCGGCGGATTCGATCATGCGGGTGTGCTCGTGGCGTTTTGCCCGCCGCATGGTTATCCTTCGTGCATGCGCACAGTGAGCCCCGGCCGTCTAACGACAGCCACTTTTCCCGCTTGCCCGTCGTTGCGGCTCCGTCGGCCGGACCCGTGCAAGAGTGTTCCCGTATGAGCCTGGAGCTGCTTCGCGAAAGGCTGCATGACCGCGCCAACATATTGAGCGCGCCGGCGACTCGCTGGCTGGCCCGGACCGGTGTCACGCCCGACGGCGTGACCATCGCGGGGTTGGTGCTGTCCGCGGCCGCGGCGGCATGCCTGGCCGGCGGCGCGTTGCGCGGCGCCGGTGTCGTCTGGCTGATCGGCAGCGCGCTGGATCTTCTCGACGGCGCCTTGGCCCGCCACAGCGGAATGGCGGCGCGCAAAGGCGCCTTCCTCGACTCTTCCCTGGACCGCATTTCGGAAGGCCTGGTGCTCACCGCCGCCGTTTACCACTTCGCCGCGGCGCACGCCGAGGCGGTCGCCGCAATCAGCGCCTATGCGCTTCTTGCGTCCTTCATGGTGAGTTATACCCGTGCCCGCGCCGAGGCCCTCGGCGCCAACTGCAAGACCGGCCTGGCCACCCGTGCCGAGCGGGTCGTCCTTATCGGCGCGGGCCTGCTGTTCAATCTCCTCGCGCCCGCGATAACCCTACTCGCCATCCTGGCGACCGTGACCACCGTGCAGCGCCTGCTGTCCGTTCGAAGCCGCCTGTCCGATCTCGAAGAGACCTCCGCCGAGTGACGCCGGCGTTCGGGATTCCCGGACGCTGTTCAACGGTGATTGGCAGGGGATTTCCCCGACCGCTTCGTAAGCCCGGTCGGCGGCGGGTATTGTTCGCTATTTCCTGGTTGAGCCGGCGCGTCGCCGCGATATATAGTCTGTCCGTCCAAACAGGATACAACTCGCTTATCGGCTCCACACATCCTTGGCAAATCCAGAGATAGATCTTATCAAGAAGGTCTTCGAGCGTCGCCTGCAGCAATCCGACCTCGATGAAATCCTCGCTGCTTTGTCTTCTACCGAACGGGACGAGCTAATTGGGACGATTGGACAGTTCCTTCTGCGAATCTCCACACTCGTTGAGATTTCGAGCAGGACCTCGGATTCGCTGAGCCTTGACGTTCTACTGCCGCGGTTGATGGATATTGTCACGGAGGCCATGAACGCCGACCGGAGTACGCTTTTTGTCTATGACCCGGATACCGATGAGTTGTTTTCGCGGGTGTTGCAGGGAGACTCAATCGGGGATATACGGTTCCCCAGCCGCCTCGGAGTAGCGGGAGCCGTCTTCCATGAGCGGAAGGCAGCAGTAATTTCAGATGCCTATGGGGATCCGCGATTCAATCCGGACTTTGACAGGGAGACAGGTTACAAAACCCGCAACATGCTTTGCGTTCCCGTGCTTGCCAAGGACGGTCAGGCCATTGGCGTTTTCCAGGTGCTCAACAGACGCAAGGGGCATTTTGATGACAGCGATCTCGCGCTCCTGGAGGCGCTGACCTCTCAGGCGGCTTCTGCTCTGGAAAACGCTCGATTGTTCGAGGAGGTACAGCGGCAGCAAAGAGAAGAAGCACAACTCCTCGAGGTGAACGAGGTAATATCTTCGAACCTGCAGCTGGATGAACTCCTGAATCAGGTCATCAGTATCGTCACAGACATGCTGAATGCGGATAGGAGCTCACTCTTCATATATGACTCAAGGACCGGGGAGCTCTGGTCTCAGGTGGCAGAGGGCCTCGAGAAGGAAATACGGTTTCCCAGTTCCGCGGGTATTGCCGGCAGCTGTTTCACCAGCGGTCAATCGATAAATATCCCCGACACTTACGCCGACGAACGTTTCAACCCGGACGTGGATCGTAATACGGGTTATCGGACGCGTAACATGCTCTGTATGCCGATCGCGAACAAGAGCGGTCGGAAACTCGGGGTTCTTCAGGTGCTGAACAAGCGGAAAGGCCCGTTCAATCGAAATGACGAGAACCGGTTACGGGCTTTCAGCTATCAGGTCGCGATCGCCCTTGAAAACGCCCAGCTCTTTGAAGATGTCCTCAACGAGCGAAATTACAACGAAAGTATCCTTAGGAGTCTCAGCAATGGCGTGATGACCCTCAGCGCGGATCTCATCGTTATCAAGGCAAACGACGCGCTTACGCGGATACTTCACCGTCAGAAAGACGATATCGCAAACCGCTCGGTGTCAAATGTCTTTTCGCAGGATCAGAACCGTTGGATACTGGACAGTATTGAAAACGTAAAGCGATCGGGCGAGACGGACATCACCATGGATGCCGATATCCTGCTGGGAGACGGCGGCTCCAGCTCGGTAAACCTGACGGTGGTCCCGCTGGTCAATATAGGTAAGGAACAAATCGGCTTCATGCTCGTTTTCGAAGATATAACGAGAGAAAAGCGGATCAAGAGCACGATGGCCCGGTATATGACAAAGGAGGTGGCCGACAGGCTGCTCGATGTAGGGGGGGAGGACGCCTTAGGAGGCACTGCGCAGCTGGCGACTGTTCTCTTTTCGGATATTCGAGATTTCACCACGATAGCCGAGGAGTTGGGTCCCCGGCAAACAGTCTCCCTGCTCAACGAGTATTTTACCGACATGATTGACGTTATCTTCAGTCATGGCGGGATACTCGACAAGTACATCGGCGACGCCATAATGGCTGTGTTTGGCACGCCGTTTGAGAGTCCCAAGGACGCGGATAACGCGGTTTTGGTTGCAAATGAGATGATGGGAGTGCTCCGTATTTTCAATGAGAAACGGAGAAAGGAAGGAAAGGTCGAACTCCGCATTGGAGTGGGAATGGCAACCGGTGAGTTGGTTTCCGGGAATATCGGGTCGCTGAAAAGAATGGATTACACGGCGATTGGTGATACGGTCAATCTGGCCTCGCGCCTGGAGGGAGCGACGAAGTACTATGGGGTGAATATTCTCTGGAGCGAGGCGACGGCCAAGGCATTGACCAACCCTGTGCGCTGTCGAGAAGTCGATCTGATTCGAGTGAAAGGCAAGAACAAGCCGGTCTCGATATTCGAAGGGCTGGACTATCATTCGACGGGTTCCTTTCCCAGCCTGGATCGCGTTCTGGACCGGTTTCAACAGGGGATAGACCTGTACCGGAAGCGCGACTGGAAAAAGGCCATCGGTTGCTTTGAATCCACGCTTGATCTGCATCGTGGGGATATGCCGTCTCAGATCTATCTCAAGCGTTGTCGCCATTACCAGGATACGCCGCCACCCGATGACTGGGATGGGGTCTGGGTAATGACTGAAAAGTAAAGGAGTTCAGCAGGCTGATCCCAAGCCTGCGGTTCCAACTGGCCGATCGTTCATCGGTCACGAGGCGACGAGTCTGTCCTGGAGATCGGAACCACCATTGGGCCCCGATGATCAATCAGTCTGTTCGGGCTCGGGGCCGCGTTGATCGCCTGGAAGGATCGCTGTCGGCTTCCTCGATCAGCCAGGAGCGGAATGACTCGACCTCGGGACGGTGGTCACGGGAGTCTGCGAACACCACATAGTAAGCGAACTCGGTTTGAAATCTGAAAGAGTTCCCGAACGGGCGGACCAGTTGTCCGGAAGCAAGTTCATCCGCAATACAGACGTAACCCACCAGTGCGACGCCTTGTTTCTCGATAGCGGCTTGAACCGCTGTACCCGTTTGGTTGAATCGTGGTCCGGACCGACCGTCGACCTCCGTCGACCCTGCTGATTCGAGCCAGCCCGGCCAGCTTGGCCAGGTCCTGTCCTGTGTTTCTCCCATGACGTGGATAAGCGTATGCCAACGCAAATCCGTTGGCTTACGAATCGCCCGCGGGCCTCGGCAAAGCGCCGGACTGCAAACGGGCGACACATTCTCGTGAAACAGCAGATCCGCGCGGATCCCCGGCGACGCACCGGGCGAGAAACGCACCCCGATATCGATCTCCTCTCTTTCCAAATCAACGACACGTGTGGTTGTCTCGATACGCAGCTCAAGGTCAGGCTGAGCCTCGAGGAAACGGTCCAGCCGCGGCACCAGCCACTTGACGGCCAGAACCGGAGCCACTGAGACGACCAGTCTCGGACGGTGGTCTCGCGCCATGGCTCGTTCGACTCCGCGTGACAGCAGGGCGAATCCATCGCGCAACTGCGGAAGGCAGGCCTCGCCGGCATTCGTCAACCGCAATCCACGATTGAGTCGTCGAAACAATTGCGTCCCCACGTAGGACTCGAGCACCTTGATCTGATGGCCGACCGCCGCAGGAGTGACGTGCAATTCCTCGGCTGCTTTTTTGATGCTCAAATGACGGGCGGCAGCCTCGAAAGCGCGTAGAGCGGTGAGTGGTGGCAGGTGGCTGGACATCATTTTCAGCATAGAATTTCTACGGTAAAAATAAAAGAACTTTCACTTGTCGTGGCCGGTTGGAGCGCCTACGTTGCTTCCAACGAAGTCTTCGAGGAATTCGTGAGAAGACTGCACACCTTTGCTGGCGGCGGCCTGTGCGGTTGCGGTCAGGGACGAAAGCGCGAATCGTATCCCAGTGTCCGTACATCCCTCATTGTGACTTACGGAGAGCGGGGGTATTGAACCAAAGGCATACGTGCCCGGTGAGGAAAGAGATGAGAACCGAGTTCTGTGATCTGTTGGGAATAGACGTACCCATTGTCCAAGCGGCTATCGGAGGGGCAGCGGTACCCGAATTGGCAGCGGCTGTGTCGAACGCTGGAGGTCTGGGGACTGTCACTTTGACAGGCCTCGATGGCGATGCCGCTCTCCAGGTCGTTCGACAGACCCGCGAACTCACCACGGGGCCGTTCAGTGCCCATTGTTTATTGCCGTACGAAGGACAATTCGAGGAAGCGCTGGAGGTGGCTCTGGGCGAGAAAGTCCCTGTTGTCAATCTTTTCTGGGGCGACCCGGCGCCTTATGTGGATCGTGTCCACGCCGCCGGTTGCCTCCTAATGCTTCAGCTCGCCAGCGTCGAGGAAGCTCGCCACGCAGCCGATTGCGGCGTCGATATCATCGTCGCCCAGGGCTTTGGAGCGGGAGGGCACGTCAAGGGAGACGTCGCGCTTCTGCCTTTGGTTGCAAATATAACGAAGGAGGTTTCGTCGGTTCCCGTATTGGCTTCCGGGGGTATAGCCGATGGGCGGGGAATGGCGGCCGCACTGGCTGTGGGCGCGGCGGGCGCCTACATCGGCACCCGGTTCCTGGCAAGCGAGGAAGCGTCGGTGGCGCCCGAGTATCTCGAACGATTGCTCCACGCGGGAATATCCGACACAGTCTATACAACCTTGTTCGATCACGGTTGGCCCGATGCTCCACATCGAGCTTTGCGCAACAGCACCTACCAGACCTGGGTCAATTCGGGTCGACCACCTCGTGATCAGCGTCCCGGCAGGGACGACATACTGGCCACGGATCCATCTGGCTATCAAGTACGTCGGTATGAGTCATGGACGGCAACAGCCCGCTTGGAAGGCGATATCGAAGCCCTTTCGCTGTGGGCCGGGCAAGGTGTGGGTTTGGTCAGCCGAGTCCAATCGGCCTCGGATATCGTACGAGAAATAAATGCGCAGGCGGAACAGATTATTCAACGGTTGGCAGGACGGCTTTGACGCGCCTGGTCGTGTCAATTTCTCCTTTCTGGGCCTGCCGTTGCCGATATCACGATCCCCCAAACGGCGGGAACCTGGTACACTGCATTTCATGTTTGAAGGATGCGGTCGACGCGTCAGCGGGCCCCTGCAGGGCAAGAGTGACGGTACCGCGAGGGCGACAAGTCCGGTCCCGTTAACCGGTTGAAGACGATCATCGTTGCACGGTCGTTCACTCGATCTTTGTGACACGAGTATCTCAATGAGACAGATCAAGCTGGTGGTGCTCGGTGTTGCCGGTCTGGTTGCTGCGTGGATACCTGGCTGCTCCAGCACCGGCGGATATCAAACACCCGAATATCGCCTGTCCAACGGCTCGATAATCGAGCTGACGCAGACACTGCGGTTTCCGACCGATGGCACGCGCACTTACATCCAGGGCGGCGCGCCCAAGGCTTGGAATGAATTGACTACATGGGCGCCCTACTGCAGTTTCGGACTCAATACCACCCGCGACCACAAACCCCTCGTCAGTGAAATCCATCCCACGAAGTTCACCACCGGCGATACACGCCTGGGTTCGTATGCCGCACTGGATCCCGACAACCCGTCGAGCCTGGATCCTGACAGCATCTTCGCAAGTCGAGGGATCGAGGTCGTGGCTGATGCGGCGGACTCGGCCGCCTCTCCCCACACTTTCTATACCACCATCACGCTGTACTCCGACCAGGAGCCGCAAGTCGATGATCTCACCTGCGCCATCAACGGATTGCCCAGTGCCCGGAACCTGACGCTGGCCCAGATTCAGGCTACGCTCGGCTCCATCGTGAAGATGCAGTAACGCAGGGGCTACTGCAAAGCCGGCGATGCCTCGAATTCAAGCACCATTGCCCGCTCGTTCTTGAATCGCCAGGGCGCGAGTTCGCCTGATTCATCCCCGCCACAACCGGAACCCTCTGATCGGCGTGGGGCTTATGTTCAATGTCCTTGCGGCTGCATCGCGTTGCTCGTCGTTGTGGCGACAGTCACGATGGTGCAGCGCCTCCTTCAAGTTGGAAGCCGCCTGTCCGAGTTCGACGACACCTCACCGGGGCTATCACCAGGGAAAGGGTACTTCTCCGCCTTCGCCGAATATGTTCCGCTTCTCAACCGTCTGCGCCATGGCAACGGCGACGTGAAGGGAATAACGGATAGCGTCTTCTTCATTCTTCGTAGTGACTTTCCCCGAAGCCAGGCAGCCCGCATAAATACGGCTCGCCGCCTCGAGGATATCGGACCGTTCGGTCATCTCCATAGTTCGTGTCCCGCAGATGGGTGAAAGGGTGACCGGGCTGATTGTATCGGGCGGGGAAGGACTTTGAAATCGTCCGGGTCCGGCTCTGCTGACTCCGCACCATTCCCGTCCCTGTCAAGAGTCAATTTCTCCACCAAGTCCCCATCTGCCAGCGCCATTTGGCCGGAACATACCCCATGGCAACGGAATTGGCCGGCGTGACTCTTGCCGCTTGGCCGCTGTGGATGCGATATACATGACCTGAACCCGGCACCAAACCTCATCCCATCAGCGGTGGCGGTAAAGACTTGGGTTCGGCCGCCGTATTTGCCGCCTTGGTTTTTCGCGCGTTTACCTGGATGTCCATTCTACTTTGCGGCCGCATTCAATGCCCCGCGCTTTTCGCCAACAGGCGGTCCAATTGGTCGGCAAAGCGCTTACGGTCGGCCTGATTCAACGGGGCTGGACCGCCGGATTGAACGCCACTGGCCCGCATGGTATCCATAAAGTCCCGCATGTTAAGGCGCCCTTTAATCGTTTCTTTGGTATAGAGTTCCCCGCGTGGATTTAAAGCCAACGCCTGTTTATCTATCACTTCCGCGGCCAAGGGAATATCAGCGGTGATCACCAAATCGCCGGCATGCGCATGTTTAACAATTTCATTGTCCGCCATATCAAAGCCCTGACTGACTTGCACGCTGTTAACATTCGGCAGCGGCGGAGTACGCACGAATTGATTTGCAACCAGAGTCACGGCCACTCCGGTGCGCGCCGCGGCGCGGTACAAGATTTCCCGGATAACGCCCGGGCAGGCATCGGCATCGACCCAAATTTTCACCCCGTTCTTGACCTCTGTGATTGCGCCATATCAGTCAGGTAATTGTAAGAGCCGCGGGGCACAATGACTGGATAAAATCCATTTACCCCGGTTGAGAGGGATTAGAACCATGCACGTGAATATAGTGGATTTTCCTGAAACCAAAGTCGCTTTATTGGTGCACCACGGTGCGGAATCGAAAGAAATGCAAACCGTCAGAAAATTCATTCAGTGGCGGCGGGAAAACGGTTGCGGTCCGGACAAGAGCGGGACGTATAACATTTTTTACGACGACCCCAACACCACCGCACCGGAAGACTATCGCTTTGGTGTGTGTGCCGCCGTGGACGGTGACATTGAGGATAATGCCTACGGCGTTGTGAATAGTCTAATCCCTGCCGGCCGTTGCGCGGTATTGCGCCAAATCGGCTCTCCGAACCATCTGGATCAAAGCGCGCGCTACCTTTTGACCCGCGCGGAAAAGGGCGTGCATCCTTCCTCTGCTCGACCGATTGTGCTAGGGTGCGTTCGGACGCAGCCGGCCGACAAAACAAGAGCCGAGGAGGACTTCCGATGCCGCAGTACTCCCGACGTAAGTTGTTGAAAGGTCTTGCCGTTACCTTACCCGCTGTATGGAGCCGCCCCGTTGTCGAATCTGTCGTATTGCCCGCCCATGCGGCCACTACCGAAGTTGGTTGCAGCGCGCTGCCAAATTGCTACGCTTTTCTCATAGGCGGCGACCCGGCCAGTATTGATTGGCCCGGGGGCACCGGACCAACGACCGTGGCGCTGTTCATGGGTCGCGGATGCCAGGGCGGCGGCGGGCAATCGCGGACTGTGGTCGTAGCCGCAAACCAGCAGGAGGCCGCAACCTTGTTGTCCTGTGGTGGAGCGGAGGAATTGACGGAACTACGCGAGGCTTCACCGGGTTGCAGTTTCTTCGCATGTCTCCCGCAGTTCTAGCGTCGCCACGGCCGGACCTGACGTAGATCCGCAGCACGATCACACCCAGTTCGTCGTGCAACCGACTTTATCCGGCGCGTTTTCGTGGCGCGTGGCGATGGATTGTGGGAGCGACCTGAGTCGCGATTCCTCTCCCATGGCCATCGCGGCTGAAGCCGCTCCTACAATCCGTGGCTTGTCCTAGGCCGGGCCGGTGCTACCTAGTCGGCTTGCAGTACCGCGTTCAGGAACTGCTGGGTGCGTGGATTCTGCGGGTCCGTGAACAGCCTGTCGGGCTTGCTTTCCTCGGCGATCCGCCCTTCGTAGGATAAAGCAGACCCGGTCCGAGATCTCGCGGGCGAAGCCTATCTGGTGGGTGACCATGATCATGGTGAGGCTGTGCTCGGTGGCGAAATTGCGAATCACCACTACGGTACCGGGCTCGCTGCGGGTGAACAACTCGTTCTGCGATGCTCTCATTCCTCTTCCTCCGATCAGATCTCGTCATGGCGACCGGCAATCAGTGCAGAGGCGCCCGCTCGCGCCCCACGTTCACGCTCGTCCTTCAACCGGGCCGGGCGAACAATTCCGCCATTCTCCCCCGAAAAACACGACCTTCCTGTGATTCGGCACCATCGCGATCCCGAATCAAGGCTACTTCGTCTCCAACAAACCCCTTCTCTCAGCACCTTTCGAACGTCGGGTTGGTGGGTCATCCTTCTTATCCCCGTCAGCCCACGACTAGAGCGCGGCACTGCTGTACTCCTGACCATTGTCGCAGCGTAGGGCCTCGGGTTGGCCACGCCATTCTATGATCTGCTCCGGTGACCGGATGACCTGCTCGGCCGGTAGTGAGAAATCGATCTCGATGCCCAGTCCTTCGCGATTGAAGTCATCGATCACGTTGAACAGCCGGATCGCCCGCCCGTCCCCCGGTCAATCATGCATGAAGTCCATGGACCAGATCTGGTCCATGGCCTCGGGCATAGCCAGGCTTTCGGGCTTCTCCCGGACGAGCCGGCGCTTGGGCTTGATACGCAGGTTCAACTCCAACTCCCGGTAAATGCAGTAGACATGCTTGTGGCCCCAACCAAAGCCTTTGACGTTGCACAGGAACAGAAAGAACAGACCAAAGCCCCAGTTGCGCTGGTTGTGCGTCAGCCGCACCAGCCAGTCGGCGATCTCGGCATTCTCATCCGACCACTTGGGCTGATAGCGGCGGCAGGTCTGGCTGACCCGAAACGCATCGCAGGCCAGGCGGATACTGACCTCCGGCCGCTCAACCGCCGCTTTGGCCATCTCCCATCGGGTAGATGGCCTCACCACTTTTTTGCCCTCGCGTCCTGGATGATCTCGACCTTTAGCCGTGCCCCGGCGTGCATCCTTCTTCAGCCGCCGGTTCTCCTCCTCTAGCTCCTTGAGCCGGGCCATTAGCGAAGCGTCCATGCCCCCACCTGGCCCGCCATTTGTAGAAGGTAGCGCTGCTCACGCCGTGCTCTCGACACAGCTGCGGAACCGGTGTGCCGGCCTCGGCCTGCTTGAGAATCGCCAGAATCTGGCTGTCGGTGAAACGCGATCGTTTTATGTAGAACCTCTTCACGGTACATTTCGAGAAACTTCTACTTCTGGGCAACGCTACTTTTCGGGGGGTTACCCAATGACTTCACTGATAGCGAGATACAGGCGGTGGCGCAAATCCGTGTCGGCGTCTAACCGATTGCGGCGCGAGAACGGCTTGGTGACTTTCGGTATCATCTGTTGCCAACAGCGGGACTTCATAACATCGGTGCTCGATGGCGCCTTAGCGCAGACCTACCGGCCACTCCAAGTTGTGGTTTGCGATGACGCATCGACCGACGGAACGTTCGAGCTCGCCGTCGATCTCGCCAAGGGCCACCCTGTTTCGGTCGATGTCGTGCTCCATCGGAACGATACCCGGCTCGGCATAGGCAACTGCGACCAGATGGTCAGCCTGGCGCGGGGAGCTTTCATCGTCATGGCACACGGCGACGACATCTCGTCGCCGCATCGAGTCGAGCGCCTCGTCGATGCCTGGTGTGCCCACGATTGCTCCATGGTCACCAGCAATGCCATCGTGATCGATGAGAACGATAAGCAGCTAGGGCTATACGGCAGAGAAACCAATAGCTACAATCTCTCGGCCGAGGCGCTGGCGAGCGGGGGGTGGAACAAGGCGATGCTTGGTGCCGTACTCGGATTTGAGCCGGCCGTATTCACGCGCTTCGGACCGCTGGAACCGACCCGATCAGCCTTCGTGCACGACTGGATCCTTCCCTATCGGGCCGCCCTCCTTAAGGGCATTCACTACCTGCCGGAGCCGCTTTTGCGCTATCGGGTCCACGGCGGCAACTATACGAGCCTGTTTATGAACGCGCGCCAGGACGACTCCGAGCAGACCGAAAGTCATCTGGCGAACAAGATCACGCAGCTCCACTACATGCTTCACGACACCAAGGTGGCGTACAAAAAGGGTTTTATCTCGCGTGGGCGCGCGGATGATCTGACCGATCGCTTGCAGCAGTCGATTGTCAAGGCGGCCGGGCGTTTCAGTATTGCGCGGAACAATTTGCTTGCGAGCGGGAAGCGGGCACGCTGGCTCTCTCCCAATGCATGAGGCCCGGAAACCACGAAAGCATCGCCGTGAGCAGCGCCATGCCTTGTGATCACGTGTCGGATCGCCCCGTACCGCCGGCCGGAACAGGCAGCCGGTGTGCGGCGGTGGGTATCGTCGGCACCGGGTTCGTCGCGCGGCAACTCATCCGCTCGCTGCTGCGGACGGCGGACCTCGGCGTGGCTGCCGTGCTGACTCGAAGAAGCCTCCAAAGCGTTACGGACTTCCCCGTTGCCGAGAGGCTGACCAATTCGCTGGACGGCTTTCTCGACCAATCCGAACTCGTCGTCGAGTGCAGCGGAGATCCTCGCCATGCCGCCGACGTCGTCGCCGCGACTTTCCAGCGGGGGCTGCCCGTGGCGACGATGAACAGCGAGTTTCACGTCACCTGCGGCTCGTACTTCGTCGGTAAGGGCTATCTCACCGAGTCAGAGGGGGATCAGCCGGGGTCGTTGGCGGCCTTGGCGCAGGATGCCGAGGCGATGGGCTTCCGCCCGCTGGTGTACGGCAACATGAAGGGTTTCCTGGATCTGGATCCGTCGCTGAATTCGATGCGCCATTGGGCGCAACGTCACGGGTTCACGCTCGAGCAGGTGACGTCGTTCACCGACGGTACCAAGCTGCAATGCGAGCAGGCGCTGGTGGCGAACGGGCTCGGCGCCACGATTGCGCGCCCCGGCATGCTCGGTCTCGCGGCGGAGGACAAGGGGTCTGCCCAGGCCGAGCTCGCGCGCCGGGCCCTGGCGCTCGGCTCGCCCATCTCGGACTACATCCTTCATTCCAGCCTGCCGCCGGGGGTCTTCATCGCCGCGAACCACGACGACGCCGAGCGGGAGGCTCTGCGCGCTTATAAACTTGGCCCCGGCCCCGCGTATGTCCTCGAGCGACCGTTCCATCTGTGCGCCTTGGAGATCGGCAAGACCATCCGCGGGGTCCTGCGCGGCGAGCGGCCGCTGCTGGATAATTCCGCAGCGCCCAGGATCAGCGTCGCGACGGTTGCCAAGCGGAATCTACCCGCCGGGCACCGGATCAGGCGGGGCATGGGGGGATTCGACCTGCGCGGCGAGGCGGTGATCGCCTCCGAGTGCCCGGGGCACCTGCCAATAGGCGTCGTTCACGACGCCGTTCTCGTCCACTCGGTGCCGGCAGGATGTCGGCTCTCGTGGCAGGACGTGGAACTACCCGACAGTCTGGCGGTCCGCATTGCCAGGGAGCTCTTCCGGTAAGCGGGGAGGAGCATGCCGGCCACTACGGGAATCAGGAAATTTCGAGGACAGCGTCAAGAAGGCAGCTGGAAAGGAGGTTTGCAAATAAGCGGAGGCACGCATAAATCGCGACTAAATCGTGTTAAAGAGTGCTGATCCGAACGGCACTTACATTGCGGTGCCCCAACTAACTGGAGGAGCGGCTTCAACCGCTACGGCTGCGACCCTATACATCGAATGTATACCCGAACTCTCTTATATCCCGCGCATAATGCTGGCGTACAAGCGCTATAGTTTCCGGCGTGTAGTAGTCGACGTACCGCTTGCCCCTATATTTGCTTTTGTTGCGCATCGGCAGCCTCCTCCCTGGCGCGCCAATTCTGTCACAGATCAATTCAAAATCATCCTGAAGTCGCTCGTAACGGCCCACGTAATCAACCAATAACCGACCATTTGAATCAGACAGAAACCTGTGCTGATATCTATTATCGGAATCAATTCCGCGCCTGAACTTTTTCATGTGCTCCCAGATTAACCAAAAGCATCGCTCGTCGAACGTTCCCCAGTTTCGTTTTCCGATTTGAAGAAGATAGTAGGGCCACGTCCGTATTTTTTGCTTATACGGTCGATACACATTGGGCCACATAAAAAAGTAAAACGATATCACCCAATCCCATGGATTTCGCACGAAAGCGAACTTGAAATATGAATCCCATATGTCTTTCGGCAAATTCGCCTTGGCGTATTCCGGAGGAATATGCCTGTCAAATCTCTTCTTGTCATACTCAAACGGAATCTCATCTGAATACTCCGCCAACGCCTCCTCCATAGAGGTCGTACCAGTCTTTCCAGCCGCAAAAAATATAAATTTCTTTTGATCCGAATAAATCATCGAACGGGCATCACGGAAGATAGCGGGCCAAAATCAACCCGATGCAAACGTACACTTTCACATGCTGCTTCTGGATGGGTTGTATCTCATCAACCGCGAACAACCCTTGTTTCGCCGTCTCCCGGCGCCGCGCCCCCAGGCGCTGGAAGCACTGATCCAAACGATCAGCCAACGCGTCGGCGCATACCTGGAACGCGAAGGCCTGCTGGTACGGGATATCGAGAACAGCCACCTGCAGTTCGACGCCCCGGACGGATCCGCCATGAGCGAACTGCTCGGGCATTTGATCACTTACCGTATTGTCGTCGGCCCCCAGGCCGGGCGCAAGGCGTTCACGTTGCAAACCGTTTCAGCCCGGGAACAGGACAACGACAACCCCAACCTGGCTAAGACCGCTGGGTTCTCCCTGCACGCCGGCGTCGCCGCCAAGGCCCACCGGCGCCGCAAGCTCGAGCGCCTACGCCGGTACGATGTACTCGGAAGTACAGGTGTCGCGAGAGGCAGGAAGCCGGGAGCGACCATCGCCCGCCCGGCCGTGGCCACCGATTGCTTGGTCCTGACCCCGCAGGGCAACGTTCCGTATACGCTCAAACCCCATACGTGACGGCACCACCCATATCATTCTCGAACCGCTCGACTTGGTCGCGCGACTGGTTGCCTTGGTGTCAAAACCGCGCGTGAATCTGACCCGTTTCCACGGAGTGTTCGCACCTTCATGCCCTCCGTTTGGGTGCAACAGCGCGCTGCGGCACCACGTTACCCCCGCAGGTCGGAGCAAGCGAAAGTCCATCGAGACCAGGACCCCGGCCCGGCGCCGCGCCGCGATGGCCGGCTTTTTGCTCCTGCAAAGCCGGCATACATGCCATCCATGGAAATAACCTGGGCCCAGCGCCTCAAGCGGGTGTTCAAGCCGGAACTAGGCAGCCGGCTACTGGGTTTCCCCTTTTGTTGCTGGCAGTTCATAATGTCGCGCAACGAATCCTTCCGGCTGAATTGTCTCGTTCGACGTGCAGGGCACGGATCCGTTCCCGAGCGCGAACGGCAACGGTGCCGGCAACTTCGCCCGCATCGATGACGGTGTGTGTAAATTGAGCTCCTGAACCAACCGCGTGCGCAGACCGATTGCGGAGTAAAGGGGTCACTACCCTTACTGGTCGAAGCTGAGTAGGAGTAAAGGGTACTGCCCCCGTTGCGCTTTGAGAATCCTGAGCGTGAAACGTAGCTGGGCGAAGGGCTCTCCCGCCTCATTGCTGCGTGAGTGTCGAGCATCAAGTCCGAATTCATTCCGACTCTGGATAAGTTGAGGGGGATGCTTTTGAATGCCAGGCTCGCATTGACCGCCATTGCGTATTGCATCGAGGATGATATCTTCCCCGGGGAGGACCTTGCCGACGCCCTGTGGCGGGTAGCCGAAGTGCGCGGATTCCACACTATCACCTTGTCCGGTCGGCCATGAACTTGAGATCCATCTCCTCAGCAATGCACTCAACCGCCGAAACCTTCTCCGCGCCTTCCAACCACGAGGCACATGGGTTAGCATTCGTATCCGAGGCTTCCGATGGCACGAAAAGCGCACCCCTGCGACAATCACTGAAGGTAGATCTGTATTGGTGATCAATTGGGCAGATACCAGGTGAGCGGTGATCAGGTGAATATCACCGGCTTCGAGGCACTCGTCCCGAAGGAGTCGCTGGTGGATGCGACTGGCAGGCTCCGTCAGGACCCGATCGACGGGGTGCGCTTCCGGCCGACCCGGCCGGTTCCCCACGAGGATGGAACCGTGGCGGAAGTGGCGCGGACTGCGTGGCCCGAGATTGACCAGCCCATCGTTCAGGTGCACATCACGACGACCCTCCCGACGCGGATCCGGGCGTGGGGTCTGCACCAGGCCTCCACGGACCGGCTCTTCGTCGCCAAAGGTCTCGTGTCGATCGTTGTCTACGACGCTCGAGAGGGGTCGCCGACCTACGGCTGCGTCAACGAGTTCCGGGTGAGCGAACGAAACCCAGGGCTGCTCGTGATTCCTCCAAACCTCTTCCACGGATGGAAGAATTTCGGTGTGGCCGAGGCCCTGATCATCAACATGCCGTCGTCCTTGTACGACCATGACGGCCCCGACGCACTCGACCTCCCGTACGAATCCGAGATAGCCGAGGCCATAGTGCCCTTCCGGTGGTGGTGAGTCCGGGCGACGTTCGGATTGAAGAGCAGCCTTGCCGCGCGTGACCGTCGTAATGGCGACCTACAACTGGGCGACGGTGCTCCCGTATTCGATTGCCAGCGTCTTGGAGCAGACCTTCCGCGATTTCGAACTACTCGTCGTGGGCGATGGCTGCACGGACGAGTCGGCCGACGTAGTCGGCCACATCGCCGACCCGCGGGTCCGATGGTACAACCTCCAGACGAACCACGGGCACCAGTATGCGGCGAACAACTGGGGCACTGCGTGCGCGAGCGGCGACGTCATCGCGTATCTCGGGCACGATGACCTGTGGCTTCCGCGCCACCTCGAGATACTTGTGGGCGCGCTCGACCGCGGAGCGCCCGTCGCCCATGCGACGACACTACTCGTGAAACCCGGCGAGAAGCCGACCGGCCGACCGGGCCACCGTTGGCGCTACGTACCCGGCGTCTGGATCCCGCCGACGTCACTCGCTCACGTACGCGCGCTCGGTCTCGAGGTTGGCGGATGGCTCCCACCGTGGGAGACGGGCAAGATGGATCCGGAGGGCGACCTGTGCCGACGGATGTCCCTGGTGGGTGGACCACCTCAGTGGGTGAGCCGGCTCACCAGCATCAAGTTCCCTGCATCACGCCGCCGCAATGTGTACCGAGACCGGCCACACCACGAGCAGGAGGCGTGGCTCCGCCGGATTCGCAGGCACGCCGATCCTGAAGCGGCGTTCACACGCAAGTACTGGGGGTCGACTGATTTCTCCATGCGTCGGATCATCAACGGAATCCAGTCGACGATCGCGGTGCGCACGCGCCTGCGCAGGCTCGGCCTGCTTCCAGCTAGGCGGAAGGCCGATCCACCCCGGACCGCGCCGACGTCCAGGACAGCCGAGGAACGCCGCCTCGCCTATCGGGCCTTTAAGGGTCTGGACTGATGTGGGTTCACGGGCAGCGGAACAGGTCAGTGCACACTGAATATAGTGATGCGCAAATGAGGACGAACGAATCCAAACGATCAGCCAACGCGTCGGCGCATACCTGGAACGCGAAGGCCTGCTGGTACGGGATATCGAGAACAGCTACCTGCAGCTCGACGACCCGGACGAATCCGCCATGAGCGACCTGGTCGGGCATTCGATCACTTACCGTATCGCTCCGATAGCGGTACCCCGTACTTCGATCGGCTCTTCAGCGATAGCGGTGCTTCCCGCGATCCCGGCGGCTATCTGTTCCAAGCTTGCCGACGGTTCGTCACAGACCGTGGTCATAGCCTGCCGCAGCACCGCCGCATTATCGGTACCGAGGTCACCGTGGGCAGGCCTGTAAGCCACAGTAGCAGTAGTACTTTGAGAGACAGGCGCATCAACATTTCGTCGACCCCGGCGAATCCCGAATTTTTGAATTTGATCAGCCTGCGATAAATGCAGTTCCGGGAACACGAAGCACCGCAATTTGCCATGATAGCCTGAAACGGCGACCGAATAGCCCGTAAACATTGCACCGAATCGAGCATAACTCCGACGGGTTGCGGGCGGGATATCAAGCGATCGGAGCGGAGCAGTTCGGCTTTGTGACTCCGGTCTAATCCTTGTGCCCGCGCCCCATATCCCATCGATTCAATGGCGCGCTGTTCGTGGCGATACCGGATCGTCCCACACTGACGACACCTTTCATTCGATACCCTTTACTGATCGAGGAGTCCAAACTAGACTCGTCCCCGCGATCATGAAACTTCGATCTTCGTGTCATTCAAACAAGAATTTTTCATATTTCGAATCGGCCAATACGGCCCGTACCTCGTCGAAATTGGAGACCAGGTCGGATAGCGGTTCGGGATTCTGGCGTCTGAGTGCGATTTGGTTCGGGTCGATATCGTCGACGCCGAGGAAGTTTTCAATGCGAAGAAACTCCCGGCGCGGATCGAGTACGACATCTTCGTAGCAAATGGTCAAGATCTCTCGGTCGTGAAATTCCAATTCGAACCACCGTTCCCAGGCCGAGAAGGAATCGAGGCCTTTAACGAGATTGGCGGTGTCCAGGGCTACCCTTTTATCCTTCGGCTCCGCATCCCAAGGTGTCAGGGTCCATTGATCCGTTTTAATGGCGATTGCAAGTGATACGATGCTTCTGAGCGGGTTTCGCCGGATCAGCCTGATATACCGCAGCCTGGCTAATGCGTGAATGCGGTTCCACTCATGATCGGTCAGGTGCCTGTAAAAGAGTTTAAAGCCAACGGTGTCGATGCCTCGGTGCCGGCGGTGCCAGGTATCGTCGGAGTATTCGATCAAAATCTTCACCGATTACTCTCACATGGTCGGCAAACAATTCATGATACATCTGTACTTTCGAAGAACTCCGCAACGCACTGTGAACGAAATTGGAGCCCGTGCGAGGATGAGACAACAGCACGAAGTGGGAGCATTCATTACTATATGTAGCCATTCAGTTTGGTTCTACAAGATGACAAACAACACGTGGCAAGTATAGCGAGACAATAAATCGATCGTAAATGACGGCCGTTTCGACGCCGGCATCGGCAGCATGCACTTGAGAACAATGGATACAGCTATCGCATCGTACGACAAACAAGGAGTTGTTGTATCAACTAATCAACAAGCCAGTGACGCCGGAGCGGAGGTTCTGGACCAGGGTGGTAACGCGTTCGACGCCGCGTGCGCCGCCTTGATAACTCAATGCGTGACCGAACCGGGTTACGTCTGCCTTGGTGGCGAGATTGCCGCACTCTCTTACCATTGCACGGGACGCAACGTAAATGCTATTTCCGGCGTTGGCATGGCGCCGGGCGACCCGATGGCGATAGACCGGTATTACGACGAAAGGTATTTCGGTACCGGCATACTGAGCGCAGCGACCCCGGCCATTGTCCACTTTTGCTCGACTTTGCTCATCGAATTTGGCACACGTAGCTTTGAATGCGTTGCGCAGGCGGCGCTGAAACTCGCGGAGGGAGGGCGGCCGTCTATCTACTGGGATTCGTCTCGGCGAAAGACAATCCACGCCCGGAGCGGAAAGCCGGCCGCGGAGCATGGCGAGACCGACAATTATGAAGAAGCGCCCTGGTCCGTGGACCTGGCGAAAACCTTACGGGAGCTCATACTGTCCGAGCGACAATGTTGCGCTAGCCGGGAGAAAAAACTCGAGGCAGTACGAGAGTGTTTCCACCGGGGCCGGATCGCAGAACAGCTTTGCGACTGGTATCGATCGGAGGGCGGAAGGCTGGCCGAGTTCGACCTGGCAACACAGCGAACTATCATTGAACCTGCCGTGAGTACGACAATCGCTGGAGCGAGTATTTTCAAGTGCGGGCCCTGGACTCAGGGTCCCTGGGTATTACAGGCTCTACAGATGTTGTCACGCATTGGTATTTCCGATATGCGACGATTTCCCGAACGGTACTTTCATTTCGTCATTGAAGCGACCACGCTGGCGAGTGCGGACTTGAACCGGTATTTCGGTGACCCGCGTTTCTCTCTTATTCCCCTCGATGAACTGCTGTCCACTCAATACGTGGACATTCGATCCAGGATGATCACCGAATATCAATCTCTCCACGCTCGCGCGGGCGACCCCATCAATCTCGTATCCATGATCGATGACGAAATACTTCCTTCGGCAGAATCTGGAGGTACGACAACCTGTATTACCAGGGACCGATGGGGAAATACCGTTGTCATGAGCCCGAGCGGATGCGGAAGCACCGCAGGTTCGGGAGGTGTTACCGGCGTTATCCACGGAACCCGGATGTTAAGCTTTACGCTTCTCCCGAATCATCCTAACCGATTGGATTTACATAAGCGACCACTCATGACTCCATCCCCCACTATGGTTCTTCAGGACGGCGAGCCAGTCCTCGCGTTTGCGGCGACTGGCGGCCCACGCCAAGACCAGCTTGCGCTACAGGTTGTGCTTGAGTTCTTGTTCGGTCCAGTGCCCAGGAACGATCTGTCAGACCGTTTTCTTCTTCAGAACGCGGTGTTTCTTTTTGACAAAAAAACCGAATCGGGGCCTAAGACACTAGTCGATATTAGTCCCAACCTTACCGATATTCGCCCTGGATTGACTCGAAGAGGCCACAAGTGCTTGTTCAGCAAGCTCGATATGGATACCCTCTCGGCAAGCGTATTGTGGCAAGGCGATAATCGCGGCGAATGGTTGTGTCATGGACCTGCCGTGGGACACGCCGGGAATCAACGTCGTAATCCGTAGGCAGAACCGTGAAAGAATCCGCCAGGACGTTCGGCGCTGCCGTGTTTCCAAGCTCTCTCCCCGGGTCGATCGGGCCGGCCCCCAAGTTGAAGATTCTTGTAGTTTGCCTGAATGCACCGTATCCAGCCTATGATGGGACGCGACTATATATCTATCATCGCGTCGCGAATCTCGCCCGCGCCAGTGACGTGCACATGTTGTTGTCCCAGCGCAGGTCGTCTTTGCCGGATCATGTGCTTGAACACCTCGGCAGGATAGCGACACTCCATTTCGCGGGCGAACTCTACCGTGGATTCAGGTACGACGATGTATCATGGGTCCAAACGCTCGAATTTCTTAATCGAAATGCGGACGAGGATTGTTCAATCCTGGCCCCGATGGAATTTCGTGAGACGCGGTGCGGCGTCGTTGGATACCATGACACCGATCTCAAGCGGCCAGATTTGTATACTTTCGTAGTGCTTAACCGGGATTGGGTCTCCAGGCTTTCCCTGAGCGCACTTGAGTATTTTCGCCGCCACCATCAGATCGTGTACGCAAATCCCGTGTTTGCGGTCCTGGCAAGCGGATTCGATCGCACGCTCATCTGCTCCGAAGCCGAACACGCCGCCCCTTTTCAAAAAGCGCTTGGCACTCTCTATACCTCATCGCGAACGCGACGATTCGGTGTTTTGCGACGCATGGCTATGAATGCCGGACGGCATGCCGGCCACCTCTTTGATATTCGGGATCCCATGCATGGCCTGGATGACCGACGAGACGAGCATATCTCCAGTTGGTTGCGCAAACACGGGTCCGAGTACGACGTCGTGGAGGCGGACGATTCCAACCTGTCGCCACCCTACTTGCTTGAAAGTTTCGACGCAATACGGGTGATGCACTTTCACTCGAACGAGGTTCGAAAGCTACAAAAGGTTATCCGGCGATCAGGATCCATTACCAAAGCGATTCGCGCCGCCCTGTCGATAGGAAAATATCGAAAGTTGTACAAGGAATACCTGAATAACTTAGATGTATGCGTTTCGCTTACCGAAGATGACAAACGATTTTTCTCGTCGATCAAATCAAGGCGGCCCGTTAAGGTGATAAAGTGCAACGTCGGAGTCGATCTGGATTATCATTCGTTGTCATATTCCCAAACCTCCCCAACCGCGGCATGTTTTACCGGGACCATGAACTATCAACCCAATGTAGAGGCCGCGGTGTGGTTCTCGCGTCGAGTGCTACCGCGCATTCGAGGCGAACGACCGTACTTCAAGTTCTATATTGTTGGCGTTCGACCTACTGAACAAGTCCTGGCACTGAGTCGCGAGGCCGGCATCGTCGTTACTGGAACTGTACCTGACACCCGTCCTTATATGTGCAGCGCCGGAATATCCGTAATTCCGATTAGAATGGGCGGAGGTGTTTCGACCAAGTTGCTTCATTCATTAGCGTTGGGAATTCCGGTGGTAACGTTCGCAGACAACCTGGGCGGCCTTCCCGTTCGGCACGAGGAGGAGGTGCTTATCGCCAATGATGCAAACAGTATGGCCCGGCAGGTACTTCGGTTGCTTGCCGACGAACGATTGCGAAAGCATCTTGCCGTGAACGGACGCCGTTATGTTGAGCAACATCATCGCTGGGAACGAATCATTGGCGATTACCAGCGACACCTTGTAGGCGCAATGGAGTCGCATTCAGCATGACGAGGGGAATTCCCGTTCTTGCCTATCATGGCATCACCGACACTCGATTGTCAGTCGAGGACTGGTGTTTTATCGCCGAACGACAGTTTCGCCGGCAGATGGAATATCTTGCGGAGAACTTCATTGTCTGCCCTCTCGAACGTGCCGCTCAACTGATCAACACCGATCACTCGGAGAAGCCGCTGGTGGCGATAACGTTTGACGACGGGTTTGCCAACTACAAGACTGTCGCCTTCCCGATATTGAAGGAGCATGGCTTTCCATCCACGGTATTCGTGGTTACGGGAAACATCGCAACCCGTCAACCCTTGTGGTATTGCCGTCTTCACCATGCCGTCACGTTATCCACACGAACGCTCATCCATTGGGGTGGTGAAACATTGGCTCTGTCCGACCCGGAGCAAAAGTCCAGGGTCTCTTCCCGTCTGCAGCGGCAGTTGAAGTACTTTCCGCCGGCCGAGCTTGAGCGCCGCGTCGACCGTCTCGTCAGCGATCTGCTGCCCGAAAGTCGTTATGACGATTGTATGTCGACTGAATTCGAACTTCTCACGGCGAATGACCTGAGGTCGCTTGCCGGGTCCCCGCTGGTTCAGATCGGCGCCCATACACACACCCATGCTATTTTGAGTCACCTTTCCTTCGAGGAACAGACAGAAGAGATACGGCGTTCCATTACTATGGTCTCCGAACTAACGGACAAACAATGCAAGACGTTTGCCTACCCCAACGGTAACAGGGAGGATTTCACACCACAAACCAAGGAGATTCTGGCGCATTACGGCATCACCACGGCCGTAACGACGATAGAGCGAGCTATCGGGCCGGAGTCGGATCCTCTCGAATTGCCCAGGATTTGCATAGGCGGGGGTCTTCGACTATCCGCGTTCGCCAACTGTTTGCGTAAGCTCGCAAACGAGTGATGGCCGGTAAAAGCGACGCTTCGAGCGACATCGTACTGGTGGTCGCGATGGGCTACGATATCAGGCTGGCAGAGTGGCACTTGCAACACTACAAGGCGCTTGGTGTTACACGTATCCTTCTCGATATTCAAACCGGCAGTGGAAACACCGATTTACTCCTGAAGGACGTAGAAAAGGCGGCTGAAAAGCACGGTGCCGAGATCGTTTACACCGAGCCCGGCCGTTATCTCGGCACCAGACAACGCCGGGAAAGGCTCGTCGACCGGTTCTGCGAGCCTGGCGATTGGCTCGTCGTTGCGGACGTCGACGAGTTTCACGAGTATCCGGCCAGCCTGCACCGGATCGTGCATTATTGCGAATCGGGAGGATACGACTTCGTCATGGGTGAACTCGTGGACAGGCTGGCTTGCGACGGTACATTGCCCGACCTGGATGAACGGCCACTTTCGGCCCAGTTCCCGCTCGGCAGCAATCTCACGCGAAACCTCTGCGGCGGCTGGGCCAGGAAAGTCGTCATTTGTCGAAACAACGTGAGTCTCGGCGAAGGAAACCACGAGGCGCTCTCCGGCACGTGCTGCCCGCAGGACCGGATATACGTTCCTGTCCATCATTTTCGGTGGGATTCTCTGGTCCTCGAAAAAAGCCGATTCATGATCGAATCAATCAAGTGCAGAGGATCGGACCATTGGATCGAAAAATCACGATTCCTGCGCCACCTCGAACGAAACGATGGAAAGATTGACGTTGGCGATCCGGAACTGAACATACGATTTCTCGAAGGTACGATACCCGCTTCCAGTGACAGTGTGATCGGCTCTGGCGCGAAAGCCTTGATTTCGCCTGAATCACGATTGCATAAACGACCCAAGATCGCGCCTCGTTCCTGGTTTGAAATCGGATATGGAACCGGGGTCGTACATGGACCCAGGGGCACAATCCATTTCAGCGATACGGAATGCATTTCGTTTCTTTGGCGCCAGTGCCACGGTCGCAGTTCGATCCGGCAACTGGAACTGAATTTATCAGAGAACCTGGATTCTACGGATCGCCACGCCCACTTGGTTCTTCGAAGAACCATGGAACAACTCCAGCGAATCGGCGCAATGGAGTTCCGCCGAGACACCGAACCTGTATCGCATACGGACACACGGGTTAATCTAAGATTATTGTATCTCGATGACAGGGTTCCTCGTCCAAGCGATGGATACCTGTGTGATCGAAGCGCCGCAATACTTGGAAGCCTGGCATCGAATGGATTTGACGTTATCTTCTTTCCCCTGTCAGGTACAGGCCCAAACGATAACCGCGACGTGGTTGCGCTCGAACGACTGGGTATCAGCGTTGTCTCGTCACATCGTGAGATATCGCTGAGAAACTTTCTTGCCACACACCTGGAACTTTTCGACGTCATATGGGCAAGCCGAGCCGGTATCTTTCGGGAGTTGCTCGAAGCACTCGCAGTAAGAAGTTGGCGGCCCCGGCTGGTATACGATTGCGAGCACTCCATTGGAGCGAGAATGCACCACGGCGGCGACCTGCAAGACAATTCTCCGGACGGTAACGCACGCGCACTTTCCGAACGAGAGATGGATTTAATTGGAAGCGCAGATATTACCGTGTCGGCTTCGTTGATTGATGACAAACGGCTGGGGGAAAAGTGTATCTACCGTGTGTTCCACATGGGGACACCGCCGGCCTCAGCCACCCGTAATATAAAACCGTGCAGCCGACGCGATATACCATGTTTAATTGATCAAACGATTCGGCTCATGAACCGTCAACTCCGAAGGGACACGACATAAAATCGTACGTTTCACATGTCGGGTGTTGGACCGTCAGCGCCGCGTCACCGAGTTGGGAGCCCCGGCCAGCTGTCCGATCTCGGCTACGTTGATCGCCGACAGAATGGTATCGCAGTTTCCGTGCCAGAATACCCGGAACTCCGGGTGCGTGCCGGGTCGGGCCTCAATGGTAAGGGATAGGGTTTTCTTGACGGCGCCGTTGTGATCCGAAAACACGTTCCTGGCGGCAAGTATTTCATTGCATTGCTCGTCGTAGATATCGACGGTCACGATCAGTTGTCGACCAGTTGCGGTGCAAAAGTATTCGATCTCGAAATCGGCCTTCAACACGTAAACACGCTTGACGGCTAAACCCACACCAAATGCGCAGTAGCCTGGCGAGTGGGAAGACACAAGGCATACCAGGCGGTCGCCGCTGACATAACCGGTAGCTGAAGACATCTGCGTGACGGAAACGAGCGCAGGTAGTATTTCCTCCGTCAGCTTGCCGTTCGAACGGCGGTATACCGTGGGCGGAATGGGGCCGTGGGTCGGTGGGTTCCGCCTATGTGCGCCCGGGGCACTATATTTCGATCTGCCGCTCTTTTTCTCGGAGTCCAGCCAAAGTTGAGAGAAATAAGCAAGGGCCGAGAGTCCAGGTGGCATATGCTCTTGGTACACATCCATGCGTCGCCAGAATCTCCTGGGATCATCGTTCGTTGCGACCGTTTCTCCGCGCAACTCGACCAGCGCCTCCGGGACTGACAGTAGACGATATCCGTTGAGGTACGCGCGGCAGGAGATTTCCCAAAGGTCGGGAGGCTCAAGGTCTGTCAAACCGTCGACGGCATCGAGTACCTCTTTACGTATCGCAAGAAAATGCGATCCAAGGAATGGACTCGTCAGTCCCATTACGCCCGCGTCGTGCACGGGAATTATCCAGGAACTTGAGGGCAGGTCAGTCCCACATTTCTGAACACAGGTGATCACGTCGGCACCGGTAGAACGAATTGCGGTTTCAAAACGGGTAAACAATGCCGGATCAACATGGCAATCGCGATGCGCGAGAATAATGAACTGAGCTTTCGTATGGCCGACCAACTCCGTGATACTTGGACTTGATGCAGGTTTCCCCGGCAGGTAATACAGATCAACGACCGCCGGATGCGTTTGCAGTAATTGATGCTCGGTAGCGTTGGTGTCGTTGTCGGGGTCGGATAGCAAGATGCAGTAGTCTGGTGACGATGTCGCGTCCGGCCTTGTTCGCGTAGGAGATTTATCCACGCCGCTAAACCACCGACTCCATATCCCGGCATTCTCTTGCAGGTCGATGGCCGGTCTCGCCGCCGTCGACGCCCCGATGCTAGCTCGGGCTAATGCATCCGCGAGGCGCTCGGGATCGGGTTCGATCAGTACCTGGTCGTGATCATCGCTTGCGACGAGTTCGGGAATGCCGCCGACACGACTGGCAATAAACGGAATGCGAAGCTGCAGACATTCCTGAACAGCGCAAGGGGAATTCTCGCTTCGTGACGGCATGACCGCCAGTCGACCCGGCGTGGCGAGATAGGTCAGTGCATCGGTCGAATACAGATCTTCAATCACCGCGCAGGACACATTCCAGTTACGTGCACGCCGCATGATGTAGTCCGACGCGCGCATACCTTCAATCCACATATTCTTCCCAAGAAACGTGACGCCGGTCTCTTTCGGGAGCTTATGCCCGAGAACATCCAATGCGTCGCAGAAGATATCGACACCTTTTCCCAATTCCAGGCGACCGAAAAATACGATTTCCGTCGGCGGCGTCCCCTCCCCGACGTTTCTTGGAGGCACCGCAATGGACAGAGGGTTTGGCTGTACGTAGCACCGATCATGAATGGGCCATTTGCGGGCAGCTATCCAATTCAGCATGTACTGACTCGGACTGATAACCAGATCCGCCAGCGCGATGCATTCTTTTTCCATAGCCTCAATCTCGATCAGGCCGGGATTGTTGACTAACATGCCGTTTGCTTCCAGAGCGTGCCTGGCTGGCCCATGTATGCCGATACACAACAGGGTCCTGGAAAAATTCAGGCCCGCGGCCTTTGCAGTAAGGCTGTAATACGCGATGCCCATGTACTCATGAAAATAGACAATATCGAAATGTTTCTCCGACAACCATTTGTGAATGTTGTAGGAGGCTAACGGACGGTCGCTCAAGTGCTGCCGTGGTGCGTGCGGGCGACCCGGGAGGTGGATAAGTCGAATTCCGGTTTGCGCATAGTGCGTCGTCCAGTAGTCCGCGCTATTTCGGGTAACAACGTCGCCAACGAACAAGACCGTCACTTTGTGCCCTTCGCGGACCAGCGTGTCGCAAAACCCCAGTATTGTGCTGCCGATACCGCCGCTGACGATCGGACCTGGAAAGTCCAGTGTCACGAAGCATACGCTTCGGACTTGCACCGACTCAGTCAGTGGCGCGCTGCCCAGAGACCGAAAAATTGTTCTGCCCATCGTGTTGTTAGAACCAGATTCAGGATTACTTTTAGGTGACCCGTCCGCGAGGCTTTCCATTTCTCCGGATACGCTCAAGCCGTTGTTTTGACGTTCTACCGGCTACCCGTGAATTCGGCGACGGGATGCATGAACTCAGCGCATGAGTCGTCGGCGCCTCGCGCGAGTTGTTGCCGTACTCGAAACGGTTACGATAAATGATCCAGTTTCGTATCGTCGCGAGCGTATCGAGGATGGACCTTGCGCTGCATTCCCGTCCAACGTAATCGAACCCCGCCTCCCTCTGGCGTTCCCAGAGACGGGAGTCTTCATAAAGATTCAAGACTCGCAATGCCATTTCATTCGCGTCTGCGCCGACCAGGACGGCATCGCCTGCATCATCCAACTGATCGGCGATCAAGGGCGTGGTTACGACCGGTATGCCGTGGGCCATAGCCTCGATGACTTTCCATGCAACGCCGGACGAGCAGCGCGTGGGAACCACGCATACGCGGTGACTGTTGTACATCGCAAACAAATCATCGGCGAATCCGCACAATCGGACTCGCGAGGCAATTCCAGGATCAAGTTTGGGCAGACGGAGCGATTCACTGCCATAGCCGAACAGACTTAATGTCAATTCTTCGACCGACGCGAGTCGAGGGAAGATTTCGCCGACGAGGTAATCGACGGCGTCGTGCGTTGTCCCGCCAAAGTACATGCTGTTGAGGAAAAAGATTCCTGAACGGCGCTCGAATGGCGACGGTGTTGGGGTGATATCGTGAGGCAACGGAACGCATAGCACCGGATTCACACTCCCCTCGCGGAAAAAAGCCTGCTCGCGTCGTGACACTGCCAGGACCAGATCTGCCCTGGCGGCGAAGTCTAGTTCGCCGTCGATAACGTCACGCTGCGCTTCCACCCCAAGCGGTTGTCCCCGCTGTTCGAGCCTCAGTATCTCCCGAAGCGACGTGACGGCCTCGGCATCGAAGATCAGGGGCCGATCCATCCGGTCACCGTCTATGGCGCGAACGAATGCCTGCAGGTTGCGCATCCGACTGACCCATACAGCGTCGAACTGCTGTCCCTTGGCTTGCAGCAACGCCTTGAGATCGGCAATTCGTCCGGGTGTCACGGCGCTCCCCGGCCGAACGGTCGAGTCCCGCGCAGCGAACGTTGTTACCTCAAATCCCGACTGTTCCAGTAATTCGAGTACCCGGCGCGCACGGGGAAACCCGAATCCTTTGCTGTGGTCGGGCTCTTCGTCGTCGATGTAGAGGAGTCGAACCAAGTGATCGTCGAAAGCCACCGAGCGGGAAATGTCGGCGATATCGTAACTTCGCGCTGGCGTAAACGGGCTGTAATCGATGGCATTGATCGCTTCCAGCGAATCGAGGATGCGTTGAATCGAAGTTAATATCCGTTCGCGAGGCTGCACAAGAATCCCCCCAAATCGAACGACCAGTTGCGCGAGCGTGTTTCTACCATTGAGGAGGGTCCACAGCCGGTCCACCGGAAAAGCCGTGGAGAAGGCGACCTGCCGACCGCGCGGCGTCCTTACGACGAAACCATCGCGCTCTTTGTGTAGCCTTGACCCTTTGGTCCTTGCCGGGTGCCAGTGGAACCGGTTGCCTGGATCCAGTTTCTCGTGGGCAAGGGGCACCTCCGCGTCCAAACCGAGATCGCTGCCGCGCACACGGTGAATGGCAAGTTCGGGAACATCGACCGGGATCCGCCCTCCATTTTCGCGCAACAGGTTTTCGAAGCGGATTTTCTCTATATAGTGGGTGCCTCCGCGTCTTCGAATCGAATCGATCATGGACCGATTGCGGCAGAGCACACCCCTATACCACTTGAAATGATGGACCTCGGCAAACAACTCGGACTCCGGCGCCCTCCGGCCATAGTAGGCTTCGTGATTGCCCTCGCCGACGATAATGTAGGGACGCGCCATCACCACTTTCGAGATCCAGCCGCCGAGAATGTTGGCGGTTAGCTCGGCGCTACATGGCATCAGGCGCGCCGGATGGTTGCTCCCGGGTTCTACCAGCTCGCCATCGCACGCGATGCGGTCGACATAGCGACCGACGACGTGATCGTAACCGTTGTCTTCGCACTGCCGTGCCACATCGACCAGGAGCAGGGGATACACCTGGAACTCGTCCGCATCGGCAATGACGATCCAATCGTCCGATTCCGCATGTTGAGCTACGGCGGCTTCCCGCCGCTTTCGCGTGCCCGAGTAAGCCGCCGAGTCGATAGACACGACTTCGGCATCGTAATTCCTTAACAGCGACAGCGCTGGATCGAGCCAGTGTACGTCTTCGGATACGGGAAGCTGTATGTCCACCAGGATGCGGTCCACGCCGAGGCGCCGGTAGTGACGAAGCAAGTGTGGCAGCAGTTCCAGTTCTCCGGCGAATGGCAGAAACATTACGAATCCAGACATTTCAGACGCTCAACGTCCTGTCGTGCCGCGCCGGCGCGCGTGCTTCGGCGTAGGCACGGCGAAACTGCTCGAGTACTCGTACGGCATCATCGCGTAACGAAGCACTTTTGACCTCCGCGTTATCGCGCGCCTCATTTGCGAATCTCCAACCGATCCGGTTTATCACCACGGACAGCCAGGACCAGGCCAGCGCGGACGCCGGCCACTTCGCAACAACGCCGGGTCCGTCGCAAAATATCATCGTCGCCAGTTCCGCCCGATTGAAATGCGTCTGCCTGGAATCAAGATGGTCGAGGAAGTTGGAGACCGCCGGGTAGCCGGCGCGAAGCGTAATTCCCATTCCGGAAAGAAAGGTGAGAGATCCGGCGTCCTCGGATAGTCGGTAGATCCGCATGTCGTTTACGTCGTCGGGCTGCCATAGCACGGGCAATTGTTTCAGGCGTCGACAGGCCTCGTGAACGGCCCGCAGCAGATCGTCCCCGGATGCTCGGACCGCCGCCGGCGACTGCACGTCGTATATCGCGCCGATCAACACCTGCATGCCGTGCAACCAGTACTTTTGCGTTTTCGCGAAGGAGACGGCAAACAACGCTCGCCGGTCATTGTCCACCGGAAGGCGCAGGCAGCCGCCGATACAACGGCAAAGCTTTACCACATCGTCCGGATTGTCGATGGCAGGTCGTCGTGAGGTCGTATCGATCACGCGATGTCGACCAGCGCCGGGCCAGTCCACGTGCTTGTACGGCGCCAACAGGCCGGCGTTCGCCAACAGGTTATCGGGGCAGACAGGCCTGTGGTCTTGACGGGTTCCCGATCGGACCAGCGTCCCTCGCATCCTGTCCAGGCGCCAACCAGGCCTTACTACGATGACCGGACAATCAATCTCGCCGGTGTAAGCCCCAAGCTGCTCGACCGTGAAGCCGAGACCAAAACGCACCATCTCGACCGGTTCGTTGTTGCGCAAAACGCCGGCGATTTGCGCTGCTACCGCATCGCCGGCAACAGGCGACGATGCCTGGTCGCTGTTCATGCCGTTGACGTAACCAAGATACCGGTGGACGACTTCTTCGCACCGTGCATCGTATTGCTGGTTAATTCCGAACTCAGCCAGTGTCAACAATGACTCTTTCAGAACTTCCATGGCGTCTCGGCCGCATCGGACGAAAATCGCCGCATTCTCCCGGCCTCGAAGCGTTGGCGGAGCGGCTTTCGACATCTTTCCGGCAACGTGTGCAAGCGCGCTTTGGTAAAACCCGAGGGCGTAGGAGACCACGCAGCGTGCGTAATTCACATGGTGCACCTGCGCTTCTTCGATTCGCGCGATGTCCACGTCTTCGAGATAGGAGAACAGGTCCGTCAAATGCCACTCCAGATTGGCGCCAACATCGTCCCATGTACGCAGGGTGCCCGATATCCGCGCCAAGAGGCAATCTGCGCGCCCCTGTCCATAGCGCCGTTTCTCGAAATACGACGGCGTCAACCTACCGCCGTCGATTCTGTGTCGGACGCCGGCCAGCGGGCAGTATACGACGCGCCACGGCGGTTGCGCTTCGACTCTGCGCATCAACTCCAGTTCGTCGTTGCCCGCCAATGCCGGATCATCGCCCATCATGCCGACCGACTCGTTGAAACTGCCGATGATGGACAGCGCTTCGCGTCGAAAAGCCATGTTCGCCCCGACCAGCCATTCCCCCGGCACCAGGTCGTGGGTCTCGTCGCCGAGATCAAGCGCCGAAAGATAACCCCTGAACGGGCCGCGGATCCAATCGGGGCAATCCTCCGGCAACTGCAGATCGACCGGCCCGCAGGCGACGGCGACGGTCTCGTCGCGATCGAACACGTTCGCCAGATTACGACACCAATCGGATGCAGGTATGCAATCGTCATCCGTGAACGCCACAACGTTCGACGAAGCGGCCTTCAGACCTGCGTTTCGGGCAGCATTCAGGTTGGCGCGCTCAATTGCCAAGTAGCGGATGCAACCCGATTGCACCAAGGTGCGGAATCGGGACTCGTCCGACAGCGTCGACGAGCCGTTTTCCACGACGATGATATCGACCGCGATCCGCCGCTGTTTGAGCAGCGCGTCGAGAGTCGGCCAAATTGCCCGGGGCCGGAAGGTCGGCACAACGACGCTGATCGACGGTTTCGTCACGTCCCGGTGCCGCCGTTTGTGGTGGAGGAACCAGGCGGCCACGCGGAACTCATGATACTGTCGATAAATGCGCCTGGGTGTCCTTCGCCGGCACCAGATAATCTGAGTAGCGGTAGAACATGTGCGTGAGCGCGTCGATGACAGGCTGGGTTGGCGCGAAATCTTCCAGGGCCGGCCAATTGGCAAACTCGATTGAATCCGGCTTGTACTTGTCGAAATGAACAATATAAGCCCGGGAAATCTCTTCCGGCGACTCGAGATCCCGGCTTCGAAACGATAGTGCCGAAAGATATTGCGGCTCGATTCCATTGAGCCGGCACCAGATGCTGACCAGGCTTTGGTCTGCCAAGCGCAGGTATGGCCCGTAGCGAAGACCGATCTCGTGCATCTCCGCGACTGCATTCCTCATGCGGAAGCTTCGTGGAATCTTCATTACGCCGGCCTGTACCATGGGAAGTCTGAGCGGATCGACCGGAAGCCCGTCTTCCGCCAGCAGCGTGCACAACGTTTGCGACTCGCAAGGCGTTGGTTGAAAGACGCCGAACGGTTCGTTCAGGTGGGACGCCGAGCGCCGAAAATTGTGGCCGACTACGAAACCGTCCATCGCCAGCAGATGATCGAGAGGCTTGAGCACGACCGTGTCCGCGTCGAGGTATACGATGTTTCGATAGTGGGCGAAATCCTCGGCGAACGCGTAGAACCTCGCGTAGACGATCGGGTGGCCGATCGGGCCGGCGGGCAAACCTCCAAATTCCCGGCGATATCGGGACAGCGACACCGGGACGAATGAACGTTGGGCCTCGAGATAGGAGAGAACCTCAGGGTTATCTCCTTCGTAATAGACCAACAGGTCGGGGTGATCGGGATAGTTGGCTTTGATGCTCTCAAAGAGCGCACGGGCATAGCGGAAATACGCGGAATTGAAAACAATCAAGATCGCGTCCTGACTGGACTGTTCTGCGGCTATGGAATTCACAACGTATTCCCTTTTTACCAAAGCCGTCGCCGGCCAGCCCCGTTGGCAAAATACAACTCGTCGATCAATACGAAGGCTCCGGCGAAATTAACCGCAAAAGTATAACAAAACGCCCTTCGGCTGACTGGAACAGGCGCGACCAGGTGACATCGTGGTGCTGGCGTGACCCTCAGCTCCGCCGCTGGGATGGGCCAGACGAGGTGGGCGTCGAACCCGGCTTGCATGACCTTACGCCGATCGTCAGCATTGCCGCGGCCAGTCATGGCGATAATCTTCACGTTGGCACCGCCGCCTCGAGAACCAGGATTCCCTCTATCAGGAAGAGCGAATACCAAAATAGGGGCATCGGAACAGGACAAGACAATCGACAGGGAGTGTGTGCAGGATGTTTTGGGGGACGGCCGGGAAGCCCAATACAGGAAACGTCGAGTGGCGCTATAAACGTCGTCGCCCCGAGCAGACGCTGCTCTACCAGCTCGTCGCCGAACACTACCCCCGGTTCATCGGGCTGTTAGCCGGTCAGGGTTGCTCGCTGCCGCACTACGTGCAGCGCGAGTTCGACGAAGCGCCGCAAGCGAAAGCCCGCCAAGGCCGAGTCCCCCGCCCAGCGCCGCGCGGCGATGGTCGGCTTTTGCTCCTGCAAAGCCGCCATACATGCTATTCATGGCAATAACCTGGGTCCAGTGCCTCAAGCGGGTGTTCAAGATCGACATCCAGACCTGTGACCGGTGCGGCGGCGCGGTCAAGGTCATTGCCTGAGGACCCCGCCCTCGTGAAACGGATCCTGGACCACCTCAAGCCACGGTCCGAGTCCGGTCGAACGATGACACACCCGGCACGCGCGCCGCCTTACGCCGCCGAGCGGCAGGGAACAATCAGCTAACACCAGCCAGAAGGCTGCGCCCACTCGCGCCCCACGTTCACGCTCGTCCTTCAACCGGGTCGGGCGAATAATTCCGTCATTCTCGCCCGAAAAACGCTCCCTTCCTCTGATTCGGCACCATTGCGATCCCGAATCAAGGCTACTTTATCTCCTCTTCCCCCAGGGCGCGCACCACGAAGAGCATCCCGGCCTGGTAGGTGGAAACCAGCAAAGAAACACCCAGTTCACTCAGCAGGGCGGGGAAGTTGCTCGTGGGCTGACAGGAAAACTCGGCAGACATGCCCGCAGTGTACCCTCGGCCGGCCGGTCTTCCTTACCCACCGTTTTCAATCCCAGGTCCCGTTACTGCCTGAAGAAGACCTGTCCCGTCCGTGAGTTGCGTTAATGCCTTGCCGCGGCGATCCCGTCCGACAGTATCCCTTTGCACTCCCGTCGCAGGAAATCAGCGAACAGCCGCGCCGCCCCGCTTGGCTTTCTGCCGTCCGGCCACACCATGCCGAGGTTCATTGAAGGTGGACGCTCGACCAAAGGCTTGCGCAGGATGCGGGCGCCCTCCAGCGACCAGGGACGATAAAGGAGGTCCGACAGCACTGTTACCCCTGCGCCTTGCGCCACCAGGCTGCGCACTGCCTCGGTCGTCTCCGTGCATATCATTTCCGCCACCGTGGCGCCCTTGGAATCCAGGTAGTCGCTGATGTTCTTCCTTGCCTCGTCCAGCTCCAGCAGAACGAAGGTCTGGTCCTTGAGATCGTTCAAGCTCACCGAATGGCGGTCAGCGAGCTCATGGTCAGCCGCGCACCACAGCGCGCGCCTGGAATGCACCAATGTCTCGACGTGGATCCCGGGTTTCATGCTGAGGTTGGACACGAGCATGACGGCAAGCCCGGCTTTTCCTTCCCGCAATCTCCGCTCGATTTCGTTGCGCTCCATCTCCCGCAGGGTGATCGAGACGTCCGGGAAGAAGCGCCGGAATCTTGCGAACGGTCCCGGCAGGAAGTAGCCGGTGACCGAGGGTGAAACAATGAGTTCCAGCGATCCGCTGACCTGTTCGGTTTCCATTCGGAACCTCTCGGTCGCCTCCTCGGCCATTCGCAGTATGGTCCTGGCCTTGTCGAGGAACCGGTAGCCCTCGTAAGTAAGCTGCATGCCGTCCTTCCCCCGCTCGAAGAGCTTGGCGTCGACGGCGTGCTCCAGTTGCTTGATGGCCTCCGTGACGGCGGAAGCACTGACCGGAATGCTTTCGGCCGCGGCAGTGACCCTTCCCAGCTCCGCCACGGCGGCGAAGTAGTAGAGCTGCTTCAGAGAGATCCTGGGAATCAAACCTCATTCCTCCCGCGATAATTCGATTTATCAGAATATCCGGTGCTGAAAATCATTATTTACGCATATTGGCCAGTCCGGTGCAATGCTGTGTTCAAACCAGAGGAAACCAACGATGCGGAAGCGTACGGCAGTCCAAACACTAGTGGCAATTTCGTTGCCGTTCTTGCTGATCGGCTGTGGAGGGGGGAGCTCGGGTGGTGGAGGCGGCGGCGCCGGGTTCACCAACAACATCTCCGGTGTATGGACCGGGATGCGCACAAACACCTCGTCCGGCAATCAGTCGAAGGGAACGCTGACATTGCTGCAGCCGACGTCAGGAGCAGTAACCCAGGGTTTCAGCGGCGCCCTGAACAGTTCCACCGGGACGTCCAATCCGGGCCAGGACTTGCCGGTTACCGGCACCAAGAATGGCAATGTCATCAATTTCACCTTGGTCATACCCGGGAACGCGACCTTTCGTGGCACGTATACCGGTGTTCTGACCAGCAAAAATGATATGTCCGGAACCTACACCGAAAGCGATGGCGACAAAGGAGTCTGGAGCTTTTCGCGCGACTAGACAATGGCTGTCTGCAATCCGATGCAATGTCTGTGAATTCACCGGGAGCCCGAGGAAATCAGGTGAACGACAGCCCATTCCCCCCCCGCCCTGAGGTCATCGAATTCAAGAACGGTGACAAGGTCAAGCCGACCTTCTCGGCACAAGAGATGGAGACGCGCGCATCCAAGCTCCGGAGTTACATGTCGCGCGAGAACCTGGACGCAGTCTTGCTCACCTCCGTTCATGGCATCAACTATTTCGCCGATTTTTTGTACTGCTCCTTCGGCCGCCCCTACGGGCTGGTGATCACGCACGACAGTCACACCACGGTAAGCGCCAATATCGACGCCGGCCAGCCCTGGCGGCAGTCGTACGGCGACAACATCGTGTACACCGACTGGCAACGAGACAACTATTTCCGGGCCCTGCAGCGATTGTTGCCGGCGGGCGGGCGGGTTGGTATCGAGTATGATCACGTCACGCTGGAACGCAGAACCAAGCTGGCCGATTTCCTCCCGGATATGGACTTCGTGGACATCTCGGAGGCGGCCATGCGAATCCGCATGATCAAGTCGCTCGAAGAGCAGGACTTGATCCGACAAGGGGCGAGAATCTGCGACGTGGGCGGGGCGGCGGTGGTGGAGGCCGTCGCCGAGGGTGTGCCCGAGTACGAGGTCGCGCTGCATTCGACCCAGGCGATGGTCCGCGCGATCGCCGCGGCGTATCCCCATACCGAGCTCATGGACACCTGGACCTGGTTTCAGTCCGGACTGAACACCGACGGGGCCCACAACCCCGTTACTACCCGGAGGCTGCGTGCCGGCGACATCCTGAGTCTCAACTGTTTCGCCATGATATCCGGGTACTACCAGGCGCTGGAGCGGACGCTCTTTATCGGCTCCTGCAGCAAGCGCAACTTGGAGCTGTGGGAGGTCAACTGCGAAGTGCACCGCCGCGGGCACGAGCTGATCAGGCCCGGGGCTGTTTGCGGGGAGATCGCGCGGGAGTTGAACGACATCTACGCGCGGCACGATCTGCTGCAGTACCGCACCTTCGGCTACGGCCACAGCTTCGGCACCTTGTGCCACTACTACGGGCGCGAAGCGGGTCTCGAGCTGCGGGAAGACGTCGAAACGGTACTGGAGCCGGGGATGGTGGTGTCCATGGAGCCGATGCTCAGCCTACCGGAAGGGCTCGATGGCGCGGGTGGATACCGCGAGCACGACATTCTGATCGTCCACAGCTCCGGGGCGGAGAACATCACCCGTTTTCCGTTCGGGCCGGAGCACAATATTGTTCACTGACCCGAACGGCGCCGGCCGGACGGCGACGGCAGCGGTGATTCGCGGCGCGCTCCGCGCGGCCCGCGAATCGGGCCGGGGCCGGATCGTTCCGTCGGTCGGCGCCGGGAGGGTGGAACTGGGGTTCCCTGCCGCATATCATGCCGCTCTTTCACCACCGGAAGCGCGTCATGAAGGATTCGGTATTTATTGGAGAAATGACCCATCGGGAATACGGAGAACGTGTCGCCGATGGAAACGCCGTGCTGATGCTGCCCGTCGGCTCGTTGGAGCAGCACGGGCACCATTTGTCCATGAATGTCGACGTCCTGCTGCCCACGGCGATGTGCGAGCGCATCGCGAACCGTATCGGCGCCATGGTGCTTCCCCCCCTCCAGTACGGGTACAAGTCGCAGCCCAGAACCGGAGGGGGCAACTTCTTCGTGGGAACCACGAGCCTCGACGGGGCGACGGTGAGCGCGACCTTGCGCGACATCATTCGCGAGCTCGCGCGCCATGGGGCTCGCAAGCTGGTCATCGTCAACGGCCACTACGAGAACTCGATGTTCATCGTCGAGGGAGTAGACCTCGCGCTGCGCGAGCTGAATCACGCTGGCATCGCGGACTTCCGCGTGATGACCTTGTCCTACTGGGACTTCGTCTCCGACGACGCCGTCATCTCCGCTGTCTACCCGGACGGGTTCCAGGGCTGGGATCTCGAGCACGGCGGGGTTCTCGAGACGTCGCTCATGCTCGCGCTTTACCCTGACCTGGTCGACATGAGCAAGGTGGTGGTGCACCCGCCGCCCGAATTCCCGCCCTACGACATTCATCCCCCGAGGCGCGAATGGACGCCGGCGCCGGGCACCCTGTCCTCGGCCCAAAACGCTTCGGAAGAAAAGGGCCGGCTGATACTGGAGGCGTGCGTCACGGGGATAGCGAATGCCGTTCGCGAAGAATTCTTCGAGGCGGAGCATCCGCCGTAACGACGCGGCGGCGCTCCCACGGGCGTCTCCGGAAGGCAGCACGCTGTCTGCATTGTTCACCCACCAGGAGGCGCAACAAATGAGAAAACTCAATCGTGCGATACCCGTCTACCCGCTACTGCTCGTCCTCTCCGCCTGCGGCGGCGGCAGCAGCGACACCGGCGGCGGCCAGGGCGCCGGCCCTAACCCGAACCCTGATCCAAATCCCGACCCGAACCCCATCGCGGCAAAGTGTAGCGTCTCGCCAAAGACGTTTATAAAGAGCGGCTCATCCGTTGTGCCGGCCGGCTGCACGAAGGTGTCCATCAAAGCCGTCGGCGCTGGCGGTGGCTCTGGCGGCAGTATCGTGGCCAACACTGATGACAGTGCGCAAGGCGGGAGTCCTGGCCGCGCAGATGAGGTCGGTACGGTGGACGTCAACCCCGGGGTGGTACTCGTGGTGACCGTTGGGAAAGGCGGTCAAGGCGGTGGCGCCGCGGACGGCCTCGACCGCGGCTTCGGTGGACGGGGCGGTAGTGGCGACCCAGGCGGATCGTCCGGCACGGCCGGGAAGAAGGGCGTCCTCGTGCTGTTGCCGCACGGAGGAGGCGGCGGCGGAGGGGGAGGGGGCGCTTCCTCGGTTCGAATACAAGGTGGCCCAAGACTCGCGAATGCCCCCGGCGGCGACGGCGGCGATGGCGCCGATTGCGGCCTGCTCTGCGCGGGAGAGGGCAAAGGCGGCACAGGCGGCCCGGCAGCACCCTCCGTGCGAAACGACACGAGCTACGGTCATGCGGGGGCTATCACCATCGGTGGCTCCGGCCAGGAGGGACAGGATGGAGCGGTTATCCTGACGTACAGCGATTGACCCGGACCCGTGGAGGAATCGCCACGACAGGCTCCGCCCAGCGCGGGGCCTGTCTTTCCTTCACCTGGCGCGGCGGTTTCACCAGGTCTTTCCGCCGAGTGATGATTGGCACGGGTACCGTTCGGTTTTTCTAAATACCGCATTACATAAAACATGCGTCCAGCCGCCTACTTCGTGCCGGCATCTGGGGGTATTCTTTCTTGATTCGGTCACGCGGAACAATAGCCGGAAGGCTGCGCCTCAGGAAGATCGTTCAGTTGCCTGTGATTCTGATGCTGGGTGCCGTCACGGCTTGTGTTTTCCAGCGGGCTTCCGCAGCCCACCGAAGCGCGGATGCTCGTTGAATCAGACAACGAACAATGGTAGCAACATGAAAAGAAGAACCTTTACCCTGGGTGTAGCCGTTGGCGCGGCGAGCCTGATCAGCGGCTGTGGCGGCGGCAGCAGCAGCGGCGGTACGGTGTTCCTGAAAGACGTCTCGGGCACCTGGCAGGAGATAGGCGGCCAACTCGGCAATGCCGTCTTGACGCTCGTCCAGTCGGGCAAGGCCGTAAGCGGGTCGATCACGTTCCCCGGGAGTAGTGCCGGCACCTCGTTGGCCGGTACGAAAGACGGCAACGATGTAGATCTGACCGGCTCGTTGAATGGCAGTGCGGTGACTTACACTTTGCATGAGACCTTGGTGTCCCCGTCGCAGATGTCCGGAAAGTTCACTACCAGCGGCAACGGCTCATCGATATCCGTACCCACGACCTTTGCGAAAGTCAGCTGACGCCGGGTTGGCGCGGCCAACAAAAGGGGACAGATCTATTTTTCACTGAGATCGACTTTCGTTGTCAGTCCTGTACGGAGACCCCTACCGGGGCCCCCACAGGACAACGCTGAAGAGTGGGTTCATCCTCGGATCGCGATCCTTGGATGCGGCAACAGTCTCGACCACCCAGGACAGCGAAGCGAGGGTCTCCTACAATCGACAGAGTGGCACGCCCCACCTGGGTCTGGGCAATCAGAGCTCGAGTCGCTAAATGCAGGCCGAAACACGCGAGGAACCTGGCGCGCCTGGAGGGACTCGAACCCCCGACCACCTGGTTCGAAGCCAGGTACTCTATCCAGCTGAGCTACAGGCGCGTGGTGCGTTGGAGATTCTATCAGAGAAGCAATGCAGGTCGGGATTCTATCCCGACAGCTGCTTGTTGCCCCTCACCACTTTCACCATTGCGGTTTGTCGCTGTCGCCGGCCCTGGCCCCGCGCGCTGTACCGTCAAGCGGCAGGCAGCGCCGGACACTCTCGTGCCTCGCGCCTGTCGATCCGGCGCACGTGAAGGGCGGCAGCCAATCCTGCCAGGGAGCAAAGCAGCATCATGCCCAGGAGCTGATAGCCGCCTTTTTCCTCGGTCAGGACCGCGCCCGTGATCGAGGCCAAAAGGGCTCCACCTCCGACCGTCAGCGCCCCCGCCAGGCCCGAGGCGCTGCCCACCAGGCGCGGCTGCACGGATAAGGCACCGACGTTCGAGCTCGGCATGGTCAGTCCGTTGCCCAGACCGGCGAACACGGTCGCGCCAAAGAGCGACGCCGTATTGATGATACCTGCCAGAAATAACACCAGCCCTGCCACGAGTCCCGCGCAGGCGACGAGCCGCCCCGAGATCATCATCGTCGTCAGTGCGTACCGGCTGGCGTACCGGCCGGAGAGGAAGCTGCCGAGCACAAATCCTGCGGTAATGGTGCCCATGCAGAACCCCAGTTTCGCGGGTGACAGCGCAAGCATCGATTCCGCCACCAGCGGTGCGCCGGCCAGGAACGCATAGAACGTCCCCGTCGAAAACATCATGCACAGCGCATAGCCCCAGAATCGCGACGACCGTAACAGCTCAGGATAGACCTGGAACTGCTTCGCGAAGGTCTCGGAAGGCGTCCTGTTGGTTTCACCCAGATCGATCCAGCACACGACAAGCAACGCCGCGCCCAGGGCGGCGTAGACCAGAAAGCTCGATCGCCAGCCGAACAACTCGTCCAGCACGCCGCCTAAGACGGGACCCAGCATCGGCGCGACCGCCATCGCCATGGACACATAGCCGATCAGGCTCGCCGCATCCTGTTCGGGCCTGGTGTCCCGGATCACCGCGAGTGACAGCGCCCAGCCCGAGATAATGACACCCTGCAACACCCGGAAGAGTAGAAAGGTGCGGATATCGGTGGCCAGCATGCAACCCAGCGATGCGGCAACGAAGATCGCCAGGCTCGCCAGAAGAACCGGCCGCCTGCCGTGGCGGTCCGACAGCGGCCCCAGGATCAACTGCATTGCGGCTGTGGCTCCCAGATAACCCGCAACGGACAGGCTCACGAGCGAATAGTCGGTGCGAAGCTCGTCCGCAATGTTCGCCAGTGATGGCAGAAACATGTTGAGCGACAGAACCGAGAGCCCCGTGAGAAGCATCAGCGTGAACGTTCTCGGTGGAGAGGCGGGCGTAGCTGTCATTTGATCCGGTGGTCGATCCCCTCACCCCGACCCTCTCGGCTCGGGCTCCGGGCTTCGCCCTACCTCCCCCATCCTTGGGGTCGTCCCGGAGGGAGAGGGAGTGATGCGATGCAGTCAGTATCGGTGTAGGCAGGAGCCAAAGGTGATGCCTCTCTACATCTGCGACCATCCGTGGCGTATGTCTGCCTCCAATCGACGGGGGACTGACGAGGCGTCCGGTTTCAGCCCTTCAGCTTCCTCTTCAGGATATCGTTGACCTGTTTGGGGTTGGCCTTGCCGCCGGTGGCCTTCATGACCTGGCCCACGAAGTAGCCGAACACTTTCTCCTGGCCGCTCTTGTATTGCTCGACTTGGGCCCGGGAGCGGGCGAGCACTTCGTCGACGATGCCCTCGATCTCGCCGCTGTCGGTAATCTGCTTCAAGCCGCGGGCCTCGATAACCGCATCGGCATCGCCTTCGCCGTCCCACATGGCGCGGAAGACTTCCTTGGCGATCTTGCCGGAGATTGTGTTGTCCTCGATGCGGTTGATCAGCCCCGCCAGCATGGTGGGGGTCACTGGAGAGTCCGCGATATCCATGTTGCTCTCGTTCAGCAGGCCGGACAGGTCGCCGACAATCCAGTTGGCCGCCGTCCTGGGCGCGCCCACCGAGGTTTTGGCCGCAGCCTCGAAGTAGTCCGCGGCTGCGCGGGATTGGGTGAGCAGGCGCGCATGCTCGTCGCCCAGCTCGTACTCCTCGCGGAACCGCCGCTCCTTGGCGTCCGGCAGCTCCGGCAAGGTGGCGCGCAGTTCCTCGATGAAGTCGTTTTCGATCACCATGGGCGGCAGATCAGGGTCCGGGAAGTAACGGTAGTCGTGGGCTTCTTCCTTGGTGCGCATGGTGCGGGTCTCGTCACTGTCCGGGTCGTAGAGCCGGGTTTCCTGCACGATCTCGCCGCCGTCTTCCAGGATCTCCGTCTGGCGCTCGATCTCGTGCTCGATGGCGCGCTCGACGAAGCGGAACGAGTTGATGTTCTTCAATTCCGCGCGTGTTCCGAGCTTCTGTTCGCCGGCGGGCCGCAACGAGACGTTGGCGTCGCAGCGAAACGAGCCTTCCTGCATGTTGCCATCGCAGATCTCCAGGTAACGAACCAGGGTGTGAAGCTTGCGCAGGTAGGCCACGGCCTCCGCGGCCGAACGCATATCCGGATCGGAGACGATCTCGATCAGCGGCGTGCCGGCGCGGTTGAGGTCTATGCCGGTCATGCCGTGGAAGTCCTCGTGCAGGGACTTGCCGGCATCCTCTTCCAGGTGGGCGCGGGTGATGCCGATGCGCTTCCGCGTGCCGTCCAGCTCAATGTTCAGATGCCCGGGCCCTACGATCGGCAGCTCGTACTGGCTGATCTGGTAGCCCTTCGGCAGGTCGGGGTAGAAGTAATTCTTGCGGGCGAAAACCGAGCGCCGGTTGATCTGCCCGTCGATTGCCAGCCCCAGCTTCACCGCCATGCGGGCGGCGTTCTCGTTCATCACCGGCAGCACACCCGGCAGCCCCAGATCCACGGCGCAGGCTTGGGTGTTGGGCGCCGAGCCGAACGCCGTGGAGGCGCCGGAGAAGATCTTGCTGCGGGTCAGGAGCTGGACGTGCACCTCCAGGCCGATGACCGGCTCCCACTTCATGCCTCGTACCCCATGGGCTCCCGCAGGTGCCAGTCGCTCGCCTCCTGGAACCGATGGGCCGCGCCCAGCACCCGGGGATCGTCGAAGTACCGGCCGATGACCTGGAGGCCGATGGGCAGGCCGGAGGGGTCGAATCCGGCGGGTATCGATATTCCGGGCAGGCCGGCCAGGTTCACCGAGATGGTGAAAATGTCGTTCAGATACATAGCGATCGGGTCGTCCGTCTTGTCGCCGATGCGGAAAGCGGTGGTGGGCGTGGTGGGGCCCATGAGGACGTCGCACTCGGCGAACGCCTTGTCGAAGTCCTCGGTGATCAAGCGCCGCAGCTTGAGCGCCTTGTTGTAATAGGCGTCGTAGTAGCCGGCGGACAAGGCGAACGTCCCGATCATGATCCGGCGCTTCACTTCCGCTCCAAAGCCCTCGGCCCGGGTTCTCATGTACATGTCCGTGAGGTCGCCGTACGCCGCCGCGCGGTGGCCGAAGCGCACGCCGTCGAAGCGCGACAGGTTGGACGAAGCCTCCGACGGCGCGATCACGTAGTAGCAGGGGACGCACAGCTCGCTGTTGGGCAGGGAGACCTCCCGTATCTCGGCGCCCATGTCCTCGTAGATCGCGATGGCGTCGCGCACGGCCTTGTCGATGGATGCATCCAGTCCGGCACCGAAGAACTCCTTGGGCACCCCGATCCGCAGACCCTTGACGTCGGTGTCCAGGGCGGCGGTGAAATCCACGGTTTCCTGCGGCACGCTGGTGGAGTCGCGGGAATCGAAGCCCGCCATGACGTTCATCATCAAGGCGGCGTCCCGGACCGAGCGGGTGAAGGGACCTCCCTGGTCCAGCGACGAGGCGAAGGCGATCATGCCGTAGCGAGAGACGCGCCCATAGCTGGGTTTGAAGCCCGTTACGCCGCAGAACGCCGCGGGCTGGCGGATGGAACCGCCGGTATCGGTGCCGGTGGCCGCGGGACACAGACCCGCGGCCAGTGCCGCGGCGGAGCCTGCGGAGCTGCCGCCCGGCACCCGTTCCTTGTCCCACGGGTTGCGCACCACGCCATGGTAAGAAGTCTCTCCCGAAGAACCCATCGCGAACTCGTCCATGTTGGTCTTGCCGAGTATGACGGCGCCGGAGTTGTTGAATCGCTCGATCACTGCCGCGTCGTAGGGCGAGATGAAGTTCTCCAGGATGCGCGAGCCGCAACTCGTGAGCATGCCCTTGGTGCAGAAGATGTCTTTGTGGGCGATGGGAATGCCGTCCAGGGGCGACAGCACTTCGCCTTTCGCGCGGCGCTCATCCGATTCCCTTGCCTGCGCCAGGCTGTACTCCTGGTCGACGGTAATGAAGGTATTCAGATCGCCGGCACGGGAGATGCGGTCCAGATAGAACTGCGTGAGCTCGACACTGGAAAGCTCTCCGCTGCTCAATCTCCCGGCAAGGGAGGTCAGCTCTTGGATGGCCACGACGTACGGTACCGCCTAGTCGATGACTATTCGATGACCCGTGGCACGAGGTACAGGCCGTCCTCCACCGCGGGCGCGATACGCTGAAACTCGTCGCGTTGGTCCGTCTCGGTCACCCGGTCCTCGCGCATCCTGAGAATCCGGTCCTGGGGGTGGGTGAGGGGCTCGACATCCCCCGTCTCCACCTGGTTCATCTGCTCCACGAACTCCAGGATCTTGGACAGTTCGCGGGCATACCCCTCGACTTCGTCGGGCTCGATGCCGATGCGCGCCAGGGCGGCGATGGAGTTCACGGTGCCTGGGTCGAGAGCCATAAGTTGTCCGGAGCCATAACTTGCCAACAAAACTGCAGGGTTTAGTCAGGGCAAGTTACCATACTTATTAATCTGGTTGAACACGCACCCACCCGTTGATAGAGTAGCGCGTCTTTTTTATTCATTCCCATCTAGCGCATGCTGAAACGACTTCTGGGCCTGTTTTCCAATGATCTAGCCATCGATCTTGGGACGGCCAATACGCTGATCTACGTCCGGGGAAAGGGCATTATCCTCAACGAGCCCTCGGTCGTGGCGATCAAATTCGCCCCCGGGGGCGGCAACAAGCAGGTTCTGGCGGTGGGCCACGACGCCAAGCGGATGCTGGGCCGGACCCCGGGCTCGATCCAGGCCATCCGGCCGCTGAAGGACGGCGTGATCGCCGATTTCAACGTGACCGAGGTCATGTTGAAGTACTTCATACGCAAGGTGCAGGAGAATACCTTCCTGCGCCCCAGCCCCCGGATCATCATCTGCGTGCCCTGCGGCTCCACCCAGGTGGAGCGCCGGGCGATCCGCGAGTCTGCCCTCGGCGCCGGAGCCCGGGAGGTGTACCTCATAGAGGAGCCCATGGCGGTGGCCATCGGGGCCAACCTGCCGGTGGCCGAACCGACCGGCTCCATGGTGGTGGATATCGGCGGCGGCACCACCGAGGTCGGGATCCTGTCCCTGGGCGGCATGGTATACAGCACCACGCTGCGCATTGCGGGCGACAAGTTCGACGAAGCGATCATCAACTACGTCCGCCGTCACCACGGCATCCTGGTGGGCGATGCGACCGCGGAGCGCATCAAGACTTCCATTGCCTCCGCCTGGGCGAAATCGGAGAATCGGGAAATCGAGATCAAGGGCCGGGACATCGCCGAAGGGATGTCCCGCTCCATGTCCATCAACAGCACGGAGATCTACAACGCCATCAGCGACTCCCTGGAGAGCATCGTCCAGGCGATCAAGCAGGCCCTGGAAGAGACGCCGCCGGAGTTGAGCGCGGATATCGGGGACAAGGGCATGGTGGTGGCCGGCGGCGGGGCATTGATGCGTGACATGGATCGGCGCCTGATGGAGGACACCGGGTTGCCGGTGGTGATCGCCGACGATCCGTTGACCTGTGTCGCCCGGGGCTGCGGACGGGCCCTCGAGGAGATGGATGTGCTGGGGGATGTGTTCGCCCACGAATGAACTTTCGCCGATCCGGCCTGTGACCGGCCGGACAGTGGTTATCGAATAGTGCACGATGTATCAGGTGCTTGAGCGGGTTGCCGGACGCCGGGGCGCATCGCGGCATATCCCGTTCGGATCTCAGGTCCTCGCCGTCGGCGGCGGGCTAGCCGCCGGCCATGGCCATGCAGCGCTCATCGCAATCCTCCGGTTTTGCCCGATTCTTCGCGTTGGCGCTGCTGTGCGTCGCGATCATGTTTGCCGATGCCAGGACCACCGCTCTGCGGCCGGTGCGTCTGGCCCTGGGAGCGCTGGTGACTCCCATCCAACTCGCGGCGAACGTCCCCGCAGTGGTGGGAAACCTCATCAATACCTGGCTGGAGTCCGAAGAGAGCGTCAAGTCCGCCTACAAGGAGGTCACCGACGAAAATGCCCGGCTGCGCTTCCGCCTGCAGCGCATGCAGGCCCTGGAAAAGGAAAACAACGATCTGCGCAGGATCCTGTCGGCGCCGCAGCGGGGCGGTGACTCGCGGATGCTGGTGGGGCAGCTGCTGTCGGTGAGCCTGGACCCGTACAAGCAGACCATTCTGGTGAACCGCGGCGCGGCGGACGGTTTGTACGTGGGCCAGCCGGTGTTCGATCCCGACGGGCTGCTCGGAGAAGTGAGCGAGGTCATGCCGTTCACCAGCGCCGTGATACTGATCACCGATCCTAGTCATGCGCTGCCGGTCGAAGTCACGCGCAACGGCTTGCGGGCCATCGCTCTCGGTACCGGCCAGTCGGACCGATTGCAGGTGGTATATCTGACTCCCAACGACGACATCCAGAAGGGAGACAGGCTGGTTACCTCCGGGCTGGGCGGGCGGTTCCCGGCCGGCTACCCCGTGGGACGGGTGGCCGAGGTCGTCCAGGATGCCGGCGAACCTTTTCTCAATGTGACCGCCAGTCCCATAGCCCAGATCGGCCACAACAAGCACGTACTTCTGGTGTGGCACTCGACAAGCGTACCGACCAGCGAAAGGAGAACCCGCTGAGATGCCCTGGGTCGTCGCCAGCTTCGCCGTCGCCCTGGTACTGGATTCGATATCCCTGGGCAGCGCCTTGCAGCCCTTCAACCCGCCCTGGACCCTGCTGGTGCTGATGTACTGGTGTTGGACCATTCCTCGCCGGATCGGCGTGTTCACCGGCTTCTGCGTGGGTCTGCTGCTGGATACCCTGAGCGCGGGGGTGCTGGGAGTGCACGCCTTCAGCGCTGCGCTGGTGGGGTTTCTCGCCGGCAAGCTGCGGCCGCTGTTCGGTTTATCGACCATGGGGCAGCAGTTGGTCACGGTGTGGGGCCTGGTATTGGTGGACAAGGCGGTGGTGGGGTGGCTGCAGAGCCTGTTCGCGGTCGAGAACCTGACCCCGGTCTACTGGCTCTCGTCGCTGGTCGTGGTGCTGGCATGGCCGGTGGTGTTCGCACTGCTCAAAGAGCTGACTCCGATCAGAAGGCGGACCTGACCTTGAGCGGCCTCCGCCTGCAGGACTATATCAGCGATACCAAGGTGATCCAGTCGCGCCTGATCGTCACTTCGGTGGTCGTGTTGCTGCTGGTCTGTGTGCTGATCTGGCGCCTGTTCGTGCTGCAGATCGACGAGAACGAGAGGTTCAACACCCTCTCCCAGGAGAACCGCATCCGGCTGGTGCCGCTGCCGCCGGTAAGAGGTCAGATCTACGATCGCAACGGCATACCGCTGGCGCAGAATCTGCCGGTCTACGCCATCGAGGTTCACCCCGACCAGGTTGAGGACATGGACGCCGCGCTGGACCGCGTGTCCCAGCTGGTTCCGCTCAGCGACGACGAGATCCAGCGGTTCCGGGACACGCTGAAAACGCGCCCGGATTTCGAGACCCAGGTCCTGAAATCCGGACTGACCGACGAGGAAGTGGCGCGGGTGGCCGCCAACCAGCACCTGATAGACGGGATCGAGCTGACGGCTCGCCTGCAGCGGTACTATCCCCTGGGTCCGGAAATGGTGGACGTCGTGGGCTACGTCGGTCGGATCAGCGTGAGCGATCTGCAGCACGTAGACAGAGCCGCCTACCGGGGCACCGACTACATCGGCAAGCTCGGTGTCGAAGAGCGCTACGAGACGGAGCTGCTCGGCAAGGTTGGCTACAAGGAAGTGGAGACCAACGCTCACGGCAAGGTGGTCCGGGTGCTGTCCAGCAAGAAGGCGGTGGCCGGCGACGATCTGTATCTGAGCGTCGATGCCAAGCTTCAGGAAGCGGCGCGCAAATATCTCGGCGACTATCAGGGGGCGATCGTCGCCGTGGAACCTTCCACCGGGGCCATACTCGCCTTCGTCAGCAACCCGGTTTACGACCCCAACCCATTCGTCGAGGGCATCAGCAGCCGCGCCTATCAGGCGCTGCGGCAGGACCCGGCCCGGCCGCTGCTGAACCGGGCCCTGAACGGTCGCTACGCGCCGGGTTCCACCATAAAGCCGATATTCGGTCTGGCGGCGTTGGAGAACGGGCGCAGCCCCGACCAGACCACGTTCTGCCCCGGCTACTTCAGGCTTCCGGGCAGCTCGCACCGCTACCGCTGCTGGAAGCGGCAGGGGCACGGCCACATGAACCTGCATGACGCCATCGCCCAGTCCTGCGACGTATATTTTTACCAGCTTGCCCGGACACTCGGGATCGAGAAGCTCAGCAACTTCATGAATCAGTTCGGCTACGGGAAGAAGACCGGGATCGACCTGGACGGCGAGCCCAGCGGGCTGGCGCCCACTCCGGAGTGGAAGCGGAAGACCCGGAACCAACCTTGGTACCCCGGTGAGACCGTCATCGCCGGTATAGGGCAGGGCTATACGCTGGTGACGCCCCTGCAGATGGCCATGGCCACCGCGACCATTGCGGACCGAGGCAAGCGCATGCAACCGCATCTCGTCGCCTATTCCCGGGACGCGTCCACCAATCGGACGAAATACGTGGAGCCCAAGGTGCTGAGCCGGGTGGACCTGAAGAGCCAGGACTACTTCAACATCGTCATCAACGCCATGAAGGACGTGGTAAACGGACCCCACGGCACGGCCAGGCGGTCGGGCATCGGCGCCAAGTACCTCATCGCGGGCAAGACCGGCACCGCTCAGGTCATCGGGCTCGACCCAGGCCAGCGCTACAACGCCGAATCCATCGCAAAGCGATTCCGTGACCACGCGTTGTTCATCGCCTTCGCGCCCGTGGACGATCCGAAGATCGCCGTTGCGGTGATCGCCGAGAATGGCGGCGGAGGCAGCCATACGGCGGCGCCGATCGCCCGCAAAGTGATGGACTACTACCTCCTCGGTCCGCCCGAGAAGCGGGAAGATCCCAATGCGGCTTGAGCGCGCCTTTCCGGTGGACGTTCCACTGCTGCTGGGCCTGCTGACCCTGGGCGGCCTCAGTCTGGTGATTCTGTACAGCGCCGGCAACCAGAATCTGGATCTGATCTACAAGCAGGGCGCCCGCCTGTTGCTGGCATTGTTCGTGATGGTTGCGGTGGCGCGGATTTCCCCGGACACCCTGACCCGGTGGACACCCTTCATATACATGTTTGGCCTTGGCTTTCTGCTGCTGGTGCTGGCGGTGGGTATCGTCGGCAAGGGTGCGCAGCGCTGGCTAGACCTCGGCGTGGTGCAGTTCCAGCCGGCGGAGATCATGAAGCTGGGAGTGCCTATGATGGTGGCCTGGCTGTTGACTCGCAACCCATTGCCGCCCCGTTGGCGCGACCTTGCCCTGGCGTTGATCATCATCGGGGCTCCCACGGCTTTGGTGATACTACAGCCCGATCTCGGTACCGCGCTGCTGATTGCCGCTTCCGGTGGCCTCGTGATACTTCTGGCCGGCATAAGCTGGCGCTTGATCGGGGCGCTGGCCCTGGCGGCCGCTGCTTCCGGACCCCTGGTGTGGCATTTCCTGCACGAGTACCAACAGCGCAGGATTTTGACTCTGTTCGACCCCTGGTCCGATCCCCTGGGCGCCGGCTACCACACCATCCAGTCGATCATTGCTGTGGGCTCGGGAGGGTTGGTGGGCAAGGGCTGGCTGAACGGCAGCCAGTCCCACTTGGAGTTCATCCCGGAACGGGGTACTGATTTCATCTTCGCGGTATTCGCGGAAGAGTTCGGTTTTTACGGCGGCATCGCCGTCCTGGCGCTGTACCTGTTCGTGATCGTCCGCGGCCTGTACATCTCGTTCTACGCGCAGGATACTTTCACAAGACTGGTAGCGGGGAGTTTGTCGTTGACTTTCTTCCTCTATGTGTTTGTAAATATAGGCATGGTATCGGGAATTCTGCCGGTCGTTGGCGTCCCGCTGCCGCTTATCAGCTATGGTGGTACGTCGATGGTTACCCTGATGGCAGGATTCGGTATTCTCATGAGTATTCACAGCCACAAGAAGCTCATGCCGCGATGATCGTGCGTCGTGTTTTGTTGTTCTGCTGCCTGCTGGCGCCCGGCCTTTGCCAGGCGGTGTCGGTCTCCGATTACCCGTACCTCGGCGCCATGGTCGATCGGCTGGTGACCAAGCATGGGTTGGACAGGCAGGATCTCATCCAGACCTTCGACAAGGTGACGCTCCGCCCCGAGGTGGTGGAAGCCATGAAGCGGCCGGCGGAGCACATGCCCTGGTACCGTTACGAACCCATCTTCGTGAATCCCGCCCAGGTCCGGAACGGTCTTCGCTTCTGGAACGCTCACAAAGACGTGCTGGCCAGGGCCACCAGAGAAACCGGGGTGCCCGCGGAAATCATCGTGGCGGTGATCGGGATAGAAACCCGATACGGGGCGACGCTTGGCACGCACCCGGTGCTCGATTCATTGACCACCTTGACGCTCGAGTATCCGCGGCGACAGAAGTTTTTTGGGGAACAGCTGGAGCAGTTCCTGCTCCTGACCCATGAGCAATCCCTGGACCGGTTCGCTATCCGCGGCTCTTACGCGGGCGCGATTGGTATTCCGCAGTTCATGCCCAGCAGCTATCGTGAGTACGCGGTGGACTACAGCGGGGACGGCAAGGCTGATCTCGTGAACCAGACCGCAGATGCGATAGGCAGCGTGGCCAACTATCTCAAGCGCTCGAAATGGCAGGCGGGGCAGCCGGTCTCCATCCGGATCCAGCCTGACGACAAGCCGACCCCGGCGGTTCTCGACGGGGACAAGAGGCTGCACACCACGGTCGGCAACCTGCGAGCCTCCGGGATTGCCGTGGATGGCAGCCTCGTGGACGACCTCGAGGCCGGCGTGGTGGGCCTGGACGGAGCGCAGGAGACCCTGTACTGGGTGGTATTTCAGAACTTCTACGTGCTCACGCGCTACAACCCGAGCATTCAGTACGCCATGGCCGTGCACGAGCTGAGTGCAGCATTGAGGCGGAAGCATCGCGGATCCTAGGAGCCTGTCCGAGTAATCGGTCTACTACTGCGAAAGCGGGAGAGCGGTCCATTTTCCCGAAGTTTTTCGTCACATAGTTACAACTATGCTCCTCAAACCTTCGAAAAACTGCCCTCGCTCTCCCACTTTCTCGCTACGTGAAGATTGCTCGGACACGCTCCTGGACAAACCTGAGACGAGATCCGGGGGTGGGCCCCGGCGTCTTGCGTGGCAGTGACAGATTATGAAGACGGCACCGTGCCGGAGACCTGCAGCGGTTTGCGGTTGCATGTGACGCGCCCCGGGCCCCGTTCCGCGCCGCGGGTGTGGGCCGCTCTTGCCACGGCGTTTTTGCTGTCCGCCTGCGGGCATGGCGGCGGCTATTACAAGGACGACGGTCCGCCCAGTCGGCCCGCGGTCGACATGAGCAGCATCCCGGATGCCGTCCCGCGTCATGAGCCGTTGAGCGACTACGGCAATGCGCCCTACGAAGCCCTGGGCCAACGATATGTGCCGATGTCCAGCGCCGACGGATACCGCCAGCGCGGCATGGCGTCCTGGTACGGCAGAAAATGGCAGGGACAACGAACCTCGAGTGGCGAGAGGTACGACATGTATGCCATGACCGCCGCCCATCGGACCCTGCCTTTGCCTTCGTACGCCAGGGTCATCAATCTGCGAAACGGGAAGAGCGTCATCGTTCGAATCAACGACAGGGGGCCTTTTCTGCACAATCGATTGATTGATCTCTCATATGCCGCGGCCTACAAACTTGGTATCATCGGGGCGGGTACTGGATACGTGGAAGTAGCCGCGATCTCTCCGGGTTCCATGCGGGCCGCTGCGGCGAGGGCTGATGGCTCAATCAGTGCACCGGTGGAGGGCCTGTCCGCCAACGCCGAACGCTACTACGTGCAGTACGGCGCCTTCGCTCAATCCTCGAACGCGAAATCTCTGATGCAAAAACTGCAGCAGTTTGGAATACGATTTGCACATATTCGACATGGAAATGATGGATATTTCAGAGTACGGTCCGGCCCCTTCAGCTCGCAGACTACGGCGGAGCACCTGTTGTTGCGCGGGGCGGATCTCGGCTTGAGCACGACGATTGTGACGGAATGACGCGATGATTAAGAAGTTATTGATACTTGTTGCGCTGTCCATGCTGGGCGCGCCCTGCTACGCGCAAGCGGTGCCCCAAGCCGCGAAGGCGGACCTTCCGGCACCCGAGCTGACCGCCAGAACCTGGGTGTTGCTGGACTACAACACGGGCTGGATGCTGGCCCAGCATGAGGCTAATGAAAGAATCGTGCCGGCGAGTCTGACCAAATTGATGACCGCCTACGTTGTATTCGACGAGCTCAAAAAGGGCACCATCAAGCTGGAAGATAAGGTGCATGTCAGCAAGAAGGCCTGGAAGACGCCCGGGTCCCGCATGTTCATTGAGGTGAACACGGATGTTTCCGTCGAGGACCTGTTGAAGGGCCTCATCATCCAGTCCGGCAACGACGCGGCGGTGGCGCTGGCCGAATACGTGGCGGGTACCGAGGATGCGTTCGCGGCCAGGATGAACGACTATTCCAAGAAGCTGGGCCTGAGCAATACCCACTTCGCCAACGCCACCGGCTTGCCCCATCCCGACCACTACAGTACCGCCAGGGACCTCAGCGTCCTGACGCTCGATCTGATCCGGAGATTCCCCGAGTACTACAAGTGGTATTCCGTCAGGGAATTCACCTATAACGACATCACCCAGCACAACAGGAACCTGCTCCTCGGAAGAGATCCCGCCGTCGACGGCGTGAAGACAGGATACACCGAACAGGCCGGCTACTGCCTGGTCGGCTCGGCATCAAAGGACGGCATGCGCCTGATCGCGACGGTCACCGGCACCAACAGCGCGACGCGGCGGGCGGACGAAGTCCACGCCCTGTTGAAATACGGTTTCGCGAGCTACGAATCGAAGCTGCTGTTCGACGGCGGCAAGCCGGCGGCCCGCGTGCCGGTGTACAAGGGCAAGGTAAACAACGTCACCCTGGCCGTGGAGCGTCCGCTGTACATCACGGTTGCCAAGGGCAAGGAGCCCGAGTTGAAAGCCGATCTGGAGGTGCCCGACTCAACCATGGCTCCGGTCAACTCCGGCGATCCTCTGGGCAAGGTCAAGGTCACCCTGGCCGGCAAGGACCTTATGGACGCGCCTCTAGTGGCCATGAATTCCGTCGACCGGGGCGCGTGGTGGCAGGTGGCGCTGGATTCCGTCTTGTTGTGGTTTCGGTAGCATGTGCCGGGTCGAGTGGATCACGCGGGAAGGGACTTGACCGCTGCGGGGAAGGCCAACGGAGGTGGCGGCGCCGGATCCTACGATCCCTACGACGCCCTGGATTTTCCCTGCCGGTTCGAGATCAAAGTGATGGGCCGGCCCTCGAACCGTTTCAGCGCGCTCGTGGCCGGCATATTCACCCGTCACCTCCACGAACGCGAGGACCTGCTTCAGGTGCTTGAGAAGTACAGCCGGCGGGGACGCTACGTGTCGCTGACCTACATTATCCGTGCCCGCCGCAAGGAGCAGCTGCGGGCGATCTATCTGGATCTGGCGCGCTGTGACGGCGTGTTGATGACCCTGTAGGCCGGCGGTATCTCGCGCCCGGCGATCTGCCGCCGACCTACTGCGCGAGCAGGACGAGGAGCTCGCGAGCCAGCTTCTCCTGGACCGTTTCGATATCGTCCGCGACGCCCAGATCCCGCAGCTGCGTAACCTCAAGGCCCTCGTAGCCGCAGGGGTCGATATTCTCGAAGGGTGTCAGATCCATATCAACGTTCAGGCTCAGACCGTGGTAGCTGCTGCCGCGTCGGATGCGTATCCCCAATGCCGAGATCTTCCGCCCGTGCACGTACACGCCCGGTGCCTTGTCGCGGCGATGCCCTTCGATCCCGTAGCCCTCCAACAGGTTTATCACGGCCTGTTCGAGTAGGCCGACGAGATGCTTGACGCCGGTGCCGCGGCGTCTGATGTCGAGGAGCGGGTAGGCAATGGCCTGCCCCGGGCCGTGGTAGGTGATCTGGCCGCCGCGGTCGCTGTGCACTACGGGTATTGCGCTGGACCCCAGCGTGCTCATGCGGCAGTTGAGCCCGAGGGTGTACACCGGTGGGTGCTGCAGCAACCACAGTTCGTCCGCCGTACCGGGGCCGCGGCACTCCACGAAGCGCTGCATTTCGCGCCATACCGTCTCGTAGTCCGAAAGCCCCAGGCGTCGGGTCACCGGGTCCTGCGGCGGTTGTCCGGTCACGCGAACTCCGCCTGCGGCATCCGCGCGCCCTCCCAGGCGATCAATGCCTTTTTGCGCCCGGCGCCGCCATGGTAGGCGCCGAAGGCGCCGGTCTTGCGGATCACGCGGTGGCATGGGATGAGGTACTGAATGGGGTTGCGAGCGACGGCGCTGGCGACCGCCCTCACGGCGCGGGGCGCACCGCTGGCGTCGGCAAGCTGCTCGTAGCTGACCAGTTCTCCCTCGGGGATCCGGAGGAGAGCCTGCCACACCTGGATCTGCAGCCCCGTTCCCTTGAAATTAACGTACAACGGATCGTCTTTCGACCAACTTCCGGAGAAGATCCTGTCGACGTAGGCGCAGGTGGCCCTCTGGTCGCGGACTAAACGTGCGGCCGGCCACTGCCCAGCGAACTCCTCGAAGGTCGTTTCCGGGTTGTCGGCGACAAACAGGAGGTTGCACAGACCTCGCTCGTTGGCGGCAATCAGGCACTCGGCGAAGGGCGTGTGATGAAAGCCGTAGCGGATCTCGAGGCCGGCGGCTCCCCGACGGTACTCACCCGGCGTCACGGCGTGGCAGCTCACGAACAAGTCGTGAACCCGGCTCACGCTGGAAAGGCCGGAGGCCTCGCCGGCGGACAGGATCGAGTGGGAGTCGCGCAACAGCGCTTTGTTGTGCTCCAGTGTCAGGAACTGCAGAAAACGCTTCGGACTGATCCCGGCCCAGCGGCTGAACAGTCGCTGCAGGCTGAACTCACTCAACGCCGCCGATCGCGCGATGTCCTTCAGGCTGGGCTGCTCGAGGTGGTGCTGGTCGAGCCAGTGGATGATTCTTTCCACGCGACGGTAGTCGCGGGAGGAGGACTGGAACATGGTGTGTGTCATGGCATGATTGTCACCAAGGACCCACGGTGCGAACAATCCGAATCTTGCCCGGATCCCCCATCAGAACCGCCTCGCCACTCATCGGCCGCCGACCAGGGCGCGCAGCAATTCCAGGCGTTCCGGGGTGCCGACATCGACCCAGGTGCCGCGATAGTGCATACCCGTTACCTCGCCCCGACGCACCGCCTCCATGAGGATCGGTAGCAGGGGATATCGCCCGGGTGCCAGGCCCTCGAACAGGCTGCGCCGATAGACGGCAATGCCCGCGAACGTCAGGCTGGGCGCCCGTGGAGTTTTTGCCAGCACATTCCCGTCCGTCAGGTCGAAGTCGCCCTGCGGATGATGAGGCGGGTTGTCCACCAGCACCAGCCAGGCGGTTCCCGGCGGCTGCGGAGGCAGTGACGCGTAGGGGAAGTCCGTCCAGATATCGGCGTTGACGACCGCGAAACAGTCGCCGCGCAGATACTCGAGAGCCTGGACGATACCGCCGCCCGTCTCCAGGGCGCCTTCGGATTCCGGCGAGTAGGTGATCCGTGCTCCGTACCGGGTGCCGTCTCCAAGACTCTCCACGATCTTCCCGCCCAGGTGCGCGTGGTTCACCACCAGGTGCCGGTGTCCGGCGGCCACCAGTCCCGCAACCTGGTGCTCGATCAGGGACGTGCCGCCCGCCTCCAGAAGGGGCTTGGGGGTGCGGTCTGTCAGTGGGCGCATGCGCTCGCCGCGGCCTGCGGCCAGGATCAAGGCGTCCATGAGATGTCCAAGGATTCCAGAAGCTCTCCAAAGGGGCGCAGCTCCGAATAGCGGGCGCAGGCCTCGCGCACGTACTGGTAAACCACGGGAAGGTCGCCGATGTAGTTTGCCTTGCCGTCGCGATGATACAGCCTGGAGAAGATGCCCAGCACCTTGACGTGGCGCTGGACGCCCATCCAGTCGAACCAGCGGACGAATCGTTCGTAGGCCACGTCGCCCGGCAGCGCTGTTCGGATGCGCCGGTAATATTCCCACAGCCAGTGGTCTAGGCGCTCCGCCGGCCACGTGACATAGCAGTCCTTGAGCAGCGAAACCAGGTCATAGGTCACGGGTCCGGCAACCGCGTCCTGAAAGTCCAGCACACCGGGGCTGTCCACTTCCGTTACCATCAGATTCCTGGAATGAAAGTCGCGATGCACCCAGACCCGCGGCTGCTCCAGGGCGCTCCCGGTCAGGATCTGGAAGGTCCGATCTATCGTATCGTGGTCATGCTCGGAGAGCCTCGAGACGGTGCGATAGGGGACAAACCACTGACGGAACAGCTCCATTTCCTGATTGAGCTTGGCCGCATCATACGGCTCGAACTCGCCGAGGCGGTCACGGCTTCCGGCCTGGAGCCGATACAGCGCCTCCAGTGCGGGCTCGTACAGGTCGTCGGCATTGTGCTCATCGATGACGTCGAGATAGGTGCGGCGCCCAAGATCGCTCAGCAATGCAAGACCCGTATCCCTGTCGAGAGCGAATATGATGGGGACATTGAGGCCGAGCTGCTTGAATCGGACCGCCACCCGTGCGAACTTCTCCACGGATTCACGCTCCGGGGGCGCGTCCATGACGACATACGTGCCCCCGTTCCGGCACACGGAAGCGCGGAAGTATCGCCGAAAGCTGGCGTCGGAGGAAGCCGGCTCGATCTGCACCGGTGAACCAAGAATTTGCTCGACCCATCGGGAAAGAATGTTCAGCCTTTCATCCAAATCTGAAGAACCTCTATAATCCCCCACAGCGACATTTGACGGCACGTCCCGGAAGCGCGTTGAGGTGGATGCTCGTTTTCGGCCGATGAACAAGTAATCAAACGTTTGGGGGCATAGATTCTATGCGATTTCGTGGCCCGGATAACAACAACGCGCGCAAATCCGAGACGACCAGGTCCTGCTCCACTCTGGCGCTGAAACTCGCATCGGCTTTCATTCTGCTGGCTGCGGGCGGGGCGGCCTGGGGCGCGCAGGGTTTCTGCAAACCAGACGTGATCACGCGACCCGCCCCGGTTAAGCCGGGGCCCGAGGGTCCTGCGATCGAACTGGAAGGGGACCAGGTCGAATCCGTCGGCGAGGACAAGGTGACTCTGAAAGGCAATGCCACGATGCAGCGTGGCGCGCAGTCGATGGAGGGAGACGAGCTCATCTACTATCGCAACACCGGGCAAGTCGAAGGCACCGGCAACCTGAAGTACTACTCGTCAGACGGCGACCGCATAGAGGCGTCGCATCTGAAGATGGACGTCGAAACTCGTATCGGCGAGGCCGAGGACATCAAGTATCGTATCTCGAATCGCTCCCGCAAGAACCCGGATCCGACGAAGAGCATCATCAGGGCGCGCGGAACCGCAAAGAAGGCCTACATGGAAGGCTACGACGTTACCCGTCTGGAGGATGCGACCTACACGACCTGCAACGAGGGCGACGACGCGGTAATGTTGTATGCCGACGAGATCACCCTCGACAAGGGCACCGGCCGGGGCCTCGCCAAGAACCTGAAGGTCAGATTCAAGCACGTACCGATCTTTTATTTTCCTCGCGTCAGCTTCCCGATCAGCGATGAACGCAAGACCGGCTTCCTTTTCCCGAGCTTCGGTCTCGAGCAGGGATCGGGTTTCGTTCTGTCGACGCCGTACTACTGGAACATAGCGCCGAACTACGACTTAACGTTGTATCCCCGCGTATTCACGCGGCGCGGCTTCGAGGTCGGCGGGGAGTTTCGCTATCTGACCAAAGGATCGCGGGGGTCGTTGTACGGCGAATACCTGCCTTCGGACCGCGAGTTCGACCACAAGGACCGCAGTGCCCTGCACCTCAAGCACGAGCAGGATTTCACCCAACGGCTGAGCGGCAACATCGACGCCCAGCATGTTTCCGACAATCAATACCTTGACGACTTCAGCAACGATATCGAGATATCCAGTGCCACTACGCTGCCGCAGCAGGCAAGCTTGACCTACAACGGTGATATCTGGAATCTACAGGGCAGGTTGTTCGCCTACCAGGTGATCGACAACGCCATACCCGACAGCAGTAAGCCCTACGACCGGCTGCCGCAGGTGACGGCCAACGCCAAGTATACGATCAAGCCGTACAAAATTAAGCTCGGCTTCGACGGGGAAGCGGTGAACTTCGTTCAAAGCTCGCTGGAGGACGGCTGGCGCTTCGACGGCACGCCGTCGGTAAGGGAGAAATTCGAGAACGTGTGGGGTTACGTGCAGCCGAAGTTCTCCGTACGCCAGACCAACTATTTTCTCGACGCGCCGCCAGGCCAGAAGGATTCCTTCAGTCGGACCGTGCCCGTGGTCAGCCTGGATTCGGGGGTCTACTTCGAGCGTAAGACGTCCTGGCTCCACAGGCCATTCATTCAGACCCTGGAACCGCGCGCGTACTATGTGTACATACCCAAGGTGAACCAGGACGACTTTCCGAATTTCGACACCGGCCCAGTCAACCTGAACAACTTCAACAACATGTTCCGCGAGTACCGCTTCTATGGTGCCGACCGCGTGGGTGACACCAACCAGATCACCACCGGCCTGACCAGCCGCATGCTGGACAGCGAGACCGGCAACGAATGGATGAGCGCCAGTGTCGGCATGATCTTTTTCCTGCAGGACCGCCAGGTCAATCTGGATCCAAACCAGGTTCTCACAGACTCGAACTCGGACTTCCTCGCGGAAGCCCGGGCCCAGCTGACCGATCGGTGGCATACCTACGGCTTTCTCCAATGGGACACCAAGGCCAACGAGGTGGCCGACGGCAGGCTCGACCTCGAGTACAGGCAGGAAGAACGTCGATATGTGGATCTGTCCTATCGCTACACCAACAACCGTATCGAACAGTTGCAGGTTGATTCGGTGTGGCGCTTCCTGCCTCGCTGGCACGCCATGCTCCAGGACCGATTCTCCATCCAGGATAGCCAGAACCTCGAAACCAACGTCGGGCTGGAGTATGATGGGTGTTGTTGGCGCGTCCGGGGCTTCTACCAGCGCCGGGCCCAATCCAATAGTACCTACCGCAACGCGATCATCTTCGAATTCGAGTTGACGGGGTTGGCCAGCATAAGTGCAGGCGTGTAGAGCCACTCGGGCTCCGCTTTCTATCCACTCCGGGCCGAACTCGGCGCCGACGATATTGTCTTCAAGTGACAGTTTGAAGTAGTTATAGCCAGGTGCAGACGCAGTGATGATTAGACGTATCGTACTGGTTCTGATTGCGTCCTTGGTCGCCTTGAGCGCTTACGCCGCGGAAATAGACAAAGTGCTCGTCGTGGTCAACGACAACGTCATTACCGAGAGCGAGTTTCAGCAGACCCTGACCCGTATCAAGTCCGATCTGAAAGCCCGTGGCGGGCAGGCGCCGCGCGAGGCGGTGCTCAGGAAGCAGGTCCTGAATCGCATGATACTCCAGGAGATCGAGCGGCAGCTCGCCAAGCGCGCTGGTATCAAGGTATCGGAGCAGGACTTGGACAACGCGATGGCGGACATAGCCAGGCGCAACAACCTCAAGCCGGATCAGTTGAAGCCGACTCTGGAAAAGGAGGGCATGGATTACGACCTGCTCCGCGACAATATTCGTGCCCAGATGCTCTCCCAGCGTCTGGCGGAACGTCAGGTGGCGCGGGACGTGGTAGTGACGGATGACGAAGTGGATGCCTACCTGTCGCAGCCCCGGGCCAGGAGTTCGCAGAAGCGCACCCGTTACAACATTTCGCACATCCTGTTCAGCATATCCTCATCCGCGGGCTCGAACGCGGTCGACGAGGTGCGCAAGAAGGCGGAGGAAGTACGCCAGAAAATTATCGACGGCATGGCCTTCGACGAGGCGGCCAAGTCCTATTCCCAGGCGGACGATGCCCTCGAGGGGGGGGGTCTCGGCTGGCGCGCACCATCCCAGCTGCCGGACCTGTTCCTCAACGCCTTGAACGAGATCGACAAGGGCCAGGTCACAAAGGTGATCCAGAGTCCCGCCGGTTTTCATATTCTGAAGCTCAACGACGTGGAGGGCAGCGGGCCGCAAGAGGTCACTCAGTACAAGGTGCGGCACATATTGATTCGCACCGATGAATTCACCTCGGTCAAGGAAGCGACTCAACGACTGGAGAAGATCCGGGAACGAATTCTGAACGGCGAGAATTTCGCTGATATGGCGCTGGCCCATTCGGACGACACCGTCTCCAGCGTTCAGGGTGGGGAGCTCGGCTGGATATCTCCCGGCGATACGGTAAGACCGTTCGAGGACGCGGTAGAGAAGCTGAAGGTCGGGGAAATCAGTAAACCGGTGAAGACCCCATACGGCGTCCATATCATCCAGCTTGAGGACACTCGCCAGGCCAAGCCGAAGGATATGGACCGCAGCATCGCTCGGCGGCAGCTGCGCGCCATCAAGACCGACGAAAAGATGCAGGAGTGGCGCGACAGGCTGCGTGACCAGGCCTACGTCAAGATCGTGAACCCGGTTTCTCCCGATACCTGAAGCGAGGCGACGTCATGAGAACGACCAACCAGTTGTTCGAGCAGCTCTCCGAGACCATCAACCGTGTTCTGCCCCGCGAGCTCACCGACGAGGTCCGCGCTAATTTGAAGGGCGGGGTCGCCGGCGTACTGGATCGCTTCGATCTGGTGACCCGTGAAGAGCTCGAGATCCAGGAGGCGGTCCTCAGACGAACGCGCGAAAAAGTGGAAGCCTTGGAAGCCCAACTCGCGGACCTCGAAAAACGTCTGGCCGAGAAGCCACAAACGTAAGCCTGCAACCCGCACCTCCCAACCAAGGTTCCCGCCTCCCTCTCGCGCGACAATCCTGGGGATAGGGGAGTAGGGAGAAATGATCCCCTCTCCCGTTTGCCGGACGACTCCAAGGATGGAAGCGGTCGCGCGAATCCGGGAGCCGAGAGGCCTTTGGCGCATTGGCGCGCACAATCGTCTTCAAACGAAGAGTTCCCTCTCCCGCTTGCGGGAGAGGGTTAGGGTGAGGGCAAGCGGCATGTAGAGTGGTGCTGTATTGATGCTTGGGCGGTAATTGACAGGACCACGGCAAGCATGGGTTGGGGGAGGCCTTCGCCGACACGCTGTCAATACATCCTTGTACGCTCGCCTCCGGCATCCGAAGCCTCCAGACGGTCGGCGAAAACCTCCCCCAACCCATGCCTACACGGCATCACCCTTCGCCAAATACCCCGGATGTATCAGGACACCACCCCCAAACGAAGGGATGGGCGTATAGCATGAACCGGGGCGGGGTTTCAGCGGGCGTCTGGAGGCATGGATGCCGGAGGCGAGCCTACAGGGAAGTACTCGCGGCGTCCCGCTGAAATCCCCGCCCCGGTTCATGCACAGCACTCCCGCCAAGAATCTAACAACGCCACCAACCACCGCTCCCCACAAGATGTCCAAATCCCGCGAACCAAGCCCGATGCAGCTTGTCGGGATAAATGCCGCCCTACCGGGATGTGCACTGGGATTGCTTCAGGTAATCCCAGCATTTCCTCCATCCATGGAGGTCACGAAGTGTGGCAGATCGCCGGGAGCGGGATGCCATCGACCTACAGTGTCCGCCGACCTCCCAACCGATGACAACAACCACGTGGCCTCGAGCAGACCCCGGTTGTTGCAGTCCGGTGACGAAGTGGGAATAATGCAGGGAGCTTGAACATGGACAATTCCACCAACCAGGGAGTGGTGAGCATGACTCTATCCATCATCCGTTGCCGCGCCGCCTGCGGCGTCGAAGCATCACCCGTTTCCGTCGAAGTTCACCTATCCAACGGCCTGCCCCGGTTCACCGTGGTGGGAATGGCTGAGACGGCCGTCAAGGAAAGCAAGGACCGGGTGCGCAGCGCCATTCTCAACTGCGGCTTCAACTTCCCTGCCAGGCGTATTACCGTCAATCTGGCACCGGCGGACCTGCCCAAGGAAGGGGGGCGCTTCGACCTGCCGATAGCCATGGGTATCCTTGCCGCGTCGGACCAGCTTCGCGACGGCGAGATCGGCCAATGGGAGTTCTACGGCGAGTTGGCGCTGAGCGGAGAGTTGCGTCCCACGAAGGGACTGGTGCCGGCCCTGGTGGCGGTGAAGACAGCGAGGACGGGAGCGATCATTCCGCAGGGCAACGCGGCGGAAGCCGGTTTCATTCGCCACCCCGAGATTTACCTCGCAGGGCATCTGCTCGAAGTAACCGCCCTGTTCAACTCCGAGGAAGCCCTCCAGCGCGTCGAGCCGGCACCGATGGCGACGACGAATGATGGCCTGGACCTGCGCGACGTGCGCGGCCAGCAGAACGCCAAGCGGGCGCTCTTGGTTTCCGCGGCGGGCGGGCATAACCTGCTGATGGTGGGACCGCCCGGGAGCGGTAAGAGCATGCTCGCGATGCGACTGCCAGGCCTGCTGCCGGCCTTGGACGAGGCCGAGGCGCTGGAAGTGGCGGCAATCCGGTCGGTAGCGGGCCAGCCGCCGGACCTGGCCCGCGGTGCCGACAGACCGTTTCGCCGCCCACACCACTCGTGCTCCTCGGCGGCGCTGGTCGGCGGAGGCAGCCGTCCCAGGCCCGGCGAGATTTCCCTGGCCCACCACGGCGTATTGTTTCTCGACGAGCTGCCGGAATTCAGCCGCCATACCCTGGAGCAGCTGCGCGAGCCCCTGGAGGCCGGTGTGGTGCACATTTCCCGTGCCGCACAGCAGGTGAGCTATCCCTCCCGGTTCCAGTTGATCGCGGCCATGAATCCCTGCCCCTGCGGCTACCTCGGAGAGGACCGCTGCCGCTGCACCGAGGAGCAGGTCCAGAAGTACCGCGCCCGCATCTCCGGACCGCTGCTCGATCGCATCGACATCCATATCGAGGTGCCGACGGTGCCCTATGAAAAGCTCCAGTCGGAACCCGAAGGCGAGTCAACCGAGCGCAGTGAGAAAGCAAATCATCTCCGCCCAAGAATTGCAGCTCGAGCGGCAAGGCTGCCTCAACAAGGATCTGAGTATCCGCTCGCTCGAACGGTATTGTGCACTCAATTCCGTCAACGCAAACCCTGTTGAACCGCGCCATGGAGCAACTCGGTCTGTCGGCCCGCGCTTACCACCGTATCGTTCGCCTGGCGCGCACGATTGCCGACTTGGCGCAGAGTGACAATATTGAGAGTTCGCATCTCGGTGAGGCGATTCAACTGCGTTGTCTGGACAGGCGGAGCTGAGATATCAGCGTGAGCGTGATCTTTGACCTTCCTAGGGATCGAAGGTCGGCAAGACGTGATGCGCCTGCTCACCCAGATAGTCGGCCGCTCGGTCGAATGGGACGACCTTCACGGCCATCCAGCTGGGCATGGGCGGGCTCGCCCGTTCGCTGTTGGGGCTCTGTATCTAAGCCCCTCGATGATGCCTTGGACCGGGCGGGGTTCCACTTCGTGCGCTACACGGACGACATCCTGTTCCTCGCCCCCACGGTGCTGATCCAACAAAGCGGGAACTGCGTGATCTGCTGCACGGGGCTGTGGAGCTGGCGCTGCCTTATTTTCGCCGGCCATTGCCCATGGCGAGCGCTAACTCAGATGAAGGCGTGGGGAAAACGACCACCAACGGCCCCAGGACGGCATAGGCGCTGACCACGCCGCCGCAGGCCGCCGGAGGGTTATGGAATCAAGCAACAATCGGAAGTAGGGCCAGACAAGGCTCCACCTCGGGGACCGCTTGCAACGTTATCCTGACGTAAAATTGATCGTCCGCACAAATACTGGGAGCTGTCGCTTAGAGAGTTGGTGCCACCAGGCCGGTCGCTACTCCGGTGCGTCGGTAACGAAAGTGGCGGGTTGGCATAAGGGAGGGTAAATGGTGCCGGACGCACTAACAGCTATGATCTCCCTGACTACTGTTAGGCCCTCGCGGGGGGGCACAATGATGCTGATTCGGAAGTGATGGTCCATGCGGCCAATGATCCAGAACAGGTGATCGATCCGTCTGCCGCGCACACCAGCGGGACGCAGGGCGGCTGCTCCGATGACGTTTGGGCGTGGGCGGGCAATACCACGCTCCTAACCACCGGGGTCTTCCACGCCACGCCCGCGATCGATCACCCCCGCTGCGACTCGCTTGGCCATCTGACGCCGGCTATCATTCAATTGTTCTTGCTTGTTCTTCATGTAATACTCTTGCTTTGTTCTATTTGTTTTCAGTACTGCGACCATCACACCTGCTTACGCACACGATTATAGTGCCGCCTGATCCGGCGGACAACTTGCTTCCGGAGTTTCGACGTGGTCATCGGCTACCGCCGCCCGGTGCCACGTTTGAACAGACGGGTGCAGCCATCACTCGCTTGAGTCCTGCAGCCGGGCAAGGGTGGCTTGACGGGAGGTGGTGGAGAAATGGACCAGCGCCGAGCCGTCCCTTCCCCTAATGCTCAACTGCTTGGCGACGGACTTCAATCCGTTGATATTCGGTAACGAGGTGATTTCAACTCGGTCCTCCTGGAGGTCGATCCAATCGATGCGTGCATCCAGGCCTGCCAGACGATCCAGGAGCACCTGTACCGATCCATTCGCCAGTCGCAGGCGAACGGGGTCGAACTCCATCAGGCAGATCAGGCGTTCCCGATTGGCTCTAATGGTTTCTTCCATCCCGGCAAGCACCCTGGGCTCTACCCCCTGTACGTCCATCTTGACAAAATGGACCGGCACATTAGGCCTCACCCAGGTATCGATCAAGCGTGGTGGTCGCGACGAGGCTGGTAGTGCGCCCGCTACTTGGGAACAGCTGATGGTCGCCGCCGTTGTCCTGGGAGAGGTAGAGCGTCTCTTCGCCGGTGCGATTGGCCAGCGCCACGCATTCCGGGCGGACGTTGCCGGCCTCGTTCATGTCCAGGTTCTGCAACAACAACGCGTGATTGACGGGCTCGGGCTCGAAGGCATACGTTGCGCCCGTGGCTCCCACCAGTGTTGAGAACAGCACTGAGAAATAGCCGACATGCGCGCCCACATCGATGACGGTTTGGCCGGGCTTGATGAGTCGCGTGATCAGTTCGGTCTGACACGGCTCCCAGATCTCGTGCCGCGCCAGATAGGGCGCAATGACACGGTCGTTTGCATTGTCGACGGCGAGACGAAACGGGCGGATTCCCCGGATGCTTATATCGACGATGCGCGGCATTCCGCTAGTGTCCATCTCCGGACCCGCCCAGTAAAGGCGTGCGGATTATGAACGTCTTGTGGCATTCCGTCGCACCGTGGGCCAAGACCGGGTATGGGATACAGACGGGGCTGTTTGCCCCGCGCCTGCGCGATGAGCTCGGACACAACGTCGCGATATTCGCCTACGCCGGGCTCGACGTCAGCCCGCTGAAGCTGGACGGTCTTCTGGTGTTGCCCAAGGGAAATGACCGCGTCGGCGCCGACATGTTGCGGGATCACGCGGCGATGTGGGATGCGGATGTGGTGATCACCCTGACCGACGTTTGGGTCTTGCCCCCGGACGCGGTGCGGGGCCTGCCGTGGGCGGCCTGGGTGCCTGTCGATCACGACCCGGTGCCACCCCTGGTAGTCCGGGCGCTCAAGGAGAGTGGTGCCGTGCCCGTAGCCATGTCGCGATACGGCGAACAGAAGCTGAAAGCGCAGGGCCTGGACCCGCTGTACGTGCCCCACGGCTGTCATCCGGCATACTTTGAATCGGTGGACAGAGCCAGCGCGCGGCAGGAGCTGTCGCTGCCTCAGGACGCTTTCATTATCGGGTCAGTGGGTATGAATCAAGGTCTGCTCAGCCGCAAAGGATTGCCACAGGTTATCGAGTCGTTTGCCCGATTCAGGGGTCGACACTCCGATGCGTTTCTTTATCTTCATTCCGACCTGTACCAGGTCGGCGGAATCGATCTGCGTCCGTTGTTCGATCTGGTGGCGCTTCCGCCTGACGCCTACAGGGTGCCGGATCGGTACCAGTACACGCTGGGTTTCACTGAAGAATACATGCGCAACGTCTACCACGCTATCGATGTCCTGCTGCTGCCGTCCATGGGCGAAGGGTTTGGAGTGCCGGTCATCGAGGCCCAGGCGTGCGGCACGCCGGTCATCGTCACCGATTTTTCGGCGCTGCCCGAGCTTTGCATCTTCGGCGAACTGCTCCCTCCGGGGGACCGCGTCTACACCGCCCAGGGGGCTTACCAGGTGCTGCCTCGGACCGACGCCATCGTGGAGAAGCTGGAAAAGGTGTATTCGTATTCCGAGGCGTTGCGCCGCGGGGAGGGGAGGCGCGCGCGTGATGAAATGATGAGGGTCTACCATCCGGACCGGATTACGCGGGATTGCTGGCCGGCTGTCCTCGAACGTGTGTGCGAAAGCCATGCATGATCCAAGGGGGCGTGAGCGACGCATACGCCGGAGGTCGCAAGCTGTTCGACCATCATCGGCTGCTGCGTGCCAAAGACCTGGCGCGAAAACGCCTTGGAATACGAATACACCCTTCCCGGAGCGCGCCAGAGAAACCGACGAACGACCGTCATGACAAGGCGGCACGCTCCTCAGCGGTAAAGGGCAGTTGGCCAATACGGTCGAGATAGTCCGATAGCTCTCGTTGTGGGCTCCGCCTGTCGCGCTCCCAGTTCCCCAATGTCCCTGGGTCGATCCCGAGAATATCAGCGAGTTCTGATAGAGAGAGACCCCGGTGGGTTCTGAGCAGCCGGAGGCGCTCGCCGAAGGTCCGTGGGTACCGGACGGGGCAGTAGCCGAGGAACTCCGTGATCCTGGGATAGGACCGAGTTTCCGGCTCACGCTTGTTCGGTTCCCAATTGAGGAGGGTGAACACGGACAGTCCGAGGAGCGGGGCCACGTCCCTTTGCTCCAGCTCCAGCTCCAGGCGCCTCGCCCTGTTGTGATCACCGAGGGTGATGAGTTTCTGTGGATAACTCGCTGCTTTCGTCTAAGTGCTTGAAAAACCACGGATGGCAACATAGCAACGAATCCCTGTCCCTGCGGCTACCTGGGCGAGGACCGGTGCCGGTGCACCGCGGAGCAGGTCCAGCATTACCGGGCGCGTATCTCCGGCCCGCTGCTGGACCGCATCGACATCCATATCGAAGTGTCGGCGGTGCCCTATGAAAAGCTCCAGTCGGAGCCCGAAGGCGAGTCAAGCGGGGAGCTGAGAAAACAGGTCATCTCCGCGCGGAAGCTTCAGCACCAGCGCCAAGCTTGCCTGAACAAGGATCTGAGCATCCGTTCGATCGAACAGCATTGCGCTCTCGATGCGCAAGCACGGACGCTGTTGAACCGCGCCATGGAGCGGCTCAGCCTGTCGGCACGGGCTTACCACCGCATCGTTCGCCTGGCGCGCACGATCGCCGACCTGGCGCAGAGCGACAATATCGAGAGTCCGCATCTCGGTGAGGAGATTCAATTGCGTTGTCTGGACAGGCGGGGCTGAGATGCCAGCTCGAGGCCCGATGCTCCGGTCCTCCGGATCTGTACCTCCTCTGCAGTGACGACGGCCCGGGCTGCCTTTACATAACGGAACGTCAAGGCCAGCGGCACGACCGCGGCGAAGAGAGCCATACCAAAGAGAAGCGATCCGCTGGGTTGGCCTGTTGCGTCGAGGATGACGCCCGCCGGAGCCATGCCGAGGATCCCAAATGGAATGCGGTTCCCGTGATATAGTGCCGCTGCAACCGAGCCTATCCATTGTGGGGACGTGCGCATGAGTCGAAGTTTGGGAGCCGCCTTGATCCTGGTCGCGCTGTTCGCCACGGGCTGTGCGAGCGTCATGCCTGCTACCGGCTCGCAGTCCGCTGCCGACGTCAACCGCATGTCGGCAGAATACAAGAACAACCTTCGCGCCCCGGCTGACGCCGCCCGGGTCTACGTGCTCCCGACCTTCTCCACGGGGCTCTATCGCGCCCTTGACGGGCGCGCCAGCATCGGCATCTACCGCGAACGGTCCAAATCTGTCGGTGCGACCTTGGGGCAGACTACGGCCCAAAGCTTCGTCGCCTTCGACGTGGCGCCGGGAAGCTACGACTTCTACGCCCAAGGCCATGCCATTGCGTCCCGCGCCACGAGCACCTTCCATCTGAAGGCCGGCAAGGTCTATTTCCTACGGCCGGTGTTCTACCGCTCGGAGAAGGACTTGGCCGCCGACTGGGCCAATGGCAGGCCGAAGCCCAATGGGCTGGACTTCGGCAGTGTGCGGCCCGAGGTGGCCCGGACGGAGATCGCCCATCTGGATTTGGCGCCGCTCACCCCCGACGGCAAGGCATTCCTGACGGCGAGCCTGGGGGCGCCCCGCTCGGCACAGCCGGCCGCGGCCGTCGTGACGGCTCCGGTGCCGGCCTCAGCGGCCGCGCCCGACGTCCCAAGCCAAGCTCAGCCGATGTTGATGCAGGACCAGGCTATCGAGAAGAGGCTCGAGATTCTGCGTGACCTTTACCACAAGGGACTGATCAACAAGGACGAGTACGATGCCAAACGCAAGGAACTGCTGGACGCGTTCTGAAGGTGGTCCGCTGGGGAGCAAAAACCAAAAACTAAAAACGGGGTCAGAGAGCATTTTTCTCTAATATTCCAAGGACCCAGTCTGACGAACGACCCTTATGGCAAGGCGACACGTTCACCAGTAAACGAATATAAGAAAAAAATGCTCTCTGACCCCGTTTTTTCTGACCCCGTTTTTTCCGTTTTTTATTGACAGGCGGAGCTGAGAGGCCAGCTCGAACTGCGGTGGGTTAATCTTGCCTGGCCCCGCCTGCAAGCGACTTTCATCAGTTTGGGATGTGGGCTATTCTTCCTGTCGGCGTCGAGAAAAGGGGATAGCACGATGCACGTCGCAAACAGCCTCAAAGAAGTGCATTCAGAGCTTACGCAGGAGCACCGCAAGATCATGGCATGGGTGAGCCGCCTGGAAGGCGAGCGTGACGTAAAGGCCTTGCCGCACCTGCTGGCTGAATTGCATGCGGCACTCGTCGATCATTTCTCCCACGAGCAGTTTCCAGGCGGTCTTTACGAGCGCATGGGCGCGCGCGTCCCCGCGTACCACAACGACATCAAGGCCCTCATACGCGAGCACTGCATGATCTTGTCCAACGCCCGGGCACTGCTGGAGCGCTCCAAGGGGGTGGGGCCGGGGGGCGAATCCGAGCTGTTGAGGGATGTGGCGCATATGCTCCAGGAGCTTGGCGAGCATGAGCGCCGAGAACATAGGCTGGTGGAAAAGCTCAAGAGGAGTCAAGAAGACGGACTACCAGCCTGAACCGGGTCAGAAGTTGAGAGCAACGAGAGACCGACAGGTCGGCCTACCCGGCTGGGACATGAAGCTCAAGGTGGAAAGGGTCAGCCTTCCAGACGGCTCTTCACGTCCTCTGCAAAGTCCTCATAGCGGCGCAGGGGCGTGACTGTCACATGGACATGCTGGCCCATCTGTTTCATGATGGGCAGGTCCAACAGCACTTGGTCCAACGCATCCGGGTTCGGCACATCGAGAATTGCAATGACCCGGCGCATACCGGCGCATTTCCACAAGTCCACCACGACCCCTTCCTTTTTGGCACCGAGAGCCACTCCCGCTTCCTCGGTCCAGATCCGAAATAGATCCTGCTGTGACATGTCAGCTGCGTATTCGACAGTAAAGTCCAGATGATACAGCACGACCGTTCCTCCTATTTATTGGGAACATGGATGTTACCCCTCCGTCGGGGTCATGTCTTGCTCGGGAGTAAACCAGTTCGATTGCCTCAAGAGTGTTCGACCGGGAGCCTGCCCGAGCGCAACCACACGCCCGACTGGACGTCTAATTTCCATTAGATTTCCAATAACGACGAAGGCAGGAGCGCTTTCGCCCACCAGGTACATCGATTGTTCTGGCTCTCCCCAACGGTGATTGCCGCTGGCTCGTAGGCTTGCCGCCATCCGCGCCGCCGATGTCCGGGGACTTCACGGGCAGGATCAGGGCCCGAATCGGCATTCATCTCGGCGATGTGATCCCCCAAATAGGATAGAAGAGCGGCAGTCCCTGAATCCGTCCTCCTACGAGCCTGAAACGGCCGTTGAGATACGAAATAGTGCTCCACTCCCCTTGGAGGAGCCCATTGCTCAACGGCAAAGGGTAGTAAGTGATCCAACCCGGTCCAACCCGTGCCCCCATGCCCGGGACGCGCTGTGTTTCCCTGTAGAATACGAACCATGGAAAGCGGACCGTTTAACCTCAGCAACACTATCCTGTACTGTGGGTGCTGGCGCGAGAGCGTGGAGTTCTACCGCAGCGTATTGGGGTTGCCGGTCACTGTGGAGAAGGACTGGTTCGTGGAGTTCAAGCTCACCCCGAGCTCCTTCATCAGCATTGCGGACAGCCGCCGCGCCACCATCGAGTCATCCGGCGGAAGCGGGATCACGGTGACCATGCAGGTGGATGATATACATGCCTGGCACCACCGGCTGGTGGAAGCCGGGGCCGACGTTGGCGAGGTGCGGCGGCACTCGTGGGGGGCTCTGAGCTTCTTCTGCAGCGACCCCGAAGGGTATCGATTGGAATTCTGGCAGCCGATGGAGGCTTGAATCCGGCCGCCACATTGCGCATCGAGCCCGCCCGTTGTATACGCACTGTCGGGATTCGGGATCGACTCTCCGGGGCGACATGGAAACGTCCCGACACTATGTTGGGTAGAGGTAATCATGTATGTCCTATAAAGATCTTCTCGTGGTGATGGATGCGTCGAATTCGAGCCTCGACGCCGCTCGTTGCGCCGCTAACCTCGCTGTCGAGCATGAGGCTCATGTGACGGCTTTGTATCTCGAGCACAATCCCCTGCTCGGATTCGCCGACACTCAATTGCCCCCCGATCTGCTGCGGACGCATCAGGAGAATCTGGCCCATCTGGAAGAGGCGGCCAGGACGGATTTCGAGGAGAGCTGCCGCGCGGCGGGTGTAGGCGCGGAGTGGCGATCCCTCCCGGCGGCTCAGTTGTCCACCGTGATGCTGAGTGCCCGCTACACCGATCTGGTTGCGATGAGCGCAGTCGTGTCCAGTGCCGGGGCCTTGGTTGCCCACCGCTACGCCGACAGTGTGGTCATGGCGGCGGGTCGTCCCGTGCTGCTGTTTCCCGAGTCCTGCCGGTGGGACAAGGGATTCCGTCAAGTCATGGTGGCATGGGAGGGCAGTCGGGAGGCCACCCGGGCCGTGCACGACGCCATGCCGCTGCTCGAAAAAGCCCGCAAAGTGGTCATCATGGAAGTCGCCGACAAGGACGATCTGGACGGGCGGGATCCGGCTCCGGATATAGCCCGGCACCTTGCTCGCCATGGCGTGCTGACCGAGTCGGCCCATGCCGTCAACAGCGGGGCCGGCGTCGCGGAGCAACTGCTGTCCGCGTCCGTTGACTGCGGTGCCGACCTGCTCGTAGCCGGCGCCTACGGCCACTCTCGCCTGAGGGAGTATGCGATCGGCGGTGTAACACGCCATCTGTTGACACATTTGACAATACCCATGCTTCTTTCGCACTGACCGGCAACCAACGGAGGGTCCTTGGCGAAAGGCACGGCACTTTTAGCAGGTGCGTCTGTCTAACGCTTCACTGGTCGGTAGAGAGGCAGCGCATCCGGTTGCCTCTTCAGACGGAGCCACTCGAGAAATCAAACGGACAGCAGCGGGTTTGCCTGTCCATCGATTCCCGCGGTCAAGCAAGTTCAACTGGTCGCAACAACGGCGGGAACCTACGCTGTCAGTGTCGAAGCGGTTCCGAACAGCATTCACCGTGCCGTCGGGAACCAGCCGATCCTTCCTGTCGGTCGAGCGTCGCCACAAGGGACGCACAAGCAATCGTCGACGCCCTCGCGGGCATCTCCCGGGAGCGTCATCTCAAGGGGCCTGTTGTGTTGATCGAGACGATTGGCGCCATGGTCGTTCAGACGGCCATGCGCAGATATGCATTCCCTTGGCGACGGCGCCGGTGTTTTAAGTCTTAGGCAGTACCCCGCCTCCAGGCCCGGGTGGGATCGCAAGCTTTGGAGGAATTTTATGAGCAAGCGTCTGAAACTGGACCGCCGCGTACATCCCCTTATCCACGATCTGACGGTGGATCTGCAAAAAGGCCGGATCGACCGTCGCCACTTTCTTCGAATGACAACGCTGCTGGGTCTGTCCGCGGCGTCGGCCTATGCCCTGGCGGGACGGATTACCGGGGAGTACCTGATGCCGGTCGCGCACGCGGCGGAAGGCACGCCGAAGATGGGCGGTACGTTCCGGGTGTCCATGGAGGTGCAGGAGATGACCGACCCGGCTCTCTTCGACTGGGTCCAGAAGTCCAACGTCGCCCGCCATTTCGTGGAGTATCTAACGATCACCGGGGCGGACAACATCACTCGTCCTTATCTGGCGAGGAAATGGGAGGCGTCCGACGATCTTACAGAGTGGACCTTCCATCTGGCCAAGGGAGTGAAGTGGCACAACGGCGACGAGTTCAACGCCGACGATGTTCTGTTCAACTTTGAGCGCTGGCTGGACCCGAAGACCGGTTCCTCGAATATCGGCCTTTTCGCGGGCATGGTGGAGGAATACGATGCCGGTAAGAAGGATAAGGATGGCAAGGCAGTGATGTCCAAGCGCATGATCGACGGTGCCCTCACGAAAATCGATGATCACACCATCAAGCTGAAGAACAAGTCGCCGCAGCTTGCCATTCCCGAAAACTTGTACAATTACCCAACCGCCATCGTGCACCGCGGGTTCAAGGGCAACTTGACGGAAGATCCCAACGGCACGGGGCCCTACAAGCTGGTCAAGCACGTGGTGGGATCCACCGCCATCCTCAAACGGGCGGACCGGCCTTACTGGGCCAAGGACGTGAAGCAGCCCTACCTGGGCGGGCCCATTTATCTCGACGAGATTCACTACATCGACCACGGCTCCGAGGGGTCGGCGCAGCTGGCGGCGCTCGCGTCGGGCCAGGTGGATGCCATCTACCAGTTCGATATCGCCTCGTTGAAGATGGCGCAGTCGCTGCCGGACGTGAACGTGCTGACCAAGACCACGGCCACCACGTCGGTGATGCGTTTCCAGGTGGACAAGAAGCCGTTCGACGACAAGCGGGTACGACAGGCTCTGCAGATTTGCACCAACGTCGATAGATATCCGGACCTGATGTTCGGGGGCATGTCCGCATACGGCGAGCATCACCACGTCTCGCCCATTCATCCGGAATACTACAAGCTGCCCAAGCCCAAGCAGGACATCGAGAAGGCCAAGGCGCTGCTGGCGGACGCCGGCCACGCCAATGGCCTGGATCTCAAGATCGACTGCGGCAACACCGGAGGCGCGTACATGCAACAGCAGTGTGAGATCTGGAAGCAGGAGCTGGCGAAGGCGGGCGTGAACCTGACCCTGAATGTCATGCCCGCATCCAAATACTGGGAAGTCTGGGAAACCACTCCTTTGGGCATAACCGAATGGGTGCAGCGCCCCTTGGGAACGATGGTGCTGAGTCTGGGTTATCGCTGCGGGGTGCCGTGGAACGAAACGCACTACTGCAGCCAGGAGTTCGACACCGCCCTGGACGAGGCGGAACGAGAACTCGATGTCGACACGCGCCGCGCAAAGATGCAGAAGGTCGAATTCATACTGCAGAGGGACGCGGTGATGTCCCAGCCGGTCTGGGTGCCGAAGCTGACGGCCGCAAGCAAGAAGGTGAAGAATTACCAGCTTCAGCCGACGCTTTATCACCAGTTCGACAAGGTGTGGATCGAAACGTAGCAGCCCGTCCGCAGTTGGGGGCCGCGCGTACTGCGCGGCCCCTCACGCGGCCACCTCCTCGAGGTCGTTCACAGTTCCGGCGCGATTCGGGCCCCTGATTGGAATAATGAATGCGACGCGCGTTGAGTTGTTTGCGTCGTGGACGGGGTTTCGGGCGAGCGAATCGAGGCGTTGCTTGGATTGAACCGACCCTTCTTGTTGATCAGACGCCGTGAAGCGGCGCTAATCCGTGCCGCCTGAAATCCTGCCTGCCGGCGCGTGTCGGCAACACCCGGTCGCGGGCCGCATTGTTGCTCATCGCGCCGATTTCCGTTATGGTTGTTGCCGCGATTACCCAGAAAAGGCGTGCCTCTTGCAGGCAAAACGCCTGCGCTTTGAGACTTTGATCGTGCCCACCTCCAGGCTGAGAGTGGGAATATAACCTTTGGAGGAGTCTTTATGAGCAAGCGTCTGAAACGCGACCGCCGCGTGTATCCCCTGGTCTACGGTCTGACGATGGATCTGAAAGAAGGACGCACCGACCGCAGTGATTCCTATCGATCCGCAACGCCGCCGGCTTTGTCCGCGGTGTCAACCGATGTGGATTGAGACGTAGCACTCCGTTCGCGACAAAACCCCATGTGTGCGCAAGGGTTCGTTGTGTCCTACAGGTGGTGCCATTGCCGTCTTTGTCTTTGAGGTTCGGCGCATAGGCCGATAACCGACGGGAAGTTACAAAAATGCTAATTCTCACCCTTAAGCGACTTGCCTCCATGATGCTTATCATGCTGGTGGTCTCATTCATCCTGTTTGCTTTGTTTGAAACGGACAAGCTGGAGGTCGCCGGCAAGGTGCTCGGTCCGTATTCGTCCCAGGAGCAGAGGGAAATCTGGCTGGAGAAGAATGGTTACGACAGACCGTTCCTGGAACGCTATGTAGTGTGGGTGTACGACGCCATGCGGGGGGATTTCGGCCAGTCCATCCAGCTGAAGGTGCCTGTGTCGCAGGTCCTTGGGAGCAGGCTGAAGAATACCGGTATTCTGGCCCTCGGTCTGTTCCTGTTGATGGTACCCATCTCGCTGACCATGGGAATATTCGCGGGGATGAAGGAGGGTTCCTTCCGGGACAGGGCAATATCAGTCACGGCGGTCGTGACGACGTCCGTGCCCGAGTTCGCGATCGCCACCTTCCTCACCGCCATATTCGTGTTCTGGCTCGACTGGCTGCCGGGGACATCCGCCATGTCCAACGGGTTCGATATCAAACAACTGATACTGCCGGTCGGTGTCCTGCTGATCTACGATATGGGCTACGTGGCTCGCATGACCAGGGCATCCATGGCGGAGGTAATGACCTCGCAATATGTCCGCACGGCGATCCTCAAGGGTATTCCGTACCGAAGGGTTATTGTCCGGCATGCGTTGCGCAACGCGCTGATCGCGCCGTTTACGGTCATCATGCTGCAGCTGAACTGGTTGCTGTCCGGTGTGATCGTGGTGGAAGTGTTCTTCGCCTACAAGGGTTTCGGCAGCCTGCTGTACGATGCCGCCCTGTTCGGTGACATCTATGTAATTGAGGCGTGTACGCTCGTCGCTGTCTTCGTGGCCGTGTTCTCGCAATTCATCTCGGACGTCGGCTACACCCTGCTGAATCCGCGGATTCGTTTCTAGAGGTACAGAGAAATGTCCAACGATGTTACATCTCCTTCGGCCGAAGCCACGCACACGCCCACGCCGCCCTCGCGACTCCGCAGAACGTTCGGTCCGCTGACCCTGCTGAGAGAGTCGCCCGTCGGCATGGTCGGTGCAGCCCTGGTGCTGTTCTGGGTGTTGATGGCCATACTGGCGCCGACGCTTCCGTTGTATGACCCGTTGCAGCCGATGGTACCGTTCAAGGCCATCGGCGCCATAGCCCCTGACGGCGGTCATTTCTGGCTGGGAACGGACCACAAGGGACGCGATATCCTGTCCCGAGTCATTTGGGGTTCCCAGCGTGTCCTCATCTGGGCGTCTCTGTCCACCGTTGTGGCCTACTTAGTCGGGATGAGCATGGGCTGCGTGGCGGGCTACCTGGGCGGTTGGTGGGACGAGCTCATCTCCTTCGTTGCCAATGTATTACTTTCCTTCCCGGTAATGATCCTGTTCGTGATCATCATTACCATCCTCGGGGCGTCCGGCATCAATATCGTCATCGCGGTTACCTTCGCATCGGCACCCGGCATCATGCGTATCGTACGGGGCCTCATCCTGGATCTGCGAACACGTGACTATGTGTTTGCCGCGCAGACGCGCGGCGAATCGGCTTGGTTCATCATGCTGGTGGAACTGTTGCCCAATGCCCGCGGGCCGTTGATCGTGGATTCCTGCCTGCGACTGGGCTACACCGTGGTGGCCATCGCCACCCTCGGCTTTTTGGGTCTGGGACTGCCGCCGCCGGCTCCCGATTGGGGCCTGATGATCAAGGAGGCGGTGCCGCTGGGTAGCTTCGCCGGCCACATGATGCTGGTTCCGGCCATTGCGCTGTCCTCGCTGATTCTGGGTTTCAACATGCTGGCCGATGGCCTGCGCGAAATATCGCTGCGCGATTGAAGTCGGGAGGCTATAGACAAATGTCTGACGAGACACCTGTACTTGAGTGCAAGAACCTGTCGATCTCCTACTACACCCGTGCCGGCGAGATTCCGGCGGTGGTGGATTTCGATCTCACCGTGTATCCGGGCGAATCCATCGGTCTGGTGGGGGAGTCGGGGTGCGGGAAGTCCACCGTCGCCATGGCGATCATGCAGCACCTTGGGAACAACGGTGCCATAACAGGCGGCGAAATTCTGTTCAAGGGACGGGACATGACCAAGATGACCGACGACGAGCTGCGCAGCCTGCGAGGCTCGGAACTGGCAATGATTTACCAGGAGCCGTTTGCATCGCTGAATCCGAGCATGAAATGTGGCGAGCAGCTCATGGAAGTGCCCTTGTATCACGAGAACATCAGCGAACAGGAGGCACGCGCCCGCTCGCTGAAAATGCTGGAAGACGTGAAGCTGCCCGATCCGGAACGCGTGATGGATGCCTATCCGCACCAGATTTCGGGCGGCCAGCAACAGCGGGTGGTCATTGCAATGGGCCTGCTGTCCAACCCATCTCTGTTGCTGCTCGACGAGCCCACAACGGCGCTGGATGTGACCGTCGAGGCCGGTATCGTGAAGCTGATTGCCGACATCAGCGAGAAGTTCAACACCGCCCAGATCTATATCTCCCATAACCTGGGCCTGATACTCGAGACCTGCAACCGGGTGTTCGTGATGTATTCCGGGGAAGTGGTGGAGGAGGGAACCATCGACTCGCTGTTCACCTGGCCACGGCATCCCTATACCCATGGGTTGTTCGGCTGTATTCCACTGCCCACGGCCGACAAGAACGCGGCCCCTTTGAAGCCGATCAGAGGCCAATTGCCGCTGCCGCATGAGCGTCCTTCCGGATGCTACTTCAATCCACGCTGCGATCACGCCATTTCCGGACGTTGCGACACGACACATATCCCGATGGAACATGTGACCGGGAGTGCCGCGGATCATCGGGTACGCTGCTGCCGGTGGCAGGAGATTGATCAGAAGGCCGACATCCCAAGCGAGCCGGAAAAGGTGGCTTCGGAGATCGGGGAGACCATCATGGAAGTGGATAAGATGCAGAAATACTATGAAGTCCACGACAGGTCTCTCAAGGCGATCTTGACCGGTAAGATGACGAAATATGTCAAGGCGAACCAGGAGTTGACGTTTTCAGCTCACAAGGGAGAAACCGTGGCGATTGTCGGTGAATCCGGCTGTGGCAAGTCGACGTTTGCCAAAGTCTTGATGGGCCTCGAGACCGCTACCGATGGCGCGATCAGAGTAGGCGACGCGGACTTTGCAACGCTCGGGGTTCGTGACCGGTCACCTAAGCAGATATCGGCACTGCAAATGGTGTTCCAGAATCCTTTCGACACCCTGAATCCGAGCCATACCGTCGGCAGCCAGATTGGCCGCGTTATCAAACGCTTGGGCGGCGAAAAGGACGATGAGAAGGTGCGGGAACGCGTGCTCGAGCTGCTCGATATCGTCAAGTTGCCGCGCGACTTCTATTACCGGCGGCCGCGGCAGCTCTCAGGCGGCCAGAAGCAACGCGTAGGTATTGCGCGGGCCTTCGCGGGGCACCCCGCAATGGTCATCGCGGATGAGCCCGTATCGGCGCTTGATGTCTCGGTGGCGGCGGCTGTGACCGACCTGCTCACCGATATCCAGCGCGACTACCACACGACACTGCTGTTCATCAGCCACGACCTGTCGGTGGTGCGTTACCTGGCGGACCGGATCGTGGTGATGTATCTGGGATGGATCTTGGAGCGAGGCTCCACCCAACAGATATTCGACCCTCCCTACTGCCCGTACACGGAGGCGCTTCTGTCCGCGGTACCGATCGCCGACCCTGAGGTCACCAAGCGGGAGATCGTGCTGGAAGGCGACTTGCCCAGCGTCATAAACCCACCCAAGGGCTGTCCATTCAGTACCCGCTGTCACCGCAAGATCGGTGAAATCTGTGATAACGAGCCGCCTCCCCAGCAGCAAGTGGCGCCGGGCCACGTCATTACCTGCCACATACCCCTGGAGGAGCTGAAAAAAGTGGAGCCGGTCATCCACGTGCCCACGACCGAGGAACGTATTAAGAGTTCGACGGAGACAACCAGCAAATAGAAGAGGGACCCAAAATAACAATCGCCGAACTAAAGGCGGGTCTGCGGGCCCGCCTTTTTTTATTGGGACAATGACGTTCGCGCCGTTCCCGGCCCAGCCCCGGCTCGAGACCGGCGATCAGGCGAAGTCGATGCCGGCGTCAGCGATTCGGCGCCGTCGGCCGGGCATCCGGTCAGTCGATATAGCCGTGCTTGAGGATGTAGCCGATGAGCGCGTCAGCGCAATGTTCCGGAGTGCCCTCTGTAGTGTCCAAAACGAGCTCCGGCTGTTCCGGCGACTCGTAGGGCGAGTCCACGCCGGTGAAGTTGGGGATCTGCCCGCTTCGTGCCTTCTTGTAGAGACCTTTGGGATCGCGCTGCTCGCACACGCTTAGCGGAGCGGAAACGAACACCTCGAGAAACTCGTTGGGCTCGAACAGTTCGCGAACGATCATGCGGTCGCTTCGGAACGGGGAGATGAAGGAAGCCAGAGTGATAAGACCCGCGTCAACGAACAGCTTGCCCACTTCCCCGACTCGCCGAATGTTCTCTATCCGCTCGTCGCTGGAGAAGCCGAGATCACGGTTCAGACCGTGTCGGATGTTGTCACCATCGAGCAGGTAGGTATGTTTCCCTGCGGCGTTGAGTTTCTGCTCAACAATGTTCGCGATAGTGGACTTGCCGGCGCCGGACAAGCCTGTAAACCACAATAAACAAGGGTGCTGGCTCTTCAGGCTGGCGCGGGTTTTCTTATTGAGATACAGATCGTGCCAGACGACGTTTGTCGCGCGGCTAGGAGTGTGCCGCGGATCATCTTCCTGGTCTTTGAGTGCGTCGGGTTTGGTCATTGGCTATTGGATAGGTTTGGAGCGTGGATCTTTTCGGGCCGGGCCGCGTTTCGAAAGCCGCGTAATATACCGATAATTCAAGATTTTTCCAGACCTTTAGCCCGCGGGCCGGCTTGCGCCCGCCAGTGGCTGCGCGAACCGGCGATGAAGCGCGCCTCAGCGAAGTATCGACGTGGACCAGTCTGCCCCGGTATCCCCCTCGCGGGCTCGTGGCCCGCCTGGCACTTTCGGGCAAGCTCGTGAATACCTGCTATGCTTTTCCTGTGGCCTCGCAGTTGGAGTCAATTGGGGAAAGGTCTTATGCAAAATACGCTTGGAAGATTCAAACTCTTTCACAGGCTGAGTGAACAAGAATGCGCGCTGATCGAGGCGGGCGGGGAGTGGGTGCGTGCCCGTACAGGAGAAACCATTATCGCCGAGCAGCGCGCCAACAAGGCTTTCTACATCGTGATCGAGGGGGCGGTCGACGTGCGGTTGTCGGACTCGGTGGGCAGCAGCATCGAACTGGCGTCTCACGGCCCGGGAATGATGATTGGTGAGTACTCGTTTCTGGATGGGTTGCCCGCGGCTGCCTCCGTGGTGCCCGCGACGGAGTCGGTTCTGTTCATGATAAGCCACGATAAGCTGAACGATATCCTCGAGAACCACGACCGTATCGGCAGGATTGTCTATCGGAATCTGCTGGGCATACTGGTGGATAGGCTCAGGGCGACGAACGCCGAGCTCGATCTGTTCAACGCCTGAGCCCCGCCGCTGTCCCGTCCCGGACGCTGCCCGGACTACCAGTAGCGCATTGCGTCCCGGTATAGTGCCTCGAGGTCCCGCTTCTCCACCGTGCGCGGCGCCAGCGTCAGCAGGCGTTGCTGCCGGTATGCCCCTTCGGCGAGTGCGGGGATGTCTCCGTGCGTGTAATCCAAATCCCCGAGGCCGTTGGGAATGCCCGCCTCCCGCATCATCCCTATAAGCGCTTCGGCCAGGGCCTTGCCGGCATCGTCCCGGTCTACGCCTTCGATGGATTCACCGAGGCACTCCAGGGCGCGCAGGTGACGCTCGGGGGAACTGGAACCGGTAAAACGAAAAGCAGCCGGTGCGTTGACCACCACCGAGATTCCGTGCGGGCACATTGCGTGATCCGTCGGCCAGCCCTCGGGCTGATAGCGGCGGATCATGCCGGCGACCGAGTAGCTCATGGCATGGGGAATATGGACACCTGCGTTGCCGAAGCTGATTCCAGCCATGGTGGCCGCGTACATCATGGCGTTCCGGGCCTCGTGATCGGACGAATCCTTGACCGCCCGCCGCAGGTATCTGCCGCCCAGGCGCACGGCTTCGAGGCTGCCGGCATCGCTGTAGGGATTGGCGCCCTGGTAAGGTGGCCGCGTGGTCGGGTCATCGGGTGCCCCTCGGCTGGTGAAAGGCGCCGCCGTGTAGCTTTCGATGGCGTGAGTCAGCACATCGAAGCCCGTAGAGGCCGTCACCAGTGACGGCAGGGTGTAGGTGAACTCCGGGTCGATGACGCCGAGACTTGGCTTCAGGTGCTTCGAAGAGATGCCGGTCTTGATCTGCTGCGCCTCGAGATCGAACACGGCCACGGCGGTCGATTCACTTCCGGTTCCCGACGTCGTCGGGCATGCGATGTGCGGAGGCAGGGGGCCAGGCACGGCGCGCCCGGCGCCGATGGGTTTGTTCACGTAGTCCAGGAAGTCGGACGGATAGGTGGACAGCAGCGACGCAGCCTTGGCCGTGTCGATGACGGAGCCGCCGCCGATGGAAATCACGCCGTCGGCCCCGCATCCCTTCATGAATTCCCCCGCTTCGATGAACGACCGGTCGGTGGGCTCCACCCGGGTCATGTCATATACCTCGAAATCTATCCCGGCTGCGCGAAGCGCCTGCAGGGCGCGTTCGCAGGGTTCCAGCCGGCGGACGGCGCTGTCGGTGAACACCGCCGCCCGGCTGATATTCAGCAACCTGGCGTCCGAACCCAGTTCCGCGGTTGCGCCGGGTCCGACCTTGATCGGTCGAGGGTCGACGGTGAACAGCCGCTCACCGCCTTCTGTGAAGTGGTAGTGCTTTCCGAACATGGAGATCTGGATACCGGTTTTCCGTGCGAGAGAAGTCTACCGCATTCCCGGCTGCCCGTTGGAACCGGCGCCGCTTTGGAGCAACGGCAGTAGAGGATCGTGGCTGCGGTCCGACACGGATTGCCGCCGCGGCTCTACTTCTTGGCGGCGTTGACCATGTAGTCTACTCCTGCCTTGACTTCCTGGTCCGTCAGGCTGGAGTTGCCGCCCTTGGGGGGCATGACCCCCGAGTCTCCCTGGAAGCCGTGCAGTGCGTGCTGATAGAGGGTCTCGATGCCCTTGGCGATGCGAGGTGACCAGGCCTCCGAATTGCCAAACACGGGAGCTCCGGCGGCGCCGGTGCCATGGCAGGCAGAGCAGGTGGTTTTGTACACGGTCTCGCCCGAGGCCGCTTCGGTCTGCTGCGATCCTGACGCCTGTGTGGAGGCGGCCGCGGGCTCCTCGCCGATGGTGATCTGGCCGACCGGCTGGATACGTTTGGCCACCGTGGCGTCGCGTACGGTGGCGTTGACGTTCGACTGATTGACTCCCGAGCTGACCACTATCGCCAAAGTAATCAGCGCGATTGTCAGCAGAATCAAACCGCCGATCATAACGGAAAACACGTTTGTGAATTGAGCGTCGCTCATTTCTGGTTCGGTGCTCATAACTCGCCTTGCTTGATTTCTTGGTGAACTGTCTGCGCGACGATGGTCCCCGCGCGTCCGATTCTTATGGAAATTCCGACTCGATCAGCTGTCTCACGAACGCGACGCTCTGAAAAATCACGGAAGGACAGGCCAGAGCGCGCCAAAGCGGCGCAGTATACCCTATTGGTTCAGAATTTCTGAAACGCATTCCCCGAGTATTTACGTCGGGGCCCGGCGGCTTCCAGGCTCCCCCGGGGTCGCTGCCACCGCGTTTGGAGCGCGCTCCGGCGCCCTCATGGTGCCCCACGCAACCGGGGCTGCCAGGCGATGCCGAAATACTGAACGTTGATGTCGGCGGTCCGGGGGCGGATAGTGATGGTGTCCAGCGCCTCCGACTGGGCATCGAGGTTTTCCGGGATCCCGGCCAGATCCGTCTCGAGCTCCTCGTTGAGCGATTTTAGTTCTGTCTGGGCCTCGTTCAGCGCCTCCTGTGCGATCACCGTGTCCGACGATTCCTTGCGCATGCGGCCAACCTTGCGAATTGCGCTTCCGGCGCTGTCGAGCGAAGATCGCTTCCGCCCCATGAAGGCCCCCAGGATAGCCGTGCCCACTGACAGCGCGGTATCGATCTTGCTCTGCGTCGCCTGGGACTGCTCCAGATCGACCTTTTGCTGGGCCCGGAGCACGCGTTTTTCCACCGTCTCGATCTTCTTGTCGAACTTCTCCCTCAGCCGTTTGACCTCCACGTCCCGTTGCTCCCGGGCCTTCACCTGCAGCCTGGCACGGAACTGTCCCTCCGTTTCCCCCGGGTCCGAGATCATCCCGAACGTCGGGCTCTTGTAGAGCAGGAGCGGGTGGTCATTGCGAATCCAGGCCAGGAAGTCGTGTTGCCATTTCCTGTAGTTGCCGGCGTCTCCAGCCGCCTGTGCGAACGGCAGGTACCTCGCGCCCGCAATTCCGGTGTCCGCAAGTTCCGGCGGCCCGATGTCGAGGACCTCCGCCTGGTCCCAATCCACGGGCACCGGCCCATCGTCGATTTCCAGCGACGCGACGATGGTGCGTTGCGTACTGACCTGGTACCGGGCATTGTGGTACGTGACTTCGGCCGCACCGAGCAAACTGGGGTAGTACACTGCCTCGGCCCCGGCACGGGTACTACTGTTCAGCGGAAGATAGGCCTGCATGACTTCCGGCGGCAGCACAGGCTTGTGCGACAGCGCCGTCCCATCGTCGGGAGGAGGTGCGGGCGTCTCGACGGTCTGCCCGGTCTTCCGAGAGTCTTCCATGAGCCGCTTAATCTGGTCGCGAGTGAACGGTCCTGCGAGGTAGGACATCACCCAGCGGGTAGTGAACACGACTGCCCGGTCCTCGTGAACGTTGTGCAACAGGAATCTCCGCTTGCCCAGGCCCGCCAGCGTCTGCTTGATCTTCTGTCGATCGAACTTCGCGCCGCTGCCGGCGCCGTCAAGCCCTTCCATGACCCGGCTCTTGTCACGCTCGGTCTGCAGGCGGCCAATGAACCATGTGCCCGCGTTCGACAGGGCCTTGTAATCCAGATCCACGGGGTTTTGCGTCGCCAGCACCAGGCCCAGCCCGTAGGCCCGTGCCTGCTTCAACAGGGTCAGGAACAGGGTTTTCGAGGGCGGATTCCCCAGTGGCGGTAGATAACCGAATATCTCGTCCATGTACAGCACGGCGCGTAGGCTCCCGGTTCCGGACTGGCGTCGCATCCAACTGACGATCTCGTTGAGCAGCATGGTAACGAAAAACATGCGCTGGGAATCGTTGAGACCGGCGATGGACACCACCGATATCCGCGGTTTGCCTTCCTGCGTATAGAACAGCTCCTGGGCGTCCAGGGCGGCGCCCTGCATCCAGACGTCGAAACCCGGCGCCGCCAGCAGGTTGTTGAGCTGCATTGCGAGCTTGAAGCGATCCTTGGGACGAAAGAACTGGTCCATGGCCATGACGCCGATCTTGGCCACGGGCGGTTCCTGTATGGCCTGGATGAGGCCTGGCAGATCGATGCTTCGATCTTTCTCCCAGGCGTGCTGCAGCAACGTCGAGATCAGAATGTGCTCCCGGCTGGTCAAGGGGTCCGCATCGATATCGAGCAGTGCCAGTACGCCGGTGGCAGTCGAGGTCAACCTCTCGTTGAACAGGTCCGGGTCGTCGCGGATCTCCGCCGGCGGGCTGCGAAACGTCTGCAGGACGGATATGGGAATCCCGGCGCTGCTCCCGGGCGTGTAGATGGCCGTTTCGGCGCTCTCCTTGAGCCGGCGGATCCGGTCCGGCGTCTGTCCCCACTCCGCGAGCCCGTTCTTCCACAGCTTCGCCTGGTCGGCGGCAAACTCTTCGACAGTCTTGCCGGCGGCGGCCGCCGATTGCGGGTTCACCCAGGGCTCGAAGGAACGGGCGTCGAGATCGGGAAACGTGAGCATGATGTTGCCGAGGTCGCCCTTGGGATCGATGGCGATGACGGGGATCCTGTCCAGGGCCGCCTCCTCGATCATGCTGATGCCGAGACCCGTCTTGCCGCTGCCGGTCATGCCGATGATGACCGCGTGAGTGGTCAAGTCGCCCGAGTCGTAGAGCAGCAGCTCATCCGTTTCGCTCTTGGTCTCGGAATCGAATGCCTTTCCGAGATAGAAGGAACCCAGTCGATCGAAATCCTGCACTGTCCGCGCTCCGGTCGGTTGAAAATAGGTCCGGCGTTGAAAAGAACACCGGTCGCGCCATCGAATACGAGGGAAATAGTAACCGGAAACACCCGCCGGTTCATGTCCGGGTCGCCGATCTGTTGCCCGGGCCCTGGGGACGATTCCCGCGGCGACCCTATCGGCGTAGAATCCGCGGTCCCGTATCCCGACACCGGGCCGGCAACACCGTGAAGGCGTACAGAGAAGGCGTACAGAGATGAACGTTGAGAATCTGACCCGGCTATATGCCGAAGTACTGGACGAGCTCGGCGTGGACCGCACGCGGGATGGCTTGCAGAAGACGCCGGAGAGAGCTGCGAAGGCACTGGAGTACCTCACCAAGGGCTATCGCGAGTCCCTGGACGAGGTGGTCAACGGCGCGGTATTCGATTCGGACAACGATGAGATGGTGCTGGTCAAGGATATCGAGCTGTATTCCCTGTGCGAACACCATCTGCTGCCGTTTATCGGCAAGTGCCACGTCGCCTACATACCCACCGGGAAGGTTCTGGGCCTGTCCAAGATCGCCCGCATCGTGGACATGTATGCCCGCCGGCTCCAGATTCAGGAGACGCTGACCAAGCAGATAGCGGAGGTCATCATGGGCATCACCAAAGCCAAGGGCGTCGGCGTGGTCATCGAAGCGCAGCACCTTTGCATGATGATGCGCGGCGTGGAAAAGCAGAACTCCCTGATGAAGACCTCCATGATGCTGGGGATCTTCCGGCGGGATTCCCGTACCCGCACGGAATTCCTGCGCCTGCTGAAGGATTGAGCCAGCAGCCCATCGGACCCGGGATGAATATACTGCCGCGGCGATAAAGCGCTAGCCGGAGCGCTCCTTGGCCGCCTTCGCCACCAGGTAGTTGATCAAGTCGAGGAGCTGCTGGTGACCGCCTGCGCTGCCTACCGTGGCCCGGTAGCGGCCGTCGACGATGATGGTGGGTACGCCCCTGGCTCCGTACGCGGTGAACATGCGCTTGGCATTGCGGACATTGGCATCCACCGCGAATGAGTTGAATGCATCTTTGAACTCCTTCTCACCCACGCCGTACTTTGCCACGAACTGGACCAGGCCATCGAGCGTAATGATGCGGTTGCCCCGTTGGTGAATCTCGTCGTAGAAGTCCCGGTGCACCTTGTCCACGATCCCCAAGGCCTGGAACGCATAGAAGGCGCGGGCATGAAACTCGCTCGCTTGCTGAAAAATGCCCGGCATGAGCACGTATTCAGCGTTCTTGGGCTTGTTCTTCACCCAGTTCTCGATGAAGGGTTCCAGGGCATAGCAGTGCGGACAGCCGTACCAGAACAACTCACGCACCTCGATCTTGTCCCCCGTCTGCACGGGCTGGGGTTCCGCGAGCTTGTAATAGTTGACTCCCTGTTCCCAGTCCGCGGCACGAGCGCCCAGGGAGGCGAACAACAGGACAAATGCGGCAAGCTGCAGGATTCGTTTCATATGGATCTCCAACATCGACCTCCTATGAGTGCGGGAACGGCCGTCTAAGTTACCAAGCTTCACCCGACGGCGTCCAGAAATGGTCCGCCGGAATCTGCGGGCGGCCCGGACCGGGACGATGTCAACGGCTCAGTTCGTCCACCAGGCGTCTTACCAGGTTCTCGAAGCCGCCGTTGCTCATGACCACGACACGGTCTCCGGGTGCGGCGACTCGCTTGACGTACTCGATGATCCGGCCGGTGTCGTTCAGTACGACAATGGATTCGGTGCCCAGTTCGCCGGCATCCCACTTCATTCCGGGTGATTGGTAGACGACGGCCTCGTCGGCCGTGGACAGGGCCTTGCGCAGGGCTTCTTTGTGCACCCCCAGTCGCATGGTGTTGGACCGCGGCTCGAAAATGCACAGAATCCGCCCGTCGTTTCGCTCGCGGCGCAGCGCGGCGATGGTCTGGTGCACCGCGGTGGGATGATGGGCGAAATCGTCGTAGACCGTAACGCCATTGATCTGCGCCACCTGCTCCAAACGGCGCTTGACCGACCGGAAGGTGGTGATCGCCGAGCGCGCGTCTGCCGGGTGGACGCCCGCGTGATATGCCGCCGCCAGGGCGGCAACCGCGTTGGAAGTATTGTATTCCGCCATCAGGCGCCAGCGATACTGCAGATCGATGCCTGCCGGGCCCCGCAGGCTGAATCCACCGGGACCGTCGCTCGCGACCGACCACTCGTAGTCGCGGTCCGCGGGCCCGAAACGCTCGACCGGCGTCCAGTATCCCATTTCCAGGACCCGCGCGAGGTTTCGGTCACTGCCGTTGACGATGAGCCGCCCGTTGCCCGGAACGGTCCGCACGAGGTAGTGAAACTGCCGGATGATGGAGCCGAGATCGTCGAAGATGTCAGCGTGGTCGTATTCCAGGTTGTTGAGCACCAGGGTTCGGGGGTGGTAGTGCACGAACTTGGATCGTTTGTCGAAGAATGCCGTGTCGTATTCATCGGCCTCGACGACGAAGCAGGCTCCAGCGCCGAGTCGCGCAGACGTGCCGAAGTTCTCCGGCACGCCGCCGATGAGGAAGCCGGGAGCCATGCCGGCCTGGTCCAGTATCCAGGTCATCAGGCTCGAGGTGGTGGTCTTGCCGTGGGTCCCGGCCACTGCCAGCACCCAGCGGTCCTTCAACACCTCCCGAGCCAGCCACTCCGGACCGGAGCAGTACGGCACGTTGTCGTCGAGTACGGCCTCGACCAGGGGGTTGCCGCGGGACAGTGCGTTGCCGATCACGACGTAATCCGGCTTCAGCTCGCGGAGATGCCCGGCCAGGTAGCCTTCCCGCAAGGTGATCCCCAGAGCCGCGAGCTGCTCGCTCATCGGCGGGTAGACCCCGCTGTCGCTGCCGCTTACTTCGAAGCCGAGTTCGGTGGCGAGTTTCGCCACGCCGCCCATGAACGTGCCGCAGATTCCGGCGATGTGGATGTGGGTCATATCATGAACGCCCCGAACAGGATGAACACGATGGACGCCGCAAACACCTGAACGCCCAGGGTCACCAGGATGCTCTGGCCGACGGTGATCTCCATGGCGTGACGGTTGATGTTGACCGCCACGGCAAAAGTCCATATCCCCAGTCCGAAGATGACCAGCAGGGGGACTTGCGCAGCCGGTGTATCCTGAACCTTGACCAGCCAGTTCACGAAGGGCCAGTTGACGAGCTGCAGGATGGCTGCGGTGCCGAACACGGCGCTGATCGTCTGCACGAATCGCGAGATCGCATGGGGCAGCTCCTTGAGGCTCTTGAAAATGATCGAAAGAGTCACGAGAAATATGGCGGCCAGAATGGCCATGATCGCCACTTGAGAGCCGTGCCCGATGCCTGACAGAGCCGCGACCACGCCGATCAGTCCCGTTGCCTGCCCGAGGAAGGCCAGCTTCCGGGCCCCGGCGGGTTTCATTCGATACCACAACACTCCCCAGATGGCGAATCCATACGCCGTCACATGTACAATAGCGATCAACGCAACGACCAGGGACGTTTGATCCTGGACCGGATTGCTGACGTAGATGGCTGTGGCGAGCACGATTGCAGCAAGCATCACCCACGCCCGCGAGTAGGGGAAATCCTGCGGTTTTGCCTGAAACAGGCAGAGATCAACGAGTATTTTGAGTTCAGTCATCACCATGGCCGGTATGCGTCCCGCGGCGTTTGATCATAACAACGGCCGACGCGTCGTAGCTATCCCGGACGTTTCTTTGAGCTATCGATGTCTCATCACCTGATTGACACACAGAAAGATGTGGACGATGTCTGCCGCGAGCTGGCGGACGCGTCGGTCATTGGAGTCGACACCGAGTTCCTGCGAGTGCGGACGTATTACCCCAGGCTCGCCCTGGTGCAGGTGTCGGCCGGCGACACCGTCCACTGCATCGATCCCCTGGCTTCCGGCCTGTCCCTGGAGAGTCTGTGGTCCCTTCTGGCGGCTCCGGGAATCTGGAAGGTCATGCACGCGGCGCGGCAGGACGTGGAGGTCCTGCTGCACACCGGCGGAATTGCCCCCGCGCCCTTGTTCGACACACAGATTGCGGCGGGCCTGCTGGGATTCGGGGAGCAGACGGGCTATGCCGGTTTGGTGGAAGCCGAATTTGCTGTCGTGTTACCGAAGGGCGTGCAACGGACCGACTGGACCAGGCGCCCCCTGAGCGATGCTCAGATGGGCTACGCCGAGAATGACGTGCGCTATCTGCCGCCTCTGTACGAGCGCATGAAGGCTAGACTGGAGGGGCTGGGGCGGCTGGAGTGGGCCCTGGAGGACTCGAACCGGATACTGGATCCCGGTCTATACCAGGCGGACCCCGAGCAGGCCTATCGTCGCGTCGGACGCGGGGCTCATCTTAAGCCCCGCGCCCAGCACGGTCTCAAGCAGCTATGCACTTGGCGCGAACAGACCGCCCGTGAGCGCGATTTACCCCGTCACTGGGTACTGGACGACGAGACGCTCGCGTCGATCGCTGCGTCACAGCCGCGGTCGATCGACGAGCTTACACAAGTGGCGGGGATGCGCCCGGATGTCGTGCGCCGCGACGGCCGCGCGATTGTCGACTGCCTGGAGAAGCCGGTGGCGGCGGTGGAGCGGCTCTGGTCCAAACGCGAGTCCCTGTCGGATGAGCAGAAGGCGTTGAGGACGAGACTGATCGAGTTGCTGAGGACCCGCGCCGAGAAACTTGGAATAGCCGAGGCGGTTCTGGCAACCCGGTCCGATGTCGAGAAACTGGTCCGGGGGAACCGGCCGGAAGAAGTGATCCTGGGCTGGCGATGGGAGGCCGTCGGACGCGCGATGCAGGACATGTTGTCGGGCGCAGGGCGGCTGTCCGGCAGCGCGGGGGGCAATTGACCGTGGGGTCTTCAGCTTCCCTAAACATTCGGGAGGTCTAATCGGGCGTGCGGTTCGACAGAGCGCGCCGGCATCCGCGGACCCGGAGCGGACAAGACGGTGCCTGGCGCCGGGAGCAGTTCACGGCGGCGGGGTCTATCGGTCGCGCGGCACGCGCGCCGGGAAGGAACGGCTCATGCCGATCCTGGTAACTGGCGGCACCGGCTTCATCGGCAGCCACGTCGTGGAAGCCCTGCTGGACAGAGGCGAGCGGGTGCGCTGCCTGGTGCGTTCGGCGCGTCGCCTGCGCTGGCTTGCGGGACTTGATATCGAGGTGATCGAAGGCGATTGCAGACAACCCGGGACGTTGCCCTCCGCCGTCAGGGGAGTGGACCGCGTCGTCCACATTGCCGGTGAAACCTTCGCCTCGTCGGAAGCGGCGTTCTTTGAGAGCAATACCGCAGGCACCCGGAATCTCGTTGAGGCCTGCCTGGCTTCGGGAACGGTGCGACGCTTCGTGTTCCTATCCAGCCAAGCGGCGGCGGGACCGGGCACCCGGGATCGTCCCGCCAGGGAGAGCGATTCGCCGCGCCCGTTGTCGGCCTACGGCAGGAGCAAGCTGGCCGGCGAGCAATGCTGCCTGGAAGCGGTGGATCATATGTCCGTGGGAATATTACGTCCGTCAGCGGTCTACGGTCCGCGGGATACAGGTTTTTTGCCGTATTTTCGCCTGGTTCGGCGCGGATTCCTGTTAGAATTCGGGACCGGAGAGCGCGAAATCAGCCTGTGTTTCGTCAACGACCTCGTGGAAGGGGTCGTTAGTGTGATCGATAGCCATTTGGAGTCAGGATCTGTATATTTCATTGCGGACTCAGAACCCTACGCTTGGGCTACTGTCGAAAAGGTGCTTTGCGCTCATTGGGGCATAAAGGGACGGCGGCTCATTGTCCCCGGTGTAGTGTTAAGAACGGCAGGGGTAATCGGTACGGCCTATGGTGCCGTGACGGGCAAACCAGTACCGATCAGCCGGGCTCGTGTTGCGGAGTTGCTTGAAAAGCACTGGGTGTGCGATTCGTCCGCGGCGCGGCGGGACCTGGCTTTTTCCCCTGAAACAGACCTAGAAAAGGGCTTGCACAAGGCGGTTCGTTGGTACGAACAGAATAATTGGTTATGACTAAAGGTTCAGTAGCGAAAGGGGCTCCGGCGGTGCAATCACCGCGAACCGAGCCATCCGGCGACAGGTTCGCAGCGACGAAACGCGCCTCGATATTCAATAAGTGTGCCAGGTTTACCCGCGCCCGCGAGTTGATCAAGGCGGGTATCTATCCGTATTTCCACGTCGTCGAGTCGGCGCAGGAACCGGAAGTGATCTGCGACGGGCGCCCGATGATCATGATGAGCTCCAACAACTATCTGGGGCTTACCAACCATCCGAAGGTCAAGGAAGCGGCCATCGAGGCAGTGCGCAAATTCGGCACCGGCTGTGCCGGCTCGCGGTTTCTCAATGGCACCCTGTCCATTCACGAAGAGCTCGAGGAACGGCTGGCCAACTTCCTGCAAAAGGACCAGGCGATCGTATTTCCCACGGGCTTCCAGGCGAATCTGGGCGCCATTTCCGCGCTGGTGGGCAAGAACGAGTTGATCGTCATCGACAAGATGAACCACGCCAGCATCTTCGACGGGTGCCGGCTTTCCTTCGGACAGATCCGCAAGTTCAAGCACAACGACATGGAGGATCTCGAACGGATCCTGCAGATGAACGACGGCCGCAACGCGCTCGTGGTGGTGGACGGCGTGTTCAGCATGGAAGGCGATATCATCGACCTGCCCGGACTGGTTCGGGTATGCAAGGAATACGGCGCCGGGGTCATGGTGGACGACGCCCACGGCATAGGCGTGCTCGGTGCGAACGGACGGGGAACGGGGGAACACTTCGGGCTCGAGGAAGATGTGGATCTGATCATGGGCACCTACAGCAAATCTCTGGCGACGATCGGAGGCTGCCTGGCCGGGGACGCCGACATCATGGACTATCTGAAACATCATGCCCGGTCGTTGATTTTCTCGGCAAGCCTGCCGCCCGCTCCGGTGGCTGCGGCCCTGACCGCCTTGACTATTATCGAGACAGAGCCGGAACGGCGGGAGAACCTCTGGAAAAACGCCCGCTACTTGAGTGAAGGCTACAAAGCTCTCGGGTTCGACATAGGGACCAGCGTGACTCCGATCATCCCCGTAATGGTGGGCGACGAGGAGAAAGTCCTGGTGATGTGGCGCAAGTTGTTTGACGAAGGCGTGTTCGCCAGTCCGGTGTTGTATCCTGCCGTCCCGCAGGGAATGGCCCTGATCCGGACCAGCTGCATGGCTACCCACAGCAGAGACAATCTCGACAAGGTGCTGGACATCTTCGCCCGGGTGGGGAGAGACATGGGATTGATCAACTAGCGGGTGGGCGCCCCGGCGAACTGACGCGGGTTGCCTTCGAAGTCCTCCGCTGCCGTATCAAGACCAAAGAACCGCGCGTGACCCACGCGCGGTTTTTTCTATGTTTCACAGGGGGCACGGTGGGGAAAGCTCGATCATGGCGCCTCGCGGTCCTTGCGCCGCCTCGCGGACTGGAGACGTCGCTCGGACTGTGGCGGGACACGGGGGTGTCCGTTGGCCGCAGGAGGCGCAACAGCCCTAACTGTGCTCTTCGAAAACTGTCTCTATGCCCATAGCTCGTTGATGTTCGATGACTCTCGACACCGATAATCAGAATCAGACGCCGCTGGTCGCGTGGGTAACCCGCGCGTTCACCCGCTGGTATTGGTTGATTCTCATTCTGGCTATCGTGTCAGGCTACTACAGCTTTCAGTTCGCCCGGCATCTCGAGCTCAACACGGACATCGTGGCCCTGATGCCCGATGGGGTGCCCAGCGTCGACAACCTGCAGAAGGTGATCCGCAAGACCGGCGGGTACTCCAGCGCGATGATCATCGTCGACTCGCCGGATCCTGACGCCGCGGTGCGTTTCCTGGACGATCTGAGAAAGCAGGTCCTGAAGCTGAGCTATATCAGCAGCGCCGAGTACAAGGAGGATACGTCCATATTCCACCGCAACCAGCTGTTGTACGTCGATGAGAAGGACCTCAATGAAATACTCGACCGCCTCACGGCGCGGATCGAGTACGAAAAGAAGCACATCAACTTCGACGTCAAGGATACCTCGGTATCCATAAACATACGGGGAGCCGACAAGCAGCCGCCATCCCTGGATTTTTCGGACATCGAAAAAAAGTATCGTGGCAGCAGCAAGGACAATAGCAACGAGAAAAAGATCTTTCGCAACGATGCGGGAGACACCACAATTATGGTGGTTCTGCCCAAGGGCAGCACAACCAGTGTGAGCTACGCCCGCAAGATCACGGAGGATCTCGAGTCCCTGGTAAAGAAAGTCGATCCCAAGAAATACAACCCTGATATGACCGTCGCCGTCGGGGGTCGGGTCGCCAGCAGGGTAGCCGAATTCGACGTGGTAATTTCGGATCTGACCAGCAGCGCCGTATGGTCCATCGGCGGCATTCTGCTGATTATTGTTCTTTTCTATCGCCGCTTCTCGTCGCTGCTATACATCTGTTTTCCACTCGGGATAGCTTTTCTGTGGACTTTCGCCCTGACTCGCATCGTGCTGGGCGGCCTGAACCTCATTACGGTGTTCCTGGTGTTGATCCTGTTCGGACTGGGCATCGACTACGGAATCCACAACCTCCAGAGATACGACGAGGTGCGTTCCAAGGGTGGGGACATACGCCAGGCGCTGGCGACCATCGTGTTCAAGACCGGGCATGCATCGTTGCTGGCGGCGGCGACCACCGCGGTGGGTTTCTACGCCCTAATGTTGACCGAATTCAGGGCATTTTCGGAGTTCGGCTTCATCGCCGGAACCGGTGTGACATTGTCGCTGTTTTCCATGTACACGGTGTTTCCGTCCCTGATTGTTCTGGCGGAGCGGCTCGGCCTGTACCGGCCGCCCCGGAAGTTCGGGTTTGGCAATTCGTCGCGGACCTGGAAGCTCGACCTGTCGAAGTCCGTGCTGTTGGTGGGCGTGTTGTCCACGGTGTTTACGACAGCGGCCGCCTTCACAATCGGCTTCGAGCAGGATTTCGGAAAGCTGGATACCGATATACCCAGAATGACGACCCTCAGGCACAAGGTGGAGAAAGTGTTTCCGCTGAGAAGCGACAAAGCGGTGCTGTACGTGGATAACCTTGAGGATGTTCGCGCCGTCATAAAAAAGCTGGAGGAGATACGGAAATCGCGTGCTCCGGAGCAGGCGACCATCGAGAAGGTGAAATCCATCTACGACGTCGTGCCGGATACCGAGGAGCAGCGCCGGCGTTTGAAGATCATAGACAAGATTCATGACCGCATGGTGGAAGCCATCCACCTGCTGGAGGATTTCGGGGCCAAGGGCAGCGCGAGGGACGCCAAGCGCAAGGAGGAGCTTCAGAAGCTGCTGGGATACGCCGGCATAGGGGAGCTGAAACCGCAGCAGCTGCCCCCCGGTATACAGCGCATCTACACGGGGGTGAAGGGATCAAAAGGGTATCTGGTCTATATCTACAATGCCCGGTCCACGTCCAAGCTGGATAATGCTGAGGCTTTCGTCAACGACATTCGGGACATCAAGGCCAACGGCAAGGTCTACCATCCGGCGACGGAAGCCATGGTGTTCGTGGACATGCTGAACATGATGCGAACGGACGCCAAGCACGCAGTTACCGTGGTACTGATCGCGGTATTCATCGTGCTGCTGGTGGGCTACAGAAGCCTCAGGTCGGCCTTTATCGTAATGATCCCCGTGCTGATAGGGATGTCATGGATGCTCGGGATAATGGGTATGTTCGGGATCAAGCTCAACGTCATCAATATGGTGGTGCTGCCTACGGTGCTTGGGATCGGGATCGACAACGGTATACACATCTTTCAGCGCTACCGGGAGGAGGGATACGCGAACGTGCGGGAAGTGGTGATGACGACGGGTGGAGCGGCGTTCCTCACCACGGCCACAACGCTGCTCGGATTCGCCGGAACGTTGTCGGCACAGAACAACGGTCTCCAATCGCTGGGCCTGGCGGCTACCATCGGACTGACCACCTGCCTGCTGAGTTCCCTGACGGTGTTCCCCGCCTTGCTCAGCCGCTACGGACATCGCCTGGTTGGTCGCCGCGCCACCGAGGCCGGAAGCCAGTCCGACTCGTGACGCTGCCGCGGCGGAAACCGGTCCATATCTCCGCTCCTTCTCGTCACATAGTCCTGCTTCGTTTCTCAAACAATCGAAATCGGTTCTAGATTTCCCACTCGCCTCGCGACGCGCAGACTATTGGTGACGGGGTACACTAGGAAGTAGCCGCGGCCGCAGGCTTGCGCTGGAAGAATCGCGATCGTTCCTGCTTGGGTGTGCGGTGGTAGTGATTCCTGTAGCATTTGGTGAAATGTGACTGGGACGCGAAGCCGGCAGCGATGGACGCGCTGAGTATGCTCATGTTCGTTTCCAGCAACAGGCGTCGGGCGTGCTCCAACCTGAGAGCGAGATAGTATCTCTGCGGAGTGCTGTCGCAGTACTTGTGGAACAACCGCTCCAGCTGCCGCAGTGACAAGTCGACCGAATCGGCGATCTCATGGGGAGTGATCGGTGTTTCGATGTTGGCGCACATCAGGGAGATCGCAGCCGCCAGCCTGGGCGACTGGAAATTGACTATCGTGTCACGGGCGCTGCCCTGCTTATCGTCGCTGGTGCGGACGCGATCGTGCTGAAACTGCTGGGCGACCTCCAGCGCCGTATCCAACCCCAGTTCGTCGGTGATCAACTTCAACATCAGGTCCACCGCGGCAGTGCCCCCCGAGCAGGTATAGCGGTCTCGATCGATCTCGTAGACACTGCGGGTGGCGTGGCCCTTGGGGAACTCCTCCTGGAAGCTGGGCAGGCTCTCCCAGTGGATGGTGCACCGATAGCCGTCCAGCAGGCCGGCGCGGCCGAGTATGAAAGCGCCGGTGCTGACGCTTCCCATGCAAACGCCGGCCCGCGCCAGTTGCCTCAGCCAGCGGAGTATCGGCTCCTCGGGATACCTGGTGACGTTCTTGCCGCTGCAGACGAAAAGGAAGTCCAAGCTCGGCGAAAGGCTCTGTCTGTGGGTGGGAGTGATGGTGATGCCGTTGCTGGCCACCACGGGCTGGTCGTCCGCGGAGAATATGGCCCACTGGAATACGGTTCGCCCGGACGAGTCGTTGGCGGCCCTCAATGGTTCCACTACCGCCGCGAACGCCATCATGGAAAACTCAGGAACGAGGAGCAACCCGACATTGCGCGGCATGTGTGACCCTTGGAAGACCAGGTGGGATTGACAAGCCGTCCAGACTACGACAAACGAAGTCGTCTATTCAATACAAGGTGATTGCCAAAGCCGCTGCAATACCCGCGGCTCGATGGAAGATCGCTCGTTGCTGGTGGGCGTCCACTGCCAGGCGGCTCGATGCCGGTCGGGACGGACCGTCGGGCGCCTGCCCGGGATGTTGGTGCCGGGTGGCTTGCGCTGCCTCGCTTTCATCTCGACGGCGCCGATTCCTGAAGTCGATGTGCGCGGGACACCACTTCGATGTTAACATCGCGCGCCTGCGCCGTGTCGACCTAAGTCGGTTCCAGCTTCGATCACGCTTTGGAAACAGACTCCGAGACTCTTTCAATGTCCGATGCATTTCATCTCCAGGTAGCAGTAGCCCAGATCGACAGCTCGCTGGGAGATCTGCGTAACAACACGAATAAGCACCTGGATTTCATTCGCCGGGCCGCGGACAGCGGGGCGGAAGTGCTGCTTTTCCCCGAGCTGTCCCTGACCGGCTACAGCCTGGGAGCCCGCGTTCCCGAGGTAGCCCTGCCACGGGAGCACGATATCATCAAGCTCCTGGCCCAGACTGCACCGAATATGACAGTGCTGGTCGGATTCGTGGAGGAGGGCCCCGCCGCCCAATTCTTCAATTCGATGGTGGCTCTTCGCGACGGGCGTATCGTGTTCATTCACCGTAAGCTCAATATTCCCACCTACGGTGCGCTCGAGGAAGGTAAGCTGTTCGCCGCCGGCAGCTACGTCGAGACCTTCCAGGTGCACGGGCGTTGGCGGGGGGGAGTCATGACCTGCGCGGATCTGTGGAATCCCGCCCTGGTTCACTTGGCCATGGTCCACGGCACCACGCTGCTGTTCGCCCCTTTGAACTCTGCGGAACAGGCCGTCAGCGACGAGTTCTCCAATCCGAAGAGTTGGGATATCGTGCTGCGGTTTTATGCGATCATGTATGCGATGCCAATTCTGGTCGCCAACAGGGTGGGAACCGAGAACGGGTCCCGTTTCTGGGGACAATCACGGATCATAGATCCTCGCGGCGAGGTCCTGACCCAGGCGGACGACGCCTCCGAGACCTTGATCCAGGCTTCCATCGACTACGAGGCGGTCCGCCGCGCCCGTTTTCACCTGCCCACGGTCCGGGATTCGAACCTGGACCTCGTCCACCGCGAGGTTGCCCGCCTGGCAAATCTCACCGGCGTCCCGGAATTCATCCGCCACGGCTGACCGCGCTCCCGGCGATCTCCGGAACTTCCTACATCCCTGTAGGTCGGCCGGATCTCGTTCCAGACGATCTCCGGCACTTCCCACCTCCGTGTAGGTCGGGATTCAGCCCGACAACCCCTGTCGTGCCGTCTGCGTGATCTGTGCAACCGGGAAGTCGCTGTGTGGCGGAGACGAACGGACTATTGGCGGGAGTGCCGCGCATGAACCGGGGAGGGGTTTGCGCGGGACGCCACGGGTACCTCCCTGTAGGCTCGCCTCCGACATCCCTGTCTCCAGACGCCCGCGCAATCCCCTCCCCGGTTCATGCCTTTACGCCCATCCCTTCGTTTGGGATGGGATTACCAGGTCCGGCTCCATACTTATCGAGGGGTGACACTGTTTAGGCATGGGTTGGGGGAGGCTTTCGCCGACCGTCTGGAGACAGGGATGTCGGAGGCGAGCGTACAGGGAAGTATTTACAGCGTGTCGGCTAAAGCCTCCCCCAACCCATGCTTACCGTGCTCGTTTCAACTATCGACTGAGCATCATCGCAGTGTCATTCCTGATATTTTTGCCCTCTCCCGCAAGAGGGAGGTTGGTCGCGCTGGCGGGTCAGGGAATGTGGAGGAGGTCGAGAGGGGAGCGGCTGAGGCGTTCGCAGCCGGTGTCGGTGACGCGCACGGTGTGGCCCAGGGTCATGGCGCGGCCGTTGTCGCTGTTGACGAAAATCATGTGCATGAAAAAGACCATGTTGGGCTCGGCGATGACCGGGTTGCCGGTGTAGAGCATCGGCCAGTCCATCCAGGTGGGTGTGAAAGTGGTTCCTAGGCTGTAGCCGCAGGCGTTCAACCGGTGCTCGCGGAAGCCGTTGGCGTCGGCCACCCGGGCATGGGCGTCGAAGACCTTGCCGATGGGCTCGCCGGGTCTCAGCTGCGCTTCGCAGGCCTGCATCGCCTCCACCGCTGCGGCGTGCATGGCGCGATGTTCCGGGGTCGCCTCTCCGATCAGCACCGTCCGCATCATGGCCGCGTGGTAGTGGCGGTAGGCGCCGGCCCACTCCAGAGTGATCTGGTCGTAATTCTCCAGGTGCTTGCGGCCGCTGAAGTAGCGGCACAGCAAGGCATCCCGGCCCGCGCCGATAATGAACTCATTCCCCGGGTAGTCGCCGCCGCCCTTGAACACCGCGCCCTGCATTGCCGCCAGGATGTCGCCTTCCCATGCACCGGGCCTGATCAGGGGCAGGGCCGCGTCCAGAGCATCGTCGGCCAGGGCCGCGGCGATCTTCACATACTCTATTTCCGAAGGCGACTTGACCACCCGCTGGCGGCTCACGATGTCCGACGCGTCTTCGTAGGAGCAGAAGCCGTTCAGCGTCTCTTCCAGGCGGCGCCAATTGAAGGCGGTGAGGCCGTAGGCGTCGAATTCGATGCCGACCTTCGATCCGCGGCAACCGTGCTCCTCCAGGATCCCCAGTAGATCGTCCGCCGGGTGGGCGCCGGACTGATCCCGCCAGATCCTGATGTCGTCGATATCGGAGGTGTGTTGTGCCTGTCGCAGGTCGGGAGCCCGGGTGAACAGGGTCACGACTCCGTCGGCGCCCAGGTACAGGCACTGGAAGAAGCAATACCCGAAGGTGTCGTAGCCGGTGAGATAATAGGAACTTTCCTGGCGAAAAATCAGCAGCGCATGCAGACTCCGTTCGCTCAACACTGCACAGGTGCGATCTCTGCGAGACTGGAGCTCGTCGCGGGAGAAGTGAATCGTCATCTTTGGCGTTCCGGTCGTTTGGATTATTCTCTGTGCGATTAGAATCGCATCAACCTTGTGGGATTGGCAACACTATGTCGTACCAGATCCGAGACGTCGACCTGGAATCGGTTCCATTTATACACGCGATGAACGAGGGGTCGCTGCCCCACGTCAACAGCGTCACCCAGGATTATTTCCGCGGTCAGGTGGATGGCGACAGCTATTTCCGGGCGGTCTTCAGCAACGGACGGTCGCTCGCTTTCGCCCTCGCCATGGACGAGACCGCGGACTACGGCAGCCTGAATTTCCTGTGGTTTAAGGCCCGGTACGAGCGGTTCGTGTACATCGACCGTGTGGTTGTGTCGATGGCCCGCCGCAGGGCCGGCCTCGGGGCGTCGCTTTACGATGATGTCGCGCGGTGGGCCCGGTGCCGTGCTCCCATGCTCGGGTGCGAGGTCAATCTCAAGCCGCCGAACGAACCGTCGATGCGCTTCCATGAGGACCAAGGATTCGTTCAGGTCGGCACCCAGGAGACGGAAAATGGTCGTAAGCTGGTTTCGTTGATGGTGAAAAGATTCGACCTCAAAGCGGGGATGTGAGGTGGCGGCGGACGGAGAGTTGATCGTGGAGGTATTGGCGGAGCGCTTGTCGATAGTGCGTCTCGAGCCGGGGAACGGGCTGCCGTCGTGGATTCGTCGGTCATCGTGGTTGTCCCTCACCCGCACCCATGATGAGCTGTCGGTGGTATGCGAATCCCGCCTGGTGCCCGTCGGCCTGCCGCGCAGCAGCCCTTGGCGAGCCTTGCAGGTGGTCGGACCACTGAATTTCGAGCTCACGGGTATCCTCAAGCGTCTCGCCGATCCACTGGCGGCCGCGGCAATCAGCATCTTTGCCGTATCTACTTATGACACGGATTACGTCCTGGTCCAGGAAGGGAAGCTGGAGTCTGCGCTCATGTGCTTGAAGCGCGAGGGAATCGTGGTGCGCACGCGGCGGTGATACTGTTGTTCCTCATGGTGCGCGGGCGCTCCTTGTGAGCGCCGAGCGCCGGGGTCCGTCCCCCGCCCTCGATCCAACTACCACCACGGCACCGTAACGGTCCAGCGTTTCCTGGGTGAATATGCGGAACCAGGAGCGAACCATCGGCGCCAGCTCGTCCGGGTGAGGAATCGCTAAGCTGCCGCGCCGCAGGTCGAGTGCGTCCAGGAAGTAGACGAAGGCTTCCACGGGGCCACCCTCATGCTCGCCGATCACCCGCACGCTCAACATTGCCGCGGCCTCGTTTCGGGGCAGCCCGGAGCGAACCTGCCGGAACAGGAGCCTGGGCTCGTCCAGGCAGTGAAAAGCGCCGAACAAAAGGACAGTACGCTCGCCCGGCCGGTACAGCGACCGGAAGTTCCGTGTGAGGCTGTCGTCGCGAAAGCCCTCGTCAGGTTTGGTTAGTCGCCGCTCACGTTCGATCTCGGTCTCGTCAATGCCTTCGATCCGTACCGGAGGACGCTTCGCGGCCACGGCGCGCAGCACGCCCGTGATGTCGGCCCCATGGAGCGGGAGATATGCGCGCCCGGCCTGCATTTCGGCGCGCATGTCGCTGAGTTCCGGCTGGGTCGTTTCCAACATGAGCGTATCCAGCCGTAGGTGGGGGAACACCACGCGGGACAAAAACCGCCGCGTCCTGTCGTCGTGCTGCTCGCCGAGGCAGATGAGCCGGTAGCTCGAGCGGTCCAGCTCGCTCAGCCACCTTCGGGGAGAGGCGATCCCGGAGCCGAGAGAGGTGACCACCGCAGCCTGTTCAGGCGGCGGCAACAACCGTAAAGCGGCCAGGGCATTGGTGGCGATATGGCGATACGCGGGGAACTGCGGCCCTACCTCGGTGGCGAGAAGAGACGGGCTCGGGTACCGCGCCGCCATCCAGTCGTGCACGTCCACATATCCGGTGATCAGCAGCAGCATTGCGAGCGGCCAGCCCAGTACGACCAGCAACAGCGTGATGATCGGGGAGCGCATCCGCGGCTAGTGTACCCCTTGCCCGGCGGCTATTGTCGTCCCGGTCCCGGGCGGCTCGGCAACCTTGGGGCAATCCAGGAAGCGGGGATTTTTCGGGCATTGAAGGAGTGCTTCGCTTGGCATGACGGCCACGCAATTGATCAAAGGTTCCTTAGAATGATTCTAAACAACGAGCGCCCCCGCATTGCCCTGGCCGCGGTCCGGGTTTGGAGTGTAGCGCCGTTCGAGTATCGAATCCGTCTCGCACCTGCGCCGCTCATTGTCTGCGATGAAGGCCCTCGAGTTGAACTGAGCTTCGGGGGAATGGTAGTATAATCCACAGTCTAATAGCGTATTGGGCATCAAACCCCTCTCACGCATTGATTCCTATACCAACGCCGGCAGAACCGGCATCCACAGAGGAGGAACACCAAGATGAGAGACATCTTTCGGAAACTCACCATTGCGCTCGCTGCGGCTACCGCCTGCAGCGCCGCGATGTCCGGCGTCGCTCGGGCCGCGGACCAGCTGACCATCGTGTCGTGGGGAGGGGCATATTCCAAGAGTCAGGATATGGCATACGACGAGCCGTTCACGAAGAAGTTCGGGATCAACGTCGTGCACGAGGACAAGGCCGCCAACGGTCTGGCGGGGATCCGTGCCCAGGAGCAGTCGGGCAATGTCACGTGGGATGTCGTGGATATGATCGAAGGCCCTGCGTTGCGTGCCTGTGACGAGGGAATCATCGAGCCGATTGCCTACGATAAGATCCTCGCCCCGGCGCCGGACGGCACGCTCCCGACCAAGGATTTCATCCAAGGCACGCTCAGCGGCTGCTTCATCCCCGAGATCGTGTACGCGACCCTGTTCGCCTACAACGAGGATGCTTTCCCGAACGAGAAGCCCAAGACGATCAAGGATGTCTTCGACCTGAAGAAGTTCCCGGGCAAGCGCTCCCTGCAGAAGATTCCCGCCGGCAATCTCGAGTGGGCCCTGGTTGCGGACGGTGTACCGATTGACAAGGTCTACGACGTGCTGTCCACCGACGAAGGCGTGGAACGCGCCTTCGCCAAGCTGGATACCATCAAGGACCACGTCGTCTGGTGGTCAGAGGGCGCACAGCCGCCGCAGCTTCTGGCCGACAAGGAGGTGGTGATTGCCACGGGCTACAACGGCCGCTTCTACAACGCGGCGGTGAACGAGCACCAGCCCATCAAGATCATCTGGGATGGCCAGCTGTTCGAGCTTGACGGATGGGTGGTGCCGAAGGGCAAGCTGACAGAAAACGTCAAGAAGTATTTGCACTTCGCGACCGACACCCAACGTCTTGCCGATCAGGCCAAGTACATTTCCTACGGCCCGGCGCGCAACTCATCCAATGCACTGGTGCCGGCGAGCATGCAGCCGCACATGCCAACCAATCCGTCGAACTTCGAGACACCGATCAAGAAGAACGCCGAATGGTGGGCCGATAACGGCGACAGCATGAGCGAGCGGTTCAACGCCTGGCTGGCGCGCTGAACGACGTAATCGCGTAAGGGTAGACGCGGCGGGACGGGATATGTCCGTCCCGCCGTTGTTTATCCGCCACCACCCCTAACAGACTATAAGAACGCCCAACAGGGGGGCTGTGACCAATGGCTACCACTGCTGATAACGTGCATGAGCCGATCACCACGGCGGATGGGGTACCCCTCAAAACTAGCCTCAATCGAGCCCGGCGCCGCAGCAAGATGACGGCGCTGATTCTGGTCGCGCCGTTGTTCCTGTTTCTCCTCTTCAGTTTCCTCGTACCGATTTTCGAGATGTTATGGCGCAGCGTGGAGAACCCGGATGAAGTGACCTATATGCCCCATACGGTGGAGGCGCTCCACAGTTGGAACGGCGAGGGCGTGCCCTCGGAGGGAGTGTTCGCCGCTCTGGTGCAGGATCTCCAGGAAGGTTACAAGACCCGGGAAATCGGCAAGGTCGCCGCCAGGCTCAACTATGAGCAATCCGGCACCCGCGGGCTTATCATGAAGTCCGCCCGTCACGCCAAGGATCTCGAGGTGGGGCACTACAAGGAAGGGCTGATCAAGGTCGACAAAAAGTGGGGAGAACCGGAAGTCTGGTCGCTGCTCAAGAGGGAGGCCAAGCCTTACACCTCGGACTATTATCTCGCGGCAGTGGATATGCACTACAACGATCAGGGCGATATCACCGCTCAGCCGAAGTATCAGCAGATCTACGTAACGCTGTTTTTCCGCACGTTGTGGGTAAGCCTTCTGATTACCGCTTTGTGCATTGTGCTCGGATATCCTATCGCGTTTCTGTTAGCGACCCTGCCGCTACGCACCAGCAATCTCCTCATGATCATGGTGCTGCTTCCTTTCTGGACTTCACTTTTGGTGCGTACCACGTCGTGGATCGTGATGCTTCAGCGCGAAGGGGTGGTCAATGACATACTGGTGGCGCTGGGCCTGTTAGATCCGGAACACCGGATCCAGATGATCTACAATCTGAACGGAACCATCGTGGCGATGACGCATATTCTGCTGCCGTTCATGGTACTGCCGCTGTACAGCGTCATGAAGACCATTCCACCGAGCTACATGCGGGCGGCACGCTCGCTGGGTGCGAATCCCTTCCGGGCGTTCTGGAAGGTGTATGTGCCCCAGACCATACCCGGCGTCGGTGCTGGCAGCATTCTGGTGTTCATCCTGGCCATAGGCTACTACATCACGCCGGCTTTGGTCGGCGGACGGACCGGGCAGCTCATCAGCAATTACATCGCCTATCATATGCAGGAGTCGCTGAACTGGGGCCTGGCGGCAGCCATCGGCTCCATCCTGCTGGCCGCGGTGCTGGCCTTGTACTGGCTCTATAACCGCCTGGTCGGCGTCGACAACATGAAGCTGGGGTAGAAGACAATGTCCTTGCCAGCCTACGCGGGTCCCCTCGAGCGGACCTGGTATTACTCCTATCGGGTCATCTGCGGCCTGATCTTCCTGTTCCTCATTGCTCCGATCCTGGTGATCATTCCGCTGTCGTTCAATCATGAGCCGTACTTCACTTTTACGCGGGAAATGTTGCACCTGGATCCAGCCGGCTACTCGCTTCGCTGGTATAACGCGTTTTTCAGCAGTGAGGAATGGCTGCATTCCATTAGGAACAGCTTCATTATCGGCATTTCCGCCACAGTGCTGGCGACTGCCCTGGGAACCCTGGCGGCGCTGGGGCTCTCCAGGCAGGACATGCCGTACCGTAACCTGTTCATGGGTCTGCTTATCTCGCCTATGATCGTGCCGCTGATCATCTCCGGCGCGGGCATGTACTTCTTCTATTCCAGCCTGCATCTCACGCACACCTATATCGGCGTTATCCTTGCCCACACGGCACTCGGCACCCCCTTTGTGGTCATCACGGTCACGGCGACGCTGGTGGGCTTCGATGCCAGCCTGCCCCGGGCGGCCGCCAGCCTCGGGGCTGACCCGACCCGCACGTTCTTCAAGGTGATCATGCCGCTTATCCTGCCCGGAGTGATCTCCGGAGCGTTGTTTGCCTTCATCACTTCGTTTGACGAGGTGGTGATCGTGCTCTTTCTCGCCGGACACGATCAGCGCACCATCCCGCTCGAAATGTGGTCCGGCATCCGTGAGCAGATCAGCCCCACGATCCTTGCGGTGGCGACGATGCTGGTCATCATTTCCGTTATGCTGCTTACGACGCTCGAGCTCCTGCGGCGACGCAACGAACGGTTGCGCGGGATGTCGCCGGGCTGACGCGCCACAGCCCGCCCCTCGCCAACCACGCGCCGGGCGCAGGTGCGTATGTCGCGTCACGTGGGCCCACCCGGTCCAGCCCTGAACGGGGAGGGCGAGTGCGGCCTGCGTTTGACCCGAATGCGTCCATTTCGACGGCCGGCTCTCCCTCACGGGCCTACCCCTGACGATCGAATTGTTGTTTGGCGTTGAATTGCAGGCATCGTCAGTTCGGAACGTACAAGGGATTCAGCGAATGAGAGGAGAGATATCCATGCGCGTGCTCGAAATGGTGCTGTTCGGCATCGTGACAATTCTGCTTCTCACGGGCCCGGTTTCGGCTGCCGACATCACTCATGTCAAGATGGGGACCGAAGGGGCGTACCCCCCATTCAACAGCATCGACGAAAACGGGAAGCTGGTCGGGTTTGACATCGATATCGGTAATGCTCTGTGCGACGCCATGCACGTTACCTGTGAATGGGTGACCTCGGACTGGGAAGGGATCATTCCCGCGCTGCTGGCCAAGAAGATCGATACTATCGTGGCCTCGATGTCCATCACCGATGAGCGCAAGCAGAAGATCGCGTTCACGGACAAGTATTACATCTCGCCGGTGCGGTTTATTCGCCGCAAGGGGACCGACGCCACGCCCAATGAGATCGGCGATGCAGTCGTGGCTGTGCAAACCTCGACGGCGGCCGAGCGGTTGCTGCGCGGCAGATTTCCAAACGCTCAAATCAAGACCTATGCCGATCAGGAGCAGGCAAGCCTCGACTTGACCGCCGGACGCGTGGATCTGGTGGCGGCGGACGCCTTCGTGCTGCTGGATTTCCTCAATTCGGAAGCCGGCAAGGACGTTGAGTTTGTCGGCCCGAGCTATACCGACCCCAGGTATCTGGGTGAAGGCGTTGGTATCGGTGTGCGCAAGGAAGATGGCCAGCTTTTAAAGATGCTGAACGGGGCCATCAAGCAGATCCGGCAAGACGGTACCTATCAGAGAATCAACGCCAAGTATTTTGATTTCGACGTCTACGGTGGCTAGGAGCCTGTCCGAGTAATCGTTCTGGTACTACGCGAAGACTACTCGGACAGGCTCCTCGGCGTCATCGTCTGCCATACCCGAAGCGCGCGCACGGGTTGCGTAGAACGGGGGTGGCATACGATGGAGCGGCCCCTGAGCCCAACTCGCCAGCGTACGCGGACCTATCATGTGATGCAGTGCATCACGAGAAGGTGGGAATCTGTGGTTTTACGGCGACATTAGTGACGATCGCGGCGAAAGCGCCACCGCGATTTGACTGCCGGTGCCAGGTTGTGTAGAAATATAACCTCGTGATGCTGAACGGCGATGAATGGCATAACAGGCCGTGTGAGCAGGTCCATAATACAATACCGAGGCATGCTGGCGTCAGTGTGCTTGCATTGCGTGTATCGTCACCAAAGGCAACGGGTAGAACATCTAGCGACGGTGGTGGAGGCTAGCGATATTTCCCAGCGAGATCCTGATTCGACGCTGTTCTCCGGGGCAGGTCATCCCCCCTTGACCGATCGCTGCGGTTTTCCCGTCGGAACGCGGACGGTGTCCAGTCACCCTCAACTCAGGCGTAGAAACGCGGCCCAGGAATGCGGCCCAGGAACCCGGTGAAAAGTAACTATGAGCAATAACGAGTATCTGGTTCGCTTTGAAAAAGTCCAGAAAAGCTACGATGGCGAGACCCTCGTTGTAAAGAATCTCAATCTGGATATCGCCAAGGGTGAGTTCCTGACCATGCTGGGACCTTCCGGGTCCGGGAAGACCACCTGCTTGATGATGCTGGCGGGGTTCGAGCCCGCCACCCACGGCGAGATCTATCTCAACGAGAAACCCATCAACAACGTACCGCCCCACCGCCGGGGTGTCGGGATGGTCTTTCAGAACTATGCCTTGTTTCCCCATATGACGGTGGGGGAGAACCTGGCTTTCCCGCTGAACGTGCGTAAGATGAGCAAGTCGGAAACGGAGGAACGCACCAAGAGGGCCCTCGACATGGTGCAGCTCGGTTCCTTCGGGGACCGGCGTCCCATGCAGCTCTCCGGTGGACAGCAACAACGCGTGGCAGTGGCTCGGGCACTGGTATTCGATCCCGAGCTCGTCCTGATGGACGAACCACTGGGCGCACTGGACAAGCAGTTGCGGGAGCAGATGCAGTTCGAGATCAAGCACATCCATGACAACCTTGGCGTGACCGTCGTTTACGTGACCCACGACCAGTCCGAGGCGCTGACGATGTCTAACCGTATAGCTGTCTTCAACGACGGGGTGATTCAACAGCTCGCCCCCCCCGATGAGCTGTACGAGCGTCCGTTGAATGCGTTCGTGGCCCAGTTCATCGGCGAGAACAACATGCTTCACGGCACCGTCAAGTCGATGAATGGCGACAGTTGCGAGGTCACGCTTGGCAGTGGCGATGTAGTGAATGCGCTCAAGGTCAACGTGAGCGGCGTTGGGGAGCGTACGACACTGTCCCTGCGACCGGAACGAGTGGAGGTCGACCCCGACCCGGGCAAGTATCCGAATGAATTCGAAGGAAAAGTACAGGAGCTCATCTATCTCGGGGACCATATCCGTACCCGGGCGTCTGTTTCCGGCCACGACGATTTCGTGGTGAAGGTGGCGAATTCATCGAAGCATGCATCCCTGAAGGAAGGCGCTACCGTCAAATTCGGCTGGACAATGGAGGACTGTCGGGCGCTGGATGTATACGAGGGCGAGGTCAAATGAGCGAGTGCGGTCAGTTGGACTGTCCCGCAGGGGGCCCGCAGGGGCCGGGCTCAGGCGCTCCGCACGGTCCCCCGATCGGTTAAACAACAATAAGAACAATTCCGACCGCGCGCAGTCCTATATGCGGTCCTTAAGACGCGGCCTTCGGGCCGCGCTCTTGTCTGTGGCGCACGCTGATGCAGTCAGCGCTCTATGCAGCCGGGAAAGGCGCGATTAGCTACGCATCCGTCGCGGATGGATGACTGTGTGGTACCGTGAAGCAATAAACTCGCCCGGCGTTATGAGACAGAAATACTCGATCTTCAGCCTCGTTCGCAACGCCGTCGGCTATCACGAAGGCTGGCAGGAGGCGTGGCGAAGCCCCGACCCGAAGGCGCATTACGACATCATTGTCGTCGGTGGCGGCGGGCATGGTCTGGGCACGGCGTATTACCTTGCCAGGGAGTGCGGTGTTCGCAGGGTGGCGGTCCTGGAAAAGGGTTGGCTTGGGGGCGGGAACACCGGAAGAAACACCACCATCGTGCGATCAAACTATCTCTGGGACCAGTCCGCCGCCATCTATGATCATTCGGTGACACTGTGGCACGGGCTCAGTCAGGAATTGAACTTCAACGTGATGTTCTCACCCAGGGGTCTGATACATCTCGCCCACAGCGTCCATGATATGCAGGAGATCGGCCGTCGTGGCAACTCCAATTATCTCAACGGGATTGACGCCGAATATCTGACCCCGGAACAGGTCAAGCAGCGGGTTCCTTTCATCAATCTGAACTGCCGTTATCCCGTGATGGGGGCGCTGTTGCAGCGCCGGGGCGGCACCGCTCGTCATGATGCGGTGGCGTGGGGATACGCGCGGGCGGCGGATTCCCTGGGTGTGGACATCATCCAGAACTGCGAAGTCACCGGATTTCGAATTGAGAACAATACCGTAAAAGGTGTGGAGACCACGCGTGGCTTCGTCGGCGCGAACAAGGTGGGCTGCGTAGTAGCCGGTCACTGTGGAGTACTGGCGGAAAAGGCCGGCTTCCGACTACCGATCGAGTCGTTTCCGCTCCAGGCACTCGTATCCGAACCCGTTAAGCCGAAGGTCGATTGTGTCGTAATGTCCAACGGCATTCACGCGTACATCAGCCAGTCGGACAGGGGGGAGTTGGTCATTGGTGCCGGCTCCGATCCCTACAACTCTTATTCCCAGCGGGGCGGCTTCAATCTCATAGAGGAGACCGTGGCCGCGGTAGTGGAGCTTTACCCGATATTCTCACGCATGCGCATGATGCGACAGTGGGGCGGCGTCGTGGATGTCACCGTGGATCGCTCGCCGATCCTGTCGAAGACTCCGGTCCGAAACCTGTATTTCAACTGCGGCTGGGGAACCGGCGGCTTCAAGGCCACGCCGGGTTCTGCCCATGTGTTTGCTCACTCTCTGGCGGGCGAGGATATGCACCCGGTGGCCGCGCCGTTTTCCATCGACCGCTTCAACACGGGCGCCCTGGTGGATGAAGGGGCGGCAGCGGCTGTTGCCCACTGATCGACTGAAGCCGGAGGTATCAGCGATGTTGTTAGTCACGTGTCCATGGTGTGGAGAAAGGGATGTCACCGAATTCAGCTACGGAGGGGAAGCGCACATCAAGCGGCCCCAAAACCCTGAACAGTTGTCCGACGACGAATGGGGTGACTACGTCTTCTTCCGAAAAAACCCACGCGGCGTGCATCATGAGAGATGGATCCATACGCACGGATGCCGTCGATGGTTCAATGCCGTGCGCCATACGGTGACGGATGAATTCTTCGGCAGTTACAAACCCGGCGAAGAGCCGCCGGAAGCGCCGGAAACCGCACGCTGAAAGAGAGGTGTGTTCGTGAGCCAGGTCAATCGCTTGAACGAAGGAGGGAGAATCGACCGCGGCAAAGCGCTGCAATTCACCTTCAATGGCCGGACGTACACGGGATACCAGGGCGATACCCTGGCGTCGGCCCTGCTCGCCAACAACGAACACCTGGTGGCACGCAGCTTCAAGTACCACCGGCCGCGAGGCATTTTCACTGCCGGCCCGGAAGAGCCCAATGCTCTGGTTCAACTGGAAGTGGGCAGCCGCACCGAGCCCAACATGCGCTCGACCCAGATCGAGCTCTATAGAGGCCTGAGCGCCGCCAGCCAGAACTGCTGGCCCAGCGTCCATTTCGACGTCGGCATCGTCAATTCGTGGTTATCACGGTTCTTGCCGGCGGGCTTCTACTACAAGACCTTCATGTGGCCGCCGTCGTTGTGGATGACTTACGAGGACATCATCCGCAAGGCGGCCGGCCTGGGCAAGTCGCCCGATGATCCGGACCCCGACCGCTATGAGCATCGGCACGTCCACTGCGACGTGCTCGTCGTCGGCGGCGGTCCCGCAGGCATTGCGGCGGCCGTGGTTGCCGGGCGCAGCGGCGCCCGCGTGATACTGGCTGACGAACAGGCGGAATTCGGTGGCCAGCTGCTGTCCGATACCGCGCGCATCGATGGAGCTCCGGCGATGGAATGGGTGAATCGATCGATGGAGGAGCTGGGAAGCCTGACGGAAACGATCGTGCTGCCGCGCACCACCGTGACCGGTTACTACGACTACAACTATTGTACCGCCCTCGAGCAGGTGACGGACCATTTGCCTCCGGGGCGGAGCCCCGGCATTCCCCGACAGCGGCTTTGGCGCATCAGGGCCAAGCGGGTGGTGCTCGCCACCGGCGCAATCGAACGCCCGCTGGTGTTCGCGGACAACGATCGCCCCGGTGTCATGCTGGCGGGTGCGGTGCGAAGCTACATCAACCGTTATGCCGTCCTTCCCGGCCGGGATATCGTGGCCTTGACCAATAACGACACCGCGTATCAGGCCGCACTGGACGCCCACCTGCACGGAGCCCGGGTCGAGGTCGTCGATGTCCGCGCGGATCCTCATGGGCCGTTGGTGGAAAAGGTCCGCCAGGCCGGGATACCCATACACCCGTCTTCGGCGGTGACCGGGGTGCACTACGGGAAGGGGATGGAAGGCGTTGATGTGATGGCGCTCAATGAGCGCGGGGACGGTGTGCAGGATGCCGCCAGGCGCATCGACTGCTCGATCGTGGCCGTATCGGGCGGTTGGACTCCGACCGTGCACTTGTTCAGCCAGTCACGCGGCAAGTTGCGCTACGACGACGACATCGATGCCTTCGTACCGGGCGACCGCCACAGCACCAGCCCGAATGTCTCAGCGGGAGCGTGCCGCGGCACCTTTGACCTCGGGGACTGCATCGATCAGGGACTGAAGGCGGGGGCGGCAGCGGCCACGGCCGCGGGGTTCGAAGCCGGCGTGCCCGAGGTGCCGGAAACGGATCGGGTGGACCAGGGGCCTATTCGGGGCCTGTGGACGATTCCCTGTGATCACCCGATCGGCAAGGGTCCCAAGAAGCACTTTCACGAGCTGCATAACGACGCCACAGTCGATGACATCATGGTGGCCGTGCGGGAAGGCTACAAGGAAGTCGAGCACTTGAAGCGATACACCACCACGGGTATGGGCACGGATCAGGGCAAGACGTCGAACCTGGTCGCCCTCGGCGTGCTCTCGGAACTACGCGATACGGCGGTGGAAAGCATCGGCACCACCACCTTCCGCCCTCCTTACACCCCGCTGACCTTTGGGGCAATCGCCGGTCAGACCAGGGGTTCTTTGTTCCTACAGCGGCGCGGAACCCCGATGCATCCCTGGCATGAGCGAAACGGTGCCGTCTACGAGGATGTTGGCGACTGGAAGCGGCCCCATTACTTTCCACGCGGCAGTGAGGATATGCACGCCGCCGTGCAGCGCGAGTGCCGGATGGTGAGAAAGACTGTCGGTCTTCTCGACGCCACTACCTTGGGCAAGATAGACATTCAGGGCCCGGATGCAGTCAAACTGCTGAACATGGTGTACACCAACGCGTGGAGCAAGCTGGAAGTGGGACGGTGCCGCTATGGCGTGATGCTCAACGAGCATGGCATGGTCTTCGACGATGGAGTCACCAGCCGTATCGGTGAGAATCACTTTCACATGACCACGACGACCGGCGGCGCGGCTCGAGTCCTGAACTGGCTGGAGGAATGGCTGCAGACTGAATGGCCGGATATGCGGGTCTACTGCACCAGCGTTACCGAGCAGTGGGCGGTCGCCTCCATCAACGGACCCAAGTCCCGCGAGCTCCTTTCAGAACTCACCGACACGCCGTTGGACTCGGAGAGCTTTCCTTTCCTGACCTGGCAGGAAGCCGAGGTTGCCGGCGTCCCGGCGCGGATCTTCCGCATCAGTTTTACCGGTGAGCTCTCGTTCGAGGTCAACGTGCCGGCCTGCCATGGCCTGTATGTGTGGGAGCAGTTGATGGAACGTGGAAAGAAATACGACATTTGCCCCTACGGGACCGAATCCATGCACGTGCTGAGGGCCGAGAAGGGTTTCATCATCGTCGGCCAGGATACCGATGGCTCGGTGACCCCGTACGATCTGGATATGGGTTGGATCGTTTCGAAGAAGAAGGATTTCTTCGGTCGTCGTTCGCTGGACCGCAGCGACACCTCCAGGCCGGGCCGGAAGCAACTCGTGGGCCTGCTCACCGACGATCCGAAAGAGGTGCTCCCGGAGGGCGCCCACATCGTGGCCGAAGTCCGTGATGCGCCGCCCATGCCGATGCTGGGACACGTAACCTCCAGCTACATGAGCCCCAACCTTGATCGGTCCATCGCCATGGCGTTGATCTACGACGGCAAGAATCGCAAGGACGAGAAAGTCAATGTCCGTCTCATGGATGGACGCACCATAAAATGCCGCGTTACCGACTATGTGTTCTACGACAGAAAAGGGGAGCGCGCCCGTGCCTGACGCAGCCGGCTTCCAGCCCTTCAAGTCGAGCCCGCTGACGGATCTCCCGGCTCCATTTGGAGGTATCACGCTCGAGGAGCGTCGCTTCCTGGGCAAGGTGATCGTGAGGGGGGAACCGGACGACGAGGCGTTCACCCAGGCTGTGACGGGCGCAGTCGGCTGTGCGCCGCCCCTCGAGCCGAACACAACCGCTACAAGCGCGGGCGTCCCGGCTCGTACGGTGTTCTGGCTGGGCCCGAACGAATGGATGATTCATTGCGCCGAGGACACTCAGTACGCCTTGGTTGCTGACCTTCGCGAGGTGCTGAAAGGGCGGCACGCGGCGGTGGTGGACGTAAGCGACTACTACGTCTTGATGAGGCTGTCCGGAGAAAAAACCCTGGAGGTGCTCGGCAAGGGTACCCCCCTGGATCTGCATCCCCGGTCATTCCAAGTGGGCCGCTGTGCTCAAACGCATTTCGGCCACGCAACGGTCCTGCTCCACAGGGTGGAGGACAATGTCATGGATCTCCAGGTCCGATGGAGTTTCGCGGAGTACGTCTGGAGCTTCATCGTTGACGGTACGAGGGGCTACAGCGCGGCGCCCGGCTAGATTTTCTACCGGCGGACAGGCTCCTAGCGGTACAACACCGTATCGGGCAGGTTCATGTCCTTGTACAGATATGCCACCTGTTCGGCGTAGCCGTTGTAGAGCTGCGTCGGTACTTTCTTGCCGGTCTGGATGACCTTTTCCTCCGCCTGGCTCCAGCGGGGATGCGGGACCTTGGGGTTCACGTTGGCCCAAAAGCCGTATTCGTTGCCCTGGAGTGCATGCCAGAAACTGACAGGCTGCTCGTCGGTAAACGTGAAACGGACAATGGACTTGGTGGACTTGAATCCGTACTTCCACGGTACCGCCAGGCGCAACGGTGCGCCATGCTGTTTGAGTGAAGTGTGGCCATAGGTGCCCACTACCATGAACGCCAGCTCGTTGTTGGCTTCCGCCAAGGTCAGGCCTTCAATGTACGGCCAGGGATTCCAATTCTGCTTCTGGCTGGGGGCGGTCGCGGGATCCAAGAATGTCTCCATCCGGAGGTAGCGGGCGCCACTGGTCGGCTCGGCGAACTTCACCAGCTCGGACATCGGGAAGCCCGTCCAGGGAATAGTCATGGACCAGGCCTCCACGCAGCGATGCCGGTACAGCCTCTCCTCGAGGGGCATGCGGCGGATGAGGTCGTCAATGTCGATGGTCTTCTTCTTCGAGACCATACCGTCGATGGTGATCTGCCAGGGGGAGACTTTGAGCTCCTGGGCTTCCGGCCAAATAGTCTTGTGGGAGCCGAATTCATAGAAGTTGTTGAAGGTGGCGTTGAGTGCCTCCGGCGTCAAGGACCGGTCCAGCTTGTAGGCCTCGTTGCGTTTTGCTGGGAACTGTCCTTTCCACGGCACATCGGGAACGATGATGGCATCCTGTTCGCCCTTGGTTTCCGAACTGAACAGGCCGTCCAGCAGTCCCGCGTGCGCAGTACCGATATCCAGTCCCACAACGGCCGTTCCCATTCCCAGGGCCTTGACGATGCGCCTTCGGTCTTGCCAGACGGCTTCGGGAGTAGCCTTCGATTCGGGAATTTCCCAGGAGCGTTTATGCTTTATCCACATGCGTTCACCTCATCTCGAACGACGCCGCCACATCAACAACAGCCAGAATAACAGCGTAACGACGGCTATGGTAGTGAAGACGCCTACGGCCGGCATCAGCAGCACTGGAATCAGCACTTCCGTCCACACTGCCGGATGGATATAACGCTGCACCACGGCCTGGGTCAAGTTGAGGCTCCCCGGCGACCCGCTGTTCCATAATGTTCCGAGGTCCACGCCCCCCGCGCCGGCGACGTACACCCCGATGGCTGCGACCGCGGCGCAAACCGCAATGACAGCCAGCAATACGCGCAAAACTCGCATTCAAGCCTCCTTTGTTCCCGGCGCACATCGTGATTATCCCGGCCGAGCGGGCTCGGCCTCGTTTCCATATGGAACCTCCGGGACCGTAAAAGTTCCTTGCCAGCCGGACCAATCCACACCTTGATAGCACTTTAGTAGACATACCGGATCGCCGCCACTTTCCGCGCCAGGCGGGCACCGCCCGCGTTTCCGCCGCCATCGCGCTGCTCGCCTTCGGGGGCGGAAACTTCGAAAGGTCCGGACGCGCGGTTGCCGGACACCATCGTCAGGAGACGTCCGGTCCGTGCGCTCCGGTGTTGCCGTGGTATGGCGGTCCGTCACGTCGGCCTGACCACGCCGTTTCCATCGCCCCGGAGTTGTTCCTATAATGCGACTGAAGCGCGGCCTGACAATTCTGCCGGAGGAGAACGTACTGTTGAAACGTCCCAGCGCAATCCCGATCACGCGCGACGTCGCGATTATGTCGCGCCCGGATCAACTGGCGTCGCCGTCCTGTTAAAGTGGTTCGGGCATACTGGATATCGTCCGGTGGCTGAGGCTATAGGTGTCACCCTGACAATCCGGAGAACACAATAATGGCGTTTCCATCCCGCAGTCCCTATGTCATCGTCGGGGCCGGCATACACGGCCTGAGCACCGCGTACCATCTGGCCCTGGAGCTCAAGGCACGCGGCCGGGGAGACGGGCAGGATGTATTGGTTATCGACAAGACCTCGATCGGGGCGGGGGCCTCGGGCATCGCCTGCGGAGTGGTGCGGAACAACTATTTTCAACCCGCCATGCGCCGGCTGATGGCGCAGTGTGTGGATGTCTGGGAGAGCGATCCGAAAGCCTACAGCTACCACCCTGTCGGCTATATGCAGATTTCTCCGGAGTCCATGCACGAGGATGTGGCATCCATCGCCGCGCAGCAGAAAGAGATCGGCTACGAATCGGTGTTTGTCGAGGGTGAGAAGGATTCCAAGAACTACATGAAGGGCCTGTTCCACGACTGGCAGGCGCAGGGGATCACCTCTGTGCTGCACGAGAAGAAGGGCGGCTACGCCAATAATACCAAGTCGTTGTACGGGCTTGCCGGCAAGGCCGAGGCAGAGGGTGTGCGAATCATGACCGGCGTGCGCGTGACCGGATTCGATCGGGCACAGTCGGGTGATGCGGTCACTGCCGTGAAGACTGATCGCGGAAATATCGCCTGCGACCAGGTTGTGATTGCAGCCGGCCCCTGGGCCAGGCAGTTCTGGGACATGCTGGAACTGCCGGCGACCGTGGACATCAAGGGTGCGGACGGAGAAATGCACACGGGTATCCCCATGTGGGTGTACTGGTCCCTCCAGGAGGGCACCCTGGGCGTCGATCCGAGCTTCCAGGTCACCAATGCCGGTGACATGCCGCCGGTGATCCATGTCGACTCCGACGCGCCGCTGTATTCAACCGTGGACGGCTCCCTGATCACCGACAAGATGTGGGGGATCTACTACAAGCCGGACTTTCATTTTGGTGGGGTGCAAGGAGGGGCGGCGCCTTTCAAGGTCGAGACGGATCCCGACAAGGTCGCCGTCGACCCCTATGGCACCGAGTCTCCCGAGTTCGTCGTGGGTCCCGACTTTGCTCATATGTGGTGTTCCGCACTGGCGCACTGTCAGAAGCGATTCGAAGGGCAGATCGACAAGTACAGGGACGAGCCCTCGGGCGGTATTGGTGCCTTTACGCCGGACAGCTTTCCGGTGTTTGACGTTTTTTGCCAGAATTGCTTCCTGATCGCCGATTCCAATCATGGTTACAAGATGATCGGGGTCGGAAAACTGGTGGCCGGTGAGCTCTGTGGGGAAAAGAGCATGCTGCTCGATCCTTTCCGATTCTCCCGCTATGCCGAGGGCAGGCTTCATCCTGTGTCCCACAGTCCGTTCCCCTGGAGCTGACGGCGGGACGAACAAACTGCCATGGTCGTTCGCTGGATGCTGCCGGATGGTTTCGGTGGTGACGCATGTTGCGGAACGCGCGGATCGCCGCAGCCGATTGGACCATCGGGCGCGTACTCTGGGTAGCGCCACAGTCGCATTGTAGGGGGGTGTATGCTGAAGTTTTGTGCCAATCTGAGCATGTTGTTCAACGAGATGGATTTTCTCGACCGCTTCGAGGCGGCGGCTGGTGCAGGATTCAAAGGCGTCGAGTACCAGTTTCCGTATGGTTACGACAAAGAGTTGCTGGCTGAGCGGCTGCAGCGATACGGTTTGACCCAGGTGCTGCACAACCTCCCGCCCGGCGACTGGGAGGGTGGAGAGCGCGGCATCGCTTGTCTTCCGGACCGAACCGGGGAATTTCAGGAGAGTGTCGGCCTGGCAATCGAATATGCTATCGCGCTCGACTGTCCGCAGGTCAACTGCCTGGCCGGGATCGTGCCGCGCGACGCCAATGCCAACACCGTGAGCACCACTTTGATCGACAACCTGGAGTTCGCGGCGAACGAGCTTTCCCACGCCGGAATCCGGTTGCTGGTGGAGCCGATCAACACGCGCGATGTCCCGGGCTTCTACTTGAACGGCACTCGACAGGCGGCGGATATCATGGATACTGTACGTTCCGATAACCTCGCCCTGCAGTATGACGTGTACCACATGCAGATTATGGAGGGGGACCTGACACCGACCATCGACCGCCTGATTGAGCGCATCGCACACTTCCAGGTCGCAGACAATCCCGGTAGACACGAGCCCGGGACAGGAGAGATCAACTATCCGTTCGTGTTCGATTTCATCGACAAGCTCGGCTACAACGGCTGGATCGGCTGCGAATACAGACCCGCTACGACCACCCTCGAAGGCCTGGGCTGGTTGGATTCTTACCTGTAGAGGGCGTGCCTCGCCTCAAGCCGCCAGCTCTCGGATCTTTTCCACCAATTCGTTGTTCACCGACCGAGGGCCGGTATTGAGCCGGTTCCTGTGGCGCCGCTCCCCAGGCAGGCGGACGTCGTCCAAGGACTTCAACCTGGTCGAAAAATGCGTTGGCAGCGCCGGCCCAGTCATCCGAGCCGGAGGTGATATCCGGAGACAGAGCGAGGATAAACTGACCTCCCGCCGGCGGCCCGCCATCGTTGTTGTCGGTCTTGGCGGTCTCGAAGCTCACGGTTTCGCCTACCAGCGGGCCGGCCAACAGTTCCACCATCATCGAGATGTGCGAGCCTTTGTAGCCACCGAAGGGCAGCAGCATCCCCTCTAGAATTTCCTTGGGGTTCGTGGTCATATCGCCGGCCTTGTTCAAGCCCGTGCCGAGGGGCACGTCGTGATTGTCTCGAACGGCGATCTGTACGTCGCCCATGGCCATGGCCGCGGTGGCCATGTCGAACACCACCGGCGTTCCGCCGGGCCTCGGCCAGGCAAACGATACCGGATTGCTGCCGTAGAGCTTTTCCCTGGCGCCGTAGGGCGCCACCATGGGCATGTAGTTGACGCAGGTGAAAGCCGCCAGGCCCTGCTCAGCAAGGGCTTCGGTCTCTGGCCATAAGGCGGCGAAGTGATGCGAACGCACGATGGACAACATCGCCACGCCGTACTGCCTGGCGGCTTCGGCCACGGCTCCCAGACAGCGTGCATGGGCGAGGGGCGCGTAGCCGTTGTCGGCATCACAGCGAATCATTACCGGAGTAACGGACTCGACCTTGGGGTCGGCGTTGGCGTTCACCTTGCCACTGTTCAAGGACGCCACGTAACCCGGGATCCGGAACAGCCCGTGGGAGAGGGAGCCATCGCGCTCGGCCCGCATTACGGTGTCGGCGACCGCGCCGGCCATTTCCTCACTCGATCCCGCCCTGAGCAGTGCCGTCCTGGCGAGTGTGTGGATTTCATCCAGTGTCAGTTCGGTGGTATTCATGGTTCGCGCCTTATTGTCTTGATACCGCCGTTGCATATGTCCGCCAATGGCGTTTGATCTTCGCGATCGTCCTCGCCAGACGACACTGTCGGCGACCATTTGGTTTTCCGTCGCTGCGCTGAGAGCCCGGCCGTTCGGAGTGAATGATTCTGCGAATCGCTTGCGGCAACTGCACGTCTGCCGATAGTGTATCACGACGTCCGGCGGTAGACGGCGTGCTTCACGCGCAACGACCGGTGCTTGAATCGCGGCCGAAGCCGCTCCTAAAATCGCGGATTCTCAACCGCTTAACTGCGTGGCGTCGTGGCCACGCGCCGCAATCGATAACCAGACACACAATGGGTGAAACGTCCTCAGCACTAATACCGATACTCGTCCCGATTCTGCTCGGGTTCTCGCTGAGACGGACGGCCTTCCTGCCCGACGGCGCCTGGACCGGGCTGGAGAAGTTGACCTATTTCGTTCTGTTTCCCGTGCCTGCTGGTGCGTACCCTGGGCGCCCAGAGCGTAGAGGGCGTGCCTTGGCCCGGCATATTGGCTGCCGTCACTGGAACTTTGTTGGCGGCGGCCGCTGTTCTCGTACTGTGGCACCGGCTCACGGGGTCCGTCGCGGGGCCGACTTTCACGTCGATCTTTCAGGGAGGAGTGCGATTCAATTCCTATATCGCCCTTGCCGTGGCGCAGACGTTCTTCGGCAACGACGGGCTGGCCATGGCGGTGGTCGCGGCGGGCTTCATGATCGTGATCATCAACCTGCTTTGCATCGCGTCCCTGGCCGCCTGGGGTGATGCCGCGGTCCGTGGATTCATGCCGCTGTCCCGCGCGGTGCTGGGCAATCCACTGATTTTCTCCTGCGCGACAGGCTGGACGCTGACCCTGAGCGGCATAGGGGTTTCCGGCGTCGCGGCGAACGTGTTGGAGATCCTCGGCCGGGCGGCTCTTCCGTTAGGCTTGCTGGCGGTGGGCGCAGCATTGCGTCCGGAGTCGATGCGCCACCATCTCAGGCCGGCGGTCGTATCCTCGCTGGTTCAGTTTGGCGTCAAGCCACTGGCGGCCGCGGTCCTGATCCCGGCAATGGGTCTGGGCGGCGCCGCGGCCGGGGCACTGGCCATCGCCCTGGCAACGCCGACCGCCACGTCTTCCTACATTCTTGCCAGGCAGCTCGGGGGTGATGCGCCGGCCATGGCTTCCATCATCACCTTTCAGACGCTGGCGGCGTTCTTGGTGATGCCGGTTGTCCTGATGTGGTGGATAGGACCAGTATGAATGGTACCGGACAGCAGCGCGCCGCGGGCAGTCGGAGTCGGTCTACGAACGCCTGGTGCTGTTTCTGTTCGGGATCCGCAAGCTGAAAATCGGCGGCTGAGGCCCTCGACTCCTTCCCACAACGTTGTCGCCACGGCCGACGGCCGGGAACCGCTCTTCGGCGGTCCCGACCGCCGGCTGCAGCTACAGCGACTACGAAGCGCCCGAGACTCGGGATTTCGCTTCGGAGCCGTACTGCTCCACTTTGGGCGCTGCGTCCGATTTCGTTTTCGATTCCGATCTTGGCTCCTGCGCCTTGGGTGAGGTCGACGCTCCGGAGCCCGACTCGATGTTCATCTCGACACTGCCCTTGAACTGGCAGCCGTCCTCCAGCACCACCCTCGGCGCTACGATATTGCCCTCGACGTGGCCGGAATGCTTGATGATTACCCGTTCACTGCCGCGTATATCGCCGATCAGCCGGCCCTCGACGGATACTTTGAGGGCGGTAATGTCCGCTTTGACCTGACCTTCCGGCCCAATCATGATTTCGTTCTTCGGCAGGCTGATGGAGCCTTCCATCCTGCCTTCCAGAACCAGGTCCTCGGTGCCGCTGATGTCCCCTTTGACTGTAATCGAGGGACTCAGGACAGATCTTCGGTGCTCCTTTACCCTGCTCTGGGCGAGCTGATCCGCGCCCGTGCCCACTGGTGCCCGGCTGGGCGGCTGAGTGGAGGTGCCGTGCGTGGTCTCGTTGGGTTTCTTAAACATATCGTCTCTCGTTGGCTGTCTAACCTTTGACTATGTAACACATGCCTTATGCATAAATTGTGGCGCCCGATGGGCGGGGTGCACCGGGCGATATAGCGACAGCAACGAGACCCGGACGGCTGTTTCAAATAGAAGTTCGGTCCGACCGTCCAGGCAACGGCTGGTCCTCGCAGGAATCTCAGCCGGTGGCCTCGTGGCGCCGGTACGTATAGGCATAGTAGACGACCGGAATCACCACCAGAGTCAGCAGGGTTGAAACCAGCATGCCGAAAATCAGGGATACCGCCAGGCCACTGAAGATAGGGTCGTCCAGAATGAACGTCGCACCAAGCATCGCGGCAAGGGCCGTCAGGATGATGGGCCGTGCCCTGACGGCGCCGGCACGGATAACGGCATCCTGGAGGTCAGCTCCCCTGACACTGACTTCCTGGTGTATGAAATCCACCAGCAGGATCGAATTGCGTACGATGATACCGGCGAGCGCGATCATGCCTATCATGGAGGTTGCGGTGAACTGGCGGTCGAGCAGCGCATGGCCCGGCAGGATGCCGATGATGGTAAGAGGAATGGGAGCCATGATGATCAAGGGTATGGCGTACGATCGGAACTGCGCGACAACCAACAGGTAGATGAGCACCAGGCCCACGGCGTACGCGATGCCCATGTCGCGAAATGTTTCGTACGTTACTTGCCATTCCCCGTCCCACTTCAGGCTCCATTGGTATGGGTTGTCCGGCTGTGCGACAAAGTGTTGTTCGAGCGGCTGACCCTGCATGACGGGTTGCTTTGAAAGCCGCGATGCAATCGTGCCCATGGCATAGAGTGGGCTGTCGATGGGGCCGGCGACATCTCCGGTGACATAGACCACGGGAAGTAGATCCTTGTGATAAATCGACTGGTCGCGCGTGGTGTGTGTGAAGCGGGCCAACTCTCCGAGCGGCACCAGGGCCCCCGAGCGCGAGCGAACACGAACGCCGTCGAGCGTATCCACATTGGACTTGTCTCCCTCGGACAATTCCAGCCTTACGGGCACGGGCACCTTGGCATGGTCGTCATGCAGGTAGGACGCGTCCTCACCGTGAACCACGGTGTTAATGGCGGCGGTTATCGTTGACTGGCTGACCCCCAGGCGGGCCGCGCGACTGCGGTCGACCTGCAGCACCAGCTTGTCCTGGGGCGCTTCGATGGTCGTATCGACATCCACGACTTCCGGAGTGTCCCTGAACGTGTCTGCCACTGTCCGCGCAACCTGACTCCGGCCGTCATCGCTGAGCCCGTAGATCTCGGCGACCAGGGGCGAGAGTACCGGGGGGCCGGGCGGCACCTCGACGATCTTGACGTTGGCGTGGTACCGCCGGCCGATGGCCTGCAGCGGCGCCCGTACCGCCATGGCGATGTCGTGGCTCTGCCGGTCGCGCTCGTGCTTGTCAACGAGGTTCACCTGAATATCGCCCATGTTCGCTCCGCGACGCAGATAGTACTGGCGCACCAGGCCGTTGAAGTTGATAGGGGAGGCGGTGCCGGCGTAGGTCTGGACATTGGTGACCTCCGGAACCGAGACGAGACGCTCCTCCAGGGCGTTCAACACCCGGTTGGTCTGCTCCACGGGTGTGCCCTCCGGCATATCGACAACCACCTGGAACTCGGACTTGTTGTCGAACGGCAACATCTTCAGTACTACGAGCTTGAAGGCAACGAGACTGCAGGCCGCGACGATCATGACCAGGAGGGCAAGCAACATCCCCACGCGCCAGGGCCGGCCGCGCCGGCCCCGCAGAAACGGCGTCAGGTAGCGCTGGAAACCGCCGTGCAGGAACTGGTAGACGCGATCCGACTGCTCGTCGGCATCGTCGTGGCCGGTTTCCCGTACAGCCTGCCGTTGGAACATCTTGAGGAACAGCCAGGGCGTGAATACGAAGGCCACCACCAGGGAGATCACCATGCCCATGCTGGCATTGATCGGTATCGGACTCATGTACGGCCCCATCAGGCCGCTGACGAACGCCATCGGCAGCAGGGCGGCGATCACGGTGAACGTCGCCAGTATGGTCGGTCCGCCGACTTCGTCCACCGCCACCGGCACGGCCTCGACCAGACTCTTGCCGCCCAGATGCATGTGACGGTGGATGTTCTCGACTACCACGATCGCGTCGTCCACCAGTATCCCTATCGAGAAGATCAGTGCGAACAGCGACACCCGGTTGAGGGTGAAGCCGTAGGCCCAGGACGCAAACAGCGTGACGGTGAGAGTGATGGCCACTGCGGCGCCGACAATGATCGCCTCCCGCCAACCCAGGGTGAAGAGCACCAGCAGCACCACGGACGCGGTGGCGAATATCAGCTTCTTTATAAGGGTCTGGGCTTTGTCGTTGGCGGTCTTTCCGTAGTCCCGGGTGACCGTGGCGTGAATGCCTTCCGGCACGAATGTGCCGCGTAACTGATCGAAGCGCGCGATCACTGCGTTGGCCACCGTGACGGCATTCTCCCCGGGCTTCTTGGCCACGGCCACCGTAACGGCCGGATAGCGATTGCCCGCGGGTGGTCCTTTGCTGACGTCGGCGGAGCCGACTCCGAACTGAACGTAGTGCTCCGGGTGGTCCGGACCCAGCTTGACGTCGGCGACATCCCGAAGGAACACCGGCGCGTTGTCGTTCATGCCGACAACGAGATTGGCGACTTCCTCCGGGGTCGTCAGGAAGGTGCCCGCCTGGACCTGAATCGCGTGGTTGTCGCGGACGATGGTGCCGGCGTCCACCGAAGCGTTACTGGCGCCGAGAGCGGAGCGTAGATCCGAAAGTGCAATTCCGTAACCCGCCATGCGCTGGGGATCGAGCTGCACCTGGACGACCCGGTCAGGCGCCCCGATGACGTCGATGTCGCGGGTTCCGGGTACGCGCTGCAGCTCCGTTTCTATAGTATGGGCGATGCGGGCCAGGTCGTCGGCGCCCCGCTTCGGGTCTTCCGTCCACAAAGTGCCGGCGACAATGGGGACATCGTCGATGCCCCGGGGCTTGACCAGTGGCGTCCCGACCCCGATACCCTGCGGCATCCAGTCGAGATTCCCATAGACGGCGTTGTACAGGCGTACCAGCGCCTCGGTGCGCGGTTCACCCACGTAAAATTGCACGGTGAGCGTGGCCAGGCCGGGGCTGGAGACGGAATAAATGTGCTCCACTCCCTTGATCTCGGACATCATCTGCTCTGCCGGGGCGGTGACCAGACTCTCCACTTCCTTCGCTGACGCGCCGGGGTAAGGGATGAACACGTTGGCAAAGGTGACGTCGATCTGGGGCTCCTCCTCGCGCGGCGTCACGATCACGGCAAACAGACCCATCAACAGGCCCACCAGCGCGAGCAGCGGCGTGATTTCGGAGGTGAGAAACTTCTTCGCCAGAGCGCCCGAAATGCCCAGCCGCTCCCGCGTCATTGCGTCTTTTCCTCGCCTTCCTTGAGCGCCACGGCGGCCCGGACGGGATCGGTTATGATCGTCTCACCGGGGTCCAGGCCGGCGAGCACCGGGACCCGTCCGTCGGCGCGTACCGTGCCGGCGCGGATCTGCCGAAAGTGCAGCTCGCCCTGCTTGTCCAGGACGTATACCGCAGTCACTTCGCTGCGCCGGACCACGGCCTCGCGCGGGACCATGAGGCTTTCCCTGCGGCCGCTCACGAACGCCACCTTGACCAGCATGCCCGGATAGATGCCGTGCTGCCCCTGCGGCAGCGTTACCCTTACCCGAAACGTATGGGACTTCTCCGACGCGTAGGGGAAGACCCGGATCGCGGCTGCGTCCAGCGATTCGCCGTCGGGCAGCAAGACCCGCGCCGCCCGGTTGGCGCGCAGGGTGTCGATGTATTCCTGAGGCACTTCTACGGCCACCCTCAAGTGCTCCAGTGACAGGCCGGTCATGAGCGGCTGGCCGACGGTGGCGGTCTCGCCGATCTCGACCTGGCGGGCGACGACGATGCCGCTGTATGGTGCGTGAACTACGGTATGGTCGAACTGCTCCCGGGCCTGATCCAGCGCCGCCCGCGCCGCTTCCTCGCGCGCCTTGGCGGACTCATAGGCGGCGCGCGCCTGGTCCATCTGCGACTTGGAGACCAGCTTCTTGTCCAGCAGGCTCGCAATGCGCTCGTATGCTGCTTTCGCCTGGGCCAGCTGTGCCTGGGCCTCGGCCAGGCTGGCTTGGGCCTGCTCGAGCTGGGCCTTCTGCTCGGTGTCGCGGAAGCGGACGATGACCTGGCCCTGTTCCACGTAGTCGTCCACGTCGAAGGGCAGCTCGATGATCCGCCCGGATGTCTGCGCGGAGACGGTGGACCGGTTGACGGCCTCGACGACGCCGTCCAGGACCTGTTCCTCGTTGACGACAGCGATCTTGGCCTCGGCGGTAGGCAACTCGGCGGCCGCAGCGGGCGAAGCCGCGAAGGCGGCGGTCAGAAGATAGATGAATACGTAGCGGATCATGACGAGACTGCAAGCTCCCCGGGGACGTTTCCCGCGCTGGCAAAGGGAACGCCTATAATGCCTGCCTCCGGCGCGAGACACTTGACCTGGATCAACCCATTTCCTACAGCTATATCATCACATTCCGGGACGATGGGATCGCCAGGCGTGAGAACCTGATGGCAGTGCTGACCTGGCTGTCGCCGCTCGAGGACACCGAGATCCTGGTCGTCGAGCAGGATGCGAAGCCCCGCCTGGTCGCGGAAGAGCTGCCGGCTTGCGCGCGGCACGTCTTTGTCCACAACCCCTTCGCTTTCAACAAGTCGTGGGGATTCAATGTCGGTGCCCGCCGGGCGGAGGGTGAGGTGCTCGCGCTGGCCGATGGGGACGTCGTGGTGGACCCGGCGACCATACAGGCCGGCCTGCGAGCCTGCCGGCACGAGCTCGAGGCGTTGAATCCCTATGCTGTCCTTTTCGACCTGGACGAGAATCAGACCGGTGAGTTTCACGCTGCCGGGACGCTGCCGCCGGCCACCCCGCACAGCCGCCGGAATCGCGATTACAAAGGCGAATACCTGTGCTTCTGTGGTGGCTTGTACATGATACGCAGGGCAAGCTACATGCTACTGGGTGGGCAGGACGAGCGGTTCAAGGGGTGGGGTGGAGAGGACGATGCCATGAGTACTAAGATTGCACTTCTGGCCCGCACGGCGGTAAATCGGGCCGGCGTCGCCTACCATTTGTTTCATCCGTCGGCCATGCGGGACTCGGCCGCCGACCCGAACTATCGCGAAAACCTGTCCGTGCTGCGCGAGTATGCCGCATCCTCCCGTGAGCAGCTTCGCTCCCGCTGCGATCTCGATCGCGCCGTCATGGGCGATCCCGGGAAGTACTGCTGCAGCTAGCTCGAGGAGATCGCTGTGTCATCCCGTGCACCACACGCCGGGATATCGCACAGCCTTTCCCGCCTCACGCGGACTTGATGACGATGGAACCCGATTCATGGGGCATAAACACGGTGTCCCAGGGCAAGGTGTAGTCGAGCAGGTACTGGCGCAGTTCCGCCTCGTGTTCCAGCAGGCGCCTCCCCGGCATCCGTTTCCAGGCGGAAATGGCCGCGTGGTGGTGCAGGTCCCAGGCGTTGTTTCCATTGAATACATAGATATAGAGGTAGCCCCGCCCCGGGACGCCATGCAGTCGGCACCCGCCCGCGACCAGATCCGCCACGATGCCCGTATCTTCGCCCCTGGGCAGGTCCTGGTAACGGCCGATCAGGTCCGCACGTCCGAGTATCGTGCCCTGAATCAGTTTTCCAGGATATCCCTCCACGGTCCAGTCGTCCCAGAACATTTCCCCGGTCGATTCGAAGTAGTGAAGTTGGTCGGTGAGAAAGCAAAAGTCCGCTCTCGATTCCTTGAGCTCTCTCGCCTGTATCTCCAGGCGCCGGGGATGATACAGGTCGTCATCGTCCCATTGGCACACCAGGCCGCCGCGCGCGAGCGACAGGGAGACGTTGCGCAATGCTCCCAACGTCAGGTTTTCACCCGGCGCCCTGTGTACCCGGATCGTGTCGCCACGGTACCGGCGTGCTGCGTCGACAAGCGCCTCATCGAAGCGTGCCGAGCCGTCGTGCACGATGACCAGCTCTTTTTCGGCCACGGTCTGGCGGTGAAAGCAGTCGACGGCGCGAACCAGCTCCGGAAGCTTGTTTTCGCGGGTCACGGTTAGGCAGCTGATCATTGTGCCCGTGGGATATGAAGGATGTCAGACGAGACCCTGAAATATATACCGGCTGCAGGCCCGGACGAAGCGATTGGGATGGTTGTCGTTGATCGGCGACAGCTGGTTTCCGGGCGCGATTCCGCCGTTGTCTGACCTTCGGCCGAGTTCCGCGCCATCAGGTGTTGCCGGAAGGCGACAGCAACCATGATGCCGGGCCGCCACTGCTCGGTCTCGGGGTTGGCACGGTAGTTGCATCTTCTGGCAGCGGAGTGCAAGTGGTCCGACACGGGCCCCAGGCGTCAACAAACAGTGAGGTGTCACGATGAGGAGTACCCCTAAACGGTTCGTCGTTGCAGCGACTGCCTTCAGTCTTCTTCTGGCCGCTCCGGCGCTGTGGGCCGAGGAGCCTCACGCCTATCTGGGGGCCGGCGCGGGCGTGGCGAATTTCGAGGACCAGGTGCAGGTCACGGACATCGGTGACGTCAATCTGAACGACGATGACACCGCGTACAAGCTGTACGGCGGCTACCGGGCAACGGACAACTTCGCGGTCGAAGGAGGGTATCGGAACTTCGGGAAGGCCAAATCCGGACCCTTCAGCACCGAGACCGACGGCTGGGACGTCTCTGCTCTCGGTCTGCTGCCGATCGGCCCGGTCGACCTGTTCGCCAGGGGCGGTGTGATCTTCTGGAACACGGCCGGCGCCGGGGGGTTCCCCGATGACAGCGGCCACGATCTGATGTATGGGCTCGGCGGACAGTTGAACCTCGGTGCCGTGTGGTTCCGGCTCGAAAGCGAGTGGTTCGACATCAGCTATCCGAAGGACACGCAGATGATCACCGGTAGCGTAGGGTTGTCGTTCTGATTTGCGCAGCCGGGTGGACTGTGCTGACGGCAGGCCGGGAAGGATTGTTGCCGACCCGCGACCCCGCAGAATCAGCGTGGTCTCTACGCTTCGCTTCGCGGAATCCGAACCGGGCGTATCCGAACGGCGACAGGCGGACGTCGAAACAGCAAGGGAAAACGGTGATCGCACGCTGGCACAGGAATTGCATACGTCCACAACAGACAGAGATCATTGACGCTCAACGGTTTGAGCACACTGACCCGGAAAACCATTCACAAGACGAGAAACGGATGAGGTAACCATGAAAAGAGCAACTTTGTACTGCACTATCACTCTGCTGGCGGCCATGTGCGGACTGGCTGGCTGTGCCGGTTCGCAAACGCAAGAGAGCACCGGCCAGTTCGTCGATGATTCGGTTTTGACGACCAAGGTCAAGACAGCCTTGATCAAGGATGACAAGGTTGACGCCGTCGATATCCAGGTCAAGACATTCAAAGGCGACGTTCAGCTGAGTGGATTTGCAGATTCCGCGAACGAGAAGGTTCAGGCTGAAGACGATGCCATGCGTGTTGAAGGCGTGAATGAGGTGAAGAACGACATCCGAATAAAGACCGCTGACTGATCCCCCACCCCTCCCCTCTCCCTCCAACCTTCCGAGGGGACTTACAGCCGGCGCTGACGCGCCGGCTTTTTTTTCATGGGGCGACCCGCACTGCGGCTGGGAACGGGTAGCGCACAACTTCCAGCCCGGTGCCTTGTAGACGAATGGTTCGCGGTTTACTTACAATACCGGGGCGGCCCGCCTTGTGGACCGTGTCCGGTCCCGGGACCTCTCCCAGCTCCAGCAGAACATTGCCACCATGAGCCCAATCAGGTTTCGCTCCCTGTCGCAGATATTTCTCCTGGGGGTTGTATTGATCTGCGTGCCGCTGTTCGCCGGTACTGTTCTCACTTTCATCTACATCAAGCGCTTGTCCGACGACAATCGGAACTTGGTGGTGCGGAGCCTGGAGATAGGCCGTGAGACAGAGAAACTGATCGATCACATCGAAGAGCTCAACCGCACGGCGCGGCAGTACATGGTTGTCGGGGATGATGAGCTATTCAGTCTCTACACGCAAAAACACGCCCGTCTGATCGACACCCTCGAGTGGCTCGAAGTGCTGGTTGACCAGAAGAAGGCCCGGGCGCTCCTAGAGAACATCCGGACCGTGAGCAACGCCACGTTCGAGCAGATCAATCTCCGGTCCAGGGACCCCGACACCAAAATCGATACGAAGAGGTTTGAGAAGCTGGTTAATCTTTCTAATGACCTGAGATTCTTCTCCAACACGGCGATCCAGCAACAGCTCGATATCGCGGCGCAGAAGGTCAAGACGGCCCGTGCGGCGCTCTACTGGATATGGGGAACTTCATCGTTGTTCGTAATCACCTTCATTCTGGTATTCGCCTGGTTCATCGCCAAACCGATTCGTCGGATAGATTCGCGCATCCGACGCCTCGGGCAGGGTGATTTCGACGGATCGATTAAGATCCACGGACCGGCGGACATATCGAAGCTGGGCGACCGCCTGGACTGGCTCGGCTCGCGGCTGTCCGAGGTGGATCAGATCAAGGAGCAATTTTTCAGGGAAATGTCACACCAGTTGAAGACACCGCTTGCGAGCATCCGGGAGGGGGCGGGACTCCTGGCGGACCAGGGTGGGCGGATCGACGACGCGCGCCAACGCGAGGTCCTCGAGCTTCTGCACAACAATAGTATCGAACTGCAGCGAATGCTGGACAACATGTTGAATTTCAGTGCGTGGCGGGCCGACCCCGGCAAATTGTACAAGGAGAGCTTTCGAATACGGCAGGTTGCGGACGCGGTTGCGCACAGGTTCCGCGCCTCGTCGCTGACCCACAACATTCAGGTTCGAGTGGACTGTCCGGACGATATGGTCGTAGAGATGGACAGGGACAAGTGCCGGGTTGTCCTCGACAACCTGATTTCGAACGCCGTGAAATTCTCTCCCCAGGGGGGCGTTGTTGAAGTGAATATTTCCGAGAAGAAGAACGAATTACTGATTGTCGTGACCGATCGGGGCCCGGGCATACCGGAAGGGGAGCGGGAAAGAATATTTGACCTTTTCTATCTCAGCGACCAACCCGGCACAGGAGGCTACCGCGGCACGGGCGTGGGCTTGTCCTTGGTTCGTGCGTACGCGGGTGCGCATGGAGGGCGGGTCGACGTTGAAACTCGGCCAAACGGGGGAGCACGGTTCAGTGTCGTCATACCCCAGGGCTAGGCCGATGGGAGCATTGGTCTTCGCTCTCGCCGCGGCGCTCGCTTTTGCGGCCGTTGGCGGCTGCGTGAGTCTAAGTACTGACAAGCCGGATCCATTGGCTGCTCATATCGACTTCATGAAGCGCGCCGCGGAGGCCGATCGGCACGTCTGGGAAGAAATGAAGACCCATGCCGAGCACCGGGTGAACAGTGATCCCCTGGAGTCCAGGCTGCAACTCGGTTTTCTTCTGACCTCGCCCGGCCAGAATGAATCCAACACCGAGGCAGGGGAGAAGGTGCTCAGAGGAGTGCTCGAAAGTGAGCCCGCCATGGACCCTCGGCTGCGCGCCCTGATACAAATCAGGCTGCAGGAAGCCGAGGCGCGCCGGGTCCTGAGCGGGCAGCTTCGAGATGTGAAGGGTAAGATACAGGAGCTGTTGTCTATAGAGAGCTCCATGGAGCAGAAGAAGAGGCAGTCCGAAACGCGAAGGCCCTGAGTGGAACAAATCGAGCCGACAATACTGATTATCGACGACGACGCCAGCTTTCTGCGCCTTTTTTCGATGCGTCTTGATGGCGAGGGTTTTCGCACGGTTTCGGTGGGGAGCGCAAATAAAGCGTTGGATATGCTTCCCGAAGTCAGGCCTGATCTGGTGATAACGGATCTGCGCATGGATGGAATGGACGGAATTGGTCTGTTGTCCGAGCTGCAGCAGCGCTACCCGGGTATGCCGGTGTTCATACTGACGGCCCATGGGACGATTCCCGATGCCGTGACCGCCACTCAAACGGGCGCTTTCGCTTTTCTCACCAAGCCCGTGGATCATGAAGAGTTGCTGCAGCGCATTCGCGAAGCGTTGACGATGTCGCCGATGTTTGACAGGCCGGAAGAATCCTGGCGTTCCGGTGTCATTACCAGGAGCGCCTCGATGGAGGCGATCCTGGACACCGTTGGGCGCCTGGCCCCCACCAACAGCGCAATACTGATAACAGGGCCCAGCGGCACCGGAAAAGAAGTGCTGGCCCGGGCGATTCACAAGGCGAGCGGTAGAAACGGCGCTTTCGTGGCGTTCAACTGTGCCGCCATACCTGCGGACCTCCTCGAGTCGGAGTTGTTCGGTTACCGCAAAGGTGCGTTTACCGGTGCGACGCGCAATCACGCGGGCCTGTTCGAGCAGGCCGACAAGGGAACCCTGCTGCTGGATGAGATCGGAGACATGCCGAAAATGCTGCAAGCGAAGGTCCTGCGGGTGCTGGAGGACGGGCAGGTCAGACCCCTTGGAGGAGAGCAGGTCATAGACGTCGACGCGCGGATCATTTCCGCCACCAATCGAGATCTCGAAGCGGCCATGGAGTCGGGTGACTTTCGTGAGGACCTGTACTACCGGCTCAATGTCGTCTCGGTTTCACTGCCGCCTCTGGCCGACCGGATCGAGGATATACCTCTTCTGGTCACGACACGGCTGCAACAGCTTGCCGTGAGGGCAAACGCCGCGAAGAAGTCTTTCTCCGCCGAGGCCATGCAGCTGCTGATGTCCCAGAAGTGGCCCGGCAACGTTCGACAGCTGCAGAATGTGGTGGACCAGACGGTGGCTCTGTCGTCGTCTCCCGTAATCAGCGCGGAGCTGGTACGACGCACCCTTGGCGCCACTTCGGCCAAGTTGCCCTCTTTGAGCGAGGCGAGGGACGAGTTCATGCGGGGATATCTCCTTCAACTGCTGGCGGCCACCAACGGCAATGTGACGCAGGCGGCAAAGCTCGCGCAGCGCAATCGCACGGATTTTCACAAGCTGCTTGCAAAGCACGACATTGATTCGGGAGCGTTCAAGCTCTGATTGCAGGTGTCGCCATTGGGCGACACATCCCGCATGATGCGACACCCTCAGCCGCCACTCCGGACGTCGTTCAGCGCGCGCCAGGGCTCCTGGCATCCGGAAGAATCGCCCGCATCCGGGCTACTGGAAGGTCCGGCACGGCGTTTGCTTCGCATGCCTCGCACATACGAGGTTCCGTCCGATGAAGCATATGTTACTGGCTGTTGCGTTGGTTCTGAGCCCCGGCTGGCTCCGCTGCCAGGCCCAGGATACAGAGCCCGATATGAGCTTCGGCGGCGCGGAAAGCGTCGCCCCGGTAAATGCGCCTCGTTCGGCGCTCACGTCCTGCGAGCACGAAGTCTTCAAATTGGCATCCGGGCCCTCGATGTCCGTGCAGCGCCTCCTGGGAACGCGGGTCACCAATCCGCTGGGCGAGGATGTCGGGGAAATCACCGACGTGTTGCTGGACCGGCATGGACACATGGCCGCTATCGTAGTTCAGGTCGGTGGCTTCCTGGGTCTGGGCGGTCAATCGGTCCGGATGAGTCTGGACAAGGTGCGGATCACTCCAGGCCCACGCACCAAGGCACTGACAGTGACAGTGTTCGACACCCGCGACCATATTCTCAACGCTCGGGAGCAGCCAGAGCCCGCCGGCCAATAAGCACGGCGGCCGGGGTGGGCCGTCGACTGGCGCCTGCCACCGTTACCCAGCAATAAGCCTGCCACGGAGCGGAGAACAGCCCGGGGAATCGACGCAGGATCCGCGGGATACCCGAAAAGGTATCGCCGACTGGTGACAGGCAGAAGTCGATTCCAGGCCAGCGGCCGTTCAGGTTCGTGCCGCTTCGCGCAGCCCAGTGCGCAGGGCGCCGACGCGGGCGCGATATTCGCGCGGGGCGAGGCCCACCCTGCGCCGGAACAGACGCCGGAAGAAAGTCGTGTCTTCATAGCCGACTTCGTTGGCAACGGCCTCCACCGTGATGCGCGTCGTCTCCAGCAATGTCTGCGCCTGCTCCAGGCGCAGAGTGTGCACGTAGTCGATGGGGGGCATCCCGGTCGCTTTGGTGAACCTGCGCTTGAATGTGCGCTCGGTGAGCCCGCTCAACCACATCATGGCGGCCACCGGGCTCGGCGCCGCGTAGTTTTCGGCTATCCAGTGCTGGCACGACGCGATGATCCGGTCTTCGTCCTGCCGCGGACATGCCACGGAAGAAAAAGGCAGTTGGCCACCTTGATGCCAGTCCAGGAGCCGTACCTTTGCAAGGCGCATGGCTTCGTCCAATCCGAAGTATCGAGCCACGAGGAACAGCACCACGTTCTGCCAGGAAGTCCCGCCTCCGGACGTGATGATCCGCCGATCATCACCCGCCGTTACCAGCACGCTGGCCGCTTGTACTTTTATGGACGGATAGCGCTTCTGCAGGGAGGCGCAGTGTGCCCAGTGCGTGGTGGCCTTCCGGCCATCCAGCAAACCCGCCTCTGCGAGCAGCAGGCTCCCGGAGGAGGCCGAGGCAACGACCGCCCCCCGGCGGTACGCCTCCGCCAGCCAATCCCCTTCCCGGCGAAGCGATCGGCAATGGGCTCGTCCGGCATCAGCAGCAGCTCGGGGACGCAAACGATCTGCGGATCGGCGTCGTCCTCCAGGGTGATATCCGGCTGCAGGCGCGCCCCGTTGGCCACCCGCATTTCGGCTTTGTCGCGGGCGGCAATCCTGGGTGCCATCAGGAGCGTCCCCGGTCTTCCCTCGTGCAGCATGTCCCAGTCGCGACCCACGGACGAAAACAGATCGTACATACCGAAAATCGTGGAAGCTGTGCCTTCCGGGACGGCAAGCAGAGCGACGTTCGGTTTGTGGCCTGACCTGCTCATGTTTGTGACGGTTGTTATCCCGAAAGCTGCCTTTCCGCGGTATCGCGGCCCAATTGAATGAGCTCGGCGGCTCGATAGAATTCGTAGGATCGTGCGGAGTCGCTGCTGATGGTCAGGTAGCAGTCCGGCGCATAGGCGGCCATCTGCATGCGGACGATGGAGCTTTGCATGGTTTCGATAGATGCCATCATGACGTCAGCAAAGCCCCAGTCCTGTTCCCTGTCCGGCGTGATCCGGTCCTGCAGCTCCTGTATGAATGACTTGATCCTGGCGCGATATGACCCGGTTTCCTCGTCTTGATCTTCCGGGGGCCGGGACGTGGAGGCAGGAGCCGTCCAGGCGATGTCGGCGCTGGAAGGCCCCGGTCGGCGGCTGGGCCGGGCGTCCACGTTGACGGCAATCGTGATGTCATTGTGGTCCCGTAGCGTGGGAGCTACGGGCAAGGGGTTGAGCAGACCGCCATCGAGCAGCTTGCGTCCGTTCAGTTCGTAGGGTGTGAATACCAGTGGCACCGCGATGGAGGCACGGATGGCGTCAAACAGCATTCCCCGGGACAGCCACACTTCCTTGCCTCGTTCGATATCCGTGGCCACCGCGGTGTAGGAGATCGGCAGGTCTTCGATGTCACGGTCGCCTACCAGGTCGCGAAGCTTGTTGATGATGCGCTCACCCTTGAGGAGCCCGCTCCAGCCGAAGGACAGGTCCAGCATGCGCAGGACATCGGATTTATCCAGGGCGGTAACCCAGTTGCGGTAGGTGTCTAGCTTTCCGGCGGCGTAGACTCCTCCGACAAGTGCGCCCATGGAGGAGCCGGAAATGGACCTGATCTCATAGCCGTTTTCCTCCAGCCATTCGATGACTCCTATTTGAGCCAGGCCGCGGGCTCCGCCGCTGCCAAGAACCAGGGAGACGGTGGTCTTGACGCTCATGTTCGATAGCGGTGCCCGGCCACCACACCAGCGGTATGCAGCCCATTGGGGGAGGAGAGGCTGTTTCCCGGCGTTGGAACGGAGAGGGTCAACATAGCGCCGGAGTCACCATCCACGCCAGCATCCAGTTGCCGTCGTCCTGTCGTTCGAGCGCCGCCACGGTGCCGGGTTGAAAGGCGACGATGTTTCGATCCGGGTCACCTGCATGACAGAGCAGGTGGGAGGCAAGACGGCCGACAAATGGCATGTGCCCGACCATCATCAGATTGTCCGTGCTCGAGGCGATGACCGCGGCGAAGTCTTCGACCGGATCCTTGGGGCCGAGCCCCGCTTGCTCGCGAATGTCCACGTCCGGCGCCAGCCGCTCGTGCAGCAGCTCTGCCGTCTGGCGGGCGCGCGTCCTGCCGCTGTGAATGATCGCGTCGATCACGATCCTGCCGCCGAGACTGCCGGCGACATTGCAGACGTCCGCCGTCCCGCGCTTACTCAGCGGCCGGTCAGGATCGACATCCCTGGCCAGTGCGTCGCCATGCTGACACAAGTAAAATACCGTCCGGCCCATGTGTTTCTCCCGATTCACTCAAGCCAACCAGAACCGTATCACAATGCGCAGATTGTGGATAAGAATCAAGAACAGTTCTTCACAAGGAGACCGGCCTTGAAGCCTGATTACCTGATCGTCGGTGCCGGCTCGGCCGGCTGTGTGCTTGCCGACCGTTTATCGAAGGACCCGGCGAACCGGGTCCTGGTACTGGAAGCCGGGAAACGGCCGCCAGGGTGGGACTTCCGGGTGCATATGCCGGCGGCCCTCACCTGGCCTCTCAACGGACGCACCTACAACTGGGGTTACGCGTCGGATCCCGAGCCGCACATGCACGGACGAAAGGTCATGCATCCGCGCGGGAAAGGGTGGGGCGGCTCATCGAGTATCAACGGCATGATCTTCGTTCGCGGCCATCCGGAGGACTTCGCGCGCTGGGCGGGCCATCGTGGACTCGAGCAATGGAGTTACGCCCACTGCTTGCCTTACTTTCGGAAGATGGAGACCTGGCTGGGCGGCCGCAGTCCGTTCCGGGGCGGCGATGGTCCTTTGAAGGTAACCGTTGGCCGCTGCGAGAATCCCTTGTTCGCCGTATGGCTGGAAGCCGGACAGCAGGCGGGTCATCGCTTCTCCGAAGATCTGAACGGCCGCCGCCAGGAGGGGGTTTGCCGTTTCGACATGACGGTGTACCGCGGTCGGCGTATGAGTACCGCGCGCGCCTATCTCCAGCCGGCCCTTGCACGCCCGAACCTCGATATCAGGGATCACACCGTCATCTCGCGTATCGTGTTCGAGGGGACCCGAGCCGTGGGCGTGGAGACCATCGCCGGTGATATCATACACGCTGGCGAAGTCATTCTGTCGGCAGGTGCTTTCAACTCTCCGCAGCTACTGCAGCTCTCGGGCATCGGACGCGCCGACGCGCTGCGGTCCCTGGGAATCAACGTAGTGGTGGACCTGCCTGGTGTCGGCGAGAACCTGCAGGACCACCTCGAGATCTATCTGCAGCAGGCCTGCACCCAGCCCGTATCCCTGTACCCCGCGCTCAAGCCCTGGCGACAGGCGCTGATCGGACTGCAGTGGTACCTGTTCAGCAGCGGGCTCGGAGCCAGCAACCACTTCGAGGCCGGTGGCTTCATCAGGTCGAATACCGGCTGCACGTACCCGAACTTGCAGTTTCACTTTCTGCCGGTGGCGATCCGGTACGACGGCACACCCCAGAAACAGCACGGCTTCCAGGCCCACGTCGGTCCCATGCGCTCGGATTCCCGGGGCCGCGTCCAGTTACGAAGTGCGGATCCGACGGTTCCGCCTTCCATACTGTTCAACTATCTGTCCACGGAGCAGGACCGGCGGGAATGGATCGAGGCCGTGCACAAGACTCGGGAGATATTCGCCCAGCGCGCCTTCGATCCCTATCGGGGTGTGGAGTTGTCGCCGGGCCCGGATGTCAAGTCCGATGAGGATGTCATGGAGTTCGTTCGCCGCAATGCCGAGAGCGCCTACCATCCCTGCGGCACCTGCCGGATGGGGTACGATGAGCAGGCCGTGGTGGATTCAGCGTTGGCAGTACACGGCATCACGGGCTTGCGGGTGGTGGATGCGTCGGCATTTCCGGAGATCACCGATGGCAATATCAATGCCCCGGTCATCATGCTCGCCGAGAAAGCGGCCGATCTCATCCTGGGCAATGAACCCCTGGCACCGGAGACACCCGAAGACCCCATCCCGCCCGACGTCGCCTGAGGCCGCATGGAACAAATCAGTGATGGCCGTACTCAAACGGATTTTCTCAGGGTTCGAAATGCTCAACAAGAAGCTGGTACCCGCGATTGCCTTGGTGCTCGCGGCCAACGTGGCCTGGGGTGCACCGAGCACGGAGCGGGGCAAGTACATAGTCAGCATTGCGGGATGCAATGACTGTCATACCGACGGCTATGCGGAAACCGGCGGCCAGGTCCCCATGGAAGACTGGCTCCTGGGCAGTTCATTCGGATGGTCCGGACCCTGGGGAACGACCTATGCAACCAACCTGCGTCTGAGCGCACCGAATAAGAGCGAGGACGAATGGATCGCCTATGCGAAGCATCTGCAGGCGAAACCTCCCATGCCCTGGTTCAGCCTGCACCACATGACCGATGAAGATCTGCGTTCGGTGTACCGATTCATCAGGAGCCTCGGCGCGGACGGCGAGGCGGCTCCTGATGCGCTGCCTCCAGGGCAGGAGCCCAAAGGCTCCCACGCAGTGTTTCCCTGATCGGGCTGCGGATAGCAGTATCCCCGACAGTCATTGCGGGGCGGCGCGGCCGCCGCGGCAATCCACACCAGAGCGCCCGGCCCTGCCAGGGCGCACCGGCGTGAACCGCACTGCCCAAACTAGAATAGCCCGGTAATGTGCCCGTCTTCGTCCAGATTGATATGGTTCGCCGCCGGGTCCTTGGGCAGTCCGGGCATGGTCATGATGTCGCCGCAGACCACTACCAGGAACTCCGCGCCTGCCGACAGCTTGACCTCGCGTATCGGCACGACGTGTCCTCGCGGCGCACCCTTCAGACTGGGATCCGTGGAGAAACTGTACTGGGTCTTGGCGATGCAGATCGGGAAGTGGCCGAAACCCTGCTTCTCGAAGCGCCTGAACTGCGCCCGAACGGATTTGTCACCGATGATGTCATGGGCGCCGTAGAGCCGGGTGGCCACGGTCTTGACCTTATCCCACAGCGACATGTCGCCGTCATAGATCGGAGCGAATTGAGCCGTGTCCGCCTTGACCAATCGCACCACAGCCCGGGCCAGGTTCTCGGCACCAGCGCCGCCGTGCTCCCAATGCGTGCAGGGAACGGCTTCCACGCCTTGTTCCGATGCCGCCGCTTTGACCGCCTGGATCTCTTCCTCCGTATCACTGACGAAGCCGTTGATGGCGACCACCACGGGCACGCCGAACGCCTTGACGTTCTGTATATGGCGAACCAGGTTGCTGCAGCCCTTGGTCACGGCGGCCGGGTTGGGGTCCCGCAGGTGCTCCTTGTCGACGCCGCCATGCATCTTGAGGGCGCGGACGGTCGCCACGACCACCGCGGCTTTAGGGTGCAGGTCGGCTTTGCGGCACTTGATGTCAAAAAACTTCTCCGCTCCCAGGTCGGCGCCGAAGCCGGCTTCGGTGACGACGTAATTCGCCATCTTCAAGCCGGCCTTGGTGGCAATGACCGAATTGCAGCCGTGAGCAATGTTGGCGAACGGTCCGCCGTGCACCATGGCGGGGTTGTTCTCCAGGGTCTGAACGAGGTTCGGCATCAACGCGTCCTTGAGTAGCACGGCCATGGCGCCGTCCGCCTTCAGGTCGCGCGCGTAGACGGGCATGCGATCCAGCGTCTCTGCGACGACGATATTCGCCAGGCGGCGCTGCAGGTCTTTGAGATCCGTCGCCAGGCAGAAGATCGCCATGACTTCTGAAGCTACGGTGATATCGAATCCGTCCTCCCGCGGAAAACCGTTCGCTGCGCCGCCGAGCGAGCAGACGATCTGCCGCAGGGCTCGGTCGTTCATGTCGACCACGCGTTTGAAGCTGATCTTGCGGGCGTCGATGTTCAGCGCGTTGCCGTGGGCGATGTGGTTGTCGATCAGCGCGCACAGCAGATTGTTGGCGGTGCTGATAGCGTGAAAGTCCCCAGTGAAGTGCAGGTTGATGTCTTCCATGGGAATTACCTGGGCATAGCCGCCGCCGGCCGCGCCGCCCTTTACCCCGAAGCAGGGGCCGAGGCTGGGTTCGCGGATGCATATCATGGCGTTTTCGCCGATGCGGTTGAGGGCGTCACCAAGCCCTACCGTCGTAGTGGTCTTTCCCTCGCCGGCAGGTGTGGGGGTTATGGCGGTCACCAGGACCAGATTGCCGTCCGGGCGATCCGCCAGGCTGGCAATGTAATTCAGGTCGATCTTGCCCTTGGTGTGAGCGTATGGATAGAAGGAATCTTCCGGGATGCCCAGATCCTGCGCGATTTGACTGATAGGTTTCGGGGTTGCTTCGCGGGCAATCTCGATATCGGATTTGTAAGCCATGTCCCACCTCTGTTGGACGCCGGCCCCCGCACCCGCGCGGGGCGGCGCGATTGCTTGTGCCTGTGGTGCGCTCGATGAATGACGGTCGCGAATCCACGAAGGGCGCCGAATGAACAGGCTGACGGGCATCTTCTCCCGCCACCTGTTACGAAGCGCGGCGAGAATCTAACAAAGCACGTACCGGCCGGTGAACAGCATTAGCGACATGCGCTATCCCTGAATCGACAGTGTTTAAAAATAGCTTTATTTTCAGTGTCGTTTTCCGTACACCTCATGTCGCGGCCGTGCCAGCATATCGACTGAATCGGGGCGTAAATAGCGCCCCTGAAAGGATGTTGACGCCTTTCTGCGTCCAACTCGAGCATTGAGCCGCTTTTGGCGGACCCACGCACGGGGGACGGGATCACGAGTCCGCCGGTGGGCAGACTAAATTAAGCGGGATGAGGATCTCCCGCCTCGAATCAGGCAAAATGCCAGGTTCGACGCGGCCGGCCGGTGGGTATCCGGTGCCGACGCGTTGAAGAGGACCGGGAGATGTTCTGTTCAACATCCTGCTGCAACCGACGACGAGACGAAACGCCATGGCCGAGTCCGACCAAGTACAAGACGAACTGGAAGAAGAAGAGGAAATCATCCTGGCCGAGCTGCCGGATGACGAGCTCGTCGAGCAGATGCACGCGGACCTGTACGATGGGTTGAGAGAGGAGATCGAGGAAGGCACCCGGATTCTTCTGGACCGTGGCTGGAGCCCTGAAAAGGTTCTGAACGATGCGCTGGTTGAAGGCATGCGGATCGTGGGCATCGACTTCCGCGACGGTATCCTGTTCGTGCCGGAAGTGCTGTTGGCCGCCAACGCTATGAAAGGTGGCATGCAGATCCTGCGGCCGTTGCTCGTGGAAACCGGCGCCAAACAGGTCGGCAAGATGGTGATTGGCACGGTCAAGGGCGATATTCACGACATCGGCAAGAACCTGGTCTCCATGATGATGGAAGGTGCGGGTTTCGAGGTCATCGATCTCGGGATCAACAACCCGATCGAGAAATATCTCGCGGCCCTGGAAGAGCACAAGCCGGATATCCTGGGCATGTCGGCGCTCCTCACCACCACCATGCCTTACATGAAAGTGGTTATCGATGCTTTGAAGGAGCAGGGCATCCGGGACGACTACATCGTCCTGGTGGGTGGCGCCCCGCTCAACGAGGAGTTCAGCGACGCCATCGGTGCGGATGCCTATTGCCGCGACGCCGCGGTGGCGGTGGAGACCGCCAAGGAGCTGATCAAGGCGCGCCGGGCCGCGGGCTGAGAAAGCCCTCGCCGGGTACGGACGCGCCATGGCCGATTTTCCCAAGAGCCTTATCATTGCCTGCGGAGCCCTGGCCCACGAGCTGACGGCCGTGATCAAGCGCAGTGGCTGGACTCACCTGGAGATCCAGTGTCTGCCAGCGCGCCTGCACAATACTCCGCAGAAGATTACGGGCGCCGTGCTGGCAAAGATCCAGACCGCCCGGGGACGCTATCGGAATATCTATGTGGCCTATGCCGATTGCGGCACGGGGGGGCGTCTGGACGATATGCTGGCCCGTGAGGGCGTCGAAAGGATAGGCGGAAATCACTGCTACGAATTCTTTGCCGGCACCGCGGTGTTTGAGGCTCTGAGTGAAGCGGAACCGGGCACTTTCTATTTGACCGACTACCTGGCGCGGCATTTCGATCGGCTGATCATGCGCGACATGGGCATAGAGGCGCACCCGGAACTGCAATCCGTGTACTTCGGAAACTACAAGCGTTTGGTATTCCTGTCCCAGGGCCGTGACGAAGCGCTGCTCGAGAAGGCCCGGTCCGCCGCGCGGCGCCTGGGCCTTGAGTTCGAGCATCGGTTTACCGGGCTGGAGCCATTCCGAAAGGCATTGCGGAACATCGACCCGGAGCATCTGCCGTGGCCAAACTGATTACGGTGTACTGGCGCGATATCCCGGCCCAGGTCATCGGTAAGGCCGGTCGCACGACGTTCAAGAAGCAGCTTTCGGACCGGTTCCAGCAGGCCATCGACCGGGCCGCCATGCGCGCGGGTCGCGGCAGCAGCGACGCGTATCTCAGCGAGTGGCGCCGCGAGTACCGGGAGGTGGCGATGGCGGATCTGAAAGCGGAGGTCGATCGGGTCGCTAAGGATTTCGAAGCGACAATGAGCGACGAGGAACTGCAGCGCCTGGTGCGGTCCAAGGGCCACAAGAGCGCTACACCGGGAGAGGAGTAGGGTGCTTGCCGATTGAGTCCATGCTAGTGTACCCCGTCACTAATATCGACCCTTTCCGGGTCGCTGAATGGGTCAATATTAGTGACGGGGTACACCAGTGTGACCGTGCCGCTCGGGTGCAAGACTGCGCCGGAATCTTCAACGAAGCAATCGATGTAGAGAAGAAAAGATGACCGATACCGTAGTGAGCTCCGCCAGGAAAGAGGTCGTTATCGGGTTTGACCGGCCCTTCGTATTGATCGGTGAACGAATCAATCCCACCGGCCGCAAGATACTGGCCCGCGAGATGAAGGAGGGGAACTACAAGCGGGTCGAGGCGGATGCTCTCGCCCAGGTGCAGGCCGGCGCCCAGATGCTGGATGTTAACGCCGGTATTCCGCTCGCGGACGAGCCCGCGATCCTGGCCAAAGCCATCCAGCTGGTGCAGTCCCTGACTGATGTTCCGCTGTGCATCGACTCTTCCATCGTGGCGGCGCTGGAGTCCGGCCTGAGCGTTTACCAGGGCAAGGCGCTGGTGAACTCCGTGACCGGCGAGGATGAGCGCCTGGAAACGGTTCTCCCGCTGGTGGCGAAGCACAAGGCCGCAGTGGTGGCGATCAGCAATGACGAGACCGGAATATCGGAAGACCCGAACGTTCGTTTCGAGGTGGCGAAGAAGATTGTCGAGCGCGCCGCGGACTACGGCATCCCCGCCGCCGACGTGGTGATCGACCCGCTGGTCATGCCCATCGGTGCCATGGGTACCGCCGGACGCCAGGTGTTTGCCCTGGTGCGGCGGATCCGCGAGGAGCTCAAGTGCAACACGACCTGCGGCGCCTCCAATATCAGCTTCGGTCTGCCCAATCGCAACGGCATCAACGGGGCTTTCCTCTCCATGGCCATCGCAGCCGGCATGACCTCGGCGATTACCAACCCGTTGCACGACGAAGTAGTACAGTCGATTCGCGCGGCGGATGTCTTGATGGGACACGATCGGGACTGCACCCGGTGGATCCGCGCCTACCGGGAGCCGACGCCGGCCCACGTGGTGGAAGCGAGCGCCGGTGCCGGTCGCCGTGGCAGAAGGAGGCGTCGTGCCGCAGGCTGACGGCGGGTGCCTGTGTGGCGCCGTCTCCTATCACGTCAACGGCGAGATGCGTCCGGTTGTCGCCTGTCACTGCGGCCAGTGCCGCAAAACGAGCGGCCATTTCGTGGCCGCCACCGCCGCCGCCAACGACTGCCTCACGATTGACGATCCCGAGAATGTGCTGCGCTGGTACCGTTCTTCTTCCTTCGCCGAGAGAGGTTTCTGCAGCCGCTGTGGGTCCAGTCTGTTCTGGAAAGCGGTCGACGGGGGCTACACGTCCGTCATGGCGGGTAGCTTGAATGGTGACACGGGTCTCAGGCTCGAATCCCACATCTACACCGCCGACAAGGGCGATTATTACAGTCTCGAGGCCGATATTCCTCAGTATCCGGCGGCACCTTGATCGGCGGTCCACCGGCCTGACGGTTCGTTAAGCCAGCATGTCCCAGCAACCGGCAAAGGTGGTGTTTCTCCCCAGCGGCAAGCGCGGCGAGTTCGAGCCGGGCACCACGCTGCTGCAGGCGGCCCAAACCCTCAATGTGGACCTCGACTCCGTATGCGGCGGGCGGGCGATGTGCGGGCGCTGCCAGGTCCTGTGCACCGAAGGCGAGTTCGCCAAGCACGGGATCAGCTCCAGGCAGGATCATCTCAGCAGCCGCGGTCCGGTCGAGTCGCAGTATGACCGCCAGTTCGGGCTCGCGACGGGGCGTCGTCTGGCCTGCCAGACACGCCTGCTGGACGACGCGGTCATCGACGTGCCGCCGGACAGCCAGGTGCATCGGCAGGTGGTTCGCAAGGAGGCCGGATTGCTGGATCTGGAGCTTTTCCCCATGGTGCGACTGCACTATGTGGAGGTACCCGAGCCCAACATGCACAACCCGGAAGGCGACCTTACACGCCTGAAGCTCGCCCTGGAGTTCGAGTGGGGCCTCACCGGACTGCAGTGCGACGTGACGCTGATTCGCAGCCTGCAAAAGACCCTGCGGCAGGGAGAGTGGAAGGTAACCGTCGCCGTCTACGACGACCGCGACATCATCGCCATGTGGCCCGGGTTTCACGACAAGGTATACGGCGCCGCCATAGACGTGGGCTCCACAACCGTGGCGGTGCATCTGTGCGATCTCAGTGACGGCAAGGTACTGGCGTCATCGGGAGCGATGAACCCACAGATCCGCTACGGCGAGGACCTGATGAGTCGGGTGTCCTACGTCATGATGAACCCCGGCGGCGACCGGGATATGACGAACGCGGTGCGGGAGACTATTGGCCGCCTGATCGGTGAAGGGGCGAAAGAGGCAGGAGTGGACCTGACCGACGTACTGGACATCACTTTCGTCGGCAATCCGGTGATGCATCACTTGCTCCTCGGCATAGACCCGGTCGAGCTCGGTGGCGCGCCCTTTGCGCTGGCCACGGATGAGGCGGTGAGGACTTCGGCGGCTGTCCTGGCCCTCGACATCAACCCCAACGCCAGGGTCTACGTGCTGCCCTGCATCGCCGGCCACGTCGGGGCGGACGCCGCCGCCATGGTTCTGTCCGCGCGGCCCTACAACGACGATGCCATGACCCTGCTGGTGGACGTCGGCACCAATGCCGAGATCGTGCTGGGCAACCGCGACCGTCTCATGGCCTGTTCCAGTCCCACCGGACCCGCGTTCGAGGGAGCCCAGATCAGCGGTGGCCAGCGGGCCGCGCCCGGCGCCATCGACCGGGTGCGCATCGATCCCGATACCTTGGAGCCGCGAGTGCGCGTGATCGGCTGCGAGGACTGGTCGGATACCGATGCCTTCCGAAACAGTGGGACCAGGGTCACCGGCATCTGCGGCTCGGGCATCATCGAAGTGATCGCGGAGATGTACCTGGCCGGAATCATCAGCACCGACGGTGTCATAAACGGTGCGCTAGCCGCCCGCAGCAACCGTGTTTTTCCCGATGGCCGGACGTTTTCTTATTTGCTGTACGAGGGTGAGAACGTACGCGTCGTCATCACCCAGAACGACGTGCGCCAGATCCAGCTCGCCAAGGCGGCCCTGTACGCCGGTATCAAACTGTTGATGGACCGAATGCGCGTCGATCATGTCGACCGCATCAAGATCGCGGGCGCTTTTGGAAACCATATAGATACCCGGCATGCCATGGTTCTGGGGCTCATCCCGGACTGCGATCTGGATCACGTGTACTCCGTCGGCAACGCTGCCGGTGACGGCGCCCGTATGGCGCTGATGGATAAGAACGCCAGGGAGGAGATAGAACGCGTGGTGAGGCGTATCCACAAGATCGAGACCGCCGTGGAGCCGAAGTTCCAGGACCATTTCGTCAAGGCCATGGCGATTCCGCACAAGACTGATCCGTTCCCTGAGCTGCGCAAGCGGGTCGAGCTGCCGGAGGCGCAGCCCACCGAAACGACCGAGACTGCTGACCGGCCGCGTCGCCGCAGCCGGCGCCGCGCGTCGAACTGAAGTTCCCGTGATGCAAGTCCACGAATTGTAGGAGCGGTTTCAGCCGCGATGGACCTTTTGAGGAGGAGCGCCACATGAAAGTCATCGTCATCGGCGCCGGCGGCGTGATCGGCAGCGCAGCGTGCAACGAGCTGGGCAAGCGCCACGACCTCATCAAGGCCGGCCGCAACAGCGGTCATCTCCATGTCGACGTCACCGACCGCGATTCCATCGATGCCATGTACCGTCAAGCGGGGAAGGTCGACGCGGTGGTGTGTGCATTCGGTTCGGTGCAATTCGCTCCCTTGACCGAATTGACCAGCGAGCATTTCACCGCTGGTCTCGCCAACAAGGTCATCGGACAGGTGAACGTCGTGCTGCGCGGTTTCGACTACGTTGCCGACGGCGGCTCATTCACCCTGATCAGCGGCGTGGCGGACCGCGACCCGATTCGAACCGGGGCGCTCGCCGCCACCGCGAACGGTGCCCTCGAAGGCTTCGTCACCGGCGCTGCTATCGAGATGCCGCGGGGCATGCGGATCAACGTGGTGAGCCCGGGGCTGTTGGACGTCTCCGTCCCCAGCCTTGGGGAATTCTTTCCCGGCCACGAGGCGGTGTCCTCCACCCGGGTCGGTCTGGCCTTCGCCAAGAGTGTCGAAGGCGCGATTACGGGCAAGGTAATCATTATCGAGTAGGTCGTGAGGATGCTCGGGTGCGGATCCGGTTCGACTCGCTGAAGCGGTCGGGAGGCTTCACGGTGGATCGAATCAGGCGGCCCAGCTGCCCCGTTCCTTCAGCCATTCAGCGGCCTTCTTGATGCCGCCAAAGGCGAATACGTGGACCTGCTCGATGGAGGTCTGCCCGGAGTTGTTGATGTGGTCCTCGATGGGCCTCACGACGACTTCCGGATCGAATCCCCTCACCATGGTGCCGAGCGACGCAGCTTGGCGCTTGATGAACTGGACCGAGGCTCCGACGCCGCACATCATCGCGTACTTGACCAGCGTCGGGATCTTGGCCGGACCCGCCACCCCCAGGTGCACCGGCAGGTCAATGCCCGCGTCCGTGAGGCCGACCGCCCAGCGAATGAAGCCGGGGGCGTCGAAGCCGAACTGGGTCACGATGCGCATCTCGGCGTCGGTGCGCTTGGCGAACTCCTGCTTGAGCCGCAGAGCCTGCTCGGCAGTGTCTTTGGTGAAGTCCGGGGAGCCTTCCGGATGGCCCGCCACGGCGATTCGCTTGATGCCGTACTTGTCGAACAGGCCGGTCTCGAGCACGTCCATTGTGGACGTGAACTCCCCCGCAGGTTTGTCGAGACCGCCGCCGATCACCAGCACATCGCTGACATTGGCTTCCTCGGCCAGCATCCGGATGCGCGTTTCCAGGTCCGTATGGGTGGTGAGCCGCCGGCACGCGAAATGGGGCACCGCGACGTAGCCCAGGTCGTCCAGACGCGCGGCCCCGGCGGTGATGGTCCGGGCCGCATCCGTACCTACGTCCGTCATGTACACGCGCACCCCGCGCGGGAACAGGCCGCGCAAGTCCTGGCTCTCCGCCGCCTGTTTCGGCGAGATCTCTATCGATGCTGCGACTTTGCTGGCCATGGGAATTTCGGTATGGGCGTCGGCGGATGGTAGGAAACCGGGGCCCCATGGGCTTACTCACTTGCGACTGCGGGTGTGGGCAAACGCGTCGCTCGCCTCTCGACCCTTATCCGCAGCTCGGGCTATCGACAAACATCCCGCTAGGCCGCCGCGCTGTCACGGGCGGGCTTCTCCATCGCCTGTCGCAGTTCGTTCCGCCGGCGCCGGACCTGCTCCAGAGCGCCCAACTTGATATCGCCGAACCCGCGGACCGATTCCGGCCAGTCGAGGAGGTCGACAGCCAGTTTGTGATTACTCGAATCCAGGCACCGGACCGCCAGGTCGATATCCGCAAGGTAGTCATCCACCATCCGGCGCTCCATGCGGCGCTCGCGCGAGTAGCCGAAGACGTCGAAGGCGGTTCCGCGCAGGCCACGCAGCGCGCTGAGTACCTTGAACATACCCATCATCCAACGGCCCAGGCGTATCTTGCGCGGCCGCCCGGTGCGGTGATCGGGGCGGCTCAGCAGCGGCGGCGCCAGGTTGAACTCGATCCGGTAGTCGCCGTCGAACGTTTCCGCCATCTGCTCGCGGAAGTCCTTTGAAGTAAAAAGCCGCGCTACTTCGTATTCATCCTTGTAGGCCATCACGGAATACAGGTTCCTGGCCGCGCTCAAGGCCAGGCCGTCGAATCCCTTGGCTCTGTCACTTTCGGCTGACTTCACGCGCTCCACCGCTTCCAGGTATCGGTTCGCATAAGCATGGTCCTGGTATTCGCGCAACTGCGCGGCGCGATGGGACATGATGTCTTCCAGGGTCCGCGGCACCCGGCCCGTCGGGGCGTTGGATGGGTAGGCCAGCCGCTCGACGGCTTCCGCGTCGATTGCGTACAGCCTGCCGAGAGCGAAGGCGCGCTTGTTCATGTCCACTGCCTGGCCGTTGAGCTCTATGGCCTTGATCACCGCATCGTGGCCCAGGGGCAATCGGCCCAACTGATACGCGCAGCCGAGCAGGAACATGTTGGCGCCGATGGAGTTGCCCAGCAGTCGGCTTGCCAGGGCCGTGGCGTTGACGAACAATGCGTTGTCCGGCCCCGTATGCTCGCTGATGGTGGCTTTCAACTCCGTTGCGGGAAACCGTTTGTTCGGATCGTGGGTGAAGTCGCCGGTCATCATCTCGAACTCGTTGATGATCGCCCGGGTCGTGCCGGGGTGGGCCCGGCTGATGGCATTGGGACTGGCCGCCACCACCATGTCGCAGCCCAGCAACAGATCGGCGCCGCCGACCGGGATGTGGGTGGCGGACACGTCTCCCGGGTCATCCGCCAGGATGATGTGACTCATGACGGCGCCGCCTTTCTGTGCCAGGCCCATCATGTCCAGCACGGAGCAGCCTTTCTGCGAGACATGCGCCGCCATGCCCAGGATCGCGCCGATGGTCACCACCCCGGTGCCGCCAACCCCCGTGAGGACGATATCGAAGGTACCGTCGATCTCCGGCTGCCGTGGATCGGGCAGGTTCCCGATCGCCCCGTCGACCGCGGCCGTGTCGCTGACGCCGCGTTTCAACGCGCCGCCGTAGACCGTCACGAAGCTCGGGCAGAATCCCTTGAGGCAGGAGAAATCTTTGTTGCAGGCGGACTGGTCGATTTCCCTTTTGCGCCCGTAGGCGGTGTCCTTGGGCAGAATGGCCACGCAATTTGACTGCACCCCGCAGTCGCCGCAGCCCTCGCACACGCGGTCATAGATGAAGACCCGCTTGGCGGGGTCCGGGTACGTGCCCCGCTTCCTTCGCCGGCGCTTCTCCGCGGCGCAGGTCTGCTCGTAGACGATGACGGTGGTGCCGGGTATTTCCCTCAGGGTCTTCTGCACCTCATTCAAGTCGTCCCGGTGGTGAATCGTGGTGCCGGGCGCCAGGTCGTCGGGCTCGTACTTGCCGGGGTCATCGCTGACCAGGGCAATGCGCTCGACCCCCTCGCCGCGCACCTGCCAGCTGACCCGCTCCGGCGACAGTGGCCCGTCCATGGCCTGGCCCCCGGTCATGGCCACCGCGTCGTTGTAAAGGATCTTGAAAGTGATGTTGGTGCCGGCGGCGACCGCGGCACGGATGGCCAGCAGCCCGGAGTGGTAGTAGGTGCCGTCGCCGATGTTCTGGAACATATGCTTGCGGGTGCTGAACGGCGCCTGCCCGACCCAGCTCACCCCTTCGCCGCCCATGTGGGTGAACCGCGCGGTGTCGCGGTCCATCCACTGCGCCATGTAATGGCAGCCGATGCCGGCCAGGGCCTTGCTGCCCTCCGGCACGACGGTGGAGGTGTTGTGGGGGCATCCGGCGCAGAAGTAGGGTGTCCGGATCATGGGCACCACGTTCGAGGCAGGCAACGACTCCAGGCGTTCGACGAAACGATGGAGGCGCTTTTCCAGCCCGGAGTCGGGTCGGACTTCGAGAATGTGCCGCGCCAGCTCGCGGGCGATATGGTTGGATTCCAACCGTCCCGCGGACGGGAACAGCGGACTGCCATCGAGGTCGCGTTTCCCGATGACCACGGGCTTGTCCACGTCGTTGAACAGGATGCTCTTCAGTTGATCCTCCATCAGGCCGCGTTTCTCTTCCACCACCACGACCCGGTTCAGGCCGCGGCAGAAGCGGCGCACGCCCGAGGGTTCCAGGGGATAACTCATGGCGACCTTGTACAGGCGGATACCGAGCCGGCCGGCCTCGCTCTCGTCGATCCCCAGCTCGAACAACGCCTGCCGGGTATCGAGGAAGGACTTCCCGGTGGTGAGGATGCCGATGCGCGCGTCCCCGGGATCGTACGCCAGCCTGTCGAGACCGTTGGCGCGGACGAAGGCCTGGGCGGCGAGATGCTTGAAATCGTGCAGCCGGCGTTCCTGCTCCTGGGGCGTATCCGGCCAGCGGATGTTGAGGCCGCCTTCGGGCGCTTCGAAGTCCGAGGGCTGTACGATCCTGACCCGCGCGGGCGATATATCGACGGAGGCAGTGGCCTCCACGGTGTCGTGCACGCATTTCAAGGCCACCCAGCAGCCGCTGTAGCGCGACAGCGCCCAGCCGTACAAACCGAAGTCGAGGATGTCCTGTACGCCGGCCGGGTTCAGCACCGGGATCATGGCATCCATCATCGCCGGCTCGCTCTGATTGCAGGTCGTGGACGACTCGCAGGTATGGTCGTCTCCCGTCAATACCAGCACGCCGCCCAGCGGCGACGTCCCGGCCAGGTTGGAGTGGCGCAGGGCGTCACCGGAGCGGTCCACGCCGGGCCCCTTGCCGTACCACATGCCGAATACCCCGTCGAAGCGTCCCTCACCGTCGAGCTGCGCCTGCTGGGCACCCCACAGGGCCGTGGCCGCCAGGTCCTCGTTGATGGCGGGTGCGAAGACGACCTGGTTGGCATCCAGATACTCGCGCGCCTGCTGGAGCTGCAGATCGAGGGCTCCGAGCGGCGAGCCGCGGTAGCCGGTGATGTAGCCGGCCGTACGGTGGCCGGCGCCCAGGTCGCGCTGGTGCTGGAGCATGGGCAGCCGCACCAGGGCCTGTATGCCGGTGACGAAGATACGGCCGTCCTCGACGGTGTACTTGTCGTCGATGCGTACGTCTTTCAGAAGACTGTTCACGGTCTGTCCTTTGTCGATTCGGCGTAGGTTGATCTGGCTGGAGTCGATGCGGCTTGAAAACGGGGATTGGATATCCCCAGCTTGTACTCCACGTGGCGCCGCAGGCCGGCTGTCAATCCCGGATCCGTGATGGCCCCTTCATCGGCTTGCCGCACCCAGCGCTTGAACGCCTCGTCGCCCATGTCGCTATGAGCCGGCAGGGGCTCGCCAGCCTGCATCGCCCGCGCAGCGATGCCCATGGCATTCATCGCCATCAGGATCGTATAGCTGTGATCAACGTCCGGCTCGCGCAGAATGGATTTCAAGGCTTCGCGCGCCGTCGACAACAGATCGTCCGGCGCCGGAGTATTGCTAAGTTTATAGGTCATGGACGCAAGGACCCGGCCGGGTCGAGCTTGTTCCCACGAGAGTGCGGGTCAGGAATGAACACGGACACGGGATCCCATTATAAACTACGCGAATTCCCGCCGAAACGCGCCCACCCCGCGGATCTCCCATCCTCTGACGGGTTCCTCGTGTTCGAATTTTCCTGGAACGCACTTCGATTCCATCCACGACCGAGTCCCGCAGTTCGTCCATGGTGTCCGTTACAACTTGAGTTGGCATGCCGGCACCGCCATCGCTCTCATACTTACGGCTGGGTGGCACCGACAGCGCCTGGCAGCAGTCCTCCTGGGGAAGGAGCGCACGATACGGCATACGAGCGCCACGACCTTCTGGAGCCCGGAGGGCAAGCCGATCTCCGCCGCGGAGTTCGTCCAATCGGAACTCCCGTCGGGCGCTCAGGCGCTGACTTGCTCGATGGCCTGGATCAGGTTCAGCTCCATCTCCGGAACCAGATAGCCCGTCAAGGCCAACTCCAGCGACTCCTCGCTTCCGGATAAATGGCGCGCGGTCTGCTGCAGAGCGATCACCGCCCAGCGGGCTTCCGCCATGATCTGCCAGTACGTCAGCTCCTCGCGGTCGACGGCACGGCCCGATTCCCGCTCATAAGCGGCTACGAAGTCTTCCTTGTGCCCTATGCCGCCGGCCTCGAAGCGGTCGGCCCCGAAGCGCCAGCAGCGGGCACAGAACCAACCGAGGTCTTCGTTCGGGCTGCTGCGATCGGCGAATTCCCAGTCGAGGATGCCGGTCACGCGGTTGCCGTCGATCATGATGTTGCCGGTTCTGAAGTCGCAATGGCAAAGCACGGTCTCGCTCCCGGCCGGGGCGTTTAGCTCCAGCCAGCGCAGCGCCCATTCGAGGACCGGCTGCGGGTTGCCCAGCTCATCCAGATAAGCGCGGTATTGGGCGACGCGGCGAAGGGCCGGTGATCCGGACGGCGACTGCAGGAAGGACAGCGCCGGGTTGGTTGTGTCGATGCGGTGCAGCCCGGCCAGTTCAACGGCGAGGGTTTGCACAATTGCTCTTCGTTGCTCAACGGTCCAGTTCGAGCGAACCAGCCGGCGTCCGTCGGCCGTGCCCGGTACTTTCTCCATGATATAGAAAGGCCGACCGATGATGGCCGGGTCGCTGCATAGCCACAGCGGCTTCGGTACGGTGAGTCCCGCGTCGTACGCCGTGTTCAGCAGCGCGAATTCCTCCTCCCGGGACCTGCTGACCTGCACTCCCGAGGGCGAATCGGTGCGCAGCACCCACGCGTGCTTCCCGTGCATCGGGCCGTTGGCGATTGTCACATCCAGGGCGTGATTCTCCTGGATGGCGCCGCCGCCCAGACGCCGGGTGCTCAGCGATAGACGCCCGGATTCCGTCCGGCGCCTGATGTATTCCACTAGGCCGTCGAGTCTCAGTTCCATGACCAGAACTGGTCCGGATCGTCGATCAGCGACTTGGAGAGCACCATCTTATGGACTTCCGACGCGCCGTCCACGAGGCGCGCCTGGCGGGCGTAGCGATAGATCCATTCCAGCACCGTGTCCTGCGAGTAGCCCTTGGCACCGCAGAGCTGGATTGCGATGTCGACCGCTTTGTGCAGGGTGTCGGCCACGGCGACTTTGGCCATCGAGACCTCCGTGCGGGCGAAGTCGCCCTGGTCCAGCTTCCACGCTGCGTGGATAGTCAGCAGACGCCCCGTCTGAATGGCCATCGCCGCTTCGCCGAGCATCCACTGCACCCCTTCGTGTTCGGCAAGGGTGGCGCCGAACGACTCGCGCTCGGTGACATATTCGCCGGCGATCTCCAGGCAACGGCGCGCCAGGCCCAGCCAGCGCATGCAGTGGGTAAGGCGTGCCGGGCCCAGCCGGATCTGGGTTACCTTGAGGCCGTCGCCCACTTCCATCAGCCGGTTCTCGTCGGCGATGCGCAGGCCCTCGAACCGGAGCTCGCAGTGGCCGCCGTGCTCCTCGGGGCCCAGGATGGGGATGCGGCGCACGATCTCCCAGCCGGGATCGTCGCGGTCGAACAGGAAAGCGGTCAGCCCCTTGCGGCGATCTTCCGAGGTGCGTGCTATGAGGATAAAATGCTGGGCTACGCCGGCCCCGGTGATGAACCACTTATGCCCGTCGATGATCCAGTGGTCGTCGACACGGGTGGCGGTGGTCCGCATCATGCCCGGATCGGATCCGGCGCCGGGGTGGGGCTCGGTCATGGCGAAGGCGGAGCGCACGCGCCCTTCGACTATCGGTTTCAGCCACCGTTCCTGCTGGGCCTCGGTCGCCACCCGTGCCAGCAGCATCATGTTGCCGTCGTCGGGAGCGGCGCTGTTGAAAACCACCGGGCCGAATATGGAGCGGTTCATCTCTTCGTAGCACACCGCCATGCCGACCTTGTCCAGGCCGCGACCCCCCAGGCTCTCGGGCAGCTGCAGACACCACAGGTTCTCGGACCTGGCCTTGTCGCGCAAGTCGTTGAGCCACGGATCAGCGATGTTGCCACCTTCGCCGTAGGCGTCCCGGTTCCGTTCCAGCGGAATGATGTGAGTGTCGACGAACCCGCGAATCCGCGCCCGCAGGTCTTCGACTTTCGAATCGAGTTTGAAGTCCATGGTCTACAAAGTTGAGCAGAGATGGCCGCCGTCGACCACCAGGGTGCTGCCAGTCATATAGTTGGAAGCGCTGCCTGACAGCAGCAGCAGCACGCCGTCGAGCTCCTCCACGTGCCCGGCACGGCGCAGGGGAATGCGCTTCAAGGTGGCTTGTCCGGCATCGCTGTCGAGGAAGCCCTGGTTCATTTCGGTTTCAAAATATCCGGGAGCGATGGCGTTGACGCGGATACCATGGCGCGCCCACTCCAGAGCCAGGGAGCGGGTCAGGTGTTCCAGCGCCGCCTTCGACGCGGAGTAGGGAGCCACGCCTTTGGCAACCCGTCGTCCAAGGATGGAGGCGATGTTGATAATGGAGCCGCCCGTCTCTCGGGCGATGGCGCGGCGGGCAAACGCCCGGGCCATGAGCCAGGCGCCTTTGAGATTGGTGTCGATCACGCGGTCCCAGTCAGCCTCCTCGATTTCCACCGCCGGCCGGCCAATCGCGACACCCGAGTTGTTGACCAGAATGTCGACGCCCCCGGTCGCCGCTTCCGCCTCCTCGAAAGCCGACTCGACGCTTGGCGCGTCGGTGACGTCAAGCTGGACCGCGAAGGCCGTGCCGCCATCCTTCTCGATCGCCTCCTTGAGTCGACCCAGGCGATCCAAGCGCCGGGCCGCAAGGACAGTCAGAGCGCCGGCCGTTGCCAGAGTCTTTGCGAAGTGGCTGCCCAGCCCGCCCGAGGCCCCGGTGATCAACGCGGTCTTGCCGTGGAGCTTGAAGCGATCGAAGGAATCGGCCATATGCTGCGTTCGGTTTTGGTCTGCTGTTGCCGGCACGGTATAGTCCGCTGATTCTACGCGAAGGCGCTCCAAACTCTAAGGCAAATGAGAGGAGTCGTCGACGAACGACCGCGGACCGCCGGGTGGCGCTGATGCTCCGGATACCCCAGTTGTCTACGCGATGATCCCGTAACGAGGACAAGAATATGTTGCCCCAAGCGTCGCCCCCGGAAGTCAATCTGAAGCATATGCCGTTCGAAACGGACGGCGGCATAGGTACCCGCGCCAACATCGGTCTGGTGGTGCTGTCCAGCGATCAGACCATCGAGCACGAGTACCGGCGCCTCCTGGATTTTCCCGGGATCGCCCTCTATCAGAGCCGCATCGCCAACGCCAATGCCATATCCCAGGAAAACCTGCGGGACATGGAGTCGCGGATCACCCGGGCCACCGACCTGCTGCTGCCGGGGATGCCCATGGACGTGATCGGCTATGGTTGCACTTCCGCCAGCATGGTGATCGGAGAGGAGCGGGTGCTTGGCTTGATGAAGGCCGCGCGCCCCGACAGCCGCTGCACCACGCCCGTCACCGCGGCCCGGGCCGCGCTCGCCGAGCTCGAAATGAGGAACATCGCCCTGCTGACGCCTTACACGGACGACATCAACAACCATATCCGCGCCTATCTCGAGGCGCGCGGAATCGGTGTGCCCGTCATGGGTACTTTCAACGTCGAGGACGACCGCCAGGCATGCCGCATCAGTCCGCACGCCATCCGGGACGCGGCGATAGAGCTGGGCGGACACGGGCGAGTGGATGGCGTGTTCGTTTCCTGCACCAGTCTCAGGGTGGCCGGCGTAATCGGTGAGATCGAAGAGGCTCTCGGCAAGCCCGTCACCGCCAGCAACCACGCCATGGCTTGGCACAGTCTGCGCCTGGCGGGCGTCGAAGACACACTCGACGGTTACGGACGCCTGTTTCGCCTTTGACGGCGTGCGTCAGTCGATCATCGCTTGATGCCGATCAGCGACCGCAGCTCGGCGAGTCGGGCGAAGGTTTCATCCGTGCGTTCGAACGGCAGCTCGCCGGAAAAAGTCGTGGCGGCGTATTCCTCCAGCAGGGCATAGGCTTCCACTGCGTACGGACTATTGGGCGCGGTGCGTATGGCGGCCTCCCAGAAACGCTCCATGTTGGGTAGTGCGGAGTAGAGGCCAGTGGTGCGGGCTTCCAGGACACCCAGCATGTAGTAGGCTTCGGCGAGCTGCTCCGGCGTTACGTCGGTATCGGTTGACGCTACCAATTGTCGAAGGGAGGCGGACAGCGCCAGATCGGACACCAGACCGGAGTCGTTCCACAACAGGCCGGGACGGGTATCGGGTCGCAGGAAGGCTTTGCGCGCGTCGGCCATACTCAACCTCCGGTTTTTGTCGTGCTCCAGGGACTTCAGGTCCGACACCCATGTCTGCAACCGGCGCCGAAGGTAGAACGGCGTGTCCTCACGGGCGGAGACCTTCTCGAGATGCTCGGCGGCCCGCTGGTACGCCTTCTCGACGCGCACGGCAACCGTCAGGTATTCGACGAAGTCGCCGTCCACGGCCATGTCCACCGGCTGTATGGTGGGATCGGACAGTACAGTCTCCCAAGTCTCCAGGGCGCCTTGGAACTGACGCAGTGCGACTTGGAGACGTGCGCGCTCTGCCTCGTCCAACGGCTGATCCTGCAGATACTTGTTCAGGGCCGTGGACAGGGGAAAATCGCGGCGCGCCGTATCGCGGGAGTGGCAGCCGACGCAGTGCTGCGTGAGGTCGACCAGGATGTGCCGGGCTTCCGATGGCTGCATCTCTCGCACGTCCTGTCGAAGCCGCCCGGCGGCGCGGGCGAAGGCCGCGGCGAGTAGTTCGAAGTCCAGGGAGCCGGACGTGCCGTGCTCGGCGAGCGCGTCTGCGGAATTCGCGAGCTTGGCCAGGTTGCGGTCCACCGTCTCGCGGTTGGCCTGGCTCAGGAACTTGTCGCCGTCCAGGGACAGGGGCAGCAGCACTTCCAGTGAATCCGCCACATTCTTCATGATGTGGCGGGTCTCGGAGTCGGCCAAGGCGGAACCAGTCAAAAGGGTTGCTGACAGCAGGCTAAGCAGTAGTCGTCGCATCATCGCGTGATTGTGCCGTTCGCGGCGTGTCTGACGATTGATCTATATCAGGATTACGGCGGCCTTCCGTATTCCGGCGGGCCGCTTTGCAGTGCGCACGCGAGGCGCTATCACGTAAGAAATCAGAGCTTATTCTTGACTCAGATCAACAAAGTGGCATAGTTTCACTGGACTGTGCAAGGTACATGCATGTTAGAGTGCATGGAAATAAGACGATGCGGGAGAAGGAGAGGTGATTGCATGAGGGTGCGAACGCCTGACAGCGAAAAAGACTACCTGCAGGGCCGGTTTCTGACCGCGGATGGTTTGTTTGATCTGCGCCGAATAAGCAACAACACTGCGCGGAACCGCCATGTCTGATCCCATTACCAATCGCCCCGTTTCCTTCACCCCTCGCTCTGTCCGTCCGTTCCAAACACGCCGGCTCAGTACCGGCCCTGTGAACATCTCACATGTCGGCCCATGCGCGCATGCGGGGAGAGCCCCATGAGCCGCGGGCGCATCCTGTCCGTATTGGGCATATTCGTGGTCGGAGGCCTCGCCGGATTGGTGGTGGCCGGTGTTACCGCCAGCTTCGTGGGGTACACCAACAAGCTCGAGTTCTGCATCTCGTGCCACGAGATGCAGAGCACCGTCTACCAGGAATACAAGAAGACCGCCCACTTCCAGAACCAATTCGGCGTGCGCGCCGTGTGCGCGAATTGTCACGTTCCGCACCACAGCTGGATTGCCATGATGCTGAGAAAGATGAGGGCAACGGTTGACGAGATTCCGAACCATTTTATGGGGACCCTAGATACCCCGGAGAAGTTCGAGGCGCATCGGCTTAAGCTGGCAAAGAGGGTGTGGGCCCACTACGAGTCCGACGACTCGCGGGAATGTCGGAGCTGTCACGTTCGAGAGGCCATGCTGCTGAAGGAGCAGCGCACCAGCGCCCGGACCGCGCATGAGGGCGCGGTCAAGGACGGCAAGACGTGTATCGATTGTCACAAGGGCATCACGCACAAGCTGCCCGAAGGAATGAAGAAGGAAGAGGCGCCGAAAGACTTTACATTCTGATTGGGTGGTCGACTCGTGACCACCCTGAAAACTTGAGGATAGGGTAAACATGCAGCGACACAAACCGGGAAAGGCGATATTGGGCGGCCTGATGCTGATCGGCATGTTAGCCGCAGGCTCCGCAAGCGCGGTCGACTGGAGCGGCGTTCCCGCAAACAAGATCACATTGTTCTATCCGGGACAGACCTCCTGGGAGTTCCTTCTGATACCTTCCCAACATGACGGTGCGGAGAAATTCCGCGGCGGCAAGGACTGTCTCGAGTGCCACAAGGGCGAGGAGCCCGACATGGGCAAGGATATGGTGTCCGGCAAGAAGCACGAATCGAATCCCATCCCGGACAAGCCGGGTTCCCTGCCCGTCGACGTAAAGCTCGCGTATGACCAGGAACGCCTGTACGTGCAGATGTCTTGGAAAGACACCGGCTTCAAAGCCGCGAAGCATGACTCGGACAAGCTGCTGCACGTGAACATGATGCTCGGGGACGGCACTGTTCCCTCCTTCAGCCGGGGTGGCTGCTGGGCCACCTGTCACGCTGACCTCAAGGGCATGCCGGATGCCTCCTCTGGCGCGGACCTGACCAAGTACCTGGCGCGGTCCCGCACCAAGATGAGCGCCAAGGGTGGCGGCGAGAACTACAAGAGTGACAGCGATCTCCAGGGCATGCTGAACGATGGGATGTTCGTGGAGTACTGGCAGGCCATGATCGCCGACGCGAGCGCGAAGGCGGTTCCGGTGGACGGGTATATCCTCGAGAAGCGGCACGTCAACGACACGCCCGCTGTCAGTGCGGAGGCGGCGCTTGAGAACGGGACTTGGACGGTGACGCTCAGCCGAGCATTGAAGGGCTCCCGGGCGGGTGAAAAGTCGTTGACCGAAGGCAAGACATACTATGTCGGATTTGCCATCCATGACGGCTACGCCGACGGGCGCCACCACTATGTGTCATTCGAGCGTACCTTGACGCTGGGTGGCGGCGATGGGCAACTGGTTGCGAAGAAGCAGTAACGCTGTGAACCGAGAGCAAATTAGGAGGGTGCAGGCGATGAGGTACCGAAAGAAGGCGATCGAGGCGAAGGCGATACTTGCCGGATTGGTGGCCCTGATGCTGATTGCAGGTCCGGCCCGCGCGGCGGGTACCGACGACGAGGGCTCCGGATTCGGTCAGCTCATGGTGGCTGCGGCCAGCCAGGACAGCATGATGGACGGCGATCAGCAATGGGCGCCCAAAGGGGCCGAGACCTGTCTCAAATGCCACGATGACCCCGAGGTCACGGGTATTCTGCACCGGGCGCACGGCCAGGTCGGCGACAGCCGCACCCCCTTCGCGGCCCATCAGTGTGAGACCTGCCACGGCGCGAGCCCCCAACACATGGAGACGCCGGCGCCGGGCGAGAAGCGCAAGCCGCCCACTGTGGTATTCGGGATGGACTCGCCCACCCCCGTGGATAAGCAGAACGGTGTATGTCTCGGTTGTCACGAGAACCGCGCCCGCATGCACTGGAAAGGCAGCACACATCAGTTCGCCGGCCTGAGCTGCGCGACCTGTCACAACCCTCACAAGCCCCAGTCGCAGGTGGCGACCAGCGAAGGGACAGCAGGCGGTTTGCTTCAAGTGCCATACCGATATTCGTACGGAGACTCACAAGCGCTCGCATCACCCGATTCGGGAGGGCCTGCTGTCATGCTCCGACTGCCACAATCCGCACGGCTCGTTCACGCGGGCGTTACTGAAGGAGCCGACCGTGAACCAGGTCTGCTATCAGTGCCACGAGGACAAGCGCGGACCGTTCCTGTGGGAGCACGAGCCGGTGCGCGAGGACTGCACGATCTGCCATACGCCGCACGGTTCGTCGCAGGTCACCCTGCTGCGGACGCGGGGCCCCTGGCTCTGCCAGCAGTGCCATTCGGCGGAATATCACCCGAGCGAGGTGTACAACGGCACCTCCATCGAGGAGCTGGATATCCATACCATCGCCAACCAGTGCCTGAACTGTCATTCGAAGATTCACGGTTCGAATGATCCTTCGGGCAAGCGTTTCGTTCGGTGATGGCGCCGGGGCCACGAAAAACTCGAGGCATGAACGAACAGTGAATGCACAGCATGACAAATATCTGCCGCAACGGCGGCGTATGAGGAGGCCGAGATGAAGGTGCGCAAGTTACTGACCGCTACCGGAACGTGTGCAATCATGCTGATACCGGCAATCGGTTCGGCGCAGGACAATGGCGGATTCACGATGGAGGAGGGACCCGTCAAGAAGGCCGCGCCGATTTACGACAACCAGGTGGAAGCCGGGATCCGCTACAACTCCGAGGATTCGGCCAAGTTCGGGGAATATACCGGACTCGATGAGTCCAAGGCCTATCCCATACTCAACCTGGATCTCATGCATCGCGATGGCACGTGGGACAGCGGCAATACCGGTTACTACCGTATACAAGGCACGGAGCTCGGCCTGGATTCGCGCCGGTTCGAAGCCGAGTACGGTGACCAGGGTCACTACTCGGTGGGCCTTGCTTACAGGGAGATTCCCCATAACCTGATCAAGGATGCGCGTACCCCGTACCGCGGCGTGGGAAGCAACGTGCTCACCCTGCCGTCCAACTGGAAGGCGGCGCCCACCACTAACGGATTCGCCACGCTCGGACAGTCGCTGCAGAACGTCGATATCGGGACCAAGCGTAAGAAGTTGACCGGCATGTTTTCCTACCTGCCGGACAATCGCTGGCAGTTCGACGTCGACGTAACCCACAAGGAACGCGACGGCACCAAGCCCATATTCGCGGCATTCGGAAGCAACGGCGGCAACCCGTCGGCGGTGGCGCTGGCGAGGCCGGATGAGTTCAGCGTGAACGAGATCAACGCCAAGGCCGACTACGCAGCCAACGACATGCAGATGGAGTTCAAGTACAAGGGGTCGTTCTTCAACGACAAGAACAACGTCCTGTTGTTCCAGAATCCCTATTCGATGCAGGCCAGCGGCGGCCCCTGGGCTCCGGGCAGCGGCTACCCTTCGTCGGGCGGTTACAGTCTGCCGCCGGACAACGAGTCGCACCAGTTCACGTTCTCCAGTGGGTACGCCCTCAGCGAGGTAAGCCGTCTCAGCGCTCAGGTCTCGTACTCGATGCTGCGGCAGGACCAGCAGTTCCTGCCGTACAGCACCAATCCCCTGCTGAAGATAAGTCAGCCATTGCCTCGCCAATCCCTGGACGGCAAGGTCGATATCTTCGTGGGCGATCTGGCGTTTACCACGCAACTGCAGCCGCGCACCAACCTGCGGGCTCATCTGCGTTACGAGAATGAGGACAACAAAACGCCGCGCGACGTCTACTTCCGACTCGTGGGGGACGTCCAGAACCAGCCGACCGGGCTCGCTCAAGCCAACGCCAACTTGAATTTGCCCTACTCGTTCAAGAACACGCATTTCGACACGGAAATCGAGCACAGGTTGAGCACGCGTACGCAGGTCGGCGCGGAGTACAAGTTCGACCAGAAGTCGCGGACGTACTCCGAGGTGGACAAGACCACCGAGCACACCATCGGCGCCAACATGCGCCATCGGTTCTCCAATAGCGTGCGGAGCCGGCTCATTTACCGTCACGCCGAGCGCAATGGAAACGATTCCTACACCGGCAACGCGCCGTACCTGGCCGGCCACACCATCGAGTTCCTTAACACGGTGGCTCCTGATGAGCAGTTCCAGAATCACCCCGCGATACGCAAGTTCAATCAGGCGGACCGTCGGTTGAACCAGCTCAAGGCGATTTTCAATATCTCCGCTACGGCCATGACAACCTGGTCGGTGAGCGGTCAGTGGCAGAAGGAGGACTATCACGATACGTCGCTCGGCCTCACCGATCGGGAGCAGTGGCGCGCGTCGGTGGACTGGAACCATACGATGAGCGACGCAGTGATGCTGCACGGCTTCTACGCCTACGAGGAGTTCGACGACACCATTAACGGCCATCAGTTCCGGCCCGGCCAGAGCCTCACGGACCCCGCGCAGGACTGGACGCGGGACGCCAAGGACCGCGTGCACTCCCTGGGAGCCGGGCTCACCTGGGCCGCCAGCGACAAGCTCGATATCGATGTCAACTACACGGCCGAGCTGGCGCGGACGAATTACAACTTCTCCGCCGGCGCCGCCGAGCAGCCGGTGACGGATGCCCCGACCCTGAAATCGACGCTTCACAGTGTCGATGTCACGGCCGACTGGAAGATGCGGGAAGACCGGCGTCTGCGCTTCGGTTATACCTACGAGTACTTCGACTCGACCGACTTTGCGGTCGACAACATAGGCGTCAACAGTGTCTCTCGAATACTGACCTTCGGGAACGGGGCGCCGCACTACAGTGCTAATGTAATCGGCGTATCGTACGTAGCGAACTGGTGATCACCACTGCAGATGTCTGAGGTCGCCGTCCGGACCGGGACGGGCGGTGCGCCGCGTGGTGTTGTCGTGGTATCGTAGGCTTCATGGCTGAACCATCGCTTGAGACCCTGGGCGGCGCCGGCGCCGGTCGCGTTGCCCGGCGCCTGCTGCTCGCCACTCGCCCACCTTTCTTTACTGCTTCCGTGCTTCCCGTGTGTCTGGGCACCGCGTGGGGCTGGCGGGAGTCCGGTCGTTTCGAAGGCGACACGTTCGTTATCGCCCTGCTCGCCGTGATTTGCGCCCACGCTGCCACCAACGTTCTCAATGACGTATACGATGATCTGTCCGGGGCGGACATCGGCAACGACGCCCGACTTCATCCGTTCACCGGCGGCTCGCGTTTCATTCAGAACGGGGTGCTGACTCGAGCGGAGATGGCACGATGGGGCTTTCTTCTCGCAGGGGTGTCGGTGGTCCTGGGGCTGGTGCTCGTGGCCTCGAAAGGCGTGCCGATCCTCATATTGGGGGTCGCGGGGTTGGGCCTGGGCGTCCTCTACTCAATGCCACCCGTGCAGTTGAGCGCGCGCGGCGTCGGGGAGCTTGGCTGTCGGCGTGGGGCTGGGCATGCTGCCGGTCTGTGGCGCCGCGTGGTTGCAGTCGGGTACCGTAACGAGCGGCGCTTTGCTGCTGTCCATCCCCGTTGCGGCATGGGTCACTAACATACTGGTGATCAACGAAGTGCCTGACGTCGATGGCGACAGCCGGGCGGGTAAGCGTACGCTGGTGGTGCGGCTGGGGATGGACGGGACCCGCATGCTGTATCTGGGTCTGCACCTGCTGGCGGCGTTGGCAGTTGCCGTAATGGTGTCCCTTGGTTTTTTGTCGATACCGGCATTGGCATTGCCTGTGGTTATCGCCTTGGCTGCGCCGTTTGCGGCCCGGGGGATCGGAGAGGCCGAGAACCGCGACCACCTTCTCGCCGGCATCAAGCTCACATTGGCAGCTCACGCGGCCGGCACCGTGTGGCTGATGGGGTGGATACTGGGGGGCTGACCCGGCTGCGGAACCCCGACTATCCCCGTGGCGCCTAGCCTGGAACGACGGCTGTACCTGCCCTACGGGGTCGAGGAGATGTTCGATCTGGTCGCGGATATCGAGCGCTATCCGGCGTTTGTTCCAGGTTGGCGCGAAGCCAGGGTTTCCAGCCGCGGCGACGACTTCCTGCTGGTCGACCAGGTCGTGAGTCTGGGATCGACGGGTTGGCGTTTCCGTTCCGAGGCTCGCCTGGATCGTCCGTGTGCGATAGACATACGCACCGTTGAAGCACCGTTTGGAGAACTGGCTATCCATTGGAGCTTCGACACTCTCGGCGACGAAGGCTGCGCCGTGGTCTTTCGGGCTCGTTACGATCCCGGCCGCGTCATCGGCGCGATCGCGGGCCCCTCTTTCGAACGCAGAATGCTGTCGGTGGTGGATGCCTTCGAGGGAAGGGCGCGGGAGCTCTACGCCAACACTCGCCGATGAAGTGGTCGTCGCACAGACGTGCGTCAAGGCGGCGGCATCTCCTCGTGGCATAATCCGAAAGTCATGGGTTGCGGACACATCGGGTGGAAAGGCAGGCATTGACCGCGAATTCAACCCTGGAACTGGCCAAGTTCGATCGGCTTGTCGAACGACTGCGCAACGCCGACGCGTTCGGCCATTCGGGTTCGACGGTATCGGTAATCGAAACCCATATCTCGGCGGTCCTTCTGGCGGGAGAATACGCATACAAGATCAAGAAGCCGGTGAATTTCGGCTTCGTGGACTTCTCCACCCTGGAAAAGCGCAGGCAGTTCTGTGAGGAAGAAATTCGCCTCAACAGCCGCTTCGCTCCCGATCTGTACCTGGCCGTGGTTCCCATATATGGAAATGCACAATCGCCCACGTTCGAGCCCGACGGGCCGGCAATCGAATATGCCGTGAAGATGAGACGCTTCGATCAGGATGTCCTGCTGGATCGATGTATTCGAAGAAAGGGATTGATCACGGCGGCGAAGATCGAGGCATTCGCGGTCGACATCTCAGCGATTCATGCTGCCGCTGATATGGCCGGCCCGAAGACGCGCTACGGACGTCCAGAGGTGGTGGCGGCCAACCTGCGTGGCTGCCGCGGGCCCATTCAGGCGGCCGGCCTGCTCGACTCGAAGCCCGCTGCGGAGAGGCTGTTCGATCACACGGAGGGGTGGCTCAACGAGCTGAACCCGTGGTTCGAACATCGCCTGCGCCACGGGCACGTTCGGGAATGCCACGGCGACCTGCATCTGGGAAACCTGATCATGGCGAATGGCCGGATTGAGGCCTTCGACTGCATTGAGTTCAATCCGGATCTTCGCTGGATCGATGTCGCCAATGACATCGCGTTTTTCACCATGGATCTCAGATTCCACGGAGAAACCGGGTTCGCAAGGCGCTTTCGCAACGCATACCTGGATGCGGCCGGGGACTATTCATTGCTTCGAGTGCTGCGTTTCTACGAAGTCTACCGGGCGCTGGTGCGGGCCAAGGTGGCTGCGCTGCGTGAGAGCGAAAAGTCCGGTGCGGGCATTCAGGACGCCGTTGCCCATCTGGCCCTCGCACAGGAGCTGGCAAGTGAACGACCCGTCGTTTCCCTGGTCATTACCCACGGCCTGTCCGGGTCGGGAAAGACCTTCGTGTCCAGCGAGCTGGTCGCCGCCAGCGAAGCCATCCGAATTCGCTCCGACGTGGAGCGCAACCGGAGCACCCCCGACGATGGGGCGCGCTACTCCGATCGGAACATCGATCGCGTGTACGAGCACCTCGCAGGAGAAGCTCGGGAAGTCATCGCGGCCGGACACCCGGTCGTAGTCGATGCCACGTTCTTGAAGCGCAGCCACAGGGACCGTTTCAGGCACCTGGCGGAAGAGTTCATGGTCCCGTTTCGGGTTCTCGACTGCCAGGCCCCGAAAGAGGAGCTGCATCGTCGCATCAGCGCCAGGATCGATAGCGGCATCGATGCGTCGGAAGCCGACCACGGCGTGCTGGGCTTGCAGCTACGACAGCGCGAGCCGCTGGCCGAGGACGAGCGGCCATTCGTGGTGCCCTCCGGCGGGACGCAGCCGCTCGCCCGGTTGGTGGCGGCCCTGGGACTGGACGTCGAACCTCGAGGGTAGGCGCCTGCGGCTCAGTCGCCGGCCCCTTGCTCGTCGTACAGGCTGACCACGCAGGCACCGATCTGCAGGTAGTCCGAATTCGGCAGCGAGAAGCGCCGGCGGAACTCCTTCAAGGAGAGGTTGCCTTGGATGTAGTCGTCCAGGAAGATCCGGCTGGCGCGGTGCATGAACGGGGGGAAGCTGCAGGCCTGATGAGGGCCTGACGCCCAGGCGTCGTAGCTGGGACGACCGGGACCGGCGGTCTCCGCCAGATCCCGGCTGCCGGCCCGCAACAGGTCGGCGAGGTCGTTGAAACCGCGATGACGCGCTCTCTGGGCCGGTGTGAGTCCGTAGCTGTCGCGTACTCCGGGGCGGGCACCATGCGCCAGCAGCAACGCGGCGGCGCCGGGGTCATCGGCTTCGGCGGCCCAGTGCAACGGGGTTCCGTATAGCTTGCTGACGGCGTTGACGCCGGCTCCGGCGTTCAGCAGCAGGCGTACGATTGACAGATGTCCCTGTTTTACAGCCAGGTGCAGGGGAGTGACGCTCAGGCCGCGGGTGGGTGCGTTGACGTCGGCGCCGTGCGCCAGCAAGAGGACGGCGACCCTGAGGTACCCCAGGCGCGCGGCGTGATGCAGCGCGGTGTTGCCTTTGGAGTCGCGTGCGTCGACATTGGCGCCGTGCGCCAGCAAAGAGGCGGTCAGCGCCAGGCTGTTTCGAATCACCGCTTCCTGCAACAGGGGGCGTCGCGTCCCGCCGGTGGCATTGGGTTCGGCGCCGTGCGCCAGCAGCAGCTTTGCCATTAGGTAGTCACCACGGGCAACTGCGATCTGCAAGGGCGTCCAGCCCTGGCCGTCGCGGGAATCGGGCGCCGCGCCGGCATCGAGCAGCACACCGGCGCTGTCGAGGTCGCCTGCCTGGACGGCCCAGCCCAGGGGCGCGCCGTATCGCGCACTGTTCAGGTTCGGATTCGCCCCATGGTCCAGCAGCAACGATACGAGCCCGGCGTCGTGCTGTCTGGCCGCCTGGTGGAGGGCGCCGACGCCATGCCGGTCCACGGCATTCACGTCCACGCCTTGCTCGATCACCAGGGAAACCAGATCCCGCCGATCGTACTCCGCTGCCCAGTGCAATACCGTGGTGCCATCGATATTACGCGCGGAGATCGAAGCGCCTCTTTGCAGCAGGGTTTGGAAGCTGCGTGTGTCGTCCCTTTCGACGGCCTTGAACAAGTCCTTGTCGAGACGAGTACCGGACAGGTACGGATACGCCGCCCACACCAGCAGGGCCGCCGCGGGCAACAGGGCGTACACGACTCGCCGTCGCTGGCGCGCTGGCGAGACTTTCCACCATTGCCCGTAGCTGGGCCCCAACGCGCTCATGCGAAGGCCTTCGGGGCAGCCGTACCCACGCCGCCGCTCGGACGTTCCCGTGTCCGGTTAGGGTATCTCATGGACGTCATTGTACCGCTCCCGGGCCACACATCGAGGGTCGCGGGCGGCCGGTGTCGACCCGCCGTCGGGCGGGGTAGGGCCCCCGCTGGGCAATTATTCGTGGAAGCGGGCAGGAGTGAACAGCATCCACAGCGACCAGCATGCCGGGCCGAAGGGGAGATAACCGAGGTAGCCCACCAGTGGCATCTCGAACAACCTGAAGCGGTTCAGCCACGGGATGTGGTAGATCCACTTGGGCGTCGCGTGGACGTTCCACAGTTCCCAGAAGAATCCGCAAGCCATGGCGGCGGCCGCCAGCGTCACCACAGGGCCCCAGTCGCCGCGCCGCAGGTTCCCGGCCCCGGAGGGGAGTCCGGCCCGTTCCAGCAATCCGGACACGATCAGCAGGGGCGCCACCCACAGAAGCGGGAAACACGCGAGGGGGTACCAGGGTATCAGAACGAGGCCGGCGGCTCCCGACGTCACCATCCCCCAACAGGCGCGGCGGGAGAGGGAGGCCGCGATGGACCGCGGCGGGTGGCGGACGAAGCGCAGCCTGAAGTGGTCGAACGTGCTGAGGTACGCCGCCGTGGTGAGGACCGCTGGTATGACAGTGGAATACGCCAGGGTCGACCCGACGATGTATCGAAAGGCGGAGAAGTCCCCCACACCGAGATAGATCCAGTTCTGGACGAACCGGTTGAGCAACTCGAAGTACCACCACACGCCGGCGGAGACCGGAAACCAGGTCAGCCACGCGCGCTTGCTCCGTGTAAGTGGACTGACACCGGCCCGGCGGTAGGCCAATGCGTCAACGGTCAGGACGTAGCCCATCCACAGCGGAACGAAGCTGTGGTCCGCCGCCAAGCCGAGCGCCGCGGGATGGGTCCAGGCCGCTGCCCAGCCCGCTCCGATCAGCACCAGCCCCGCCCATCCCCAGGCGGGAAAGCGGTGTCCGGGGTCGGGGATCAATGACCAGTCGAATGGACCGAAGTCGGAGGGACCAGGGCTCGTGAAACCGAACGACTGCGGTATGGCGAAGAAGACGGCGGTCGCGACCAGCAGCTACCGCCAGCAACGCGTACGCGGCCGGCGAGAAACCCGGGGGATTAATGTACGTGGTTTGAGGAGGCAGCTCGGCGAAGCCGTGCGGGAAGCCCGACAGCCAGCCCGCGGCCAAGGGCAGGCCGAGCAGCAACAGGCATGCCGTAAGGCGGGCCGTGCGCAAGCTCATGGTGAGATCATGCGATCGAACTCGGGGCGAAGATGCATTTCAAGCTACCCTCGGGCGTGACAGTACTAGCGCCGCCACCGTCATGGCAAATTGGACGCCGGGATCGAGGATGGCATACTCTCCGGCGGCGATCGGAGCACCACTCCAGCGCCTCCCGTCCGGCTGCTTCGTGGCCGCGGGGAAGTCTCTTTCACGAACTGAAACACTGGAAGCCGCGATGATAGAAGTTACTGAATTGCTGGGCGACGGAATCGGCCCGGAACTCGAAAAGTCCATTGAGACCGTTGCCGACGCCATGCCTGTGGAGTTCCGGTTCGACCGGATCGACTGGTCGCTGGACACTCGGGAAAGAGATACCCAGGCGGCCATGGATCAGGCCGAGCATTCCATGCGCCGAACCCGCCTGGCATTGAAGTACCCGACAGTAACCAAGACCCAGAGCCCGAACGCTCTGATCCGGCGGCGCTGCGGTTTCAGTGTGATTTATCGTCCCGCTATATCGATACGCGGTATTTCTTCCAACTTCAAGGAAGACGTAAATCTGCATATAGTGCGGGTCGCCACGGGAGGGACCTATGACGATCCGGGGCAATTGATCGGCCGCGACGCGGCGGTGTCGTTGAGGATGGTCGAGCGCGAACCCTGCGCCCAGGCTGCTACCTTTGCCTTCGAGTTGGCCCGCAAGAAAGGATGGAGCATGACATCTTCCTCGAAGCATACGATTCAGAAGGCGACCGACGGGCTGTTCCAGGAGGTGGTCGCGGGAATTCACGAAGGGTATCCGGATGTTGAGTACCACGTTGAGCTGTTTGACGCTCTACTTGCGAAGATCATACTCAATCCGCAGCAGTACGAGGTGATCCTGGTGCTGAACGAGTATGGCGATTTTCTGTCGGACATGGCTTCCGGACTGGTGGGGAGCCTCGGAACCGGCGCCAGCGGGAATTTCTCGTTCACAGATAACCGCGAAGTGGACATCGCGATGTTCGACCCGGCGGGCGGTACGGCCCCGGACATCGCCGGACGGAATATCTGCAACCCGACCGCCATTCTGCTGGCCTTCGGCATGCTGCTCGACCATATCGACCGCTATGATCTCGGCCACGCACTGCGCCTGAGCATTCTGGACGCCATCGCCGACAACGTTTGCACGCGGGACTTGGGGGGCAAGCTCGGCACTTCGGAGTTCACCGCCGAGGTCGTGGCCCGCCTCGAGGACCAACTGTCCGCTTGACCTCCGGGCGGCCGGCGGACCCGCGGCATGTCTGGAACGGTCTCGTGAAGCTCAGGTTTTTCTTTTGAGCCTGGTGATCCATTCCCAGAACGTCTTTCTTGCGGATACGCGCATCGTGAGCCGCACCTCGTCCACGGCGAAGGGCACGTCGAACGGGCCGTCGATATGCGGATCGTCGTTGTCCGGTCGCAATCGCCACGAGCGTTGATCATCCGACAGCCACCGGCAATTGACACAGGACCATGACCCCGTGCCGTTACCGACGAGCTCGGCCCGCTCACCGGCGGGACCGAGCAGCTGAATGTGCAATACATCGATCTCTCTGGCTTCCACCCGGTTTACGGGATCCAGCCGTAGTGCGGCGAGCGAAACAGGGGCCGGGAGGCGTATGCGATAGTGGTGGACCGCGTTGTCCACGTGCACGGTGAACCGGCGCGAGTGTCCTTGTGTGAACGCGCCGCCGGGAGAATGCTTCCAGAACAGCTGGCCGCCCAGTTCGAACACGTACTGCGGCTTCGACAGATGGTAGGCCGCGGCGGCGGCGACCGCCACGCCGGCGGCGAGAACGGTCAGCCATCGGCAGGTCTTGTTCTCGTACGCGCGCTTGCACAGCGCCCAGATCGATTCGTAGTCGGGCAGCTCCCGCCTCAAAGCCGACCGGCAGGCGGGCAGGGCGGCGCGATACCTGCGTTCCAATGATTCGAGGTCCCGGGAGCGGGACGGCGTCCATCCGGTATGCGTGGCCAGGGACAGAATGTCGATCAGCGCACGGGTCGTTGCTTCGTCCTTCAGCGGATGCTCGCTCAACAAGGCCCTGCGCTCCTCGTCGTCTTCCGGTCTCCATCCCCGGGCGGCCAGAAACGAGTCCGCGAGCAGCCGTGTGGAATCCTGCAGCCGCCGGACGCGCGCGACCCGGTGCTGTTCCGGAGCCACGGTCTCGATCCGGCGCTGGATTGCCTGTAGTGCCCGTCGAAACAACTCCGCTGCGTCGCCGGCCGCCGATTGATCCGTCTCGTTTTCGTTTCTACCGGACATAAGGTCGCGCTCGCAGGGCGGCGTCCCGCTATCGTCTCGCCACCGATTTCAGGCCGAAATAGCGGGCGAAGCACCCGTTTCTCCAGTCCTTCCGATCCTCCTGGATGTCCGAATGCATCAACACGCGCGGCGGATCCGCAACCCGGGGAAGGATCAAGGCAGGACGCTCATTGCCTGATGCGGCTTTTGCCTTTGCGATGGTCGCGTATCGCTGATGCATGACCCGATCATAGTCGGGGACGCGGTAGACCAGGTCGATGTAGGCGGTCGCAGCGTGGCCCTTGACAAGCAGGAACACGGCGAACGCGGCGGCTGCCAGCATCGCGCCTATACGTGCGGGAGTGGGGAAAACTTGCTCGACAAACGGCAGGCGCCGGCGCCTCGCGATTATCGCGACCAGTTCCAGAACCGCGGTGAACCAGCCGGCGAGGAACAGCAGGTAGAGCAGGTTCAGCATTCTCGCGGGCGGATTGTCGGCAACGGTCCACCAAAGCCCGAAGAAGAACGACCATTCGAGTCCCGTGATCAGGAGCACGATCAACGCCAGCCTCGGTACGCTCGCCTGCCGCCGCACGCGGCCGAGATAGGCCAGCCGCATGGCGGCGGGAGCAAATGCGGCGGTGGCGAGCCACAGGGCGGGGTTGGCCAGCCACTCGCCCAGCGTTCCCCCACCGTAGTAGAACGCGTGGCTCACCGAGAACCAGAACCGGTGCGCATCGGCCGAGGCGTACTCGGCGCGCACGTAGTTGCCGGGCGCCAGAACGAGCAGCGCGCTGGAAGCGAGCGTCACCAGGCTGACGGCCGCCCACGACGGCCGGTCGCGACCATGTATAGAAATTCGGTTGAACGCCATCACGGCGACCACTGCGACCAGGGTCATCATCGCTATCTCAGTCGCCCCGATAGCAACGAATATGCACGGGCATGCGGCCAGCGCGAATAAGGGTCGGCCGGTGCGATAGAGGCCGAGCAGGGCGGACAGGGAAAACAGCACGAATATACCGCCAAGCTGATATTGAAGCGCACCATCCAGCCAGTACAGGGTCGCGGGCACCCTGTGCATGGTGCCGAGGTAGAGCGCGGCCAGGCCGAGCGACAGGAACAACGTTCGCCATCTAGAGGCGTCGCCTTCGGTCAGCGACCAGACGAAGATGTAGATTGCAGCGCACAGGGACGCCAGAAACAGGAACATTGCATATTGATAAGTTATCAGCATCCCTCCGAAATGGTGGAATGCCACTGTCAAGACGATGGTCGCGTAGCGCCCCTTCCAGCCGAGGTATTCGCCTTTGATGCTCCTCCAGATGTCGGCGTCCCGGAAAGCGTCCGCGTAGCAGAAATCATCGGCACTGGGCTGCGCATAGTGGACCAGAATGACGAAGGGAACGACAGCAACGATCAACAACAGGAACAGGCCGATATTGAGCCTGTGCTGAACGACGTCTATGGACCAGTAATCCTTGGGGAGTTCGGAAACGCGGGTCAACGGTCCGTGTCAATTTGGGGAAGTGGCCTGTCTGCGATCTTCACGGGGAGGTATGCCGAATATCAAGCGGTAGCACTTGCTGAAATGAGGAGCGGAGATAAAGCCGCAGGCGAGGGCGATATCCACCACCGGCATGCTGGTCTGCAGGAGAAGCTGGCGGGCGCGTTCCAGTCGCAGCTGCAGATAGTAGCGGGTGGGGACGCAGTCGAGATAGGTCTTGAACAGGCGTTCGAGCTGTCGCCGCGACAGTCCGATGTGCCGGGACAACTCGTCCAAGGCCATGGGTTCTTCTATGTTGGCTTCCATGAGGGAAACTGCCTCCAGTAGCTTGGGCTGCCCGGTGCCGAGGCGATGGCGGAGCGGAATGCGCTGGCGGTCGTTCTTGTCGCGCACCCGGTCGCATATCAACTGCTCGGAGATTGCCGCCGAGAGTTCCGCGCCCTGTGCCCGCCGTATCAGGTGCAGCATCATATCCATGGCGGCGACGCCACCGGCACAGGTATAGCGGTCCCGGTCCACCTCGAAGAGCTCCTGGGAAACCACCAGGTTCGGATGTGTTTCCCGCAGGGTGGCGATGTGCTCCCAGTGAATGGTGCAGCGGTAGCCGTCGAGAAGCTGAGCCTCGGCCAGAAGGAAACTGCCGGTGCACAGGGCGCCGATGGGGCTGTGCTTCTTGGCGGCCTTCTTCAGCCAAGTCTGCACCTCCGGAGTATTGGCGCGGTGGACCTCCACCCCGCCGCAGACCAGCAACGCCCCGCCGGGCAGTTCGTCGCGGGTATTGTAGTCGCTGGGTATGGTGACGCCGCTGCTGGAAGTAGTGTGGGATTCGCTGAGTGAGACGGTGTTCCACCCGTACAGCTCGCGCCCTGAAAGCTTGTTGGCCATGCGCAGCGGTTCCAGTGCCGAGGTGTAGGCCATCAGCGTGAAATTCGGCACCACAAGGAAGTTGAAAACCTGGGGCGGCGAGCTCTCTGCGGAACTGGACATAAGGTGGAACGTGCCTCTCTGTGCGGCGCGGAAACGGTGCGCGGCCGGTCCCCCTCCAATCCAATGGAATGAGGAACGATATGAAATATAGGTCGAATCATGCCGCCGCGCAATTGAAAAGCGGCCCGAATGCAAGGCATCGGGTCGCTTTCGGGTCGCTGGAATGATGGTTGTTGCTTATTCGCCGCTGTCGGGCAGCTCCGCTTTGCGGCGGGTCATGTAGGCCTGCAAGGCTTCATCAACGGCCGGGTCCATGGCCGGCTGCTGGTATTCGGCCAGCCATTTCTTGTACAGCTTGTTGGCGCGCTGGGAGGCGTCGAGCGCGCCCTCGGATTCCCATTGTTCGAAGCTGTTGTTGTCGGCGGTATTGGAGCGATAGAAGGCGGATTGGAAGTTCGCCTGGGTATGGGCGCAGCCAAGGAAATGCTGGCCCGGTCCGACTTCGCGGATCGCATCCATCGCCTGGCCGTTGTCGGACAGGTCCACGCCGTTGCAGAACGCCTGGATCATGCCGGCCTGGTCAGCGTCCAACATGAATTTCTCGTAGCCCATGGCCAGGCCGCCTTCCAGCCAACCGGCTGTATGCAGCATGAAATTCACCCCGGCGCTGACCGCGCTGTTCAGCGTGTTTGCGGACTCGTAGCCCGCCTGGGCGTCCGCGATCTTGGAAGCCGTGAGGCCGCCGCCGCTGCGGAAAGGGACACCGAGCCGCCGTGCCAGCGACGCCGCCACGTTGATTACCAACGCCGGTTCGGGGGTGCCGAATGTGGGGGCCCCGGACTGCATGGAGATGGAGCTGGCAAAGGTGCCGAAAACGACCGGGGCGCCCGGGCGCACCAACTGCACGTACGCCATGCCCGCCATGGCTTCCGCCAGGATCTGGGCCGAGGTGCCGGCGATGGTCACCGGAGACATTGCACCCGAAAGAATAAAGGGAGAGATGACGGTACCCTGATTGGAGCGGGCGTATACCTTCGCCGCGCCCAACATGGTGGAGTCGTAGGTGAGCGGCGAGTTGGCGTTGATCAGGCTCACCACGCAGGTGCGCTCCTTTCCGGTCGTGGGATCGATGAACTCGTCGCCGAACAGTATCCGGGTCATCTCCATCGTATCCTCGGCGCGTTCCGAGGCGGTAACCGAGCCCATGTAGCACTTGTCGCTGTACCGCATGTGGCTGTACACCATGTCCAGGTGCCGTTTGGGAACGGGCACATCCACCGGCTCGCACAAGGTGCCTCCGGAGTGGTGAAGGGCGGGGGCCATGTAGGCGAGCTTGACGAAGTTCTGGAAGTCCTCGAGCCTCGCGTAGCGCCGCCCTTCGTCCAGGGTGCGGACGAAGGGTGGTCCATAGCCCGGCACCAATACCAGGTTGTCGCCGCCGATCTGGACGTTGTTGGCGGGATTCCTGGCGTATTGCGTGAATTCAGCGGGCGCCGAGGTCTGAATGATCGAACGGCACATCCCCCTGGGGAAGCGCACGCGCTCACCCTGGACATCGGCTCCGTTCTCCTTCCACAGGGCCAGAGCCTCCGGATCGTCCCGGAACTCGATACCGATCTCCTCGAGCATCGTGTCGGCATTGGCCTCTATCAGAGACAAAGCCTCCTCGCCGAGGATCTCGTACACCGGTACCCGTCTCCTGATATAGGGAACCCGCTCGGAGGTGGATTCACTGCGGCTGCGCTGGCGGGCCTCTCGGCCGCCGCTGCGTCGACGTTTCGTTGCGGTATCGCTCATGTCAGGTCTTCCGGCTTCTGGCTTTGGGCGGCACGCGGCACGGTCGGGACCGGCCCCTTGCCACGGCGCGAATCATTGAATATTCCTTTGCCTGATGCAGCGCGGCTCGCGACCGCTATGTTCTTACCTGCGCCATCTCCATGACGCATATTCATCATACCCGGTCGCAAACACGTTGTGCCGGGGTCTCGTGCCCGGCTACACTGCCGCGCCGCCGCCCGCCATCGACCGCCTTGGCCCGTTTCCGGGCCGGTCGACGGACCGGCTTCGGATGGTAGAATCCGCGGTTCGCGAACACACGTACATTACAGCTAATCGGAAGTCGAGTATGAAGATACTGGTGGGTGTCAAGCGGGTCCTGGACCCTTACGTCCGCGCCAACGTGAAGCCCGACGGCTCGGGCGTTGACCTGTCCAACGCCAAGATGTCGATGAATCCCTTCGACGAGATCGCTGTCGAGCAGGCGGTGCGCCTGAAGGAAGCCGGCTTCGCCGAAGAGATCGTGGCGGTGTCCGTCGGCCTGGCCAAGTCCGAGGAGACCATTCGCACCGCCCTGGCGATGGGTGCCGACCGGGGCATCCTGGTCGAGAGCGATCAGACCCTGGAGCCTTTGGCGGTCGCCAAGATTCTCAAGCAGATCGTGGAGGAGGAGTCGGCGCAGCTCGTACTGCTGGGCAAGCAGGCGATCGACGACGACTGCAACCAGACGGGCCAGAGTCTGGCGGCGCTGCTGGATTGGCCCCAGGGTACCTTCGCTTCCGGGATCGAGCTTGCCGACGGCAATGCCAAGGTGGTCCGCGAGATCGACGGCGGCCTGGAAACGGTGGAACTGGATTTGCCCGCTGTGGTGACCGTGGATCTGCGCCTGAACGAGCCGCGGCACGCCTCGCTGCCGAATATCATGAAGGCGAAGAAGAAGCAGCTCGACAAGAAGGCCGCCTCGGATCTCGGGCTCGACCTCGAGCCTCGCATGAAGATCCTGCAAGTCAGCGAACCGCCGCCGCGCGCCGAAGGCGTACGGGTGGGGAGTGTCGAAGAGCTGGTCGATAAACTCAGAAACGAAGCGAAGGTGATCTGATGGCGGTCCTGGTTGTTGCCGAGCACGATAATTCGAGACTTCTGGAAGTCACCCTGCACGCCGTCACCGCCGCCGCCCGGATGGGCGGGCCGGTCGAGATCCTGGTGGCCGGTTCCGGCTGCGCGGCGGTCGCTGACGCCTGCGGCAAGGTCGAAGGCGTGGAGCGCGTCCTGCTGGCGGACGACCCGGCCTACGAGCATCATCTGCCGGAAAACCTGGCGCCCTTGATCTCCGACATGGCAAAGAACTACAGCCACGTCGTCGCCGCGGCCACGACCTACGGCAAGAACGTGATGCCTCGGGTCGGCGCCCTGCTGGACGTTTCCCAGATCTCCGACATAAGCGAGGTATTCTCGGAAGACACGTTCGAGCGCCCCATCTACGCCGGTAACGCCCTGGCCAAGGTCCAGTCCTCGGATTCGATAAAGGTGGTGACCGTGCGGACAACCAAGTTCGACGCCGCCGCCGAGGGCGGCAGTGCCCCCATAGAGACGATAAGCGCCTCCGGGACCGGCAAGGGCTCGCGTTTCGTGGGTCAGAACCTGTCGCAGTCCGACCGCCCGGAGCTGACCTCGGCCCGCATCGTGGTGTCGGGCGGCCGCGGCGTCGGCAGCTCGGAGAATTTCCAACTGATCGAGGACTTGGCCGCATCCCTCAACGCCGCGGTGGGTGCCTCGCGCGCCGCGGTGGACGCCGGCTACGTGCCCAACGACTACCAGGTGGGGCAAACCGGCAAAGTGGTGGCGCCTGATCTGTATCTTGCTGTCGGCATATCCGGTGCCATTCAGCACCTCGCGGGGATGAAGGACAGCAAGGTCATCGCCGCCATCAACAGCGACGAGGAAGCGCCTATCTTCCAGGTTGCCGACTATGGCCTGGTGGCCGACCTGTTCGAAGCCGTCCCCGCCCTGACCAAGGCCCTGAAGTAGGCAAGTTCTCTCTTCCCGTCTCCGGGAAGACCCGGCGGCGGGGGGCAGCACAACCCTCTTCTCCCTTTCCTGCACGGCGGGAGAGGGCCGGAGCGAGGGCAAACCAACCCAAACCCATCACCAATTCATCAGACCACAGTTCTCCCCCCAAACGAAGGGAGCGACGCCAAGGCATGGGCCGGGGACGGCTGTCGTCGACCGTCTGGAGGCAAGGATGCCGGAAGCGAGCGTACAGGGAAGTATTTACAGCGTGTCGACGACGGCCGTCCCCGGCCCATGCGCTCCGTGATCTGTTCAACGCCCCCGCTTTAGGACAACAGGGCCCTCCAGGTTCAGAGGATCTTGTCGAAGCAGTGAGCCCTGGATCGGGCTCAGCGGGGTTGTATTGATTGGATAGAGGAAATCGCTGTGGACTGGAGGGGTACAGATCCTCGGCGGGAGTGCCGGGCATGAAGCGGGGAGGGGTTTCGGCGGGACGCCGCGAGTACTTCCCTGTAGGCTCGCTTCCGGCATCCTTGCCTCCAGACGCCCGCCGAAACCCCTCCCCGCTTCATGCTCTTGACGCCCATCCCTTCGGTCGGGTGGGTTCCCCTGTGGTTCTCCTGGGTATTTATCGGAGGGTAACATCGCTTGGACATGGGTTGGGGGAGAGGGTCGTCGACCGTCTGGAGGCAAGGATGCCGGAGGCGAGCGTACAAGGATGTATTTACAGCGTGTCGACGACCGCCTCCCCCAAGCCATGCTTTCCGTGGTCCGATCAACTGCCAACCAAGCACGAACGCAGTAGACCTTGGCATTCCGCTCCCCTCTCACCCCGACCTCACCCTCAGGGAGAGGGGACCCTTGGTTCAGGCCCTGTCCTTGGGTATGCGGTTGTGGCCAATGCTACCCACCAACCCGGAGTCCAGCTCGCAGACAGTCAGCCCGCGGGAGGAACCAGGCTGTCTTCTCAAAGAAGGGCTTGATTTACGTTTCAAGTGCGGATACAAGGCGAGCTCATATGAGTGATATTCTACGCGAGCTTCTGGAAACCAGGCCGTGGCTGCTGGCCGATGGTGCAACCGGCACCAGCCTGTTCGAGATGGGCCTGCAAAGCGGTGACGCGCCGGAGCTATGGAACGTCGACTATCCCGAGCGGGTGGAAGCCCACTACCGGAGCTTCGTCGAGGCGGGCTCCGACATCATCCTCACCAATTCCTTCGGTGGCACCCGCTACCGGCTGTCGCTGCACCAGGCCCAGGATCGGGTCGAAGAGCTCAACAAGCAGGCTGCGCAGATACTGAGGCGCGTCATCGACGCCTCGGGACGAACCGTCGTGGCCGCTGGATCCATAGGGCCTACGGGAGAAATCCTGCAGCCGGTGGGAACCCTGAGCTACGAACACGCAGTATCCGCCTTTGCCGAGCAGGCGCGGGCGCTCAAGGAAGGCGGTGTCGATGTGTTGTGGATTGAAACGATGTCCTCCAAGGAGGAAGTGCGGGCCGCGGTGCAGGGCGCCGCGGAGACGGGACTGCCCATAGTCACCTGTTTCAGCATCGACACCAACGGTCGCACAATGATGGGCGTCTCTGCCCAGGAGATCATTGCCATGCAGTCTTCGCTGAACCCGGTGCCGGTGGCCTGCGGGACGAATTGCGGCATCGGCGCAGCGGAGGTCGTCACCGCGATCCTGAAGATGAGCCAGGAGCGCGACAAGACCGCCCACGAGCCCGTACTGGTGGCCAAGGCCAACTGTGGCATACCCAAGTACGTCGAAGGTAAGATCGTCTACAACGGAACGCCCGAGTTGATGGCCGAGTATGCACGCCTGGCCTATGCCGCCGGCGCCACCATCATCGGCGGCTGCTGTGGCACCACGCCCGAGCACGTGCGGGCCATGCGTCTGGCCTTGGAGGAGGGGGGCGATTTGTCGCGCCCCGACGTAGAGACGGTTGTCCAGCGCTTGGGAACCGTCAGCGAAGGACTGAAGGCCCAGATTACGGGTGCTCCTATGCTGCAACAGAGCTCTGCTCGCCGGTCGCGCCGCCGGATCTCGAAGGGCCAGGGCGTCTAGGGGGGTACACCAGGGTACGCGCCGCACAAGGCAGCAGTCACCGCCGGCCCGCATCCTGTAGAATTTCCCGCGGCGATCGAAAATAGATCCAATCGCGCAATCCAGGCCGGATGCCGGATACGCTGCGGCCACCATGCACCCGGATACGAGCATATGAAGAACGATCCCCTATTGCAGCCCTTTGCGCTGAAGCACCTGCATTTGAAGAACCGCATCTTCAGCGCCTCCCACGAACCTAACTACAGCGACGACGGCTTTCCCTCCGAGCGCTATCAGCTTTACCAGGAAGAGAAGGCAAGAGGCGGCCTCGGGCTGACCATGTTCGGTGGCTCGGCCCTGGTGGCACGCGACTGCGCGCCGGCGTTCGGCAATCTGGATGTCGGAGGCGATGAGATCATTCCTTACTTTCAACAGCTCGCGGAGCGGGTTCACAGCCACGGCGCGGCTGTCATGTGCCAGATCACGCATCTGGGACGCCGCACTTCGTCGTATGCGGACCCCTGGTTCCCCACCTTGTGGCCGTCCTGCGTGCGCGAGCCGGCACACCGTTCCTTCCCCAAGATCATGGAGGATTTCGATATCGCGCGGGCCGTAAAATCCTATGGACAGGGCGCGCGCCGGTGCAAGGACGGCGGCTTGGACGGAATCGAGATCGAGTCCTACGGTCACTTGTTCGATTCGTTCTGGGCAAAACGCATGAATCGGCGGTCGGATCTCTACGGCGGCAGCCTGGAGAACCGCATGCGCTTCAGTCTGGAAGTGCTGGAAGAGGTGCGCCGGCAGGTGGGCGTCGACTATATCGTCGGTCTGCGCATGGTGCTGGACGAGGCCTTGCACGACGGACTTCAATTCGATGAAGGCCTGGAGATCGCGCGCCGACTTGTTGACACCGGCACCATCGACTTCATCAACGTCATCCGTGGCCATATCGACACCGACAAGGGATTGTCGGAAGTCATTCCCAACATGGGAACGCCGAGCGGACCCAATCTCGAGTTCACCAGGACAATCAAGGACACCCTGGGCATTCCGGTGCTGCATTCGGCCCGCATCAACGACGTCGCCACGGCCCGCCACGCAATCGCCAGCGGTGCCATGGACCTGGTCGGTATGACGCGTGCTCACATGGCGGATCCCCATATCGCCCGCAAGATCGAGGCGGGCCAGGAAGCGCGGATTCGGCCCTGTGTCGGCATGGGATACTGCATAGACCGGTTGTACGAGCCAGGGGACGCGGTTTGCAGCCACAATCCCGCCACCGGGCGCGAGAGTGTTCTACCGCATGTCATCCGGCGGGCGGAACAGGCGCGCCGGGTCGTCGTGGTGGGTGCCGGGCCGGCGGGGCTGGAGGCGGCGCGGGTTTGCGGCCAGCGTGGCCATCACGTGACCTTGTTCGAAGCCTCGGCGCGCCCCGGCGGGCAGATCCTGCTGGCCTCAAAAGTGGATCGGCGTCGGGAAATCATCGGTATCACGGAATGGCTCGCCGGGGAGGTGGAGGAAGCAGGCGTGGAGCTGGTGCTCAATCGGCTGGTGGAGACCGACGATATTCTGGAGTGCGAGCCCGATGTCGTTGTCGTCGCTACGGGCGGCGTGCCCAACATTACGTTCCTGGAGCACGGACCGGAACTCGTGACGACGACCTGGGACATTCTCGGCGGCCAGGTTCCGCCGGCGAAGGAGGTGCTGCTGTTCGATGACAACGGACAGCACCAGGGCTTGTCCTGCGCGGAATTCCTGGTCCACGCCGGCAGCCGGGTTGAGATCGTCACGCCGGACCGGATGATCGGCCAGGAAGTCGGGGGTACGAATATCCCCGCCTACTTGAAGACTTTCCAGGAGAACGGGGTGAAGATGTCACCGAACCTTCGACTGGTGGCGGTCGAGCCCAGTGAGGGTCGCATCAAGGCGAGGCTGTACAGCGAATTCACCGACGGCGTGGAGGACAGGACAGTGGACCAGGTGGTCGTGGAGCACGGTACGCTTCCGGTCGACGACCTGTATTTCGAGCTGAAGGACATGGCGGTGAACCGCGGGGAGGTGGACCTCGACGGCATGCTGGCCGGGCGACTCGCGACACCGGACTCGAACCCGGACGGACGGTTCCATCTGTACCGCGTCGGGGACGCCGTGGCGAGCCGCAACATACACGCGGCGATGTACGACTCCCTGCGCCTGTGCAAGGACTTGTAGCGCAATCGAATCGCGACTGAAGTCGCTCCTACAATCCGTAGGTTCACCGTCGCTACAGATCCCCGGCTTGTAGGAGCGACTTCAGTCGCGATTCAATAACCCTTTCGCTTGTCCACCACGTTCTCGAGCGGCTCGCCTCGAAGAAATCGGCCCAGGTTGTCGGCGAACTGCGCTATCAACGCGGCATCGGAACCCTTCACGTCTCCGGACATATGGGGAGAGACGATCAGGTTGTCGAGCTCCCACAATGGACTGCTGTCCGGAAGGGGTTCATCGGCAAATACATCCAAGGCCGCTCCTGCAATCCGTCCGGCGGACAAGAAAGCCGCCAGTGCGTTTTCGTCCACGGCGTCCCCGCGGCCCACGTTGATGAACCTTGCATCCGGCTTTAGAAGGCGCAGGCGCTGCGCTGAGAACAAACCCCGGGTGGCGAGCGTCGACGGCGTGACGTTGACCACGTAGTCCGCGCTCTCCAGCAGGGAATCGAGCGCCGCCAGGGCGTGGACCTCCCCGAACACCGGGTCGTCGTCGCGGGCGCTGCGAGCGACGCCGATCACCTGCATGCCGGCGCTCCGAAGCAACTGGCCGATGGCGCTGCCGATGTTGCCGGCCCCTACCAGCAGGGCAGCCCTGCCTCTTATGGATTCCGCATGCCGGAAGTCCCACCGCTTCTCCCGCTGCAAGAGCACGGTTCTCGGAAATCCCTTCGCCAGGCAGAGGACGAGGCCCAGCACGTATTCGGCAATAGCCCAGTCGAAGATCCCGCGGGCGTTGGTAAGTATCACGTTGCTGTCGCGGAGCCCGGGAAACAGGACGGCATCCACCCCCGCTCCCGCCCAATGCACCCATTCCAGCCGGCGGGCATGGGACCAGACACGCTCGAGCGCGCCGGCGCGAAAGTCCCAGCCGAGCAGGATGTGGGCGTGTTCGAGGACGCGTGCCAACTCCTCCTCCGCGGTCGCGAACTCGATTTCCACCATGTCCCGGACGTCGGACAAGCCGGGGAGCTCGTCGTCCGACTTCGCCCCGAATACCGCCAGCGTGGGCCTTTCGGCTACCACGAGGTCCCGAACAGAAATGGGACGTCGCTCCATTCCTTGACGGCTTCCACGACCGGCAGGCTGCCGTAGCCGTAGAACCACGAATCCACCGCCCAGCGCTTGCCGGTGCCGATTTCCTCGATCTGTCCCGCGAAGTGCTGGTCCACGGCAGAGCGCCGGTAGGCGCGTTCCACTGCCTTGTGAAATTTGAACAGGCCCGCTTTGTCCATCAAAGTGAGGTAGGTCGTCATATTCAACGAGTCGTCGACGCAGTCCAACTGACCGATTTTGCCGGCGTCCCCGCCGGTCCCGGTCCGCTGCTCAGCGGCGCTTTTGAAGCGGCCGGGATAGTTGTCTTTGGGTTGGTCCAGATTAATCGGCGTGTGGTGGCCCATGATTACTTCGAACCAGCCGGCCGCCTTTCTGATCTGCTGGCGCTCCGCTTCCGGCGAAGTCGCCGGCGGCTGGAAGAACGCTTTGATCTCGTTCCATTCGCGCGCCGATATCGACACGACGTCCTTGTAGCGGCAGCCGAAGCCGTGGCACACCGGAATGCCGTCGAGACCGCCCGGATTTCCAACCGGCACAGCCGGCGCGAGGGTCGGCAAGCGACACGGCGGCCGGTATGAACAGAGCCACGAGCACCGGCAGCATCAGGACAAGCGCCGGTGCGATCCTGACGCTGATACATGCCTGCCGGCGCCTTGATCGTGTCGTGTCGGAAAGGCGGTTCAAGAGCTTGAGCTCCGGAAATATTGGAATCACCGGGAGGTTAACCGTTGCGGGAACTCATATCAATTGCAGTCCGGTCAAGGCGTATATCCGAACTCCGCAAGCAGGGCGCCGAGGTTGTCCTCGAATGGAGCCAGCCATTCCCGGTAGTGCTTCCACCGCTCAACGGAGCTGCGGTACAGCCCGCGGGTGACCTGCTCGTAGCTGGCCGTCATGATGGGCGACGACTTCGCGGCGATGTCGGAATAGTCCTCGATCGCTTCGTGCCATTGCAGACCGATAGTCTGGAGCAGTCCTGCCACCTCCTCGCGGAAGTCCTGGACCAGGTTTTCGTATTGGATGCGAATTACCGTGTCCGGGACGGCGCGCTCGTACTGCAGCATGAGTTCGAGGAACTGGGAGCAAAGCACGGCCGTGGACTCCAGGTCGAGGAAGCGGGCGGTGACCGGTCCGGGATTGAAGTCCTGCATGAAGCAGCTCAGGGCGGCGTCATAGGGATGTCTGAGCACGAAGACGACACGGGCTTCGGGAAAGAGTTTCGGCAGTATGTCCAGGTGCATCACGTGGAGCGGGTTCTTGTCGACGATCATTGCTCCGGCTTCCAAGGCAACGTGCCGTTCGACGAAGTCCCAGTAGATGCGCCGGGCTTCCTCGGGGCCGGCTCCTTCGGCGAACGCCGCCTCCGCCATACGCAGTCCTTCCAGCTCCTCCAGAACCTGTATGCCCGGATGAGCATTCAGCATCCGGTCCAACAGGGTAGTGCCCGAGCGCGGCAGTCCCGTCACGAAAGTCAAGCGGGCGCCGGCTGCCGTTCCTTCCTCATGGTCTTGTGCGTCGGGCCTCGTGATCCCGGTGTCCAGCTTGTGCTGCAGATATTCGGTGACGGGCTGTGCCAGCAGGCGCTCATAATCTTTCTGTCGGGCGCGCGCCTCGTTGGCGCGCTCGAACGCCGCCATGGCTTCCGGGTATCGCCCGAGGCGATCCAGAATCGTTCCTTCGCGGTAAGAAAGGAAGTCCATGCCGGTCCGCCGGCGGGCCTCCTCCAGGCTCCGTAGCGCCGGTTCCAATTCGCCCTTGCGTATCAGGAGCTGTGCCCTGAGGTATTCTGCGCGAGCGTCGGCATGCTTGTCCCGGAGTGACCCGGGACCGGGCAGGTATCGGGCCGCTTCATCCGGCCGGTTGGCCTGTTCCATAAACTCGGCGTACTCCAACATCAGCGTCTTGTCGTCCGGGAAGTGACGCAGCAGCTTCTCATACGCCTGTCTCGCCTCGTCGAAGCGACGCAGCTGGCCCAGCACCGTGGCGCGACCGTGCAGGGCCTGGGGGAAGTCCGATGCGGCTTCGAGGGCGCGTTCGTAGTAGTCCAGCGCGTCCCGCAGCCGACCCATGTCTTCGTTCACCACGGCGAGATTGTTCCAGCCCTGCGGGTCGGTCGGATTGCGGGTGGCGGCCTCCCTGAACGCTTCAGCGGCTTCCTCCGGGCGACCCAGCGCATGCAGCGTGTTACCCAGGGTGACCCAGCCTTCGATCCGCTCGGGCACGGTCTGAAGCGCTTTGCGGAGAAATTTCTCCGCGCGTCGCCAGTCCCGGAGCCGCGCCTCGACCAGACCGGCCAGCAGAAATGTCACGCCGTCGGCCGCGGGGTGATCGAGCAACGGCTTCAGGCTGCGTCTCGCCTTGGCCGGATCGTCGCGCTCGTAAGCTGCTACCGCCGCCTGCCACAGCCGCGCGGGATCCTGTACTGAACCTTTCCGACCCATGAGTACCTCTTGTCAGTGGGGAGTGTCGCGGCCGTCGACCGCGCAGCCGTGGCCAAGGTGCGCCATTTTCCACGTTTTCCCACCGTAGATGCCCCCCATGCGGAAATTCGCGGGCCTCGCGGTTCCGTCGGCGGTTCGGCCGAAGCAAGGCTGCCGCGAGCTTACACTGCCATGTGGTGAGCGACCAACAAGGCCCCGTCGGGGTGTCTGAAAGTCGTTTGCATGGGAACTTCGGTGAGTGGTGAACCCGCTCGTCGATGGATATCGAGGCGGCCCTTAAATCACTGATTTATATGAAAAAATCGCTTTGCTTTGTTATTGCATGGGGAAAGTATTTGTGCTATAAACGCGTTGCGCTGGAAAAGCAACAATTGTTGCGGCCCGGCAACAGCGGGTTCGTTGCCGGGGTGTGCGAGGGTTGCTTTCGTTAGTAAGCGACAAATAATTCACACAAATGATCAAGGGTCAGTGAACTATGTTTAAGAAAACTGCGATTGCTTTAGCTGTTGCCGGCGCCTACGGGGCGTCTGTTCCGGCTCAGGCGGTGACCGTGGGGCAGGACGGGACCAATGAAGTATATGGTTTCGTCAACATCAGCATGGACTATTCCCACGTGAAGAACGGCGGCAATGGTTCCAACATTTTCCTGCCGAACACCAACCCCAAGGACAGCAGCGAGAGCTCCTTCCAGATGGGCGACCAGGCGAACTCGCGCTTCGGATTCAAGGGTATGCAAGATCTGGGCAACGGCCTGAGCGCCGGCTACCGGATCGAGATCGGCATGGGCACTTCGGCCTACAACCGCGGCGCTCCAACTGAGGACACCTCGCACTGGGACAAGCGCCTCGCCTATGTCGAGTTGAAGGGTAACTTCGGCGACATCAAGGCCGGTAACCAGTGGGGCGAGCTGTATTCGTACCTGGGCTACAACACCGTCCGTTCTTTCGGTTTCGGTGGATCGACCTGGTATGAGCAGACCCGCCACCTGAACTACGACGGCTACGGCCTGCGTGTTTCCGACGCCTTGGACTATACCTATGGTTCCGGCGGCTACGGCAGCGATCCGTTCACGTTCTCGGTGCAGGGCATCTTCGCGCCGCCGAACAACAACATCGGCGGTTCGGGCGGTAATGTGCACGTCAATGATGCTAACGGCAACCCTGTGGACAACACCAACACCCTGGACGCCATCACGGTGGCCGGTGCTGCGACCTTCGGCGGTGTCACCATCAATGCCGCCTACTATACCGAGAACAACCCTGGCAATCTTCCTCAGCCGAAGCTGTGGGGCATCGGTGCCCGCTTCGCCGTGACGGATGCCTTGTACCTGGGTGGTACCTTCATGGAACTGGATCGTGACCTCCCGGCCGGCCAGCCTCAGGACAAGCCTCAGACCATCGATCTGCATGCCGACTACAGCTTCGGCGGTGGTCTGTCCGGCATGTTGGGCTATGGGCACGGCAAGAACGACAGCGAAGGTGATCTGGACTCGTTCTTCCTGCAGCTCGCCAAGGATCTGGGCAGTGGCACTCATCTGTACATCGAGGCCGAGCACAACAAGCGTAAGGTTGGGGGCGGAGCAGCCGACCCCGAGAGCACCATTGTTTCCACGGGTATGATCAAGTACTTCTAAGAAAGTACCTCGTACCCAGGAAATTTGAAAAGGCGCCCGCGAGGGCGCCTTTTTTTTATGCGAACGTGGGCCGGTTGCGATCCCGCCTGCTCCCAACCGCCTGGAGATATAATGGTGCCGCCTGCATGGATCTTTCAACAACAGGCTGCCGGAATCCCGAAACCGATTCATCACTCCCGTTACAGACATGGTCAAGCGCGAAGATCGAAAACCCCACCCGCCTCAGGACAAAGCCGCTCGCGATGTTGATCAGGCCTCTGTGCAGGAGCCGGAAAAGGCCGACGTGGAAAATCTGATCACCTTGTTCCGGGGCGGGCATTTCGAGGAATCTCTCGCCGGAGCCAGACAGTTCATACGATCCTGGCCACACCTGGGGTTCGGCTGGACGATGTCCGCCGCTTCCTGCCACGCCTTGGGCAGACTCGAGGAGGCTGCCGAGGACTACCGCCGTGCCCTGCGTGTGGAGCCCGGGAACGCCGAGGCTCACAACAATCTGGGCAATATCCTGCGGGACCTGGGCAGGCACGCCGAGTCCGCCGAGTCGCACGGCCGAGCGGTCGTGATCAAGCCGGGGTTCCTGGAAGCCTACTTCAACCTGGGTCTGAGCTTTTCTGCGATGGGAAGCTACGCGAAGGCGGAAAGCGCTTTCCGAAAAGTCCTGGAGATCCGGCCGGATATCGCCGACGCCCACAACTACCTCGGCAACCTGTATAAGGCCCAGGGTCGCCTCGATGAAGCGATCTCTTCCTACCGGCGTGCTCTCCAGATGTCGCCCGATTTCGCGGAGCTCTACAGCAACCTGGCGTCGGCCCTTGCAGCACGCGGTTCTTTCGAAGAGGCCGAGAAGTCCTACAGGCGTGCCTTGGAGATCAAGCCCCGGGCGCCGGATATCCTGAGCAACCTGGGCACGTTCCTGATGACGCAGCAGCGCGTCGAAGAAGCTGAAAAATGCTATCGCTCGGCCTTGGAGACGAATCCGGACTCGGCGGATCTCCACAACAATCTCGGAATTGCACTGCGTGCACAGGGACGGCTCGTGGAAGCGGGCGAAGCGTTCAGGCGGGCAAGAGAGCTCAAACCAGCGTCTCCTTCGATCCTTCACAACCTGGGTGATACCTTGATGGACGAGGGTCGTCTCGACGAGGCCGAGGCGTTTCATCGAGAAGCGGTGGAGCTGCAACCGGATTCCGCGGCGGCGCACCGAAACCTGGGCGTCACCCTCGCAGTTCTGGGCCGTTCGGACGAAGCCCTGCAATCCTATCGGCAAGCGATCGAGATCGACCCGGACCAGACGGAGCTTTACTACCGTCTGTCCGAGGTCAAACGATTCGAAACCGGGGATCCGGAGTTGGCCAAGATCGAGGAGTTGCTGACACGCCGCGGCCTCGGCGCGAACGACCTGGCGTGGCTGCACTACGCGGCCGGCAAGGCGAACGCCGATATCGGTGAGGATTTCGACCGCTCGTTCGAACACTACGCTGCGGGTGCCCGGGCCAGGAGATCGCAGTTCCAGTATGACGTAGAGAGCGATGAGGCCGGGTTCTCCCGTTTGGCCGGGACTTTCCCGGAGTCACTGATCGATCGTATCGTTCGCAGCGGATACGCCGGGGATGGGCCGGCACCGGTGCTCGTCGTGGGCATGCCTCGGTCCGGGACGACCTTGGTCGAGAACATACTCGCGAGTCATCCCGGCGTGCACGGCGCCGGAGAGCGCTTCGACCTGGACAGGCTGGTCGATTCAAGCAGCCGCTTTCGTCGAGCCCCGTACCCGGAATGGGTCGAGGCGATGACCGCCGACGAATGGAAACAGATGGGCCAGCGCTATAGCACCCGCCTGGCGGAGACGGCGCCGGACGTCGCCCGGGTCGTAGACAAGATGCCGAACAATTTCAGACATCTCGGCTTGGTCGCGGGGATGCTCGCGGACGTGCGTGTGATTCACGTGTACCGCGAGCCTCTGGATACTTGCGTATCGTGCTTTACGCACCTGTTCGAAGGCGATCAACTTTACAGCTATGACCTTCGGGAGCTGGGCCGTTTCTACACCGCCTACGCACATCTCATGTCGCACTGGCGGCGCGTCCTGCCGCAGGAAATCCTGCTGGAAATCCGCTACGAAGATATCGTCGCGGACCCGGAGAACAGCATGAAGGCGCTGCTGTCCCACTGCGGCCTGGAATGGGATCCGGCGGTGCTGGATTTTCATACCAACAGGCGGGCCATATCCACTGCAAGCCTGGTGCAGGTGAGGCAACCCATCTACGCCGATTCCATCGGACGATGGCGGGTCTACGGCGGGCACCTCGGTCCGTTGACCGCCGAGCTCGAAGGATCCGCGTCCGACGACCAGCGCGACGACACGTTCGAGGTCTCGTGACGCTGGCACGGACGGGGAGGTTGGTACCGAAGCGGGTGCGGCGCAATGGATGAGCGGGGCAGAGGGGCGCGCACGGGTGAAAGCGCACGCCGGCTCGAGCAGTGGGACCGGTATTGGGCGTACGGCAACATCCATTCCTTCAGTCAGGTGTCCGGAGGCAACTACCAGGGCGCCATTGCGGACTTCTGGAAGTCCCGCTTCGAGACACTGGAAAGCGAAAGCCGCATACTGGATATCGCTACCGGCAACGGAGCCATCGCCTTGCTTGCTCTGGAGTCATCGGACCAGCGGTCTGCGCACTTCGAGATTCTTGGCGTGGACCTCGCGGATATCGATCCCTCGAGGCAGGTCAAGGATCCGTCGCTGGCCGGGAAAATTGAGTCGAATCAAGTTTCAGAGCCACGTTTCCGCCGAGTCGCTGCCAGTCGACAGCGACAGCATCGACATGGCCTGCAGTCAATTCGGTATAGAGTACAGTAACCTCTCCCGCTCCATACCCGAGCTTGCACGGGTCCTGAAGCCATCGGGCCGTGCAGCCATGATCGTGCATCATCGGGATTCCATACTTCTGCGCGCCACGCGGGAGGAACTCGATCAACTGCACTTTGTCCTCAATGATGTCAAGTTGTACTTGCGGGCGAGAAATCTTCTTCGCTCCATGGCCGACGTGGCAAAGGGAAGAGTAGCGGCGGAAGCGCTCCGCAGTCCGAAGGTCGCCAGGAAGCGCCGGGCCCTGGACGAGGCCATGGAGCGCATCGAGCAAGCCGCGCGAACACGTCCCAACCCTGGAATGCTGGTCGGTCCCGGGCGGTACATTCAGGAAATCCTCTCGGCCGCCGACCGGGCCACCGCGGTGGAGTTGCTGCGGTGGCTGGATGAAGCCCAGTTCAGGGTCGCGGCCAATCAGCGCCGCTTGCTGGACATGGTCGCGGCCGCCAGGAACGACGATGACTTCGAGATGATGGAACACCTGTTGATCGGTTCGGGCCTGTCGGGCGTCGACATGCAGGCATTTCGTGGAGAGGGCGGCGCAATGCTCGGCTGGTCGGTTGAGGCATACAAGAACTGAGGCGGAACCTTCCATTCCGTTAACCGGTCATACATCGTGTCCGTTACACTATTTCACTGTTTCGACTCGAGAATACCGATGAAGCTGAAGCCGTCGTTGCTTGTTGCTGCAGGTCTGACCGCCGCGTCCGTGACGGGATGCGCCACCACAGGCGTCTACCAGTCGTCCGGATACCGTCCGTCTGAGGGTTCCACCATCGAGCTCACACAGACCCTGGAGCTTTCGCCGGGTGCCGCACGCGTATACATTCAAAACGGAAAGGCCCGGCACTGGAATGAGGTGAACCTGTGGAAGCCGTATTGCAGCTTTGGACTCGACCGCACCCGGGACGGCAATCCTCTGGCTCGGGAAATCCATCCCGCCACGTTCACAACCGGGAACACCCGACTGGGCGTGTATGCGGCACTGGATCCTGGGAAACCGCTGGACGTGAATCCGGACAGTGCTTTCGCTGCGCGGGGGGTGGAGGTCGCGGGACCGTTCGGGAACGATGGCGGCGGGTTTCCTTCGCGCTATACCTACGTCACCAGCATTGCGCTCTTTTCGGACGAGGAACCCCAGGTTGACGATCTCACCTGCGCCTTCGACGGTGTATCCGTCGATCGACACCTGACCATGAACCAGATCCAGGGCACGCTGGGCGACGTTGCCAAGATACATTGAATAGCGCCCCCGGCCTCCCGCCGCAGCGGGAGGCCGGGGTGGAGCGGATCCCCCGTCCGGTCGCGCCTTGCCGGAAGGGAACTCAGCGTGTCAACGACGTTGGCCCGGATTTGTGCTCGAGATCTCCCGAGCGGTCGATCTTTACCGGCGGGTTCGCAGACCGTTGTGACGCGGTAGTAGGTGCACCGGTTTGGGCGGTATCGCCGCCGCCCCGACTGTTTTCCAGTCCGTATTCTATGGATGCGAGAGCCAACCTGACTTTGTTTGGATCTTCGTCGGTCGCCACCCACGTCCAGTTCTCGAACGTCGCGAAACCACCTTTCTCAGTCTGAATCTTCTTGATGCCTTTCTGGGTGATGTAGACGCGGGTCCGCGATGGGCCTTTCCGCTCGAGACGCATCGTGTACTTGTCCAACGACGTGGGAGCGTCTACCAGGCGGCCCATGAACTTATCGAACATGCCCGCCGTGACCCCTTGTTTGTCCTTAGGGGCACTGGGGGGCTTCACCCAGTCCGTCTCCATAATGCCGGATTTGGGATTGCTGACCACCAGGTCGACGCCCAGGGCGCCCCAGTGACCGACCAGTTGCTGCCATACCTTGTCGGCGGGCTCGTCCACCTCCAACCAGCCTTCTTTGTCGTTGCGGGTGATGTGTATGTTCTCGGTCGGAGGCAGGACCTTTTCTTTCTCTTGCTTCTGAGTTTCCTGGCTGTTTTGTGCCAGTGTGTCGTTCGATGTGTTGACCAGATCTGGGGGCAGTTCCAGGTTACCGCGCGAGCGCGCCGACTGGTAACCGGGCTCGATGGAACTGTAGGTCCTGTTGCCCCCGCAGGCAGTGAGCCACAAGGCAAGGCCAAGCATAACCAGCAGCCGGACCAGATTGGGAATACGAATAGTAGTCATTTGAATGGATGCCCGGATAAGCAAAACGTGATCGTGAATCCCCGCAAATCGCCCCACCACGGTTGCGCAGGATCATGCGACAGGAACGCGCGGCATTATATCAACGATGACACGAATCGTCACCGGCCGGGTTCCCAAGTGTGTCCTTGCTTAATTAGGACTTAACGAGTCGATACTGAGGAAGCTGTGCGTCCTCGTCCCGCCGTGTAGTGCATGTCGGTTTTCTCTGTGGCAGAGTGACGGCTACCGCCTGTCGTAAGCCTCGAAAACGGCCTATAATGCGGCCGATTCAACCGTATCGTTCCATGTCGGCAACTGATGAAACACATACAGATAACGGACAACGCCCTGACGCCGGAGGAATGCAGGAGCCTAATCGACTGGTTTGAAGAGAACACCGGCGCCCAGCAGGCCGGTCGCATCGGATCACAGACTCTGAGCGCGAAGTCAAAGGCCTCTACGGACATACCAAGATGGTTTCATCTCCAGGAGACGCCCGAAAGAATCATCGAGAAGTCCCTGCGGGAGGGTGGGGCGGAGTACGCCGGGCAACGGCCGCATATTTTCCGGACCTTCTCCAGGCTGATCGTTGACAATAGTTACGTCCTGCAGAGGTACAAACCCGGCGAAGGGTACTACGCGCTGCATTGCGAAGCCGGAAGTCCCGCGAACATGATGCGAGTCCTGGCGTGGATGATGTATCTGAATGACGTCCCCGACGGCGGAACCCATTTCAGCGAGCAGGAGTTCGACTGTGAGGCCAGGGAAGGGAGACTGGTGATGTGGCCGGCGTATTTCACCCACATGCATCGCGGTATAGTCAGCAAAACCAGCACCAAGTACATCGTCACGGGATGGATTATCTGGGACGGCGTCCGGATGGACTGAAGGAAGCGCACACACAAGAATACTGAACAGGGGGTAGGCTCTGGCCACGCAGCAATCGCCTCGTTCGGGCATCGCGTTGATGCTCCTCGGGGTATCCATCGTTCCGTTGATGGACGGACTGGCGAAACATCTCGCGCGCCACTATCCGATTGGCCAGATCGTTTGGGGGAGGTTCTTCTTTCACTTCATGTTCATACTGCCGGTCATGCTCATACGCTACCGGTCTGACGTCCTTCGGGTGCAGCAGCCGGTACTCCAGATACTCCGGGGAGGTTTCCTGCTGGTGGCCACCGGATGCTTCTTCTGGTCGTTGAAGCGGCTGGCGATCCCGGACGCTTTGACGTTGCTGTTCGTCTCTCCGTTGCTGGTAACCTGTCTTTCTCCGGTATTGCTCGGGGAGCACGTGGGCGTCAGGCGCTGGTCGGCGGTCGTGGTCGGGTTCATCGGCGTGTGCATCATGCTGCGACCGGGCGGAGGGGCACTACAGCTCGCGTCATTTGCGGCTCTGGGAGCCGGTTTTTGCCATGCCTGTTACATACTCGCCACCCGCCGCCTGTCGGGGACGGCGCCTCCGCTGGTGACCCTGTTCTACACCTCGGTGCTGGGTATGGTGGTGCTGTCTTTCTATGTGCCCTGGCACTGGGTAGCACCCCTGAAGATGGATTTTGCCGCCATGGTCGCCATCGGTGCCATCGCCGCCGCCGGTCACTTCCTGCTCATAAAGGCGTTCGACCATGCGGAGGCATCGGTTCTTGCGCCTTTCGGTTACGGCGAGATCGTGATGGCCACGATCGTGGGTTACCTCGGTTTCGGTGACTTTCCGGATGCCGTTACCTGGCTGGGAATGGCGGTTATCATCGGCAGCGGCGTGTACATCGCCGTTCGAGAACATGAGAAGCACGTCGGCGTGCCGCCGGACGAGGGAACGGTGGTCGGGTAGCCGGGGCGGGGGGCCGCGGCGAAGCCGAAGCCGAAGCCGAGGCCGCGGATGCAGGGGCGGCGGCTATCCGTTATACTGGTCGAGGGTAGGGTTGTATTCGCCGGTTTTCACCCCAATCTAAAGCTCTGTCTCCAACTACCATGTTTCCGTGGCGCGGTGTCCGAGCCCGCGCGGGATTATTAACGCCCTTGATATCAATATTTCACAAGAAAGCCCTGCTGGCACAGGCGGTCCTGGCCCTGTCTCTACTGGCCGCGGCCCCCGTCGCCCCGGCCGCGCCGGGGCCGGACGACGCATCGTGTGACGTAAAACCCACGGTGCGTGGTATAGATGAGACATCCAGCAAGAAAGTGGAGATTCTGGCGGACGACATCACGTTCCCCGAGCGGGGCGTCGTCCACCTGAAGGGATACACACAGCTGATACGCGGTGGGCACCGCGTATACGCCGATGAATTGACTTACAACAAGTCCACGAACGAGGTGGTGGCGCGAGGGGTGGTGAAATTCGAGACGCCCCAGGGTGATGTAATCCGCACCTCGGTGCTGCACTACGACATACAGAGCGGCAAGATTGTATCGGGTCCCGCCGAGTTCATGCTCGCGGACAGGCAGAGCCGGCTGCTCGGCGACGGGCACAGCACGGTGAACGCGTTCGGTACGGCGCAGCAGATCACCTTGGAAAACGGCAACATACTGAACCTGACAGACGCCCGGGTCACGAGTTGCCTGAACGGCCAGAAGGATATGACGTTCACCGCTGAAAACCTGACCGTGAACGTCGATGACGGCATTCGGACCGCAGATCGCGCCAAGATACGAATCTCCGCGCCCGAGCGGCATGAGCAACTCAAAAAGGCCATCGATTCCATCGAATAGCGCGCCTTCCACCGCTCAGCTGCGCCCCGGCTCCCGCGCCTCGATGGATGATGCTCCGAGCGGCCATGCGGCGGCCGATATGAATGCCCGGGGCAGCAGCGGCGGCCATGGAGCATTGCGGGCCGAGGTGGCCGACCTTTTTGAACCGAATCCCCTGATCTACTGGTTGGACTTCCTGGTCAACGCGGCCCTGGGTTGGGCCTGCCTGGTGCTGGCCGTCGCTCACGGGGGCTGGATCTCGGCCCTGCTTACCGTGGTTGCTGCCGCGGCCTTGTACCGGGCCATCGTATTCACCCATGAGCTTGTTCATTTGAGACGCGATAGGCTGCCCGGTTTCAGAATTGCCTGGGATATCGCCTGCGGGATCCCGTTGCTGGCCCCGTCATTCCTGTATGACGGTGTTCATCAGGAGCATCATTTCCGGCACCACTACGGTACGCCGGGAGACGGGGAGTACCTGCCTTTCGGACGTTCCCCGAGGCGTGCGATCTCAATCTATCTCGCCAGCCATGTGCTGATCCCGCTGCTCGCGGTGATCCGGTTTGCCGTAATCGCGCCGCTGAGCTGGGTGTGGCGGTCCATACGACTGCCGGTTCTGCGGCGGATGTCCTCGCTGTCGATCGATCCACGCTACGTTCGCAAGCTCCCCGAAGTTATCCCCCGGGCGTGGCGGATCCAGGAGGCGGCTTGCACGCTTTACCTGTGGGGTGTAGCCGGCGCCTTGTGGACAGGGCGGCTGCCTCTGCGAGCGGTCTGGGTATGGTACGCGGTGCTGGTTCTGATCCTGCTGCTGAACGCAGTCCGCACACTCGCTGCTCATCGATACGCCAACGCCGGACGGACGATGACGCGCGAGGAGCAGCTGTTGGACAGCGTCAATATTGCCGGCGATTCTCCCTTCACGCCGGTGCTGGCCCCGGTAGGATTGAGGTATCACGCGCTGCACCACCTGTTTCCCACCATGCCGTACCACCGACTCGGCGCGGCGCACCGGCGGCTCATGAACCTTCTGCCGGACGACGCGCCCTACCGGGCCACCGTGGAGCCTGGTTTCGGGGCGGCGCTTTTCGACCTGTGGCGCCGTGCCGGAGGCGGGGTGGGTATCCGCGCGCGCGGGCACGTCAATCGCGGCTGAAGCCGCTCCTACAATCCGAGGGTTGCCATGTCCCGGACGCCGCATTGTAGGAGCGGCTTCAGCCGCGCTTCACCGGGCAAGACCCCGCAGGCGGCTATTTCCCCACCGGCAACAGGACGAACAGCCTCCCCTTTTGTTTCATCAGGCCGGCCCGTCTCTCGGCGTCGTGCCCCTCGCCCCAAAACACATCCGCCCGGTTGTACCCGCGGATGGCTCCGCCGGTATCCTGCGCCAGCATCAACCGGTTCAGCGGTTTATCGGGGTGTCCCGGCATGGAGGTCTGCAGCCAGACCGGCGCACCAAGCGGGATCTTGTCTTTGTCCACTGCCAGACTGCGTCCAGGCGTCAAGGCTACGCCGAGGGATCCCTCGGGACTTTCAGGCGCATCGCGCTTTAGCCGGAAGAACACGTACCGGGGGTTGTACTGGAGCAGCTCCCGCGCTTCGTCCGGATGACGCTGGAGCCAGCTACGGATAGTGAACAGGTTGACCCGGTCGCGGTCTATCCGGCCCGTCTCAATCAGGCGTTTGCCGATGGAGCGATACGGGCGCCCGTTGTTGTCGGCGTAGCGTACGGCCACGGTTCGGCCGTCGGGCAGCAGCACACGCCCCGAGCCCTGTACCTGCAGAAAGAACAGGTCCACCGGGTCGTCGACCCATAGCAGCTCCGAGCCCGCCAGCTCGCCGGGATGCGCCTCGAGCTCTGCGCGGTCGGGGTAGGGCAGCACCGTCCGGCCCTGCAACCGGCCCCGCAGCTGCTGCCCGGCGAGCGCGGGGTAGACCGTGCCCAAGTCGATGGTCAGCAGGTCGTCGGGCGGGGCATAGATCGGATACCGGTAACGCGGGCCTCGCTCGAAGCTGCCGTGGAGGAGGGGCTCGTAGTAGCCGGTAATCAGGCCTTCGCGGTGGCCCTTCTGGCCGTAGACCGGGTGGGGTCTGAAATGCTTTTCGAAGAATGCCCGCACTTGCTCGTTCGTGGGGCGCTCGATCCCGGCGGCCGAGCGGCACACCTCGCGCCAGGCGGGGCGCGCTCCAATCCTGCCGCAGCTGCTAAGGAGTGCCCCCCACGCCGAGGCCTGGGTGTCCCTGGTCCACCCTTGGAGATCGTCCCAGGCCATCGCGTCGCCCACACCGGGCCTCGGCCCCGAACCGCAGGCCTGGAGGCATATCACTACGAGTAGCGGCAGGAATCGGCGCATTGAAATCCGTTTTGTCGAGGGAATGGGCAACGAATTCTATCCATATTGCGCGAGCAAGTACCTCCTGTCCGACGAACGCCGCAACACGTTTGCGTCGCGCGACCAATGGTGCCAACATTCCCTGGACTTCCCACCACCACAGACAATGACGAACAGATTCACCGGCACAGCCACTTTCATCGCCACCGAAGACCTGATGACGGCGGTCAACGCCGCAGTCGCCTTGGAGCGTCCCTTACTGGTGAAAGGCGAGCCCGGTACCGGCAAGACGCAGTTGGCATCCGAGATTGCCAAGGCCCTGGGCAAGCCGCTGATTCGCTGGCACATCAAGTCGTCCACCAAGGCGCAACAGGGCCTGTATGAATACGACGCGGTGGCGCGGCTGCGCGATTCGCAGCTTGGCGAGCGGCGGGTTCACGACATCGCCAATTACATCGTTCCCGGCAAGCTTTGGGAGGCCTTTGCCAGCGAGGAGCAACCGGTTCTGCTCATCGACGAGATCGACAAGGCGGACATCGAGTTCCCCAACGACCTGTTGCTGGAGCTCGACCAGATGGAGTTCTTCGTGTACGAGACCCGCGAGCAGATTCAGGCCAGGCACCGGCCCATCGTCGTCATCACCAGCAACAACGAGAAGGAATTGCCCGATGCTTTCCTGCGCCGTTGCTTCTTTCACTACATCCGTTTTCCGGATCGCGAGACCATGGAGAGGATCGTCGGTGTACATTTCCGGGATCTCAAGAAAGAGCTGCTGAGGGATGCTTTGGAGGTGTTCTTCGATTTGCGCGAAGTACCGGGCCTCAAGAAGAAGCCTTCCACTTCGGAACTATTGGACTGGATCAAGCTTCTGTTGGCGGAGGACATTCCGCCGGATGCCCTGCGCAGCGACGATCCCCGCGAAGCCATCCCGCCGCTGCACGGAGCGCTGCTCAAGAACGAGCAGGACGTGCACCTGTTCGAACGGCTGGTCTTTCTGAACCGCCGCAATGCTCGTTGAGTTCCTTCACCAGCTCCGGCGCGCGGGCCTGCCGCTGTCCATAACCGAGTACCTCATGCTGCTCGAGGCCCTGGCCAGGCGAGTGCCTGAATACGACAGCGAGAGATTCTACTACCTGGCGCGCAGCGCGCTGGTAAAGGACGAGCGCCACCTGGACCGCTTCGACCGCGTGTTCGGCGCCTACTTCAACGGCCGCCTCGACCTGTTCGAAAAAGTTTTCGGCGAAGTCCCCGAGGACTGGCTGATCAAGCAGGCTGAGCTGCTCCTCGACGACGCGGACAAGGAGGCGGTCCGGTCCCTGGGGGGCTGGGACCGGATCATGGAGACGCTTAAGAAACGGCTCGCGGAGCAGGAGAAGCGGCATCAGGGCGGCAGCAAATGGATCGGTACGGCCGGCACTTCCCCGTTCGGCGCCTACGGCTACAATCCCGAAGGCGTGCGGATCGGACAGCAGGAGTCCCGCAGCCGACGCGCCGTGAAGGTCTGGGACAAGCGCGAGTTCCAGAACCTGGACGATTCCGTTCAGCTGGGCACGCGGAACATCCAGACGGCCCTGCGCAAGCTTCGGCGCTTCGCGCGGGAAGGCGCCGCCGACGAGCTGGACCTGTCCGGAACGATATCGAGTACCGCTCGCAACGCGGGTTGGCTGGATATCCGCATGCGGCCCGAGCGCCACAACGCCGTCAAGGTGCTGTTGTTCCTGGATGTGGGGGGCTCCATGTATCCATATGTCAGGACCTGCGAGGAATTGTTCTCGGCCGCGCGGACGGAGTTCAAGCACCTGGAGTACTTCTACTTTCACAACTTTCTCTATGACTACATCTGGAAGGACAACCGTCGCCGCCACGATGAGCGCGTGTCCCTGATCGAGGTGGTGCGTACTTACGGTAAGGACTACAAGCTCATTATCGTGGGAGACGCGAGCATGAGTCCGCACGAGATCAGCATGCCCGGCGGAAGCGTGGAATACTGGAACGAAGAGCCCGGCGAGGTTTGGGCGCAGCGCTTGCTGTCCACCTATTCCCGCGCCATCTGGCTTAATCCCGTTCCCCGACAAAACTGGGACCACTTCCAGTCCATCACCATGGTCCGGGAAATCATGGAGCAGCGCATGTTTCCGCTGACTCTGGAGGGACTCGGCCGGGGCATCGACTGTCTCAAAGGCAAGTTGCGGACCGTTCATTAGCAGTCCGGGAGCGGGACCCGATCAACACGGCAAGGCGTCGCTGGTGAACCAGGTATTCCGAGTCTTTCGGGAGGGGCGGACGAGTGCGGTCGATGCCGGGGTCCTGCCGTTTCTTCGCGGCTGCGGACAGATGCTGTTTCAGCCATCCGTCCGCACCGGGTGCGTCTTTGTCGCCCTGATCCTGTGGCAGTCTCCGGCGGCCCTCGCGGCGTGCCTGGCGGGTGCGCTGGGCTCGACTTTGTGCGCCCGGGCGCTGGAGTATCCCGGTAAAGCGTATTTCGACGGCGAGGGTGGATTCAACGGCGGCCTGCTGGGCCTCGCTTTCGCGCTCTTCTACCAGCCCGGCGGCGTCGTGCTGGCGGTGGTGTTTGCGGGGGGAGTGCTCACGGGCGTGGTCCGGGTGGCACTGCGCAGGCTGCTGCCGGTTCCGCCGTTCACGGCGCCTTTCATTCTGGTCGCCGGGCTTGGATTCGCCGCGAGCGGGATACTCGGCCTCGTTCCGGCGCAGCCGCTTTCCATTCAGGGGCCGACGATCTACGCTCCGCTGAACAACGCTTCACAGGTGCTGTTTCTGCTCGACCCCCGGGTGGGAGCGCTGGTGTTCGTCGCCGTACTGCTGCACTCGCGGACCTCGGCGGCATGGGTCGGCGCGGCCTCCGCGATCGCGTGGCTGAGTGCCGAGCTGTTCCGGCTTCCACCCGGCCCGTGTGCCGCCGGTCTGCTCGGCTACAACGCCCTCGTACTGGCAGCCGCCCTGGAGCATCGGTCGACAAACATACCGCTGGCCGCGGGGGGCATCGTGCTCTCCGTAGTCCTCACGGACTTGCTGCTGGAGGCGGGCATCACCCCGCTTTCCATCCCCTTCGTGGTGTCGGCCTGGCTGGTGATCGGGGTGCAGACGACGCTCGCACGCAAGCGATGAGGGGGTCTGTCGTTTCCATGGAGGCCGCTTACCCCTGAGGGGGGAGGGGAGGCTTCGTTCGACGGACTCGGATGCGCTTTTCCCGGCAGGAAACCTTGTCAGATTCGGGCGAACAGGTTGGTCATTTCATAGGCGATGGTGGCGGCGGCCAGGGCCGTGATCTCGGCGTGATCGTAGGCCGGGGCCACTTCCACGATATCCGCGGCGACGATGTTCAATCCCGCCAGGCCGCGGAACACATGCAGCAGCTCCCGGGTCGTCATGCCGGCGATCTCGGGTGTGCCGGTGCCCGGAGCGTGGGCGGGATCCAGCACGTCGATATCGATCGACAGATAAAGCGGATGGGCGCCCACCCGTTGTCTGATGCGCCCGACGACGGATTCGATGCCGCCGCTTTGAAATTCGTCGCAGTGCACGACCTTGAAGCCGAGTTCCGCGTCGCGTTTCAGGTCGTCGCGGCTGTACAGCGGACCGCGGATGCCGATGTGCATGGAAGCGTGGTCCAGGAACAGGCCCTCCTCGGCGGCGCGGCGGAACGGGGTGCCGTGGGTATAGGGCGCTCCGAAGTAAGTGTCCCAGGTGTCCAGGTGAGCGTCGAAGTGGACCAGGGCCACCGGACCGTGGCGGTGGTTCGCCGCCCGCAGCAACGGCACGGCGATCGTGTGATCACCGCCCAGGCTGATGATGCCGGCGGAGACCCGTTCGATCAGCTCAATTGCCCCGGCCTGGATCTGGCCGATGGCCTCCTCGATATTGAACGGGTTGCAGGCGATATCGCCGGCGTCGGCGACCTGCTGGGTCGCGAACGGCTCGGCGTCGTAGGCCGGGTGATAACGCGTGCGCAGATGGCGGGAGGCCTGGCGAATGGCCTGGGGCCCGAAGCGGGCACCGGGCCGGTAGCTGGTACCGGCATCGAAAGGTACGCCCACGATGGCCACGTCGCAATGCGGCACGTCGCGCAATTCGGGCAGGCGGGCGAAAGTGGAAGGCCCGGCGAAGCGCGGGACCTTGGTGCCATCCACCGGTTGAATCGGTTCTCCGTCGTTGGGCATGCGGATAGCTCCGGCTCGTGAGTCTCAGCGCGATTGTACGCGAGCTTGAAGGTCGAAGGATCACCGCTTTGCCTGTTGGCGGCATGTCCCGGCCAGCGACGTTGATCCGTCTAACGTCAGCTCTGCATCTTCGAGCCCTCCGGATCGTAAAGCGGCTACGGCGCCAGGCTCGCCGGCATCCACTCGCCCGGAAGCTCCACTTCGAACTTATTGCCGGGTGCCGCCAGGCCAGTCGGTGCGTAGCCCATCGCCATGCTCTTGTGGACGAAGTGAGCGTAGCCGCCCGCGGTGACGTAGCCCACGCATTCGCCATTGTAGGAAATGGGTTCGTCGTGGATGGCGTCGACCCCCGCGAAAGAATGCGGGTGCGTTCATCAGTACCAGCTGTCCGGTGTGCTTGACTTTTTCTTTTCGACGAATTCGCGCAGGGCTTCGTCCGTGCCTTCATCCATCGGCGGCGGTTCGTACTCCGCAAGTTGCTTCTTCCAGACCTCGCAGGCTCGCTGCTCCGCCGTCCTGGCGCCGTCGAGCTCCCATTGCTCGAAGGAATTCGAGTCGGAGACGGCGGATTCATAGTACGCCGATTTCGCGTTGGCCAGCGTGTGGGCCGAACCCAGGAAGTGCTCGCCGAAGCGGGTTTCCCGGTATGCGTCCAGGGCGAAGGCATTGTCGTCGAGGGCCAGTCCCTGGAGTAGCTTCGCCATCATCCCCAGGTGGTCGGCATCCAGGATCAGTTTCTCGTAACCCATGGTCAGCCCGCCCTCCAGCCAGCCCGCGGCGTGGAGGACGAAGTTGGTCCCCGCCATCAGCGCCGGAAGCAGGGCGTCGGCGCTCTCCTGCGCGGCCTGGGCATCACAGATCTTGGAAGACGTGAACGACCCGCCGCATCGCAGCGGCACACCGCATCGGCGCGCCAGCTGGCCCACCGCCATGTAGGCCAGCGCCGCCTCGGGCTGTCCGAACGTCGGCGCGCCGGAGCGCAGCGACATGGTGGTCAGGAAGTTGCCGTAGATGGCGGGCGCTCCGGGCCGGACGAGCTGGGTCAGCGCCACTCCCACCATTGCCTCGGCGTGGGCCTGGGCGATGCAGGCGGCGGGGGTCACCGGACCCATGGCGCCGCCGAGTATGAATGGACAAATCACCACGCCCTGACCGGCGGCGGCGTAAGTGCGGATGACCTGTGACACGGTGCCGTCGTAAACCAGCGGCGAATTGACGTTGACGTTGCCCAGGATTACGCAATGGTTACCCACGGTCTCTTCACCGAAGAGAATGCGACACATGTCTATGGAGTCGCGGGCCCGGTCCACGGACGTGATGGATCCCAGGAACGGCTTGTTGGACCAACGCATATGCGCATACACCATGTCGAGGTGACGCTTGTTCACCGGCACATCGGTGGGCTCGCAGATGGTGCCGCCCGAATAGTGCAGATGGGGACAGGCATAGGCGAGCTTGACCAGATTCTCGAAGTCCCGGATGGTCCCGTAGCGGCGGCCGTTCTCGAGGTCGCGCACGAACGGCGACCCGTAGGCCGGAACGAAAGCCGTGTGGCCGCCGCCCACCTGCACCGAGCAGGCCGGGTCCCGGGCGAGGTGCGTGAACAGCGGCGGCGTGCTGTGGGCGACGATGGCCTTCACCAGTCCCGGTTCGAATCGCACCCGCTCGCCGTCCACATCGGCGCCGGCCTGCGCGAACAGCGCCAGCGCCTCGGGATCGCCGCGAAACTCCACGCCGAAGTCCCGAAGGATCAGGTCGGAGTGGTGCTCGATGCGTGACAGGCCTTCTTCGCTCAACAAGTCATAGAAGGGAATTCCTCGCGTCAGGTAGGGCGGCGCGGCCGGGACCGGGACCGCATCCGACCGCCCCCGGCCTCGCCGACGGCCACTCTTGCGGGTCTGCCCCACCTGTGATCGTGATATGTCCAAGATTAATACCCATGTGCCGGGAAGAGTGCATTACAGCAGATCCATATTGTTGTTGAGCAGGGTCCGTGTTCTCATATCAGACATGAATAAAATCAATATCAATCTGGCCTCTTCCAGGGCCCTGTTGCTGTTCGAGTCCGCGGCCCGCCTTGGCAGTTTCTCACGTGCCGCCGACGAGATGAATGTCGGTCAGCCGGCGGTCAGCCACGGTATCCGGCAGCTCGAAGAGGTGCTGGGAGCGCGCCTGTTCAAGCGCCGACCTCGCGGCGTGGAGTTGACCGAAGCCGGGTCCCGGCTGGCCGCCCGGCTCCAGGGCGGCTACGCCGAGATCCGGGCGGGCATACAGGACGTGCTGGCGATGAGCGAAGGCAATGAGCGCGTCACTATCATGGTCTCCACCTCCCTGGCCAGTTACTGGCTGATGCCACGCGTGGCGGACTTCAAGAAGCGCTACCCGGACGTCGAGCTGCGCTGCATCACTCAGGACACGGATCGTGATGTGCGGGGCGGTGACTTCGACCTGTGCATTCCCCTGGGGCGCGGCCGCTGGCCGGGGTTCCAGGCCTGGAAGTTCGCCGAGGAAGAACTGTACGCGGTGTGCAGCCCGGAATACCTGGAGAAGATCGGCCCGGTGGCCGGCCCTCGCGACCTGCTGACGCACGACTTGTTGATTCTCGAGCAGCGCTACGACCCGCGCTTCGATTGGCACGCGTGGTTCAAGTGTGTGGGAATCGAAAGCGGTCGCCCCATAGACGGCGCCATATCCAACGACTACTCCATCGTGCTACAGGCCGCCATCGGCGGCCAGGGTATTGCGCTGGGTTGGCGCCACATCGTGCAGCCCCTGCTGGAGCAGGGCATTCTCGTTCGCGTCATCCCCGAGAGCGTACGCAGCGAGCACCCTTTTTACATCATCGCACCGGAGTCTTTGCCGCTGCGCCCATCCGTGGTGGCGCTACGTGACTGGCTCATCGAGCAAATGACCGGCGTCCCGGGTTCGGCAGCCGGGTATCCGCGCCCCGGCTCGGGGGACAGGCTCCTAGCCGAATAACACTTCGACGTGTTCGATTCTCGGATCACCGGCGATGGCTTGGCGGAGCCGGGTCGCCGTCTCCATCGCTTCTTCGACACCGGAGAACGCCTCCAGGGGAAGATGGACCTCGACGTGGAGCTTGCCGTCGAGATAGTGCAGGGTCTTGTGCCTGATGAGTCCGGCCTCCGGGATCTTCGACCAGTATTCATTGAGCAGGGCGTCGGTGTCTTTCCTCAGGGGCAGGTGTGCGGACTTCTGGTAGGACGCGTCGTCCTCCGCATCGATATGGATGGTGATATCGGTGATGTCGCTGAATTCCCTGCTCAGCCTGTGGCGGACCGCCTCCCCGATGCGGTGACCTTCGGAGACGCTTACCCTGGGGTCGACCCGAACGTGGCCATCCAGGTAGATCTCGTTTCCCATGCGCCGGGTGCGGAGGTCGTGAATGTCCCGCACGCCATGGACATCGTTGACCGTCTCCTCGATTTTCCTGACCTTTCCCGGTTGGACGCCGGTGTCAATCAGATCTTCGACGCCGCTCCAGGTCATCTTCCCGCCGACCCACAAGATCATTGCGGCGACGACGATCGCCGCCAGGGCATCGAAGTAGGTATATCCCATGATGCTTCCGGCCACGCCGACGATGACCACCACGGAGGACAGGGCATCGGAGCGGCTGTGCCAGGCGTTGCTGCGGAGCAGCCCGGAATCAAGTTGGTTCGCCACTTTCATGGTGTATCGAAAGATGGCCTCCTTGCTGAAGACGGAAGCCGCCGCGACGATCAGGGCGGCGATGCCGGGCGTCGTCACCTTGCCGCCGAGTGCAGACCCAGCGGCGTCCCAGGCGATCCCGATGGCGACCACCACAAGTACGATGCCCAGGACGATGGTGCCCAGGGTTTCGATGCGCTGGTGACCGTAAGGATGATTCTCGTCTGGCTCGCGGCTGGCTTCGCGCGCCGCCCAGATGACCATGAAATCGGTGGCGAGATCGGATAAGGAATGAACCCCGTCGGCCGCCAGAGCCTGGGAGCCCGCGAGGTGACCCGTGGCGATCTTTGCCACCCCAAGCACCAGGTCCAGTATGGCGCCGATGACGGTCACCCGGCGCGTGGCCTGGTACCTTTGGGCCTTGGCGTTCGACATGGAGGCATTCATGATCGGTCGGGTCGTTGGCTGTTCCGTTTGTTGGCCCCGGACGACACTCACCCGGGCCGGGAATTATACCTTCCGGCATGCTCTGCCGGTGATGACGAATCCCGACCTTACACAAGTTCACGGACTTCAACATCTATCTTGAGGAGTGTACGGACGGTAACGTAGTATTCGTGATGGAACCGGCTTCGTTTCTCCTGCGGATACTCGGCGATCCGATCACCGTCCCCTACGACCGCCGAACCGCCTCATTAAAACTCTCAAAGGGCGTTTCCAAGATTCGTGACCGGACCGGTGAGAATCTCGATGTCCGGGTGGAGTTCGCTCCCGGCGGGGGCGGTAAGGCAAACAAGACGGCGGTTTCGTCTGCCCGAGAGCGGTGACCGTCGTTGCTCAGATGGTGTGTGCTCATGAAAGACTGGAACGCGCGGCTGTACCGCAAGAATACCGGTTACATTTCCGATTTCGGGATGCCGGTGATCGAACTGCTGCGCCCGCGGTCCGGAGAGCGGATACTGGATATCGGCTGCGGCGATGGAATTCTGACGGAGAAGATCGCCGGTCTGGGCTGTGAAGTCGTCGGAATCGACGCCAGTCCCGACATGGTGAAGGCGGCGACGGCGCGGGGTCTCGATGCCCGGGTAATGAACGCCGCAGAGCTGTCGTTTGACGCTGGGTTCGATGCTGTATTCAGCAACGCCGTCCTCCATTGGGTTCGGCCACCGGAAGCCGTTGTAGAGGGCGTATACCGGGCTCTGAGGCCGGGCGGCCGCTTCGCGGCAGAGTTCGGCGGGCACGGCAACATCGTCCGTATACGCGGCGCCCTGCATGCTTCCCTCGAGAAGCGCGGACTGATACCGGCGGATGTGGATCCGTGGTACTTCCCTTCGCCTGCGGAATACGGCAGCCTGCTGCGCAGTTGCGGATTCGAAGTCGAGTCCCTCGAGCATTTCGACCGGCCCACTGAGCTCACCAGCGGTATGGTGAACTGGCTGGAATCGGTGGCCAGACCGGTGCTGCAGGCTATCCCCGCCGGCGAGCGGCGCGAGTTCGTGGCGGAGGTGGAAGCCGCACTGGCCCCGATCCTGCGCGACAAGGACGGTACTTGGCGGGGGGACTATGTGCGCCTGCGTGTGCTGGCCGTCAAGGGTCGGGCGGCATGATTCTGTCCCAGGGGGTGCTCGTTCCCCTGCTGCTACTGTTCACCTGGGCATATCTCGCCTTCCGGCCGTCGTCCATTCGAAAGATTGGGCTGGCGATTTTCGACGTCGCGGTCATCACGCTCGCTGTGGCGCTGAGCGGAGTTGCGTATCGGTGGGTCGCCGGTTTGTACACCGACGCGAATCATTCGGTGTGGGGCACCGTGATGGGAGCGGTATCCACTTTCCACGTTTTCCCGGCGGTGCTGCTGGTGGGATGGTATCTGAGGCGTCTCGTTTTCGCGGACGTTTCGGGTTGATTCGCCTGCACGAGGATACGCGCGACTACCATCGGTACTTGTTCCACAGCTCGGGGTTGGCCCAGTCGTCGGGATTCAACCATCTCGGTGTGGATTTGTACGTCGCGATGTCGTACGTGTACAGGTGCACGGGACGACCGGACTCGTCCTTGTAGCTGTTCACCAGCTTCATCCCAACGGCGAGCAGCTCATTGCGCGTCCACGTGCTCTTCAGATCCGGCCATTCGTCTCCCATTCGGACCGACGCACAAAATCGCGCGGTGTAGAGGTCGCGCAGTCGGGAAAGCAGCCGTATGGCCGGCGTCTTGTCCAGGTATTCGAGGGCCTCGGTTACGATTCCGAGATCGTAGCGTCGGTCGATGGCCAAATTGCCGGGCTCGCCGCCGAGCCGTAGGACGCGGCATTCTCTGCCCAGGACCTTCTTCTGCTCGAGGTAGCCCTCCACCACCTCGTAGGCACCGTCACCGACCAGTAGCAGGGAGTCCGGCTGGCACTCGTTCAGCAGGGTTTCGATATCAAAGCTGTATGACACGGACATGGGTGCGCCAATCATGCTTTATGAACATCGGGAGTCGACATTACGCGTGTACATGGTGTTGTCAAGCCGGCCATGCTCCGGGATTCAGCCCGCATCGCTGTCGGGGGGCACCTCCAGCTCGTTCAAACGCTTGATGAATCTTCGCATTTCCTCACAAGGAGACACTGCGATTGTGCGACGCTGGCCTGACAGGCTGGATTTCACCCCGGAAGGCTGGGATTCCCCGCGATAAACGGGGTATGATAAGAAAAACGGCCGAAGGAAATTGCGGGCCGCTCAATTCAACCAACAAGGGGATGCACTCATGAAACTCATGCGATTCTGGAGCGACCTCAGCATGTGGAACAAGTACGGCCTGAGCGCGATCATGGCGGTCATCGTGCTGGTCCTTATTTCCGTGGTCTTTTTCTAGCCTTCTGGCTCCACTACGGATTTTCCTCAGCGGTCAGCCTCCGCCCAGAGGCGGGCTGCGCCCCGTACCCCTGAGCTGTCGCCATGCTGGTTTCGCAACACGGGCGTGTCGAACCGATCATTGAAAACGTGCCTCCGGATGGCGCCTACGCCGCGGTCGTACAGATCATCGATGTTCGATAGTCCTCCACCCAGGACCACGGCGTCCGGGTCGAGTACGTTGACCACCGTGCCCAACGCCGCGCCGAACCTGTTGAAGAAGCGTTCCATCACTGCGTCCGCCTCCGCGTCGCCCCGCTGTGCGCGTGCGAGCAGTTCGGACACGCTCCCGGGGCGACTCCGCTCGTCGGTCCAGTCACGCAACAGGCCGGGACCCGAAAGAAACACCTCGACGCAGCCGCGTTTGCCGCAATAGCATTGGGGGCCGTCAGGCTCGAGAACGTTGTGGCCCCATTCGCCGGCGATGTGGTGGCGGCCGGGATGCAGACGCTTGTGGAAGACCACGCCGCCGCCGACTCCGGTTCCCATGATGATACCGAACACCACCTTGTAGTCCCTGCCGGCGCCATCCATGGCCTCCGAGAGTGCGAAACAGTTGGCGTCGTTCTCGATGCGAATTGCTCTATCCAGGGCTTGTTCGATATCGGCTTTGATATCGCGCCCGTTCAGGCAGAGCGTGTTGGCGTTTTTCAGGCGGCCAGTGACAGTCGAGAGCGACCCTGGCGTGCACACCCCAACACTGCACTGCGATCCAGCCACGGATTCCAGCTCCATGGTGAGGGTCCGGATGGTCTCAATGACGGCGTCGTAGCCCTGGTGATCGGGTGTCGGAACCCGACGGCGCGCAAGCGTTTCGCCGGCCGGAGTCATGATGATGCCTTCCGTCTTGGTGCCGCCCAGGTCAATTCCGATCAGGTGCATATACGCTATACTTTAATCGAAATGCGGTACAGCGAAAAACTCAGGGTTACCGGTCTTGTCCTATGCCTGTTGCTGTCATCGACGATGGCCGGGGCTTTGAGCGCCGCCGGTGTCGAGCGGCTGACCTTGCTGGCGCTGTTCAAGAACAAGGCTCTGCTGCATGTCGACGGTGAGCGCCGCATGCTCGCCACGGGCGAGACCAGTCCCGAAGGCGTTACTCTGGTCAGTGCCGATTCCGAGCAGGCGGTGGTCCGCATAGACGGCAGGCAGGAGGTGCTGAAGCTGGGTATGGTGGCTCGATTTCCGGGTGCGTCGGATGACGTATCTCCGTCCTGGGATGGTCCGGAGTCCTTGACGCTGTGGGCCGAGGACGACGGTTTCTTCTATGCTTCGGGCAGAATCAACGGCGTGCCGGTTCGATTTCTGGTGGACACCGGCGCCAATACCATCGCCTTGAATCAAAGATACGCGGAGCGCATCGGTATCGATTACCGGAAGGGGCAGCGGGGCGTTGCCAGTACTGCCAGCGGCGTGACGCCGATGTATCTGGTCAAGCTGGACCAGGTCAGCATCGGAGAGATCACCCTGCACGGCGTGGATGCCGGCGTGCTGCTCAGCGACCACCCGGACGTGCCATTGCTGGGCATGTCTTTCCTCGGCAAGCTCGACATGGTCAGGGACGGCAAACGGCTGGATCTCAAGCGCCGCTGAGCTGCGGCCTGCGGTGGATGTACCGACGACCGCGGAAAGGTTACTCCTCGTCCTGCTCCGTCTTGCGGCGGGTGATCTGGGCGTAGGCGGAGTGGTTATGGATGGACTCGAAGTTCTCCGCTTCGACAGTGTAGGCTTTGACGCGGTCGTCCTCGTTGAGGCGCGCCGCGATGTCGCGGACCATGTCTTCGACGAACTTTGGGTTCTCGTAGGCACGTTCGGTGACGTACTTTTCGTCGACGCGCTTGAGCAATCCGTATAGCTCGCTGCTCGCTTCAGCCTCGACGACGTCCACGACCTCCTCGATCCAGATGAAGGCGCTGGATTCCACCGAGACCGTGACGTGGGAGCGCTGGTTATGCGCACCGTAGCGTGAGATCTCCTTGGAGCAGGGGCAGAGACTTGTCACCGGTACCAGGACCTTGAGATGTATGGTGGATCGGCCCTTCACCATTTCGCCGATGAGGGTGACGTCGTAGTCGATCAGGCTCTCCACGCCGGAAACCGGCGCTTTCTTGCTGATGAAGAATGGAAAGCGCATCTCGATATGACCTTTCTCGGCCTCCAGCAACTCTGTCATCTCGCCGATCATGTGACGGAACGTCCGCACGGAGATTTCGCGTTCGTGCTGATTGAGGATCTGCACGAAACGGGACATGTGGGTGCCCTTGAAATTGTGCGGCAGCTCGACGTACATGCTGAAGGTCGCCACCGTGTGCTGCTCGCCGCCGCTGCGATCGGTGATCCGCACCGGGTGTCGAATGTCCTTGATGCCCACCTTGTCGATGGAGATCCGGCGCGTATCCGGGCTGCCCTGGACATCCGCTATGGAGCCGGCCGGATCGTTGTTCGGTTCTGCTTTAGTGATCGACATTGAAATCAAGTCCTGTTCGTGGAAGTCGGCGGGTTGAGTATAAGGATTCCCTAATATTGCAGCAAGGGTGCGGTGGTGGATTCACGGCTCCGTCGTCACGACGAGCGGTCGACCACCAGGCGCGCGATATCGACCAGCAGGCCCGTGTCGCCGGGCACGGCCTCGAGAGCCTCCAGCGCCGACTGATAGTGCTGCCGGGCCAGCCGTCTGGAGTCTTCGAGGCCGATCGCCGCGGGGTAGGTTGACTTGCCGGCTTCCCGATCCGAGCCGGCGCGCTTGCCGAGGGTCTGGGTATCGCTCGTTTCGTCGAGCACATCGTCGACGATCTGGAAAGCAGTTCCGATTTCCCGGCCGAAGCACTCGTACGCCGCAAGCAGCGGCGTATCGGAGCTCAAAGAACCCAGCCCGCCGAGCATCACTGCCGCAGTGATCAGCGCACCGGTCTTGGCGCGGTGGATCTTTCGAAGGTCGTTCAATCCCAGGGAACGGTGCTCGCCGGCCATGTCCAGCACCTGACCGCCGACCATGCCCTTGGATCCGATCGCACCGGCAACCAGCGACATCATTCTCACGCGGCGATCGTCCGGTATTGCTCCCTGTCTGGCCAGGATTTCGAACGCGCGGGTCTGCAGCGCGTCCCCTGAGAGAATCGCAGTGGCCTCGTCGAAAGCGATGTGGCACGTGGGACGACCCCGGCGCAGGTCGTCATTATCCATGGCGGGAAGGTCGTCATGTACCAGGGAGTAGGCGTGGACCATCTCCACGGCAGCGGCCGGAATATCCAGCACCTCCGGATCGGCGTCCAGCGCCGCCCCGGCGGCGTAGACCAGCATTGCGCGAACACGTTTTCCCCCGTTGAGGCAGGCATAGCGCATGGCTCGGTGGAGCAGGGCGGGCTCCTCCTCGGCCCCCGGAAGAAACCGATCGAGCGCCGACTCCACCCTGCGGACGTATTCGTCCAGCGCCGGGTTCGGGATGAGGCTATTCAAGAATCGTCGTCGGACTCGTCGCCGGGATAGTCTTCGGCAAAGGCTTCGGTCTTCAGTTCGCCATGCTCCTTGACCAGCTTCTCGACTCTCTGCTCGGCGCTCTTGAGCATGGTCTGACAGTCCTTCGTGAGAGTAACGCCGCGCTCGAAGTCCTTGAGGGATTCCTCCAGCGACTGATCACCGCGTTCCATGCGCTCCACGATCTTCTCCAACTCTTCCAGCGACGCTTCGAAGCGGGAGAAATCGGGTTCGGACTGTTTGCGCGTTGATTTTGCCAAGAGACGCCACCACGTTGGTTCGGCACTCATTGTAAACCGACCCGCCGCGGATAGGCCAATCGATAGCACCCGGTCCGGTACGTTTTGCCCGCGGTGCAGGAGGGATATCGCAAAGAAGCACCTTCTCCACCAAGCGGGAGAGGGGAACTTTGGCCGCCTGGAGATGGGCGCAATGTCTTCGATGATCAGGGGGCTTTTCGCGACGCTCTCGGCAGCTGCGGGAAGGCTGGGGCGTGAAACGTCGGTAGGACGGTTGACACCTCGAATCGATGAATTTAGAATCATTCTAAATTAGTCGGCGGGGCCGCGACGGGCGCGCGCCGTCCTATCAACCAACCCTTGGAGAAGAACGATGGAATTGAAAGGCAGCAAGACCGAAGGCAATCTGAAAGAAGCCTTTGCCGGCGAGTCTCAAGCGAATCGCCGTTACCTGTATTTCGCCGCGAAAGCGGACGTGGAGGGTTACAACGACGTATCGTCCGTTTTCCGTTCCACTGCCGAAGGTGAAACCGGACACGCCCACGGCCATCTGGAATACCTGGAAGCCATCGGTGACCCGGTTACCGGTCTGCCCATCGGCGCCACCGCGGACAACCTCAGGTCGGCTATCGCGGGAGAGACTTACGAGTACACCGACATGTATCCCGGCATGGCGAAAACCGCGCGTGATGAAGGCTTTGACGAGGTAGCCGATTGGCTTGAAACCCTGGCCAAGGCCGAGCGCTCTCATGCCAACCGTTTCCAGAAAGCCCTGGACAATCTGGACGGGTAGCATCCGGGGAACCCCAGGTGCGTCAGGCGCCGCGGGGTTCCCGCAAGTTTTCCCTGCGACCGATGTCCGCTCCGGCGCAGCCTCGCGGCGCGCCGGGCTGGAACCGCGTCTCGTTAGAGAGCCGCCGTCTGATTGAACGCAGTATCGATTCCAGCCGGGATGAATAGAGGCGCGCGGTCGCCAACTAACGCTTCATCACCACACGGCAGGCAGGCCCTCGCAGGGTTGCCTGGCGAGGTTTAGCCATGTCATCGAATGTTGATTCCTCTCGAGAAGGCAATCTGGAGGCCCCGACCAGGCATCCGCTGGACTGGCGAGACGAGCAGTTCTACGACGAGCAGGACTTGCACAAAGAGATGGAGCGCGTGTTCGACATCTGCCACGGATGCCGGCGCTGCTTCAGTTTGTGCAACGCGTTCCCGACGTTGTTCGATTTGATCGACGAGTCGGAGACCATGGAGATCGACGGCGTGCCGAAGGAGAAGTACTCGGACATCGCCGACCAGTGCTACCTGTGCGACATGTGCTTCATGAGCAAGTGCCCCTACGTGCCGCCCCATCCCTGGAACGTGGACTTTCCCCATCTCATGCTGCGCGCCAAGGCCGTGAAGCACAGGGAAGGGAAAACTCGTATGCGCGACAGGATTCTCAGCAGCACCGATACCGTCGGCCGGCTGGCGGGGATACCGGTGGTGGTGAATGCCGTCAACGCGGTCAACGCATCAAAGCGAGGAAGGGCCATGCTCGAGAAGACGCTGGGTGTGCACCCCGACGCCCGTTTGCCCAGGTACCACAGCAGGACCTTGAAAAAGACCGCCCGGCCGGAACTCGACGGCGAGTCCGTCCAGGCCGGCCCGACCCGCGGTAGAGTCGCATTGTTCTCGACATGCTACGGCAATTACAACGAGCCCCATATAGGCCTGGACCTGATCAAGGTGTTCGAACACAACGACATTGTGGTCCGTTTGGTCGAAAAGGATCGTTGTTGCGGGATGCCCAAGCTGGAACTGGGAGACCTGGAGGCTGTCGCCAGGGCGAAGGATGACAACATACCGCAGCTCGTGAAGCTGATCGACGACGGCTTCGACATCGTGGCACCGGTGCCGTCCTGCGTACTGATGTTCAAGCAGGAGCTCCCGTTGATGTATCCGCAGGATGCGGACGTGCAGAAGGTGAAAGCCGCCATGTTCGATCCTTTCGAGTACCTCGTGCACCGCCACAAGGCGGGACTGCTAAAGACCGACTTCAAGGCCGGCCTCGGAAAGGTGGCCTACCAAGTGGCCTGCCACCTGCGGGTACAGAACATCGGGATGAAGACCCGCGAGCTTCTGTCTCTGATTCCCGATACGGAGATCGATGCCATCGAGCGCTGCTCCGGGCACGATGGTACCTATGCGGTGAAGACGGAGTTCCACGAGGCGTCGATGAAGATATGCAGGCCGGTGGTGAGCCGCGTGAAGAAATTCGAGGCCGACTATTACAGCAGCGACTGTCCCATGGCCGGCCACCAGATCGCCAACGGCATCGACGATGGCTCGGACGCCGTTCACCCGATGTCGATGCTGCGCAAAGCCTACGACATCTGAAGTATGGCACAGGCCTGCTTCAGCTGACGCACACAGCCATACAGAGAAAGGTAAGCCATGAGCAGCCGGCAGCTGACACGCGAGGACCTGTATTCCCTGGAGGAATACGCGAAGAACCGTCCCGATTTCCGGGCCAGAGTCATGGAGCACAAGAAGCACCGGGCGGTGCATCTGGGCGAGCATGCTACCCTGTATTTCGAGGACCGGCTCACGATTCAGTACCAGATCCAGGAAATGCTGCGCGTTGAGCGAATCTTCGAGCCCGAAGGCATCGCGGAAGAGCTGAGCTCTTACAATCCGCTGATTCCGGACGGCGGCAACCTCAAGGCGACATTCATGATCGAGTACCCCGACGTCGAGGAACGCCAGCGGCAGCTCACCAGGCTGGTGGGCATTGAGGACAAGGTCTGGGTGAAGGTCGGCGGCTTTGAGCCGGTCTATGCCATCGCCGACGAGGACCTGGAGCGGGACACTCGGGATAAGACCTCCTCGGTGCACTTCCTGCGGTTCGAGTTCAGCGGCGACATGCGCCGGGCGGCAAAGGAAGCTGCGGGCCTTTCCGTGGGCGTGGACCATCCCAATTACACCGAGGTCCTGGATCCGCTCCCCGACGATATCCGTCAATCGCTGGTCGCCGATTTCAACTAATCCGTCATTGCGAGGCGGCGTAGCCGCCGCGGCAATCCAGAAAGCCAGGCACGACCACGTCCCGGTATCGATATCCCCGAGCGACTCGTCGAGTGGCCATCGCCCGAATGTGAAATACATAGGGAAGCCAATGGCTATTTCCTCTCGCCTGAGGGGGAGTCGTGCGCACGATTTCCCTCTGGCCAATGCGGATCAATCTGCGTATCATCAATCGTCCAAGGATGGCCAGCCTGCCCGCATCTTTGCATCCGTGCCATATCGATAGCGCCCATGTGTCCGATTTATGACTCCTCCGCCATAGAGGTTTTGACCGGTCTGGAGCCGGTGCGCAAGCGCCCCGGCATGTACACCCAGACCGAGCGCCCCAACCACCTGGTCCAGGAAGTCGTGGACAACGGCGTTGATGAGGCTATTTCCGGTCATGCCGACGCCATCCAGGTGGTACTTCACGACGACGACTCGATCACGGTGGCAGACAACGGTCGTGGCATGCCGGTCGATATCCACAAGGAAGAGAAAGTCTCCGGCGTAGAGGTGATCATGACCCGGCTGCATTCCGGCGGAAAGTTCTCTCACAAGAGCTACCGTTTCTCGGGGGGGCTGCACGGCGTCGGAGTATCGGTGGTCAACGCGTTGTCGAAGAAGCTGGAGGTCTGGGTACGACGCGGAGGGAAGGAATATCATATGTCCTTCGCGAACGGCCAGAAGAAAGGCGACCTGAAAGCCATCGGCAACGCGAGTTCGCGCAAGCGCGGCACTGTGATTCGGTTCTGGCCCGACTCGCAGTTCTTCGACACCGTGAAGCTCCAGGTGCCCCGGCTCAAGAGGCTGCTGCGGGCGAAGGCGGTGTTGTGCCCCGGTCTGACCGTGGGTCTCACGGATGAGAACGATCCCGCCAACGATGAGCAATGGTATTTCGAGGACGGCTTGAAGGACTACGTGCTCGGCGAGCTTGAAGGCTGCGAGCTCGTTCCCGAGGAGCCCTACATCGGCCGCGGCCAGGGCGAGGAGGAAGAGGTCGAATGGGGACTGGTGTGGGCGCCGGAACTGGGTCAGGAACTGGCGGAGAGCTATGTCAACCTGATTCCCACGCCCCAGGGCGGCACCCACGTGAATGGCTTCCGCCAGGGGTTGACCGACGCCTTGCGTGAATTCTGCGAGTTCCGTGATCTACTTCCGCGCGGGGTGCGGATCACTCCCGATGACGTATGGGCTTGCTGCAACTTCGTGCTCAGTGCCCGGCTGCGCGATCCTCAGTTCACAGGCCAGACCAAGGACCGGCTCACCTCGCGCGACACCGCCGTATTCGTGCATTCGGCGGTCAAGGACGAGTTCAGCATCTGGCTCAATCGCCACATTGCCGAGGGCGAGCGAATCTCCCAGCACGTGATTGACACCGCTCAGGCACGCATGCGCGCCGGCAAACGAGTCGAGCGTAAAAAAGTCACCACCGGCCCGGCGTTGCCCGGCAAGCTGGCGGATTGCTCGGGCCAGGATTTCGATCGCACCGAGCTGTTCCTGGTGGAAGGCGACTCTGCCGGCGGCTCCGCCAAGCAGGCGCGGGATCGTGAGTATCAGGCGATTATGCCGCTGCGCGGCAAGATCCTGAACACCTGGGAGGTGGACTCAGCAGAGGTGCTGGCCTCCCAGGAAGTTCACGACATTGCGGTGGCCCTCGGCGTCGACCCGGCATCCAGCAACCTGGAGGGCCTGCGCTATGGCAAGGTCTGTATCCTCGCCGATGCTGATTCCGACGGTGCGCACATCGCGACCTTGCTCTGCGCCTTGTTCGTCAAGCACTTCCGGCCACTGGTGGAAGACGGGCGCGTCCACGTGGCGATGCCGCCGCTGTACCGCATCGACGTGGGCAAGGAAGTATTCTATGCCCTGGATGAGCAGGAGCGCGAGCAGGTGCTCAAGCGAATCGAGTCGGAAAACCTCAAGGGCAAAGTGAATATCCAACGCTTCAAGGGGCTGGGGGAGATGAACCCGCTGCAGCTCAGGGAAACCGTCATGGACCCCGCCACCCGCCGGTTGGTGCGCCTGGAAGTCAAGCACGGTGACAAGACCACTCAGCGTTCCCTGGACATGATGCTCTCCAAGAAGAGAGCCGCCGACCGCAAGTCCTGGATCACGAAGTACGGCGACCAGGTCTCACTGTGACTGAGAACGGGTTCGTGCCGACGCCTTTCATGCGGGAAGCGCCCCGCCCTCAAAACAAAACGTGCCCTGTCCCGCTGTCGGGAGAGGGACAGGGTGAGGGTGGTCCGGACAGACATCCCCTCACCCTAACCCTCTCCCGGAGGGAGAGGGAACTCTCGTGCCCAAACGGGACAGGGAGTTCCAAGTCCCGAACCCGCCATGGCTAGAAAACAGACGACCAGGTCGAAGAAGAAGCCCGTGAACCCGGCGGCGCTGCAGAAAGCCGCGGACATCGAGACGCTGCCCATGTCCATGTTCACGGAGCGGGCGTATCTGCATTACTCCATGTACGTCATTCTGGACCGCGCTTTACCGTTCATCGGCGACGGCCTCAAGCCGGTTCAAAGACGCATCGTCTACGCCATGTCGGAGCTCGGGCTGCACGCTACCGCCAAGTACAAGAAGTCGGCGCGCACGGTTGGAGACGTGATCGGCAAGTTCCATCCCCACGGTGATACCGCCTGTTATGAAGCGATGGTGCTCATGGCCCAGGACTTCACCTACCGCTACCCCTTGGTGGACGGACAGGGCAACTGGGGCACCGCCGACGATCCCAAGTCATTTGCCGCGATGCGCTACACCGAGTCGCGCCTGACCCGCTATGCGCAGACACTGCTGGCGGAGCTGGAGCAGGGCACGGTCGACTGGGTGCCGAACTTTGACGGCACCCTCGAGGAGCCGAAGACCCTTCCGGCCCGTCTGCCCAACGTCATGTTGAACGGCACGTCGGGTATCGCGGTCGGCATGGCTACCGATATCCCGCCGCACAACATTCGCGAGGTCGTATCGGCCTGTGTGCGGTACCTGGAGTCCTCCCGGGTGAGTGTCAGGGAGCTGCATGAGCACGTGCTTGCCCCGGACTTTCCGACCGAGGCGGAGATCATAACCCCTCCCCGGGACATCCGGGAGATATACGAGACGGGCACGGGTTCGATACGCCAACGGGCCATCTGGACGCGGGAGGGGGCGGACATCGTCATTACCGCGCTGCCGTACCAGGTGTCCGGTTCCAAGGTCCTGGAGCAGATCGCTGCCCAGATGAACGCCAAGAAGCTGCCCTTGGTGACGGACCTGCGCGACGAGTCGGACCACGAGAATCCAACCCGGCTGGTGATCGAGCCGCGCTCCAACCGCGTGGACTACGAAGCTCTGATGAGTCACCTGTTCGCCACCACCGACCTCGAGCGCAGCCACCGCGTCAACTTCAACCTGATCGGCCTGGACAACAAGCCGCGGGTTTATGACCTCAAGGACCTGATCCAGGACTGGGTCGCCTTCCGGCTGGAGACCGTGAGGCGGCGCCTGGCGTGGCGCTTGGAGCGTGTCAAGCAGCGTCTGCACATCCTCGAAGGCTTTCTCATCGCCTACCTGAACATAGACGAGGTAATCCGTATCATTCGCGAGGAGGAACAGCCGGCGCCGGTGCTGATGAAGCGCTTCAAACTGAGCAAGGAGCAGACCGACTACATTCTGGACACCCGCCTGCGGCAGCTGTCACGTCTGGAAGAGATGAAGATCCGCGGCGAGCAGGCTGAGCTCGAGCGGGAGAAGGACCACCTTGAGAAGACCCTGGCCTCGAGGACGCGGCTCAAGAACCTGGTGCGCGACGAGCTGATGGCGGATGCCGAGGAGTTCGGCGATCCCCGGCGGTCTCCCATCGTCCAACGTGAGACGGCTCGGGCCATCGACCAGAAGCAGCTCGTGCCCTCGGAGCCGGTCACCGTGGTGCTGTCCCGAAAGGGCTGGGTGCGGGCCGCCAAGGGCCACGAAGTGGATCCCAGGGAATTGTCTTACAAGGCTGGTGACGCCTACTTGCACGCCGCGCGCGGGCGCTCCAACCAGTCCATGGTGTGCCTCGATTCCACCGGCCGCACGTACTCGGTGCCGGTGCACAGCCTGCCTTCGGCGCGCAGCCAGGGGGAGCCACTGAGCAGCAGCCTCAACCCGCCCTCAGGCGCCACCATCCAGGGTGTTATGATGGGCGATGACTCGGACCTGTACTTGCTGGGTACTGATGCCGGCTATGCTTTCATCGCGCCCCTTGGCGAGCTGCATTCCAAGAACAAGAAGGGCAAAGCGGTTCTGAGAGTGCCGGTGGGGGCTTCGGTGCTGACCCCCCAGCACATTGCCGATCCCGGGGAAGACTGGCTGGCGATCGTCACCACGTCCGGCTACCTGCTGGTGTACCTCGCCGGCGAGCTGCCGCAGATGGGCAAGGGCAAGGGCGTGAAGATCATCAACATCCCTTCTCGCAGGGTCAAGTCCGGGGAAGAGAAGGTCTTTGCCGTCGCCGTCTTCCACGAAGGCGAACAGCTCGTACTTCACTCCGGCAAGCGCTACCTGCGGCTGCGAGCCAATGACATCGACCACTACGTCGGCGAACGTGGCCTGCGCGGCCGCAAACTGCCGCGCGGTTTCCAGCAGGTGCACGGCATAGAGATCGAATAGGGCGGGTCGCGCACATCTAATCGAAGGGATGGGTGCCAGGAGCATGAACCGGAGAGCGGTTTCGGTGGGACGCCGCGAGTACTTCCGTGTAGGCTCGCCTCCGGCGTCCATGCCTCCAGACGCCCACCGAAACCGCTCTCCAGTTCATGCGGAGCACTCCCGCCAATCAGCTCCAACTTCTCGACCAGGCAGCGGACAGCCAAGATATCAGGGCGGTGCAGCGATCATCGGGACAAAACCCCGACCCGCATGGCCCGTGGACGGGCAGGCGGGCAGATGCCGGCGGACTGTGTCACAAATGCCCGGTCTTGAGGTAGAAGGTGCACCCGTCCGGGCTGCGCGGTCTGTGGCTGCTGCCGGCGGGCAGTCTCAGCCAGCTACCCCGGCCGTATACCCCATCTTCGTCCTCGAATCCGCCCTCGAGAACGAAATACTCGGCACCGTTCTCGAAATGTCGCTCTCCAACCATGGCGTTTGCCTGCCAGTGAACGATCCGAACGTGCTCATGTACCGTCCGGTGGAGCTCCAGCACGTTCTCCGATTCACCGACGGTCCGCCAGGCGCGCTCGTCGCGAGTATCCACTCGCACGAAGTCCCGGTCATCGCCGGGTATCTGCCGGAGCTTCACCAGGATTGTGCAGCCCGGCGCGCTGAACGGTGTATGACTGGATCCGGGTGGGTTGCGCACGTACATGCCCTCCGGGAAATCGCCGCTCTCGTCGGAGAACACGCCTTCCAGCACCAGGAATTCCTCGCCGGCCTCATGCCGGTGCGCACTGAAATAGCTGCCGGGTGCGTAGCGCACGACGCTGGTGGCACGCGCGACTTCGTCTCCGTCGCGATCCAGCATCCGCCGCTCGACTCCGGGCAACGGCGACGGCACCCAGTCCAGGCACTGGCTATGCACCACGGCGCGTCTGGCGAGATCGGCGTTGATCTTCAATGTCCACCTACTTGTGGGCGGTGACGATCCAGGTCCGCATGGACGAGGCCCAGATCGTCCTGATATTCCGACAGACCCTCGCTGCCGTAGGCCACGTCGATCATATGCTCACCTTGCTGCGGGTCGGTCACCTGCACCAGTCCCTCCGCGAAAGACGCGAAGACGGTGGGGACCAGGTCGGCTTCGTATCTTTCCGGAGCGCTCCCGCTCAGACAGCAGCGATTGGCTGTATTCATATCAAAGTACTTGGGACCCGTCTGCTAGTGTTTCAACAGTCGTTCGCCCAGCAGGTATACCAACGCGTGGTGCAGGATCGACAGCCCGCCCATTGTCCATCCCAGGGCGTGCTGGCCGGCGGCATACAATGCCACGGCGGCGACTCCGGAGAGTGCAAGCTCCTGGCCCAGGCGCAACGGTTCCGCCAGGGCTCCCGACCCGCGAAAATCCACCAGGGCCCACAACCCGAAAACGAGCAACGGTGCGCCGAATCCCAGCAGCCCGCGGCTCAGAGTGCCCTCGCCCGTGCGGTAGCCCCAGTAGCCGATGGCCAGCACGATGCCGAGCTCCATGAGTCCCCGCAGGGCGAGGTTGATCCGTTTCAGCGCGAGCAGCATGAACCCTTCGCTTTGGCGGACCATTTCAGCGCGTGCAGGGACGTGGTATCAGCACCCGGGCTGGAATGCATCCCGCAGGGTGGCTCATATCCATACGTCATTCCGGGCAGTGCGCTCGCCCCCTTCGTGCCCCGTATTCAGCACGCCGCGGGGCTCGATGAGCAGCATCTTCACCTCTTCCTCCGCGATGGGCTTGTGCTCTATGCCTTTCGGCACGATGTACATCTCTCCCGCGCCGACATTCACCGAACCGTCCCTGAATTCTATCCGTAGATTGCCTTCCAGGACGATGAAGGTCTCGTCCGTGTCCTGGTGGTCGTGCCAGATGGCGCCGCATTCTCGACCGATCCTTCACGCCTTCGCAACCAGGAAGACACCGACGGCGATCATCAGTCCTGCGGCTACGGCGTTGATCCAGCGGGTGGCTCCGTCGAGCCATTGGCCGGCCCGGTCCGCCAGACCGGCGTAGACGAGCTTCACTCCGCCCACGGCGGCTACTGCGGCGGCGACGATGACTCCGGTATCGAGATACGACACCTTTGACAGGTCCACGAAAGCCGGCAGAAAGCCCAGGTAAAACAAGATCGCTTTCTGGTCCCCGAGGGTGATGAGCAGGCCGGTCAGAAAGCTCGAGGTGCGAGAGGGCGCCTGGTGCTGCTGGTCGTCGACCGCCCGGGGCGCCGAGCGCCAGAGGACAACCCCCAGCCCGACCAGGTAGATGCCGCCGGCATACTTCACGAGGACGAACAACCCGCCCATCCTGTCGGCAAGGACGGAAAGGCCCAATATGGCCACCAGGATGAAGATGACATCGCCGGTTACAATGCCCAAGGTGGTCCAGGCTCCGTGGACGAATCCGGAAGCGGCCGATCTCGCCGACACCGCCAGGACACTGACGCCGGGAATGGCGGCCAGCACCACCATGACGCCGAACAGGGCGGCAGTGCTGGCGTATGTCATGATGCCTCCGGGTGGACTCGTTCAGAGCTCACGCAGATACGTAATGATCTGCCATATCTGCTCTTTCTTCAGGGCGTCCTTGAACGGCGGCATCGCGGTGTGCACGGGTACGCCCCCCTCGGCTATGGTCCAGTAAAGATATCCATCCGTTGCCATTGGCATCTTGGAGGAGACAGCGACGTTCGCAGGCGGGGGGTTCAGCTGCTTGCCGGCAACGCCGTCTCCCTCGCCGGTCTCGCCGTGGCAGGCCGCGCAGTTTTGCTCGTAAAGCTTTTTGCCGGCGGATATGGTCTCATCGCCCGGGCGCAGTGGATTGGTCATCGATGCATAATCCGGATCAAGGCCATGCCCCATCACGTACTGATGCCGGACGAAGCTCGCTCCACCGTTTCCCTGCATCATTCCCATCTGCCCGTATCCGGACCCCCAGTCGAGCACTGCGGCCAGCACTATCGGAGCGAACAGGATTTTCTTCATGATTGCCTCTCTGGAAGTCTTGATTTCAATAGCATGAAACGACCGGGCGGACGTGTGGTCACTTGCGCTGAAACGAGCCGGCGAGCATCCGCTCGTCAAACCACTTCGAGCGCGCTGCCATCGCTCGTGTACCGCTACACCGCCACCTGGTGGATCGCCTGGAGGATCGATTGCGCCAGTGCTGAGAGAAACAGGTATGCCACGGCGATGGTCAGCGCGGTACCGGCTGCGGCGCGCCGCGCTGGAGTATCGTCCCGAGTTCGGGACCCTTCAAAGGTGACGCCATGTCAAGCCGTCCCGGGCTCGGTGCGGTGCGCGGATGCCTCGATGATGGCCAGGTATCGCTGGATCACGTCGGCGAGACCTGTATCGATGCTTTCAACCACCAGCGCGTGTCCTATGGATACTTCGAGGATACCTGGAATCGTCAGGAATCGACCCAGGTTGTCGAGATTGAGATCATGGCCGGCGTTGACCCCGAGGCCGACCGCCTGTGCCCGTTGCGCTGATTCATGGAATGCATCCAGCAGGGGCTGTTCCCGTCCGGCCTCGAAGGCGTTGGCGTAGGGCTCGGTATACAACTCGACGCGATCGGCCCCCAGATCGCGGATGGACTCCAGCTCGTTGGTGTCGTGGTCCACGAACAGGCTCACCCGGATGCCGCGGTCCCGAAGGGACTCGATCACACGTAGAAGAAGCGCACGGTGGTCCACCACCTTCCAGCCGTGGTCCGAGGTGATCTGTCCGGGGGAGTCCGGCACCAGTGTGCATTGCGCCGGCACTGTCTCGAGCACCACCTCGAGGAACTCGTCGGACGGATAGCCCTCCACATTCAGCTCCACACCGCGGTCGTCACAGATCGACTTCAGCGTGGACACATCCGAGTACCGTGCGTGCCGTTGGTCTGGTCGTGGATGCAACGTGATGCCGTTCGCTCCGAAGTCGATGCACCGGTTCGCGAAATTGGCCACGCTCGGATAGTCACGTCCCCGAGCGTTGCGCAGGAGAGCGATTTTGTTGATGTTTACGGACAGGTTGGTCATCGGATTCGTACTCGAGAGGCACGGTTTTACTGCAGATACAGGATTAAGTCCACCGGGTCCCGGCCGATGTCCGGACTGCGGCGCAGTCCGGTGCTCCCGCCCGCCGCCAGGACGAATTCGTGCTCTCCTTCGGCCAGGCCGCCAATGGCGAATGCGCCGTGCACATTGGTCATGGTGTGCCGCTCCATGACGCTGCGCACGTCGCCTCCCGAGTAGACCCAGGTCAGTACCACGGTGGCGCCGGCGTGCGGTCTGCCGTAAGCGTCGTAGACCCGTCCGGTCAATTCGTGCGGGTTATTGCGGAAATAGGCTTTGAACAGTCTCTCGGGATCGAGGGACAGTGCGTAATCAGGTGCAGGGGCGACTCCTGCTATCTCGAAACGGCCCTGGCCGTCGCTGCCGGCCGTGTAGCGCCTGTTCACCGAAAACGATCCGTACCGAGGAATCAGAAATCCTTCAGGGGCGGCATCCAATTGGCCCTCGGCCTTCGCAGGTTCTTCCTTGCCTCCGGCCGCGCCTGCAATATTCGGAACTTAGTCACCGGTTCGTCCGGAGGCCGCTGCCAAGCGCCACAGCGAATGCACTGCGGCTACACCGAGAACATCGCTTCCAGGTCATGCCGGGAATAAACCTGGAACGCCATCATGGTCTCGGTGTGCTCTATACCGTCGACGTCCGCCAGTCGTTCGGTGACCAGATCGGCGAGCTCGTCGCTTGTCTTAACGCGGATCATGGCCACCAGGTCATATCTTCCGCTCACGGAATAGACCTCCGATATGCCGTCGGTGTCCGCCAGTTGCTCGGCAACATCCTTGATTCTCGTTCGTTCGGCATTGATCAGAATAAGCGCGGTGATCATCCGGGGCTCCGGCGGGTAAGTGGCCCTAATGTAGCACCGGCACGCGCATCACGCCAAGACGGCTACAAGTCATCCGCAATTCGGGGCTTAGGGCGCAGTAATACTCTCAAAAAGTGTATTTGAAGTAGTCTATGTCCCGCTGGAATCTTGATTCTATGATCCTTTTGGTCTTGTCAGTATATATCTCCCTGTAGCGGCAGGCCTGGGAATCCGAATTTCGGTTTTGGACTATGTGTGTCAGCTTGAGCCGTCCGGCGGTTCTCTCGTCTATTTCGCTGCATGCCGTCTCGAAATTCTCGACTTTGTATACGTAGTCCATGATGCATTGTCCGGTCTCATCGCAAAGCCAGTCCAGCTGGTTCTCGTGCAACGTTGGATGAACGCACGTATCGCTCGCATACAGGTGGTTGTTGCAGAACTCCTCAAACGAAAGCCTGTCCCTTGTCCGGACACCCTCGCGCCGAAAATACAGCGAGACCGCACGGGCCCACGGATTTCTCACCGCTGAAAACTTGAAGAACGTGTCAAACATATCCTTGGCTTGTGCACGAAGGTCTGTATCTCTGGGAACGGAACGAGTGGGGAAGTCGGTGTTTCGTCCGAGCGAATTCTTGAGCAGGTAAACATAGAGCGCATCCCGCACCTGCATTATGTCCAGGTGGGAATTCGGAATCAGGGAGGTACCGGGTTGCCGGATCTGGCTCCGGACAGTTGTTGTTCCGGTCTTCGGGATTGCTATAAAGATGACCCGTTTTTCGAAATGCACGGCTTCATTAAGAATAAACGAGCCTTCTCGATGTCGAGAACGCCGCTTTGCTCTGCTGGACCGTAGGAAAGCCCTTGATCTATGCAGGATAGCTATCATTCCAAATCCCTCGACCACACCAATCATACCTCAAATCCACCCTGCAGGGGCCATGGCTCATTCCTCGTGACCTTCGGTGCCTTCCAGTGACGCCAATGCGGCTTCCCAACCGACGTCGATATCCTGTTCTTCGCCATTCGGGAATATGCGGCCCACGGCGCCCGCGACGCGCTCATCCAGGACGTTGATGTTGGCGGACTTCTCCGCCTCGTTGGCAGCCAGCGTGGCGTAGGCGTCGGGTTCGCATTCGAGGACGCACAAGGTCTGGCCGGGAATGATCATCTGACCGTGGCGCATGCGGTTGACTAGCTGCGCGTGGTGATTGTCGATGCGGCGAATGATCTACCTGGAGAGGATCTTCGGCTTGCGCCGGTCGGATCGCCTGCCCGGCCGGCGGCCCGTCGCGATGATTGCAGGAGTGCGCTCATCGCGTCCCCCACCCGGACTGACGGAACGGAAATCGAGGTCGCACCGTGGCGCAGTGCCTGAACACACAGGGCGGCGAGGGCATCGGCACTCCGGTCACGGCGGCCAGGGGTTGCGTTGCCGCCTGGCGCGCGATGGGTCTACGCGCCCATGAGCGCATCCTCGAACGGGAAGTGCGACAGTACTTCGATGCCGTGATCGGTCACCAGGCAATGCTGCTCGAGCTTGACGCCTTCCTTGCCGCCTTCCTCACCGATATAGCTTTCGATACAGAGGGTCATGTTGGGCTCGATCACGCCATTGTATCCCGCGTGGGGATAATCCATCCGGTGATACAGATATGGATACTCGCCGGTCATGCCGACACCGTGGGCGGACAGATAGTAACGGTTGGCGACGTAGCGATCGGGGATATTCCAGGCTTTCTCCGAGTATTCCTTGAACGTGAGACCCGGACGGATGATGTTGATATTGTGGTGCAGCTGCTCGAGAGACACTTTGTACAGGGTCTTTTGCGCCTCGTCGGGCTCGCCGGGACCGGAATGGAAGGTACGGGAGAAATCGCAGTAGTAGCCGAAGCAGCCGACCACGTCCGTATCCAGCGCCACCAGCTCGTTGGGGCCGATGACCTTGTCGCTGGCTTCCTGGAACCACGGGTTGGTTCGTTCACCTGCACTGAGTAGCCGGGTTTCGATGTAGTCACCCCCTTGGGCGATGACGCCCTGGTGGAGGATGGACCACAGCTGCTGCTCCGTCAGTCCGGGTTCAATGGCGTCGCGTAGCGCTTGCACTGCCCGCCCCGTGGCCCGGATCGAGGAGCGCACGCATTTGAGCTCCTCCTGCGACTTGATGGCGCGGGCCATCTCGACCGGATTCTGGGCGTCGACGAGGCGGAAGCCCTCCGCAGCCAGCGCCATGGCGGCGCCTGCGTTGACGCGCTCGATACCCACCGTCGCGGCCGCGCCGCAGTGCTCGCGAACCAGAGCGGCGGTTTCGCGCGCCCACAGGCGCTCGCGTTCGGCGATCGCCGGGCCGGCCGCGACGAAGCTGGCGGTGATTGCCGGGCGGACCTCGTCAATGGTTTCGAGGTCCCTGGCCAGGTGCTCGCAGCCGGTGAACTCGAACAGTATGACCGGACCCGATATCGGCAGGAACAGGTAGCGCGCTGGATTGCGCTGGCTGAACACCTGCATGTTGCGTGAACCGCTGGCGTAGCGGATGTTGATGGGGTCGAACAGCAGACAAGCGTCGACGCCGCATTGGGCCATCTGCTCGCGGACCCGCCCGAGTCGATAGCCGCGGACCGCGACCTGGTCTATCTCGTCGTCCGCGAGATCGCGGTCCAGGAGGGAGACATCCATCAGCGCCGGGCTGTGCGCATGCCAGTTCAGCTGCATCCGCCGTTTCTCGTTCTTGATGAGCGAATCACTGTATTACATAATTCAAGCTTATCAAAACGATCAATTTTCCGCATTTATGATAACTTGGAGTTATTAACTTGCGCCGCCGAGCCCTACCGCCTCTGCGCGCCCTGGCAGTCTTCGAGACCGCCGCCCGGCACCAGAACTTCACCGCCGCGGCGCGGGAACTGAGCGTGACCCAGGCGGCGGTGAGCAAGACGATCCAGGGACTGGAAACCGAGCTGGGTTGTGCCCTGTTTACCCGCTCGGGACGCACTATCCGGTTGACCCGGGGCGGGCGGGAACTCTACGAGCGCACTCGCTCGGCGCTGGATTACCTGGAGGAGGGCTGCGCGCAGCTACGAATCGGCCACGAGGGAAAGCCGGTAACCATTGCCGCCAACACCGCGGTGTCCCATTTTTGGCTGGGACCGCGGCTGCGGCGATACACGGACTACGCGCCCTCGGACTCGGTCCGGCTGATCACTTCGGACCGCGATGCCGATCTGACGGACGAGGATAACGATCTTGCCGTGTTGTACGGGTATGAGCAACGCGTGGGTTGGAGCCAGGCAAAGCTGTTCGATGAGGAACTGGTACCCGTGGCCGCCCGCCGCCATTTGCGGGACGCGGGGTTGCTCGACCGACTGCCCCTGGCTCCGGAACTCGTCGCCGGGCAAAGCGTGCTCGACTACGAGCTGCAGGGGGCGGGCTGGACCAACTTCGGAACCTGGCTGGAATGGGTCGGAGTGCCCGGCGGGCCCAGGAACCGCCACCGGGTGTTCTCCAGCTACGCCTTGGCCATCGATGCCATGCTGGACGGTGAAGGGCTGGCTCTGGCCAGCCGGCCGCTATTGTCGCGAATGCTGGCGGACGGTGACGTGATGGAGGTTTCGGACCTCAGGCTGCGCACCGAGCGCGCCTACTTCCTGGGTTTCCGCCCGGAGCGTGGTTTACGCGAGCCGGCCCTGCGTCTGTTCCAGTGGCTGGCCAGCGCGCCGTTCGGTTGACGAGCCTTGTGAAGCGTGGAACGCCAGGCCGTAGGAGCGGCTTCAGCCGCGATCCATTCGGCAATCGCGGCTGAAGCCGCTCCTACGATTGAAGACAGGCTGGCGAGAGAAGGGAGTTGGAGGACCGGGATGGAGGAACTGTCAAAACCCCACGCTGATGCCCACGCCGAAACCGAAGCGGGTATTGCCCCCGTCTCCGTACTTGGGAGGCCACAGCTTGAGCTGTTCTGCGTTCACCAACGGAATCAGGAATTGAGTCTTCTCGACCGAGGTAGTGACCAGTGAGTCCACGGTACCCACGACCGTCAGCAACTTTCCCGGTGCAAAGTCCTGCGGCTCCAGGAAGCCATTGTGCTGCAGCACGAATCTGCCGGTGGGCTTGCGATAAGTGTTCGGGAATCCGTCATAGGCCACGGGATAGGACAGCACCTCGATCAAAGTCCTCTTGTTGTCATTGGCGATTGAGACGATGCGTCCACCCCACTGAACCCGTTCGCCGTGGTGCGCGGCCACACTTCCCACGACCTGGGACGGTGTCGCGCGGCTATTTACGGCGCTGGTGTCAAGCGGCGAAGTCGCACAGCCAGCCAGGATGAGGCCGGCTGCGAGCGGGACGAACAGTCGGGTCATCAGCGGCGCCAGGGATAGTACGGATAGCCGTAAAAGTGGTGATAGTAGGGATTTGGCCAGAAAGGATCGTAGAATGGCCAAGGGTCATAAGGGTACGGATCGGGCCGGACGTACTCTGCCCATAGATGCACGGCATCGGCTCGCACCACGGGATACTTGTAGACGTACTGGTCGATCTTCTGCGGCTTGATTCCGGTGATGTGGCCCACCACCGTGATGCGGCGTCCGGGTTCGTACACCGCCGGGTCAAGAAACCCCGTTGCTTCCGCAAGGAACCGGCCCGTGGAGGCACGGCCGGCGAGTGGCTCACCTTTACGGCTAATCGGACGCGCGACCACGGTAATTACCGTCATCTTCTCGAGGTTTTGCACCCCGCTGATGGTGCCCCCCCAGCGCACCTGCTGGCCCATGTGGGGACCGGGGTCGGCCCGTACCTGGGCCACGCTCGGGCCCGCCACCGGCGTTCTGATGTTCTCGGGTATCGAAGCGCAGCCACCGATTACAAGAGCGGCGAGGCAGTAAGCCAATCTGGGATTGATATGCATCTTGGTCTCAAAAAGCTTCCGGGTTGTGTGAGTCAACGTTTCGCAGATCGTGGTGTTGACGCCGCTTCACGCATTTAGAGTCGGTTCACTGCGCTCGTGCACCGGGGTACGGACCTTAGTCCGTCTCCGGCGGGGAAGGATGCAGGTGACGACAACGAATACCGATACCGCAATCAGCGCCGCCAGCCAGGAGTCGGGCAGCGTACCGAGAGACTTTTTCGCGATCTTGCCGAGGCGAGAGCCGGTCTTGATGGTGGTAACCAGCTTAGTCACGTTCTTGCCGCTCCGGCTGATACGTTTGACACCATTCTTGCCGAATAGTCTCACGATGGCGTAGGTGCCGGTGGCGTCCTTCTCCGACGCCTTGGCGATCTTCGACAGATCCTCGGCACTGTCGACGGAGCGCATCACTCCTTGGAGGGGACCGGGTCCCAGGCGTCGCGCGGTGCGGCCGACGTCCGTCACCATTCGGCCGATGCCGTCGAACTTCCCGGTTTTCAGCGCCGTGCGGCTGGCGTTTTTCAAGCTCCTGACGAATCCATGGCTGAGCGCGCCGGTTCGTTTGAGAGCCTTCATCAGCGCCGGTGCCCAGTCCACCTCCGGAGCTAGTGTTGTGGTCAGCCCGACGGCCGACAGGGCGATGATCACGGTGTCTCCATTGCCGTAGCGCATCTCCCGCCAGCCCTGCACTGCCAGGTCGCGGACGTCGCCGACTGCGAATAGATCCAGAGACAGGCTGCCCAGCATGCTCGCGCCGTCGGTGGGCATGCCGGTGGCGGCGCCGCGCGCGAATGAGCGCAGCGAACCCCAGAATGAGTTCATCTCCAGGTCCGCCTTCCGGGACAACTCCTGTGCGGCCCGCGTGTCGCCGAGTCGCGGGTTCTGCTCGACGAATCGGGCGAGCATCCTGACTTCGGGCCAGCGGTGCTGCGTCTCGAGCTGCCTGGCTTCGTCGATAGGATCGACCGGCAGCAGCCAGGACTGGTGGTCGTGGCGGTTCGAAAGCTCGATGCCGGACAGACTTCCTACCACCAGCGCCCCGCACAGCATCACGATACGGAATGGTCGAATCATTATCTGACCTCCAGGGCATCTTAGCACCGGGGGCGAGTGAAACAACCCGGCGATCGAGCCCTTGGCGCGGTCTCAGTGCGGGGATCGTCCCAGCAGTATGAGCTCCTGGAGCGCGAGCATGATATGCGCGTTCGTACGCTGAGGGTTCAGGAATCGCTGCACGCTTTGGGGCGCCCTGAACAGTTCCTCCGACAGGAGTTCGATGCGTGCGGGCTCCACGTTCATGCGACTCATCCAGTCTTGGTAGTCGAATACCTTTGGGCGCACTTCTTCATGTATCACCGACAAACCACTGTGAACGAACATTTCGCGCCATTGCGCCGGGCTCAGGCATCGCACGTGGCTGGGGTCCCGTTTCCGTTCGAAATCGTTGATCCAGGCGGCGCTGGCCTGGTCCGCCGGGACGACGTTGTCGATCAGCGCCAGGATACCGCCCGGTTTCAGTACCCGGACGCCCTCGGCAACGAACCGGGCCGGGTCTGGAAAGTGGTGGGCCGCTATCCGGCAGGCCACAAGGTCGAAGACATGGTCGCGGTAAGACAAGGCCTGAGCGCTCTCGCGGACCAATAGCACGTTGCCGAGGCCTTTCTCGCGGCTGACCATCCCGGCTTGGGCAAGCATCTCGCCGGTCATGTCCCCGGCAATGACGGTCCGCACGTGGGGCGCCAGGGTCGCAGCGGTATGTCCCGCGCCGGTGGCGACATCCAGCACCAGCCAATCCGGGCGCGGCACGGCGAGTTCGACCAGGCGGGAGAGACTTCTGCCGCGGGCGTGACTGGGGCTCGTGCGGTAGTTCGGGGCACTGGCCCCGAACTGGCGGCGTACCAGTGAATCGTGATCGCGATGGGTCACAAAGCCAATCTCACATGGGCACCTCGACATCCGGCCGGGTGGACAGAATCCATTCCCGGAACCGTTTCTGGATTCGTTCCAGCGCCTGCGGTGTATCAGCCTCGAAACGCAGCACCAAAATGGGCGTGGTGTTGGAGGGCCGTACCAGGCCGAAGCCGTCGTCGAAGTCCACCCGGACGCCGTCTATGGTGCTGACTTTCGCATCGCTGAAGTTGGCGCTCTTCTCGAGTTCCTCCATGAACTTGAAGTGCTCACCTTCTGCCATCTCGATGCGCAGTTCCGGAGTGTTGAAGCTGTCTGGAAGCGCGTCGAAGATCTCCTGGGTGCTTCGTGGATCTTTGGACAGCAGCTCGATCAGACGAGCGCCGGCGTACAACCCGTCGTCAAAGCCGAACCAGCGTTCCTTGAAAAAGATGTGCCCACTCATCTCGCCGGCCAGGACGGCGCCGCTTTCCTTCAGCTTGGCCTTGATGAATGAGTGTCCCGTGCGCCACATGACGGGCCGGCCCCCGGCGTTGCGGATGGCTTTGGCGAGATTTCTGGAACACTTTACGTCGAAGATGATCTCGGCCCCCGGGTGACGCTCGAGAACGTCCGTTGCGAACAGAATCATCTGCCTGTCCGGCCAGATTACCTCGCCGTTAGGCGCCACTACGCCGAGCCTGTCGCCATCGCCGTCGAAGGCCAGGCCGACGTCGGCTTTCTGCTTGTCCACCGCCTGGATGAGGTCCTGCAGGTTGTCGACCTGGCTCGGGTCCGGGTGGTGATTGGGAAAGGAGCCGTCCACGTCGCAGTACAGGCACGTCAGCTCGCAACCCAGCCGTTGGTACAGCTCGGGAGCGACGGCCCCGGCGACGCCGTTGCCGCAGTCGATCACCACCTTGAGCGGGCGCACGGGCTTGACGTCATCGCAGATGCGCGCGATGTAGGCTTCGGCAAGAGATCTCTCGAGGCGCGTGCCCTGTCCGTCCACCAGGTCGCTGCGCTCGATGCGCTCCTTGAGGCTCTGGATACGTTCCCCGGCCAGGGTCTCGCCCGCGATGACCATTTTCAGGCCGTTGTACGACGGTGGATTGTGGCTTCCGGTCAAGGCCACCGCGGACTGGGTATTCAGCTCGAAGGCGGCGAAGTAGACCACCGGGGTCGGCGCCAGGCCGATGTCGACGACATTGCAGCCAGCCGCCATCAGGCCCGAGGCCAGGGCGTCCAGCAACACGGGTCCGGACATGCGTCCGTCACGCCCGATCACGACGGTGTCCACGTCGCGGTCCCGAGCTTCGCTGCCGATGGCCTGTCCAATGTCACGGACAATCGACTCGGTCAGCGTCTCGCCCACCACGCCGCGGATGTCGTAAGCCTTGAATATCTCTTGGGGGAGTTCGCTCAAATCCGTCATTCGCTTGTGGAGCAGGGCGGGATTATATCCGATGGGGAGAGGGTACCGAGGGTCGAGGAGTGGGTCCGAACGCGGTGTCCAGCGAAACGTTCCTTCTCCCCTCGGGGGAGAAGGTCAGGACAAGGGGAAATGGAATCAGTTGGCCCGATGAATGGCCCGTTTATCCACGGCGAGGGCGGCCTCGTGCACGGCTTCCGACAGCGTCGGATGGGCATGCACGATGCGGGCCAGGTCCTCACTGCAACCCTCGAACTCCATTGCCACCACGGTTTCTGCAATGAGCTCCGACGCGTAGGGGCCGACGATGTGCGCGCCCAGCAGGCGATCGGTCTTGGCGTCCGCCAGAAATTTCACGCGGCCGGCGCCGCCTTCGTTCATCGCCAGGGCGCGGCCGGTGGCGGCGAAGGGGAAGTTTCCGGCCTTGTATTCGATGCCTGCCTCCTTCAGCTGCTCCTCGGTGGCGCCGGCCCAGGCGATTTCCGGCCAGGTATAGATCACCCAGGGGATGACGTCGTAATTGACGTGAAAGTGCTGCCCCGCAATCATCTCCGCCACCGCTACGCCTTCCTCCGAGCCCTTGTGCGCGAGCATCGGGCCGCGCACTGCGTCGCCCACGGCGTAGACCTTGTCAAGTTCCGTACGGCAGCTGCCATCGACCTGGATGAAGCCTCGCTTATCGAGCTTCAGACCCACACTCTCGTCGACGATATCCCGGGTGTTGGGCCGCCGCCCTACGCACACGATGAGGCGGTCGAACTCGACCTTGTGCTCGCCGTCCTTGTCCTCGAAGGTCACGGCGACGCCCTTCTTCCCGGCCTTGGCTCCGGTGACCTTGCACCCGAGGTTCACGTTCAGCCCCTGCTGTTTGAACTGTCGCTGAGCGTCGCGAGCGATCTGCTTGTCAACCGCGGGCAGGAAGGTGTCCAGCGCTTCCAGGATGGTGACTTCGGCGCCGAGCCTGCGCCAGACGCTTCCGAGCTCCAGGCCGATGACGCCGGCGCCGATCACTCCGAGGCGCTTGGGTACTTCAGTGAAGGCCAGCGCGCCGGTGGAGTCGACGATGGTCTTCTGGTCCACAGGGGCCACCGGGATGTCGATGGGCAGGGAGCCACAGGCGAGAATGACGTGCTCGGCCTCGATAGTCCGTTTGTCCTTGCCGTTGGCGATCTCCACTTGCCAGCCGTTCGATCCGCGACCGGTCAGTTTGCCGCGACCGTGTATAGACGCGACGTTGTTGGACTTGAACAGCTGCTTGACGCCCCCGGTGAGGGAGCGCACCACCTTCTCCTTGCGTGCGAGCATCTCGCCGATGTCTATGCTGACGCCCTTGAGGTGGATGCCGTGGGCGCCGAACTCGTGCTTCACGCGGTGATACTGCTCGGAAGAGTCGAGCAGCGCTTTGGAAGGAATGCAGCCGACATTCAGGCACGTGCCGCCCAGGGACGGTTTGCCCTCGCTGTCCATGAAATCGTCGATACAGGCTGTGTCGAAGCCCAGCTGCGTGCAGCGTATCGCCGCGACGTAGCCGGCCGGTCCGGCGCCGATGACGGCGACATGGTATTTGTCCGACATTGATTTTCGCCTTTTGTGCTGTGGATCGGCAGTCGTGCCGACGTCGGTTGTAGGTCGGGCTTAAGCCCGCCATGTGGCGGGTCGGCTTTGCTGCCGGCCCGCGTGGTCAGATCTGCAGCAACAAACGCGCCGGATCCTCGAGCATTTCCTTGATCGTTACCAGGAAACGCACGGCCTCGGAGCCGTCGACGATGCGGTGGTCGTAGGTCAGGGCCAGATACATCATCGGCCTGATCACCACCTGGTCGTTCTCGGCGACGGGACGCTTCTCAATCCGGTGCATGCCGAGTATCGCGCTTTGGGGTGGATTCAGAATCGGCGTGGAGAGCATCGACCCGAACACGCCGCCGTTGGTGATGGTGAACGTGCCGCCGGTAAGCTCCTCCATGGTGATCTTGCCGTCACGGGCCTTCTTGCCCAACTCGGCAATCTCCAGCTCGATCTCGGCCAGACTTTTCTGGTCCGTGTCGCGTACCACTGGCACCACCAGGCCGCGCGGCGAGGCGACGGCAATGCCGATGTCCTGGTAGTCGTGGTAGACGATATCACCGCCTTCGATGTAGGCATTCACCGCCGGGAATCGTTTCAAGCCCTCGACACTGGCTTTGGCGAAAAACGACATCATCCCCAGGCGCACCCCGTGCTTTTCCTCGAACTTCTCCTTGTATCGGGCGCGCAGTTCCATCACCGCCTGCAGGTTCACGTCGTTGAAGGTCGTGAGCATGGCGGCCGTGTTCTGGGCATCCTTGAGGCGGCTCGCCACCGTGGCCCGCAGCCGCGACATCGGCTCGCGCCGCTCGGATCGCTCGCCCGAGGCCCCGGCCGCGAGGGATGGAGGAGGCGGTGTCTTCGGCGCTTCTCCGGCCTTCCCGGAGTCCCCCGCCGCCGACTCGGGCTGCTTCTGTTGTTCCAGGTAACTCAGTACGTCTTCTTTCACGACTCGCCCGTTTTTGCCGGTCCCTTGCATGTCCGAGGCGTCCAGATCGTGTTCCTCCAGCAGCTTGCGCACGGCCGGACTCGTCTGGGGCGGGGTACCGCCGGAGGTCTTCGCGGCCCTTTCCTGCGACTTCGGTGCCTCCCGCTCCTGTGCCTGGGTCGCGCCCTTCTCTTGCGGTTGCGTGCCGCTCTTGGCTTGTGCTGCGGATGCATCGGGGTCGATGACGGCCAGCACGTCGTCCGCCTCGACGGTATCGCCGTCGTTCTTTCTGATCTCGGTCAGCACGCCGTCCTTCGGGGCAGGCACTTCCAGGACGACCTTCTCAGTCTCCAGGTCAACCAGGTTCTCGTCGCGCTTGACGGCGTCGCCGGCGGCCTTATGCCAGTTCACGACGGTGGCCTCGGCGACCGACTCCGGAAGCTGGGGAACTTTGACTTCGATGGTCATCGACTATTTCCTTTTCTTGTTTGCGGTCTTCTTTGGTGTCTGTTCGCCGTTCTCGGGCAGAGCGAGGGCGGCGGCCACGAGGTCTTTCTGCTGTTGGTTGTGCATGCTGAGACTTCCCGCGGCGGGCGAGGATGAAGCAGCACGCCCGGCGTAGGAAAGGGTCTGGCCGTCGCGCACGCAGGCCCGCAGATGGTGGTTGATCTGATACCACGCACCCTGGTTGCGGGGCTCTTCCTGGCACCACACCATGTGCTTCGCGTTGGGGTATTTCTCCAACTGCTCGGCCAGCTTCTCGCGTGGAAACGGGTAAAGCTGCTCCACCCGTACGATGGCGGTATCCGACTTCTCTTCCCTGCGGCGCGCCTCGAGCAGATCGAAGTACACCTTGCCACTGCAGGCCACGATGCGGCTCACCTTGTCCTCGTCGTGCGGATCGATCTCCGGAATCAAGGTCTCGAACCGCCCGTTCACCAGCGCGTCCAGCGTGGAGGTCGACAGTTTGTGCCGCAGCAGGCTCTTGGGAGTCATTACGATCAGCGGCCGCCGGAAGCGCCGCAGCGCCTGTCTGCGGATCATGTGAAAGAACTGCGCGGGAGTGGTCGGCACGCATACCTGCTGGTTGTACTCGGCGCACAACTGGAGGTAGCGCTCGAGCCGGGCCGAGGAGTGCTCGGGGCCCTGGCCTTCGTAGCCGTGGGGCAGGTACAGCGTCAGGCCGCACAGTCGTCCCCACTTCGCGGCCCCGCTGGAGATGAATTGATCGATGACCACCTGGGCGCCGTTGGCGAAGTCGCCGAACTGAGCCTCCCAGATTACCAGGGTGCGCGGCTCCGCGGTCGCGTAGCCGTACTCGAAGGCCAGCACCGCCTCTTCCGACAGCAGCGAGTTGATCACCAGGAAGCGGGGCTGCCCTTTGAACAGGTTGCGCAGGGGAATGTAGGTCTCACCAGTCTTCTGGTCGTGAATGGCGGCGTGGCGATGGAAGAAGGTGCCGCGCGCCGAGTCCTGCCCGGACAGTCGCACGGAATGGCCGTCCTCCACCAGCGAGGCGTAGGCGAGGTTCTCCGCCATTCCCCAGTCCAGGGGCAGTTCTCCGTCCTTCATCTTGCGCCGATCTTCCAGGATCTTGGTGACCCGGGGGTGAGTCTCGAAGCTCGAGGGCAACGTGATCAGGCGTTCGCCCAGATCCCGCAGACGTTCCTCCGAGACGGACGTGTCGACCTCCTCGTTCCAGGAGCCGCCCAGGAAGGGTGTCCAGTCCACCAGATACTTGTCACCACCGTTGTCCACGAGATCCTCGGCCACCACCTCCGCGTTGTCCAGCGAATCCCGGTATTCGTCCACCATCGCCTCGGACTCGTTTTCCTCGATCACGCCTTCCGCCACCAGCGACTCGGCGTACAGCTCGCGGGTGGTCTTGAGCTGGCTGATTTTCTGGTACATCAGCGGCTGGGTCACGCGCGGCTCGTCGGCTTCGTTGTGGCCCTGACGGCGGTAGCACACCAGGTCGATGACCACGTCCTTGTTGAACTTGACGCGGTAGTCCAGCGCAAGCTGGGCGATGAATACCACCGCCTCGGGGTCGTCACCGTTCACGTGGAATACCGGGGCCTGGACCATCTTGGCGACCTCGGTACAGTAAGCTGTCGAACGGGCATCCAGCGGATTGCTGGTCGTGAACCCGATCTGGTTGTTGATGACGATGTGCACGGTGCCGCCGGTGCCGTATCCCCGGGTCTTGGACAGGTTGATGGTTTCCATGACCACGCCCTGGCCGGCAACGGAGGCGTCGCCGTGGATCGCAATGGGCAGCACGGTCTCGCCGTGCCGGTCACCGCGCCGCAGTTGCCGGGCCTTGACGGAGCCTTCGACCACCGGCGACACGATCTCGAGATGCGACGGATTGAAAGCCAGTGCCAGGTGAACCGGTCCGCCCGGTGTCTTGATATCGGAAGAAAATCCCTGGTGGTACTTGACGTCTCCCGAGCCCTCCGTTTCGTGCTTGCCTTCGAACTCCGAGAACAGGTCACCCGGCGACTTGCCCAGAATATTCACCAGCACGTTCAGGCGGCCCCGGTGGGCCATGCCGATGACGATTTCCTTGAAATCGTTGGCGCCGGCCCGGTGGTTGAGTTCATGGAGCAGGGGAATCAGGCTCTCGCCGCCTTCCAGGGAAAAGCGCTTCTGGCCCACGTACTTCTTGTGCAGGTACCTCTCTATTCCCTCGGCGGCGGTGACGTACCACAGGATCTCCTTCCTCTTCTCCGCAGGAAAAGCGGGGCGCCCGTGATTCGGCTCCAGCCGGCTCTGCAACCACCATCGTTCCTCGATGTTGGTGATGTGCATGTACTCCGAGCCGATGCTGCGGCAGTAGGTCTCGCGCAGCAGATTCAGGATGTCCCGCAACGTCATGCGCCGGGGAGCCGACAGCGAGCTGCTGTCGAACTCCTGGTTCATGTCCTCCTGGGCCAGACCGTGGAAATCCGGGTCCAGATCGGGGATCGAGGGCTGGGTGAGCATTGCCAGCGGGTCGATCTTGGCTTCCTGGTGGCCGCGCATGCGGTAGGCGTTGATCAGCCGCAGAATGGAGGACTGCTTGCTCGCTTCCTTCTCGGTATAGGCGGCTTCGCCGGCCGGGGCGTCGGAACGCGCGACGGGTCCGGGGCGCTGCTCGAGGTCGGCGAAATACTCCCGCCACTGCTCGTCCACGGATCCCGGATCTTCCTCGTAGGCCCGGTAGAGCCGGTCGAGATAAGCGGCATTCCCTCCGCTCAAGGGGGAGTCGATGACGGACTCCGATATGAATTTTGGAGGGCCGATCATTGGATATCGATATTTGGGTTCAGGTCGAGGTCGAAACCCCATGGTTCCGCCACCCGCCATTATAAACAACGGGTTGGCATTTCGTCATGCGGAACGGCTCCGGCGGGGTGTGCGATGACTCAGGATGTCCGCTCCTCCAAAGGGATGAAGTCGCGTTTCGGAGGCCCCGCGTACATCTGCCGGGGACGGGCGATACGCAGCTCCGGGTCTTCCATGGATTCCAACCACTGCGCCACCCAGCCCGCGGTCCGGGGTATGGCGAACAGCACGGTGAAGACGCTGGTGGGGAACTCCATGGCCTCGTAGATGAGGCCCGAGTAGAAATCCACATTGGGATACAGCTTGCGCTCCACGAAGTAGTCGTCCTCGAGCGCGATGCGCTCCAGTTCGAGAGCCACGTCGATCAGCGGATTGCGCCCCGTTGCCTCGAACACTTGGTGGGCGGTCTCCTTGATGATCTTGGCCCTGGGGTCGTAGCTCTTGTAGACCCGGTGGCCGAAGCCCATCAAACGGACCTCGCCGTCCTTGACTCTCTTTATATAGTCGGGGACTTTGTCGACCGAGCCGATCTCGTTCAACATGGCGAGCACGGCCTCGTTGGCGCCGCCGTGCAGGGGACCATACAAGGCTGCCGCGGCCCCGGCGCAGGCGACGTAGGGGTCGGCGCGAGAGCTGCCGATATTGCGCATCACGCTGGTACTGCAGTTCTGTTCGTGGTCGGCGTGCAGGATGAACAACACGTCCAGGGCCTGCTCCAGCACCGGGTCGGGCTTGTAGCGGGCCTCCGCCATCCGGTACATCATGTTCAGGAAATTGCCTGTATAGCTCAACGCGTTGTCCGGATACACGTAGGGCAGTCCCTTGGCGTGGCGGTAGGCGTAGGAGGCGATGGTCGGCATCTTGGCGATCAACCGGTAGACCTGGAGTATCCGGTTGTTTCTGTCTCCGACGTTCCTCGAATCCGGGTAGAAGGTCGACAGGGCGCCGACGGTGCTGACCAGCATGCCCATGGGATGGGCATCGTAGTGAAAACCCTCCATGAATTTCTTGGTCTTTTCATGCAGCATCGTATGCACGGTGATGTTGTTGATCCAGCTTTTCAGCTGCGACTTGGTGGGCAGATCGCCGTGGACGAGCAGATACGCGACCTCCAGGAAGGTGCTGCGCTCCGCCAACTGCTCGATGGGATAGCCGCGGTAGCGCAGGATCCCGGCCTCGCCGTCGAGCTCGGTGATGGCGCTGCGGCATGCCGCCGTGTTGGCATAACCCGGATCATAGGTCATCAGGCCGAAGTCTTCATTGTCAACCTTGATCTTGCGGAACTCGCTCGCCCGGACGGTGTTGTCCTGGATCTCGATCTCATACTTCGTGCCGGTACGATTGTCGGTGACGGTCAGCGTGTCGGACATGCAAATTCCTCGTAAGCTGCACTGGCTGGTTATGGTTTGCTTGCTCGGCGCGGGACGCCGTTGCCCAGTGTGCCTATGGTGCGCGGGTGGCGTATACGGTGATACGCGATGATGGGAAATTGCGCCGGATTATATCAGAAAGGCCGGACGTCGTTTGTCCGGCGCCTGCAATATGGATCCGGATCGCAGTCCCTGTAATATCGCAGTCCATGGACCAAGAACTCCTCGAACACCTGGCCGTCGCGGCGGGCCTGGGGCTGCTGGTAGGGTTGCAGCGCGAATGGCGAAGCGAGCGCCCCGCGGGAATACGCACCTTCACGCTGATCACTCTGCTGGGCAGCCTCTGTTCCTACGAGGCTTCGCGCCACGGCGGATGGCTGTTGTCGGCCGGGCTGCTGGCCGTCGCCGCGGTCCTGTGGCTGGGGAACTGGTTGACGTTCCACGACCGCGAGGCAAAGGACCAGGGGATCACCACGGAAATGGCGGCTCTGGTCATGTTCATGGTAGGCGCCATGGTGGTGGACGGCCGCACTCACTCCGCAATCGTGCTCACAGGAGCGACCGCGGTGCTGCTGCACTGGAAGGACCCGCTCCATGCCTTCGCCCGGCGCATCGGCACCGACGAGTTCCGCGCCATCATCCAGTTCGTGCTGATCGCTTTGGTGCTGCTGCCGGTGTTGCCGGATCGCGCCTACGGACCCTACGCAGTGCTCAATCCCTTCAAGATCTGGCTGATGGTCACGCTCATCGTGGGCATCAACCTGGTTTCCTACGTGATACACCGCTCCATGAGCGACCGCAAAGGCTCTCTGATCGGGGGACTGCTGGGAGGCATGATCTCCAGCACCGCGACGACGGTGAGCCACGCCCGACAGAGCGCGAGTTCGCGGATCTCCCCGCGCAGCATTGCGGTGGTGATCGTTGTAGCCTCGGCGGTGGTCAACCTTCGCATTCTGATCGAGATCGGCGTGATCGGGCCCGGCCTGCTGAGTCGCGCCGCGCCGCCGTTCCTGGTCCTGGGAGTGTTCATGGCCGCCTGCGGCGTCTATCTGGTGCGCAGGAACGCATCCGTTGGCGCCGCCGGGTTGGAGCACCGCAACCCTGCTGACGTCAAGACAGCGCTCTACTTCGGTGCTTTGTTCGCTACGGTGATCTTCGCGGTCGCCGCCGTCAAAGCGCATTTCGGCGTCCGTGCGGTGTATGGGGTGGCGTTGATCTCGGGTCTGACGGACGTTGACGCCCTGACCCTGTCGGTAGCGGATCTGTTCCAGAGCGGACGCATGACGGCGGAAAATGCCTGGCGGGTGGTGCTGATAGCGTCTCTCGCCAACCTTGTATTCAAGCTCGGGGTCACCGCCCTGTTGGCCCGACGCGAGGTCCTGGTCATGGTGGCGTGGGTATTCGGGGCGACCTTGCTGCTGGGTGTCGCGCTGGCCTTGTGGTGGCCGGGTTTGCCTTTGCCAGTGATGGATCGCGGATAAAGCTCCACGGATGGAGGAAGTGCGGCAAATTGCCGGGAGCAATTGCCGCCAGCCGTCATTCCTTACCTCAAGATTCCTTATCTCAACTGGTCCCCGTATGCCCGAAGCCCCCGCCGCCCCGGGCGCTGGTCTCGAACTCCTCCACGATCTCGAAGCGCGCGCGCTTGACGGGCACGAACACCATTTGGGCGACGCGGTCCCCGGGCTCGATGGTCACCGTTTCGCTGCCGCGGTTCCACACCGAGATCATGACCTGGCCCTGGTAGTCGGAGTCGATGAGGCCCACCAGGTTGCCCAGGACGATACCCTTCTTGTGACCCAGGCCCGAGCGGGGCAGCACCACGGCGGCGAGCTCCGGATCCGCCATGTGCACGGCGATACCCGACGGAACGAGTTGGGTTGCGCCGGGGGCGATGGTCAACGTCTGTGGAAGACAGGCGCGCAGGTCGACCCCCGCCGAGCCTGCGGTAGCGTACTCGGGGAGCGGGTATTCGCTACCGATGCGCGCGTCGAGTATCTTGATCTGGACCGCTTGCATTCAGGCGTTCGCCGATGAGTTCGATGAGCCGGCGGGCGAGCTCTGTTTTCGACGCCCGGCCCAGATCGCGGGCGCCGGAGCGGTCGACCAGCAGAATGTGATTGTCGTCGCCGCCGAAGCCGGTATCGCCGCTGACGTCGTTGGCGGCGATCAGATCCACGCCTTTCTTCAACAGCTTCTCCCGGGCATGCTGCTCGACTTTTTCGGTTTCCGCGGCGAAGCCCACCGTGAAAGGCCGATCCGGCAACGCCGCGACGTCGGCGAGGATGTCGGGGTTCCTGACCAGGTCAATATGCATGCGGTCCCGGCTCTTTTTGATTTTCTGGGTCTCGACATGCTCGGGCCGGTAATCGGCCACCGCCGCGACGCCGATGAATACCGAAGCATCCGCGCAGGCGGCAAGTGCGCCGTCGTGCATCTCCTGTGCTGACAGCACCGCGACCTTTTCCACCCCGCGGGGCGTGGCGAGGCCGGTGGGCCCGGAGACGAGCGTCACCCGTGCTCCTGCCCGGACCGCCGCCTGCGCTATGGCGTAGCCCATCTTGCCCGAACTGTGATTGGTAATGCCCCGTACAGGGTCGATTGCTTCCCAGGTGGGTCCCGCGGTGATCACTACTTTCTGTCCCGCCAGCACGCCCGCCCCGAACAGGCCGCGGACCCCGCGCAACAGGTCGTCGGGCTCCAGCATGCGACCCGGGCCGGTCTCGCCGCAGGCCTGGTCGCCTGCGCCGGGGCCCAGCACCGAGACCCCACGATCGCCGAGGATCCGCACGTTGGCCTGGACCGCGGTGGAGGCCCACATCTGCTGGTTCATGGCCGGTGCTATGGCCAGCGGCGCGTCGGTGGTGATGCACACGGTGGAAAGGAGGTCGTCGGCCAGGCCGTGGGCGATCCTGGCGATGACGTTCGCGGTGGCCGGCGCGATCAGGACCAGGTCCGCCCAGCGGGCCAGATCGATGTGTCCCATTCCGGATTCACTCCCGGCATCCAGCCACTCGTGGTGGACCGGGTGGCCGCTGACCGCCTGAAACGTGAGCGGCCCCACGAATCGCTTGCCGTTCTCGGTCATCACCACGCGCACCTCGGCGCCCGCTTCCATCAGGCGGCGTACCAGCTCGGGCGACTTGTAGGCGGCGATGCCGCCGGTGACGCCGAGAACGATGTGTTTTGCGGCGAGATCCTGCATAATGTGCGACAGTTTAGCACGGCGCCTGGCGCTCTTTCCCCGCTCGACGCCGCGCTGGAACGACGGAATTCGACAGCCAACTAAGGAGGGTTCGCCATGGCGATCAAGGACTGGCCGGACGAAGAACGGCCGCGCGAGAAACTTCTCAATCTGGGGTCTGGCGCCCTATCGGACGCGGAGTTGCTGGCGATTTTCCTGCGCACCGGCACCCGCAGCGCCACCGCCGTCGACATCGCCCGGGAACTGCTGGGCCGATTCGGCGGGTTGAGGCAACTGGCCGGAACTTCCAAAGCCGAGTTCTGCACCCATTCGGGGGTGGGTGTCTCCAAGTATGTCGCGCTGCAGGCGGCGATTGAGCTCGGGCAGCGCTGCTTGGCACAGCGGCTGCAGCGGGGCGAGGCGCTGACCTCGCCGGATCTCACCCGGACCTTTCTGCGCAGCAAGCTCCAGGACCGGCCCTTTGAGGTGTTCTGCTGCCTGTACCTCGATACCAAACACCGCGTCATACGCTTCGAGGAGCTGTTTCGAGGGACCATAGACGGGGCTTCGGTGCATCCCCGCGAGGTCGTGCGCAACGCCCTTGGGCACAACGCGGCCGCGGTGATTGTGGCCCACAACCACCCCTCGGGAGTGGCCGAGCCGAGTGCCGCGGACAACGCCTTGACCCGGCGGTTGCAGGAGGCGCTCGCCATGGTGGATATCCGGCTCCTGGATCACCTTGTGGTAGGGGACGGCGAGGCGGTGAGCTTCGCTGAACGGGGTCTGCTTTGATCCGGGGGAGGGGAGTGTAGTGGCAGCTGATGCCGCTCCTACAATCCCGGGATTAACGCGGTGCGCGGTCTTGGCTGCGGGAGCGGCTTCCGCCGCGATTCCGCCCCGCGCCCAGATGAGCCGGGGCGGCGCGCCCGAAAACTGGCGTTGCCCTCCGGATTTTGGTATAAACCCGCCTCCCGCGGGTGCGGGAGCCAAGTCTGCCCAAGTTCGGAACATCAGCCATGCCCAGAGTCTGTCAAGTCACCGGAAAACGCACGACGCGCGGGAACAACGTGTCCCACGCCCACAACAAGACCCGCCGCAGCTTCATTCCCAACCTGCATTATCGCCGGTTCTGGGTGGAGAGCGAGAAGCGCTGGGTCCGCTTGCGCGTGTCGAACAAGGGTCTTCGGATCATCGACAAGAACGGCATCGACGAGGTACTGAAGGACCTTCGCGCGCGCGGCCTGAAGGTATAGAGGAGGCAATCATGCGAGACAAGATTAAACTGGTATCTTCCGCCGGCACCGGCCACTTTTACACCACCACCAAGAACAAGCGCACTACGCCGGACAAGTTGGAGATGAAGAAGTACGACCCGGTGGCACGCAAGCACGTGATCTACAAGGAAGCCAGGATCAACAAGTAGCCGCTCGGAAACGCAGCTTCGACCCGACATAAAAAGGCCCGGAATGTCCGGGCCTTTCTACGTCGGGGCTGCCGTGGCGCTCAGTTCTTGTCGATCGACAGCGGGCCGGGCCCGTTGGCCACCAGAAAAAGGAAGCCGCCGGCCAGGGCGACGTCCTTCAGAAAAAAGGTCATTTGCATCTGGTCGTTGAGGTTGCCATGAAAGATCACGGCCGTGGCAATGCAGAACAACGCGAAGATGAGGGCCACGGTCCGGGTGAACCAGCCCAGTATGATGGCGACGCCGCCGCCCACCTCGAGCAGAATGACCAGGGGCAGAAGTGTCCCCGGCAGGCCGTGGGACACCATGTAAGCTTCGGTGCCGGAATATCCTGTTATCTTCTGGATGCCAAAGACGACGAACAGTAAGGCAATGAAAATTCGTCCGAGTGGGCTCGCAATACGTGCCATTGTGCTCTCCCGTGTATCGATTAGTGGATTTGTTGTCGTGGGGCGTATCATGCGTCGCCTGCGGGCCGAGGGCAAACCCTCCCGCCGGCCGCGAAAGCGCTCCGCTTCAGTATTGGACGCTCGTCAGCTCCGCCGGTTCATTTACAATTGCCGGCGCGTCACCCCGGCAACACCATGAATGATTCCCCAGACTCGTTGTTCCGCCAACTCGCCGCCGCCGAGCCCGACGATAAGCTGCCGCCTGTGCACCTGTGGCATCCGGAAGAAACCAAGGACATCGGGATGCGCGTTACGCGGGATGGGACCTGGTGGTACCAGGGCTCGCCCATCAGGCGTCAACGGCTGGTCCGCCTGTTCTCCCGGGTGCTGCGCCGGGAAGGGGCGGACTACTTCCTCGTGACCCCGGTCGAGAAGGTCAAGGTCGAGGTGGAGGTGGCGCCTCTGCTGGCGGTGCGTATGGAGGTGCGCGGTGGGCCGGAGCCGGAAATCGTCTTCGAGACGAATGTGGGTGATCTGATCGTGGCCGACGACGAGCATCCCATCCTGATGCACGGTACACCCCAGGCGCCCCTGCCGGTGCTGGTGGTACGCCACGGCATCGAGGCCCTGATCGCGCGCAGTGTCTATTACGAACTGGTGGGACAGGGGGAGATCACGCAGAAACGGGGACGAGAGACATTGGTTGTGCGCAGTCGCGGAGCACGCTTCGAGTTGGGCGTCTTGTAAAACCAGGCCAGCGTCTTGGAATCCACGCATCGAGACCGCAACACAGCGATAACAACGCACCATGCGTATTCTCTGGCATTCCGTCGCGCCCTGGATCAAGACGGGTTACGGTACCCAGAGGGAGATCTTCACTCCCCGCATTCGGGACAAGCTCCGAGGACGGCTTTGGCAGTGACATCGAGGCTTTACATGTGCGGGGGACAGAATAGATTGCCGCTGCTGCCCTGTCTACCAGTGCGCCGGCGCGATAATTGCGGCTTGATCCGCGGAGGCGGAGCTTTTCTAAAAGGCTCCCCGGACGGATAGACCCAGCATCGGCGCTGGATCGGAGTTTTCAGCGGCGATCCGTCTGCCGGCGGCATCCTCGACCCGCAGTTCTCCATCGAGCACGACGCCAAGATATGCGTTCGCGTTCAGATTCGGAGTCCAGCGCCGGGTGACGCGGATGAACGAAAGGATGGCGCTGCTTTCGCCGATTCCGCCCGGCGCAACCCGGCTCTCGTCCAATCGAAATTCAGACGAATGGTAAATGGTGGTAAGAGCGAATTGCCAGTCTCTTTTCTTTCGATAGACCAGCTCCAAACCCGCGGGAGCGGCAAAGCTCGCGTCGCGCGGGTTGCGCAGGATCCAGCTTTCGTTGAGCCCCCAATCGAGGATAAGGATGGGATGGATCCCGATTGAACGGTCGATGCCGCGGACGATGCGCGCACCGATGCCGAAGCGGTGTTCCTGTGAGAACCCCGCGACGACCGCCATGCCGACGCCGTAGCTCAAGGCGGCCGAATCCAGGTTGCCGGACTCGGATGACCAGCCGACGACGGGGCCAAAACCGTAAGACCAGCCCCGGGGGGATCGTCGGGTCATCTGGCCATTGAATCCGAGCTGATGAATTTCAGACCAGGGCCGCAGAGCTGCAAGCCCTTCCGCCCCCGAGAAGCTCTGATGGTAACTGTCGTAGTTGGCTCCCACCGCGAGAGCCAGGGACGACTCGAACCGTCGCTCGGCCCCGCCATGCAGGTGGTAGCTCGTCAGCTCCGTGCGGCCGCCGCCGTCGAGGCGGGTATCGGGAATGTGGATCGATGCCGCGGAAAAGGAAGAGCTCCACGTGCTCCGTTCGAGCGCCGCGTCGGCGTCGGCGACACCGGCGAGTCCCAGTCCGGCAAAGAACACTATGAGGCCCGCAGACAGCAGTTTGGCAGGCACGATGACGCTTTTCCTCATGTGGTGGATAGTGCGGCGCACTGGGGGATCAAAAATGGACGCGGCGGCGACAGCAAGTACCGGCGTGCCCCTGGACATGACCGGCGCCGTGCCAGCGGACCGAAAATACCGGCCCTGTCAGTCTCCGAAACGCTCAACCCCGCTGAAATATCTTACCTGGGTTCATGATACCGAGCGGATCGAGGGCTTGCTTGATACTCATCATGACTTCGACGGAATCTCCGTGCTCGTCGAGCAACTCGCTGCGCTTCGCCAGACCCACTCCGTGCTCTCCGGTGCAGGTGCCTTCCATCTTCAGGGCGCGTGCCACCAACCGCTGGTTGAAAGCGTCGGCGCGCTTCATTTCTTCCTCATTCGAGGTATCCAGGACCATAACCACGTGGAAGTTGCCGTCCCCGACGTGGCCCACAATGGGCGCCGTCAGGCGGCTGGCGTCGATATCCTTCCGTGTTTCGGCAATACACTCGGCGAGACGGGAGATGGGCACGCACACATCGGTGGGCCACATCTCGCAGCCGGGGCGCAGCGCTTTGCAGGCGTAGGCGGCATCGTGACGGGCTCGCCACAGCGCCTGGCGCTGGTCTTCGTTGACCGCCCACTGAAAATCACGGCCGCCGTGCTCCGAGGCGATTTCCCCGACCATGCGGGCGTGCTCCTTCACGCCTTCCGGGGTGCCGTGAAACTCCATGAACAGAGTCGGGGCCACCCGGTAGTCGGTCTTGGAGTAACGGTTTATCGCATCCACCTGGAAGTCGTCGAGCAGTTCGATGCGGGCAATCGGAACACCGATCTGGATGGTCTCTATCACGGCGTTGACTGCGCCTTCGAGCGTCTCGAAGCTGCACACCGCCGCGGAGATTCCGTCCACCTTACCGTATAGCCGTACGGTCAATTCCGTGATGACGCCGAGGGTGCCCTCGGCACCGATGAACAGGGAGGTGAGGTCGTAGCCCGCCGCGGACTTCCGGGCCCGGCTGCCGGTCCTGATGACGCGTCCGTCGGCCAGCACGACGGTCAGGCCCATGATGTTGTCGCGGATGGTGCCGTAGCGCACAGCGTTGGTGCCCGATGCCCGGGTTGAGGCCATACCGCCCATAGTGGCGTCGGCCCCCGGATCCACCGAGAAGAACAGCCCCATGTCGCGGAGGTAGTGGTTGAGCTGGCGGCGGGTGACACCCGCCTCCACGCGTGCGTCGAGATCCTCGGGATGGACGTCCAGAATCCGGTTCATCTTCGACAAGTCGATGCACAGGCCGCCTCGGCTCGCCATGACCTGTCCCTCCAGTGAGCTGCCGACGCCGTATGGAATGACCGGAATACGATGCTGGTGGCAGATGCGCAGGGCCGCCGCCACTTCGTCCGTGGTCTCCGGGAAGATGACGCCGTCCGGCAACTGGGCGGGAAGGTGCCCTTCGTCGTGACCGTGCTGCTCGCGTACTGAGCTGCCGGAGGAGAATCGCCTGGCAAACAGCGCCTCGAGCTCGGAAGAGACGATGGAGAAATCGTGGGTTGCGGTTGACATGGTTAACTGGCCGATCGGGAGGGCCATGCTTGATGGAGACGCACCATTGTCGGCCACACCGGCGGGCCGGATCAAGGTCCCGGCCCGCCCGACGGAGGATCCCCCCTCCGGCCGTGCCGGAGAGCCGCGGCCTTCGGCCGATGCGTTTTGTTGTATGCTTGGGATGAATCGACGAGCAACGAGGATTGCCATGAAAGCCATGATTCTGGCCGCGGGAAAAGGGACCCGCGTCCGGCCGCTCACCTACGAGATGCCCAAGCCCATGGTGCCTATCCTGGGCAAGCCCGTCATGGAGTACCTGATCGAGGAGCTGGCGCGGCACGGCGTCGACGAGATCATGGTGAACGTCAGCCACTTGCCCGACCAGATCGAGCACTACTTCGGCGACGGCAGGAGATGGGGCGTGAATATCGGATATTCATTCGAAGGGTACATCAATGATGACGGCGAGATCGTCGCCATGCCGGTGGGCTCGGCAGGTGGCATCAAGCGCATACAGGACTTCAGCGGCTTCTTCGACGACACCTTCGTCGTCGTATGCGGGGACGCCCTTATCGACCTCGACCTTACCAAGGCGGTTCGCCGCCACTGGCAGAGCCGGGCAGTTGCGAGCATCTGTGTTCACGAGGTGCCGCGGTCCAGGGTGCCGAACTACGGCGTGGTGGTCAGCGACCGGACCGGGCGCATCCAGTCGTTTCAGGAGAAGCCTTCGGTGGAGGAGGCCAGGTCCAACCTGGTCAACACAGGTATTTATATATTCGAGCCCGAGGTTCTGAACCTGATTCCCTCGGACCAGGACTACGACATCGGCGGCGAATTGTTTCCCCGGATCGTAGAACAGGGCCTGCCGTTCCACGCCATTCACGAGCCTTTCAACTGGATCGACATTGGCCAGCTGAGCGATTACTGGGAGGCCAACCAGCAGCTCATGCAGGGCAAGTTGCGCGATATACGCATGCCGGGCAAACAGGTTCAGCCTGGCGTGTGGACCGGATTGAACGTGCGGGTGGACTGGTCGCAGGTGCATATCGAGGGACCGGTCTATATCGGAAGCAGCTCGCGGATCGAAGCCGGCGCCGAGATCATCGGGCCCACCTGGATCGGCCACGGTTGCCACGTGGAGGCCGGCGCGGTGATCTCCCGCAGCATCCTGTTCGAGCACACCCACATCGGGTCCGCCGGCCGGGTGCAGGAAAACGTGGTATTCGGCCGTTACTGTGTCGGCAAGGACGGTAAGCCCGCGGACGACACCGAGGGAGAGATCGACTGGGTTGGAGACGCCCGCGCCCGCAACCGCCGCGGAAAGGTCAGCGCCCTCCGCTGAAGGGCCGGGTATTTAATCGCGGCTGAAGCCGCTCCTACAATCCGTGTATACCCACGGTCGCCGAACCCCGGATAGTAGGAGCGACTTCAGTCGCGATGGGTCTGAAGCGATGATCGATCAATCTCGGCTAAAGCCGTTCCCACAATCCGTGGATACCCACGGTCGCCGAACCCCGGATTGTAGGAGCGGCTTCAGCCGCGATGCCCTCTACGGTGTAATAATGCGCGACCGCTCCGGCTGCTTGCCGCTCAGCAGGGCGTTGACCCGCTTCACATAAGCCGCCGGCTCCCTGAGCTTCGCGCCTTCGCTCAAGGCCGCCTGGTCGAATAGCACCTGCGCCCAGTCATCGAAGCCCTCGGCCTCCGGATCCAGGCCCTTGATAATGTCGTGGTCCGGATTGAGCTCCAGGATCGGTTTGTACATCGGTGCGTCCTGACCCATGGCTTTGAGTATGCGCTCCAGGTTGCCTCCCAGCTCGTGCTCATCCGCCACCAGGCAGGCGGGTGAATCGGTAAGCCGGCGGCTGACGCGGACGTCCTTTACCTGATCCGAGAGCACGCTCCTGAACTTCTCGAGCAGGGGTTTCATCTCCTGTTCGGACTTCACCTCTTCCTTCGATTCCTCGCCGCCGATTTCTTCCAGGTCCAGGTCGCCCTTGGCCACCGACTTGAGCGGTTTGCCCTCATATTCAGTGAGGCCGTTCACCATCCACTCGTCCACCGGGTCGCTGAGCAGCAGCACCTCGATGCCGTTCTTGCGAAAGATTTCCAAGTGCGGTGAGTCCTTTGCCGCACGGTACGAATCCGCAGTGACGTAATAGATCGCCTTCTGTTTCTCGCCCATACGCTCGACGTACTGGTCGAGGGACACGGACTGCTCGTCATCCTCGTTCTTCGTGGTGGCGAAGCGCGCGAGCTGCGCCAGGTTGGTCTGGTTCTCGTGGTCCTCGACCAGGCCTTCTTTCATGACTTGACCGAACTCGTTCCAGAACTTCTGGTAGTTGCCGGCCTCTTTCTTGGCGATCCGTTTCAGCTCGCCCAGGATCTTCTTGACCGACGCCGCCTTGATCTTGTCGATGGCCTTGTTGTGCTGCAGGAACTCCCGCGAGACGTTCAACGGCAGGTCCGCCGAGTCCACCACCCCGCGGACGAAGCGCAGATAGTTCGGCATCAGATGCTCGGCGTCGTCGGCGATGAACACGCGGCGAACATAGAGCTTCAGGCCGTGTCGCTGCTCGCGGTTCCAGAGGTCGAAGGGCGCCCGCGCAGGAATGAAGAGCAGGGAGATGTACTCCAGGTTGCCTTCCACCCGGTTGTGGATGGTGGCAAGAGGCGGGTCGGAATCGTAGCTCAGGTTCTTATAGAAGGTATTGTACTCTCCCTGGGTGATGTCTGATTTCTTGCGCGCCCATAGGGCGGACCCTTTGTTGACGGTCTCGAAACTCTGCTTCTTCTTGTCGCCGTCCAGCTCGGGCATCAGGATGGGCAGGGAAATATGATCGGAGTACTTGTTGATGATCGAGCGCAGCCGGTGCCCATCGGCGTATTCTTTCTCGTCTTTCTTGAGCTGGATGACGATTTCCGTTCCCCGCGGCGCATTGTCCACGGTATCCAGGGTGAATTTGCCGTTGCCGTCGGACTCCCAGCACACGCCCTCATCCGGTCCGGCTCCCGCCTTGCGGGACGTGAGGGTGACATGGTCGCCGATCATGAACACCGAGTAGAACCCCACTCCGAACTGGCCGATGAGGTTGCTGTCCTTGGACTGGTCCCCGGTCAGGGATTGCACGAACTCCTTGGTGCCGGAGCGGGCGATGGTACCGATGTTCTCGAGAACCTCGTCCCGGGTCATGCCGATGCCGTTGTCGCGGACGCTGACGGTATTCTTCTTACTGTCATAGTCGACTGTGATCGACAGCTCGCCGTCGCCCTCCAGCAGCGAGTCGTCCGTCAGCGACAGGAACCGCAGCCGGTCACAGGCGTCCGAAGCGTTGGAGATCAGCTCGCGAAGAAATATCTCCTTGTGACTGTACAAGGAGTGGATCACCAGGTTCAGAAGCTGGTTGACTTCGCTTTGAAATTCGTGGGTTTCGGTGTGGGTCATGGTTGCTCTCTATGTTCTGGCCCGGTATTCAACAAGCAATCCTTCTCCCATTGGGGAACCGTGAAGCGAACCGCAGCTCGCCGTGTTTTATCTGTTCTCGGGATCGGGGCGGGGATTCGTCTGATGGGCGAACATCCCCGCCGAATCAACCCTCCCCGCAAGCTTGAGAGAGGGAGATTCATCAAAAAATGGCGGCAAGGTCGCCGATTTCAAGCCCCGTCCCGCATCCGGGCGCTGTCGAGGGTGTTCTGCAGCAGGGATGCTACGGTCATCGGACCGACCCCGCCCGGTACCGGCGTGATCCACGAGGCCCGCTCGGCGGCGGGCTCGTAGTCGACATCGCCCACCAGAGACCCGTCGTCCAGGCGGTTGATGCCGACGTCGATCACCACCGCCCCGGGCTTGATCCATTCCCCGCGGATGAACTGCGGCCGTCCCACTGCCGCCACCACGATGTCGGCCGCGCCCACCTTGCCGGCCAGGTCCTTGGTGCGACTGTGGCAGACGGTGATGGTGGCATTGGCACTGATCAGCTCCAGCGCCATGGGCCTGCCGACGATATGCGAGCGTCCCACGATCACCGCGTCCTTGCCGTTGATGTCGATCCCGGTCTCCTCCAGCAGCGTCATGATTCCGCGCGGCGTGCAGGGTCGGAAGCCGGGCAGCCCAAGCGCCAGGCGTCCCATACTGAAAGGATGGAAGCCGTCGGCGTCCTTTTCCGGGGCGATGTGCTCGATCACGGCGTTCTCGTCGATCTGGTCGGGCAGCGGCAGCTGCACCAGGATGCCGTCCACCTTCGGATCTTCGTTCAGCTCGTCGATCAGCGCCAGCAACTCCGCCTGGGTCGTCTCGGCGAGGATGCGGTGCATGATGGATTGGATGCCCGATTTTCGGCAGGACTTCTCCTTGTTGCGCACGTAGACAGCGGAGGCGGGATTCTCGCCGACCAGGATCATGCCCAGGCCGGGGGCCCGCAGGCCGCGCGCGGCGCGGTCCTCCACCTCGGCCTTGATTTCGTTGATGATGCGTTTGGATATGGCTTTGCCATCGAGAATTCGTGCACTCATGGTTTCGCTGCGCTGCTCCGTTACTGGTTTGCGGATGGTTTTTCGGGTTGCTTTTTGGCGAGCCGGCACTCTATAGTCGCATCCGTTCCCGGCGGCCGTTGAAGCGGTGTTTCCTGCCCGGGCCGATTTCCGGTGCCGCGGTGTCGCGGCCAGGAGAAAGCGGCTGCCAGGGCGGCAAGAACGGACGGGATTATCCAGAATTTGCACCTCGGATTCCAGACGTTGCCGCCCGTGAATGACGACAGATCCGGGGCATGGCGCAGTCTGGTAGCGCACCTGCTTTGGGAGCAGGGAGTCGGGGGTTCAAATCCCTCTGCCCCGACCAGTCGCCGGCTTGCCCGCAGGGTGTGCTTAAGGCGGCGCCGGATCGGCACACAGGTCGCGACGCGCCCGTAGCTCAATCGGATAGAGCAACGGCCTTCTAAGCCGTAGGTTACAGGTTCGAGTCCTGTCGGGCGCGCCAGACGCTTCGGGGAACTCGGCGCCGGTACGCTCGACACGGCATTTCAAATATTCGATACTAGGAGCCTGTCCGATTTCGGACCGATTGTTGCACCGCTGCCACCGGATCGCCGGGATCGCGCGGGTCTGACGGGTCCCTTGACCAAATGGTGGGCGTAGCTCAGTTGGTAGAGCTCAGGATTGTGGCTCCTGCGGTCGTGGGTTCGATTCCCATCGCTCACCCCATTTCCCTGTAGATGCATCCCGCGCACGCCCTGCATGGGCACCGACTGCAGGAATAGACGCCGATCAAGGTGCTTGGCAGGTTCGGGTCCAGCTACCGTATATCGGCCGCAATTGCACGTTTGCCACCTCCGCCCCCCAGGAGATGATGCACGAGCCCGACCGGCGCGGATGCCGGCGGTCGTGTCATGCCAGTGCGGATGCTAGTATTGTCCTGTGGCAATAACCAATACCGAGCCAGCGCGGGAGGGACCAGAATGACAGCCAGGCTGCGGGTCGTACTGATCAAACCGAGTAAGTACGGCGTGGATGGCGCAGTGGAGCGCTTCCGGGTGGGGTATCTGCCGAATGCCACTCTCTATCACATCGCCAGCTTGACGCCGGCGACGCACCGCGGTGCCACCGTCGAGGTGCATACCATCGACGAGTACGTGTGGACCGATCTGGACTATCTGCAGCTTCTGCATGCCGAGGCCGGAGTCACCACCCTGCTGGCGCTGGTCGGCGTGCAATCTCACCAATTCCATCGAGCACTGGATCTCGCCGCTTACGCGCGTGCGCACGGCGTAGAGCACTGCATCGTAGGCGGGCCCCACCCGATGACCTGCGACACATCGATGCTGCAGGGAAGGGGCGTGAGTTTCGGGCTGGCGGAAGCCGAGTTGATCTGGGAGCGGATTCTGGATGACGCGCTGGACGGACAGTTGCAGGACTACTACGGCGCGGACAGAAGATGGGCCCCGACTCTGGATGGTCCGGTCATCAATCCTCCACCCGCGGAGGACCTGAACAGATACTGGTCGCGCATGCTGGGAATCTATCCGGTTCGCGGCTGTCCGTACCGCTGCAATTTCTGTTCCGTAATCAAGATCTCGGGCCGGCAGGTTCGCAGCCCGAGTATCGAAACCACCATGGAAAGCCTAAGGCGAGCCGAGGCCGCGGGGGTTGAACGGATCATTTTCGTGTCGGACAACTTCAACAAGTTTCCCGAGGTTCATCAGCTGCTGGAGGCCATGATCGAGGAGAAGCTCAAGCTCAGGTTCTTCTGTCAATGCGATACTCAGATAGCCAAGCAGCCTGACTTGGTGGAGTTGCTTGGGAAGGCAGGATGCTTCGAGATATTCCTGGGAGTGGAATCCCTGGACAGACAGACGCTCAAGACCATGCACAAACACCACAATCGTCCGGAGCAGTATCGACACATTGTGGAAATGTGCGCGGAATTCGGCGTTCCCACGCACTTCTCCAATATCATCGGTTTTCCCAATCAGCACGGGGAGGATATCCGGAACCACCTGGAGGCCCTTCGGGATATCGCACCGCCGGTCGCTTCCTTCTATATTCTCACTCCGATACCGGGTACGGAGCAGTACGACGACTATCGGAAAGACGGCATGCTGGTGGATCGCAACCTGGACCGCTACGACACCACATGCCTGACCTGGAACCATCCGCACATGACTAAAGACGAGGTAGCGGATTGGTTGTTCTGGTGCTACGAGCGGTTTTACGCCTCCCTGATCCGCAAGGGCCACGTGTCATCGGAACAGAGAAATCTGGCCGTGTTCAACTACCTCACCGCGAAGCAGAGGGTGCACCCGAATGCCGGCGGTTTGAAAAAGACCACGGTGGACACGGTCGATCAATATATCGACTATCGCATCCGACAATACGACTACGAGCTCGTGCCTCTTCCGGACAGCCTGGCGCTTTCGGAAGCGGATGAAGCGACAAATCGAAAAGCCAAGCTCAAAGCGCAGCTTGCGGTGTAGGCGGCGCAGCATGGCGCGGCGTTGCCGAACCGCGCCATGCCGTTGCCTCTGCGCCGCCTACTGCTCGTCAGTAGCCTATGCGCTGTTGCGCCCTGAGCAGGAAGTCCATTGTCTTGAGGTCTGATTCCTCAAGATTGAACGCCGCCTCCACCCACACATCGATGCTCTTTGCGAGATCTTCGTATTTGACAGAGTCGGTTTCCTGAATGACGCGCCTCAACGCGTCGCGGCCATTTCTTGTCGAGTGCGCCTTGCGAATATATTCCCAGACTGCCTCTTCTCCCTCTCCTTCATTCGCCAGGATATCCACGACACCCATCTCGTAAAGCTCCTCGGCGGAGTACGTCTTCCCACTCAGTATCAATTGCTCGGCTTTGGCCGGCGGCAGGCGCCGGCAGAGCAACTGATACGCCCCCATGCCGGGAAAGAGATTGAACATGATTTCCGGCAATCCCATTTGCGATTGCCTTTCGGCAACCAGAACGTTATGCGCCAGCGCCCCTTCGAAACCTCCTCCCTGAGCCGTGCCGCGAACCAGCGCTATCGTCGTGAGCGGCAATCCGAACCCCGTCACCGTATCGTGGACCATGTTGATGCACTCTTTGGCGTAGTTCTTCAAACCTTCCCGGTCCCCGGCTGCTATCCGGTCCTTGAAGAACTTCAAGTCGCCGCCTAGGCTGAATATTCCGGGTCGCTCCGAGGCGAATACCATGAAACGCAGTCGCGGATCCCTTCCGGCCGCCAGATCCCGTTTGATCTGCGACTTCAAAGCCATCCGTTTGTCACGGAACGAGCTTAGGACTTCTTCGGTGATTTTGACCGGCGCGTCGGCCTTCAGGTAGATCCAGCGGGTGCTGAGCGCGGGATCGTCATGCGACCCGAGAGGGTCGGATTCACGAACCCTTGGAACCGGCACGACGGACGCGTTGGCAAAGGTCCGAACCAGCGGCGCTGGAGCTTCAATGGCGATGTTCTGCATGGCAGATCTTCTCCTTGGCAACTAAAGTATGTGGAGTATTTAGAATGTACAAGGAGCTTGCGAAATTCCAGAATTCACCGATGAAATGTATCGTTGAGGCGCCGGGTACTACATTTTGAGCACGGCGGGGCCAGAACCCGGCCATGCCGGGGTGCGGAGGCGGCTGTCGATAGTGTATGCTTCCGAGCCCCCCGAACGGTTTCAGATACCCCAAAGGAAGACGAAGATGCAGCCAGATCTAGAGCAACAGGTGATGAAAGTTGTTCACGAGGTTCTTACGCTCGAGCAGCGGGATGACTTGATCGACGCGTCCTTCCGCGAGGATCTGTCCCTGTCTTCTCTGGAGCGAATGACGTTGTTCATAGCTCTCGAGGACGAGTTTCAGCGCGACATCGCTCAGGAGAAGGTCGAGCACATCGACACCATTCGGGGCGTTATAGAGTTCATTGGAACGAGACTGGATACCGCAAAGGACTAATACATGAAACGGCGCGTGGCGGTCACCGGCATCGGGATCGTCAGTTCCATCGGGACGTCTGTCCAGGAGTTCTGGCGAAATTGTCTGGAAGGCAGGTCGGTGGTTGAAGAGATACCGCCCCACTGGAGGGAGTACTCCGATTTCAAGTCAACGCTCTGGTCGCCCTTGCCGTCCATAGACTACAGTGCACGCGGCATCACGCGTGCCCAGGGTATGCAGCACGACCCGGTGGCCTTGAACGCCATACTGGCGGCAGAGGAAGCGATAAGCAACGCCGGGTGGTCGCGGGGTGATGGCGATGCGGGATCTGCTTTCGCCGATTCTGGCACCGGTGTCTATATAGGCACGGGGATCGGCGGCGCACACACTTTTCTGGAGGATCATCTGCATCCCGTTTCCTCCCGGATCAAAAAACGCCTGGAGGCACTTGCGCACGATGACGACCTCAACGCGGAGCAGCGCGGGGCAATGAGTTCGATGGCAAGCCAGTTGCACCATCCGCGGCGGATCAGTCCCTTCATGGCCTCCATGTACATGCCCAACACCGTGGCCGCCGCGCTGGGGATACACTTCTCTTTGCGGGGTCCGAATCATACATACTGCCAGGCCTGCGCGTCCGGCACCACGGCGATCGGGGAGGCTTTTCGCGCCGTCAGGGATGGCGAAGTGGATACCGCCGTGGCGGGCGGCTCCGAATATTTCTATGACCACCACGGCTACCTGTTCCTGGCTTTCGACGTGGCGGGAACGCTGGTGCGGGACTGTGACGATCCCGACAGCGCCAATCGACCGTTTGACAGGAGAAGATCCGGCTTTCTCTTCAGCCAGGGGGCATCGGCTATACTTACGCTGGAGCCGTTGGAGGAGGCGGTCGAAAGACAGGCGCCGGTTATCGCCGAGGTGGCGGGATATGCCGAGTCGTTTGACGCGTACAACATGATGGCCATGGCCCCCGGGGGCGAGCAGATCGAACAGATGATCCGGGCTTCGATTGAGGATGCAGGGCTTGCGGTTGACGACATCGACTACGTCAATGCGCACGGTACAGGAACGTTGATCAACGATGAACTCGAGGCTGACGTTCTTGCCAGGGTCTTCGGCAGAAAGACCGCTGATCAACGCCACCAAGTCACTTATTGGACACACCATCGGCGCGAGCGGGGCCGTTGAGGCGGCGGTGCTTGCGCTGAGCCTCCATCATCAGACTACTCATCCGAGCCGGAACCTGAAGGACCCGATAGCCGACCTCAATTTCGTCACGGAGGCGGGAGACTGGCCGCTCACCGGCGGGCTTTCGCAGTCGTTCGCATTCGGGGGTCACAACGCTGCCCTCGTGATGAATCGTTTTTGACCGTGCCGGAACCTGAGAGCTCCATGACCGACGGCTCGGACAACTCTCGTACCTGGAACCTCGTATCGATGATTCGGGCCCGCGTGGCGAAGCGCCCCGATTCGGAATTCGAGCAGGCCACGATAAGGCTCGTCATCGCGGCGATAGTCAACATGTACTTCGTCGTCAGTGGCGTATCGGGATATTTCTCGCTGGATTTCTCGTCCGTCGTCATCGCGCTCGCGGTACTCAATATCGTGTGTGTGGCGATCTGGACCGCCATCATCGTTTATCCGCAGGTTTCCGAGATTCGCCGCACGGTCGGTCTTGTTTCCGATCTGTCTTTCACGTTGTACTTGATGTATCAGTTCGACGCCGTCGGCGTACCATTGTTCGTCGTACTTCTTTGGGTCACTTTCGGCAACGGCTTTCGATACGGTCCAAGGTATCTGTACCTTTCAATGGTGTTGAGCGTTGTGGGGTTCGGCGTCGTTGGCCTGCAGAGCGATTATTGGCGTGCCCACGCCCCGCTGTTGTGGGCCGTCATGATAAGCCTGATCATACTCCCGGCCTACGTGTCCAGGCTGATAATGCGGTTGAACGAGGCGATCGCGAGGGCGGAAAGCGCCAACCGGGCGAAGACCAGCTTTCTCGCCAACATGAGCCACGAGTTGCGCACGCCTTTAAACGGCGTAATTGGTATGACCGACCTGCTGATCAGTACGAAACTGGGCCGGGAACAACGGGATTACGCCGAGACCATCCACGCGTCGGCCAACGCCTTACTGGCGTTGGTCAATGACATCCTGGATATTTCCAAGATCGAGGTCGGTAAACTCAAGATCAAGGAATCCGAATGCGATCTCCCGATGCTGGTTCAGAGCACGGTCAAGATGCTCAAGCCGCAGGCCACCGAAAAGGAACTCTACATGAGGGTCGACATCGCTGCCGATGTTCCCGTGGTGGTGCGCACCGACCCCCAGTACCTGAGGCAGGTGCTGATAAATCTGGTCGGGAATGCCATCAAGTTCACGGAAGAAGGCGGGGTGGAGGTGCGGGTCACTCGACTGTCCGACAACGACGAGTCGGTCAAGGTGCGGTTCGAGGTCATCGACAGCGGGATAGGCATATCCACCGAGGTTCAGGACAGGATATTCGACACCTTCAGCCAGGCGGATGACTCGGCGACCCGCCGATACGGTGGCACAGGCCTGGGCACCGCCATCAGCAAACAACTGATTGAATTGATGGGCGGGCACATCGGCTTGCAGAGTTCGGTGGGCCAGGGCAGCCGCTTCTGGTTCGCCCTCGACTTTCGGCGGCCATCGGTGGAGCAGGGGATGTCGGCCGGTGGCCTGGCGGATAAGAAGGTGTTGCTGCTAACCGACCCGGTTTTGGATGCCGGAGATCTGTCGGCCTGGCTGCCGCACTGGCTGAAGAGCTTCGAAACCGTCCGCGGGGAGAGTCAGGCTCTGCAGGTTCTGAAAGGCGCGGCCCTGGACCAGGAATCGTTCGATGGCTTGATCGTGGATACACGGGTGGCGCCAATGAATCCGACGAAGTTCATCGAAAGTGTCAAACGTGACCACACCCTTCAAGATGTAAGATTGTTCGCGGTTGCCGAGAGTGAGCACGTGACGGATTTGGAAGCGGCCGGTTACACGCAGGTATTCAAAACCCCGTTGGACAAGACCCTCGTATTCAACGACCTTCACCACGCCCTGGTGAAGCCAGTCTCGGACGAAACGGAAGTGACCCGGCTGATGGATTACTACACGCAGCCGAATGATCGGAAGCCGTTGAACATTCTGTTGGCCGAGGACAACGTCGTCAATCAGAAGGTCGTCAGCAAGATTCTGGAACGAGCAGGACACCAGGTTCGGGTTGTCGAGAACGGCAGGCGCGCCCTGGAAGAGTTGGAGGGCAGTAGCCGATTTGACGTCGTGATCTGCGACATGAACATGCCCGTGATGGGTGGCATCGAAGCTATGAAGGTGTACAGGTTCATTCAGCCTGACAGGCCCACGCCGTTTCTCATGCTCACGGCCAATGCAACGACCGAGGCCCGTCAGGAGTGTGATGAAGCAGGCGCGGATGGTTTTCTGACCAAGCCGATCCAGGCGCGCACCCTGTGTGACGCTTTGGATGGCATCGTGAATGCGCGGCTCGGAGCCCGGGTCGAATTGCCTGTGCGCGAGACCGGCGGGAAACCGGAGTCCGCCAGTCTGACGAAGCTGGCGGAGTTGAAGGCGTTGAGCCCCGATACGAGGTTTGTACGCGAAGTGGTCGGCGTGTTCATGGAGGATGCCACCGGCCTCCTGCGGCAGATGGAAGCCGCCGAGGAAGGGCGCGACATTCATGAGATGAAAAGGCTGGCACATTCGTTCAAAGGCAGCGTGGCGAGTATCGGCGCCCAGAATCTGTATGACATCGTCAGTGAACTTGGACATGCGAGCGTCACAGGTTCCCCGGAACGCCGGGCGCATCTACTGGGGTCCCTGCACAAGGAACTCGACAAGGTCGAAAAGGAGCTCATGAAGTTTCTCGACGAGCCCGATATCGGTGTCTCGCACTAGCTGAGCTTTCCCGCCCCGGGCATCCGGACGCCCCCTGCCAGGCGCCATTGCCCCTCCTGGCCCCATTTCTGGCCTTTGACCGCCCCTCGATGCGCGATCACAGTCGCCAGCGAGTGTTCCCCCGACGGCTGTTTTCGCCGATAATCGGCGTTCATCAGACCGCATATCGGCTATACTGTTGCGTTGAGGCGACGGTTCACTCAGATCTGGGCAGGCTAACACCAATGCAAAACGTCAGACTCTTGGATTCTGGTCAGTCGCAGACCGGCCAAGATACCGGGTCGCGCATTCTGATCGTGGACGATATCCCCACAAACCGGACCGTATTGGTATCGCTCCTGAGCAAGCCGGGCCGCGAAATATTCGAAGCCGCCGACGGAGAGCAGGCGCTCGAGTTTATCGACAGAACCCCTCTCGACCTGATCGTCCTGGACGTTCTCATGCCGGGCCTGAGCGGCATCGAGGTGCTGGAGCGGATAAGGCGCAGCTTTTCCAGCTCAGAGCTGCCGGTGCTGATGTTGACGGTGAAGGATGACATCGCCGACGTTGTAACGGCTCTGGAAATCGGCGCCAACGACTACGTTACCCGCCCCTTTGACTACACGGTGTTGACGACGCGAATCAACGCTCTGATTTCCTACAAGCAAACCCAGGATTCGATACGGGAAGCGCATGTTGAGCTGGAAAATCGCATCGCTGAACGGACCAAGGAATTGATACAGGCCAATCGGGCGTTGCGAGCGGAGGTTTCAGAGCGGAAATACGCCGAGGAACAGGTCCGGATCAGCCAGCAACGCTATCGCGCTCTATACAACGATACCCCATCCATGTTTTTCACTTTGGATGGCGACGGCAGCATCCTGTCGGCAAACCAGTTTGGCGCCGAATATCTGGGGCACGCTCTCGATGATATCGTCGGCAGGAATGTCGTTGACCTGCATCAGGAGGAAGATCACCGGTTGGTTCTGGAGAAGATTAGGGATTGCCTGAATGAACCGCGGGAAGTGCATCGCTGGGAAGCCTGTATGCGGCACAGCGATGGAACCCGGGTCTGGGTGAGAACCGCTGGACGATTCATGTCGGGTGACACGAGGAATGCGGACTCCGTGTTGGTGGTATGCGAGGACATCACCGAAACCTACACTCTGTCGGAGAAGCTCAAGTATCAGGCCAAGCACGATGCGCTCACCGGGCTGATCAACCGGTACGAGTTCGAGTACCGCCTGCAGCACCTGTTGCAGGACTCCAGGAAGACCCATGGGAGACATGCGCTGCTCTATATGGATCTGGACCACTTCAAGGTGATCAACGACACGTGCGGACACGATGCCGGTGATGAGCTCCTGCGCCAGTTGGGGAAAGTGCTGAAGGAACATGTCAAGGGCGGCGATACGCTGGCTCGCCTTGGGGGCGATGAATTTGCCGTCTTATTGTGCAATTGCGATCTGGATAGAGCCACTTCCGTAGCGCGAACTCTCCATCAGGTCATTGCGAAGTTCCGTTTTGTATGGCGGGACACCAGCTTCGGTGTAAACGCAAGTATTGGAGTAGTGGCGATCGAACCCACTACCGAAAACGCGACGACGCTGCTGAGTGCCGCCGACACCGCCTGTTACGCGGCAAAGGAAGAGGGGCCGAAACATATTCATGTGTATCAACCCGATGACAAAGAAGTCGTTCGGAGATACCGGGAGATGTCGTGGCTGTCGAAGATCGACCAGGCGTTGCAGGAAGACCGGCTCGAATTGTTTTACCAGCGGATAGTCGAGATAACTCCGTCGGAATCGGATTCGCACGGGGAGCGCGACCAGTACGAGCTCCTGCTGCGAATGCGGGACGAGAACAACAAGATCATCAGGCCCGTGTCAGTTCCTGCCCGCGGCGGAACGCTATAAATATGCCACGAAGCTGGACCAGTGGGTTGTGGAAAATGCGCTCAGTTGGCTATCACGGCACCCGGAGCTTCTGAAAAGGTTGGCGATATGTTCCATCAATCTTTCGGGGCACTCGATAAGCAATGATGATTTCCTGTCCTTCTTGTTGCATCAATTGAAGAATTCGGATGTCCCCCCCTCGAAAATCTGTTTCGAGCTGACGGAGACGGCGACGATCAGAAACCTCGTCAGTGCGACGGAATTCATGGAGGAGCTGCGCAGCCAAGGGTGCCGTTTCGCACTGGACGATTTCGGTACGGGATTATCATCGTTCGAGTACTTGAAGAACCTGCCGGTCGATTTTATCAAGATAGACGGCCAGTTCATCAGAAATATCGTTTCGGATTCCATAGACTACGCCATGGTCAAGTCGATAAACGAGATCGCCGCCGCAATGTCAAAGAAGACCATAGCCGAGTTCGTCAATACCGACGCGGTGTTGACGATACTGCGGGAGATCGGCATCGACTACGCACAGGGCAATGCGATAGCCGAGCCGAAACCGCTCTCTTTTCTGAGTGCCTCGGAATAGGAGTTCCCGCCGCGAACCGGTGTCGCGGGTCCATCCGTTGTCGTCCCGGGCGGTGCGCCTTGCGTGGAGAGACCTCGTTCGGGGTTGAGCCGCCGAAGCAGGACGGGCTGAATCGTGACGGACGAACGGGTGGCATTCGTCGATAAATCAAAATAGAATCGCGTACCGGGGCCGTTAGCTCAGTTGGTAGAGCAGCTGACTCTTAATCAGCGGGTCGAAGGTTCGAATCCTTCACGGCCCACCAATCGACGGCTGTAAAATCAAGAGCTTAAGCAATTCACGCGCGGGCTGCCCTCGTCCTGAGTAGCGCCAGTATCGGAGCCTTGCCGGACTCCTTCTGGCAGACCCGGGTGACCGGACGCCGCCGGAACGCGACTACACGCGTTTGCTGCTTGCCGCGCCGGGGCTCCACGACGGACCGGGCGACCTGTTCGATAACCCCCCAGGGACCGGTGTGGCCGCTACTTCCTATCGGCCAACTGTCAGGTGAATACCATCACTGTTCAGGCAATGGAAACAATCTTAACTGTTAACATCGGCAGCGCATCGAAAAAAGTACGCCCTCTACCAAGGCGGCGACCTGCTCTGCCGCGCTCATGTGGAAAGCGAAGACGATACATTTCAAGCCACCTTCTTTCATGGACACGACAAGGAAGTACTGAGACTCTCACCAGATGAGTATCAGAACACCGTCGCTATCGTTCTTGATAAGTTTATTGCGCTTGAGTTTATTACCACTCCTTCGGACATTGATGCAATTGGCATTCGTATCGTTGCTCCCGGGACTTACTTCGCTGAACATAAATACATAGACGAGACATATCTCAGAAACCTCGTGTCGGTTGAAGAATACGCACCGTTACACATTACCCCGGCCCGAGAAGAAATAGACCGCATACACCACACACTTCCTGATATTCCGCTTATCAGCGTCTCCGATAGTGCTTTCCACTCACATCTGCCACCACAAGCGCGGCGCTACAGCGTACGCAAAAGCGATGCGGAGGCAATCGATATGTATCGGTTCGGCTACCACGGTATCTCCATTGAGTCCCTCGTTGAGAAGATTAGAGCAAACGGAGAACCTCTACCTGGAGCGCATTATCGTCTGTCACCTTGGTGGCGGTGCGAGCATAACCGCTGTAAAGAACGGTACGAGTGTCGACACCTCAATGGGCGCTACACCACTAAGCGGTCTCCTGATGAACACCCGGGCAGGCGAAATAGACGCCGGCGCCACCCTTTACTTTGCTAAAAAGACAGGGAAGTCGATTGAAGATATTGAAGACTACCTCAACACCGAATGTGGTCTTCTTGGCATTACAGAGAAAACAGGTGACGTCCGAGAGCTTCTCGAAGGAGAAGAGCGAGGCGATGCTGAGTCTGCCCTGGCTCTTGAAATGTTCGCGTACAACGTAAAAAAATACATCGGTGCATATACAAGTGCACTCAACGGCCTCGATCTCCTCGTACTCTCCGGCACAATAAGCGAACGCAGTAATGTCATGCGGGAGAAAATATGTTCGAACATGGAATACTTGAATATTGTGCTCGACAAAGAAAAAAACAATACCGTCGGCAATATTACCGACGATGCATTCATTCACCAGGACACATCAAGTGTGCGCGTCGCAGTCATGAAAACCGATGAATCCGCGCAAATGGCGCGCAGTGTTCAAGCAATAGTCGGCTAGGAGCCTGTTTGGCCTGTTCTGCATCGGCCGGAGCAACAACTGTCAGGTGGATGCCATTCGTTCGTAATGCGGGATCAACGAACCGCATTACCAGGTGTCGGAGCGTCTTCCGACAGCACATAGACAATGCCGCTCTTCCCTGCAAAAACCGAATGCACCACATCGTGGAAGAACTGCGGCGGAACATTGATGCAGCCGTAGGAAATACGGTTGTCGAGCGGCGTCGGAGTGGCCAGACGTTCGGCGCGGCGCTCCTCGGGGGTGCCCTTGACCACAGGGTGCATGGAGATGGCGTTGCGGTAATCCACCCAGAGAATTTCCTTCCCGTGTGCATTGCGGCCCAGTGCCGCCACGAAACGACCGGCCGGCGTCGTGCGCTCCTGCGGAAGGATGAGCGACATCTTCCGATCGCCGATGCCGGGGACTGAGACATCACCGATCGCCAGGCCGAGCAGCGCGGGGGCCGCTCCGAGGAGCATTCCATTCACATCGAATACAAATACCTTGGCGTCCGTCTTGTCGATGATTACGAACGGCATGTTGCGATTGTCGCCCGAGTTGACAACCCAATCCGCCTTGTTCCGTGCCGCGTGCGACGCGTGCTCCAGCTCAAAGTTCGCCCGTTTGGAGCCATCTGGCGCGACGGGGTTCGGCGCAATGATGAACGGGACTTTTGCGTCCTCCTGAGGCAACACCGTGCGACTCGGGTTGGACGATTGCGCGGACTCGTCCGCGGCGGTGGCCGCGGGGGGCGCGAGACCACCGGCGAGCAGGCCAAGGCAAAGGACTTCGCTGATGATCGCCACGACCGAGCGCATGGATCTTAAGGGATGATGCCGCAACACACCTGTTGCCGTCCGCCGTGCGGTGCGGTTGGGCACCGGCAGCCGCAATGCCCGGACCCGCCCTCTCACCCCCGGACCGTATGTTCGATCAGCCAGGGGGGAGGGCTGGCGGCTCTCAATTGCGGTCGGGCTTGGGCGGAAGCGGCGGCACGTTGACCTCCGGCGGCGCCTCGACCGGCCTTGCGGCCGGCTGCAGTTGAAGTAGCTCGTTAGGCGGCATTCTGATGCCGCTCACCGCGAGATCCAACCCCGCAACGAACAACGGCGGTACGAAGGCCGGTGGGTGGGGCGGCTGGACAATGGGCACCGATTCGGCCAGCAGCGCCACCGACGGCTGGGGCGGAGTCGGTCCAGTTGTCGGCGTTGGCGTCGATGGCCCAGGTGTCGATGACGGCGGTGTCGACGACGGTGGAGTCGATGGCGGCGGTGTCGATGGCGGCGGTGTCGACGGCGGCGGTGTGGGGCCCGCGATAATGTTACCGGTTGTTCTCGAATTAGGGCTGATGCAGCAAAAAGCCGACACATCCTTGACGTAGGCAAAGTCTGTGTTGCTAAGACTGAAACCGGTAAACGTGACCGGCTTGTTGTTTCCGGGGTCCGGGTTCTTGAAATTAGCAGTACCGGCGCCAATGCTGACGCCGCTGGGATTACCCTTCAAACCAATTACTGTTGCCGCGGTCGTACCGTCGGCGATCTTGTCCGCAACCTCTGGGTAGACCAGCATGGTTTGGGTCACCCTACTGCCATCGGTAAACAGCGTCGAATAATCGGTCGCCGCGCCATACGAGGCCGGACTGAAATAAATGTTGACGTCTGAGGTTGTGTTGGTGAAGGGAGAGGCATTAATGGACACAGTGCCGCCCCCCGGTCCACTGGAGTCGACACCAGCGAACAGTTCGACGCTCCCATCGGTTACGGTAGCCGCCCCGTTGAGATTTATGTTTTTTCCGGCACAGATCGAAAGGTCGGCGCCAGGGCCCGTCATCGTGATCGCCGCCATATCCACATTCTTACCGGCACCCAATTGAGCGAATCCCCTGGTCACCGTCAAGGTCCCTCCGAGGTTTAGATTCCGTCCACAGCACACCGTGACGTTTCCATCCGTAACTGTGATGGCGCCAGCGCCACGGACGTCTCTACCGGCGTACACCTCGAGATTTCCGGTCGTGGCGGTGATTGCCTCGTTGATGTTCACGTCCCGCTGCGCATCCAAGGTCAGGGTGTTCGTCGTCGTCCAGGTGACTGCGTCGTTGACAAAAATATCGCCGTTCGTACCACTTCCACCATCGTCACTGTTGATTGTCACGTCGTTTGAACCCAACAGCACAACGAGGTCGGCGGCAGTGGTGTCGCCGCCTGTCGGGGCGATTGTGTAGTCCGACGGATCAATCAAGAACGTGCCGACCTTGCCGTGCGCCGATTGGGTGGTAACGACGGCGGCGTCGGCGATTTTGACATGCGCCGCCGAGGTTTCGATGAAGCCGCCATCGCCGCTGTTCGGCGCCGAGGCGTCCAGCGTGCCGCCGGCGTTCACGGTGCCATTTTTCATGCTGCCCATCAGCATGATCTTGCCATCGCGGTTCTCGATGGTCTGGGCCTGAACCACGCCGGTGTTGTTCACCGCGCCCTGCAACAGGCTCCCGGCCACCTGCGTGGTCATCAGCACCTGTCCGCCATCAGCGGTGATGCGCCCGCTGTTTCCAACCAGCGCGTTCGCTACACCCTGGTCCACCGTGACATTGAGAAGCCCATCGCCGGCCACGTCGAGGGTGACGGCGTTGCCGCCGGCGAGCGCCACCGTGCCGAGCCTGGCCGAGATCACGCCTTCATTGCTGACGTTCGCACCAAGCAGGGCCACGTAGCCGCCGTCGGCCTCGATCGAGCCCTGGTTGAGCACCTTCCCGGAGCCGGCGCCGTTGAATTTGTATCGACCGGCCATGAAGTCGGCGTCGGTGATGCCGAGAGTGGACGCCACCAGCCCGCCCACATTCACTTGCGCGCCCTTGCCGAACAGAACGCCGTTCGGGTTCAGAAGGAACACTTGGCCATTGGCCGACAGACGGCCCATTATGCTCGAAGGGTCGGAACCCAGCACCCGGTTGAGCGCCACCGAGCTGTTGCCGGGCTGCACGAACTGGACCGATTCTGCCGGTGCGATGTCGAAACGCTGCCAGTTGATCGCCGTCTTCTGGGTCGTCTGGGTAATGGTCGTGCTGCTCCCGTTGGTGTGGATGCTGGCGCCACCCGCCGAGACGACACCACCCACGGGCTGCGCGTAGGCGTTGGTTCCCAGCGATATCATCAGGGCCATTGCCGTGGCAGCGCAGGGCGCCAACCTTTTGCCGGCCCTTTTCGCCTTTTTGTCAATGGCTGCGAATGCGCCGGTCCCGTGATTGCAAATCAATCGATCAATGCGGTTCATTTTCGTCACTCCATTATTCATGAAATACCCGTGGAGCAGAAATCGCGCCATCACTCCGGTCAAAAATATTTCGCGACACCCAGCCAGTATCGGCCCGACGAATCCGGGGCTGCTGTCGCCATCTCGTCACCCACTTTGCGGGCGTAATACGCGCTGGCGAAAAAATTGTTGCCGTCCGCCCACGTAATCCCCGCTCCTGCTGCGCTCAGGGTTCTGTGGTTGTCTTCATTCGTCCAGGGGTCCTTGTTGATGGTGCCGGCGCCGATGTCATAGAAACCGATCAAATGCACCTGCCCCGGCATATGCTCCGAGAAGCCCGGCACCAGTAATCTCGCCTCAAGATGCGCTACATAGCCCTCGTCTGAATAGCCTTCGCCTACCGGATAGGCCCGCACTCCGTACGGACCGCCCAGATCCATCTTCTCCGAGCTGTCCAGATTCTGCGCCGCAACCTGCCCGCGGACAGAAGCGGAAAGCGAGAGCGCTTCAGTGACGCTCTGCAACCGCTCGACATTGAACTCCAGCTTCTGGTACGAGCCGTTGGCTTGCGCCGTCGCCGCGTCCACGGCCAGCGCCTCGGGAGTCTTGATGTCGAGCGTGCCGGCGAACGCGGTGACCGAATAACTGCTCAATCCGCCGCCACCGATATCGTCACGGTGGTTGCCGGCGAGGCCCAGCGACCCCACCTCGATCGACTTTTTGGTAACCGTCGAGGTTGCGCCCACGATGTCCTCGAATTCCTTGTCATCGAAGCCGGCGAGGACGTAGAGGTTGGTGTTGCGTGAGCGAATCAACGGGTAGCTGCCAAAGACACTCGCGATCCGGGCCGTGCCGTGGGCATCGAGGCTCCCGAACTCCTTGTCCAGCTTGTAGTCCAGCCCGGAATAGGCAACCCCCACCGTCGCCCTGCCAAACTGCATCTGGTAGGACGCGCGGCCATAAGTCATTCCGGAACCCGAAGTCAGTACGCGCAGCGTCGCCATGTCGCCGTGTCCTGTCGGGTTGTTCAAGTTCACCGTCGCCCCTATGCGGTTCTCGCCGGTATAGTAATAGCCCGCGTTGTCGGCCTGGACACTGCCGCTCACGCGCGGCCCCGGAGTCACACCGACGATCAGGTCGGACGTGCCCACCGAGGTCCCGGGAGTCAGGGTGGATTGCACGTGCACTCCAGGAATGTCGGAGAGAAGCAAAAGGCGGTTCTCAAGCGGATCGATCGCGATTACGTCGCCGCTGTCCAGGCCGTTGATCAAACCGTTCGCCAGCGCGTCCGAAAGGTTTGTCTGGTTCTGCAGCGAGACACTGCCATAGCGGCCTTCGAGCACGGCGATCGTCACTGCCCCGTCCTTGATTTCCTGCTCCGGCAGGTACGCTTGCGCCACGAAATACCCGTTCCTGTGGTAGTAATCTGAAATCCTTGCCGCCATGCCGCGCAGCTCTGTAAGCGTCAGCTTGCGATCCGGCACAAACCCCGAGGTCGCGACCAGCGCCTCTTCGGTATACAGGGTCTGGCCGACCACATGGAGCGACTTGACCAGAATTCTGGTGTTATCAGGAGCCGGACGACCGGCGCATTGCCTTGCTCCCTGCGGATTTCCGGGACTGCTCGTTGCTCGCTGGGGGCGGGTGGAATCTGCCGTATCTGACCGCCCGCGCCCGGATAAGTCCATTCAGCTGCCATGGCCCCCTGGCACAACAACAGCAGCGCAAAGACGGCTGGAACCCTGGTTTTCAACATGACGTGCCTCCTCGCCTGCTTCTGCAATGTAAGAGTAGTGAGCAAGCTCACACAGCTCCGTGCGATACCACGCAAAGCGCCGGCCCCGTACTTGCCGGTGGGGTCGCAGCCCAGTTCCATGGCGCCATGGGACGGCGCCGATCCATCGGTCGGAATAACGATTGTCTTGATCATGTTTTATTTGTTTGTAACGCTTTACGTCCGTCGCAGGCTACCGGACGTCGCCCATGATGAATTGACTTGAATCAACTATTTGGTGATAAAATACGTCGTCGGCACAAGGCTTGACCGCGGAAAGTTCGTGGCCGCCCCGGCATTGGATCTTGTCGTGCTTCTCGGCTTCAATCCTCCCGAAGATGCTCGAATGACATTCGAGGGCGGGTCCGTTCCTGCCTCGTGCCCGCGATGAGTTGAAACCGGGAGAGTGCCGTGGAATAGTGGTAGTTCGGTATGTTGAAATTCCGATGAAAATTCCTATCCCCTCTATCGCCCTGGTTACACTCTCGCTCATTTCTCTAACGGCGTGTTCCTCCAGCGGTACCACAAGTACGGCGAAGTCTTATGATCCCTGCAAACTGCTGACGGTGGACGACGTGAAAGCGCTGTTTCCCGATGGCAACATCAAGGCCACCAGGCACGACACGGAAGCCAATGCCGTGGGCATGAAAATCTGTTTCTACAGCGCTTCGGACACTGACCCGAAGTTCGCGCAAATCTCCGTCATGAGCAGGGCTGATGCTCCCGCGGCCATGGTCGACAAAGGTTCACTCAGGCCGTTCTACGACAATGAGCGTAAGTTCCTGGACGCAGACGCGATCCAGGACGTGCCCGGGCTCGGAGACGCGGCTTACTATGGTGGAAGCGGTTTGAAAGCAGGCGCCGGGCTGCACGTACTGGACGACAAGCACGGCGTCAAGATCGATGCAAGCGTGGGCCTTGGCTTCGGCAACGATGACGCGGCTCGGCACCTGAAAATGGAAAAAGCAATCGTCGAAAAAGCGCTTTCCAGGCTCTAGGCAGGTATAAAGCGCGGGCACCAGCGGTCGAAGATGCCAGGGCGCTGCCCGGGCCCTCCATAGCGCGGCGTCGGCACCGGATCGTCCTTGACATCCGTCAAGGGCCCGGGGACTGGCGGCGGGTTATGGTCGACTGAACCCCGTGAGAGATCCACGCAATATGTCCCATGCCGTTCATCGAGTTGATACTGCCGCAGTGCTGGCCCTGGGTTTCCGGCCGTTTTTTGTCGGCGCCGTGGTCTTCGCCGTGATAACCGCGGGTGCTTGGACACTGGTGTATACCGTCGGTACCGGGCCGCCGATTGCGGGACTGTCACCGTTTCAGTGGCACGCGCACGAAATGATCTACGGTTACAGCCTGGCGGTGATCGCGGGGTTCCTGTTGACCGCCGCCAAGAACTGGACGGGTATCCAGACGGTGAACGGCTCGCCGCTCCTGGTGCTCTTCGGCCTGTGGGCCGCCGCCAGGGTGTGCATGCTGTTCGGCACCGCGTTGATTCATTCGGCCGCGGTGCTGGACGTCCTGTTCTCCACCGGACTGGTCGTCGCCTTCGCGTACCCGGTCTTTCGCGCCGGCAAGTGGAAACAGGTCGGCATACTGATGATCCTCATGCTTTTCGCGGCGGGCAACACCGTATTCTACCTGGGTAGCCTGGGGCACCTGGGGGCGGGCGTCGAGTGGGGCGTTTACGGAGGTCTTTATCTGGTCATTGGGCTCATACTGGTAATGGGCCGCCGGGTGATACCCCTGTTCATTCAAGGTGGCGTGGACTATCCGGTAACCTTGTTCAACTCGAGATGGATCGACCGGGCGATCCCTGTTCTGTTCGTCGCAATGTTCGTTGCCGATGTGTTCGGCTCGGCCGGGCGTCCCGTCGCGTACCTGTCGGGAGCATTGTTCGTGGCGAATCTCGTACGGCTTGTCGGCTGGTATACGCCCGGAATCTGGAAGAAGCCGCTTCTGTGGAGCCTGTATGTCGCGTACGCCTTCATTGTCCTGGGATTCCTGCTGCTGGCGTGGAGCGGTTTCGGCGACGTATCGAGGTTCGTGGCCATCCACAGTCTGACCTACGGCGGCATCGGCCTCGTGACGCTGAGCATGATGACGCGGGTCTCCCTCGGGCATACCGGGAGGAACGTTCATACGCCGCCGGTCGCCGTATTCTGGTTCCTGTTCGTGCTCGTGGTGGGAGCCGGTTTCCGGGTATTGCTGCCCCTGGCCGACATGCGCCACTACATCTTCTGGATCGCGGCATCTCAGATCGCCTGGATCCTTGCGTTCTCGGGGCTCGCCGGGTTGCTGATTCCGATCCTCGTTCGGCCGCGGGATGACGGTCGTCCCGGCTAGAAGCTCTATAAGAGCGGCACCAGCGCGGCGGACGGCACCACAAAGAGCGTAGATTCCGTCCCCATGTCCTACATCCTCGCCCTGGATCAAGGCACCACCAGTTCCCGTGCCATTCTGTTCGATCGTCGCGGCTCGGTCGTGTCGGCGGCGCAGAAGGAGTTCGAGCAGATATACCCGCGGCCCGGCTGGGTGGAGCACGATCCGAACGACATCTGGGATTCCCAGATGGAGGTCGCTGCCAAGGCCCTTGCCAGGGCCGGAGCCGGCCCAGCCGACATAGCCGCGGTGGGCATCGCCAATCAACGTGAAACCACGGTGGTATGGGACCGGCGGACGGGCACCCCTGTCTACAACGCGATCGTGTGGCTGGACCGGCGTACGGCATCGTACACCGATCAGCTCAAGGGCGAGGGATACGAAGACCGGTTCCGGGATATGACCGGCCTGGTCCTCGATCCTTACTTCTCCGGCACCAAGGTCAAGTGGATCCTCGACAACGTGGACGGCGCCCGCGCCAAGGCCGAACGGGGAGAGCTGGCGTTCGGCACGGTGGATTCGTGGCTGGTATGGAGGATGACGACTGGCGAGGCGCACGTCACCGATGCGACCAACGCGAGCCGGACATTGATGTACAACATTCACCGCAAGCGGTGGGACGCGGAGCTCCTCGATATTCTGGGCGTTCCTCCATCCATGCTCCCGGAGGTGCGCTCCAGCAGTGAAGTGTACGGCGTGACGGCGAGCGAGCTGTTCAACGGGCGCATCCCCATAGCCGGCATGGCCGGCGACCAGCACGCGGCGCTGTTCGGCCAGGTCTGCACTCGCCGGGGCATGGTCAAGAACACCTACGGGACCGGCTGCTTCATGTTGATGAACACCGGCGGCCGACCGGTGGCGTCGCGGCACAAACTGCTTACCACCATCGCCTGGCAAGTGGAAGGCCGGACCGACTATGCCTTGGAGGGCAGTGTATTCATCGGCGGCGCAGTGGTTCAGTGGCTGCGGGATGAAGTGGGTCTCATTTCGTCATCGAACGAGATCGAGAAGCTGGCCCGTGAGGTCGAGGAATCCGATGGCGTCTACGTGGTGCCCGCCTTCGCGGGCCTTGGGGCGCCGCATTGGGACCCCCACGCCCGCGGCATCATCACCGGTATCACCCGCGGCACCTCGGCGGCCCACCTGGCCCGTGCCGCCCTGGAATCGATCGCCTTTCAGTCCAGCGATCTGCTTCATGCCATGCAGGTGGACGCCGGCATGCGGATCGAAGAGCTGCGGGTCGACGGCGGCGCATCGGTCAACGACCTGCTGATGCAGTTCCAGGCGGACGTGATGGACGTGCCCGTCGTACGACCCAGGGTGACCGAGACCACTGCGCTGGGTGCGGCCTACCTCGCGGGGCTCGCTGTTGGATTCTGGCAGGATCGCGATGAAATTGCCGGCCAATGGCAGGTCGACCAGGTCTTCCGGCCGCGGATGCCGTCCGAGCGCAGGGAGCAGTTACTCGCGGGCTGGGCGCGGGCGGTGGCACAGGCCAGGAGCCCGGCACTGCATAGTCCGGCGTCCGCGCAGGTCTGATTGAATCTCGATCTTGCCGATCATGCGCCTCACGACCGATATCGGCTGACGAAGCGAGCCAGTATCTCCTTGGGATGCGGCGTATGCTCGGCGGCCACCGCTGCTATCAATTTGTCGGCGGCCTCCGGCGGGAAGTAGCCATGGTGCTTGTAGGCGTGGATGCGCACGGTAAATCCTTCGAGATCGCCCTCCGGATGAAACTGCGTGGCGTAGACGTTGCGGCCCACCCGGAACATCTGCACCGGGCACGAATCCGAGCTTGCCAGCAGCGCCGCGCCGGGCGGGATGTCTTCGCAGGCCTCTTTGTGCCCCAGCAGGACGCGGAACGTCGCCGGCAGGCCCGCCAGCAGGGGATCTTTCCTGCCTTCCTCGGTGAGCGAGACGTCCACGCCGCCGACCGGCTCGGCGTATCGCGTCGAGATCCGGGCCCCGCAGAACGTGCCCAGCAGGCTGTTTCCGGAGCAGGCGCCGAGAAACGGGAAGTCGATGTCGACTACCCGCGTCAGGAGCTCCATGAAACCGCCCTCGATGGTTCTTTGAATATCGCTCTTGCAGTCCTCCGGCATGCTCATGTCGAACGGGCTGCCCCCGACGATGATGGCGGCGTAGTCCTCGAGAACGATCTCAGGCAGCCCGGTGCGCTCGACCCGGGCACGGACCACCTCGTCTCCACCCAGGCCGCCGTACCGCAGGATCGCCTCGAACTCGCTGTCCGCCGTCTCGTTCTCGGGCCTGAGCTGGATGATGAGGAATGGTTTGGCCATGAATACGCTCGGGTCATTGGAGGAGTTTCCCTCCGTGGGTGCCGGCTATTCTAAGGCAGACGCCGAGCCGCTTTGCGAAGAAAGTGTCGACGTGTGGCGACGCCGGCGAGCCAATCCGTTACACGGGGAATTCGTCCGGCGCGGGCTAGAAACCGTGGCCCAGCATGCCGAGGATACCGAGCACGATCAGGTAGACCGCGACGATGTAGTTCAGCAGCTTGGGGAAAACCAGTATGCCGATGCCGGCGATGAGGGAGATGAGGGGTGCAACTTGGATATGGAGGGTCACGTGGTACTCCTTATTAATAGTTTTGCTCGTCGGGTCGAACCCACACATGATACGGGAACGCTTCCCGGAAACGGAACTCCAACCGGGTTCCGTATCGCGTGGAGCAGTAGACTCGTGGGGCGCTGGGCCGGGTATGGGGCCGGAATTGGCGCCCCCAGCGTTTTTCCGATAGGCTGGCATCCCTTGCCCGCTTTTCAGTCGGTCGTCTCCGGGCGCAGTCTTGGACGCAGTCTTGGGCGTCGTTCCCCGGCGGCGATATAGTTTAAATAAATCAATAGTTTACACTGGAGGGTTTGAGTGATGTCTGATTATTCTGTCGAAGACATCCGCAATATCGCACTGGTGGGACATGCCGGGTCCGGCAAGACCACCCTGATCGAGTCGCTGCTGCATGCCGCCGGCGCCATACAGACACCAGGTGAAGTTGAGAAGGGAAACACCGTGGCGGACGACGATCCCCTGGAACGCAAGCACCATCATTCGCTGCGCTCCGCTCTCGTCAGCGTCGATCACGGCGGCTGTCATATCAACCTCGTCGACACGCCGGGATATCCCGACTTCGTCGGCCACGCGCTGGGCGCGCTGCCGGCAGTGGAGACCGCCGCCATGGTGGTCGATGCTCGGACGGGCATTCAGACCATGACCCGCCGCTTCGCGCAGTGGACGTCACAGCGTAAGCAGTGCCGGATGATCGTGGTGAACCACATCGACGCCGAGGGCGTCGATCTCGAAGGGCTGCTGGCACAGATCCGGGAGAACTTTGGCGACGAGTGCATGGCCATCAACCTGCCCGCGGAGAACCGGACCAAGGTCGTGGACTGCTTCTTCAACCCATCCGGGAAGTCGGACTTCTGGTCGGTGGAGGAGGCCCACACCGCGGTGATCGACCAGACCGTGGAAGTGGACGAAGAGCTGATGGAACAGTACCTGGAGCACGGCAAGCTGGAGCCGGGCGCGCTCCACGATGCGTTCGAGGAGGCGCTGCGCGACGGGCACCTGGTACCGGTGTGCTTCGTCTCCGCCAAGGAGGGAACCGGCGTGCCCGAGTTGCTGGAAATCATCGAGAAGCTGCTTCCCAATCCCGCCGAGGGCAACAAGCCCTCGTTCGTACGCGAGACCGAAGAAGGGGTCGAGCCTGTTTCGGTGAAGCCCGATGTGGACGGTAATGCCCTGTGCCACGTCGTCAAGGTGACCCACGATCCCTACGTGGGCAAGCTCGGCGTGTTCCGCATCCATCGCGGCACCGTCACCAAGGACACCGAGCTGTACATCGACGACGCCGCCAAGCCTTTCAAAGTGGGTCACTTGTTCAAGATGAACGGCGGCAAGCACGAGGAGATCGAAAAGGGCATCGCGGGCGACCTGTGCGCGGTGGCCAAGGTCTCGGATATCCGCCTGGGGGCGGTGTTGCACAACAGCGCCGAGGACGCCCAGCTCAGAATGCAGCCGCCGGAGGTCCCGGTGCCGCTGGCCGGGCTGGCGGTCAAGCCGCAAAAGCGGGGCGATGAGCAGAAGCTCGCCGAGGCACTGGACAAGCTCACCGAAGAGGATCCCGGGCTTTCCGTGGAACGGGATACCCAGGTCAACGAGATGATCCTGCGCGGCCAGGGGGATCTCCACCTGCGCTCGGCGCTGGAACGCATGGAGGAGATCTACAATGTTGCCGTGGAGAGCAAGCCGCCGACGATCCCCTACCGCGAGACCATCACCAAGAAGGCCGAAGGCCACCACCGGCACAAGAAACAGTCCGGCGGCGCCGGCCAGTTCGGCGAGGTATCTCTCAACATCGAGCCGCTGAAGCGCGGCTCCGGTTTTGAGTTCGTCGATAAGGTGGTCGGAGGGGTGATTCCGGGCCAGTTCATTCCGTCCATCGAGAAAGGCGTCCGCGAGGTGTACAACCGTGGCGCCATCGCCGGCTATCCCATGCAGGACGTGCGGGTTGCGGTCCATGACGGCAAGTTTCATTCCGTGGACTCCAACGAGGTGTCGTTCATTACCGCCGGGCGCAAGGCGTTTCAGGATGCCGTCGACAAGGCCAAGCCCATTGTCCTGGAGCCGATCGTCAATATCGAGGTCACGGTCCCCAACGACAAGATGGGAGATATCACCGGCGACCTGTCGCAGCGGCGAGGGCGGGTATCGAATACCAACGTGCTGGCGGGCGGTTTCGTGATGGTGGAGGGCCAGGCGCCGCTGGCGGAGCTGGAGGATTACCAGTCCAAGCTGAACTCCATGACCGGTGGGGAAGGATCCTACACCATGCAGTTGAGTCACTATGATCCGCTGCCGGCCAACCTGCAGAAAGAGTTGGTGGCGCGGTTCGAGAAGAAGGAGGATTGACGGGGGACGTAGCAGCGGGTCGTCCGGGTTGTCACTAATGGTTCAGAGGCAGCGTCAGGTCCTCCAGAAAGAAGGCCGCGACCCAGTTGCCGACAAACGGTGCTGTGGCGGAGCCGTCCGGTCGGGCACCACGCTCAAGCCTCCCCTCGCGCTGCCGGAATTGCACCAAAGCCCAACAGAATTCGCGACCCGGGGACTGGATCTCCGGCGCGCGCCGGGGCGCTGCCGAGGGTTTCGCGAGATTCCATCGCACCCCCGGTGCGTGGTATAAACCGCCCCCTTCGGGGCCGCGCGCGGCCGGAGAATCGAGACGGCGCGCTGCGAAAGTGGCGGAATTGGTAGACGCGCTGGCTTTAGGTGCCAGTGGGGCAACCCGTGGGAGTTCGAGTCTCCCCTTTCGCACCAGTCCTGCGCCGTAGCCGGCCTCCCGGGGCCTTTGGCGGCGGCCGCTTGAATTCCCGGGCCGCGACACAGGACAATACCCATGTTCCATCAGATGTTCCTTTAGACTTGGGGGTAAGGCTCATGTCCGGCGCCGATCTGCGCTCTTCTTTCGTCGACCCACACCCCCGGCGATGGATTCGACGGTCGCGCGGTGGGAAATTGTATATTCGGGCGCGTTCCGGCAAAGCCGGGCTCGAGACCTCGCTGGCGTGGCAGCATTACTTATATTTATAAGAGACGACATCGAACAGGAAACCCTCTGAGGCGCTGAATGCAAGTATCCATTGAAAACACCGGCAACCTGGGCCGAATGATGAACGTCGCCATACCCGCGGACGAGGTCGAGCAGCAGATCCAGACCCGGCTCAAGAACCTGGCAAAGAGCGCCCGGCTACCGGGTTTCCGGCCGGGCAAGGCACCCCTGAAGATCATCGATGCCCGCTATGGCGAGCAAGTCCTGCACGAGGTCGCCGGCAGCCTCATCGAGAGTTCGCTCAAGGAGGCATTCACCCAGGAGAACCTGGTACCGGCCGGTGCCCCGGAGATCGAGCCCAAGTCCATGGGGCGCGGCAAGGACCTCGAGTACACCGCCAGCTTCGACGTCTACCCGGAGGTTCCGAGACCGGACCTGAAAGGCGTGGTCATCGAACGGCCCGTGTGCGAGGTCGGCGACGAGGACGTCGAGCGGACGCTGGCGTCGATGCGCAGGCAGCGCGTAACTTACGAGGCGGTGGAACGGGCGGCCCAGGAAGGCGACCAGGTGTGCATCGATTTCAAGGGCGCCGTCGACGGCGAGCCGTTCGCCGGCGGCGAGGCCGACGACTACAAGGTGGTGCTGGGAGAAGGCCAGTTCATCGAGGACTTCGAGAAGGGAATCATGGGTGCCAAGGCCGGCGAGCAGCGCACCGTGAAGGTGGACTTCCCGGACGACTACCATGGCGAGGCCGTGGCGGGGAAGGCGGTGGAGTTCGAGATCCAGGTGAAAGAGGTCGCGGAGCCGGTTCTGCCCGAAGTCAACGAGGAGTTCATCGAATCGTTTGGAATCGAAAGCGGAGACGTGGAGGCATTTCGGCGCGAGATTGCCGATAATCTGGCCCGCGAGCGGGACGAACGGGTCAGCAGGCTGACGCGGTCGCGCGTGATGGATGCCCTGATCCGCGAGAACAACCTCGAGCTGCCGGCAAAGCTGGTGGAACGCGAGATAGACAATATCATTGCCATGAACAGGTCGCTGCTGGAGCAGCAGGGCGTCCCCACGGACCGGTTTAATCCCGACCGGGAGTCGTACCGCGAGGACGCGAAGCGGCGGGTGGCAATGGGGCTGATCCTGTCGGAAATCGTGCAGCGCAACGAGCTGAAGCCCGACCCGGACAAGGTCAAGGAAAGGATAGAAAAGATGGCTGCCAGCTACGAGCAGCCCGAGGCTTTCGTGCAGTGGTACTATAGCAGCCGCGAACGGATGCAGCAGATCGAATCCACGATCCTCGAGGAACAGGTCGTCGAGCTGTTGCTCGAGGGCGCGGACGTAAAGGAAAAGAAGATCTCCCTTGCGGAGTTGACCGAGCAACCTGGCACTTAGGGCCAAGCACGACTGGTGAGTATGTTGCACACACGATACGACAAGAATACTTACGCGAGCGAGCCGCAAAACATAGGCCTCGTGCCCATGGTGATCGAGAGCACCGGCCGCGGCGAGCGCGCCTATGACATCTATTCGCGGATGCTCAAGGAACGGGTGGTGTTCCTGGTGGGGCAGATCGAAGACTACATGGCCAACCTGGTGGTCGCTCAGTTGTTGTTCCTGGAATCCGAGAACCCGGACAAGGATATCCACCTTTATATCAACAGCCCCGGCGGGGCCGTCAACGCCGGCCTGGCGATCTACGACACCATGCAGTTCATCAAGCCGGACGTGAGTACCGTGGTGATCGGCCAGGCGGCCAGCATGGGGGCGTTGATCCTGACCGGCGGGACCAGGGGTAAGCGGCATACCCTGCCCCACGGGCGGATGATGATCCACCAGCCCTGGGGTGGCTTCCAGGGCCAGGCGTCGGATATCGATATCCACGCCCAGGAGATCCTGGATTTGAAAAAACGTTTGAATAAGCTGCTCGTGATGCACACGGGACAGGACGATGCGACCATCGCGAAGGATACCGACCGTGACCACTTCATGGGCGGCGAGCAGGCGGTCGAATATGGCCTGATCGATTCGGTGCTGGACAAGCGGCAGTAGTGGGAAAAGGGTACTTGCAAAAATCCGCCGGACGCTGCATCGTTCACCTTGTGGAAGGTTGAGATACTATGGCCGACGACAAAAACGAAGGTAAAAGCGAGAAGCTCCTGTACTGTTCGTTCTGCGGAAAGAGCCAGCACGAAGTGCGCAAGCTCATTGCAGGACCGTCCGTGTTCATCTGCGACGAGTGCGTGGAGCTGTGCAATGACATCATACGCGAGGAAGTGCAGGAAGGCGCTGAGACTGCTTCGTCGCGGAGCAAGTTCCCCCGCCCGGACGAGATTCGCCAGAGCCTGAACGAGTACGTCATCGGCCAGTCCATCGCCAAGAAAGTCCTGTCCGTTGCGGTGTACAACCACTACAAGCGGATCGACAACGAGGAGCAGGTCGGCGAGGTCGATATCTCCAAAAGCAACATTTTGTTGATCGGACCTACGGGATCCGGGAAGACTCTGCTCGCCGAAACGCTGGCCCGACAACTCAACGTTCCCTTTACTATCGCCGATGCCACCACGTTGACGGAAGCGGGCTACGTCGGCGAGGACGTCGAGAATATCATTCAGAAGCTGCTGCAGAAATGCGACTACGATGTGGACAAAGCCCAGATCGGTATTGTCTACATCGATGAAATCGACAAGATTTCCCGCAAGTCGGACAACCCGTCCATCACCCGGGACGTATCCGGAGAAGGCGTCCAACAGGCCCTGTTGAAATTAATCGAAGGCACGATCGCCTCGGTGCCCCCGCAGGGCGGACGCAAGCATCCGCAGCAGGAGTTCCTGCAGGTGGATACGCGAAACATCCTGTTCATCTGCGGCGGAGCGTTCTCGGGTCTGGAAACCATCATCCAGGAGCGCTCGGAAAAGAGCAGTATCGGTTTTGGCGCGGAGATCCGGAGCAAGTCGGACGGCAAGAATGTCGGCGAGATCCTTCAAGGTCTCGAGCCGGAGGATCTGATCCAGTACGGATTGATTCCCGAGTTCGTGGGACGGCTGCCGATATGCGCCACCCTCGAGGAATTGAACGAAGGCGCGCTGGTATCCATCCTCACCGAGCCCAAGAACGCGCTGGTGAAGCAATATCAACGTCTGTTCAAGTTGGAGGACGTGGAACTGGAGATCCGCGAAGATGCTCTCAAGGCGGTCGCCGCCAAAGCGATGGATCGAAAGACGGGTGCACGCGGACTGAGGTCGATCCTCGAAAACGCGCTGCTCGATACCATGTATGAGCTTCCTTCCATGGAAGGCGTGAAGAAGGTGATCGTTGATGCAGGGGTGATCACCGACGGCGCCAAGCCGTTGTATATCTACGAAGAAGCAGACCAAAAGAAGGCTTCCACCAGCCACTAGCCGCCGTTTTTGCCCTGGTTTTCGTCCGGGAGGCACTTGAACGGGCGTGCGTTTATCCGCATATTCCGATTGTTGATGCCGGATCCCACGGGAATGGGGTCCAGCGGGGTGTATAAACAAACCCACTTTATACAGGTGTGTCGAATGAGTGATGAACTCACATTGACCGAATCCTCCATTCCGGTGCTGCCGCTGCGGGACGTGGTGGTATTCCCGCACATGGTGATACCGCTGTTCGTCGGTCGGAAGAAATCCATCAAGGCTCTGGAGCGCTCGATGGAAATCGGGAAGCACATCCTCCTCGTCGCCCAGAAGGAGGCGGCGGATGATGACCCGATTCCCGACGACATCTACAAAGTCGGCACCGTGGCGAGCATCCTCCAGCTCCTGAAGCTTCCGGATGGCACGGTGAAGGTTCTGGTCGAAGGCGAAAAGCGGTTTGAAATCGCCGCATACGAGGACACCGAGGAGTACTTCAGCGCCATTATCGAGCCGGTCGAGGACGACGCCATGGACGAGCGCGAGGCGGAGGTGCTGATCCGTACCGTGATGAACGAGTTCGATCAGTACGTCAAGCTGAACAACAAGATTCCTCCAGAGATCCTGACTTCGCTGGCCGGCATCGACGAAGGTGGCCGGCTGGCCGACACCATAGCCGCCCATCTGAGCCTTAAGATTGAGGACAAGCAGCGCATTCTGCAGATGGCTAGCACCCGCGAACGCCTCGAGCACATCCTCGGCGTCATGGAATCGGAAATCGATCTGCTCCAGGTCGAGAAGCGGATCCGCGGCCGTGTCAAGAAACAAATGGAGAAGAGCCAGAGGGAGTACTACCTGAACGAGCAGATGAAGGCCATCCAGAAGGAACTGGGTGACATGGAGGACGCACCGAACGAGCTGGACGATCTCATTCGCAAGGTCGAAGAGGCCGGCATGTCTACGGAAGCAAAGGACAAGGCCGAGGCAGAGCTCAAGAAACTGAAAATGATGTCACCCATGTCGGCCGAGGCCACGGTGGTCCGCAACTATGTGGACTGGCTGCTTCAGGTGCCGTGGAAAAAGCGCAGCAAGGTGCGCAAGGACTTGGCGGCTGCGGAGCTGATACTCGAGGAGGATCACTACGGTCTCGAGAAGGTCAAGGAACGCATCCTCGAATATCTGGCAGTGCAGCAGCGGCGGCGCAAGCTCAAGGGGCCGATCCTGTGCCTGGTGGGTCCGCCGGGGGTCGGCAAGACATCCCTGGGCCGATCCATCGCCCGGGCTACCGGCCGCAAGTTCCTGCGCATGTCTTTGGGCGGAGTGCGTGACGAAGCGGAGATCCGCGGCCATCGGCGGACATATATCGGCTCGATGCCCGGAAAGATCGTTCAGAACATGGCAAAGCTGAAAACCCGCAACCCGCTGTTCATGCTGGATGAAGTGGACAAGATGTCCATGGATTTCCGGGGAGATCCGTCCTCGGCCCTGCTGGAGGTGTTGGACCCGGAGCAGAACAACACCTTCGTCGACCACTATCTCGAGGTGGAGTACGATCTTTCCGATGTCATGTTCATCGCGACGGCCAATACGCTGAACATCCCGCCGCCGCTGCTAGACCGTATGGAGGTCATCCGCATCTCCGGCTACACCGAGCAGGAGAAGACCGCGATAGCGATCAAGTACCTGATCGGCAAGCAGATCGAGAACAACGGCCTCAAGTCCGAGGAATTGAAAATATCGAAGCAGGCGATCGTCGACGCGATCCGCTACTACACCCGGGAGGCGGGTGTACGTGGTCTGGAGCGGACCATCGCCAAGATATGCCGCAAGGTGGCCAAGGAACTGCTGTTGGACAAGCAGCGTAAGTCGGTGAACGTGCGCCCCCGCAATCTGGAAAAATACCTGGGGGTAAAGCAGTACCGCTACGGCAAGGCCGAGGAAAAGAACCAGATCGGCCAGGTTACCGGCCTGGCCTGGACCGAGGTGGGCGGCGAACTCCTCACGATCGAGTCCGCTATTTTGGACGGCAAGGGCAAGCACATATACACGGGCAAGCTCGGTGATGTGATGCAGGAGTCCATCCAGGCGGCCATGAGTGTCGTCAGGTCGCGGGCGTCGGGCTTCGGGATATCGGCCGACTTCTTCCAGAAGCACGATTTCCATATCCATGTCCCGGAAGGCGCGACGCCGAAAGACGGCCCGAGCGCCGGTATCGGCATGTGTATCGCTCTTATCTCCGCCCTGTCCCGGATACCGGTGCATTCGGATGTGGCGATGACGGGGGAGATCACGCTGCGCGGCGAGGTCCTGCCCATCGGCGGCCTGAAGGAGAAGCTGCTGGCCGCTCACCGCGGGGGCCTGAAGACCATCATCATCCCGGAAGAAAACGAGAAGGATCTCGTCGAGATACCGAAAAACATCAAGGACAGTCTCAACATCAAACCGGTGAAATGGATCGACCAGGTCATTGAGATTGCGCTCGAGCGAGTGCCCGAACGGGTGCCGGAGCCCGACGGCGAAGCAGCGAAGAAGCCTGTTGCCGAGTCCTCCGGCGACAACGTCATCACGCACTGACTACTATGTGATGAACGGTGGTCAGCAAGGTAACGGAAGGATTGTCAAGACGTTTCTTCCTTCCGGTGTTCCTTGACATGCAGATTTTGAGGTTGTTATATACACGGGCCGAGGGAGGATGCGCCGATAGTGAAGCGCACGGGTTTTCTCGCAAGCTGCAATTGATTTAGTGCATGTCCAGGGATCCTCCGAGCAACCGGAGGCGCCGGCGGAACAGGGAGGTGCCGCCATTCACCAATCCCGTAAGTGACTGATGAATGCAGGGAAACGAATGCAGTCATTTCGTTTTCGTGCTTTGGAGACTCTTGGAGGGATCATTCCAGAGCTTCCCTGGTAGTTGAATCCGTTATTCTTGATTTTTCTTGAATAACACGCTCTAACCCAAAACTTTTAAAGGGGAATATAACCGTGAATAAGGCGGAATTGATTGAATTGGTCGGCAGCAAGACAAACCTGTCGAAGGCCGATGCCACTGAGGCCGTGGAGGCTGTGTTCAAAGGTATTCAACAAACGTTGAAGAACGGAGACTCGGTTACCCTGGTCGGCTTCGGCACGTTCTCCGTCAGCGATCGCGCTGCCCGAACCGGCCGGAACCCCCGTACCGGCGAGGCTATTACGATCCCGGCGTCCAAGAGCCCCAAATTCAAGGCTGGCAAAGCGTTGAAGGATGCCCTAAACTAGCGCGCCTTTTCGGGGGTGCTTAGCTCAGCTGGGAGAGCGTCGCCCTTACAAGGCGAATGTCGGCGGTTCGAGCCCGTCAGCACCCACCAGTCTAGCAGCCTGTCGGGCTTGGGGAACCGCGGCGGCACGAAGGGATAGCCCGGTACATTTCCCCGGTTTTCCGCGGCGAGCAGTCATGTGCTACGCCGGAGGAGCCGGGTGAAACTGCCGGCTGCCCGCCGACGCCGGGAGTCATTCCCGAGTCCGACAGGCTGCTAACCCGGGAGCGGTAGTTCAGTTGGTTAGAATACCGGCCTGTCACGCCGGGGGTCGCGGGTTCGAGTCCCGTCCGCTCCGCCACTACCGATGACAAGGGCGAGTTCCACTCGCCCTTTAGCATTTCAACCTTGTCACAAACATAGTCACTCGCCCATGCTGTCGGAGATACGGGAACACGCCAGCGGCTGGATCGCCTGGATCATCGCCACCATCATCGTGATTCCCTTCGCCTTCTGGGGGGTTCACCAGTACTTCTCCGGCGGGGAAGAAGTCGTGGTGGCCTCGGTCGGCGACAGCGATATCAAGCAGGATGACTATCGCCGGGCCCTGGAGAACCGTCGTGAGCAGATGCGGCAGATTCTGGGCAAGAACTTTGATCCCAAGCTGGCCGACAGCCCGGAGTTCAAGCGCAACGTCCTGAACGACTTGATCTCGCAGGTCCTCCTGTCGCAGCACGCCAAGGAGGAGGGCTACCGGATTGGCGATGATCAGCTCGCCCAAACGATCCGTTCGAATCCACGTTTCCAGATTGACAAGCAGTTCTCTCCCGACGCCTACCATGGGGCCGTCACCCAGATGGGTCTGACGGAGACGGGGTTTGAATCCCGCTACCGACAGCAGCTCGTCCTGCAACAGCTCAGCACCGGTATCCAGGCGTCATCCTTCGTGAGCGCCGGTCAACAGGATGCCCTGCTGAAGCTGTTGCTGCAGGAGCGGCACTTCGACTACGCCGTGGTGAAGGTCGGCGGCTTTGTCGACCAGAGCGTGGTCTCCGAGGACGAAATACAGAAGGAATACCAGAGCCACAGCCAGCAGTACCGTACGCCGGAGAAGATGAAGGTTGAGTATCTTGACCTGTCAGTAGATGACCTCGTTCCGACCGTGGACGTCACCGAGGACGACATCAAGCAGGCTTATGAAAGGGAAAAAGACAAGTTCACGACCCCGGCGGTGCGCGAGGCCAGCCACATCCTCATCAAGGCTGGTCCGGACGCCAGCGACGAGGAACAGCAGGCGGCGTTGGACAAGGCGAAGGATCTAATGAAACAACTCCGCAACGGCGCGGACTTTGCCGAGCTGGCGAAGAAGTATTCACAAGACCCCGGATCCGCGGACAAGGGCGGGGACCTCGGCCGGATCAAGTCCGGAGACATGGTGAAACCTTTCCAGGATGCGCTGTTCGCCCTCGATAAGGAAGGCGAGCTGGCTGGGCCTGTCAAGACCCGCTTCGGGTACCACATCATCAAGCTCACCAAGTACGAGCCCGGCAAGGTCAAGCCTCTCAGCGAAGTGCACGACCAGCTGGAGAAGGAGGTGCGGGAGAAACGAGCGGAATCCGTGTTTGCCGACCGCGCCGAAACGTTCCGGAACGTTACCTACGAACAGCCGCAGTCCCTGGAGCCGGCCGCCGATCAACTGGGTCTGAAGATCCAGCAGTCCGACTGGTTCACGCGGGACCAGGGCACGGGCATTGCAGCCAATCCCAAGGTTCGAAAGGCGGCGTTCGGTGAAGACGTCTTCACCGAGGGACTCAACAGCGCCGCGATCGAGCTGAACCTGAACAGTCTCGTCGTGGTGCGCAAGTTCGATTTTCAGCCGGCGAGCGTCAAACCATTGAAGGAAGTGCACGATCAGATCGAGCAGCTACTCAAGCATCGCAAGGCGGCGGAGCACGTCGCGTCGCTTGGCCCGGAACTGGTCAAGCAACTCGAAGGCGGCACGGCCTGGCAGAAGCTCGCCGCCGACCAGGGATTGCAGTCCCGGGACGTAACCTGGTCGCGGGACAAAACGCCGGACGACAAGGGACCCGAACCCGCCGTCGTACAAGCGGTGTTCCGAGCTCCCGCACCGGAGAACGACAAGGCGGTCTACGGGGGGCTGAGTCTGGATGACGGCGACTATGCGTTGTTCAAGCTCAATACAGTCACCGACGGCGACCTGGCAAAAGCGAGTGACGACCTGAAGAAGCGCGTCCACGACACGCTGGCCCGCCGCGGGAGCCAGGACGCGGTTCAGGAATTTATCGCCGACCTGCGTGACCAGGCTGAGATCAAGATTAAGGACGAAGCGCTCTGAACACGGCCGGGCTGTGGAGCCACGGATTGCGGGAGCGGCTTCGGCCGTGAATTGATCGCGGCTGCACTGGGATCGTTCCCGACGATCCCGGGATTTCCTCCGTCCATGGAGGTCAAAGCCCGCTCCTACAGTCTGATCCCGCGTACCACGGGCAATTCGAGGCCTACTCCAGGAACTTTTCGCTCATTCCCACCATGTTGAATCCGGCGTCGACGTAAAGCACCTCGCCGGTGATTCCCGAGGCCAGGTCCGAGCACAGGAATGCCCCGGCATTGCCCACCTCGTCGATGGTAACGCCGCGGCCGAGTGGAACGGATTTCTCGTAGTAATTCATCATCTTCTTGAAGCCGCCGATACCGGCCGCCGCCAGGGTCTTGATGGGGCCGGCCGATATGGCGTTGACCCGGATACCCTCCGGTCCCAGTGACTGAGCCAGGTAGCGCATGTTGGCCTCCAGGCTGGCCTTTGCGACGCCCATGACGTTGTAGTTGGGCATCGACCGTACCGCACCGATGTATGACAGGGTCAGCAGCGCGCCGGGGCGGCCCGCCATCATGGGCCGGCCGGCCTTGGCCAGGGCCGCGAAGCTGTAGGAGCTGATATCGTGGGCCGCCTTGAACCCCTCCCGGTTCACGGCATCCAGGTAGCTGCCTTCGAGCTGGTCCCGGGGTGCGAACGCCACGCAATGAACGACTATATCCAGGCCGTCCCAGTGCTTGCCGAGATCGGCGAAGGCCGTCTCGATCTGCTCGTCGTAGGCGACGTCCATGGGCAGCACGATCTGCGAGTCAACGCTTGCGGCATACTTCTCCACCCGCGGCTGGAGCTTGTCCGTCTGGTAGGTGAACGCCAGATCCGCGCCCTCTCGGCGCATCGCCTGCGCGATGCCCCAGGCGATGGATCGCTCGCTCGCGACTCCCACGATGAGCGCTCGCTTCCCGGAGAGAAAACCCATGCCTTACCCCCTTGATGCAGGACAGTACAATCGGTTAAATGGACGATGTCTTGCATCAGCATACCTTGAACTTTTTGAACATTCCACTCGGCGCCCAATCCGATGCGCCGTCGGCACACTTGTCTGCGGCGCTGGACCGCAATGGTTCTGCTCGAGTTGGGATGTCGCTGTTTCCCGACCGCCCGGATGACAAGCAGGGTTGCGACCAGGGACGGCTCGTGAAATTCGCTCTGGCCATGCTCGGCGCCGTGACCGGCGCGGTGCTGGTCTGGTCGTCCAATGCCGCGGGTGCCTGGAACAATCCCTATCCCGACTCCGATGCCACTGCCAACATCGTCTATTCGGCGTTCACCGGACGGCCCAAGCATCTGGATCCTGCCCGTTCCTACAGCTCCGATGAATATACTTTTATCGCCCAGATCTACGAGCCTCCGCTGCAGTATCACTTCCTGAAAAGACCGTACCAGCTCATTCCCTTGGCCACCCGAGGAATGCCGTCGGTGACATACTATGATGCCGAGGGCAACATCCTGTCGCAGGACGCTCCCGCCGGGAACATTGCTTTCAGCGATTACGAATTCCGCATCAAGTCCGGCATCCGCTACCAGCCGCATCCGGCCCTGGCCACGGACGGGCAGGGCAACTACCTCAACCTGAACCTGAGCCGCGCGGACATACAGGACAAGCACAGGCTGGCGGACTTCAACAACACGGGCACTCGGGAACTGACCGCACAGGACTACGTATACGAGATCAAGCGCATGGCGGATCCGCGGCAGCACTGTCCGATCGCCGGCGTCCTGGCCGACTATATCGTCGGTTTCGCGGATCTCGCGAAGGAGCTGAAACAGCGGCGGCAGGAAGTTGGCGAAGGCTACATCGACCTTCGTGACTTCGATATCAGGGGCGTCACGGTGGTGGACCGGTACACCTGGCGGATCCGGGTGAGCGGCAAGTATCCCCAGTTCCTCTACTGGCAGGCGATGCCATTCTTCGCTCCCATGCCCTGGGAAGCCGACCGGTTCTATTCTCAGCCGGGAATGGACGACAAGAACCTCAGTTTGGACTGGTATCCGGTCGGTACTGGCCCTTACATGTTGACGGAAAACAACCCCAACCTGCGCATGGTCCTGACCCGCAATCCCAACTTTCACGGCGAGACCTATCCCACCGAGGGCGAGCCGGAAGACCGCGCGGCAGGCCTGCTGGACGACGCCGGCAAGACGCTGCCGTTTACGGACAAGGTGGTGTTCAACCTGGAACGGGAGGCGATACCTGCCTGGAACAAGTTTCTCCAGGGCTACTACGACAGCTCCGGTATCACCTCGGACGCCTTCGATCAGGCGGTGAGGTTCAATACCCAGGGCGAGGCGACCCTTACCGATGAGATGAAGGACAAGGGCATCCGGCTGGCGACGGCGGTGGAGACCAGCACCATCTACTTCGGTTTCAATATGCTGGACGACACCATCGGCGGCGACAGCGAGCGCGCCCGCAAGCTGCGCCGGGCGATTTCCATCGCCGTCGACATCGAGGAGTACATTTCCATCTTCGCCAACGGCCGGGGCGTCGCCGCCCAGAGCCCGATCCCCCCTGGCATCTTCGGCGCCCGTTCCGGAAAGGAAGGTATGAATCCCTATGTCTACGACTGGGTCGACGGCGAGGCCGAGCGAAAGCCGGTCAGTGAAGCCCGCAAGCTGATGCGGGAGGCGGGCTACCCCGACGGTATAGATCCGAAAACGGGTCAACCCCTGGCGCTGAACTTCGAGGCCCTCTCCAGGGGGCCGGATGACAAGGCGCGCCTGAACTGGATGAGAAAGCAGTTCGGCAAGCTCGGTATTCAGTTGATTGTCCGTGCCACCGATTACAACCGCTTCCGCGACAAGATGCAGCAGGGTACGGGCCAGCTTTTCATGTGGGGGTGGAACGCCGACTATCCCGACCCGGAGAACTTCCTGTTCCTGCTCGACGGTCCGAACTCGAAGGTCAAGTCCGGCGGCGAGAACGTGTCGAACTACAGTAATCCGGAATTCGACCGGCTGTTCGAGCGGATGAAGAACATGGACAACACCACCGTGCGTCAGCACATCATTGACCAGATGCTGGAGATCGCGCGCCGAGACGCGCCGTGGATCTGGGGTTTTCATCCAAAGAGCTTCGCCCTGTACCACTCCTGGTATAAAAACGTAAAACCCAATCTGATGGCCAACAACACCCTCAAGTACAAACGGGTCGATCCCGAACTGCGGGCCCGCCTCAGGGAGAAATGGAACAAGCCGGTTTTGTGGCCTTTGTTCGTGATCGGTCTGGTGCTGGCCATGACCATCGTTCCGGCGGTGTACTTCTACCGCCGCCACGAGCGGAGCACCGCTCGATGATCGCGTATATCATCCGGCGCGCCCTGTACGCCATACCCATACTGATCGGCGTCAACCTGATTACCTTCACGCTGTTCTTCGTCGTCAACAGTCCGGACGACATTGCCCGCTCCCAGTTGGGCGAACGCCGGGTCACCCAGGAGGCCGTGGACAGCTGGAAGGCGGAGCACGGCTACGACCTGCCGGTGGCGTTCAATTCCGCGCAAACGGGTCTCGACAAGTTCACCCGGACGATTTTCTTCCGCAAGTCCTTGAAGCTGTTCGTGTTCGATTTCGGACGCTCGGACAGCGGCCGTGATATCGGCTACGACATCAGCCAGCGGATGTGGCCGAGCCTCGCCATCGCCGTGCCAACCCTGCTCGTGGGGCTGATGGTGAACATTACCTTCGCATTGCTCATTGCCTTCTTCCGGGGCACGTTCCTGGATTTCTGGGGCGTGGTGTTGTGCGTCATTCTGCTGTCCATTTCCTCCTTGTTCTACATCATCGCGGGGCAGTACATACTGAGCAAGGTGTTCCACCTGGTTCCGATCTCCGGCTATGACACCGGCTGGGACGCCCTTAAGTTCCTGATACTCCCGGTGATTATCGGCGTCGTCGCGGGGATCGGACAGAGCACACGCTGGTATCGCACGATCTTCCTGGAAGAAATCGGCAAGGACTACGTTCGCACGGCACGCGCCAAGGGCCTGGCTGAGCCCCGGGTACTGTTCAAGCACGTGCTCAAGAACGCTTTGATCCAGATATTGACCGGCGTGGTGGTGATACTGCCCCTGCTGTTCATGGGCAGCCTGATCATGGAATCGTTCTTCGGCATCCCGGGCCTGGGCAGCTACACGATCCACGCGATCCAGAGCCAGGACTTCGCCATCGTGCGGGCGATGGTGTTTCTCGGGTCGGTGTTATACATCCTGGGCTTGTTGCTCACGGATATCTCCTACACCCTCGTGGATCCGCGGGTGCGGCTGGAGTAGCCATGTTCGCCCTGTTCTGGACCGACGCGTTGATCTACCTGCTGCTCGCCATGGCGGTCGGCTTCGCCTGGTACGCCCGCGGCAGGGAACACCTGCGCGCGCCGTGGCGGCAGGTCGGCCGCAGCCGCGTGGCCATGTCGGCGCTGGTGATACTGCTGGCCTACGTGGTCATCGGCCTGTTGGATTCCATCCATTACCGGCCGGCCCTGGATCAGGTTCAATCCCAGGCCGAGAACCAGGTGGGCCGGCACCAGGCGGCCTATTCCAATGAGATCATCAGCGTCTTCGACCGGATGGTGTCGGGCCTGCGCGAGCGCAGCGAGAAGACCTACTCGGCACCATTCGCCGTCCACCTCTACTCCAAGGAGCACGTCCGGATGCCGGACGGCACCGAAACGCGCATGTATCCGCGCCTGGAATACGGCGGCGCCGACCTGGCCAGTCCGGGCGCCCGGGGAGCCGACATCCTGGCGCGCTCGCAACGGGGCGCGGCGGAGGGCATTCTGGTGTGGGCTCTGTGCGTGGTCGCGTTCTGCGCACTGTGGGGCTGGGCGCACCGCTACTCCCTCAAGCGGGCGTTCGTGCTCGTCGCCTCCAACCGCACAGAGTTCCGTTGGCGCGCGGCACTGATAACCCTTGCCGTGCTCTGTGTGCTGGTGGGAATGAGCGCCACATTGTCCGTCGAATACCACATCTTCGGCACCGACAAGGTGGGCGAGGACGTCTTTTACCAGACTCTGAAGAGCATCCGCACCGGCTTGATGATCGGCACCCTGACTACCCTCGTAATGCTGCCTTTCGCCCTGGCGCTGGGCATCATGGCGGGCTACCTGGGCGGTTGGGTGGACGACGTGGTCCAGTACCTGTACACGACATTGAATTCCATCCCCGGCGTACTGCTGATTGCCGCCGCGATACTGATGTTGCAGGTCTACCTGTCCAACCACGCTTCTGAGTTCAACAGTGTCGCGGAGCGTGCCGATCTGCGGCTGCTGTTCCTGTGCCTGATCCTCGGGATCACGAGTTGGACCGGCCTTTGCCGCTACCTGCGCGCCGAGTCCTTGAAGCTGCGCGAGATCGACTATGTGGAGGCGGCGCGGGCATTGGGAGTGCGCAAGTCCACGATCATGTTCCGGCACCTGCTTCCAAATGTCATGCACATCGTGTTGATCACGGTGGTGCTGGACTTCAGCAGCCTGGTATCTGGCCGAGGCGGTGCTGTCCTACGTGCAGATCGGCGTCGACCCCACCATGAACAGCTGGGGCAACATGATCAACAGCGCCAGGCTGGAGATGGCGCGCGACCCCATCGTATGGTGGTCGCTGCTGGCCGCTTTCGTGTTCATGTTCGTGCTGGTGCTGTCGGCCAATCTCTTCTCCGATACCGTGCGGGACGCGTTCGATCCCCGCTTGCGAGGCGTGGAATGAGCCAAACCGTGTTGCAGGTCGAGGACCTCCGCATGTATCTCGGCGGGTCGCCGTCGCCGGTGAAGGCGGTGGACGGCGTCGATTTCAGCATCGATGAGGGCGAGACCCTGGCCCTGCTCGGCGAGTCCGGCTGCGGCAAGTCCATGACCGCCCTGACCCTGATGCGGCTGCTGCCGGCCGCGGGCCGGGTGCGCGAGGGCCGGGTCGTGTACATGGGCCAGGATCTGCTGACGCTCCCGGAGATGGACATGCGGCGCATTCGCGGCAGCGGCATATCCATGATCTTCCAGGAGCCCATGACGTCTTTGAACGCCGTGCTGACGGTGGGCGACCAGATTCGCGAGTCGTTGCGTGTGCACCAGGGACTGACTGGTAACAAGGCGAAGGAAAAGGCCGTGGAGCTGCTGCGTTCCGTCGGCATCCCCAATCCCGCACACCGTGTCGACGAGTATCCCCACCAGCTCTCAGGCGGCATGAAGCAGAGGGTGATGATCGCCATTGCCCTGGCTAACGAGCCCGAGCTGCTGATCGCCGATGAGCCCACCACCGCCCTGGACGTCACCATCCAGGCCCAGGTGCTGGATATCATCCGCGAGCTGCAGGCGCAGCGGGGGATGGCGGTGATGCTGATCACCCACGACCTCGGCGTGGTGGCGGAGATGGCGGACCGTGTCGCGGTGATGTATGCGGGTCGGATCATCGAGCAGGCCGACCGTGCGACCTTCTTCGCCAAACCCAGGCATCCCTACAGCCGCAAGCTGTTCGATTCGCTGCCGGCCATGAACAAGCGCAACCAGCCATTGCACGTGATCGAAGGCTTTGTGCCTTCCCTGAGGACGGACTTCAAAGGCTGCCGATTCGCCCCGCGCTGCGACTACGTGATGGAGGTGTGCCGCGAAAAGGACCCAGGCATGACAACTGTGGAGGGCGGGCAGGTAGCGTGCCATCTGTACACCGCGGGCCGCACGCCGGTCGAGCTTCGCCCCGGCGCGGTCGTCGAGCCCGTGGCCGGGCGCCGACCGGCCCCCGGCAAAGTGTTGCTTGAGGTATCGGGCCTGAAAGTGCACTTCCCGATCAAGGCCGGTGTGTTCAAGCGCACGGTGGGCCATGTCTACGCCGTGGATGACGTCGACCTCGACATTCCCACGGGGCGCACCCTGGCCCTGGTGGGCGAGTCGGGCTGCGGCAAGACCACTGTCGGGAAGGGGGTCCTGCAGCTGATTCCGCCCACGGCGGGACGCGTACGATTCGGCGGCGAGGAGCTGACGACGATGTCCGCATCCGAGTTGCGACGGCGCCGTACAGAATTCCAGATCATATTCCAGGACCCCTTCGCCTCGATGAACCCGCGTATGCTGGTGGGCGACATCATCGCCGAAGGATTGCGCGCCCAGCGCCTGGCCGGATCTGCGTCGCGGCGGTCCCGGGTTGCCGAACTGCTCGAGATGGTAGGCCTGGAAGCAGACAGCGCGAACCGCTACCCGCACGAATTTTCCGGCGGCCAGCGGCAGCGTATATGCATCGCGCGGGCGCTGGCCGTGGATCCCAAGCTGATAGTCTGCGACGAGCCCACCAGTGCGCTGGACGTCTCGGTACAGGCGCAGATCCTGAACCTGCTCAAGGACCTGCAGGACAAGCTGGAGCTGTCTTACCTGTTCATCACCCACAACATGTCGGTGGTGGCGTATCTGGCCCACGAGGTAGCGGTGATGTACCTGGGTCGGATCGTGGAGCAGGGTCCGGTTGAGACGGTGTTGACCCGGCCCAGCCACCCGTATACCAAGGCTTTGTTGTCCGCGGTTCCGACCATCGATATGGACAATAAACGCAACATAATCCGCCTGCAGGGGGACATGCCGTCGCCGTCCGAGCCGCCGAAGGGCTGCTACTTCCATCCTCGTTGCCCGGAGGTCATGGACGTGTGCCGGGAGCGCTATCCCGGACGCAGCGCGGTCGGAACGTCCCACTACGCGTCGTGTCATCTTCTGTCAGGCGACGATTGACGGCTCCGCTGCCTTCCGTGGAGGTGGCGTACCGCTCGCCGGTGGATTCCCACCGTGCCTGCTCCTTGGCGCGTTCGCTGGGCCTGGCCTGCGCTGGGCCGGATGACCCGACCGGGGCGGATCTGTCTGTCCTGGTGGAAGAGGGAGGCGTGTGGCTCCGTGACAACCGGCAACGGGGATCGAGGTTGCTGCGCGCGGATTTCGAAACGGTCGAGTCGCCCTCCCGAAAGCAGCCCCTGGGGCGGGCCGTGGGACACAGAATCCGGACCGTGGTCGATGCTACGGCGGGCTGGGGCGACGATTCGCGCAGATTGTGCGCGATGGGGTATACCGTGACGGCAGTGGAACGCAGTCCGGTCCTCGCGGCGCTCCTGGAGGATGCCGCGTCGCGGGCACGGGACGCGGGAAAGCGGCACGTTCCCCGGATCATTGCGGGGGACGCTATCGAGGTGCTCGCTGCGAGTTCTGGAAGTTGGGACTGCGTCTACCTGGATCCGATGTTCCCGCCGAAACCGCGATCGTCCACGTTGGCGAAGCGCCCCATGCGCCTGCTGCGGGAACTGGTGGGCGATGATCCGGACAGGCATCGGCTGTTCGAGGTCGCTGCCGTCGCGGCGGCCCGCAGAATCGTCGTCAAGCGTCCCGATCATGCCGCGCCCGTCTTCGGCAAGCCCGACGACGTCATGGGCGGCAAGCTGGTCTGCTACGACGTTTATCATTTCCCGCGGTGAGGCCCATGGCGACGGGCAATGACAGCGGTCCCTGCTTCTTTTGCCGTAAGGTACCGGCGGCGGGCCAGAAGGGAGCACTCGACGAAGGGGAGACCCACCATGCCGGCGCAGCACGGCGCATTCGAGTGGGGGACGAGATCGGGTTGATCGACGGTGAGGGCGTCCGGGCTCTGGCCGTGGTCGAAACCGCGTCCCATCGGAGCTTGACGTTTGCGGTTCGCGAGCGGATCCGGATACCGCCGCCGAAGCTCTTGGTTTTTGTTGCCACTGCCGTGCCCAAGGGCGAACGGTTCCGTACCCTGATCGACATGCTGACTCAGATCGGCGTCGCGGGAATCGAGCCCCTGATCTGCGAGCGCAGTGCGGTGAAACCGAGACGCTCCGCATCCGACCGCTGGCGGCGCATCGCGATCGAAGCCTGCAAGCAAAGCCGCAACCCGTACCTCCCGCGGATAGACGAGCCGCGCGGCGTGCAGGCGTCGCTGGCCCAGGTTGAGGCGGGCGGCGGGATCGCCTTTGCCGACGTCAATGGTTCCGCTATCCAGGCGCCGCTGCCCGGGCGAGGAGCCTTCCACCTGTATATCGGACCGGAAGGGGGGTTCACCGACGCGGAGATCGGCGTCCTGCGCGCCGCCGGCGCCAGTCCGGTGAACCTCGGTGGCAATGTTCTGCGCGTCGAGACCGCCGCTGTCGTCGCCGCGGTGCTGGCTTTGGCGTCGCGCTGAACCGCATCGCGAATGAATGCGCTCCTACAAACCGTGGTTCTGCGCCGGGGCGCACCCTGGATGCCGCCGATCCCCGGATTGCAGGAGCGGCTTCAGCCGCCATCGATCTTTGTTCCAGCGCCGATTTGAAGTACCCTCCACAACCCGTCCTTTCATCCACCGTAGAGCTTCGTGAGCAACATTCCTTCCCTGGAGGACATCCAGGCCGCGCACACCAGAATCATCCCCCACATCCATCGCACGCCGGTCATGACCAGCCGGCACGTCGATCAGCGCGCCGGCGCATCCGTGTTCTGCAAATGCGAGAACCTGCAGAAGATCGGCGCGTTCAAGATCCGGGGCGCGACCAATGCCGTGTTGTCCCTGGGTGACGATCAGATTGCCCGCGGCGTTGCCACTCACTCTTCCGGCAACCACGGGGCCGCACTGTCCCTGGCGGCGAGCGTTCGCGGCGCCGCCGCCTATATCGTGATGCCAGAGACTGCTTCCCGGGTGAAGATCGAAGCAGTCCAGGGATATGGTGGGCGCATCGTCCACTGTTCCAGCGACCCTGCCAATCGGCAGGAGGTGCTCGAACGCGTGATCAGGGACACCGGAGCCCATCTGGTTCATCCCTTCGACGACTACCGCGTTATCGCCGGCCAGGGCACGGCGGGGCTGGAGCTGCTGGAGCAGGTGGATAACCTCGACCTGGTGGTGGTGCCAATCGGCGGTGGCGGTTTGATCAGCGGTGTGGCGCTTGCCGCGCACTATCTCAATCCCTCCACCCGAGTGATCGGTGTGGAGCCGAAGGGAGTGGACGATGCCTGGCGGTCCTTTCGTGCGGGGCACATCGTCCCGGTACCCGGAGGAACCTCCATCGCCGACGGCCTGCTGACGACGGTTGGGGAGAAGACGTTCCAAATCATCTCGCGCCATGTCCATGAGGTCGTAACCGTGGAGGAATCGGAAATCGTGGACGCCATGCGATTCGTCTGGACACGCATGAAGTTGGTGGTGGAACCCTCCGCGGCGGTACCGATGGCGGCCCTGCTCCATGACAAGGTCGACGCGGCCGGCGGCCGCGTCGGGGTGATCTTCTCCGGAGGAAATGTCGACCTGGATCGATTGCCGTGGGTATAATCCGGCACCGTCTTCACTGACCGACAACAACAATCGGGACTTCCCTCCGAAATTCCGAACCGCGATATGACTGACGAAACCATAAGCTGGGACGATTTCGAGCGCGTGAAGCTCTGTGCGGGAACCATCATCCGGGTGGAGGACTTTCCCGAGGCTCACAAGCCCGCCTACAAGGTCACCGTGGACTTTGGCCCGAAGATCGGCGAGCTCAAGACCAGCGCCCGGATCGCGGACCTGTATACCAAGGAAGAGCTTCAGGGACGGCAGATCCTTGGTGTTGTGAATTTTCCCACCAAACAGATAGGGCCCGTGCGCTCGCAGTTCCTTCTCACCGGCTTCCACCAGGAAGACGGCCACGTGGTCATCGCCGTCCCGGAGCGCAAGGTCCCGAACGGCGCCCGGCTGGCGTAGATCCCGCCGCCTGACCTCACCGGGCGCCGCATGGGGGGCTCAGTCCGGCAGGGCGTCGACCTTCTTCATCTGGCCCTGGATCTTTGCCACCGCCTGGGTCAAGTCTTCCAGGCGGGCGCGCTCCTTGTCGACGACATCCCGGGGCGCTTTCTGCACGAAACCCGGGTTGTCGAGCTTGCCGCGCGTGCGTTGCAGATCCCTGTCCATCTGGGTGAGCTCCTTGTGCAGTCGCCCCAGCTCCACCTGCTTGTCGATGATGTCGCCCAAGGGCACCAACACTGTCGCCCCACCCACCAGGGCGGTAGCGGAGCCTTCCGTCGGGGCGCCGTCCGGCGCCGTCTCGACAGACTTGAACCTGCCGAAGCGCATCAGAAACTCTCGATTGGCGGAGAGGTACGCCCGCTCGCGCCTGGACAAGCCCATCAATAGCACCGGCACCCGCTGAGAAGGATCGATGTTCATTTCCCCACGGATATTGCGCACTGCACCGATCACGTTTTGAACCCAGGTCAGCTCGGCGAGGGCCTCGGCATCGATCAATTCATCCCGCGAATAGGGGAGCGGTTGGATCATGATGCTGCTGCCGTCGATGCCGGCAACCGGGACCAGCCTTTGCCAGAGCACCTCGGTAATGAACGGCATGATCGGATGGAGCAGCCGCAGGCTGGCCTCCAGGACATGGAGCATGGTTTGCCGCGTCGCCCGCAGCTCCGCTTTGGGTGTGGCCGGGTTGTTCAACACCACTTTACTCAGTTCCAGGTACCAGCTGCAGTACTCGTCCCACAGGAAGCCTTGCAGCACCCGGGCCATGTTGTCGAAGCGGTAGCCGGCGACGGCCCCGTGCACCTCGTGTGCTACCTGTTGCAGCCTGGCGATAATCCAGCGGTCCGCGACACTGAGGCGGTCCGCCTCGATATATGCGCCCCCGCATTCCCCGTCAGTGGTGTTCATCAGAACGTAGCGCGCGGCGTTCCATAGCTTGTTGCAGAAGTTGCGGTTGCCGCCGATGCGGCCGAGGTCGAAGTTGATATTGCGGCCGGTGGTGGCCAGCGAGGCGAAGGTGAACCGCAGTGCATCGGTGCCGTAGGCGGAGATGCCATCCGGAAATTCCTGGCGCGTGGCTTCCGCGATGGCCGCCGCCATCTTGGGCTGCATCAGCCCGGTGGTGCGCTTCCTGACGAGGGAGTCCAGATCGATCCCGTCGATCAGATCCAGGGGGTCGAGTATGTTCCCCTTGGACTTGGACATCTTCTGGCCGTGGCCGTCGCGCACCAGACCGTGGACGTAGACCTCGTGGAAAGGCACTTCGTCGTCCATGAACTTCAGACCGAACATGATCATCCGTGCGACCCAGAAGAAGATGATGTCGAAGCCCGTGACCAGCACACTGGTGGGGTAGAAGATCTTGAGGAACGGCGTCTGCTCGGGCCAGCCCAGGGTGGAAAACGGCCACAGAGCCGAGGAGAACCAAGTGTCCAGCACATCCTCGTCGCGCCGCAGCTCGACGTCTCCTCCGTGCCTGGCCTTCGCTTGCTCGCGGGCCTGTTGCTGGTCGCGGGCGACGTAGATATTGCCTGCATCGTCGTACCACGCCGGGACCCTGTGACCCCACCAGATCTGGCGGGAGATGCACCAGTCCTGGATGTTGCGCATCCATTCGAAGAATGTGTGTCGCCAGTTGTCCGGTACGAAACGGATGCGCCCGTCCTCGACTGCCCTGATCGACGCCTCCGCCAGCGGGGCTGCTTTCACGAACCACTGGTTGGTGAGGTAGGGCTCGATCACTACCCCGGAGCGGTCTCCCCGGGGAATCGTGTGACGATGAGGCTCGACGCGCTCGACCAGATGCCGGGCCTCGAGATCATGGACAATCCTTTCACGCGCCTCGAACCGGTCCAGGCCGTGGTACGGACTGCCGGGCAGGTCGATTGCGGCGTCCACCGTCAGGACGTTGACCATGGGCAGGTCGTGACGGCGCGCGACCTCGTAGTCGTTGAAGTCGTGGGCCGGCGTGATCTTGAGGCAACCGGAGCCGAACTCCGGATCGACGTAGTCGTCGGCGATGACGGGTATCTCGCGCTCTGCCAGCGGCAGGAGCACTTGCGCTCCCACCAGTTGCTGGTAGCGCTCGTCGTCGGGGTGCACCGCCACGGCGGTATCGCCGAGCATGGTCTCCGGGCGGGTGGTGGCGACCGTCACGTATTCCCCGGGACGGCCGACCAGGGGATAACGCAGATGCCAAAGGTGCCCGTCTTCCTCCTCCGACACCACTTCCAGGTCCGATACGGCGGTGTGTAGTTTGGGGTCCCAGTTGACCAGCCGCTTGCCCCTGTAGATCAGCCCCTCGTCGTACAGGCGGATGAACACTTCCTGGACCGCGTGCGACAGTCCGTCGTCCATGGTGAAGCGCTCCCGGGACCAGTCCAGAGAAGCGCCCATGCGCCTGAGCTGACGGGTGATGGTGCCGCCGGACTCGCCTTTCCACTCCCACACGCGCCTGACGAACGCCTCGCGGCCGATGTCGTGGCGGGTCTTGCTTTCTTCCTCGAGCCGGCGTTCCACCACCATCTGGGTGGCGATGCCCGCGTGATCGGTGCCGGCCTGCCACAGCGTCCGGTCTCCGCGCATGCGGTGATAGCGGATCAGCAGGTCCATGACGGTGTCCTGGAAGGCGTGGCCCATGTGCAGGCTGCCGGTGACGTTCGGCGGCGGGATCATTATGCAGTAAGGCGTGCCGTTTCCCCTGGGGGCGAACAGTCCGGCCTCTTCCCACTGGCGGTAGGTGTCCTGTTCCAGGTCGCGGGGATCGTAGGTTTTTTCGAGATTCTTGTGTGGCATGGATGGCCGTTGAGTCATCGGTGAACGGATCGCTGCAGACGAACGCGCAATTATACTGCAATGGAATGCAGCCCCGGCACGGCCCATTTGGTACCCACGCATGCGTGCAACCGGGAAGAGCGAAGACCCGGCTCGAGAAAACGGCAGGGCTTTCCCGATTGTAAACGGGAGCGGGTACCAAACAGAACCGAACCGCGGCTCGTTATCTGTCGTCGAGGAACTCGACCAGCGTGTCGTGCAGTTCTTTCTCCTGCGCCGCGGACAGCACGCCCAGGCCCATCAACTGCAAGCGTACCCGCAGGCGCTCGAGGCATCGCTCTATGTCCTGGTCGTAGGGCGATTCATCGGGTCCAGGGCCCGGTTCGGGTATCGGGCCGGGCTCCGGCTCGACCGAGGGAACCGGCTTGAGTGAGACCTGGGCTTCGGGCGGGGCCTGGGTTTCGGGCGGGGCCTGGGCTTCGGGCGGGGCCTGGGCTTCGGGCGGGGCTTGGGCTTCGGGCGCGGCCTGGGGCTCGGGCGCGGGTGCTTTCGCAGCGGGTTCGTCCGGCACGTAGATGATATCGGTGAGCGTCGGGATGTCGTCTTCGTTCACGACCGTCGGTTCGAGTTCCAGGTGCAGCTGGTCTTCTTCCGGTTCCTCCGGCGGCGAAGGTGCCGGGCTGGCGGGCTCGACCTCCAGTTCGTCCTCGGCCAGGCCGTTATCGGGCAGCGCCAGCACTTCGATTTCTTCCACCTCGCCCTCGATCTCACTCGGGATTTCCTCGGAAGCGGACGTTTCCACCGGCGCTGATGCGGCCGCCGCCGTTTCCTCGTCGTCCGTATCCAGATCGATCTCCAGCTCGGGCTCCCCCGGATTCGGTCCGGCAAACTCGTTGAGATCCAATGCCGAGGGCTGGTCTATCGCCTCGCGGGCATCCGGGTCCAAGACAGGCCCGAGCGCCGGGCGGCTGCCGTAGTCCTCGATTATTAAGCCTTCCGGTTCCTCGGTGTCGTGGCCGGGTTTCGGCTCGGGAGCCGCCGGCCGTGCAGGGGATTCCTCGGCGGACGCTTCATTCTCGGCATGATCTGCGTGCTCGGCCTCGTCGGCATGCTCGGCCTCGTCGGCGTGCGCGGCCTCGTCGGCGTGCTCGGCCTCGTCGGCGTGCTCGGCCTCGTCGGCGTGCTCGGCCTCGTCGGCACGCTCGGCTTCGTCGGCATGCTCGGCTTCGTCGGCATGCTCGGCTTCGTCGGCATGCGCGGCTTCGTCGGTCGGCTCGGTGTCGGCCGGTGCTTCCTGGGGAGCCGGCTGGGACTCGGGAGAATGGTCCCGGGACTGCTCGTCATCCTGGCTGCCGCGGCGCGGCCGTGGCACGACGGACTCGGCGTCGAAGCTCAGGTTCAGGTCTTGCCAGCGGTTGCCGGAATCGGACGTCGCGGGGGCGGACCCGGCAGGGCTCCCGAGGCGCACGTCGCCGCGTTCTTCATCGACCCCGTTCGAATCTTCCCGGCTAGACAGGCGCGGCTGGCGGCGTGCCCCGTCACTCTCGGCGTCCTCGTGCCCGGCCCCGGGATCGGGGCGTTGCAGACTGGGTTCCACCCGGCCTGTGTCGTTGAGCAGGGTCTGCAGAGACTTCAGCGACTGGGACAGCGCATGGTCCTGTTCGGATTTCTTTCGCCGTTTAAACCACATGATGGTTCAAGGGTTGATGTGATGGGTTTCCAATTGGCAGCCACGGTCCTTGTAGACCTTGTACCGTTCCCGTGCCAGCTGCCTTTCGGTGTCGGTGTGGTCCACGATCTCGGCGATGCGTCGATACGCATCGAGATACTCGGGCACTTGGTCCGCCAGCGAGATGAGAAGGTCCGGCGGCGTCTCTCCAGGCGCGTTGGGACCGATGACCACGGGTGCCGGCTCGCCGCCGCCGTCCCGCGCGTGGGGAACGAAGCTGCCCTGATCGAAGGTCCACATCAGGTCGTCGAGACGCGCGGCCGTCTGTGAATCGGCGATCCGCACATAAGCCGTGTAGCCTTGGGCGACGGCCTTCCTGGCCAGGCGGCAGGCCGCCCGCAGCTTGCCGTCCGGCACACTCTGGTTCAACACGTAGAAGTCAACGCGCTCCAATGTCACCGGCGTTTCGGGCTGCGATCGATCAGGTACTGGGACAGCAGGGGCACGACGCGGCCCGTGGCACCCTTGTCCTTGCCGCCGCTGTTCCAGGCTGTGCCGGCGATATCCAGGTGCGCCCACTTGAACTCCTTGGTGAATCGCGACAGAAAGCAGCCGGCGGTGATGGCGCCGGCGGACCGTCCACCAATGTTGGCCATGTCGGCGAAATTGCTGTCCAGGGATGCCTGGTAGTCGTCCCATAAGGGCAGCTTCCAGACGCGGTCGAGGCTGCGTTCACCGGCCTGAACGATCTGGTCGCCAAGCCTCTGGTTGTTAGTCATGAGCCCGCTCGCGTAGTGGCCGAGGGCCACCACGCAGGCGCCGGTAAGGGTGGCGATGTCGATGACGACGTCCGGCTTGTACTGGGCGGTGTAGGTCAAGGCGTCGCACAGTATAAGCCGCCCCTCGGCGTCCGTGTTGAGAACCTCGACGGTTTGCCCGGACATGCTCTTGACGATGTCACCGGGCTTGTTGGCATTGCCGTCCGGCAGGTTCTCGGCACTGGGGATCACGCCCACCACGTTTACCGGCAGATTCAGCTCCGAGGCCGCGATCAACGCTCCGAACACACTCGCGGCACCGCACATGTCGTACTTCATCTCATCCATAGCGGCGGCGGGCTTGATGGAAATGCCGCCGGCGTCGAATGTGATGCCCTTGCCGACCAGTGCGACAGGCGCATCCGACTTCTTGCCGCCGCTGTACTCCATCGTGATCAGCCGCGGCGACTGCCGGCTGCCCCGGGCCACAGACAGCAGCGCGCCCATGCCCAGGCGCTTCATGTCCTTGTCGTCCAGGACATGAATCTTCAGCTTATGGCTGCGCTGCAGCTTGCGCGCCTCGCTCGCCAGGAACGCGGGGGTACAAATGTTGCCGGGCAGGTCCGCCAGCCGGCGGGCAGCCTGCATGCCGTGGCCGACGGCTTCGCCGACTCTTACGCCGGCCTTGGTTTTGTTCAGGTGGCGTTTGTCGGACACGCATATAGTGACCTGCTGCGGCGCCTTGTCGTCGCCCGGCTCGCTCTTCAATTCGTCAAACCGATACCAGGCGTCGAGCAGCGCTTCAGTGAGGTGGCGGCTGGTCTGTTCGATGTCCGCCTGCCTGACCTCCATCTCGGGCAGCCACAGAGATACGTTCCGGCAGCCGCTGTTGCGGACCGCTTCCGCCGCCCGACGGCAAACCTTGCGATAGTCCGCCAGGCTCAGCTTGTTGCGCTTGCCGAAACCCACGATCACCAGGCGGTCGCAGGCCAGGCCCGTCGGTTCATAGAGCGTGGCAACCTGGTTCTTCTTGCCGGTGACATCGCCAGAGGCCACGCGCTTCTTCAGCGCGCCGCCCATCGCCTGGTCGACCATTTTGGTGAAATCGGACAGGGTGCGGGAGTCGGTGAGGCCGATGACGGCGCAATGCGCCTTCTGGGCATCCGGATTGCAGGCCTTGACGGTTATTTTCATGGTCGCTTTGTAGAATTACGCATGAAGTCTGGATTCTCCGTTGTCGTGTGTGCGTTGTCAAAGCGCGGCGGGTCGCGGAATCCGGCATCGTTCCGACTCACAAGCGGTATCGGGTTATGTATCATTGGGGTGAACAGGCGAGGGGTGTTTGGCCCGGCGGCGCCGGGCAGGAACGTGTCGCGGACGCGGCGCACGGAAAGCGGTAGGATAGCTCGTTTCGAATGTCCGCCGGACTCCTCGCAGGACAACCCTGGATTCAGTCATCCAAGAGCTCCCTCGTCGCGCGCATGATTATTAACCGAGCCATGGTCAGCGAAGTGCTGCGCACCAGCGGCGCCGTGACCGTGGTGATCGTGTCGATTTTCCTGGTCATGCGCGTGCTGGGCTTCCTGCAACAGGCGGCGCACGGCGATATCCCGGTCCACAGCATCCTGGTCCTGCTGCTGCTGAAGCTGGTGGCCTACGCCGACGTCATACTGCCGTTGATGTTGTATATCGCAATCCTCATGGTGATGGGCCGCTGGAGCCGCGAAAACGAGATGGCGGTCCTGTCCGCCTGCGGGGTCAGCCTGTTCAACTTCCTGAAACCCCTTGCTGTGCTGGTGCTCATCATGGGCGCCATCGTCGCCGCGTTTTCGTTCTATCTCACCCCGAAGGCGAACATGGCCGGCTGGAAGATCGAGATGGACTACCGTAGCCATGATGACATCAGCGGAGTGGTTCCGGGGGTCTTCATGGAGACCCGGCAGGGTCGCGGTGTGTACTTCGTGGAGCATTACGACAAGGAGGCGAATCGCTATGAGAACGTGTTCGTGTACAAGTCGTCGTTCGGCAAGGAAGGGGTGGTGGTCAGCAAGTACGCGTTTGCGCGCACCGACAAGCTGACCGGCGACAAGTTTCTGGTTCTGACCAACGGCACCCGCTATGAGGGGCGGCCGGGGCAGCCTGACTATCGCATCGTCGATTTCGAGACCTACGCGCTCCGCATAGAGCCGGAGGAGCCACGACCGGTGCGCGGGCCGGTGATAGGCAGATCGACCCTGGTGATCGCCGGTGACTCGAATCCCATCCTGGTCAGCGAATTGCAATGGCGCATCTCCAAGGTGCTGGTGGTACCGGTTCTCGGACTGCTCGCTCTTACGTTCAGCTTTACGCCTCCCCGCCAGAGTCAGCTGCCGGGCATGATCCTGGCGTTCCTTTCTTACTTCGTTTACGCGAACTTACTGGGCTTCGCCGTCGGCATGATCAGCAAGGGCGACCTCGACCCCAGAATCGGCCTGTGGGCCATCCACGGAGCGTTCCTGTTCATCGCGCTGGTCCTGTTCTACCGCAGGGCGCGGAACCTGCCGTTGGTTCCCCTCCCCAGGCTGAGGTGGCGCCGGTCCTGACCCACGATGCGCATTCTGGACTTCTACATAGGCCGCGTGATCCTGTACCAAACCGCCATGGTGCTGGCGGTGCTGGTCGGCCTGTTCGTGTTCATTACATTCATCGATCAGATCGGGGACGTCGGAACGGGCAACTACGGGATGCTGGACGTGGTCCGCTTCACGCTGTACTCGGTGCCGAAGATCGTCTACGAGGTGTTTCCGATGGCGGCGCTGCTGGGCGCCATCCTGGGCCTGTCATCGCTGGCCGTGGATTCCGAGCTGGTCGTGATGCGGGCCGCTGGCGTGTCCATCGTCCGCATGATCGGCTCCGTGTTCAAGATCGGCGCCGTCCTCGCTATCGCCGCCATGCTGATCGGCGAGTTGGTGACCCCGTGGAGCGAGACCGCGGCCCAGCGGGACCGGGCGGAGGCGATGCAGGAGGACATCAGCCAACAGACGGATTACGGTATCTGGATGCGGGATGGCATGACCTACGTCAACGTGGGGGAGGTGCTGCCGGATCTGTCGCTGTTGAACGTGCGCATCTTCGAGTTCGACAACGAGGGACGGTTGCGGTCGCTGGTCTACGCCGACCAGGGGACCTATGAGAACCAGCGGTGGCGCCTGGCGGGCATACAGCAGACCCTGATCAACGAGGACCGGTCCGGGGCCGAATCCAAGGAAGTGAAAGCCGCCTACTGGACCACCGACGTGACCCCCGAGATCCTGGCGGTGTTCATGATCCGGCCGGACCAGCTCTCCGCCTGGCAACTCCACCGCTACATCTCGCACCTGCAGGAGAACAATCAGGATACCAGCTCCTACGAGCTGGCCTACTGGCATAAGATTATGACGCCGGTGGCGACGGCGGTGATGGTGATCCTGGCCATTCCCTTCGTGTTCTCCCAAGTGCGCACCGGCAGCTTCGGGCGCAACCTGTTCTTCGGCATCATGCTGGGTCTGGTGTACTTCGCCTTCGACAAAGGCTTCGGCTATGTGGTGCTGGTGTCCGATATACCTCCGATGCTGGGGGCGGTGATACCCACCGCGGTGTTCTTTCTCATCGGGCTGTTCCTGCTCAGGCGGCAGTGAGCCCGGGAGCATCGGTTACCATATGTCCTGACGTTCGGGACGGGCTGGCCGCCTGCCTCGGTATACGGCTTTGTCAATCCGCCCCCACCAAAGAGGCGCCGATGTCCAAGGTAGCGAGAATCACGGTGTTGATCGCCGCCATGACCATGGTCTGCATGGTGGCGGGGCGGGCGGAGGCTATGAACGCTTTCAAAGCGCGCTACGAGGCGACCTATGGAATCTTCCCGCTCGGCGAATATCGGTTGACCTTCGACAGGCTGCCGGCCGGCCGCTACCGCTATGAGAGCGATTCCGATCCATCGGGGCTGGTGCGCCTGTTCTCCGACAAACGGGTGGTCGAGCGAAGCGAAGGGCGCTGGACGCCGGACGGTCCGCGTCCGGAGCGCTACGAACGCCGGGTCCACTCGGACGATGGCTGGCAGACCGACGTGATCGTGCTCGGTAATCGACCGAGGGTCATCACACCCGAAGGCGAGCATCGGATCGACCCGCCACCCGGCGCGCTGGATCCCGCCGGATTGCTGCTGCAGATCATCCACGATTTCCGTCGCGGACATCTGGACGGGGAATATACGCTGGTGGACGAGCACGGCAAGTCGCGGCACTATCGCACCCGGGACATGGGAACGGCGAGCGTAGAGGTCATGGGCCGCAAGTGGCAGGCGCGGCACATGCGCCGGGCGGGGGGGGATCCGAGCCGCGGGTTGGATGTTTACCTGGTGCGCGACCTGGGCGGCTTGCCGGCCCGTATCGACTACGTGGCCAAAGGACGGCGCTTCAAGATGTACCTGGAGGATCTTCAGGGGATCCCGATTCCGGTGAAACATGCCCCCGGCAAGCAGCGGGATTAGTCGCATTGACGCGCGCTCATACGCTGACGGTTTCATGTAAAATACTCCCTGCTCAGCGTTTCGAGGGCGCAACATGCGATGTCCTTCCTTAACATGAAACACAAGGCTGCGCCTCGATCCCCGTGATCCTCTATTTCGAATAATTTCCTATGTGCGGCATCTGCGGCGCGATCTCACTGAACCCTAGAACCAGCTCGCATGGCTTGCGAAAGCAGACTGCCGAGATGCTTCGGGCCATGGCCCATAGGGGGCCGGACAGCTCTCACATACGCGTCGAATCGACCATGGCCATGGGCGCCAACCGCCTGGCTATCCGGGGATTGAGCGACGACTTGCCTCCCCTGCTTGAGCACGACTCGGGGGTGATGGTGGCGTGCAATGGTGAAATCGACAATCACCGCGAGCTGCGCGCCCGGCTGGAAAAGCGGGGACATAGAATCTCCCGCAGCACGGACGTGGCGGTCATTCCAGCCCTCTACGTCGAGATGGGCACCGCTTTCGTGGAGCACCTGTGCGGGGTCTTCGCCATAGCCTTATGGGACCCGAACCTACAGCGCCTGATCCTTGCCCGCGATCGGGTGGGCGAGCGCTATCTCTACTACAGACGCACCGACGACGCCTTTTGCTTTGCCACGGAGCTGGCAGCACTGAACGCCGCTCAGACGCACCTTCCGGAGATCGATGCCGCGGCGGTGGGCCACTACCTCAAGGGCGGATACCACCCCGCGCCGCGCAGTCCCTTCACCGACGTGTACAAGGTACGGCCGGGCGAGATGATCCTGTATGGAAAACATGGCATCGAGCGGCGGCGCTACTGGCGAAGCCCCATCGGCAGAACCACTAAATCCAAACCCGACACGCAGTCGTTCGACAAACTGTTCCGCGCCGCCGTCTCCAGGCAAAGCGATATCGAGGTGGATTACGGCGTGCTCCTGAGCGGGGGCATCGACTCCGCGCTGGTGGCGGCGGTGGCGTGCAGCGTCCGGCCCGAAAGAAGGCCTACCGCTTACACCATTCGGTTTTCAGAGGACTCTTTTGACGAAGGCGAACAGGCCGCAAGTGTGGCCGCGTTTCTGGGTTGCAGGTGCGTGCCGGTCACGGTAACCGCCGATGACCTCCCGGACACGCTCCGGGATCTGATTGCCACAACGGGAGAGCCTTTGGCAGACCCGGCCTGGATACCACTTTCCCTGATTGCCAGGCGAGCATCCCGGGACCTGCGCTTCGTCCTGGCCGGAGAAGGCGCGGATGAGCTCTTCGGCGGCTATCCGACTTATCTGGGCGCCCGTTTTGCGGGGCGCTACGACGGGTTGCCCTGGTCGCTGAGGACTGCTTTTCGCAGCCTGGTTCTGCGCCTGCCAGTCAGCGATAAGAAGGTGACTGTTTCCTTTCTCCTGAAACGGTTTGTCCAGGGTCAGGAACTGGACGGCCTGGAGCGCCACTTACTGTGGACGGCCAACATACAGCCCGGGCTCTTGAAGAGGCTGGGCGTAGCGCCCCCTGCGGTGCCTACGAGCTGCGGGTCCATGGACCCGCTGGATCAGGCGCAGCTCTATGATTTCGAGAATCCCCTGCCGGAAGCCCTGATGGCCAAGGCGGACCGCGGCGGGATGCGCCACGCTGTCGAGCTCAGGGCCCCCTTTCTGGATCAGGAAATCATCGAATTCGCGGCCACCCTGCCCGTATCGGAGCGCGTGCGCGGTTTGACCACCAAGGCGTTCTTGAAGCGCTATGCCCTGCGGTATCTGCCACGGTCGGTGGTTCACCGTCGCAAGCGCGGGCTATCCGTCCCCCTCACCGCCTGGCTGCGTGGACCGTTGTTCGAATGGGCGGAAAGCAGGCTGTCCAGCACTCTATTGGACGGTGCGGGTGTCGACAGCGCAGTGGCTTTGCAGCTTCTTTCAGAGCATCGCTCCCGCGTCAGTGACCACTCGCGTGCCCTTTGGAACCTTATTGTGCTCAGCCAATGGCTGGAGTGGGCCAGCCAACGCCAGCCACTGAACGTGGATGTGGAGGCGGAGCAGGCCGCCTGTCTCTAGTGACGTACGCTAGCAGGCTGTTGAAAACAAGCTGCCAGTCCCGCACAAGCCTGTTTTCAATGACTCCCCGAACCCTGGACCAGGAACAGCCTCGTATCCCGCCATACGCCCCGCGCTGTTATCCGCGCCTGCGTCGATGATTCACATCGAGTCACCGTGGCACCGAAGGCGCCCGGACTGATGTCCCCGTACACCGCAAACAGCACGGCATCATAGTCACGCAGCCGGGCGCAGATCTTGTCCGGTCCGCCGGACGCCTGCCACGCGATGCCGTAAACCGGCCTGTGTATGTAAAAGCGTATTCCCCAGGGCGTGCGCTCCTCGATCGTCACGCTGCTGTCAGTATTCCACAGGAAGACCAGGGCCGAGTAGGGAGCGCCGCGAGTCGCGCGATCCAGAAGCTGCGCCCATACGCGGTTGTCCCTGTCCGGGTGTAGGAACAAACCGATTCCGCCCTTGAAAGCGATCAGGACCAGCACCCACAGCACCAGCAGGGTTCGCTGGCCGGCCCGGGTCAGGTCAATCCGGCTGTGCAGCTCCAGAGCCAGCATCAGCGCCAGGGGCTGGAACAGCGGCAGGACATACAACGTCAGCCTTGATCGCGAAAGGCAGAACACTGCCAGCGGAATCAGCAGCCACAGCAGGAGGAAAAAAGCGGTCGAAGGCTTGTGTCGCCATGACCGCCAGCGTTGTGCCGAGATGACCGTGGGGACGCCCCGGGCCAATGCCGGCCACCAGGGAAGCGTGCCGAGGGTGAGCGCCGGCCCATAGGCTACTATCCAGCCATACCACTCGGCATTGCGCTCATTGATCGACGTGAACAGGCGACCGTAGATTTCATAGTTGATGAAGTAGTGAAACAGCCAGGGGTAGCGCAGCATGACAACCACGTACCACAGCAAGCCCACCACCAGGAACATGGTCAAGGGGCCGGGAGAAAATATGCGACCCAGTCCCCGCCGCCCATCGCGTACCGCGATGAAGGGCACGATGGCCAGCAGCGGCACCAGCCCCGGTGGGCCCTTGGTCAGAAAGGCCAGACCGAATCCGAGCCACATCAGCCACAGATAAGGCGCCTCTCTTTTCCCGCGGCTCGGGAGTTCCGCCGCGACGAAACCGAACATGGCCAGTGCCTCGAAGAAAGCCAGCAAGACGTCCGTGCTGACCACACTTGCGGCAAGGAACGGGCCGAGGGAACAGCCATAAATCAATCCCGGCAGCCACGGCTTGTCGGGTATCAGTCGCCGGCCCATGCCGCACAAGAGCAGCGCCGTGAGCACGAAGGCCAGCGCATAGGGGGCGCGCACCGCCCAGGTGTTGTGGCCGAATAGCCTGATTACCGAGGCGATCACCCAATAGGTCATGGGCGGCTTGGTGAAGTTCAGGCGATCAGGGCTGTAGGCCGGCACCAGGTAGTTGCCGGAATCAATCATCTGCAGCGCATTGCCCGTATAGCGCCCTTCGTCCGTGCTCCACAACGCGCGTGTGCCCTGGAAGGCAAAGGCCAGAAGCAACAGGAGGCATACCAGCCGGAACATGGGAGGCAGAGGCCATCTGCGTCCCCAGGAAGGCAACGTGCTCATAACACGCCGAGGGTTCATCATCCGGGATTCAGCCTTCGCTACACGGGGCCGGCGCACTCCTCGTGCCCCTCAAATACACTGCCGGGACACCGCAACACAGGTGTGGGCCGCGAGTCAACTCAAGCTCGGCGACAGGGCAGCCAGCGAATGAGTGACCTCTCCCCGACTTTCCACACTCAGGTGAACCTGCATCCCAGAGTGTCACTGGTTGCCCTCCTCAGCTTGGTGCATCTGCGTATCCCGCTTGTTGTTCATGTTTTCGATCGAGGCCGCGACGCCAAAACAGCCTCGCATCCGCGACCGTCTCGCGCGACACTGCCAGTTTGTTCTCGGTCGAGGCGCTCGCTGACGGATGGTAAGAATAGTCGATATGCCTCTGGCGTAGAAGGCGTGCGGCCAGCCGGGCGATGGCCGCTCCTGCGCATCCTGCGCCCGTGGCGGTGCTACCCATCGCGGTGCTGCTCGTCATCGGATTGTTCGCGCTGCGGTGGCAGTGAGTCCCGGGACACCCGCGCCAGCCGGGTGCCCGAAAACAGGTCGTGCCAGGTGCGGGAGCGGCGGTCGGCCAGGCTCCACAGGAAGCCGAAGCCAAGGGCCGCCCAGGAAGCCAGGGACCAGACGAAACGGAGCAGCGCCAGCTTCCAGGTAAGGGGCTCCAGCTGCTCGGTTACCACGCGGAACTTCCAGGCTCGCATGCCCAGTGTCTGACCACCGTGGGTCCAGAACCAGCCGAAGAAGGCGAAGCCAACGAGGATCATATAGCAGAAGGTGCCGTAGCGGACCCAGGTCAGGGAGCGCGCAGACTCGGGAATGAGCGGCAGGGGGAGGCCGGCCGCGAACAGCACCGCCACCAGCAGGAGCGAGTCGTAGAGAATAGCCCCGAGGCGCCGGGGCAGGCTCACCGGGCGGGACTCGTTCACGACGACTGGCCGCGCGGGGACGACTCCCGGTGTTCCATTTGCGCCGCCTTTGTGGCCCGCCCCGACGCCCGTCGCTCGGGAGTTGTACACACTTTGAAAAACCCCTTGTGGAACCAGACAGTTACAATCATTAAGTTATTGTTACAAGTAGAATATCGATGTAAGATATTGAAAACTATTAAGAAAACGAAATTGATCGAGATGGAGACGAAGGCTGTGGGCCGTAATCCCGGGTGGCCGGGGCATTGTGTTTCAGGGGTTATCAACAGACTTATCCACAGGGGCGTCCGGTCCCCGGGTGGATATTGGCTGGTAAACAGCGGTTCTGTCGCGCTCGCTGCTACTCGATAATACACCGTCCCCAAAGAGGCGTGCCGGTTTGAGGCTTTTCCCAGTAATTCGGTTGATGGTGCTTGCGGCGCTGATCGTCGCGGCCCACGGCGCGGCCGCGCAAAGCGACACGGCCCACACCACGCCCGACCTCATCGGGAATCTGCAGGCATCGCTGCGGATTGTCGAGTCCAGCGTGGAACGCCGCAATCTGGGCCGGGAGGAGATCAACAGCGTACGGCGCCAGATCGAGTTCGTCGCTGACGCCGCCTTGCGCATCCGGTCCGAGGCGATACGCAAGGCCGAGGAGCAGACAAATCTGTTGAACGCCCTGGGGCCAAAGCCGGACGAAACGGAACCGCCGGAGGCCGCAAGGGTCGCGGCAGAGCGCAAGCGCCTCGAAGACTCCATCTCCGAGTACCAGGGCCGAATCAAGGCGAGCAACGTGCTGCTGGCGCGGGTGGATGCGCTGCGAACGCGCCTGTCCCGGGAGGAGTTCGACGTCATGGCGAGGGTGCTGTCGCGACGCACAGAAACGCCCTTGTCTCCCGATCTTGTAGGCGAAGCATTATCCGCCGTTCCCGTGCAGCTCAGGCAGTTCACGGACACGGTCGACGCCTGGTGGGAGAGTATCGAGTTCAACCGCGAGCGGTTCGGCACCTTGATGTGGTGGCTGGTGCTGCTGGTGCTCGGTCTTGGGGTGGTGCTGCCGACACGCAACTGGGTGCTGCGGCGATACGGCCCCGATCACCGCGACGAGAGTCCATCCTTCACCCGCCGTTTCAGGGTCATGCTGGCGGTCGGCCTGGGCAACGTCGTGCTGCCGGTCGCGACCATTCTCGGGCTGTACGTCGTATTCCTGAAGAGTGCCGCGCCCACCACCGACATCCAGCACATGACGGTAGTGCTGGTAGCGGCGGGATGCCAGTTCTTCCTGGTCACCGGACTCGCGGCGGCAGCGATGTCGCCCGACTACCCGAACTGGCGCATCAGCCACTTTACCGATGCTTCGGCAGTCAGCCTGTACCGCGGCATCCGTCTGTTCGCCAGCGTGATAGTCATCCTGAATGTGATCAGGATCACGGTCACCGGTCCCTACGGGCCGCGGCAATTCGCAGAGATGCTGGACGTGAGCGTCATGCAGGGGCCGTTGCAGACCTTGTTCGGCGCGGCCGTGGTGGTGACGGTGGCGCTCAGCATGCTGTACATCCTGCGCCGGGACAACTGGTGGTTCGCGCACACGGATGAGGCGGGAGAGACCGCCACCCGGCCGCCTGGCCGTGTCGTGCGCATATTCTTTCCCGTCGCAAAGCTGGGACTGATGCTGAGCATCGCCGCGGCCCTCGTCGGCTACGTCACGCTCGGCATATTCCTGGCCCAACGCATCGTCTGGTCGTTGTTGCTGGTGGCGTTTGCTTATCTTCTGCGGTCGTTCATTGCCGCCACCTGCAGCCAGGCCGCGGGGGCGCAGCCCGCGACCGGCTCCTTGTTGCGCGACACGCTCGGCTACACCAAGTCCGGGGCGGCGCGTCTGATGTTCTGGGTGATGTTGGCGGTGGACGTCGTCCTGGTACTGGCCGTCATCGTGATCTTGCTGCTGATCTGGGGTGTCCAGACAGGCGATATTCAAAGCACCGCCAACAAGGTCTTCTACGGATTCGCCGTCGGGAGCTTCACTCTGTCGCTGCTCGACGTCGTTGTGGCGCTTGGCATCTTCCTGGTGTTGTTCTTCGCGGTACGGTTGTTTCAGAACTTCCTCTCCAAGCGCGTGCTCGCGCAGACGGTTCCGGACGTCGGGGTGCGCGACGCGCTTACCACCGGCGTGGGATATGTCGGGATCATCGTCGCCGCCATCATCGCCATTTCCAGCCTGGGCCTGCAACTCAGCCAACTCGCCATCATCTTCGGCGCACTGTCGGTAGGTATCGGTTTCGGTCTCCAGCACGTTGTCAACAATTTCGTTTCCGGTCTGATCCTGTTGATGCAGCGGCCCATCAAGGCCGGCGACTGGATCGTCGTGGGACCGAACGAGGGTTACGTCAAGAAGATCAACGTGGTGGCGACGGAGATCCAGACCTTCGACAACGCCACCGTAATCGTTCCCAACAGTCAGTTGGTGACCTCCGAGGTGATGAACTGGACCCACAAGAGCACCGTGGCGCGGGTCATCGTGTCCGTTGGGGTGTCCTACGACTCGCAGCCGAAGCAGGTGCGGGACATCCTCCTGCAATGTGCCGTCCGGCGAGACGAGGTACTGAGGGCCCCGTCGCCCAACGTTGTGTTCCGCGATTTCGGGGACAGCGCCTTGATTTTCGAGTTGAGATTCTTCATCCGCCAGGCCGACTACATGTTGATTATGGCGAGCGAGCTGCGATTCGATATCGCGGATGCATTTAGCCGCAGCCGGCATCGTCATTCCGTTTCCCCAGCGTGATATCCACATCAAGGACCAGGCCGCCGCGACCGATGTCACGGCGGGCAAGAAAGCCGGCACGACGCAAGCCGCGCCGGCAGAGTCCAAACCCCGGGCACGCGCTGCGAGGCGCTACAAGGGAGAGTCCCTCGACAACGCCGATGGTGATGGCGACGGCGAGTGAACGGCGGGAGTCGCCCGTACGGCTCGCGGCAGGTTACACTTCGCAGGCTCAACCACCGGTCCCGGGGGACCCATGCAAATCGAGGCCGCTCAGAATCTGATCGACCAGCTCTGGCAGGACGAGATCGTCGGCGAGCTGACCGAATACATCCGGATCCCCAACAAGTCTCCGCACTTCGATCCCGATTGGGCCTTGCACGGCTACATGGACGATGCGGTCCGGCTTATCGAGTCCTGGTGCCGCCGCCAGTCGATCCAAGGCATGTCGGTGGAGGTGGTGCGCCTGGAAGGCCGCACCCCGCTGATCTTCATCGAGATACCTGGTGAATCCGACGATACCGTGCTGCTCTACGGCCACCTGGACAAGCAACCCGAGATGACCGGCTGGACCGAGAACCTCGGTCCCTGGAAGCCGGTGCAGCGCGATGGCAGGCTATACGGGCGCGGCGGTGCCGACGACGGCTACGCGGCATTCTCGTCGCTGGCGGCCATCCAGGCTGTGCGCGATCAGAAACTGCCCCATGCCCGTTGCGTCGTGGTTATCGAGGCCTGCGAAGAATCCGGCAGCTACGACCTGCCGCACTATATCGAGCACCTGCGTGCGCGCATTGGAACGCCCAGCCTGGTGGTATGCCTCGATTCAGGCGCCGGCAACTACGAGCAGCTCTGGATCACCACGTCCCTGCGCGGCATGGCGGCCGGCACCTTGAACGTCGAGATACTCTCCGAGGGGGTCCATTCCGGCTACGCCAGCGGCATCGTGCCGTCGAGCTTCCGCATCGCCCGCCGGCTCCTGAGCCGAATCGAGGACCAGCAGACCGGGCACATCCTCCCGGCGGCCCTGCAGGCGGAGATCCCGGAAGACCGCCACCGGCAACTCGAGGCCGTCGCCGAAGTGCTGGGTGATGGCGTGCACACGGCCTATCCGTTTGTGGAAGGGGCCGGGGCCATGGGGGACGCTCCGCTCGAGCGACTGCTCAACCGTAACTGGCGTGCCGCCTTATCGGTTACCGGCGCCGGGGGCTTGCCGGCGGTGCTGGACGCGGGCAATGTGCTGCGGCCCGGCACCACCTTGAAGCTGTCGATGCGCCTGCCGCCGACCGTGGACGGCGAGGGAGCCAATCGCGAGCTCAAGCGGATCCTGGAGGCGGACCCGCCCTACAACGCCCGGGTACGATTCGACGCGGACATGGCCGCAACGGGATGGAACGCGCCGCCGACCGCGCCGTGGCTGGAGGAATCCCTGCAGCGCGCCTCGCGCGAGGTCTTCGGCGCAAGCTGCATGTACATGGGGGAAGGCGGCACCATTCCGTTCATGGGAATGCTCGGCGAACGGTTCCCGCAAGCCCAGTTCATGATTGCGGGGGTGCTGGGGCCCGGCTCCAACGCCCACGGACCCAACGAGTTTCTGCACGTCCCTTTCGCCCGCAAGCTCACGACCTGTGTTGCCCGGGTAATAGCGGATCACGGTCAACGGGGCTGAGCCGCGCGCCCGATCGGAGTCTCAGCCGGCACGTCGCTTGATCAGCAGTAACCGCACCAGGTCTTCCCGTTCCATTTCGTCCATGCGGTCTTCCATCTCCTTGATGGCGCGGTTGAGGTCCGGCAGCACGACGTACTCGAGGGCGTTGACCCGCCTCTGGGTGCGGCGAAACACCTCGACCAGGCGAGAGAGATTATTCTCGCCGGCCGCCAGCTCCAGCAACACCGCCACAAGCTCCCGGTAGGCGCGCCGCGTTCCTTCCAACTCAACGGAGACTTCCGTATCACTTGACGAACCGCCGTCCGACTCCGCGGGCATGTCGAAGGTGAGCCAGGGCGTGCCGAGCCGGTTTTCCAGCTCCCAGCGCGGCGCCCCCAGCATCGGGTTGTCCGGCTCGCCGGCACGCAGGGTCAGCGCGGTCAAGCCGTGGCGCATGAGCGCCCGCCGCAGCATTTGCCGCGCCCACGCGAACGCGCGCGCCGCTTCTCGTGTAAGTCTGTCGGTTTCCGCCAGCTGCTCGACGAGCATATGGGCCAACAGGTCTCGACGATCCTCCAGCACGGACTTGCCTTCACGCACCATCGTGCGCTCGGCGCGACGTTCCAGTAGCTGGGTCTTGGAGGCGGCTTCAGCCATGGCGCCGGGGAGCGACGTGCTCCGCGATCTGCGAATCCGACAGGCGCACCAGGATCTCGTCTGGAAGATGCGCGAGCAGTCGCCAACCCACGTCGAAGGTTTCTTCCAGTGTGCGGCGCTGGTCGCCCTGCTGAAGGAAGTCATTCTCCATCTGCTCCCCGAAACGCAGCAGGGCACGGTCGGACTCCGACAGGCCCTCTTCTCCGACCACGTTGGACAGCAACTTCAGGTGCCGCGCGTGGGCATAGGCGGCGTACAGTTGTGAAGCCAGGGCAGGGTGGTCGGCGGCGGTGGTATCGGGACCGATTCCCTTGTTCATCAGCCGCGACAGGCAGGGAAGAAGCGCAATGGGAGGAAAGATGCCACGCCGCTCGAGATCGCGGTCCAGTACGATCTGCCCCTCGGTAATGTAGCCGGACAGATCCGGGATGGGATGAGTGATGTCGTCGTTGGGCATCGTCAGGATGGGAATCTGGGTGATCGATCCGGCGCGTCCGCGGATGCGACCGGCCCGTTCGTAGATGGTGGCCAGGTCGGAGTACATGTAGCCCGGGTATCCCTTGCGGCTGGGCACCTCGCCATGGCTGGACGATATCTCGCGGAGGGCCTCGCAGTAGTTGGTCATGTCGGTGAGGATCACCAGCACGTGACGACCTTCCGAGTAGGCCAGGTATTCGGCGGCGGTCAGAGCGATTCTCGGAGTCAGCAGGCGCTCGGCGCTCGGGTCGCTGGCCAGGTTCAGGAACAGGGCCATGCGTTCCAACGCGCCGTACTCGTCCATCTCGCGGCGGAAGTGCTCGGCGGTGTCGAAGGTGACGCCGATGGCGGCGAACACGATCGCGAAGTCGCTGGTATCGCCGCTGCGAAGCCGGGCGAAGCGCGCGATGCTGGATGCGAGACGGTCGTGGTTCAACCCGCTCCCGGAGAAAATGGGCAACTTCTGGCCGCGTACCAGGGAGTTCATGGCGTCGATAGCGGAGATGCCGGTCTCGATGAACTCGCTGGGCACTTCGCGGCGCACGGGATTGATCGCGTTGCCGTCCACCCTGAGGCGGTCACGGATGGCCGGCGGCGGTCCGCCGTCGATGGGCTGGCCGACACCGTTGTACACCCGACCCAGCATGCCTGAACCGACATCGAGCATTACAGGCTCGGACAGAAACCGAAGCTGCGTCCGGCCGATAGAAAGACCGTCGGATCCCTGGAAGACCTCGACCACCACATTGCGATCGGCGATGGACACGACCCGGCCCATCCTGCGCGTGCCGTCGGCGCCCAGCACCTCGACCCGCTCGTACAAGCCCGCGTCCCTCACGCCGCGAAGGAATATCAGCGGGCCCTGGATGCTGGTGAGGCCGGTGTGCAGCAGATGCTTCGCGCTGTCCGGCATCTATCCGGTGCTCCGCTGCGCACCGGGCTCCGGCAGAAGGGCGCTGAAGGCATGCTCCACGTCGCGGACCAGGACCGCAAGATCTTCGAGCCGGTCGTTGGCGATGTCCTCGCCCATGCGCAGCACCCGGCGGGTTTCCGGCAGTTCCAGCAGGCGGTCCGGCTCCACTCCGGACTCCACGACCCGCTGCGCCTGCTGCAGGAAGTAGTCGATCACGCGGAGCATCTCGGATTGTTTCTCGGAGGAGCAGTAGCGGTCGGTTTCCGAGAATGCGGACTGCCGAAGCAGTGCCTCGGTAACGACCTCGGCGCCCACCAGGACCAGCCGCTGCGAGGCCGGCAGAGCGTCACGGCCTACGATCTTCACCATCTTCTCCAGCCTGGCTTGCTCTTCCAGGAGCTCCAGCAAGCGTCGGCGCAATCCGAGGTCGCCCGACCGGGCCCAGCGGGGTATCGGTCGCGTAGCCGGAGTAGCTCAGCAGCGGATGTATGGCGGGGTAGAAGCGGGCCTGGGCGCGGTCCCTGTCCAGCGCCAGGAACCCCTTCACGTAGCGGCGCGTGTGGGCGGTGACCGGCTCCGAGAAATCGCCGCCGGGCGGAGAGACCGTGCCCACCACCGTCAGCGAGGAGCTCTGGCCCGCCAGGGTTCGCACTCTGCCGGATCGCTCGAAGAACTCCGCCAGGCGCGTCGGCAGGTATGCCGGATAGCCCTCTTCGGCGGGCAGCTCTTCAAGGCGCCCGGAGATCTCTCGCAGGGCCTCCGCCCAGCGCGAGATAGAGTCGGCGAACAGCGCTACGTCGTAACCCTGGTCCCGGAAGTATTCCGCCACCGTAATGCCGGTGTATATGGAGGCTTCACGCGCAGCCACCGGCATGTTCGAGGTGTTGGCGATCAAGACGGTGCGCTCGAGCAGGCGGCGGCCGGACCGTGGGTCCTCGAGCTTGGGGAAATCGTTGAGCACATCGGCCATCTCGTTGCCGCGCTCGCCGCAGCCTATGTATATGATGATATCGGCATCGCTCCACTTGGCCAGGGTCTGCAGCAGGACCGTCTTGCCCGTCCCGAAGCCTCCGGGCATGGCCGCCGCGCCGCCCTTGGCGATCGGGAAGAAGGTATCGACGACGCGCTGCCCAGTGAGCAGGCGTTCCTCCGGAGCCATGCGTTGGGAGACCGGACGCGGCCGGCGTATGGGCCAGCGCTGGTGCAGAGTTACGGGTTCCACGCCTTTGTCACTTCGTGACCCGCGCGACCACCTCGTCGATTCGGTATTCGCCTTCCGGAGCGATCCACTCCAGCCGGCCCCGGAGGCCGGGCGGTACCATGACCCGGGTGGCGAGGTCTTGTGTTTCGGGCACCGTGCCGAGCATGGCGCCGGCCAATACATCGCCCCCGCTCTTCGTTTCGGGGACGAACGGCCAGGCGCGCTCGGCATCGAGGGCGGCAATGTCGAGTCCGGCGCCGAAGAAATCGCCGTAGCGCCGGCTGATCTCGACGAGAGGCCGTTGAATGCCGTCGAACATCGCCCCCAACATGCCCGGTCCCAGGTCCACGGCCAGCGGCAGGCCGCTTCCTTCGATGGAAACACCGGGCTTCAGGCCGGTGGTGTCCTCGAACACCTGGACCGTGACCGTGTCCTCGTCGAGGCGGATGACCTCGGCAGCCAGGCGCGTGTCGCCGACGAAGACGGCTTCCTTCATCTGGAAGACCCCGTCGGTCCGGGCCTTGAGCACCGGCCCATTGATCCAGTAGACCTCAGCCCGGCTCATCGGCTTCGTCCGGCTCCGCGGCCGGGTCGAGCAGGTCCACGACGCGCGCCATGACCTCTTCGGTGGCCTCGGCCACGTGCGAGGCCAGCGTACCGTCCAGGCGGTGATCGGGCCATGAGACGAGCACGCCGGCGGGTTCCTCCGCGTCCAGGCGCACCGCCCATTCTCCCGCGTACGATTGGAGCAGCTTCTCGACCCTTTCCGAGACCGTATTCCGAGCATCACCGAGGCGCACTTCCAGCGGGGCGCCGGCTGCGAGCGCACAGGCGGCCTCGACCCAGTGGCGGCACCAGGCCCACTGCCTGGACTCGTCGCGCCACGCCTCTTCGAAGCGGCTCCGAACCGCTTCCAGTGCCTTTCCACGCAGGTCGCCGAGAATGGACCAGCGTTCACGGGTCAGCTCGGACCGTGTCTTGTAGAGAAATCGGTCATGTTCGCGCTGCTGGCGTTCGCGGGTATCGGCTGCCACCTGGCTGGCGAGCCTGCGCGCCGCCCGGTAGCCCTCTTGTCGGATTGTCCGTGTCTCGGCCTCGACCCGGTGTCGCATGTCGGCCAGCTCTCGGTCGCGGTCCTCTCGTATCCGCGTGAGGAAGGTGCGAACGTGCTGCGGGTCGAACCCGATCGGCAAGTCGTTTCCTGCGGGCTCGTCCATGCCGCTCACCCGATTCCCAGGACGCGCCGCGCTTCGGTCAACGCGCTGGTGGTCAACTCCTGCTCCGAGAGGATGGCCGGGATCACGAGGACGGGCGGCACCGGCTGCTCGATGAGCATTGCCGTCAAGTCCTCCCGCACCAGCTCGGACAGACCGGTCTCCAGCAGCACCAGGTCACAGTCGGCACGCGCTTCGCGGATGGCGTCGCGTACCTCGCCGGATGTGGCAGAGGGCGTGTAGGTCCGGGCCCCGGCGAGCCGGAAGCCGAGCCCGGAGATCTCTTCGCCGATGTAGGCAAGCCGCAGATCCATGTTCATCCGAGCCGGTTGAGAATCATGATCGAGACGATCAGCCCGTAAATCGCGATACCTTCCGCCAGGCCTACGAACACCAGGGTGCGGCCGAACAGCTCGGGTTTCTCGGCTACCGCGCCGATCGCGGCAGCGCCGACGCTGCCGACGGCGATACCGGCCGCTATGGCGGACAGCCCCGTCGCCAGCGCTGCCGCGGCGTAGCCCCAGCGCAGCACGCCCGGGTCGACCGTCACCGCGTCTCCTTGGGCGAAGACGGCGGGCGCCACCAGCAGCAGCGACGCATACAGCAATGTTGCGAGCAGGCCGGCAGCTGCCGTGCCAATCATCAAAGGGCCCAGTTTCTTGTTCATGATGTTCTCCTGTTGATTTTTCCGTCGGCGTGATGTCGTCATGCCGCCTGAGGGTGTGTGTCGTCCGGGACTGCCAGTGGCCTGAACTCGCGCCCGGATCCGGTGTAGAAACGCCGAAAGAACTCGAACATCACGAGGCGGGTGGTTTGGATGGACACGATAAGGCCTTCCAGGGCGATGACCAATGCATTGCCCAGCACCAGGATCAGGGCGGAGGCCCAGGTGGAATCCGGTATCGCGGCCAGAGTGATCACCGCGGCACCGAGGCCCGCGTGGGCGAGGGCGAAGGCGCCAAGTCGTGCGAAGGACACGGTGTTGATCAGCAGCTGGGCCAGGGTCTCCACCAGTTCGAGCAAAGCGGCGACCGTGGCGAGCAGCGCGCGCGATGATCCGGCCTGTCGGTAGGCGTCCCGCCAGCCGGCCGCCAGATAGATTCCCACTCCCGTCCCGCCGCACCACAGGGCGGCGGATGTATGCCAGAAGACCAGTGGAAGTCCCGAGTATATGAGCACGACGGGAAACTCCCGGCTCCACCAGCGGCCGCCGGCTCCCGACCAGTGCGCCTGCAGGCCGGACAGGCTCATTCCCGTGAGGATGAACAGGAATCCGAATATCACCGGTGTCAACAGCAGTGTCATCGGGTCATCCATGGGGCGCAGCCACAACGCCGGCAGCAAGTGCTCGTTGCAGAACAGCGATCCGAACAGGAAACCGAATACTACGGATAGCAGGCCCGCGGGCACCAGAAGCGACAGCACCGGCAGGCGCCTGCGCAGCAGCCATGCAACCGCCGCCACCACCAGTCCCTGGCCGACGTCTCCGAACATATAGCCGAACATCAAAGGCGTTGCCGCTGCCAGGAGAGGACTGGGGTCGACCTCGTTGCGGGACGGCATGCCGAAGCCCCGCGCGAATACTTCGAACTTTCGGATCCAGCGGGGGTTGGAAAGCTCGATCGGCGGTTCGCCGTGCTCGCCGCTGTCGTCGCGGTTCAACAGAAACGGCACTCCCGAATCCTCCAGCACCTGCACGAGCTTCGGATAACGCCGCGCCACGGTCCAACCGCCGAGCCACACGAAGCGTACCCCCGACATGGCATTGCGCATGACCCCCTGGACCCACAAGTGGCGGCGCAGGAACCACAGGCAACCCGGCAGGTCGAGGTGCTCGCCGACGGCATCCAGCTCCGCGCGCAGTCCGGCGGCGCTTTCGGTCGCGTCCTCGATCATCCGTTCCAGCTGGGAGGCCGCTTCGCGTGGGGAGCCGGACAGTCCGTTCGGTATGTGCGCGAATCGCACGCCGTGTGCGTGGCCGGTTCGTTCGAGCTCGTCGAGCGCCTCGCGGTTCACGACACCGATCCAGACGGTGGTATCCGCGTCATCGGGCATAGGATGGATTTGCAGCAAGGCATCCCGTGTCACCGTGGTGAGCAAGGCCTCGTCACCGGACCTGGCCAGGGCGATGACGGGGACGAAGTGGAACGGCTGTTGGCCCTCCGGGAAGGTGAAATGCCTCATGTCGGTGCTGTCATCCGGCAGGGCGCGCAGGCATTGTTCGAGCACGCGGAAGCGATCCAGGCGGGTCAGAACTGATTCCAGCCGCCGAATGACCGGTCCCGCCTCCTCGATCCAGGCGGCGGCGGTCTCCTCCAATCTCGGCAGGACCTCCTTTGTCGGGAGTATCACTTCGCCCTTGGTGGGAGCCGGCGGGCTGGCGACAGGAAGGTAGGCCTCATACCGGTCCAGTGCTTCGCGCACCCGGAGCAGCCGATCGGACAAACCTTCATCGGCCTCGACTTCGAACGGAGTTTGATCGCGATCGTACGGCCGTAGTTCGATGAGCCGGTGCGCGCCGAGGTGATGGAGGCTCTCCGCAGCGAAGCGGGGGTCCACCAACACATCGATCCAGGCCATTGTCTCCGGGCGGAACACGTTGCTGGCCTAGAGGACGCCGGCCGCGTTCCATCCGTGCGCCCGTGCTACCAGGAGTGCCCGGCAGCGCTCGAACTGCAATAGCTCAAGCATTGCATAGATGAGGAAAAATCCGGCGTTGAACGGGTAGCCGCCGAGCAGGCCGCGCATGTCCCCAGCGAGTTTCTCGCGCAGGCGCCACTGGATGTCGACGTCGAGGACGCCGGGGTCGGCCGCCTGTCGCAGGCGTCGACGGGCTTCACGTATGTCTTGCAGGTGTGTCTCCACCAGGTGGTGCAGCCTCTCCGTCGCCCGTTCCCCGGGCCTCGATGCCGACGGGCGGAGCATCGAGAACGCCCGCAGCCACCGGTCCAGGTCGAAACCGTCGCCCGCCTCCGCGATCTGATCGAGCCATCGAGACGTCCTGAGACCGTCCTTCGCAAGCCAGCGCTTCACGTCGTGCGCCAGCGATATCGCGCCTTGCAGAAGGGTTTTTTCTATGACCGGGACGTCGGGTGATCTAGGCAGTGTGCCGACCCATAGATTCAGACCGTTGTCCCGCATGCGTTGCACGGTCGCGTCGAGATCACCCGCCTCGGCAATGTGTCGCCAGGCTGCGGCATCAGGCATCCGCCCCAGGCGGGCACGCGCCCGGGCGTGGGGATCTGACAATCGACGGATCCGACCGAGGTTCAAGACCAAGGAATGTGCACCAGACGGTTTGTCAATACATTATAGACAGGCCATGGTATCGTAATGTGACGTGGGTCAACTCCAAAGCCACTTGATTAATGTCTGCCGGAAACCCGATTGAGCAGGTTCTACGAGCCGAACGCGAGGCCAGCGACCAGATAGAGCGCGAGCGCGCGCAGGCGGCGCGTGCCTTGTCTGACGCGAGGCTGTGGGCCCGGCGATTCATGAGGCGCACCGAGGAGCGTCTGCAGAAAGCCGCTGCGCGCTATGAGCAGCGCTGCGGGCAGCAGCGCGATACCGAAGTCCAGGTACTGCGCGAGCGCGACGCCCGCGAGACGAGAAGGCGCCGCGCCGACACGGAGAAGGATCTGGCGCAGACCGTTGATGATGTCCTGGAGCGCCACTGGCCGGCCGGCGGAGAGGACTGAACACCGCAGCACTTCGGGCGGCGCAACCGATCCGTCACCAACCGCCGCCGCCCCCGCCGCCGCCCCCGCCGCCTGACGAGCCACCACCGCCGAATCCGGAGCTGGATCCCGGCGCCGTCGACGACGAGCTGACGGCACCGGCCAGCGAAGACCCCAGCGACGACGCGAAGCCGGCGGTATTGAAGTTGCCGAAGCTGCTTCCGTGGTACCAGACAGGCTGGTATTGAACCGCGTCCTGGCTCTGTCGGGCGAGATGATCGGAAAACTGCTCGGACCATTTCTGGTCGACCCCGAGAGCAAGGGCGTAGGGGAGAAGCTTCTCGAAGTGCTGCGGCGTCAGGTCCGGTGGATTGAGCAGGTTGAGACGGTCCTTCTCGGCGACCTCCATGTACATCTTCAGTCCCTCGATCTCGTCCAGCAGCTTGCGCCCGGCATCCGTGGGTGCCTTGATCAGATAGTAGAACAGCCCGTTCAGAATGATCATCGCCAGCAGCAGCGCAACGAACTGGGTGGAAGTCTGGCCGATGAACGCGACGATGGCGACGACCTCGGCGACTGCGAAGACCACGGCCATCATTTTCTGGCCCTGTCGGAGCAGCATGAACACGGTGAACGTCCAGCCGGCGAGCCACAAGCCCATGAAAAAGAAATCCGGCGCTCCGTTTTCGAACCCCGCCACCAGCAATACCAGTATCGACAAAGCGACTCCGGGAATCAGCATCCAGCCATTGGTCCGGAAATAGACCCGGTGATACTCGTTGCGCAGCCACTGCTTGTGGGCATCGAGAGCCGCTCGTATGGAAGCGTGGTTCTCCTTCTTGAGAACGGCCTTGTCCTGGCCGCCGAACAAGGCCGTAGTTATCTGGTGCTCACCGCGTGACAGAGTGGAATCGTCCGCGGTTGCCGTGCGCTGAAGCGTATATTCCTCGTCCTGCTCGTCAATCGTGAGAAAGCCTTTTACCGCCATGTCGATAATCGCGCTGGCGAAGGCTCGCGAATCGTATCCCATGCGACGGACGTAGCGCACCGCCGCGGGGGACAGGTTCTTCGGGGGAACGTAGCGTGGGAAGATCACGCCGGCCTCGGGATCCCGACCCACGCGCATCCAGGTGAGAAGGTAGTAGACCAGAACGATCACCCCGCCGGCGCCGCCGAACAGCAACGCGGCGTTGTCGCGCAGGAACCAGCGAACCTTTTGCCCCCGGGTCGGGCGGGCGATGATTCCCGCCGGCCAGGTTACTACGATGGTCAGTCCCTCGTGCGGCTTCAGACCGCGGGTTGTCTCGAACACCGCGGCGCCGTTGGCGTCTACGCGGGCGATGTAGTCGCGGCCCTGCTGGCCGCCGTAGCCGGTGTAGGCTTCCAGGGAGTTCTTGGAGAGCGATATTCCGTCCGGCAATGTGACCCGGGCGCGGACGGCGCCAATTGGGAATGACCAGCCGTTGCCCGTCACGTTCCAGTACAACTCGTCGCGGCCTGCGAAGAAGCCGAGCTGCCGGTCGGTGCTGTAGCGGATGGTGTAGGCGTATTGCCCCGGCGGCAGAATGCGGTCCTTGTTTCCGATGTAGACGCGCGTGCCGTTGGACAGGCTTTGCGTGTGGTACGGCTCCGGGTGTCCATCGCGCTCGACATCGAGCACATCGAAGCCGACTTTCGTGACGCCATTCGGGGTCTTGTAGGTGGTCGGAAAATCGCGGTATATGCCCCGCTTTATCTGGTTCTGCTCGCTTTGCACCCGTATCGACTCGGTAACCGTCATGGAGCCGTCGAGATGCACCGAGATGTCGCTGACGTAGGACAGTATTCGTTCGTCGGCGAGCGCGCGGGCGGAATGCCAGGCGACCAGCATAAGTCCAAGGCACGTGACCCGGCGAAAGACGGAGAGCAGGCGTGCGGAATTCATGTCAACCGTGGTTCCAACGATGAGTTGCGTGAATAGCGGATGTGAAGTCGCAGGGTTTCTCTGCCGGTGCGTCGTCCTGCTTGAAGAGGCTACGATATCCGAATGCCGGAAGCACGTGTTCGGGACAAGAATACATTCTTGACCGCATGCGGAACTTCGGTGGACGCGAGAAACTAGAAAGCGACTTTCGGCACTTCCCGCTCGCCCGCGACCTCGATCTCGAAAAACTCACGCTTGGTGAATCCGGCGAATGAGGCGATCAGGTTGCTCGGAACCGATTCGACCCGCGTGTTGTAGATCCGCACTGCGCCGTTGTAGTAGCGCCGCGCGAGTTGGATCTGGTCCTCGACTTCACTGAGCTGCTTTTGCAGGTCGAGGAAATTTTCGTTGGCCTTGAGATTGGGGTAGCTCTCCGCCACCGCGAACAGGTTGACCAGCGCCTTGGAGATCTCGGTCTCCTGCTTGTTGATGTCGGTCATTCGTCCGCCGGTGCGCTGGGCGGTGACTTTCTCCAGCACTTCCGCCTCGTGACGGGCATAGCCTTTGACCGTCTCCACCACGTTGGGGATCAGGTTGTGGCGTCTCTTGAGCTGCACATCGATGCCGCTCCAGGCTTCGTCGATGGTGTTGCGGTCCTTGATGAACCGGTTGTAGATAAAGAACCCGTACAGAACCACCAGGCCCAGCAATACCAGCAGTACCAGCAATGCATTCATGGGTCGCTCCTTATGTCTTATGAAACCGTGTAGGCACCCGTCCCCACGGCGATCAGTTTATTGTCGTCATTGTGCAGTTCCATGCGTGTCACCGCTACTTTGTTCCCGATTCTGAGAATATAGCCTGTCGCGGCGAACCATTGGCCCCGCCCCGGACGCAGGTAGTCGATCCTCAGATCGATGGTGCCCAGGGTATTGAAGCGCCGGACTTGATCCTCGAGCGGCAAGTCTTTGATTTTGTTGAGTGTTCCGACGAAAGCGGCCAGGCCGCCGGTCACGTCCAGCACCGAGGCCGTCACGCCGCCGTGTAATACCCGGTGCACGAAATGACCCACGAATTCGTCCCGCATGTCGATTCTCATCCGCACCGATTCCTCGGCGATTCCGTCCACCTTGACGCCGAGCAGATGGTTGAAGGGGACTTTCTCTTCGAATATGAGGTGTACCGCGCGTTCCAGGTCGCCCAGCTCGATGAGCTCTTTCATATTACGGATTTCGTGTCATGACGCGTATTCGCGGATGGACGCCTCGGATGCCGACGGTTCCTCCGCCAGGCGCAAGCGGATCCTGAACCGGGTTCCCTGGCTGACTCCTAGGCCACCGTTGCTCACGATCTCCAACTCACCGTTCATTTTCTGGATAATGCGACGGCTGATCGCCAGGCCCAGCCCGGCTCCGCCACTCTTGCCGACGGTCTGCCGTCCGCGGCTGAATTTCTCGAAGACCTGCTCCGCGTCCTGGATTCCTGGGCCGTTGTCGCTGACGTCCAGTTCGTAGCGGTGGTCGAGGATTCTGCTGTCCACGCGCACTACCGGTTGCGGACTGTCATTATATTTGATGGCGTTGGTCAAAAGGTTGATCAACACCTGGTGGAGCCGATCCGCATCACCGAGTACCGTTGCCGCTTCCACCCGGGACCCGGACTCGAGGACCACGTTCTTCTGCTCGGCCAGCCCGCGGCAGGTATCGATCGCTCGCTCGACCACGTCCTCGGGGGAGACCGGTGCGATACCGATCTGGAGCTCGCCGTGCTCCAGGCGGTTCATCTCGAGGATCTCATCGAGCAGCCGCGTCAGCCTGAGACTCTCCTCGTGGATAATGCGAACGAACCTCTGCGCGTGCTCCCGGGTCAGGTTGTCGGCGCCCAGCAGCAGCTCGGCGAACGAGCGGATGGAGGTCATCGGCGTGCGCACCTCATGGCTGACCTGACTCAGGAACTCGTCCTTCTGGGCGTCCAGTTCCTGCAGTCGCTGATTGGCCTTGCGCAGCTCCTCGGCGGTCGCCTGCAGTTCCGCGGACTGCTGCTCCAGGCGATGGCTGTACTCCACCACCTGCTGGGTCTCGTCCACCAGCTTGATGATCTCGTCCATGCTGATGGTCTCTCCGGTGGCGATCTGCGACACGAGGGCACGCGCGGTGGACGCCCCGATATTGCCGGCCAGGCGCCGCTCGATATGGGCGATGAAGCGGGCGTCCGGCGGCGGCAGCTGCTCCAGGTTGAGATGGCCGTCGGTCAATTCGGTGAACAGCTTGTGGGTTTCCACCGGCCCCAGTATCCGCTGGGTGAGCTTATACAGGTCCTTGGTCGCCGCGCGCCGCTGAATCACTCTGGACTCGGTGCCAGCCACGTTGCGGAACACGTCCACGAACAGCGCGCTCTGCAGGGTTTCCAGCGGCTTTTGGGTCGACCACACGGACACCACCATGAATAGCGCGGCGTTGATTGCAAGGCTCCAGAACACGGCGTGAAGCAAGGGGTCGAGGCCGGTGAGACCGAACATCGTGTAGGGTTTCAGCAGCTCGATACCCCAGGGCCCGTGCTGAACCAGGGCGTCGAGCGGGCCGCCGGCCTCCCGCAGGCTGGGAATGAACAGGGTGTACATCCACAGCGCGAAGCCGGCGGAAAGACCGGCTACAGCGCCTTTGGCCGTCGCGTTGCGCCAGTACAGGCCGCCGATCAGCGCCGGCAGGAACTGGGCGACGCCGACGAACGCGATCAGGCCCATGGAGGCCAGGGCATCCGACTTCGCGCTGAGCCGAAAATAGAGGTACCCGAACAGCAGGATCACGCCGATGGAGATGCGCCGGCAGGTGAGAATGAGTTCCTTGATGTCGCCGCTGGCGTCCAGTCTGACCCTCGGCAGTCGCAGCACCAAGGGCACCACGATCTGGTTGGAGATCATGATGGACAGGGCGATGCTGGCGACGATGACCATGGATGTGGCCGACGAGAAACCTCCGATGAAAGCGAACAGGGCCAGCAGATCCTGGTTCGCCGAGATCGGCACTGTCAGCAGGAACATATCCGGATTGGAGCCGGGCGGCAGAACGGCGAGCCCTACGATCGCGATGGGCAGCACGAACAGGCTGATCAGAAACAAGTAGAGCGGAAACGCCCAGGATGCGGTCCGCAGGTGGCGCTCGTTGGAGTTCTCCACCACCGTGATCTGGAACTGGCGGGGGAGGCACACTATGGCGATGGCGGACAGCAGCATGAGGTTGATCCACCGCCAGCGGAACAGCTCGTTGCCATACACCAGTTGCTCGGCCGGGGCGTACCGGAACACCTCCCCGATACCCCCGGCGATACCGAACACCACGAACAGACCCACCGCGATCATCGCGAACAGCTTGACCAGGGCCTCGAAGGCGATGGCCGCCACCACACCGGGGTGGTGCTCGTTTGCGTCCAGATTCCGGGTACCGAACAGGATGGTGAAGACCGTCATGGCCAGCGCGACCCAGAATCCGGCGTCGGAGTTGTCCTGTATCGGCACCCCCGGAACGACGGTGTTGGTCACCGAGCTGACGATCTGAAAGCTGGCGGTTACCGCCTTGAGCTGCAGGGCGATGTAAGGCGTGGTGCCGATCAGCGCGATACAGGTAACCAGTACTCCGAGCGCCGTGCTTTTGCCGAATCGCGAGGAGATGAGATCGGCAATAGAGGTGATGCGATGGACGTGGCCGATCCTGACCAGCTTGCGCAGCAGGAACCACCATCCGACGAACACCAGGGTGGGACCCAGATAGATGGTGGCGAACTCCAGGCCGTGGCGAGCCGCCGAGCCCACCGCTCCGTAGAATGTCCACGAGGTGCAGTACACCGAGATGGACAGGGTGTACACCAGCGGCGTGCGCAGGAAGCTGTCGCGCCCACGCCGGGCCTGCCGGTCGCTCAGAAATGCCAGCAGGAACAGCAGGGCCACGTAGGCGAGCGCCGTGAATAGAGCGAAATCGGTGGTGAGCATGGCCGCTAGCCGGGGTTATCCGGCAGCACCCTCGAAATGAGGAACGCACCCACCACCAGGGCGATCCACGCACCGAAGACGTAGAACACCGGCAGTGGGATCTCGAAGATCCGATAGGCGCTGCCGAAAATCAGGCCGATGGGGGGGAGCAGGAAAGCGGTTCCCAGGCACACCAGCAGGGCGGCGGACTCCCTTGGCCTCCTGATCACGTGCCCGTTTCCGACCCCGGATGGACGAGCCTGCCGACACATTCCAGGACCTGGCGGTTGGAGAACGGCTTGGTAATGAAGGCGTCGGCCCCCAGCTGGTCGGCGGTCGAGCGGTCCTGGGCTTGTCCCTTGGCCGTCAGGATCAGCACCGGAATACTCTCGAGGTCCGGGTCGTTCTTCAGTTCCTTGAGTATTTCAAATCCGTTCCGCTCCGGAAGCATCAGATCCAGTATCACCACGTCCGGCCGGGTCTCCCGGATCTTCGGAACCACCGCGGCACCGCTGCTTTCGGGAGTGATCGAATAGCCGGCATTGCTCAGCACGAAGCCCAGCGATTCGACGATGTACGGTTCGTCCTCAGCGATGAATATATGTTCGTTCACGGCAACCCTCGAGTCGGCGCCCCGTTCTTCACAAGGCCGGGCCCATGGCCCGGTGGCGGACTGGCGCCACCGATCCGGCGTTCGCCACCGCTGGTAAATCTATCAGCAACGGCCTTGCGAATGAAGCCGTCCTCCAATTCAGGTCTCGGAGGTGATGAGCGGCTCCTGGCGATGCGGGCAGCCGTGGCGCTCGCACTGCCGGCATGAGGGACCCACGGGTAGCGCGCCGTTCTCCCGGTGCAGATCGATGCCCTCGGCGTAGACCGTGCGGTCCGCGTGGATGGCGTCGCACGCGAGCATCACGGCAAACATGACGGGCTGCGCCCGAAATGTGGCGGCGCGCTTGGTGACGGTTCGGGCGATCATCAGGAACCGGTGCTCGTCCGGGAACTCGACAAGCTCGCGTACGACGCGTCCGGGGGTCTGAAAGGCGTTGAATACGGTCCACAGCGGGCAGGCATGGCCGAATCGGGGTAGAGGAAACCCGAACAGCGGAAAGCGCTTGGAAACGTGCCCTGATGGGTCGACGCGCAGGAACGCGAACGGCACGCCTTCCGAGTGTGGATCGCGCAGGGTCACCAGCCGGTGGCAGACCTGTTCGTAGCCGGCATCATATTTCTGGCGCAGTATCTCGATGTCGTAGCGGCAGCGCTCGGCGTCCTCGAGAAAGGGCGCGTAGGGCAGCAGCACCACTCCCGCGACGTAGCTGGACAGCGCCCGGGCCGCCTGCCTGCGGGCGGTCTCGGTGCCGAGGCGCGGGTCGTTGACGCATTGCTCCAACGTATCGCCGAACACCAGCTTTGCCGCGATCCGTGCCATCTGGAAGCGACGGGTGGTGGGAGGTGCGTTGGCGATGAACATCAGGACGCGGTTGTCGGCATCGAAGCAGGCCTGGTTTTTGAAACGCGCGGTATCCGCCCCGGATTCGCTGGTCCGGATCTCGATCCCGAACTTCGAGCGCAGGAACTCCACCAGCGCGCCCTCGATATTGCCCTGGCGGAGTCTGTCGAGCTCCTCGCGCAGCCGCCGGCCCGCGTCTTCGAGCTCGGGGAAGTAGTTGCGCTGTCCGATGATGAATTCGTCCACCTGCTCGGCGGCGGCGGCGGATGGATTGGTGGTGTTCTGCAGCTCGAAGAAGGAAACCATCTGCTGGGCGGCCTCGGTCAGCCTGGTGCTTTCCGAGTGCAGCATGCTGTGAAAACGCGCCCGCCGCGTGGCATCCAGGTCGGCGGTATCGTCCAATATCTCCGCCGCCGATCGTATGGTGGTAATGTGAGTCAGCATCCGGTGCACCGAGGCCTGCAGCCAGGGGTCGCGGTTCAGGCGGTCGCTGAGGGCGCTCAAGGCCTGATGACCATCGAGGTAGGCGCGATAGAGCGTGAGTATCAGCCGCGCCCAGTCCGGATTGCGTGCCACCACTTCGTCGGCGAAGTTCTGCTCCAGATCGATATGCTGGAACACGGGATCCATGGGCAGCTCCCGCAGGTCGTCGCGCAGCCGCTGCTCCGCGGCGCCGCTCAGCACGTCGACGTCCAGGCCGAGGGCGGCAGCGAGCCTGTTGAGCAGCTTGCCGCCGGCGGAGCGTTTGTTGGCTTCGATCAGGTTCAGGTACGAGGCCGAGATGCCGAGCCGCTTCGCCAGGGCGGCCTGGGTCAGGCCCAGGCGTTTGCGCTGCTCGCGGATCTTGTATCCAATGGCGGCGTTTGCCATCGTGATGCTTGCCTTTGCTTGTGAATTATTTACACTACGCTACTTGCGGCAAATCATAAATTTACAAAACAAGCTATTTAAATACAATCAGTTATTGCTCTAATTGACACCGGTGTTTACATTGGGGCATCGCGGTTTTGCCAATCCGTGCTGCCGCCCGGCGCTGGTCGTGGGCGGGCCGCAACGGGTCTGCGCGATTCGGTTGTTACATTTCTACGTAAACCCAATCAGGAGGATGTTCCGTTATGAGTCGAATTAAAGTAACCCGTCGTGGGGTCTTGAAGTCCGCGGCGTATATGGGCGTTGCAGGCAGCATGCCGCACTTCTTCGTGCGCAACGCCTGGGCAGCGGATTTCACCAACAATCCCATGGATAAGAAGGATGTCACCCTGGGCTTCAACGTGCCCCAGACCGGGGCCTACGCCGACGAGGGCGCGGACGAACTGCGGGCTTTCAAACTGGCCGTAAAGCATCTGAACGGCGAGGGCGACGGTGGACTGCTCAACACCATGACCCCGAAGTCGTTGAAGGGCAACGGGATCCTGGGCAAGAAGGTGAAATACGTCACCGGCGACACCCAGACCAAGTCCGACGCCGCTCGCGCATCGGCCAAGCGCATGATCGAGAAGGATGGCGTGCTCATGATCTCCGGCGGCTCGTCCTCGGGCGTGGCCGTCGCAGTGCAGTCGCTGTGCCAGGAGGCGGGCGTCATCTTCATGGCCGGCCTGACCCACTCCAACGACACCACCGGCAAGGACAAGCGCAAGTACGGCTTTCGCCATTTCTTCAACGCCTACATGTCCGGCCAGGCCCTGGCCCCGGTGCTGGAGAAGAAGTACGGCGACGATCGCAAAGCTTACCACCTGACCGCCGACTATACCTGGGGCTGGACCCAGGAGGAGTCCATCAAGAATGCCACCGAGAAGCTCGGATGGAAGACCGTGGCGGCAGTTCGCACCCCGTTGGGCGCCGGCGATTTCTCGCAGTATCTGACGCCGGTTCTGAATTCCGGAGCCGACGTGCTGATCCTGAACCACTACGGCAAGGACATGGTCAACTCCCTGACCCAGGCGGTACAGTTCGGTATGAAGGACAAGATGGTCAACGGCAAGCAATTCCAGATCGTCGTGCCGCTGTTCTCACGCCTGATGGCCCAGGGTGCCGGCGACGCCATCAAGGGTATTCTGGGTACCACCAACTGGAACTGGTCGCTGACGGATGACGGCTCCAAGGCCTTCGTGAAGTCCTTCGGCGAGGAGTACGGTAATCCGCCGTCCCAGGCTGCGCAGACCTGCTACGTGCAGACGCTGTTGTATGCCAATGCGGTGGAGATGGCCGGTACCTTCTATCCCTGCGAGGTGATCAATGCCCTGGAAGGCTTCAAGTTCGACGGCATGGGCAACGGCCCGACCGAGTATCGAGCCGCCGATCACCAGTGCTTCAAGGACGTGCTGGTGGTGGAGGGCAACCCGGATCCGAAGAGCCAGTTCGACCTGCTGAAGGTGGTGGAGATTGTGCCGCGGAAGCAGGTTGAATATGATCCCTCCATATTTGGGGGTGAACTGGGCACCTGCGCCTAGTCGTCGTTCCCACAATAATAAGCGTGCCGGCCCGGAAGCCCCGGGCCGGCGCATGATCAACGGCGGCCTGCCGGCGGGAATACGCGCCGGCAGGCCATGCCTTTTGAAGGCGCAATCATTGGACCCTAGGTAATGGACGCAATCGTCTTGCAGATCCTGAACGGCCTCGACAAGGGCGGCGCCTATGCGCTGATTGCGCTGGGGCTGACGCTCGTGTTCGGTTCTCTTGGGGTCGTGAATTTCGCGCACGGCGCACTGTTCATGCTGGGAGCCTTTTGCGCCGTCAGCTTCCAGAAGCTCCTGACACTTTCCAAGCACATAAAGGACCCGAGCGTTACCTTTTTCGACGCCTACAAGGACATCCCGTATCTCAAGCTGTGGTGGGGCGACACCGGCGAGGCCATCATCGACTGGGTCGTGCCGATGTCCATTGTTGTAGCGATACCAGTGATGCTGCTCATCGGCCTGGTCCTGGAGCGGGGTCTATTCCGATTCTTCTACAAGCGCTCCCACGCCGAGCAGATCCTGGTTACTTTCGGTCTTGCGATCGTGCTCCAGGAGATCATCAAATATTTCTTCGGCGCCAATCCCATACCCACTCCGGCGCCCGATTTGCTGTCCGGCACCGCGCCGGTGGGCGCCTGGCTGGGCCTGGGCCCCAACGTGGTGTATCCCTACTGGAGACTCACCTACCTGCTGTTCTCTATCGTCGTGATTTCCGGGGTATTCGCGTTCTTGCAGTTCACGACTTTCGGCATGGTCGTCAGGGCCGGAATGGTGGACCGCGAGACCGTCAGTCTGCTGGGGCTCAATGTGGAGCGTCGGTTTACAATCCTGTTCGGAATCGCGACCGTAGTCGCCGGTCTCGCGGGTGTGATGTACACGCCCATTCTGCCTCCGGATTACCACATGGGAATGGATTTTCTGGTGCTCTCATTCGTGGTTGTGGTAGTCGGCGGCATGGGTTCGTTGCCGGGCGCGGTGGCGGCGGGTTTCATACTGGGCATCCTCCAGTCATTCGCATCCATGAATCAGGTCAAGGCCATCATTCCCGGCATCGACCAGATCATCATTTATCTGATCGCGGTGGTTATCCTGCTGGTGCGGCCGCGCGGACTCATGGGCCGCAAAGGCCTCATGGAGGACTAGCCGGTGAAGACCTTCACGGTTTCGCACAAAGACGCCCTCGGCATGCTCATCTTCATTGCCGTCGTGCTGTCGGCGCCGTTCTGGACCCAGCCATTCGGGGCGTCCTATCCCGACCTGCTGCAGAAGTTCGCTATCTTCGGCCTGGTGGCCATCGGCTACAACATACTGTTCGGACTGACAGGCTACCTGTCCTTCGGACATGCGGCGTTCATCGGCGTCGGCTCCTACACTGCCGTGTGGTCCTTCAAGCTGTTGTCGATGGACGTCGTACCGGCGGTGATACTGGGGACGCTCCTGGCGGGACTGTTTGCGGTGGTGATCGGCTTCCTGTGCCTGCGGCGTACCGGCATCTATTTCGCGATATTGACGCTGGCGTTCGCGCAGATGAGCTACAACCTGGCTTACTCGGTGTTCACTCCGATCACCAATGGCGAAACCGGCCTTCGCGTTCTGCGCAACGATCCACGCGTTCTCGACAATATGCTCGGCATCGTGCACCAGGGTTCGCCGGTGGGCGACTTCTTCGGCATGGACCTGCAGGGGTTCTGGGGCTTTTATTTCTGCGCCGGGATGCTGATCATCGGTTTCTACATATCCCTGTTGATCTTCCGCTCGCCGTTCGGTCTGAAGCTGCGGGCCATCAAGTCCAACCAGAGGCGAATGGGGTATACCGGCTTCCATACCCGCCCTTATCTGTTGTGGGCGTTCGTAATCTCCGGTATGTACGCCGGCATGGCCGGCTCTCTGTTGGCGGTCACGGATCCCCTGGCCGGGGCGGAACGCATGCAGTGGACCGCGTCCGGTGAGGTGGTGTTGATGACTATACTGGGCGGGGTGGGCACCCTGATCGGACCGATTCTCGGCGCGGTGCTGATCAAATATTCGGAAAATATCTTTTCCGCATTCAACGAGTCTGCCCTGCACCATTCGTTCTCTTTCCTTCCGGATCCCATCCAGAACGTGGTCGTCGCCATAGTGCACCCGTTCGTGGGAGAAGGCTGGCAGCTGACCCTCGGCGCGCTGTTCATGGTCATCGTGATCTTCATGCCCGGGGGGCTGATGGAGGGATTGTCGCGGATCGCAAGGCGCTTCCGGCCGGACAAGCCCGATAAGGAAACCATCGGAGCCGCCGCACCGTCGACGGCCGAAAGCTGAGCCGGGGTACGCATGGCGGAAGGCAACGACATCGTTCTGAACATCGCTTACGTTGACAAGACCTTCGGTGGACTTCACGCTTTGAGTGATATCAACCTGCAGGTCGAGAAGGGCAAGACCCACGCGATCATCGGTCCCAATGGGGCGGGAAAGTCCACGCTTCTGAATGTATGCGTGGGACGCCTTAAGCCTGACCGCGGCACCGTCACCTTCAACGGCGAGGTGATTACCGGCAAGGAGCCTCACGAGATCAACCAGGCCGGTGTGGTGCGCGTGTTCCAGACGCCCGAGATTTTCCAGGATCTGACTGTCCTCGAGAACGTGGTGATCGCCGCCCTGGCCAAGCGTTCCGGCGCGTTCAAGTTCAATCCCTTCACTCCCCTCGCCAAGGAGTCGCACATCTTTGACGAAGCCGAGCAGACCCTCGAATACATAGGGCTGACTAAGCAGAATCTGTCCATGGCCGCCAGCATGTCGCGCGGCGACAAACGTCGTCTGGAGCTGGCCATGGGTCTGGTACAGCATCCCAAGCTGTTTCTTCTCGATGAGCCTACCGCCGGAATGTCACGGGCGGATACCAACGCCACCATCGAGTCCTTGAAACGCATCAAGGAGAGCGGCATGACCAAAGTGATCATCGAGCACGACATGCACGTTGTATTCAGTCTCGCGGACAAGATTACCGTGCTGGCCGGGGGCGAGATCATCGCCGAAGGCCCGCCGGACGAAATTCGCGGCAATCCCAAGGTTCAGGAAGCCTACCTCGGAGGTACCCAGTGATGTCCGCGGTGGCTGAGCAACAAGACGAAAAGCGCGCGAGCACCGACAAGCCCTTCTTCTCCTGCTCGAACCTGCACGCCTACTACGGCGAGAGCTATATCGTGCAGGGCGTCAGCTTCGAGGTTCGGGAGGGGGAGATCGTCGCCCTTCTGGGCCGCAATGGTGCCGGCAAGACCTCCACACTGCGGACCATCGCCCAGATAGGGTGGCCGGAGCTGCGCCAGGGCGAGGTATGGCTGGACAACAAGCCCCTGCACACCATGAAGTCCTACGAGGCCGCGCGCGAGGGCATCGCTCTGGTGCCGGAGGACCGGCGCATTATCCCCGGATTCACCGTGGAGGAGAATCTCCAGCTCGCCCAGATCACCGAGCCCATAGGCTGGTCACTGGAGCGGATCTACGATCATTTCCCCAGGCTCAAGGAGCGCCGCAAACAGGAGGGCACCACGCTGTCGGGCGGCGAGCAACAGATGCTGGCGGTGGCCCGCGCCCTTGCCCGCGACATCAAGCTGCTGTTGCTGGACGAACCGTACGAGGGCCTGGCGCCCGTCATCGTGCAGGAGATCGAAAGGATCCTAAAGGAGATCAAGGATCTCGGCCTCACCACTATAATCGTCGAGCAGAATGTCATAGCCGCCCTCAAGATCGCCAACCGCGCTGTCATCCTGGACATGGGCCAGGTCGTCTTCGAAGGCTTGGCCCAGGAAGTCCTCGACAACGAAGAGCTCCGCCAGGACTATCTCGCCATTTAGCACGCCCGCGGCGGTGCGAGCCCCGGACTGTAGGAGCGATTTCAGTAGCGATCGCCCGACGAATCGTGGTCAATACCGCTCCGCAGTCCCCCCCGTGGGGGAGAGAGCAAGGCGAAGAGGGCACAAATCATGTACAGCACCGAGCACAACACCTCGGCCGCAACGTGCCCGGCCATCAAGTTGAACAAGCCTGGCAAGATAATTCTGCTTGCCGCGTTCCTGAATGCCTTCCCCGCAAGCGCCCACAACCTCCCTCTCGGCGACGGCAAGATCTCGACCTTCCCCCGCAGCGGCTACCTGATGTCCTGCACTCAGCAGTGGCGCCGTCCCGCCACCCACCGCGGCCCCTGGATCGAGGGCGATCAATGGGATCCCGCGGAAAAGCCCTCCGTGGGAGGAGAGGTCGACTGGCCCGCACACCAGCTTTCCATCTCCATCGAGGGCAACGAGCGAGTCATCTCCGCCAATAATCTCCCGGACCACGCCACCGGCACCTTTCCCATCTCGCCTTCCGATCCGGTCTATCGTTACGACCGGAACCGCAATTCAATTCGGCCGCAGCACATCGTGCTGCGCCTGCCACTGAACCCGGCACTGGCCGCCGCCCCGAGCTGCGTGCCCATGGGCATGATCGGTTTCACCACCGACGGCGTCGCCCTGTACAACGCCATCGACAACGCGGGCAAGGACGCGGCGGCGCACGAAGTCCAGGACCGCTGCAACGGCCACCCCCAGCGGGCCGGCCAGTACCACTATCACGGCCCATCGCCGTGCATGCCCAACGCCGACACGTCCGGTCTCGTCGGCTACTCCCTGGACGGCTTCGGCATCTACGGCATGAAGGATCCGGCGACCGGCCGTACCCTGCACAACGACGAGCTCGACGCCTGCCACGGCACGACGACACCGGTGATGTGGGACGGCAGGCAGGTCAACATGTACCACTACGTCCTGACACCGGAATACCCCTACACCATCGGCTGCTTCCGCGGCACGCCGGTCCTGACCAATCTCGGCCCACGCCCCGGCATGAACGGCATGGGCCGCGGGATGCCTCCCCCGCGGGGCCGTGCCCCCATTTCCATGCAACAGGGCAACCGCATGCCCCGCAACGCCATGGGCCCGGGCACCAATCCCGGCCAACGGCTCCTGCGCGCCGCCGACATCCTCGGCATATCTCCGGACACCCTGCGTCACGCCCTCGGCCCGCCGCCTCCCAATCTCGAAGCAGCCTCGAGGAATCTGGGCATCGATTTGGAGACCCTGCGCTCGGCCCTGGGTCCGCCACCCGGAATGGACAACTAGAATCAAGGCTAGCCGACCGGGTCCATTCCCCCTCCATGTTTCGAAACCGACGGCGACACCGGCCAGCCGTCAGCTGCCCGCCGCCGTATTTTCAACTGTGGAACCGCGATCGGGCCGCACCAAAGCGGGCGCTGGAGCGCCCGGCCTGTTCAACCCGGGAATTGGATGGTCTCGGTGTCCCTGCGTCCGACCTGCGCCGTCGTCTTGAACAGGCGGCCGGCCAGCTCACGCATGACCTCGATGGCGATTCCCGAATAGTCGGTCACCATTCGGTAGAACATCTCCTTGGAGATCACCAGTACAGTCAAGTCCGTCACCGCGACAACCGTCGCGGTTCTGGGCGCATCGATCAGAATGGCGACTTCGCCGATAAACTGATACTTCCCTATGGTTGCGATTGCGATATTGCCGTCGGCTCCTTCGGTGACTACCTCCGCCTCACCCGCCGTGATGAGGTACGCCGTATCCCCAATGTCACCCTGATGAAACAGGATTTCACCTGATTCAAATGCCAGGATCCTGCTGGAGGACGCCAGGAGCTCGCGGTGTGGGGCGCTGAGTTCCGACAACAACGGGATGTTGGTCAGGAAATCGACTTTCCTATCCAGGTCAGTCTCTTTGTCCACGCTCACGGTGTGATCCTCGTCCAAGCCGTTTGGGGCTGTCTATGAAATCAGCGCCCCCACTGTAGCATGATCGAGACCGACCCGATCCGATACCACGGGGATCCGCTCAATTCTCCACCCTCAGAGAGCCGGGGATATGCTCCGGACACCAGGGTGCACCGCAAGATGGGTCCCTCAGGGCCGCGCCTCTTCCTGCCGGGATTCGGCGGCTTCGGTGACTTCCTCCACCCAGGTCTCCACCAGCTCGCCGGTACGGCCGGGCATGGGGGTGTAGGGGGACTGCTCCTCGATGCCGGGGGACTCGCTGGCGGACATGCGGTACAGGGCGAACGCCACCATGACGAGATGGACGACGACGAAGTACCACAGGAACCCGTTCGCTCCTGACAAATCCATCAACCAGCCGACCATCGGGGGACCGAAGCTGGAACCGACGGCGGCCGCCATGTAAAGCCGGCTGCTGGCGGCGACCATCTGGCGAGGCTGCAGGTGGTCGTTCACATGCGCGAGATACAACGAGTACATCGGCAGCACGGCGCCGCCGAACAGCACTGCGATCATGATCAGCGCGGTGTTCGAGCGGCCGGCGACCGGTATCGCCGCCACGGCGATGACCGCAACCAGCAGGCCCGTGCCGGTGATCACCTTGCGCCGGTCTATGCGATCCGACAGCCGCCCTATAGGCCACTGCAACACCGCACCGCCGGCAATCAGGGCAGTCATGAACATGGAAACCTGCGCTACCGACATGCCGCAGTTGTGGGCGAATACCGCCGCCATGCTGAACAACGCCCCGTGCGACATGCCCGTGGCCAGGATGCCCATCGTTCCCAACGGCGAGATCCGATACAGCTTCTTCAAGCTCATTGGATCGGGCGCGGAGTTGTCCGGCTCCCGGCTGCCGGTGAGCAGTATCGGCACCAGGGCCAGGGACACGATGATCGCGTTCAGCAGGAACAGGTCGTAGGCCCTGGGAGAAGCGAGGTTCAAGGTCAGCTGGCCGCCGGCCATGGCGACGAACGCGATGACGAGGTACACGGAAAGCAGGCGGCCCCGGACATCATTGGTGGCGCGGTCGTTGAGCCAGCTCTCGGTGACGATATAAAGGCCGGAGTATGCGAACCCGGTGACCACCCGCATGGCACCCCAGACCGGGGGAGTCACGAACATGGCGTGCACCAGGATCGCCACCGACGCCACGGAGGCCAATGCCGCGAATACACGCACGTGTCCCGCACGCTGAATCATGGGCGGCGTGAACAATGCGCCTCCCAGGAAGCCGACGAAATACCCGGCCATCACGAAGCCGGTGACGGTGGCGGAGAAGCCTTCCACCGTTGCGCGCAGCCCCAACAGCGTCACCTGCATGCCATTGCCGAGCATCAGCATGCCCATGCCGAGCAGCAGCGCCCACACGCTCCAGGCGGCGGAGGCGGTGGCTCCCAACACGGGGAGGCGATGCAGCGGACGCGAGCTCACCGCCGGCGGCTGCGGAACGAAGGCGCCAATCGAGCCCCGTTCAAGCGGGCGCGTCTACGACGTCAGGATCAAACGGCGTGCGGGCGAAGATGCGCCGCACCAGAGATTCGAAATGCTCAAGCGGCCGGGTCGGATAGCCGGGATCGAAGGAGGCCTGATCCCAGTCCTCGCAAAAGCGCACGCAGGTGTCGAACCATGGGTGGTCGCGGTATGCCTCGCGAGCGTTGCGGTCGCCGCCAAAGTGGTGGGCGTAGTAGTACATCTGGAACAGGCCATGGTGCTCCACGATCCAGGTGACTTCCTCGCGGACATAAGGACGGATGATGCTGGCGGCGAGCTGCGAGTGATTGGCGGGTGCGAGCACGTCGCCGATGTCGTGCATCAGCGCGGCGAACACCAGCTCCTCGTCGGCGCCGTCGTTTTCGGCCCGGGTCGCGCTCTGCAGCGAATGCTCCAGGCGGCTGATCTGGTAGCCGCCGAGACTGTCGTCCAGGGAGCGCAGCGCCCCGAGGATGCGATCCGGCAGCGCATCGATGAACTGCCTCTCGAGCTTGTCGAGCAGCTCGTAGTCGGCCCGGCTGCCGTCTTTCATCTGCCGGAATGCTACGGTCTCCATCAGGCCTCCGCGTTGGCTGGAAGGGATTGCAGCCGCCGCGACAGGGCGCGGTACCGGCTTCTGGGTTCGTCGACATCAATGTAGCAGCCCTGCAGGTGGCGTCGCCCTTCGGCGGCATTGAATGCGGTCCGTCCGTGCAGGATGCGGCTGTTGTCGAACATCATCAATTCCCCCTGGAGCAGGGGAAAGCGGATTTCGAATCGCGAATCCACCAGCAGCTCGTTCAACCGCCGCCGCGCCCGGTGGAAGGCGCGCAGCTCAGTATCGTCCAACAGAGGCATGTAGTCCATACGCGGGCTATAGTGCACGCCGGTCATCCGTCCCAGGGCATCGCGCCGGATGATGAACCGCCTTTCGATGAACTCTTCCTCGGCGTCCAGGAAGCGGAACCGCACCGGTGTGGTGGCGAGCCGCTCGAACGCTTCCGGGTCTTCTTCCGCCAATGCCCTCCCGACGGCCAGGCTGTCCGCCAGGGCGGACAGCCCGCCGCTGGTCTCGTTCACCAGGCAGTGCAGGAGCTGAATGCCGGGCACCGGCTCACGGTAAGGATTGTCGGTGTGGGGGCCGAGCGCCTGACTGCTGTAAGCCAGGTCGTTGGATACCGGTCGCGAATACACTTCAAAATACAAACCGAAGTTGGTGTCCCGCAGGTAGCCGAAACTGCGCGCTACCTCGAGAATACGCTGCGGATCGGTCGGGACCTGCCGCAGGATCAGGAAGCCCCTGGCCAGGAATTCGCCCAGCGCCGCGTGCATGTGCGCGGTATCGGTCAGCAGGCGCCAGTCGAAGCTTACTTCCCGGCGGTCCAGGGTCGCGTCCCACGGCCGGGGCGCGGGAACGCCGTCGTCCGGGTCGAGCTCGTCCGCGAGTGCCTGCAGCTCGTAGCAGCCACGGTAGCCGTCGCTGAAGCTCACCCGGGCCTGCCCGGGTTCGCCCGATTCCACGGCGGTCAGAGTCAGATCGTCCGGCAACTGGTGGGGATTGAACAGCCGCTGGTGAGTCTGCGGGTCGAGCTGCTCGGGGTCCCGGGAGCGCTCGCGGAGCCACAGGGCAGGCAGCTCCACCTGGCCCCGGTCGAGGCAGGCGACGATCCGCGCCGCGGCGGTATCGATTTCGAATCGTACGCGAGTCATGGAGGAGTCCTGGGGTTGCTGGTGAGCGCATTATGGAACCGGATGTGATTTGCTGTAAATTCAATGATTGATGATAGGCGACATGCAATAATCTTATGAGCGAAGAAGACCGACCACTGCCTTCCCTGAAGGCTATTGCGGCCTTCGAGGCGGCAGCGCGCCTCGGGTCCATGACCGCGGCAGCCCGGGAGCTGGGCAGCACCCAGCCCGCCGTTTCCCAGCGAATCCGGGCACTGGAGGATGCCGTGGGCGTTCCCTTGTTCGACCGCACCAGCCGGCGGCTGCGTCCCACCCGCAACGGTCAGGAATACTACGAGGACACCGCCGCCGCGCTGCGCCGGCTCGTCGGCGCCACCCGGCGGCTCCAGTCGCGGGCCCATGCACTGCACCGTGAGCTGATGTTCGCGGTGCACTTCGGGTTCGCCCATCGTTGGCTGCTGCCGCGCATGGCGCGTCTCGAGTCGGCGTTTCCCGGCACCCAGTTCGAGGTAATTCCCGTTGATCGCGACGATGCCCCGGAGATGACCAGCGCCGACCTGACCATCCGTTTCGACCGCTTCGACCAGCGTGGCGAGGACGAGTGGCCCCTGTTTCACGAATCGGTATTTCCCGTGTGCAGCCCGGGATGTGCCGCGCGCTACGATCTCGGCGGCGTAGTCGACAGCGATGCGCTGGCGCGGGTGCCGTTGCTGCACATGGACGCCCATAACGCGCGCTGGCTGGATTGGAGCCGCTGGTGCCAGCTCGCCGGCCTGGACGCGCCGGCCCGCACGCGCTTCCATTACAACAACTATCCCTTGCTGTTGAACGCGGCGGTCGAAGGCAATGGCCTGGCGCTGGGCTGGTCCGGCCTGGTGGAGTCGATGATAGAGGAGGGCACCTTGGTGCGCATGGATCCGGTCGTGGAGAGGCAGGGATACGGGTACATCCTCGGCGCCCGCCACCCCGACCGCGCCATCATTGCGGCGGTGGTGGACTGGTTTCAGCGCAACACCGGTTGAAAGGACGTGTACCGAAGGGTCTTTTCTCCCGCGGTTCGGATCCCGCGACGGACGCGTCAGGGAACGCTTTTGTCGCCGATTGGTCTCAGTGGGTACGCGACGAACCGGGAGTATGCGTTAGCTGCGTGTCCCCCGGCTCCAACCCGGAAGCAACCAACAAATCCATGCGAGGCAATATGGAAAGACTCTCCTTGCGCTTACGAATACTGAACAACCGCCGGCTGGCCCGTCTCGGCTTCGCCTGTGCGCTCCTGCTGGCCGCCGGCAACACCCTGGCGGCCGGCTCGAACGTGGTGCGCGCCACCCTGGACAACGGCCTGCGGGTGGTGGTCGTCCGCAACACGCTGGCGCCGGTGGCGACAACAGTCGTCAACTACCTGGCGGGCTCCAACGAAACGCCGGCGGGGTTTCCCGGCACCGCCCATGCCCAGGAGCACATGATGTTCCGCGGCAGCCCCGGGCTGTCGGCCGACCAGCTCGCTTACATCGGCAGCGTCATGGGCGGACGTTTCAACGCCGACACCCGCCATACGATCACCCAATACTACTTCACCGTACCGGCGGAAGACCTCGATACCGCTTTGCACATCGAAGCGGTGAGAATGCGCGGCGTCGAAGACAGCGAAAAAGACTGGAAGCAGGAGCGCGGCGCCATCGAACAGGAGGTGGCCCAGGATCTATCCAGTCCCAACTACGTGATGTACACGAAGGTGCTCGGCGCGCTGTTCAAGGGCACGGCTTATGAGCATGATGCGCTGGGCACGAGACCGTCGTTCGACAAGACGGCGGGCGCCGATCTGAAGTCTTTCTATGACAAATGGTATGCCCCCAACAACGCTGTCCTGGTGGTAGTGGGCAACGTCGATCCCGAATCCACGCTGCGCCACATCAAGAAGCTGTTCGGATCGATCCCCGAGAAGCGCCTGCCGGCGCGTCCAGAGATCCACCTGCTTCCGGTGAAGTCACAGTCGTTCACCGTCGACAGCGATCTGCCTTACGCCGAGCACGTTATTGCGCTGCGCATGCCGGGTCTGGACAGCCCGGACTATCCCGCAGTCGAGGTGCTCGCGGATGTATTGAGCAGCCAGCGGGGCGACTTGTACCAGTTGGTGCCGCAGGGAAAGGCATTCGACGCGAGCTTCTCTTACGACCCGATGCCCGGGGCGGGATTCGGCTATGCGGCGGTGAGCGTGCCCGAAGGCAGCGACATCGACGGGCTGAACAAAGAGATCCGGGGCATCCTGGCCCGGATCGCCGAGCACGGCGTGTCGCCGGACCTGGTGCGGGCGGCAAAATTGCAGGAAAGGCGGGACCTGGAGCTCACCAAGAATTCCATCGAGGGCCTGGCCCAGGTCTGGTCGGAGGCGGTGGCGGTCTACGGCCTCGACTCGCCGGACCAGGATCTCGCACGCATCGAGAAGGTCACCGTCGACGACGTCAACCGCGCGGCGCGGAAGTATCTGACGCTGGACCAGGCTGTCGTTGCGACCACGGTACCCCGGAGCTCCGGCAAGCCGGTGGCCTCCGGCGGTTTCGGTGGCCAGGAAAACATCTCTCTCGGACACGCCATGCCCACCAAGCTGCCGCACTGGGCCGAAACGGCGCTGAGCCGCCTGAAGATCCCCGCGACCACCGCAAAGCCCACGGTGAGCACGCTGCCCAACGGGATCAAGCTGATCGTCCAGCCGGAGGATGTGAGCGACACGGTCACCGTTGTCGGCCACGTCGAGCACCGCGCACAGATGCAGGTGCCACCCGGCGAGGAAGGTTTGTCCATGGTGCTTGACGATCTGTTCTCCTACGGCACCGAGCACCTGGATCGCCTCGCTTTCCAGAAAGCGCTGGACGAAATCGGCGCCAGCGCGGACGCGGGCGCGAAATTCTCCCTGCAGGTGCTGGCCGGGAAGCTCGACCGTGGCGTTGAGCTGCTGGCGGACAATGAGCTGCATCCCGCGTTTCCCGAAAAGGCTTTCGAGGTGGTGAAACGCCAGACCCTGCAGACGGTGACGAGCCGCCTCAAGAGTCCGGGATACCTCTCGCAGCGGGCGCTGCGCGCCGCGCTCTTTCCGAAAGACGACCCGGTGCTGCGTGAGGCGGTTCCCGACACCGTATCGAGCCTCACCCTCGAGGATGTGCGCGATTACTACGGTGACGTCTTCCGTCCCGACATGACCACTATCGTCGTCATCGGCAAGGTGACGCCGTCCCGGGCCAAGGCGGTAATCGAGAAGTACTTCGGCGGTTGGACGGCCCGGGGGCCCAAGCCCGATACCGATCTGCCGGCGGCGCCTCGCAACAAAGTCAGCGTTGTTTCCGTGCCTGATTCGAGCCGGGTGCAGGACAGCGTGGACCTGGCGCAGACCCTCGGCCTGACACGCTCCGATCCGGACTACTATGCGCTGACACTGGGCAACACGGTGCTGGGCGGAAGTTTCTATTCGACCCGCCTGACGCGCGATCTGAGGAAGGACGCGGGTCTGGTCTACTACGTCTCGTCGGACCTCGATATCGGTCGCACCCGCGGCGTGTATTCCGTCGAATACGCCTGCGATCCGAAGAACGTGTCGCGAGTCCAGCACATCGTGGCACGCGAGCTGGAGACCATGCAAAAGACGCCGGTGAGCAACCACGAGTTGGAGCAGGCGAAAGCTTACCTGCTGCGCCAGATTCCGCTCGGCGAATCGGGAGTCGAGGCCATCGCCAACGGCTTCATCCACCGAGAGACCCTCGGCCTGCCACTGGATGAGCCCACCCGGGCCGCGCGCCGCTACCTGAAGCTGGGTGCACCCGAGATCCAGGCCGCCTTCAAGAAGTGGCTGCGCCCCAAGGACCTCGTCCGGGTGAGTCAGGGACCCACTCCGGGCTGAGCGGCTACCTCCCGTAAGTCGCGGTCAACATCGCCTTGCCGATCATGGCCGCGTGCAGGTTGAAGCCCACCATCGCGCCGGGCGCGTTGCTGTCGATCTCCAGGTGGTCGGTCTTCAGCGCGTAGACGGTGAAGATGTAGTGGTGCGGTGCGTCGCCTTGCGGGGGGCAGGGTCCGCCGTAGCCGGGTTGGCCGAAATCCGTGCGGCTTTGAACGCTGCCGTCCGGCAGCGTGCCGGCGGATGGATCTCCGGCACCCTTGGCGAGCGCGGTGACGGAGGCGGGAATATTGAAAACCAGCCAGTGCCACCAGCCGCTGCCCGTTGGGGCGTCCGGATCGTACAAGGTCACCGCGAAGCTCTTGGTGCCGGCCGGCGCGCCGGACCAGCTCAAGGCCGGCGACACGTTGTCGCCCGAACACCCAAAGCCATTGTAGACCTGCTCGTTGGCGATGGTTCCGCCCTCTTGAACGTCGGGGCTGGTGACACTGAAGCCCGCCGCGTGAACGGCCGGGATCGACGCCAGAAGAATCAGAGCCAGCAGTGAGCGACCGATACTCATTTGAACACCTCCAGGTAGCGATGTTGAGTGGTGGTTGACCGCGGCCAACCGGCAGGGTCCCGCGCCACGACACGGTGACACCCGAATTGCCGCAAACCCTGGCGCGGCACGAGCGGATACGGCCCGTATGCCCGCCCGCTGCCCTTATTTGCATTCACCGGGACCCTTTCCTCACATTCCGTCGCACAGCTTGACTATTGTCAAGTACAACCGGCGCCGGGCTGCACTAGAGTCGCGCGTAGACATTAACGGGAGATGCAGCAATGGCACAGACAACTCCGGGGCGGGAGTTGGCCCTCAGTGGTAGTCCGCGAGACGCGCTGTTCGGCGCCACAATCGGCTTCTTCATCGGGTTCGGAGCCGTCTCGCTGTTCGGTCCCACCGCTCATCGCTTCATCGAAGTGATGCAGCTCACGCCGACGCAGGTCGGACTGCTGGTCTCGATTCCCCTGCTGACCGGCTCGCTGCTGCGTATTCCGTTCGGCGCCTGGGTGGACAGCACCGGCGGCAAGCAGCCGTTCCTGGTGCTGCTCGTGCTGTCGCTGATAGGCATCGCGGGCCTGTGGTACATGCTGCTCACCCTGTACCCGGAGCATCTGACGCAGGCGTACTACCCGTTGCTGCTGTTGTTCGGCGCATTTGCCGGCTGTGGTATTGCGACGTTCAGCGTCGGTATCGGCCAGGTGTCGTACTGGTACCCGCGCAGCCAGCAGGGTTCCGCCCTGGCCATCTACGCCGGCCTCGGCAACACCTCGCCGGGTCTGGTGGTACTGATCCTGCCCTTGATTATCGCCTTCGCCGGCTTGTGGATGGCGTACCTGGTTTCGGTGGCGATCGTGATCGCCGGCTTGATCCTGTACTACTTTCTGGGTCAGAACGCCTGGTACTTCCAGATCCGTAAGCATGGCATCGACCCCGCCGAGGCGCGCAAGAAGGCGCAAGCCGAGGGCCAGGAAGTGTTTCCCCAGAAATCGGCTCTGCACGCGTTGCTGGAAGCGGCAAAGATCTGGCGCACATGGGTTCTGGTGATCCTCTATTTCACGACCTTCGGTGGATTCCTCGCCCTGACCGCGTGGCTGCCGAACTACTGGCAGAGCTACTTCGGTGTATCCAACTGGACCGCCGTGATCATGACGGCATCATTTTCGCTGCTGGCGTCTATTATCCGCGTTCCCGGAGGCAGCCTTTCCGACCGTCTTGGCGGTGAACGCGTGGCGGCGGTCTCTTTGTTGATACTGCTTGCCGGCGCGTTGCTAGTGAGCTTTTCCGAAGGTCCCGTGCTGGCCGGTATCGCGATGCTGGTGGTGGCGGTTGGCATGGGCGTAAACAACGCCGCAGTGTTCCGGCTGGTTCCAGACTACGTCCCTAATGCCGTTGGCGGCGCCGCCGGTTGGGTCGGTGGCTTGGGCGCCCTGGGCGGGTTCGCTGTCCCGCCGATGCTCGGCAAGACTGTCGAATGGATGGGACCGGTGGGCTATGCACGCGGTTACCTGGTGTACGTGGCACTCGCGCTGCTGTCGGTTGTGCTGATATGGATGACGAAGCCCCGACGGATTGCCGGCGCGGCGGAAACCGCGTGAGTGAATTGAAACAAAGTTCCCTTTCCCTCCTTTCGAGACGATGTCGCAAGAGGACTCCCTCTCACGCCAGCGGGAGAGGGGAAATTTTTAGGAGGTAGACAATGAGTCATTTTCTTGACCGCATGCGGTTTCTCTCTCGGACCGGCAGCGAGTTCTCCGGCGGCCATGGCCGCACGACCAGTGAGGATCGGTCCTGGGAGAAGTCATACCGCCAGCGTTGGCAGCACGACAAAGTGGTGCGCTCGACCCACGGCGTGAACTGCACTGGTGCGTGCTCCTGGAAGATCTACGTGAAAGACGGCCTGGTGACCTGGGAAACGCAGCAGACGGACTACCCGCGCACCCGTCCCGACATGCCCAACCACGAGCCCCGGGGGTGCGCCCGGGGCGCCAGCTATTCCTGGTACATCTACAGCGCCGCGCGCCTGAAGTACCCCATGGTTCGGGGCACCTTGCTCGGATTGTGGCGCGAGGCGCGGGAGACTAACGCCGATCCGGTCGAGGCGTGGCGCTCCATTGTCGAGGATCCGGACAAACGGCGCCGCTATCAGAAGCGGCGCGGTCTGGGCGGCCTCGTGCGTTCAACCTGGGAAGAAGTCGACGAGCTGGTTGCGGCTGCCAATGTCTACACGGTGAAGCGCTACGGCCCCGATCGTGTTATCGGCTTCTCGCCCATTCCGGCGATGTCCATGATTTCATACGCGGCGGGGAGCCGCTACCTGTCGCTTATCGGCGGCGTGTGCCTGTCCTTCTACGACTGGTACTGCGACCTGCCGCCCAGCTCCCCCATGACCTGGGGCGAGCAGACCGACGTGCCGGAGTCCGCCGACTGGTACAACTCGAAGTTCATCATGATGTGGGGCTCCAACGTGCCGCAGACGCGCACCCCGGATGCGCATTTCATGACCGAGGCGCGCTACAACGGCACCAAGATCGTAGTCTGCTCTCCGGACTATGCCGAGGCCACCAAGTTTGCCGACCTGTGGCTGTCGCCCAAGCAGGGCACGGACGCAGCGCTGGCGATGGCGCTGGGGCACGTCATCCTCAAGGAATTCCATGTCGATAAACAGACGCCGTACTTCACCGACTACTGCCGGCGCTACACCGACATGCCGATGCTGGTGGAACTCGAGGAGAGCGGCGGCCGACAGGTGCCGGGTCGTTTCCTGCGGGCGAGCGATCTGACGGGCAACCCGGGCGGGAAGGACAATGCGGACTGGAAGACCATTGCCTGGGACGAGGAGTCGAAGAGGCTGGTGGCGCCGCAGGGCTCAATCGGCTTTCGCTGGGACAAGAGCGGGAAATGGAACCTCGAGGAGAAGGAAGGCGGCGGGGGCGGCGAGACCCGCCTGCGGCTGTCGATGGTCGACGACCATGACGCGGTGGAAACCGTATCGTTTCCGTATTTCGGAGGCGTCGAGCACGAGTACTTCACCCACAATACCCAGCAGGATGTTCTGGAGCGCAAGGTTCCGGTGAAGCGCGTCCAGCTGGCGGATGGCCGTACCGTGAGCGCGGCCACCGTCTTCGATCTGATGGCCGCCCACTACGGCGTCGATCGCGGTCTGGGCGACGACGCCGTGGCGAGTTCCTTCGACGACGACGTGCCGTATACCCCGAAGTGGCAGGAAGCGATCACCGGGGTCCCGGCCGACGACGTGATCCGCGTGGCCCGGGAGTTCGCCGACAACGCGGCGAAGACCGAAGGGCGTTCCATGGTGATCCTCGGCGCCGGTCTCAACCACTGGTATCACATGGACATGAACTACCGCGGCATCATCAACATGCTGGTGATGTGCGGCTGCATCGGCAAGAGCGGCGGCGGTTGGGCGCATTACGTTGGCCAGGAGAAGCTGCGTCCGCAGACCGGCTGGCTGCCGGTGGCGTTTGCCCTGGATTGGGTACGCCCGCCGCGGCACATGAACGGCACCTCGTTCTGGTACGCCCACTCGGACCAGTGGCGCTACGAAAAGCTGCACGTCGACGAGATCCTTTCGCCGCTTGCCGATCCGGCCGATTGGCCCGGCAGTCTCATAGACTACAACGTGCGTGCCGAGCGCATGGGCTGGCTGCCGTCGGCGCCGCAGCTCAACCGTAATCCGCTGGAGGTCGCGCGCCACGCCGCCGCGGCTGGCAAGGATCCGAAGGACTATGTGGTTGAGCAGCTCAAGTCCGGCGATCTGCGTCTGGCCTGCGAGGATCCGGACGCGCCGGAGAATTTCCCGCGCAACCTGTTCGTGTGGCGCTCCAACCTGCTGGGCTCCAGCGGCAAGGGCCACGAGTACCTGCTTCGACACCTCCTCGGCACCGACGACGGCGTGCAAGGCAAGGACCTGGGCGACCCCGCCGAGCAGGGCGGAGAGGAGGTCGTGTGGCATGAGCAGGCGCCGGAAGGCAAGCTCGATCTCCTGGTAACCCTGGACTTCCGCATGTCCACCACCTGCCTGTATTCGGACGTCGTTCTCCCCACGGCAACCTGGTACGAGAAGGACGACTTGAATACATCGGACATGCATCCCTTCATCCATCCCTTGTCCGAAGCGGTGAATCCCGCCTGGGAGTCGCGCTCCGACTGGGACATCTTCAAGGGGATCGCGAAGAAGTTCTCCGAGCTGGTCGATGGGCATCTCGGGGTCGAGCAGGACCTCGTGACCCTGCCGCTGCTGCACGATACGCCCGGCGAATTGGGCCAGGCGTTCGATGTGCGCGACTGGAAGCGCGGCGAGTGCGAGCCGGTGCCCGGTAAGACCATGCCCAATCTGCTGGTGGTGGAGCGCGACTATCCCGCCACCTACGAGCGTTTCACGTCCATCGGCCCGCTGCTGGAGAAGCTCGGCAACGGCGGCAAGGGCATTTCCTGGAACACTGAGAGCGAAGTCGAGTATCTCGGTCAACTGAACGGCCGCCATACCGGCGGCAAAGCCGCCCGCGGGCACCCGCGCATGGTCAGCGCCATCGACGCCGCCGAGGCGATCATGTCCCTGGCACCCGAGACCAACGGCGAAGTGGCGGTCAAGGCCTGGCAGGCGCTGGAGAAAGTCACCGGGCGCGAGCACGCCCATCTCGCCATCCACAAGCAGGACGAGAAGATCCGCTTCCGCGACATCCAGGCCCAGCCGCGCAAGATCATCTCCTCGCCGACCTGGTCCGGCATCGAGTCGGAGAAGGTCTGCTACAACGCCGGCTGGACCAATGTCCACGAACTGATCCCCTGGCGCACCCTCACCGGCCGCCAGCAGCTCTACCAGGACCACAAGTGGATGCGCGGCTTCGGTGAGGCGCTGGTGTCCTACCGGCCGCCGGTGAACACCAAGACCTGGAAGCAGATCGTCGGCAGCAAACCCAACGGCAACCCGGAGATCGTGCTCAACTGGATCACCCCGCACCAGAAGTGGGGCATTCACAGCACCTACAGCGACAATCTGATCATGCTCACCCTGTCCCGCGGCGGACCCATCGTATGGCTGTCGGAGAAGGATGCGCAGAAAGTTGGCATCGAGGACAACGACTGGATCGAGGTCTACAACATCAATGGCGCCGTGGTGGCCCGGGCAGTGGTATCCCAGCGGGTACGCGAGGGCATGGCGATGATGTACCACGCCCAGGAACGCATCGTGAACACGCCCGGCTCCGAGATCACAGGGGTGCGCGGCGGCATCCACAACTCGGTGACCCGCGCCGTGGTCAAGCCGACCCACATGATCGGCGGCTACGCCCAGCAGAGCTACGGCTTCAACTATTACGGTACCGTCGGCTCCAACCGCGACGAATTCGTCGTGGTCCGCAAGATGGACCGCGTCGACTGGTTGGAAGGCGACGACGAAAGCATTATCAGTCAGGAGTACGTACGATGAAGGTTCGCGCGCAGATCGGAAAAGTCCTGAACCTCGACAAGTGCATCGGCTGCCACACCTGCTCGGTGACCTGCAAGAACGTGTGGACCTCGCGCGAGGGCATGGAATACGCGTGGTTCAACAACGTCGAGACCAAGCCCGGCATCGGCTACCCCAAGGACTGGGAGAACCAGGACCGCTGGAAGGGCGGCTGGGTGCGTCGCAGCGACGGCGACATCACGCCGAAGCAGGGCGGCAAGTGGCGCCTGCTGGCCAAGATCTTCGCCAATCCCCACCTGCCCGAGATCGACGACTACTACGAGCCGTACAACTTCGACTACCAGCGCCTGCAGACGGCGCCCGCTTCGAAGGCGCAGCCGACCGCCAAGCCCTACTCGGCCATCACCGGCAAACCCATGGAGAAGATCGAGTGGGGGCCGAACTGGGAGGAGATTCTGGGCGGCGAGTTCGCCAAGCGTTCCCGGGACTGCAACTTCGAGAACGTTCAGAAGGAGATCTACGGCCAGTTCGAGAACACCTTCATGATGTACCTGCCGCGCCTGTGTGAGCACTGCCTGAACCCGAGCTGCGTGGCGAGCTGCCCGAGCGGCGCGATCTACAAGCGCGAGGAGGACGGCATCGTCCTCATCGACCAGGACAAGTGCCGCGGCTGGCGCATGTGTATCTCGGGCTGTCCCTACAAGAAGATCTACTACAACTGGCAGTCGGGCAAGTCGGAGAAATGCACCTTCTGCTACCCGCGCATCGAGTCGGGCCAGCCCACCGTGTGCTCCGAGACCTGTGTGGGCCGCATCCGCTACCTCGGCGTGGTGCTTTACGATGCCGACCGCATCAAGGAGGCTGCGAGCGTGCCCAACGAGCAGGACCTTTACCAGGCCCAGCTCGATATCTTCCTCGATCCAAACGACCCCGAGGTAATCCGCCAGGCGCGCGCCGACGGCGTACAGGATTCCTGGCTGGAAGCGGCGCGGCGCTCTCCGGTCTACAAGATGGCCATCGACTGGAAGGTCGCGTTCCCCCTGCACCCCGAGTACCGCACTCTGCCCATGGTCTGGTACGTGCCGCCGCTGTCGCCGGTCCAGGCTGCCGCCGACACCGGCAAGGTCGGGTTGGACGGCTTGATCCCGGACGTCGAGTCGTTGCGCATCCCGGTCATGTACCTGGCCAACATGCTCACCGGCGGCGACGAGCGCCCGGTGATCCACGCGCTGCGCCGCCTGCTGGCGATGCGGGTATTCAAGCGCTCGCAGACGGTGGAGGGTGAGCCGCGGCACGAGGTGCTCGAGCAGGTGGGGATGGACGAGAACCAGGTCGAGGAGATGTACCGATACATGGCCATCGCCAACTACGAGGACCGCTTCGTGGTGCCCACCAACCACCGGGAGCTCTCCAGCGACGATCCGTACGGCGAGCGCAGCGGGTGCGGTTTCAGCTTCGGCGACGGCTGCCACACTCACGGGGTCACGCGCACCAACCTGTTTGGCAGCAAGAGCCCGCGCCAGCGCGAGCACCAGAAGCCGGCCGGCGCCGCCATGCGGTCGAAAGTGCCGGAGACCCATCAATGAACGCGCCCCACGAAAATCCCCTGCGGTATCCGTTGAGAGCGATCGCCGCACTGCTCGCCTACCCCGAGGACGACGTCCAGCGCAACACCGGTGAAATCGGTGCGTTGCTCGTGATCCGGCCGGAGCTGGGGTCCGAAGAGCGCCTTGCCCTGGAGGACTTTCTGGACTGGTTTGGCGGCGCGCCGCTGCTCGACATCCAGGCCGTTTATGTCGAAACCTTCGATCGCAGCAAGAAGGTATCCCTGTACCTCTTCGAGCATGTATATGGCGAGTCACGCGACCGCGGTCCGGCCATGGTGGAGTTGCGCGAGTCCTACCGGGAGCAGGGACTGGAAATCGACAGCCGCGAGCTGCCCGACTTCCTGCCCATGTTCCTGGAGTTCTGCTCCGAGCTGCCGGAAGAGCAGGCGCGCTCCTGGCTGGAAGAAATCGGAGAGATCGTGCAGCAAGTGCACGTACGTCTGCATGATCGCGAGAGTCGGCACGCCGTGCCGATGCGTGTGCTGCTGCGAATCATCGGCTTGGATCCGATGCCCGGGGCGATGTTGGAGACGACCGCGGGCGAGGAGCGCGACGATACGCCGGCGGCGCTCGATCGCGCCTGGATGGAGGCGCCGGTCATCTTCGGACCGGGACAGGAGCACACCAACTGCGGCGCAACCAAACAATGGCGGGAACAGCCCGTGCAATGGGTGGAAAAGCCGCGCACGGGCCGGAAACCGAGGAGCATCTGACCATGTCCTTTCTCAACAATCTACTGTTCGGTTACTACCCCTACATTGCCGGCACGGTCTTCCTGCTCGGTAGTCTGGTTCGCTTCGACATGAGCCAGTACACCTGGAAGACCAACTCCAGCCAGCTGCTCGACAACTCGTTTCGTTTCCAGGTCGGCAGCGTGCTGTTCCACGTGGGCGTGCTGTTCCTGTTCCTGGGCCACTTGGTCGGCCTGCTGATGCCGCACTGGCTTTATCCCTATTTCGGGCTGACGGCCGAAAGCAAACAAATAATGGCCATGGTCTCGGGCGGCATCGCCGGCGTCATTGCGCTGGTAGGCGGCACGATACTCCTGCACCGGCGGTTGTATCATCCGCGTGTCCGGGCGCATTCCACGCGCATGGACATTTTCATCCTGGTGCTCTTGTATGCCCAGCTCATCCTGGGCCTTTTCACCATCGCGATCTCCGGACGCCACCTGGATGGTTCCATGATGCTGGTGCTGGCCGACTGGGCTCAGCGCATCGTCACTTTCCGCCCCGGGGCGGCCGACTACATCGCCGGTGTGCACTGGGTATACAAGGTGCACCTGTTCCTCGGCCTGACGATTTTCCTGGTGTTTCCGTTCACGCGTCTGGTCCACATCTGGAGTATTCCCGTGGGCTACGTCGCGAGGCAGTACCAGATCGTCCGCCGGCGAGCCGTCTGAGCTTGGTCCGGTGCTGGTATCCGTAAACCGGGTTCTCGTGTCCAAAGAGGATATCAACCTCGAGTCCGGGCACGTCGAAGAGGGGACCATCGAGGGGCGCCGGGAGGAGGCGGCGAGACGGCTGGTGATCCGCGAGCTGCTGCGGCAGCGTGCCGAAGCGACGGGGATCTCCTCAAATGACCGCACCGGGGAAGCGATAGACGAGCTTCTGGCCACCGAGGTCCGGGTCCCGGAAGCCGACGTCGCGGCGTGCCGCCGCTACTTCGAGGCCAACCGCGAGCGTTTTCGATCTCCCGACGAGATCGAGGTACGGCATATTCTGCTGGCGGCGGCCCCCGACGACCCCGCCGCCCGCGTGCGCCAGCGGGACACTGCGGAGGCGCTGCTGGCGGAGCTGCGCGACACGCCGGATGATTTCGCCAGGCTTGCCACCCGCCATTCGGATTGCCCTTCAGCCGACCAGGGGGGACACCTGGGGGTCGTGGGACGCGGCCAGACAGTCCCCGAATTCGAGGAAGTCATCCTCCGGCTGGCGGTGGGACTCGCCGAACGGCCGGTCGAGACGCGGTACGGCTTTCACATCGTAGAGGTCCTGCGGCGCTCCGGCGGCGAGCCGCTTGACTACGACCAGGTCCACCACCTGATCGCCGATTACCTGCACGAGCGTGCCTGGCGTCGCGCCGTGAGTCAGTACATTGGTCGCCTGGCCGCCGAGGCCGAGATCAAGGGAGTGGAAATCCAGGCTTCTGATTCGCCGCTCGTGCAATAACTACTCGTCTGCTGACAATAGGCGCGATTACCGGCTACTATCTGGTAAGGGAGAAATCCCGTGTAAACCGGTTCTCAGGCGGGACCAATGGTCTGCCTGGATTTCAATAGTACGGCCTGGACGACAGACTTGAAGATCGACTTCACCAAGCAAGAATATCGCCTGCTTCTCGACGTGGTTTTCATTGCCGATTGGATTCTGACCTCCCACGACGTGGAAGAACCCTCGGACGACGATCCGTATCAGATGCTGTTTCAGAAGATCTATTCCTACGCCGAGGAGTCGGGATTTCGGAACCTGGTCGAGGCTGCTCCGGAGCTGAACCGCTACTACCCCACGAAGGAGTACGAGGACGCAAACGACGTGTTCGATAGGATCGAGGAATATGACGCCATGAACTTCTGGGAGGAGCTCATCGAGCGCTTCACCGATCGCGACGTATACGGGGGGTTGCCCGACGACGCGCCAGACCGTCTCGATACGGAGGAGTTCTGGAAACGCGCCGCCCCCTACGAGCAGAAGTACGCCGCGGAATTCGAGAAGCACGGAATCGAGCGCCTCGTCATAGACGATTCTCAATCATAAGGCGCGTCGCCCGTCGGGACTACACTATGAACATGGCAAAGTCGTACCGACTCATCATGATCGCGCTGATACTCGCGACAGCCGCATGCTCCGACGGTAGCGGAAGCAAGAGCGACGATACGGTCTGGAAAGGGCAGACCCGGGCGCTCGATAAGGCAAAGCAGGTGGAGCAGACCGTCCTCCAGGACGCGGACCGGCAGCGCAAAGAGATCGAGCAGCAGAGTCAGTAGACCCGTCTGCCCGATCGTCCTTCTCCTGGGATCACGACCCTGGGTCGCGCGGCTCAGTTTGAGGCTGTCCCGGGGGGCGCAGAGACGCCAGCCCGCCCTGAAGCATCGAGGCGTCCAGGCCGCGCTCGCTTAACAGGAAGGTCGCGGCGGCGCTGCGCGCTCCCGTGTCGCAGACGATGACGTAGCGAGTTCCAGGATCCAGGGTGGCGGCCTTGAGCCTCAACAGGTACAGCGGCAGGTTGCGGGCCTTCTCGATACTGCCCTGCTGGAACTCGCTTTCCAGGCGCACGTCCAGTACCACCGCGCCTTCCCGCATCATCGCGGCCATCCGCGCGCCGTCGACGCGCTTGACCAGCGGTTCGGTCATCAGGGTCCGGAAGTCCTCCTTTGCCAGACGCATCAATACGCCGTCGGTGAGCATGGTTATGGTGGCGTTGCGCGGATTGTCGGACAGCAGTGACTCTTCTCCGAAAGCGTCGCGCGGGCCCAGCTCGGCCAGCGTTGATTCCGGCGTTCCCTCGACATCGCAACGAGTGACGCTGCAACGTCCCTGCTTGATAATGTAGTAGTAGTCGCCAGGGTCGCCCTGTGTCAACACCACCTGGCCCGCAGTAACCTGACACTCTTCGAATCGATCGAACAGGGTCTGAATGTTTGCGGTGGGCAGGCGCATGAAGACTTTTGTCTGGAGCATCTGCAGCATCCAGTCGACGTCGGCGGTGCCTTCGAACTCCCGGACTTCGTAGCCTTCCACCGGTTTGCGCGCCATCTGATCCCAAGCAAGATGCTTTTCCAACAGGGCCCCGTCGATAACCGCCACGATGCAGTCGGTCGCCGCCACGCCGTTGAATTTGTTGGTCTTGACGTTGGCCAGGGGGCGGCGGGCGCGCTCGGTGTCGGCATCGATCCGCTCCAGCGTCTCGAAATTGGAGAGCTCCACGCGGCCATCGAGGAGATAAAGGGAGTATTCGTTCTGCTTGCCCATACGGAACAACAGCGTTCCGGCCTTGACTGGACGAAGGGTCATGGTGTTCACCACGCGCTCGAAGCCTTCGTCGCTGAGGCTTTCCAGCGGAATCAAGCTGCGGAGGCGCTGCGCGTCTCCATTGGTGGCGCTCGCGATCGTTTCCATAGCGGTTTTTCGCTCTCTTGCCGGTCGCCGCCCATACTGGCGCGCGACCATGCGATTGTTGACTCTAATGTAGCATCCGGCGGTGGGTTCCACCAATGGACCTGTCATCCTGAAACGGAATTCTGATCTGGATCAACACTTTTTCCGCGTCCGAGCGCAGAGTGGCACGGAGGCTGTCCACCGCCCGCCGCGGCATTGAGACGGACCCTGTGAAAAAAACATTCGCCGGTATTACCGGTCAGTCGACGGAGAACCTCAATGAAAGTCAGTAGCTACATGTCCGAGGCCCCTATCACCATTCAGACCGACACCGACTACCGGGAAGCCTTCGACATCATGCACGACAAGAACCTGCATCATCTGCCGGTGGTGGACCCGGAAGGGAAGTTGGTCGGCATACTGACGCACCGGGATCTTCAACTCGCCGCGCGCCATTTCCGGGAAGCGAAGGTCGAGGTCTATGAGGTCATGCATTCCCCGGTGATAACCGTTTCCCCCGATGACCCACTGGCGTCCGCCGCCAGGCTGATGGTCTCAAACCGCATCGGCGGACTGCCAGTGCTCAAAGGCGGCCGCGTCGTCGGCCTCCTCACTGAAACCGACCTGTTCCGCGCGTTGATCGAGCTGTTGGGCAGCGAATAGTATTGTATTCGGTATTCGGGGGACACAATACTCAATTCCTCCCGCTCGAGAGAGGCTAGGAACTCGATCTAGGCCACCGCATGGGTTAGACTTGTGGTCCCTCAATGGGGCTGACTAGAAAGGAGCAATATGGCCAGGATGGCACGGGTCGTGGTACCTGATATCCCACACCACATCACGCAACGCGGCAATCGCCGGCAACGAGTCTTTTTTTCCGACAGGGACTATCGTCACTACAGGCTCTTGATCAGCCGCCACTGTAAGAAGGCCAATGTTGCGGTATGGGCCTACTGTCTGATGCCCAATCATGTGCATCTCGTGCTATTGCCCCGCAGTATTGACGGTCTGCATCGATCACTGGCTGAAGCACACAGGAGATACACACGCTATGTCAACTTTCGTGAAGGATGGAGGGGGTATCTGTGGCAGGGCCGCTTTGCTTCGTTCCCGATGGATGAGTCTCACTTGATAGCCGCCGTCCGTTACATTGAGCTGAACCCGGTTCGAGCCGGCCTGTGTACTCGTCCGGGAAGCTGGAAATGGTCCAGTGCCCGGGCACATTTGGACGGCAGGGACGACGAATTGGTAAGCGTGGCCCCGATGCTAAATCGCGTCGACGATTGGTCCGAATACTTGACGGAAAATCCGAGCCCGCAAGATACCGAAGTGCTTAAGCTCCATGAACGTACCGGCCGCCCGTTGGGCTCCGATTCGTTCCTTCGGCGCCTCGAATCTCTAACGGGTCGTCGCCTGCGGCGCCAGAAGCCTGGCCCGAAAAGGGCTGACTAGTTATGTATTGTGTCCCCGGAACTCTCAAGGTCATCTCGATCCAGTCGGACAACGCGGCTCCCATGTGCCGGGCAGTTACCGGCTATCTTGGTGATCACTTGGGCGTAGAGACGGAGTTCGTCAACGATATTCCGTGGAAAGAGCGGGGACGGATGTTGGACGCGGGACAGGTCCACTTAGGTTGGATTTGCGGATTGCCGTATGTGCGTAGGGTGGACCGGAAGTTTCCCTGCATCGAACTGGTGGCCGCGCCGGTCATGCAGCACCCGCGTTATCAGCAGCGACCGGTCTATTTCTCCGATGTCGTCGTGCGCAGTGACAGGGAATATGGCTGCTTCACCGACTTACGCGGTGCGTCGTGGGCTTATAACGAAACCGGCTCCCAGTCGGGATACAATATTACCCGGTACCACCTGGCGGCCCTGGGCGAGAGCAAAGGTTACTTTGGCCGTGTTATCGAAGCCGGTTCCCACCTCCGGGCCCTTGAGATGGTCCTGGACGGGGCCGTTGACGCAAGCGCGATTGACAGTACCGTCCTCGAAATCGAAATGGACCTTCAGCCCCGGCTCAAGACCCAGCTGCGAGTCATTGACGTTCTGGGACCGAGCCCCATACCGCCGTGGGTGGTCCATAAAGATGTGCCGCCGGAACTGCGTCAGGCAATTCGTGAGGCTCTCTGGCGAATGCACGAAGGCGAACCGGGACGGAGCATTCTGGAAGAGCATGGCTTGCTCAAAATGGCTCCGGTTCAGGATGAAGACTATGAGCCGATCCGCGCCATGGCACTGATGGCCGACGAGGTAATCTGGTAGCGCCTGAATCGAACGATTGGCACCGTGCCAAGGACGTCCGCCAATATCACCACGCCGGCCCCGATGCGTTTTATTGCGATGTGAACAAACCGGCGTCGAATCGCCGGTGGCGACGCCGAATCCACGCAGACCCTTTGAGCCGATCCGGCGTGGCATACTCCCTTGGCGGCAACCCGGCTTCGTGGTTTACTGAGTCATGCCCTTGCGAGCATTTCATCCCATCGTAGGAGGTTGGTTCCGGGAGACCTTCAGCACCGCCACGAGCTGCCAGCTCGAGGCCTGGCCCGCGATCCGCTCCGGCAAACATACGCTGGTCGCGGCGCCGACGGGTTCCGGCAAGACTTTCGCGGCGTTTCTTTGCGCCATCGAGAGCCTGCTGATGGAAGGTCTTCAAAGCGGTGGGCTGGACGACGCCACCCGCGTACTTTATGTCTCGCCTCTCAAGTCCCTGTCGAACGACATCCACAGGAACCTGCAGTTTCCCCTGGAAGGCATCCGCGAAGGTCTGGCGCGCGAGGGCCTGGCGGACGTCGAGATCCGCGCCCAGGTCCGCACCGGCGATACCAGCGCCGCCGAGCGGGCGCGCATGCGCCAGCAGCCCCCGCACATCCTGGTGACGACGCCGGAATCGCTGTTCATTCTGCTGACCTCGGCCTCCGGTCGCATGGCGCTCAGCACGGTGAAGACCGTGATCGTCGATGAGATCCACGCCCTGGCCGGCAACAAGCGCGGAGCCCACCTCGCCTTGTCACTGGAGAGGCTGGCGGCGCTCACCGGCACGCCGCCGGTCCGTATCGGCCTGTCCGCCACCCAGCGCCCCGTCGATCTCGTCGCCGATTACCTGGTGGGCAACGCGGACGAGCCGCGCCTGGTCGTCGACATGGGTCACCAGAAGCAGCGCGACATCGCCCTGGAGCTGACGTCTTCGCCGCTGCAGGCGGTGATGGCGGGGGAGCAGTGGACCGAGATCTACGACCGGCTCGCGGAGCTGATCGAGCAGCACCGCACCACCTTGGTGTTCGTCAACACCCGGCGCCTGGCCGAGCGCGCCGCGCGCCACCTGGCCGAGCGCCTGGGCGAGGAGGCGGTAACCTCACACCACGGCAGCCTGGCCAAGGAGCATCGGCTCGACGCGGAACAGCGCCTCAAGTCCGGCAAGCTGCGTGCCCTGGTAGCCACCGCCTCCCTGGAACTGGGTATCGACATCGGCGATGTGGATCTGATCTGCCAGCTCGGCTCGCCGCGGCTGATCTCCACCTTCCTGCAGCGAGTCGGCCGCTCCGGCCACGCCGTGGGTGGAACGCCGAAAGGCCGGCTGTTCCCCACTACCCGGGACGAGCTGGTCGAGTGCGTTGCCCTGCTGGACAGCGTGCGGCGCGGCGAGCTCGAGGCGTTGAAGGTCGCCGGTGGCGCCCTCGATGTGTTGGCCCAGCAGATCGTCGCCGAGACGGCGGACCGTGACTGCTCCTACCAGAATCTCTTTGCCTTGTACCGCCGGGCCTGGCCGTACCGTGGGCTGAAGCCGGAACAGTTCGAGGCGGTGGTCGACATGCTGGCCAACGGTTTCTCCACCCGCCGCGGACGGCGCGGGGCGTTGGTTTATCACGACGCAGTCAACGGTAAGCTGCGCGGCCGAAAGGGCGCACGGCTGACGGCGCTCACCAACGGCGGCACCATCCCGGACCAGTTCGACTACGACGTGGTGCTCGAGCCCGAGGACCAGGTCATCGGCAACTTGAACGAGGACTTCGCCTTCGAGAGCCTGCCCGGCGACATCTTCCAGCTCGGCAACACCTCGTATCGTATCGAGAAGGTGGAACGCAGTACGGTACGGGTCACCGACGCGAGGGGCGCCCCGCCGAACATTCCGTTCTGGTTCGGCGAAGCGCCGGGACGCAGTGACGAGCTGTCGGCCTCGGTATCCCGTCTGCGCGCGGATTTCGAGCAGCGTTGGACCGGCGACCGGGACTCCGTCAGACCATGGCTGTCCGGCCTGGCGCTGGACGATTCCGCGGTGGAGCAGCTCATCGATTACCTCGGCACATCGCTCGCGGCGCTGGAGATGCTGCCGACCCAGGCCCGGATCATGTTCGAGCGCTTTTTCGACGAGTCGGGCGATACCCACCTGGTCATCCATTCGCCGTTTGGATCGCGGATCAACCGGGCGTGGGGCCTGGCGCTGCGCAAGCGCTTCTGCCGCCGCTTTAATTTCGAGCTGCAGGCGGCGGCCCTGGAGGACAGCATCGTGCTGTCGCTGAGCGCCACCCACAGCTTTCCCCTGGACGAAGTGCGCAACTACCTCAAGGCGATGAACGTCGTCGACGTCCTGACCCAGGCGGTGTTGGACGCGCCGGTGTTTGCCTCGCGCTGGCGGTGGAATGCCACCACCGCCCTGGCGGTGCGCCGCAACCGCAACGGCAAGCGCATTGCACCGCAGCTGCAACGCATGGACGCCGAGGATTTGATCGCGGTGGTGTTCCCGGACCAGCTCGCGTGCCAGGAAAATCTCACCGGCGAGCGCGAGATTCCCGATCACCCGCTGGTTCAGCAGACGCTGACGGACTGCCTGTACGAGGCTATGGACGTCGAGGGCCTGCAGGACCTGCTGCGCAATATCGAGGCCGGCCGTATCGAGATCTTCACCCGAGACATGGCGTTGCCGTCGCCGCTGGCGCAGGAGATTCTTTCCGCCAGGCCCTACGCGTTTCTGGACGACGCCCCGGCCGAGGAGCGGCGGACCAGCGCGGTGCAGTCACGCGGGGTGCTGGATCCGGAGACCGCACAGAACCTCGGCCGGCTGGACAGCGAGGCCATCGGCACCGTGCGCGCCGAAGCCTGGCCGGCTGCGGACAACGCCGACGAGCTTCACGATGCGCTGGTTCTGCTCGGCGGGATGACGGACGAAGAAATCACCGCGGGTCGTTGGCTCCGCCTGGCCGAGTCCCTGCGGCGGGAAGGCCGGGCCGCGGCATTCGCCGTCGGAAAGCAGCGGCGCTGGACCGCCATGGAACGCATGCCGCAGTGGCAGTGGATTCATCCACAGCTGGTTTGCGAGGACGAGGTCCGCGACCTCGCCACCAAACGGTTCGAGGTCGCGGACCGGGACGAGGCAATGCGGGAACTGCTGCGCAGTCGCCTCGAAGGCTCCGGGCCGGTGACGGTGGAAGCGTTGGCGCGCTCCCTGGCGCTGCCGCCCGCGGATCTCACAGCGCCTTTGATGGCCTTGGAGACGGAAGGTTTTGCCATGCAGGGTCGTTTCAGCGGCAGCGAGCTGGAGTGGTGCGAGCGGCGCCTGCTGGCGCGCATCAACCGCGCCACGGTGGACCGGCTTCGCCGGGAGATCGAGCCGGTGTCGCCGGCGGACTACATGCGCTTCCTGCTGGAATGGCAGGGGCTGGCAAACGAAACCCGCCAGGAAGGCGAGGCGGCCTTGATCAAGGTTATGGAGCAGATGGAAGGCTTCGCTGCACCCGTGGCCGCCTGGGAGCGCGATCTGCTTCCGGCGCGCCTGGACGGTTACCACCGCGGTATGCTGGACCGGGCGTGCCTGAGCGGCCGGCTGGCCTGGGACCGCTCGCCGCAGGGGGACACCTCCCGGCAGATGAACCGCAGCGCCTTGATCCGCTTCGTGCCGCGCCGGCGCGTGGCCTGCTGGCGCTCCGGCGGGGACCGCGACACGCGCTCGCTGTCGCCGGTGACGTACAAGCTGGTCGACGCATTGACCGACTTCGGTGCTTTGTATTTCGACGAGCTCCAGGATCACGCGAGTCTCGACGAAGACGACCTGGTCAAGGGCCTGCGGGAGCTGGCTGCCGCCGGCCGGGTCACCAGCGACAGCTTCCGCGGCCTGACCGAGCTGCTGGCCGGCGGTGAGGGCGATGTGGCCGAGACCGGCCGCTGGAGCCTGCTGCGATTCCGGGACGTGGGCGACGAGCAGCGCGCCCGGCATATCGCCTGGGTGCTGCTGCGCCGCTACGGCGTAGTGTTTCGCAAGGTGCTGCAGCGCGAGCAGAACATCCCGAGCTGGCGCGAGCTGCTGGGCGTGTACCGGCGTCTGGAAGCGCGCGGCGAAGTGCGCGGCGGTCGTTTCGTTGCCGGCTTCAGCGGCGAGCAGTTCGCGCTGCCGGACGCCGTAGGGGCGTTGCGCCGGCGGCGGCGCGCCCCGGAATCCAACGAGCTGGTCTCGATCGGTGCCGGTGATCCCCTGAACCTTGCGGGGATCATCGTACCGGGGGAACGCATGGCGGTGCACAGCCGCGACCGCTTGGTGCTGCGCGGCGGTCTGACGCTGGCGATACTAAGCGACGGCCAGCTGCGCTTCCTTGACGACGTCGCCGCCGAGGAGCAATGGCGGATCAGGAACGCGTTGCTGAGCTCCCATCGCCCCACCCCATCCCTGAACTGATGCTGCCACAGGGCTGATCCACGGATGGTAGGAGCGGCTTCAGCCGCGATTGCTCACAGACGATCGCGGGTAACCTCGCCGGCGTGTACCCCGATGCGGTGATGGATGCCCGCCGCAGAGAGAAGCAGCGACAATGAGCGCGCGCATTCGAGAGCCCTGGCGGGACCGTCGAAGGTCGCCGCGATCCCGGCGCCGTCCTGGGCCGCGACGTGGGTGGCACGAAAACGCCGGAGCTCGTCACTGACAGATGCCGCCACGGCGTCGGACACACGGTCGCCCACGCCGTCTCCGTACTGGATCAGAACAATGGTCGCGAGCACGCGATTGGTCTTCTCGCGTTTCGCCGGAGCCTCGATAAAATCCACGATGGCCCGGGTGATCTCGTCGCTGTTGTCACCGGCGAACAACAAGTGATCAGGACCCGGCAGCTCCACCAGCCGGGCGCTGGGGATCTGCCGCGCGAGCGGCGCCGAGTGGGCGTATTCGTTGAGCTGAGCCCCGTTCCATCCCGCCGGCCGGTGCAACCTCAGCCGGACCGGCGGGATGAACGAACGAAGGCCCAGGCCGCAGATTGGCCGCCGCGACGACTTGCCGGCGAAAAGCTGTATACTTTGCTTATCGGGTTGTCTCGGCCTGCCGAAGAAGGTTTCAGTTATGAAAGAAAAGTCTAAAAAGGGCGATGGATCTTTCGATCACAAGCACGTTCGCCGGACTCTGCTCGCCGCTTCGCTGTTCGCGGGTACGACGGTACCGACGCGCTGGGTGAGGCCCATCATCGAATCCGTTACGCTGCCGGCTCATGCGAGAAGCTCCGTCATCGCCACCCACGGGCTCAGGGGCACCACCAGCCAGGCCTTCTCGATCGGCGCCTAGAAGCCTCCCCAGCCGTTACACCCCGCTCCTCGTCGCTCGAAGAACGCCCGGTCCCCAAGAGGATAGAAGATCAACTGGTCCTCGCGAGGTGTCACTGTATACCGGGATTGTGCGTTCTCCAAGCACCCATAACCCGGCTTCATCAGACCCAGTACCCTCTCCAGTGTGATACCGGTCCAGTTGTACTCAAACTGATGCAAATACATATGCGCATCATTCCTGAACTTTTCCCGGCAAAACTCATACCATCTATTCGAAAGCTCGATGCTGTCAATGAACCTGAATCGGGTTTTCATGAACTCAAGCACGAACCCTCTGTAACTCCCTGTTTCCACGAACGTATCGTAGCGGAAGCGGTCGAGTGCGGTTTCTTCCCAGAAGTTGTCGGTTAGATACGGCACATAAAGAGACCCCGGCTCAGGATCATTCATAGGGGATATTCCCGGGGACGCGGCCTCCAAGATTCTCCGGCGTCCGTCCCCGGAGGCCGGTCTCAGTCGCCAGAGGAAGCAATGGTGATGCGTCCCGTGTATCCACCGAACTTGATCTGGTCAACCGGGGGCTCCGGTCTGTCGTCAAAGAATCCCGCCCAGGGCGTGTGCTCGAAGTGGGCGCGGAGGGCGTCGTAGTTCGAAATCGCCGACCTGAGATCCAGGCGCGGATTGCGGTTGGTGTGCGGAGCCAGGTCCGTCACCGGCACTGACAGGAAGTGCTGCACAGCCTCGAGGGTGTTGGCGTGGTCGTGGCACAGCTGCTCGTAGGTCACGACCAGCAGCGGATGGCCCGCGAAGCGTTCGTCGAACGATGTGATTTCACTGTGGCGCGCCTCGAACTCCGCCTCCAACTCCACGGGATCCAGTGTCCGTGGATGGAGCTTGCGCTCGCGCGGCTCTTTCATGGTGAGATAAGACAGGTAACGGCGCAGCAGGTTCTCGCGCCGCAGGCTGACGATGCGCAGGGCATCATCCTTCTCCAGCCGGGGCCACAGGTCCTGCCAGGCGCCGAAGTTGGCGCGCTTCTATGCAGTAAGAAGCCCACCGATTGGATTTCGGACGGCCGTGTGCCGAAGATGTGATTATCGAGATCTTTACCGCGGGAGTGGCGCGATCATACGGGGCGAACACGGTGAAGTCCGGATTGAATACCTCGGTATGGCATTCGATCTGCGGGTGACAATCGAGCGAGGTTCGCAGCAGTGGGAGCCGTAGCGCGGCGAGCTGAGTTCATGAATCTGTTGTGGATGAGCATTCATCCCGCTTTGTCTGGTCCCGTGTAAAGTACGATCTGGCTCGGATTCAGGAATTGGCGATCATACCCGCGGCGCCTCAGAGCTTCATGGAACACGACGTGCTCACAGTCCCCGCCATCGTACCGTTCGCCGCAGAAGAAAGCCGGCGCGCGGTAAACACACAGGCCGCCGAAGCACGAGCGCACCGGGACCAGAGGCTCTCCTCGCTCGAAACGGAGCGCGTTCACCATCTCCAATGCCGACCCGTCCGGATACTCGTCTGTCCTGAACGCCCATATCGAAGAGTCGCGCCTGCCCAGCGGCATCCCCCCGGCCGGCGCGAACAGTATACCGTTGGACCCGACGATGTCCCACTCCGAATCGCCGAACGTGTTGGCGATTCCCTCGTAGCTGAATCCCTGCGGCAGGTCCATGTCCAACACGACGACGAAGTCGGCCGCCGGGCAGGTATCGCCGGCGAGCTCCATACCGATTCCTGCATTGCGCCATGTGCCCCATGCGCTCAGGGGAAGTGCCAACTGGCCACGCAGAGACGCCCCGGGTTTCATTGAGAACCACTACGCGTTCGTTTTCCTCTCTCCACCGCTGAAGCCGGGCGGCCGTCGAATCGCGTGAATCGTTCTCATATACCGCCACCCTGTAGTTCGCAAAGCAGCGGCCGAATCGCTCAACGCGGGCAATGACCGGGTCAAGATATCTTTCAACGTCTCGCGCCAACCCGCACAGCATGACCGTGGACTCCTTCATGCGCTTACAGCCCTAGTGAGCGCACTCGAGATAGTTCCGCCTCAAGGCGTGCTGGCAGGCGAAGCTCCATTCGGGAAATCCGTCGAGCGGTATCTGCGCTTCGGCGGCCGGAAAACCCTCCACCGGCCCGCCCGCGTCCGTTGCGTCCCATTTTGTGTTGTCTTCTCTCACAGGCGCCAACCGCTAGGCACCACGAGGCGCAGCGACGACAGCAAGGTCTCGCGAGCGCCGGGATCGCGCACCAGAATCTCGTATGTCACCCGGGTGAAATCCGCGGCGCATCTGTCGAGATGAGCGGGTATATGCCTGGTGGCACGATCGATCGCGGCGGCGGCCGCCGTGGCATCGGCGGCATGACGCCATTTGAGCTGCGACTGGATCGTGGCGTGGCGGTAGCGGGTGATCACCACAGTCGTGACCGAATAGCCCCGCTCCTCGAGCAACTGTATCAACCCGGAGATGTCCACCCGATCGCCACCGTGGGGGAGCTCTAGCGCCAGACGATGGGAGTCTGGTCATGGGGCAGCTCGGATCCCACGGCTGCTGGCGGTGGGCACGACGGACTCCCAGAGCCGAAATCCGTCCTCGGCAGCTCCCGCTGGTCGATCTGCCAATCGATGTGATCACCGGCATGGCCAATGCAGCCCGCGCTGATCAACAGCTCGGTCACCATGTGCGTGCCGCTGGACTCCGCTCCCAGAACCAGGTAGGCGCGTTTGGCTTGGCGTTCGTGTCCGAATTTCGACCATGTTCCTCCGCCTCACGGGGTGGAGACATCCGCTCGCCGTGCGCGTCGTCGGTTGCTGGAGCTTGTGGAGACAGCCGCCGGCGAGCAGTGCTTCAGCAGGTCGACCGGGCTCGCCCGGCCATCTCCGCGTACAAGGAGGGAGAGTTGGCCGCGACGTCGTAGCTTCTCCGGAGCTGGCGCACCAGGGACTCCTTGTTGGGCGCCGGCGGGGTGCGGTGCGCGCCGCGGCCATCCTGGGGCCATCCGCAGGGCTCGCGGTCGGCCTCCGCGATGGCGCGTTGTGCCGGTTCACGTAGTCCATCATTCCCGTGTGATCGGGAGCCACTGCCGGTGCGCCGGCGGACATGTACTCCATCAGCGGCGGCACTGGCCTTCGCCGCTGGTCGCGTTGTCGCAGTAGTGGCTCGCCAGGGCGGGCGGCGATCGCGGCGTCCGGATGGAGCTGTTGGTGAGCGCGACGCGGCATTTCTGCCGTGCCACCGTCGCAAGGGGTGCGGGAGTGGCCGACACCGAGGTTGGTGTCGTGTGGTCGGGTGCAGTAGGTGGCGTCCGGGTGTGTGAGAGCCAGGCAGTAGCAGTGTCGGGTCGACGCAGTTCTGCGGCCGTCCGGCGGATTCGGATCGTGGGTGTCGTCGCCCGGAGCTCCAGCTCCGTGGTCGCCGGCTCTCGTCGTCGGGCTCGGGGGCGCCGCGCCTCCGGGAAGCGATATCTCATGCAGGTGCGCTCAGCTCCGTGTCAGCTCCCCTTCCGCCTTACCGGTGGTAGCGATCGGCTGTCCGCGTCGTTTCTCTCCACCACCAGGCCGTACCGGTTCGGCCGGTCGTGTTCTCTGCGCAGGGCGCGAGCGGGCGGGATCGTTCGCGGGTGCGACGCATGCGTGCGCACCGCCGTGCGCGACGCGGAGTGGGGATGGCTCTCGTGTCTCTCGAGCGCGCGTCAGTCGTTCTGCGGCAGGTGCTCATTCCTCGCGGGATATCGTCGAATTCCGTGCGAACAGCGGCACGAGCTCGTCGGAGCTGCTCGGAGTGCGGGCGGCGGGCGTAGCACAGCGGAGAGATTCAGGCGATCTGTCGGTTCACTGTTGAGTCGGGCCGTGAGTTTGGCAGTTCGAATAGCGATCGTGCGTTCAATATCGGCAGGAAGCTTTGAGATCGAAGTATAGCTGTATTCGGGTCAGCTCAGCTCAGTGCAATAGAGAGCGGTCTTCTCAGCGTCGCAGCTATGAGCAAGATAGCGCAGTAACGGATAGAGCTAGCTCTAGAGTGCGTAGCTACGGTGTGAGTTTCTCAGTAGCGCGCTAACAGTTAGCGCGTGCAGCGGACACAGAGAGTAATCGGTGTCCGTGTCGTTAGCGTAGTTTTGTAATATTTTTAGAAAACTCTGCGAAGCTCTCTCAGTTATAGTCGCACAAGCTGTCTCAGTAGAGAGTGGGAGATTCGAAGAGCGTAGATCTGTGTAGCGCTAAGAGTTTAATTTGTACTTATTTTCAGCAGAGATCAGTTCTGTATGAGCGTCTCAGCTCAGCGCGATGAGCACTACGCTAGGATCAAGAAATCCGCGATTGTTTGAGCAGACACATCGCAGAGTAGTCTAGGAAGAAGAAAGTAGTGTTCGCTAGCTAGTTGCAATAAGAAGTTGAGTTCAGATCTACAGCTATTAATAGCACTTAGCATATAAACGTTTTATTTTCGCTAGCTCTCAGACATGCGCAGCAGTATGAGATCGAGAGCGTCGGTCTAGAAGAACAGAGTAGCGTCGTCGTAGAAGCGGTGCGTTAAGCAGAAAGCGCTCAGCACTTCGAATTAATACTCAGCATTCAGCTGTTACTCAGAAGATGCGAGTAGAGCTCACAAGTCAACAGACACTAAGATAGCGAGTTTGTTCTCAGCGCAGCGTAGATCTCTAGCATAGTACTAATCGACAGAATCAGCGCTACGCGCTCTATCAGCAATTGCAGTAGTTCAATAGAGTCGCTCGCAAAGTACTCCGAAATCGCAGAGAAATGTAGCTGATCTAAGATTTCTATCACATATATCACTTTATTGAAATTGCTATCGTTTCTCAGAATAGATCGTTTCTTAGCTCTGACTAAGTCGCAGAGCAATCTAATCTAACTTAATTGCTCTTATATTTAGTAATACATAGAAAAATTGATGCATATCAATTCGCTTTAGCAGCAGAATCATAGCTCTGTCAGCATTCTTCTAAGTTCTTCAATCTTCTAGCAGTACAAAACTTCTCAAAAGCTAAAGCACTCACCCGATCAGCAGAAGTCCAGCACGCGCAGCAAACACTGTCGCCGATTTCAGTGAGATTCGAAACCCCAGCGCTGAGAAATAGCTCTACGAGCTTTACCGAGAGAAGCAAAGATAGTAGCTGTCCACGTATACAGCACTGAAGCAAGCTCGATTTCTCTATAGCAGTCATAGTTCTTTCTAACAGTGTCGTAGCGCTCTAACAGAGAGATATAATTGCAGCGATCTCGCTATCGCTTTAGTCAGTTAATATCAGACAGTAAGCGCTGTAAGCTCAGAGCACACACGATCAACGAATAGTCGTTCAGCTATCCGATCAGCGTCCCGAAGTGTCAGTCTTGTACGAATCATCGTAGACGTCGTAGCCGGTGAAAATCACAGCAGCAGCGCGCTAACCGAGCGCGCCAGCCGAGAGAGATGAGAAAGCGATGACGTAGCACTCGCTAGTCATCATCGTTACGCGACTCTGTATCCGATGCCACCTCTGTGTTTCTCAGTCCTCGCAGCGCTTTCAGATAAATACACCACACAGTCTCGACTGCCCGAGCCGAGACCATCGCTACCACAGAGCTTTCCGAAGCAAATAGACAAAGAAACGTTGTCGTTCATCAAAAGATCAATAATCCGACATAAACGACCCCTAGTAACTCAGCTAGCTCCACAGTTCGAATATATAATACAGAGAACTCGCTTAGATAGTTCACAACCAAAGAGATCAATCCATGCCGCTCTAACCGACATGTACGCCTCTGAAAAAAGCAGCGCAACTTCCCAGATTGACGACATCGAAGTGCTCCTAACCGTCGCGATAGTACTAGTATAATCTATCAACTGAAGCTCAAACAGTTCCACTAGAAGACCGAGTCTCTGTAGTTTTTCAGCGACTAGTTCAAGCGCCAGTAGCGTCACTCTTTTCTTAGTCACTCGAGTTTCGAGATCGCACGCACTTGCTCTCGCAGCTTCAAACCGCATCGAGCAAGAGACAGTTCTACCACACGCCACAGCCTTCTAGATCCGCCGCATCTAGCGCATCATGCGCAGCGTAGACGGTATCGCAGGTCTCGTGCTAGGCGCAGTTCAATGAAACCGGAGCGTTGAGAACAGTCAAGAGCAACCTGATCGTCGGTGCCAGCGCCTGCTCAACTTCGCCAACTATACCTTTGAGCTGTTGTATAGCGACAGTGAGTACCGCAACATCCTGTTCGGCACTAGTCGCTGTCACTGGAGATGCAGTTCTACCTTCTGTTTCCCGTAGTCGTCCTGCTTTGCCAGCGTTTCCTAGTCCCAGTTCTGATTCTCGCGACAGTGGTTCAGCTCCTAGCTGCGAGAACCGTCATAAACAGCTTTCGCAGTGACGCGCTTTTCACGGTAGTCCTGCTAGCGATCTAGTCGACATCTAGTTCGTACTGGCGAGCAAAGACAGTATTGCGGAGGATCACCCCTCCGAGTACAGCTGCAGTAGTTCTGTCTACGCTTCATTGGTTGTCTTGGGACAAGATGCAATGCCTTTTCCCAGAGCACATCCATTGAGCCTAGTGGTGCCGTGTGCGCCTTAGCGGTTCTCATCGCCTCCTGCAACCTAGACGTGCTAGTCCCATCGCCAAGTCCACGGAAAGGATGCTGTGGATCAGCTCGCGATCGTACAGCCGTATCTGGGCACATACCGGCTTTCGCTCACCAGAGAGCTTTTCTTCAGGCTGGAGTATCAGCCCTTGTACGCGATGAGCGACCCCACAGTCGTGATCTATACCGCGATGGCATCAGTCTGTGCCTGCTGCTAGCAGAAGCCAGTTATCAGCTAGTGAAGTGCCGTTCAGACAGCAGAGACGAGGATCGCCCGCAACTGGAATGCCGGCCCCCCGGCCGCTTCCGGCGAACCGAGCCCAGCGGCCCATCAGAGTTGACTGGTGGTCCACATCCGTCGAATAGCGCTTTGCTCCCGCGCGCCGACAAGGATTGGGAGCAATCGCCATCCCTGATTTGCGGTCGGAGCGTTACCGGATATAATTCGCGACAGATCCTGCGAATTCCGCCGACGTCCGGATTCTCGCCTGGTCGCTCGCGAAAAAGTGCAACGTGATTCGGCCCCCGATGAACCGAGTATAGAACAAAGAAGAGCGACATACATGTCCATCAGTGTCAACGTCTCGGTGACCTACTGTCACACTCCCGGTTCCAGCAATGGAATCATCACTTTCAACGCGGTGAGTAAGCCGGCGGACGGTGTGCTCACGGGTGTTGGCACCTCAGTCAATGCTACGAGATTCGTATACGTGCACCCGACCTGCGGGGCATTCAACGTATCGGTTACCTGTACCCAGACCAGCGCTGGTGCCATGCGCGTTGACCTGCACTTCACCTACGTCGGCTCCACGCCCTACTGCAACAGTACCTACCTCACCGGCCCCCTGAGCCATACCATCACCAACGTCAGTCTCTCCGCGACGAACGTCTGCTGAGGGTAGTGTGGCCGGTGCGGTCAATGCTTGAATACCACAATGGGAACCGTAGTCGCTTCCGTCGAAACGAAGTTTGAGCTTCCGTCCCCTCTCGATTTCTCCGCGCCGAGGCGCTCCGGTCTGCCCCTGCAATTCTACGGACCGCTGAAGGGATACGGTTCCATCGCGAGTGTCGCCGGCGAGATCGCCACCCATGTCCTGAAGCACATCCCCGGCGCGGGAATCTGCAACTACTATGGTCCGCCGTTGTTCCGCGGCGAGCTCGAAGCGGGCTTGGCCTGGATAGTCATGCGCCCGTGGGATTTTTCTATGGTTTTCCGGGTTATATCCCGGATTTCTTCGACGGCCACCGGGTCCGGATTGCGGGTTTCGTCTGCGAGAGCGAGACAATCCCGGCGGCCTGGGTGGAGCGCCTGCAGACCATGGACCTCGTCATCGTTCCGTCCGAGTTCTGCCGGCGCGCGTTCATTGATTCCGGCGTCACGACGCCCATCATGGTTGTGGGGCACGGCCTGGAGCCGGCGTTCAGGCCGGGGGAAGGGCCGCCGGCCGACGGTCCGTTCACGTTTCTCAACGTGTTTTCGAGCCGCTTCGCCGACCGCAAGGGGGCCGCGGAGCTGATCCGATGCTTCGCGAATGTGTTTCGCGGCACGCGCGGCGTCCGGCTGCAACTGCGAGTGGACGAGCCGGGCAATCTGCCGAAGCTCATCGAAGAGCACCGGACGGAAGAGCTGGTCCATCTCGACATGCCCGAGCACCGCGAGGTGGAAAGCCTCGCCGCCTGCTACCGCAACGCGCACTGCACCGTGCACCCCAGCAAGTCCGAGGGTTTCGGCCTGATTCCACTGCAGTCAATCGCCTGCGCAACCCCGGTCATTGCTCCGCGGCATACGGCGCTGGGGGAATACCTCGACGATGACAACTCCCTGGATCTTCCGATGGACCGAGGCGAGGTATCGCGGGATCCGCTCGGCTACCCGTCGGATTGCGGCTACAAGGTCGACGAGAGCGCGCTCGAGGCGGCGCTGCACCAGATGTGGAGCGAGTGGGACCGGTACAAGTCCTCGGCGGCGGCAGCCTCGGCGCGCATTCGCGAGAGGTTCCGATGGGATGTAGCGCTCGGCGACCTGATGTGTCTGCTGCGGGCGCTGGGGGATGCCGAAGGGAGTGAGACCTGCAGCGCCTTGATTCTGGAGGCCACCACGGGGAGGCCGCCCCGCGAAGCGGCCTAGAGAGAAACATCGTGCGCGTTTCGCACCGCTACAGATTCATCTTCTTCGCCAACCCCAAGACCGGTTCCTCCAGCGTACGCCAGTTCCTGAATCCCTACAGTGACGAGTTTCCCGCGAAGGATTATCTGACGAGGACTGAGGACTTGCCGTACTATCCTCACATGCGTCCCATCGAGGTGCGCGAGGTGTTCGTCAGCCGAGGTCTGGATTTCGACAGCTACACCCGGTTCATGCTCACGCGAAATCCCTGGGAAAGGCTGGTCTCGCTGTACCGACACGTACTCGAGGAGGAGGAGCGCGGCGAAGCAGATGACTCCCCCGGGAGCTTCGCCGCCTGGCTGCGCACGGTGCGCACCGAGGGCCCCGGGGGAGGCGGTGAAGACTCGGTGCGCTGGCGAAAGTACGGCGCCTACGACACACGGCACTACGCGGGCGACGGGGACGGCGAACTGATGGTGGATAGAATTCTGCGTCTGGAAGATCTCCAGCTTACCTTGAGACCGTACTTGTACTCCCTGGGTATGGATGACGTCTACGAGCGCCTGATCTCCCGCAGCAACCGGCGCGGCAACGCCAGGCACTACAGCGATTACTATACGGATGAGACGCGCAACCGGGTCGCCGAGATGTACGCTGATGACATCGAGACCTTTCGATACCGGTTCGAATACCGTGACCAGTGAGCTCGTGAGATGACGCGCCCTCCGATTCACGTCGATTTCATCGTTCCGGGTTTCAGCAAGTGTGGAACTACCACCCTGACCGAGCTGCTCTCGCGTCATCCGCAGCTCTTCATGCCGACGGGGGAGGGTCTCAAGGAATTCTGTTTCTTTCCCAAAGAGGACTACCTAAGCCATTGGTCGGGATACGCGGAAAGATTCAAGGATGCCCGGCCCGGCGTGTTGCTCGGGGAATGCAGCACCTGCTACACGGATTTTGAATTCGAACGCGTCTCCCGGGAGCGGATGCTGCATCACTATCCAGGAATGAAGCTGATCTTCATTGCCCGCGATCCCATCGACCGGGTGGAGGCTGCGTACAAGGAGATTCATCACAGCGGCCATCTCTACGGCGTATTGGCGCCATACTCTCTGGGTTGTGCCACCCGTACAGACGAGTCGATTCTCGAGAATGCTTTCTACTGGAAGCGGATCCGCAACTATCTCGACCACATGGACGAGGGGCGGATACACGTCGTGTTTCTCGAGCATCTCGCCGCGGACCCAAGAATGGTATTGCGGGGATGTTTCGATTTTCTGGGCGTGGATCCGGATGTTGAAATACCCGAATGTGACATCCGCCTGAACGAAGGGAGGGAGAAGCTCTACGATACGCAGCGCATGCGGCACTTCCGAAAACGCGGGAAGTTCCCGGAGATCGCCCAGGCGCTGGATAGGATACCTCCCGACCACATTGATCCCCTTCTGAAGGAACTCGGGCTGCGGCGTCCGTTTGCCGATACACCGGTAGACTGGGATGGCGAAGCTCTGCGCGAGGTGGTGCCGGCGCTCAAGGAAGATGCGCGGAGTTTTCTGGACAGATTCTCGCCCGGCTCCGGACTCTGGCCGCGCATTCTCAGAGCGGGCGAGAGCGAGGATGCCGCAGATCCCGCTACGGCTGCATGCGTCGAGGGCGTGACCATGGACTCGAGCTCCGAGGACAATCGCGTCACATGCCAATCCGGCAAAGTGGCGGGCTCGCTGGAGGTCAAGGCCAGGGGATTCGCGAACGTCGTGAGCATCGGGCGGAATGTCCGCATAGAGTCGGGCGCCCGTCTCGAGCTCGTGGGCCACGACAACCGGGTCGAGATCGGCGACGACGTCGTATTTCGCAAGGGATCGCGGATCTGGGTTCGCGGCAGCCACAACAAGCTCGTGATCGGGAGGGGCTGTGCCGGCACCATGGATATACGGATCCTGAATACGGGGCTGCGCTACGAAATCGGCGAAGGCACCATCCTGTCGGATGGAGGGACCTTCGATATTCTCGGCTAGCGCGACCCGACGGTCCGCCGTGTAATGTTCGGCACGTTCCGCACCGCGTTGGCGTTGATGGTGGTCGCCCAGCACCTTGGCGGGGCGCCACGGATGGGCGCGTACGCCGTGTTCGGATTCTACGTGCTGAGCGGCTATCTCATGAGTTGCATCATGCACCGGGACTACGGTCACACCCCGGCCGGCGCGGCTCGCTATCTACTGAACAGGTTTCTCCGGATCTATCCGATCTATTGGCTGTCCATCGGCCTTTCCGCCTTATTGATCGCGCTGGTGGGAGAGCAGTTTGCCACCGCTTATCGCCCGACTCTCTATCTCCCCGGTAGTGTCGACGAGCTCGCTCGGAATATCCTGATCTTCTTCCCGGCCAGGGCGGCTCCCCGTTTGATACCCCCGGCCTGGGCGCTGACCGTCGAGCTGTGCTTCTATATCCTGATCGGTCTCGGGTTGTCGAAGACGAAAAAGTCAGTGATCGTATGGTTTGCCGCAAGCGTCGCCTACCATGTCGTCGCTGTGACGGCTCAGTTCGGCTGGCCTTACCAGTACTTCGCAATCCCTTCCGCGTCTCTCCCTTTCGCCACCGGCGCCTTGATCTTTCATTTCGGTGCTTCGATCCCGCAATACTTCAGGCGAGCTCTCGACTTGACGGGAGCCTGGGTTCCATTGGTGTTGGTCGGGATCATACTTGCGAACTGGCTGGGCGGCTGGCTGACCGGTCGGTCAACGGGAATATTCTTCTACTCGAACTACGTGCTGTGCAGCCTGGCGGTAGCGGGCCTGTCCGAGATAAAGCCTTCCTCATGGCTCACCCGGCGCTTCGATAAGCGCCTCGGTGATCTGAGTTACCCCATATACCTGGTGCACTTTCTGGCGGGCCTGACCGTCTTCTATCTGTACCACGCCCTGGGGATCGGAGTCAGCCGGCACGGGGCAGGGCTGGTGTTGTCTTCGCTGCCCTTGATCCTGGCGGTCTCCGGGATTCTCGCGGCAGGCGTTGAACGTTCCCTGGAGGTGGTCCGGAGGCGGATAGGCAACGCGGCGGCTCGACCGCTCAGCTCTTGTCGTAGACAGGCGCGACCCTCGATCCTTCGGCGAGCAGCCAGTCATAGAACGCCCTGATATTGGGGCGGTCCAACGACTCTTCGAGGCACACGACATAGTGCGCCCACGGGCAGGGTATGCTGATGTCCAGGGGTTTCACCAGGCGCCCCGATGCGAGGTCCAACTCGGCCAGCGAGCTGCGGGTCAGCGCCACGCCGTCCCCGAGCATGGCGGCCTGCAGCACCATGTCGCCCTGGGTGAATCCGGGTCCGCTGCGCACATCGATGTTTTTCAAGCCGACGGCCCTGGCCCAGTACTCCCAATCGCAGGCGCTTTCATCCCACATCGTCGCGTTGTCGTGCAGCAGCACCACGTTGGCCAGGTCCTCCAAAGTGCGGGGTGCACGACCCTCGCGAACCAGATCGGGGCTGCAGACAGGGAACACCCGGTCCCGGAACAGCTCCACCGAGTGCAGGTCGGGAAATTTCCGCCAGGTGAAGCGCACCGCCAGGTCCACCTCGCCGTCGCGCAGGTCGACCCGGTCATGGTTGGCATCCACTCGTACCGGTATATCAGGATGGGCCTGCCGGAATGCCGTGAGCCGGGGAATCAGCCACTTGGCGGCGAACGACGGCACCACGCTCACGGTGACGGGTCCGCTGTCCCGCGACGACTTCAATGATTCCGCCTTGTCCGAGATCTGCCGCAGGGCGTTGCCGACCACCTCCTGAAAGGCGCCGCCTTCCGCGGTGAGTGCCAGTTTGCGGGGCCGGCGGTGGAACAGGGCGAACCCGAGGTATTCCTCGAGCTGCTTGACTTGCTGGCTGATCGCGCCCTGGGTCACGTGCAGTTCCTCGGCGGCCCGCGTGAAGCTCAAGTGGCGGGCGGCGGCCTCGAAGGCCCGAAGGGGAGCGAGCGGGGGCAGTTTCACAGGTGGTCGCGGTAGTATTAGTTGTACTAATGAATCAACGCAAAATATATGGTTTGTGAAGCCTGAATACAAGGCATATAACGCATCTCAGCAGGGCAATACCGCCCATGCCACTATTGCAAATACTAATGGAGATAAGCCATGACCACGACTGATATCTGCTTTGACGATCTGTGCGACCGGCCCACCGTGCGGGTTTCCCTGTTCGAACGGGTTCTTCGTGCCATGGACCGCCTGTCCGAGTGGCACAAGCGCGCCGTCGAGCGCCGGGAGCTGCTGGAGATGCCGGAGCACCTCCTGAAAGACATTGGGATCAGCCGGCTCGACGCGTATCGGGAGTATCGGAAACCGTTCTGGCGTGAGTAAGGAGGAATCGCGGCTAAAGCCGCTCCTACGATCCAGGGATCAGCACCGCGATTGGCCCGGGATTGCAGGAGCGGCTTCGACCTCCACGGACGGAGGAAGTGCGGCATATTGCCGGGAGCAATTGCCGCCAGCCGCGATTGACGTTTGGCTCCCTCCGGAGCCTCAATACTCCCCCAGCACCTCGCGCAGAATCCCGCACATCTCGTCGATATGCCCTTTCTCGCTCACGAACGGTGGAGCGGGGATGCCGGTGTCGCCGGTGAACTTGACGTGCAGGCCGGCCTTGAACAGTCGCTTTTGCACCTCCAAGCCGCGGGCGCCGGGAGCGTCGCCAGGTTTCAACTCGAAGGCCGCGATCAGACCGTAGCCGCGGATGTCGTTGACCACCGGCAGCTCCTGCAGGGCGAAGATCGAATCCAGGAAGTACCCCGACAGCCCGGCCGCCTTGTCGAACAGCTTCTCTTTTTCATAGATGTCCAGGGTGGCGAGCCCCGCGGCGCAGGCCGCCGGGTGGGCGGAGTAGGTATAGCCGTGGAACAGCTCGATGGACTTGCCCGGGGCCGCGTTCATGATGGCATCGTGGACCTTGTTGTTCACTGCCACCGCACCCATGGGCTGGGCGGCATTGGTGAGCGCCTTGGCCATGGTCATGATGTCGGGCACCACACCGAAGCTGTCGGAAGCAAAAGGCTTGCCGGTGCGCCCGAAGCCGCAGATCACCTCGTCAAATATCAGCAGTATGCCGTGCCGGTCGCAGATCTCCCGCAGCCGCTCCAGGTAGCCCTTGGGCGGCACCAGGCACCCGGTGGAGCCGGCGATGGGTTCCACCACGCAGGCGGCAATGGTATCGGGCCCGAAGTTCATGGCGATGCGATCCAGGTCGTCCGCCAGCTCGGCGCCGGCTTCGGGCTGGCCCCTGACCATCCGGTGCTCCGGCAGCCAGGTGTGCCGCATGTGGGCAACGCCCGGCAGGCCGGGACCGAAGGCCTGACGGTTCTTAATCATGCCGCTCAAGGAAACGCCGCCCATGTTGACCCCGTGGTAGGCGCGTTCCCGGGAGGCGAAGCGGATCCGCTGGCCCTCGCCGCGCGCATAGTGATACGCATAGGCGATCTTCATCGCCGTGTCCACGGACTCCGAGCCGGAGTTCACGAAGAACACGTGGTCCAGGTCCGCCGGCGTCAGCGCCGCCACCCGGCGAGCCAGCTCGAAGGCCTTGGGCTGCGCGACCTGGAACGGCGGTGCGTAGGCGAGCTCTTTCATCTGCTCGTAGACGGCGTCGGCGATCTCCCGCCGGCTGTGGCCGGCGGCGCAGCAGAATAATCCCGACGAGCCGTCCAGCACCCGGTCCCCGTTCTGGTTCCACACGTAAACACCTTCGCCCCGGACCATGATCCTGGGCTCGGATTTGAAGTCTCGGTTGCCGGTGAACGGCATCCAGTAGTTGTACATATTGTCTTGGTCGAGTTTCATGGGTCTTACACGCCGTTGTGGCTTCGGCTCATTTTGACACAAAGGAAGGCGCCTGTGCTCCAGCCCGGCGGAACATTCCGGCACCGTCGAGCGGCAGACGTTTTTTTCTATTCTTTGTGCGCCGCTGGAAACTCTTTCCGAGGCAACCGCGAAGCCCGGCCCCACGGAAGGGACGTAGCCGGTCCCTTGCGGCCGTGACATCGGTCTTGGGGACAAGCGAGCGTCGTTTGCGGGAAGAATCGAGCCTCGAGCCGGCTCAAGAAGATCTTTCTACATAAAACGCACACAAACGTCGTTGCCGGGCCCGCAACCGGGTCCCCGCCGCCCGCCGCCTCTGGTACACGGGCGTGCAACGCCCTAACATTGCGCATACCGAAAATGTTCACCCGAAGGCCGGCAAGCAGCACGCCGGCCTTTATCAATTGCCCCGGAGACGAATCATGCTGATTGGCGTACCCAAGGAAATCAAAGACAACGAATACCGCGTAGGCATGGCACCCTCGAGCGTGCGCGAAGCCGTGACGCATGGCCACGAGGTGCTGGTGCAGGCCAACGCCGGCGAGGGTATTCGATCCAGCGACGAAGACTATCGCAACGCCGGGGCGCAGATCATCGACAGCGCCGAGGAGATCTTTGCCCGGGCCGACATGATCGTGAAGGTCAAGGAGCCCCAGGCGGTGGAGCGCGCCATGCTGCGCGAGAACCAGATCCTTTATACCTACCTGCACCTCGCGCCCGATCCCGAGCAGACCAAGGACCTGGTGAACAGCGGCGCAGTCTGTATTGCTTACGAAACCGTGACCTCTCCCTACGGCGGCCTGCCGCTGCTCGCGCCCATGTCCAAGGTGGCCGGGCGCATGGCGGTGCAGGCGGGTGCCTACTGCCTGGAGCATCCCCACGGTGGTCTCGGCATGCTGCTCGGCGGCGTGCCGGGCGTGCATCCGGCCAAGGTCGTGGTCATCGGGGCGGGGGTCGTGGGCAAGCATGCGACCTTCATCGCCGTCGGCATGGGCGCGGACGTGTGGGTCATCGATCGCAATCCGGAGGTGCTGGAGTCCCACTGGCAGCAGTTCGGCCGCACCACCACCACCGTGTTCTCCACGACCGAGGCCATCGAGCAGCACGTTCGGGACGCGGACCTCGTCATCGGCGGCGTTCTCATCCCTGGGGCCGCGGCGCCCAAGCTCGTGACCGAGGAAATGGTCAAGGAGATGAAAGCCGGCGCGGTGATCGTCGACGTCGCCATCGACCAGGGAGGCTGCTTTGAGACTTCCAGGGCGACCACTCATTCGCATCCCACGTACGTCGTGCACGACGTAGTGCACTACTGCGTGGCCAACATGCCCGGCGGGGTACCGCTCACCTCCACTTACGCGCTGAACAACGTCACCCTGCCGCACTTGTTGAACATCGCCGACAAGGGCTACAAGCAGGCCCTGCTGGACAATCCGCATCTACTCAACGGCTTGAACGTTTACAAGGGCAAGGTGGTCTACAGGGAAGTCGCCGACGATCTCGGCTACACCTACTACGACCCGCGAGAGGCGCTGCAAGACTGACGCGCCCGCATTGAACCACGGATCGTAGGAGCGACTTCAGTCGCGATCGGTACCGGTTCCCGGATCATCGTGGCTAAAGCCGCTCCTGCAACCCCGTAATTGGTGCCACGGTGACCTTCGGGTTACAGGAGCGGCCTGCAGCCGCGACCGGCGTGAACCGTGGTCAATACCCGCGCCGTGCTAGTGGGCCGCCGCCTCGCCCCACAGCTCCTTCAAGCGGGCGTCGCGCCCGCAGGTATAGCGATAAAATTTGTACCTGAGGGGATTCTTCTTGTAGTAGCCCTGGTGATATTCCTCCGCGGGATAGAACTCCGTCGCCGGCGTGATCTCGGTCAGCACCGGGAACGGGTGGGTATCCTCGATCTTCTGCCTCGACGCCTCGGCGAGACGCTTCTGCTCGGCGTCGTGGTAGAAAATCGCCGGGCGATACTGGTTGCCATGGTCGCAGAACTGGCCCGTGTTGGTGGTCGGGTCGTGGTTCACCCAGAACACGTCCAGCAACTGTTGATAGCTGATCCTGGCGGGGTCGTACTTGATCTCCACCGACTCGGCATGGCCGGTGCCGCCGGCGGAGACCTCTTCGTAGGTGGGGTTCACAGTGTGGCCGCCGGTGTAGCCGGACGTGACGGAGACGACGCCATCCAGCTTTTCGAAAGGCGGCTCCATGCACCAGAAGCATCCGCCGGCGAAGGTGGCGATGGCGGGGCCCGTGTCCGACGCGGAGGCGGGACCGGCGCATGACCAGGCCGCGAGCAGCGCGATGGCCGGGATGAGCGATTTCAGTATTCTCATATGTCGTGTTCCTCGGCAATAGCGGCTGAAGCCGCTCCTGCGATCCCGGGATCGGCACCACGGTGAACCCCGGATTGTAGGAGCGGCTTCAGCCGCGATTCCTCACAACTCCAGCGGCAACACCGGCGCCTCCATCCACTCCTCGCGATTCTTCCAGTCATAGCTTGGATCATCCACGAACAGCTCCACCTCGTTGCCGTCGGGATCGCGCAGGTACAAGCTCTGGCTCACGGTGTGGTCGGACTGGCCGTCGATGCCGTAGCCGAGCTTCTCGAGCTGCGCTTTCTTGGCGCGCAGCTCGTCCAGCGACTCGCCGATCTTCCAGCCGGTGTGATACAGGCCGATGCGGCGGCCCTGCATCGGACCGGGCGCATCATCCACTTCGATCAACAGCAGCTCGTGATGGGTGCGGCCGCCGGTCAGCATGCCGGCACGTCCATCGAAGATTTTGCCCTTGAACGTCAGGCCGACGGCGTCGCGATAAAAATCCACGGATCGCTGAAGATCGCGTACGTAAAAAACCACATGTCCGAGCTCAGGCATCTTTCTTCTCCACCAGGGTCTTGAGGTTCTGGAGTCCCGTGTCGTACTCGCCGCCGACCCAACGGTCCATCATCAGGCCGAAGTAGCGTGCGATCAGGTTGTTGCCGAACTCGGTATCGAAGCCCCAGGTCACTTTGCTGCCGCCGCTCACGGGCGTGATGTTGAAGTAGGATGTTGCCGTGGTCGCTTCTGCACCGAGCTCCAGCCGGCTGGCTACGTGGTGCGGCGGCTTGCTCTGGGTGATCAGGTTGCTGCCGTTGCCGATGTCCGGGTCATTGCTGTGCCAGGTCATGGTCGCCCCCACACCCGATTCAGGCCCGCCGAAAGTGTATTTCATGTCGGGATCCTTCTGCGCCCACGGCGACCACTCATTGAACTTCCTGAAGTCGCTGACGTAGGGGAACACGGTCTCGGGCGGTGCGTCGATGCGAATGCTGCGCTCCACGTGGGCCGTGTCCGGCAGCTCGTAGCCGATGCCGATCAGGATGAGGATCAGCAGGAGTAACAACAGGATTAAGCGTTTCAGGAACTTCATGGGTTTCCCGGATTGATCTTTCGGAGTGAATGATGGTAATTGATCGGTGGTCAACAAACGAGTCCTGTCGATTCGATGCGTCATAGAGCCGGTGCCGGCGCCCGGTCGGTACCATCTTCCAGATCGAACAGTGCCATGTCCGCCCCGGCGGCGTCGACCGAGCCGGTGGAATTCGTGGTGCCCGATGCCGGCCCCGGTACCGCATCCATGATCTCGATCGTGGTCTGCACCCGCGACCGCCCGCGGCCACTGGCCAGGCTGCTGCAGTCCCTGTCGGGGATGCAGGTGCCGGGCGACCTGAACTGGGAAGTCGTGATTGTGGACAACAACGACGATGGCGGTGCTCACGCCGACGCTACCCGGCGCGTGGTGCGTGAATTCGAAGCGACTCTGCCCCTCACGCTGCTCCACGAGCCCGAGCCCGGCCATGCCCGGGCCCGCAACCGGGCTATCGAGTGGATCGGTCCCCATCGCCACACGCTGTGGACCGACGACGATGTGGCCGTGCCCGACAACTGGCTGTCCGTGTACGAACGCGCGTTCCGGTACTGGCCGCAGTTCTCGTTTTTCGGCGGTCCGGTGCGCGCCCGGTTCGAAGGCGAACCTCCGCCCTGGACCGGGACCGCGGCCCGGCTTTTCCCGGAGGTATTCGCCCACATCGATCCCAGCGCGGAATTCGCGGAGCTGGGCGAGGGCGCGGCGTTCTTGCCCTTCGGTGCCAACATGGCGTTTCGCGCCGGCACTTTCGAGCGTCTGCGCTTCGACCCCCGGCTCGGGCGACAGCCCGGCACGGTGCTGCGCGGCGGCGACGAGCAGTGCATATTCCGCAGACTCACCGGGGACGGCGCCTGCGGACTGTGGCTGCCGCCGGCCGGGGTGGAGAATTGGATCGGACCGGAACGCCAGACCCTCCGCTGGCTCTACGACCACGGTCTCGGCGACGGCTTCCTGGACGAGCTGCTGGACGTGGACGGCGACCCGGACGCGGCCGTCGCCGCGGTCTCGGGTGACGCGCTGGACCGGCTGTTTGGTTCTCGGCGCGCGCACCTGGCTGTCGATACACCGCCCTCGCAGTGGCTGGCGGAGCTGCACCAGGGCGCCGTCGAGGACGGCCGCCGGCTGGCCTGGGAGGTCGTGCCCGGCCACTACCGGGCGCGGCGCAGGAAGAAGACCCGGCCGCTGCTGGTGGTGTGCCTGGACGGTTTTGTCGCTTCGCTGGCCGACGAGATGGTCGCCGCGGGCGAGTTGCCGGGATTCAAGGCACTTCACGAAGACAGCGCGCGTTTCGAGCTCGACCACGGTGATGCCTTGTTGACCGGCCTGGCCTGGGAGCACTTCAGCACCGGGTATGCGCCGGCGGATTACGGCCGCTTCTCCGCCATCGATTTCGATGTCGACACCTATCGCACCCGCCAGCGCGGCACCCGGGAGCGTACTTTCGTCGACGGCCTGGAGGCCCATACCGTGGTCTTCGATGTCCCGTATTTCGATCTCGCCGGCACCCGCAACGTCTCCGGCCTCACAAGCTGGGGCGCGCATGATCCCGGAACGCCGCGGCGTTCCAAGCCGGTGTCCCTGGAACGGGAAATCGCGGGCCGCTTCGGCGACTATCCAGCACGCGACTGGATCTACGGTTTCGTGTGGCCCAGCGTCGAGCGCGCGGCCGAGATGGGCAGACTACTGGCCGAGTCGGTGCGTCGCCGCGGCGAGATCTGCCGTTGGCTGTTCAGCGAGCGCTTTACCAGTTGGGATCTGGCCATGGTGACCATGGGCGAATTCCATTCCGCGGTGGAGGGCTTATGGCACGGTGTCGATCGCGGGCATCCCCTGCACGCGGCGCCCTCGGCGGTCGTCGCGGGCGAGGGCATACGCGCGGTGTTCCGGGCAGCCGACAGTGTGCTGGGCGAACTCCGGGCGGAGTTTCCGGGCGTCGACCTGCTGGTGTTCTCGCCGCACGGCATGGGAGGCAATCGCTCCGACGTCTCCAGCATGCTGTTGTTGCCGGAGCTCATGTTCCGCCGCGCCTTCGGATGCCCCGCGTTCGAACCGCGTGCGGATTGGCATGGCGCGGACCCTGCCGCGATGCTGGCGCCGGGCGCGGATTGGTCACAAACGGTGAACCGGCAGATCACGCTGCCGGAGCAGTTTGCCGCACCCGACGCGAACGACCTCGGCAATCTGGCTTTCATGCCTGCGGCGCACTACCAGCCGGCCTGGCACATGATGGACGCCTTCGCCCTGCCGTCACTCTACGACGGCAGGATCCGGATCAACCTGCGCGGGCGCGAGCGCCAGGGCAGGGTGCCGCTAGAGCAGTACGGAGCGCTTTGCGAGCACCTCGTCGACACCCTGATGAAGTGCCGCGACCACCAGACCGGGGAGACGGTGGTCGACCACGTACGTCGCTACGACGGGCCGGACCCTTTGCGCCTCGACGCCACCGACTGCGATCTGAAAGTGCGCTGGAAATCTCCCACGGTGGCGATCGATCACCCGGACTACGGCCGCGTCGGGCCGGCGCCGTGGCGCCGGCCCGGCGGACACCGCGGCTTTGGTGCGGCATGGCTTGTCGCCGACGGCATAGCGCCAGGCGACTATGGACGGCGCAGCACCTTCGATGTGGTGCCCACCATCATGGCGCTGCTGGGGGAGCAGTGGACCGGCCGCAGCTCCGGCAAGCCGCTGGCGTGCAGGGGCGGGGTCTGAGCCGTGGCCGGAATCCGCCCCTACTACCACGAGCTGAACCGGCTCTACCGCGAGCTGCTCGGGCGGGACATCGACCACTCGGGCTATTTCACCTATGCCGGGCTGCTGGAGAGCGGCGAGATGGCCCTGGTGGACATCGAGCGGATTCTCAAGGAATCCGAGGAATACCGCCACAAGACGGCGGAGGGGGAGGCGGCCGCCCGGTGACACGCCGGCCGCAGGGGAACTTCAGGCCGCTTCCGCGGATCAATTTGTGACACCGGGTGATAGACTTTCGACGACGGCAACCACCGACCATGATCAAACGAGGCCTCATGCACTGGTTCGACAAGAAGACATCCATCCCCGCCGAGACTGACGCCCTGCCGGGCCGCGACGAGCAAATGTCGGTCCCGGACCGGCACTGCGTGCTGGGCACGCCCCTCAAGGGCCCGTTCCCCGACGGGATGGAGCAGGCGGTGTTCGGGATGGGCTGCTTCTGGGGCGCGGAGCGCGAGTTCTGGAAGCTGCCGGGCGTGTACACCACCGCCGTGGGCTACGCCGGCGGCTACACCCGCAACCCGACCTATAAAGAAGTCTGCAGCGGCATGACCGGGCACACCGAGGTAGTGCTGGTAGTCTACGATCCCGCGCAGGTCAGCTACCAGACCTTGCTCAAGCTGTTCTGGGAGTCCCACGATCCCACTCAGGGCATGCGCCAGGGCAACGACGTGGGTACCCAGTACCGCTCCGCCATCTACGTGCACAACGATGCCCAACGGGCCGCCGCCGAGGCTTCGCGACAGGAGTTCCAGCAGGCATTGAAGGAACGGCGCTACGGCGACATTACTACCGAGATCCTGGACGCCCCGGCCTTCTACTACGCCGAGGATTTCCATCAGCAGTATCTGGAGAAGAACCCCGGCGGCTACTGCGGTCTGGCCGGCACGGGGGCGTGCCTGACGCAGACCGCCTGATAGCTCAACACCCTCACCCCAACAGCCCTCACCCCGACCCTCTCCCGCAAGCGGGAGAGGGAGTATTGTCCCTTCTCCCCCTTGGGGGAGAAGGTCAGGATGAGGGGGAAGCGGCAACAAGCCACACCACCCCACTGACAAACCCCATCCTTAAGGCAAATCCGAGGAAACCACCCGCGCCCCGAGATAAGCACACAACCGCTGCACCCCCAACGCCCCGCACCCGGTAATCGCCAGCACCACCCCCATCGCCGTGACGGGATCATCCGAAACCATCCCCACCAGGGCGGAGGTCGCGGCGCCCATCGTAAACTGAAACACCCCGAACAGCGCCGACGCCGCCCCCGCGTTGTTCGGAAACAGGTCCAGCAGGTTGGCCACGGTATTGCCGGCGATGAACCCGATCATCGATACCGTCGCAATCAGCAGTAAGGTGACGCTCACCAGCCCGGGCTTGCCGGCCAGCGCCATCGCCGCCAGCGCCACGCCGGCCGCCGCCGACACGGTGAGGCCGAGCCGCTGCAGCCGGGCGGTGCCATAACGCAGCACCAGCCGGCCGTTGAGATAGGTGATCACCAGCATGCCGACGACATTGGCGGCGAAGTAGAAGCCGAAATGATCAGCCGCAATTCCGAAGCGGTCCATGAACACGAACGGCGCCCCGGCGATGAAAGCGAACAGGCCGCCGAAGGTGAGGCCGCCGATCAATAGCTGGGCGACGGCGTAGGGCTTCGACAGCACCGTCGCGTAGGCCTGGAAGCGGGACCACAGGTGCACGCCCTGGCGGCGCGACTCGGGATTGGTTTCCGCCAGCCGCCAGGTCACCAGCACCAGGGCCAGCAGCGCATAAGCCGTGAGGATCCAGAAGATGGTCCGCCATCCCGACCATGTCACGACGATGCCGCCTATGGGCGGCGCCAGCAGGGGCGCCGCGCCCATCACCATGATGACGAAGGACATCACCCGCGCCGCCTGGGGACCGTGAAAGCGGTCGCGGACGATGGCCCTGGAGATCACCGGTCCCACCGCGCCGCCCAGGCCCTGAAAGCAGCGCGCCGCGACCAGCACGGCGATGCCGTCGCTGGCCAGGCACAGCACCGAGCCCACCAGGTACATCGCCAGCCCGATCTGGAGCACGACCCGGCGCCCGAAGCGATCGGACAGCGGCCCGAGCAGAAGCTGGCCCACCGCCAGCCCCAGGAAGAAGCTGCTGAGACTGCGCTGCACCGCCGCCTCGCCCACCCCGAAATCCGTGCGCAACTGGGGCAGGGCGGGCAGGTACATGTCGATGGACAACGGGGCTGCCGCCGTCAGCAGGCCGAGCAGGAGGATGAGGCCCAGGTCGCGTGTTTGTTTGGGGTCGGCCATGTTGGTTCTTATTCCGCCGGACGAGCATACGTCGCCCGCATATCCAAGGGTGAGCAGGTAATACGACAGCCCCGTGCGGCGTCGGTGGGTCCGGCCGGTGACGCGATGGGCTGAACGTCTGGAGTGCGGGGTGAAGTAGTGGTTTTCAAGGTTGGGGGATCGAGCCATGGCGTCACCCCCTCGAAGGGGAGCCGGGAGCCAATCCCTCTCCCCTCCAGGGAGGGAGTCAGGGTGAGGGGGTGAACAACGGCAAATGACACCAACAACCCCTTGATTTCACAAGAAAATATTCCGCCACCCCGGAGCGCTGTCGAAGCCCTCCACCAGCCCGACAAATGGCCCTTGCATCCACCCCAAAATCCCATTATCTTATGATTTGAGTCGCATGAAACCCCAATATGTTGTGGGTTCAACCAGGGGCCGCGGCCCGAAGTGGGGAAGGGTGGCAGACAGGTCGCAACGCTCGAGTCGCCGGCCAAGGCTGCACTCCGTTCCTCTGCAACACGTTGAAAAAACAGACAAAAGCAGCATACGGAGAGACCGAATCACATGAGCAGCGTACAGTTACCGGCGGCCGACAAAGAGTCGAAGAAAGATCTTCCCCTCCAGGAAGCGTCGCTGGACATCTGGGACAAGAAGTATCGCCTGAAGAGCAAGTCCGGGCACCCCATCGACGAGGACCTCGACGGCACCTACAAGCGCGTCGCCCGGGCCCTCGCCGACGTGGAGTCGGACGAGACAAAGAAGGAGCACTGGTACGAGCGCTTCACCTGGGCCCTGCGCCGCGGCGCTATCCCGGCCGGCCGCATCGTTTCCAACGCCGGCGCCTGGGACCACAAGCCCGCCACCTCCACCATCAACTGCACCGTGTCCGGCACGGTGCAGGACTCGATGGACGGCATCCTGCAGCGGGTCCACGAGGCAGGACTGACGCTCAAGGCCGGCTGCGGCATCGGCTACGAGTTCTCGACCCTGCGCCCCAGGGGCGCCTACGTCTCCGGCGCCGGTGCCCACACCTCCGGCCCGCTTTCGTTCATGGATATCTACGACAAGATGTGCTTCACCGTGTCCTCCGCCGGCGGCCGGCGCGGCGCGCAGATGGCCACCTTCGACGTTGCCCATCCGGACGTGAAGGACTTCGTGCGCGCCAAGCGCGAGAACGGCCGCCTGCGCCAGTTCAATCTGTCGCTGCTGATCAGCCGCGACTTCATGGAGGCGGTCAAGCACGACCGCATGTGGAAGCTGATCTTCCCGGTCGACGAGAAGGAATTGCGGGATAACCCCGAGGCCATGCAGGCCGAGGACATCGTTTGGCGAGAGTGGCCCACCAGGCGCGGCTACGTGAGCAACGACGAGGGACTGGTGGCGTGCCGGGTCTACAAGCCCATCAAGGCCCGCCGCCTGTGGGACATGATCATGGCGTCGACCTACGACTACGCCGAGCCGGGCTTCGTCCTGATCGACCGCGTCAACGAGATGAACAACAACTGGTTCTGCGAGAACATCCGTGCGACCAATCCCTGCGGAGAGCAGCCTCTTCCGGAGTATGGCTCATGCCTTCTGGGTTCGGTAAACCTCACCAAGTTCGTGCGCGATCCGTTTACGGACGATGCGCGCTTCGACTGGGATGAATTCCGAGACGTCGTCAGCGTGTTTACCCGGATGCTGGACAACGTGGTCGAGATCAACGGCTTGCCGCTCGGGCAGCAACGCCACGAGATCGAGTACAAGCGCCGGCACGGCATGGGTTATCTCGGCCTGGGCTCGACCCTCACCATGCTGCGCATGAAGTACGGTGAATCCGATTCGCTCGAGTTCACCGAGCGCGTGACCCGCGAGATGGCCCTCGCGGGCTGGCGTGAGGGGGTCGCCCTGGCCCGGGAAAAAGGACCGGCGCCCATCATGGACGATGACTTCACCATCACCGCGGAGATGCTGCGCAAGCGCCCGGAACTGGAGAGCGACGGCTACCAGGCCGGCGACACCGTGAAGGGCAGGGTGCTGATCGCGAAGTACAGCCGCTACATGCGCCAGCTCGCCGAGGCCGATCCGGACCTGGTGAGCGAGATCGCCGAGGCCGGCGCACGCTTCACCCACCACAGCTCCATCGCGCCCACCGGCACCATCTCGCTGTCGCTGGCCAACAACGCCAGCAACGGCATCGAGCCGAGCTTCGCGCACCAGTACTCGCGCAACGTCATCCGCGAGGGCCGCAAATCCAAGGAGAAGGTGACCGTTCACTCCATGGAGATGCTGGCCTACAAGCATCACATCAACGGCAAGGCCGAGCCGTTCTCGGACGACCCGGACAAGCGCCTGCCGGACTATTTCATCACCGCCGACGACATCAGCCCCAAGCAGCACGTGGACATCCAGGCCGCGGCCCAGAAGTGGATCGACTCGTCGATCTCCAAGACCGCCAACGTGCCGACCGACTATCCCTTCGAGGACTTCAAGGATATCTACCTGTACGCCTACGAAAGCGGCCTCAAAGGCTGCACCACCTTCCGATTCAACCCGGAAGCGTTCCAGGGCGTGCTGGTCAAGGACAAGGACCTCGAGAACACCGTCTACGAGTTCACCCTCAAGGACGGCACCACGGTCAGCGCCCGCGGCAACGAGGAAATCGAGTACGACGGCGAGACCCACACCGCTGCCAACCTGTTCGAAGCCTTGAAAGAAGGCTACTACGGCAAGTTTTAAAGTTTAGAGACAAGACATGGCCATCAAAATCGAAAAACCCATCGTGGACTACAAAGTCCTGCAGAACGAACCCCCGGAAGCCCGGCAGGCGGAGCCCGAGGCTGCGCCCAAACCGGCCGCCGAGCCCAAGCGCGACCCCGAGCGTGCCGAAGTCGTGCAGATGCACGAGCAGGTGGCGCGCCCGCCGGTGCTGCGCGGCTCCACCTACAAGATCAAGACCCCGCAGTCCGAGCACGCGATGTACGTCACCATCAACGACATCGTCCTCAACGAGGGCACCGAGCACGAGCTGCGCCGTCCCTTCGAGGTCTTCATCAACTCCAAGAACATGGACCACTTCCAGTGGATCGTCGCCCTCACGCGCATCATGTCGGCGGTATTCCGCAAGGGCGGCGACGTCACCTTCCTGGTGGAAGAGCTGCACTCGGTCTTCGACCCGCGCGGCGGCTACTTCAAGAAAGGCGGCCGCTACATGCCGTCCCTGGTGGCCGAGCTCGGCACCGTCATCGAGCAGCACTTGATCAGCATCGGCCTCCTCGAAAAGCCGAGCCTGGACGAGAACCAGCAGACGCACGTCGAGGAAGCCCGCACCAAGTACGAGCGGGCCACGGGCGCCCGGGGAGAAGCCCACAAAAAGGCCCTAAAAGAGGCCGAGGAAGAGGCCGACGACGAGGAGGGCGACGCCGAGTTCCCCAGCGGCGCCACCCTGTGCACCAAGTGCCACACCAAGGCCATGGTCCAACTCGACGGCTGCCTCACCTGCCTCAACTGCGGCGAATCCAAGTGCGGCTGACGGAACCGACAGAATTGCCCAAGAAAGATTGGCAGGGGAACCCCGTTCCTCCTCGTCCAAGGATGGACCTAGCAGTACTCCCTCCCTCGACGCATGGGGGAGGGAGCATTTTTATCTCTATGCGATACCAACCAACACAGAACTGAAACGCCAATGCTGGAAATCCACTACGAACTGGCCGGCCGCAAGCTCGACCCCTGCTTCATAGGCGACAGCGTCCAAAAAGCAGTGCTCCTGAGAGCCGCCCGCCAGGTCAAGCAGAAGTTCGCCGACGTCCAGATCCCCGACTGCCACAATCCCCTGCGCATCCTGATTAAGGGCACCGACATCCACAACCTCAGCTACGAGCTCGAGGGCTCCCCCGAAGTCCTGGATCTGGTCAAACAAAAACACGGCCACATAAGAAACGAGCTCATAGACCTCGCCGCCTGATGAACGAAGCCCCCCGTAGGAGCGACTTCAGTCGCGATCAACTCAAAACCCAGGCACCACAGCCAACACACCCCACGCCCACCAATGACGGACCACCCAGCCCCCAAAATGGACCCCCAACCCAAAGGCGTCCTCCCGTCCCAATCCATCGTCGCCCTGATCCACACCGGCGCCCTCAAAGCCACCGACCCCATCGCCGACGACCAGATCCAACCCGCCAGCCTGGACCTGCGCCTCGGCCACAAAGCCTACCGCGTCCGCGCCAGCTTCCTCCCGGGCAAGCACAACACCGTGCAGGACCGGATCAAGGCCCTCACCATGCACGAGTTCGACCTCACCAACGGCGCCGTGCTGGAGCGCGACTGCGTCTACATCGTGCCCCTCATGGAATCGGTCAACCTGCCCCCGGACCACAGCGCCATCGGCAACCCGAAAAGCTCCACCGGCCGCCTCGACGTCTTCACCCGGCTCATCACCGACCATGGCGTCGAGTTCGACCAGGTCAAGCCCGGCTACGCCGGCCCCCTGTACGCCGAGATCGCCCCGCGCACCTTCAGCGTGCTGGTCCGCGCCGGCTCGCGCCTCAACCAGCTCCGCGTGCGCCGCGGCATCGCCACCCGCTCCGACGCCGAGCACATCCGACTGCAGGAAGAGCTCAAGATCGTCGACGCCGAGCTGACCCAGGAAGACATCAAGAACGGCGTCCCCATCACCGTCGACGTCGCCGGCGACCCGCATACCGGCCTCATCGGCTACCGCGCCAAGTCCCACGCCGGCCTCATCGACATGGACAAGAAGAACCACTACCAGGCCGAGGACTTCTGGGAGCCCATCCACCGCAGCAACGGCCCCAGCCTCATCCTCGACCCCGGCGAGTTCTACATCCTCGCCAGCAAGGAAGCCGTCCGCGTCCCCACCCACTACGCCGCCGAAATGATCGCCTACGACACCCTCGTCGGCGAATTCCGAGTCCACTACGCCGGCTTCTTCGACCCCGGCTTCGGCGACGCCGCCGCCGGCGGCGAAGGCTCCAGAGCCGTCCTCGAAGTCAGATCCTTCGAAGTCCCCTTCGTAATAGAACACGGCCAAATAGTAGGCCGCCTAATCTACGAACCCCTGGCCGAACCCCCACACAAAGTCTACGGCCAGGACCTGAAATCCAGCTACCAAAGCCAAGGCCTGAAGCTCAGCAAACATTTCATCGCCCCGTAACACAGAGGACAGCTTGACACCGCAAGGACCTCTCCATTCGATCACGAACCACGACCCGCAGCACCCGCGCCGCGACCGGACCCGCTCGGAATCTCGCTAGCACCCGAGTCAGGAACTCTGCCTATTACGGGATCTACGAACTCTGCCCAATTCACTGCTGGGTCTCCTGAGAGCTATGGATGTAGAGAATCAAATACAAGAAATCCTAGATCGACACGACACGGATGAAGAGATCGTTGTGTCGACAGTATTTCCGGATGGCGGCGTGGATCCGCTCTTTCCTCGTTTAGCCCGTGCAGCCCTGAATCAGGCTGATGAGGGTGGAGCCACTTTTAGTAGGTACGCTATTTGGGCTAATACGGTTAGGGACAATCTGCGCGAAGCCTCCGATAAGATACGGACACAGAATTACGAAGAGGCGGAGAGATTTCTTCGGCGATCAATTAATGCATTGTCTGCCTTTTCAGAGATCCAGGCGCTCTTTGATGAAAGAAGCAGTGGAAACCCAACAAGGGCGATGGAGTCCGACGCTTGACCGCTCGCTCCCTTCGCTGCCGCTCCGCTCGGTCGCCCTCAAGCGTGACTCATCGGTATCCTTGGACGTCGGCCCGACCCCGAGTCAATGAAGTGAGCGCGTAGCGATGTCGGCACGGTCCCGCTTTGATATTCCCTTCGACATTCAGTCGATGCATCTCACTCAGGGCTCTCGTGACGAAGTAGCTGCTGCTGAACCTGCAAGTATCGGGTCGTGCGTATGGTTTGTGGCCCCTTTCACTCCGGAAGGCTTTGAACCGGGCACCTGCCAGGTACAAACTCGACTAGGTGACGCGAGAATTCGTTTCCTACTTGTAAGAAGCGAGGACGAGGATCCCATATATCAAGCTTCGAAGGATCTCGTTCTAGCTGCTGACGAGAAAGGAAGGGCGTTCGTACCGACGCGCCATTTGTTGGATAACCGGGGTCATTACCCTTGCGTCGCGGTGGAGGCGTGCTTTCCCGTGCGCGTTGATGGCGACACCATACGTGCACCCGATACGCCTATCACTGATGAGGATCGTGAGCGTATGGATATCCTGGGCCCTGATCCAATGCCGGAAAAGCTTGTCGCCCTTTCCGCAACAAATCGAGCGATTAAGGAACTTAGACTCAACAATGGCAGACCCATATCGGCTGATGAGGTCACAGCTCTAGTTACAACTCACGGCCTTAAATCCGAGCAACGTCTTCTAGCCCGGACTGTCAGCTTGGTTACGACACCAGCCGCTTTCAAGAACGCCACGGAGGAATACTACCTAGGCGATGCCCGTGACAGCGTTACCGTTGCCCTCGCAGCTCTCAAAGCTCAGCATTCTTCGCCTCCATCTAATGAACCAGAGTTGCAGTCATTGGTGACATCCGCGATCGACAAGGTGTTGGTTCATCATTTTGAAACACGTAGATTGGTCGAACCCTTCTGGGATGGCTCCCGGACGATTGATGTTGACGGCGAAAAGCTAGACATACCGAGAATTCCCAAGAACGAGACAGAAATACAGCCAACTCTGCATGTTTTTCTGCAAATGGCTTTGGAACCATTTGGTGTTCACGTCATAAGGGAGAGTTACGAGGGCTCTGGCTCGTTGGACTTTCGCTTTTCCACGACAAACACCAAATCCGAACTCGTGTCAGTTGCGGCGGAATTTAAGCTGGCCCACCACAAAGAGGTGAAAGCGGGAGTCACCCGCCAGCTCCCGCGCTACATGGACTCAATCCCATGTTCGCACGGTATCTTCATCCTGATGTGGTTCAAGGATGAAGCGGGACGCTACTTTTCAGAACCGAAATCAAACGACTTAGAAAGAACACGCGAATTCATCGAGACGTTGGCCAAAAACCCGGACAACTCCGCGCATGTAATCGCCACCCGCGTTATCGATTGTTCAGTCCGACCATCAGCGTCGCGACTCAGATGAAAACCTAAGCCCTGCGGATCTGACGCCCAACAAATCGTTGCAGCGGACGTTTGGGCCGCCGCCCATTTTTGCCACCGCAAAAGCGGCCGTCGCCTCAAACGCCGCTGAACCTAGGCGTTTTAGGCGTTTCAGGAGTCACAAGATGGCTGAAAACGAAAAGCCCAGAGAAGGACGGGGTCAGAGAGCATTTGTTCCTAATATTTGATTCTGAGCGACGACATGCGTCATAGGGCTGCTCGGAGAGCGATCGATGCGAGCCACTGATGGCAGCAGCACAGCGAGAGGAAGTCTCAGGTGGATTCGTGCGGCGGTGAACGACCATCCGGACACCTTGAACGGAGAGATATCCGCTGCCTGCCGACTCGGACCAAGCGAAATCGAATGGGTCTCGCCCCTGGTCGAGGATGATTATGCGGAGTACGGAGATCAGGATTTCCTGGATCGGGTTGGCATCACTTTGCCGAATCGAGCGCTGGCGATGGCCGAATCGCGGGCCGCAGTGGGATGCGCTTGGTCGCACTGCTGACGGGCGGGTACTGCTGGTGGAAGCGAAGGCGAATATTCCAGAGGCTGTTTCCCCAGGTACGCAAGCATCCGAGGAATCTCGTCGACTCATAGAGCAGAGCCTCACGGAAACGAAGACCTTTCTGGGCGTAGATCCGTCAATCCCTTGGATAGGGACCCACAATGAATAAAGATTGCCAGCGGGGAAATGGGATCAGAACGATGTTCCGTCGCAGGAACAGGCACCTGGCTATCAAAGCCATCGGCATGAGGTCGTTCGTATGAGTGCTTCAGAAACCTCAAACCTGGCCGTACTGTTTGACGCGGATAATGCGCAAGCATCGGCAATAGGGGAGATACTCGGGGAAGTCGCCAGGTATGGAACGGCGACGGTGAAACGAGCGTACGGCGATTGGACGACGCCGAATCTGAATGGCTGGAAGGATGTGCTGCATGTTCATGCCGTCCAACCGATTCAGCAATTCCGGTACACGACCGGAAAGAATGCCACGGACTCGGCGCTGATCATCGACGCCATGGATCTTCTCCATGGGGGGAAGATAGATGGGGTCTGTCTGGTCTCGTCCGACAGCGATTTCACTCGCCTTGCAACACGCATGCGCGAGGCCGGGCTGGCTGTCTATGGCTTTGGGGAGAAGAAGACTCCTAAACCCTTCGTGGCGGCGTGCGACAAGTTCATCTTCACCGAAATTCTCGGAGAGTCGGAGAAGAAGACCAAACCCGGGAAGGCGGACGAAAGCAAGCTGCGGGAGCTGCTTACCTCGGCGATTTCCTCCACTGCTCAGGAAGATGGGTGGGCAAACCTTGGGACGGTTGGAAGCCTCGTGAACAAGAACGATCCGTCGTTCGACTCCCGCAACTTTGGTTACAAGAAGCTTGGCGACCTGGTACGTGATCAGGCGTATCTGGAAGTTGACAACCGGAGGAGCGGCGACGGCAGCGCTGCGGGCCAGCTGTATGTTCGGATGAAGGAAACCTGATCAATTGCAGGACCGCCAGCTCAGTCCCAGTGCAGCAACCCCTCCACTGCCATCGAATCGTCCATCGGCTCGCCATCCCAGGCGGGAATGGGGGTTTGCGGGTCGATGCGCAGCCCGGCTCGGCGATTGCGGGTGGTGAGCGCGAAGACGTTTCCGCGGAAACGTGTATCGGGTCCGGTGGGGATGGTTTCACCGGCCTGGTCGGTGAAGATGGGCTCACTGCCCGAGTCCATCCTGACCGCATAGCCGCCTTCGTGCACCAGGCGGTGGTGGTGGCGACATAGGAGCACGAGGTTGTCGAGCCGGGTTTCGCCGCCGTCGGCCCAGTGGTGGATGTGGTGGGCGTCGACAAAGCGCTCGCTGGTGCAGCCGGGGAAACGGCAGCCCTGATCGCGGCGCGCCAGGGCCCGCCGCAGGGCAGGGGGAATACTGCGGGTGCGGCGGCCCACGTCCAGGGTGGTGCCGTCGGCGGCCTCCAGCCACCGGACCACGCCGCTATCGCAAGCGAGCCGTCTCGACGTTTCCGCACAAACGCGTCCGCCTGAGGCCAGCTCGGCTTCCGCGCCTTCGCCGTCGGCGCGCAGGGTGTCGATGTCGGTATGGATATGGAGGGTGCAGCGGTCGCCGCCGGTGTTGGCCTGCGTCTCCGCCGGCGAGGAATCCTTCGGCGACGCGTTCCAGGGCGTCGGCGCGGCGTGAGGCGATGGGCGTTTCCGCGGAAACGTTTTTGTGCTCCTCGGACTCGCCATCCGATTGGGCTTCCATCGCCGGCATTCAGGGCCTGCACGACTCGTGCTCCTTGCTCGGGGGTCAGCCGGGCCTTGAGCACGTAGCTGCCGTCGTCGTCGATGAACCAGCACAGCTCCCGCAGGTCATGGCGAAGATTCTCCGCCTCCAGCGCCTCGGTCCGCTTGACGCTCCGGTAGCCCCGGACCAGGCGCTCGACATGGGCGGCCGTGCCGTGCTCGGCGATCATGAGCAGATACTCCTCGTTCTCCGGCGTCGCCACGCGCGTCATGGCGCGGACCTTGGAGAAGCTGATCCGTCCGGTGCGAAACGCGTCACTGATCCGGGGCAGGTCCGTGAGGGCGTGGGCGACGCGGACTTTCTCTCGGGCGGCGCCCAGGCCGATGCCGCATTGCCAGTTGAGCCAATGGGCGCAGGACTTGAGGCCCGGCCCTTCCCAGCCCTCGCGCTCGTCGAACTCGCGGATCAGGATCAGGAAGCGATAGGTGGCGGCGGCGATATGCGCGGACAACTCGGTGATTTCGTCGGCCAGGGTTTGCAGCGGTTTGCGTTCGTGATCGGTGGGTAGTGCCGCGGCGTGCGTCATGGTGGGATCCTTTTTGAATACTGTACAAATGTACAGTATTTTATTTGAAGAGTCTACTTTCCAAGGACTTGCGCAAAGGAACATGTCCAACTACATCAATGCAGAGTTTGCGTTGGATCCTTTTCCGAGAACCGGAGGCACCATGAACCCGATTCTTGACTCGAGAAGGTGCGCGTCGAGCGCGGATAGGGTTGAGTTCCGCATACGGAATCGCGGCCGTCGCGAAGCAGACGAAGTTGATATACTGTTCCCGGCAAGCGCGAACATCGATAAATAATGTCGGAATTCCTGAAGAAAGAGTCCGCCGGCGGAATCATCCTGATCTTCGCCGCCCTAGTGGCGCTGGTCGCTGCCAATTCCCGCCTCGACACGTATTATCGCCAGCTTCTGTCGACTGCCGTGGAAGTGCGTATCGGGACTGATGAAATCGCGAAGCCTCTGGTGCTTTGGATTAACGATCGCGTCATGGCGGTCTTTTTCGACCGTGTCAGTCTGGAGTAGAAGCGGGAACACATAGCAGGTGAGCTATCTGACGTAAAGAATATTATTCATCCAGGGATCGATGCTCTTGGGGGGATGCTTGTCCCGGCGGGGATCTACGTGTCATCAACGTCGGTGATGCGCTGACGCACAGGGTTGGGCAATTCCCGCTGCCACGGATATCGCATTCGCGTTAGGTATATTGCCATTGTTGGGTAGTCGTGTGCAAACTTCTCTCAAGAGATTAGTATCTGCCCTGGCGATATGGAAGACATTGGTGCAATATTGATTCTTGCATTGTTCTACACGGCCATCATCTCTGCCAGTGCGTGGGGCAGCGGTCCTTTGCGGGGCGGTGTTGGGTGTGCTCAATAGAGCCGATGATGTATCGAAGAGCCCGTACATACTCGTTGGCATAATCATGTGGGTAGCCAGGCTAAGTACTGGTGCTTCCCGCCACTCAGGCGAGACGTGGTTTTGACACTCATACCATAACCATATCGACCGAGTGCTCGAGCGAGACGCTCACGTACACCACGACCAGTCTGGATTGCAACAACCTGTTCGCCACCGTCTCGATTCCCGACGGCACCATTACCCCGGGAGGCGGGCAGGTCGTGACGGGACCGTGGAGTTGCGAAGATGGCGCCTGTGGCCCTTCGAATTGACCCTCCTCCCGGAACAAAAGCCGGGTCAGAGAGCATTTGTTCCCAATATTCAGAGATCAGGCCGGGCGTCAGATGAAACCAGATGAGTACGCAGGATGGAGCAACTCGCATGACTCGGCGAAGCCGTCGCAAGCTGTTGAAAGGAGTAGTCCTGGCCCTTCCAACCACTTGGAAGATTGCTACATCTTCACCCCGCCAGAGTTGAGCGGCGAGGCGGCTATCACTGTTCCGTGGCCCGGAGGACCATTTGTTCCTTATATTTGATTCCGAGCGACGACATGCGCCATAGGACTCCTCGGAGAGCAATTGATGCAAGCGGCTGATGGCGGCAGCACGGCGCGAGGAAGAGTAGTTCTGGGGACAGTATACCGGATTGGTCGGGACGACTTGCTTCTTGCAAACCGTCCTGCTGCCGCAGAAGGAACTCAATATACTGTCCCCGGTCTCGTGTTCCGGGGACAGTATACCGAACACCAGGTTGCAACCTGTGGTTGCGGTAGCAGACTCGGTTAGTCGGCCTTAGCTTGGGATCAGGTCAGGCCGGGCGCGGCGTCCGTCCAGAGCCTTCGGGAGGAGCGAGTATGCGACACAAGGGCAGAATGACAAGCTGGAAGGACGACAGGGGCTTTGGCTTCATCGCCCCCAACGGCGGTGGGCAGCAGGTCTTCGTTCACATCAAGTCGTTTGCAAACCGCCAGCGAAGACCCGCCGGCGACGAGGTCGTGACCTACGAGCTCCGGACCGACGCCAAGGGACGGGCACAGGCCGAGCGCGTTGCTTTCGCTGGCGAGAGATTGCCGTCGGACGCATCATCCGGCCGCAGTGGCATCCCGCTCGTGCTGGCCGGCGGGTTCCTGGTATTCGTGGCGGGGGCGGTATTCGCCGGGCAAATTGCCGATTGCCGTCCTTGGGCTGTACTGCACCGCCAGCGTCGTGGCATTTGTCGCCTATGCGCTCGACAAGTCCGCCGCCAGGAATGATCGCTGGCGGACCCAGGAGAGCACCTTGCACCTGTTCGCCCTGGTGGGCGGTTGGCCGGGTGCGTTGGCGGCGCAAAGGCTGCTTCGTCACAAGTCCAGGAAGCGGTCGTTTCAGATCGTGTTCTGGGGGACGGTTGTTATCAATTGCGGGATCCTCGGGTGGCTTTTTTCCTCGTCCGGTACCAGGGCGCTGCGAACAGTTCTCGATACCGTATGGGGGCTGAATGCCTGACCACAATTCGTGCGAGAGAGGGAACAGATCCACTTTCTGCTCAGAAACCGGGTCAGAGAGCATATCGTTTCTGATATTGGATGCTGACCGCCAGTATGAGCGCATACACTGGCGTAGTCGTGGACGGACCGTGGTCAGTACCTGTTTTTTTACCAAGGTTGACCAGCGGTGCCATACCTTCTATAACGTCAGTTCCAGAAACTGAGATTGTGGGGGATATAGCGATGAATAAAAAACAATTGCAACGCCGCCGTTTGATGCGGACGGCCGGAAGTAGTGCATTGGTCATGACGGCAACTGCTCAAGTAACCAATGGGTGGAAGAAACCTGTTATTGACTCTGTCATTCTCCCGGCCCATGCTCAAACCAGCGAGAGTTCTGACTCGACTGGAAACGCCGGGAATGCTGGAAACGCGGGGAATGCCGGAAATGCCGGAAACGCGAGTGACATCCGACTGAAGACTGAAATTGAGGCTTTATCCGTTACGGAAAATGGAATTCAGCTGTATCGATTCCAATATAAGAACGATCCGACGAAGAAAACTCACGTAGGGTTGATGGCGCAGGACTTGATTTGCAGCCACCCTTATGCCTTGAGAAGGAGAGCCGACGGCTATCTCATGGTTCGGTATGACTTATTGGGATTGAAAATGGCAAGTCTTGAGGAATGGGATCAATCGGGAATTGATTCAGTTTTGCTCCCCAACTGAACTCGAGAAACCGTCATTGGGTTGGATTGATGGGAAAGGCAGAAGTGCCAAATAGTTTGTTTCCAGAAGTACGTCAATCAAACCTTCGATATGATCCAAAGGTAATTCCGGGCACGCTGAAGCAATTTCCTTTATTGTAAATCGCGCTGGATGTTCGGATATCCATTCCAGTGCTCCGACTACGCTGCTATCCAGTTCCATCTCGCTGGTTTTGGTCTGTTGCATGTTCAGTCGAGCGTGGATGACTATCTGACAGGCGTCGCTGTTCGTTGCCTTGATCGATAAACTGGCTTCAGGTAGCCGCTGAAGCGAATAGGGCGCCTGTTTCAGTCGATGAATACGGCTGATCACCGGTTCTGCATGAGCGATCACCTGCTCCGGGTGAATGGCATGGATATACTTGTCAAGAGTTTGCAAACTGGTTGATATAGTGTCCATTGCTCCTTGGATATCTTTACTGTTGTCACCTTCCAGTTTGAGGCCGAACAAGGGCGTACGCCAGAGTGGATCCTGCCGTAAGAATTCCCGCAAGTATGAAATTACAAGGCTTACGACTGTCGGCGTGCGAAAGAACAGAGCGAGGGCAATCGATTCTGAATCCATCGCCAGAGAGTTATGCCAAGTGCCGCGCGGCATGGCCAGTACGGACCCGGGGTACAGCTCTATTTCCTCCGTGCCTTCCAGTTCACCCTCTGGAAACCCATTGGCAAAGAGCGGCAACTCGCTCTGCTCGCAGGGCTTGCAGAGCTCATATTGTGTATCCGGCATCGTCGTGAATTGATTAGTACAAATTTGCATTCGTTTGTTGCCAACCAGTTGAATCAGGATGACTTCACCTGGGTCGTAGTGCATGCCTAGTCCGTAGGACTTTCGCGCGAACCAGGCATTAACTGTCACAAATTCGTTGGCGATACCGAGTTCACTGCTGACTCCGGTCACCCAATCGGCAAGTTCATTGTTGCGATAATGAGGGTTACTTAGCATTACAGGTGCGCCAACTCGATATAACGCCATCGGAGGCAAGTCGCGAACCGTGTATTGGGTATAGTCGATGTCGTCAACCACGGCGACATCAAAAAGGTCGCCTTTGCGCCAGTTTTCAAGGCAATGTATACCGGCAACTGCTCCGTCCGGAGCTTGCAAACAAGATGGCAAGCGCGACACTTCACCGTGCTGGAGAGTATATCTCTTGAGCCACCAATCATTGATAAACGCCTCTCCGCCAGACTCGGGAAACAGCTGGTCCAGGAATTTCAGATTTTGTTTGGTCATAGATATTCCACCAGTCTTCAGCGGCGATTTTAGCCGTGTTCCAAGTTATTTTGTGAAAACCGGGTCAGAGAGCATTTGTTCCTGATATTCGAGAACAAGATCCGCAGTCAAAGAAGGTCCATTCCCATTTTCCCCTCGTGCATCCCTGCGTAAAGTCGGGTGGCTCGAAATCGCCGAGGGTGGCCCCGGATCGCTTGCTCGGGATAGCGAGCGGCGTCGTGACAATTACTGGCGGAGAGTTCCCCGTATCCTCTCCCGGCAAGTGCCACCGGGCGCTGCACGGCTTGGTGGTAGACTTACCCCAATTCCAACAATTCCGGCGTGGGGCCGTGCGATGCGTCGTCCGACACAACGGTTGTTATTGCTGCTCGCCATGGTACCGCTGTCGCTCGTGGTATTCGCTTTTGTCTACATGGAGGGCATGGCCCATCTCGAGGGACATGCCCGCACCATCTGGGAAAGTCTCGAATGGGCGGCGGAGACCCTGACCACGACCGGTTACGGCCAGGATGCGCATTGGCAGGACCCGCGCATGGTGCTGTTCGTCATCCTCGTCCAGTTCGCGGGTCTGTTCCTGATCTTCATGATCCTCCCTGTTTACGTCCTGCCCTTCTTCGAGGAACGGTTCGAGGCCCGGGTGCCGCGGGCCTTGCCGCATCTCGAGGGGGAGATCCTGATATTCCAATACGGGCCACCGGTTGCCTCCTTGGTGGCAGAACTGCGGAGTTTCCATAGGCCGTACCTGATCGTCGAGTCCGAAGAACCCGTGGCGCGGCGCTTGTTGGAACGCGGTCACAAAGTAATACTCATGGACTTGAATGAAGATCGCTTCCAGGCCGGTCAACTCACAGGTGCCCAGGCGCTGGTGGCCAATGGCAGCGACGACGAAAACGCGATTCTGACCATGGCCGCCCGCGAAGTTGGTTTCGAAGGGCAGGTGGTTGCGCTCGCGGAGGACCCGCTGCACCGCCACGCCATGACTCAAGCTGGGGCGAACGTCGTGTTCACGCCGCGGCATGTACTGGCTGCGGCACTCGCCGCCCGCGCCAGCCAGCGGATAAACCCCAGTGTCAGCGGCGTGCAGCAAATCGGCGCCAACATCGCGGTGGCGCAGCTTCGCGTCACTGCCGACAGTCGTCTGGCGGGGCGCACGCTGGAAGAAGTCGGAATTCGTGAAACGATGGGCGCGACGGTGATTGGTCTGTGGAACGACGGGAAGCTCATCGATCAGCCGAACGGCGACACGCGTTTGTATGCCCGTTCTATTCTCATTGCCATTGGCAGCCACCCCGCGCTCGCGCGACTTGGCGAACTTGCCACGGCAACGCCTCTCGATGGGCCTCTCGTCGTGGCGGGTTACGGCGAAGTCGGCGCCAAGGTTGCGGAATTGCTGCGCGACGCCGGCGAAGAGGTTCTTGTCGTCAATGACAGGGCGGAAGACGGTGTCGACATCGTGGGCAATCTGCTACGCCAGCAGACGCTGAAGACCGCCGACATTCGCAATGCCCGTGCCGTCATTCTTACCATCGGCAATGACAGCGAATCTCTTTTTGCCGCGGCCATACTCCGCGACTACGCGCCCGACGTGCCTTTGTATGCGCGTGTCAATCTCGACCAGAGTGTAGAACGGCTGCATCGCCTGGGCGTCGACTTTGCCCTTTCCGTCGGGCAGGTGTCCGGGCGATTGCTCGTATACCATCTGCTGGGTGAGGATTACGTCAGTGTCGAGCCGAGCCTCAGGGTCGTGAGCGCGGATGCCGATCGACTTGTAGGCAACCATCCGTGGCGGGCGGGCGTGCGCGAAAAGACCGGATGCCAGATTGTCGCCGTTGGGCGCGGCACCGCGGTGTTCGTGGAGTTTGAAGAGGACTTCACCATCGCCGAAGGCGACGTCCTCTACGTCTGCGGCAGTGAACAGGCGCTTGCAAGCTATTTCGAAGTGTATCCAGTGTTGCCGCATGATTCGGCTTAGAAAAACAGTAGAAAAACAGGGTCAGAGAGCATTTGTTGCTAATATTCGATGCTTACCGCCAGATTGAGCGCATACACCGACGTAGTCGTGGACGGAACCGTGGTCTGTCCTTGTTTTCTTGCTGTTTTTTTGATTCGGACCAGAATGCTGGTACTTTACGGAGACTGCAATCACTATGGCATAGCACCGGAGGTGACGCTGCCCTATGAACGTCCAGGAATTTCAACCCCTGCTCGAACCCGTGCTGAACGCGGTCGCGGACAAGCCGGTGGATCAAAGCCTGGCACAGCTACTGAACTCCCAGTTTCCTCAGGATGGGGAAATCTTCCGTGGCATCGAAGAAGCTTGCCACGCGGCCATCTCCGCGGGCTGGATGTGCGCTCAGGGCGAGCAGGGACGGCGATTCGGCCGTGTCATCGAGCCTGCCCGTGAGACCCATGGTCTGAGTGTCGACGTGGTTGACCTGGAGAACATTGTCGGCCCCCATCATCGGCATCCCAACGGCGAGATCTGCATGGTGATGCCGGTGGACGAGGACGCGCGGTTCAATGGTCATCCACGCGGCTGGTGCGTCTTCGAAGCGGGATCGGACCACTTTCCCACGGTGAAGGGAGGCCGCTCGCTGGTGCTCTACATGCTGCCTGGAGGCGAGATCGAGTTCACGGGACGGCCCGCCGCGTAGCGAGTTCCGGGGACAGGATACCGAATCTCTTTCCTGGGCGGCGGGACAGACGGTGCAGTGGGCACGCTCCACACAGGCGCTTGAGCCTATTCCCGCTGCAACAATCCCTCCACCGCCATCGAATCATCCATCGACTCGCCGTACCAGTCGGGAACGGGGGTTCGCGGATCGATACGCAATCCGGCGCGACGATTTCGCGTGGTGAGTGCAAACACGTTTCCGCGGAAACGCGTATCGGGTTCTGTGGGGATGATGTCGCCGGCCTGGTGCGTGAAGAACGGTTCACTGTCCGAGTCCATCCTGACCGCGTAGCCGCCTTCGTGCACCAGGCGGTGGTGGTGGCGACATAGCAGCACGAGGTTGTTGAGCCTGGTCTCGCCGCCGTCGGTCCAATGACGGATGTGGTGGGCGTCGACAAAGCGCTTGCTGGTGCAGCCGGGAAACGGCACCCCTGATCGCGTCGCTCCAGGGCCCGCCGCAGGGCAGGGGGAATACTTCGGGTGCGGCGCCCCACGTCCAGGGTAGTGCCATCGGCGGCTTCCAGCCATTGGACCACGCCGCTGTCACAGGCGAGGTGCCGGGACGTTTCCGCGGAAACGTTTTTGTGTTCCTCGGACTCGCCATCCATTGGGCCATCCATTGCGGCATCCATCGCCGTGCTCAGTGCCTGCACGACTCGCGCCCCTCGCTCGGGGGTCAGCCGGGCCTTGAGCACATAGCTGCCGTCGTCGTCGACGAACCAGTTCAACTCCCGCAGGTCATGGCGCAGGTTCTCCGCCTCCAGCGCCTCGGCCCGCTTGACGCTTCGGTAGCCCTGAACCAGGCGCTCGACATGGGAGGCCGTGCCGTGCTCCGCGATCATGAGCAGATACTCCTCATTCCCCGGCGTCGCCACGCGCGTCATGGCACGGACCTTGGAGAAACTGATCCGTCCGGTGCGAAACGCGTCGCTGATCGGGGGCAGGTCCGTGAGGGCGTGGGCGGCGCGGACCTTCTCCCGTGCGGCGCCCATGCCGATGCCGCATTTCCAGTTGAGCCAATGGGCGCAGGACTTCAGGCCCGGCCCTTCCCAGCCCTCGCGCTCGTCGAACTCGCGGATCAGGATCAGGAAACGGTAGGTGGCGGCGGCGATATGCGCGGACAACTCGCTGATTTCGTCGGCCAGGGTTTGCAGCGGTTTTCTTTCATGATCGGTGGGTAGTGCCGCGGCGTGCGTCATGGTGGGATCCCTTTTGGTAGACTGTACAAACGTACAGTTATTCAGTTTAAAAATCCACTATTTCAAAGGCTTACGTCCGAATCGGTGTGAAGGGTCCGTATGCCCGTCAGCGACGGGACCGGGACACACCTTACCCTGTTGGCGGATATCGGCCGAATGCCGTTTGACGTCAGGTCTAAGCGATCATATGATCCAGTCATATGATCGGATCATATAAATGAGGCATGTCATGACAACGCTGAGAAACCTCGTTTGTGCGTTTTCGAACTGGATTCTGGAGCCTCCACCCGGTGGAGGGGCGCGACCGGAACCCGACAGCACGATGCTTCTGGCCATTCAAGCGCATCCAGGTGCATCGATCCGAGACATCGCAACGATGTTCGGGCTTTCGCATTCCGGGGCGGTGCGGGTGATCGATCGTCTGGAAGCGGCAAACGACGTGGTGCGCGAGGTTGGAGCAGACCGCCGGAACGTGGCGCTGCACCTGACAGAGCAGGGGCGCGCTCGCGCGAGGCAGTTGCTTCGTGCGCAAATGTCTTTGATCGATCAACGCTTGGCGAGCCTTTCGCAAAGAGACGCCAGCCGCCTTGCGGGGATCCTTGAACAGCTTCTGGATGGCGCCGCGCAAGATCGGCTGCAGGCATGGCGTTTGTGCAGAAACTGTGATCATGGCCGATGCCGCGGAGATCGATGCGCGGTCGGCCGGAGCGTGCAATGACGGCCGGCTATTGGAGTCATTTCGGTCTCGGAAGTTCTGTCTGGCTGAACACGGCCCATCAGGGCGCGCTGCCAATCAAGGCTGCATCGGCGGCGAGGCAGGCCGTGGAATGGAAGGTGACTCCGGAGGAACTGACGAATACGCGATTCACGGCGGTTCCGCGCCGTCTGCGCGACGCGCTGGCGCGGCTGATAGGGAGCCGCGGGGATGAGATCGCTCTGGCGAACAGCGCCTCTTATGGACTGCATCTGATCGCCAACGCCCTGCCTTGGCGGCAGGGCGACGAAGTGATCGTCATGGCGACCGACTTTCCGTCGGATATCCTCCCATGGCTGATGCTCGAACAGCGCTTCGGAGTGGCGGTGCGCCGACTGCGACCTGAGGGGAAGGTGCTGTCCCCTGGTGAGCTGCGCGCGGCGATTACGCCAAGGACCCGCTTGTTCTGCACCACATGGGTTCATTCCTTCTCGGGCCACGCAATCGACCTTGATTCGCTCGGCGATATTTGCCGTGCGCACGACGTTCTGTTCGTTCTGAACGGCTCGCAGGCGGTTGGAGCCCGCGCCTTGGACGTCACGGGTCATCCCATCGATGCCCTTACGTGTGTGGGCTTCAAATGGCTGTGCGGCCCATATGGAACTGGATTCTGTTGGTTGGCGCCCGCGCTGCTGGATCGTTTGCAGCGTACCAAGGCCTATTGGCTGTCGATGCTGAGCGCGGACGATCTCGCTCGCGACCTTGGTGACCTCACGGTGGGACCTCTCAGTTCAGCAGCGGAGCTCGATATTTTCGGGACGGCAAATTTCTTTAACTTCACCGCCTTTGCGGAGTCCGTGGAGCTCCTGCTCCGATTGGGGGCGGCAAACGTAGAAGTGTACGATCAGACGCTCGTGCAAGCTCTCGTGGACACTGTCGCGGAGACGGATTTCCGGCTTATCAGCCCGTCGGAACCCTCGCCCGGGCGCTCCACTCTCGTCCTGCTTACACATCCGGATAGCGGGCGTCTGTCCGCATTGGAAGAAAGACTGAGCGACGCGGGGATACGGGTGGCGATGCGCGCAGGAGCCGTGCGCATCTCGCCTCATCTCTACAACACGCCGGCACAGATCGCCGAACTGTCAGGACTTCTCTGCGATGCGGGATAAATAGAAATGGGGACAGATCTATTTTCCGTATTCCGCGGTTCTGGTCCTCGCCGGCACAGCAATAGGTACCGGGCGATCAAAGTCATAGACATGAGGTTTTGATGTCACCCGCGCGGTTGGGGTCAAGCTTGCGTGGCAAAGATTTCCTTGTACACTGGAAGTGACCGGCGACTGCTATCTATCCACACCTTCGGGGGGAGCACACGATCCATACGGCTGAGAACCCTCGGGCAAAGCGACGCAGGCGGTCGAACGACCCCGGCGGTGAGCGGGTAACGCGGCCGACTCACTACAAGCAACTGCGCAACCCGTTTACACCCCAGAACGCGTTCCCCGAGGATCGCGTGCAGGCCATTCACGACAGTGCCCTGCGGGTCCTGGAAGAGCTCGGCCTCCGTATCCTTCTGCCGGAGGCCCGGGCGCTGTTCGCGCAGGCGGGGGCGCTGGTGGACGACGACACGGAGATGGTCCGGATCGGCCGGGACATCGTGGAAGAGGCACTTCGGCTCGCACCCCGGTCGTATCGCCTGCATGCGGCGGATTCCAGCCGGGATATGATCTGTGAAGAGGGCGCCCTGAACTTCCAGGCCGGCTCGGGCTGTCCGAATGCCACGGATCTGGAGCGCGGTCGCCGGCCGGGTACGCTGGGCGACTTCGAGGAGATCCTGAAGGTCACCGAGGGTTTCGATGTGCTGCACCAGAACGGCCCCCACGTCGAGCCCCAGGACGTGCCGGCGCACCTGCGCCACTATGCCTTTACCCAGTCGCAGCTCTCGCTGACGGACAAGCATTCCTTTGTCTACGCCCGCGGGCGGGCGCAGGTGCTGGATTGCTTCGAGATGTTCCGGCTGGCCTACGATATCGACGAGGAACGGTTTCAACGGGAGGCATGGTGCACCACCATCGTCAACACCAACTCGCCGCGGCAGATCGATATTCCCATGGCCCAGGCGTTGATCGATTTCGCCCGGCACGGCCAGCACAGTATCGTGACGCCGTTCTGCCTGGCCGGTGCCATGGCGCCGGTGACCGCGGCCGGGGCGTTGACCCTGCAGCACGCCGAGGCCATGGCGGCCATCGCCCTGACCCAGCTCGCCCGGCCCGGAGCCCCGGTGATGAACGGCGGCTTCAGCTCCAATGTGGACATGAAATCCGGGTCGCCGGCTTTCGGGACGCCGGAGCACGTCAAGATGCAGCTCGGTACCGGCCAGCTCGCGCGCCTTCTCGGCCTGCCGTGGCGCTCCGCGGCGGGCACGTCCTCGAACCTGGCGGACGCCCAGGGCGCCGGCGAGACCGTCATGAGCCTGTGGGGCGCGGTGCTGGCGGGCGCCACCCATGTCATTCATTGCGCGGGCTGGCTCGAAGGCGGCCTGACCTTTGGGTTCGAGAAGATGATCTGCGACATGGAGGCGGTTCAGGGCATCGCCGAGCTGTGCAGCCCAACCCCCGCCGATGACGACGCCATCGGCATGGACGCCCTGGCGGACGTGCAGCCTGGCGGGCACTTCTTCTCCACCGCCCATACCATGAAGCGCTACCGCACGGCGTTCTATGAGCCGGTGGTCAGCGAGACCGCGAACTTCGGTACCTGGACCGAGGCCGGGGCCAAGGACGCCATGCGCCGGGCCCATGACATCTGGCAGGCCCGGCTGGCCGAGTACGTGCCGCCGGCCGCCTGCGAAGGCGTGGCCGAGCGCCTGCAGTCTTTCATCGAGCGCCGTACCCGCGAGGGCGGGGCGCCGCCGGAGTCCTGACAGAATGAGACGCAAATATGGTCGATAAGTACATTCTGACCAAGGAAGAGATAGACGCCTACGAAGGCGTGGCCAAGACCCATTTTCTCAAGAGCATAGTCGTGGGCCGGCGACTGGATCACGACGTGGGCGACTACCCCCGGAAGAGGAAACGGATATATCGGAACAAGTCCATGAAATGGAACCTCGTGGACTTCGGGAATATCGCCGAGCCCGAGGGCGGGACGAAGGTAT